>CAWDRQ010000029.1:0-264173 GCA_963804765.1 uncultured Acidimicrobiaceae bacterium
CGATCCCCGCGGAGCTCCCGGAAGGCCGAAGCTCGCCCCAGCCCAGCTGCGCCCGACACGGGTCTCGCGCGTCTGTAACGACAAGGAGAATCGCGCGGCGCCACAGCGACGCCAGATCGCGACGCGTCCGGCGATCGGTCACGGATCCGAACACAAAGGGGCTTGAGCTCTGCACCGGCTCGCGGTGTCGAATTCGTGGGTTGAAGGGTGCCACTTAACGATCGGTCACCCTCTGTGGCCATGGCGCTCACTTCCATGACCAGTTGGATCCGCCTCGCCGGTCCGCGGAGAGATGTGCAGCGAGAACATTGCCGCATTCCAACCCGGTGAATCCAATGGCGCCGGTTGAACGGACTGGCGATCAGCCGGTCCGCGATCGAAAGGTTCAGGCGGCCTTCCGGTAGTACTCGTGAATGAGCCCACCGAAAGGTCGCGGCGTCCGATCTCGCTCGGCTCCGGGCTCAGTGCTCTTAGAGGTTGTGGCCCTCCGGGTGGTTTGAGCCCGAGGCTTCGGTGCGGGCGCTCCTCGTTGTAGTGCTTGACATAAGTGCTGAGCAGGTACTCGAGATGGCGTCGCCCGAGGACCATGACACGGTCGAGGCACTCGGCTCGCACGGTGCGGATCCATCTTTCGGTATATGCGTTCGCCTTCGGCGCCCGCCAGGGCGTGCGGACGATTTCGATGCCCTCGGCCTTGAAGACCTCGTCGAAGGTCGCCCCGAAGCGCTTGTCGCGGTCGTGCACGAGGAAGCAGATCGGTTCCGAGCGGTCCTCTCGCGCCTCTGAGAGGTTGCCGGCGATCTGGGTCGCCCAGGCGAGGTCTGCCGCCCCGTCGGTGACGCCTCCGATGAGCACTCGACGGGTGTGGAGCTCGATGAAGAACAAGACATGGAGCGTCGTGAGCTTCACCGACTCGACCGTGAAGAGGTCGCAAGCGATGATCGAGGACGCTTGGGATCTCATGAACTGGCGCCAGGTGTCCCGCTTCGGCCCAGGACGGCGTTCAGGCGCCGTGATGCGCCGGATGCTCGTCGCTGAGATGTCGATGCCGATCTTTTGCAGCTCGCCCTGGATGCGCCGGTAGCCCCAGGTGGGGTTCTCTTGCGACATCCGCCAGACGACGAGCTGGGTCTGAAGGGAGATCGTCTTTTTCTTGTTGATCCGGTGCTGGCCGTCCCACTTCCGGCGGACGAGCTCTCGGTGCCAGCGCCGGAGGGTGTCGGGGGTGAACAGGTTGGAGAGGCGTTCGTGGAGAGGACGGAGCCACTGCAGGACAGTGAGCACGAGCCGCTCTTCGCGCCGCGTCTTCGGATGAGGGACCTGGCGGCGCAGCACCGCGAGCTCTTGGCGCAGGACAAGCAGCTCGAGGTCCTTCGAGCGAGACGACCTGCAGACGAGGAGCAGGAGGCGGAGGACCTGGCGAAGGGAGAGCGTGATAAGGCGGACAGTCACCGGCCCAGTCTCGCTGCCGCTGGACTGGTGTGTCGGTCCTAATCAAGCGGCCGACCGTGATATGGCACCCTTCAGGTCTGTCTGCACGCGTCGCCGGCTGGCGGAGACTACGGTACGCAATGTGGGCGGTCGATTGAGTGACGCAATGCCGCACGGCCGACTCGGATGACCGCAGACGCTCGTGGACTATCTCAGCGATCGAAGACAACGACTCTGAAGCCTGCTCAAATGCGCAAACTGGCGATCATCGGGGCTCCAACAAGCGTGGCCTCATTCTCCCCAGGGCAGGAAAAAGCCCCTGCCGCGCTTCGCTCTGTAGGGCTGGAGCTTCGAATCCGATCCGCCGGGATCGAGGTCGAGGACCTCGGTGACTCACCGGTCAGTCGCTGGACCTCTGATCGGAACTGGTTTAGTGGCCCCACGATGGAAAGGATCGCCGCCGATGTCGCGAGCGCCCGCGACCGGATCGCGTCCGCCCGCGCCGAGGGGTGCCTACCCCTCCTGGTGGGCGGCAATTGCACGCTCAACCTCGCAATGGTTGCGGGCACTCTGCTGTCGAATCGATCGGTCGGACTTGTCTACTTCGACCATCACCTCGACCTCAACACCCCTGCCTCAGCCCCAGACGGAGCCGTCGACTGGATGGGAGTCTCGCATCTCCTGGGAGTCCCCGGCTCTAGTGGGCCCCTGCTGAACATCGGCCCACGCACGCCCTTGCTCCAACAAGAGCAGGTGGTATTCCTAGGCGTGAATCCCGATCGGTCGACGCCCTTCGAGAAGAAGCAACGCAAAGAACTGGACCTCACGGTGATCGAGGTATCTGAGGTAATCGCTGATCCGGCGGGAGCGGCGACGCGGGCTCTTCAGCTGCTACCGACCGATGCGGATAGTGTTCTCGTGCACTTCGACGTCGATGTGGTCGACTTCTTTGATCTTCCGCTATCCGAGGAATATATCCGTTGGGGTGGATTACCACTCTCCGCCGCAGCCGTTGTCCTGCGCACACTCTGCGCCGACCCTCGCTTCGATGGAATGACTGTTGCGGAGGTCAATCCCGACCATGGGAACGACGACGGCTCGACACTCGACGACTTTGTAGCCCTTCTGGTCGATGCACTGTCCAGCAGTCCGTGTCTACAGAGTCATGGCTCGTGATGGACCTCAACTCCACGACTTGGAGGTCGGCCTGCGCAGTTCCATGAGCGCATTGGGCATCGGGATCCTTCGCAAAAATCCAACCTGAGGTGTCTGCAAGACGGGCGCCAGCCTCGACCTCCCGATCGCCATCGGGCCGCTCGTCGTCGCAGTCTGCGGCTTGCCTTCTTAGGAGCGCTTGACCTCGAGGGTTGTTCTGGAGACCCCTCCGGCGCCCTGCCGCCAGCTAGGCAACGTCGCCTCAGCCCACGGGGTGAGCGTGTTCGGCGAAGTCCTCGGAGTCCGCAGGCACCACACAGAACAGCACTCCGGCGGGATCCCGGAGCACGGTCCATTCCGCGTGCCGCTGGGCGATGGTTGCACCGGCCGCGACGAGTCGCGACACCTCCGCTTCGCAGTCATCGGTCTCAATATCGAGATGAATCCGGCTCTCTCCCTCCCCTAGCTGCTGCACGAGGACAGGGCCCAACGCGGCCGGATGCTCGAGGACGTGGTACTCGGGATAGTTGTTCCCGCGTCGGATGTCCGCCGCGAGGGCGACCCGCCAGAAGTCGCGGCCGAGGTCATGTGCACCGGGGGCGAAATCGAACACGATCGTCCGCATCAAGATCAAATGCACTGCCCAAGACTACGACGCTGCCCTTCGTCCGTCGTCTCCGGGGACTTAGATCTCGGAGACGCGACTCCACGGCTTGCTCCGAGCCGTGTCATGCCGCGTGCTTGCTGTCGATCTTTCGCGTCGGCGTCCATATCGCTGAATGCCATGAAGAGGGGCCTCCCTCGGTGACAGCGTTGATGTCACCGAAACCCAACCATCAAGGGAGGCCTTACACACATGTTGCACGTTGGATTGGATCTTTCAAGGCACCGAGTCGATGTCCATCTTCTCGCCGAGGACGGCACGACCCTCGAGGTGACGACGGCGCCTCCCGATCTCGACGGCCTGCGAGGTGTAGAGCACCAAAACCTCGATCGCGCTGAATGCATTCAGCGTGGGACGTCGGCGTTTGACCCGGGGAATTCCCAAGACCTCGGAGCAGGCTCGCTGCGAGGTGAGTCAGTGACGGTGACGCGCGACGCCCCGCTGGCGAACGCGGTGGTCATTGGGGCATGACCTCGGCCTTCGCCCTGTGTCTACGCGTCCACGGGTTGGCGCTCGGACTACGCAGCGAACTGGTGGTACTCGTGGATGAATCCGCCGCGCACGCTACGGCGAGCGATGTTGCCGGGGGGCGACGGAACGGTGGTGTGCCCCGGCACCGGCGCCTCGAGGCCGAGGCGAAGGACACCAATACGTCGATCAGGCCGCTGAGCTGGCGCTCCTCGGTGTTGTCAGACATCATCGGCCGTTGCCTTCACCCTCTCACCCTCTGCTGCATCGGACTCTTGCGGGCCCTCGGTCTCTTACAATCCCGCCAACGATCCGAGCACGACAAGGATGTCGAGCTGATGGTGCTCCGCGAGGTGCGAGTTCTCGAACGTCAGTTCCATGTGCACTTGCGCTACCGACACGGTCTTGGGTTCGGGAGTTGTCGCTGCCACGGCATCACCTCTCCAGGTGCTCGATTTCCTCGTCTGGCGGTTCGTCGTCGCGAGCGGGTTGCTGGTCGCGTTCCGGCCGCGCAGCCTGGCGCAGCTCGGGTCGCGCAAACGGACCCAGGGCAGCCTGATCGGCTTGGCGCTCGCCGGCGCCTACATCTTGCAGACCTATGGTCTGCGCTACGCTCCTGCGGCGGTCTCCGGTTTCCTCACGGGCCTCATGGTGCTGTTTACGCCCCTGCTAGCCTGGCTCCTACTCCGTCAGCGACCGACCGGACGGATATGGGTCGCGATCCTACTCGCCACCGCTGGCGTGGCGGTGATCTCGCTGAGAGGCGTGAACTTCGGCCTCGGCGAGGTACTGATCCTCGCCAGTACTGTCCTGATTGCTTTGCAGATCGTTGGAATGGCGCACTGGTCGTCGACAAAGGACGCCTACGGCCTCGCAACCGTCCTGATGCTCACGGTGTTCGTATGTTGTCTGGTCGCGACATTGCCCGCCGGGCCGGGCCTGCCCACCGGCTTCTGGACCTGGACGGCCATCGTGTCCACCGGTGTGGTGGCGACTGCGTTAGCAAACGTCGCCCAAATGTGGGCCCAGTCACAGCTCTCCGCCACCCAAGGCGCCATGGTGCTGACGCTGGAGCCGCTCTTTACCGCGCTCGTGGTCTGGGCTACCGGTGGGCCCCTCGGCTGGCACGTGCTGGCTGGCGGCGTGCTCATCCTAGCAGCAATGCTCTTAGTTACCTAATTTGATGAATGAAGTGAAGGATGAGCGTCATAACGCAAGCCAGCAGGCCAGCACAAGTTTGTCACCTTCGACCTGCCCCGCCAGCCATTCACCTCACTGCGCCGTTCATACCTGCAGGGTGCAAGCACAGGATTCTGTCTCTGAGCTGGGCTTCTCGTGTATGACAGGATTGCCAGAATGGGCACTCCGATCACCTTCCTGCTCATTCGAAAGCTGCTCCTGCTCCTCGGGATCGGTCCGACGCCCGACGAGAAGGACGTCGAGATCACCGTCCTTCGTCACCAGCTCTCAGTGATGCACCGCCAGGTGGCGCGACCGCGCTGGTTGCCAGGTGGACGGGTGTGTCGGTCCTTGTCACGCGGCCGCGTGTGATGTGGCACCCTTCAGGGCCAGTGGCGGCGAGGGATCATTCACTTGCCATGGCAATGATTGCCATGTAAGGTATCGTGCTGGATGGCTGCTCCCCACCGACCAACCGTTGGCTTCCTGGTCTGGCGCCTCTCCATGAAGTGGAGAGCGGCGGTTGATGCCGCGGTCGCGCCGCTTGGCCTCACCCACGCTCAGTACAGCGTGCTCGCATCGCTGCGAGGCATGACGGAGTCTGGCAACTACCCCAGTCAGCGAGAGCTGTCCGATCACACCGGACTGGATCCGATCTACATCTCCAAACTCGCTCGGGCGCTGGAGAGAGCAGAGATGATCGAGCGAGTTGCGAACGCCAATGACTCACGAGCAGTTTGCCTGACCATCACCGAGAACGGCGCGAGCGTGATCGACCGAGCAATCCACATCGTCCACGAACTTCTTGAGGAGCTTGCCTTTCCGCTGGGTGGCATGTCGAGCAAGCGCATGCAGACATTCGTCAAGGACCTAGAAGTTCTGATCTCCGCCCATCACGAAAGCACATTCCAGACACCAGTGGACGCAAAAGGAGGACGGCCATGACGAGCCAACCAGTACTCACCAGCCCAATGATCGGGCAGACCGAAAACGCGCTTCGCGCCGTCCTGATGCGCACACTGAACGGTACTGAGCTCGACTATTACCGCTGGGTTGCACTGAAGGTGGTCTCGGACAGCCGGGAGCCCCTGTCGGCATACGATCTCGTCGCACGTCTCAAAGGCGCCCTCAAGATCGACGACGCCACTGCCACCGAGTCCATCGACTACCTCAAGGCGCACGACATCTTGGATCATGCTGGTGACGTGTTAACTCCGACAGAGTCCGGCACCGCGCTCTACCGGCGACTCAGCGATCAGATCAGAGAGAATGCCCAGAAGATTTATGCCGGACTTGCGGCGGATGACCTCGCGGTTGCCTATCGCGTCCTGTCCACGATCACAGACCAGGCCAATGCGCTCCTCGCGAGCTGACCACGTGACCTGGCTCACAAGGGAGATATCGTCTAGGAGCGTGGGTCAGAAGTTCGCATGACTGCATGAGTATCCAGATCGGGTGCTCTATCCGTGCATTGACCCCAGCTCGCTTGCATGAACATGCTGCTGGTTGCTTGGCTTTGCACGAAATTCCAGTTATTGACCCACGCTTCTAGGTGCCGAAAACTCCGTCCATGCGCTTGACCTGGGGATACCGTGCGAGCGGACTGGAGGACAGGATCGGCACGCGCTAGAGGTCAGGACCATTCAATCCCGTCCGACGTATACCCCAACCTGGGTGCTACGGGTAACCAACCTGCATTAGACAGAAGGCGTCCGATACGTGTCACCCCAGTTCAGGGCATCTGGACGACACTTTCGGCACTCACGGGCTGTTCGTAGCTCTACCTGGCGATTTGATGCGGTCACCGCTCGATGACGAGCACGGCGACGCCGTTCGGTGGTGGCGGTCAAAAGGCGGAGCGGGGGAGCGGTTGTCCGACCACGGTGGTGAACTCGCACGACCAGCGGCCGTTACCGGGCGCGGCACCGGACGTCCACCGCTTCGCCACGTGCCAGGGAACGACGACGTCGGCACGCACGAGTTGGCTCCCCGGAGCGACGAGGCGTCGCAGGAGCGCAACGCCAATGGCGAATGGCGGGTTGGCAACGACGCGGAACGGGCGTCGCGGCAACCGGAGATCGGCTGCATCGGCGATGACCACGGTGACGTGGTCTTCCGCGAACCTTCGCCGAAGCTCAGCGGCGCGCCTCGGGTGGAGCTCGATCGCGATGACATGAGCACCACAGGCGACGAGGGGTTCGGTGAGCTCGCCAGTTCCCGCCCCGACGTCGAGCACGAGATCGTCCGGGCAGATCCGAGCGTCCGCGACAAGTACTGCAGCCCATCGACTATCGAGCTGATGCCACCCCCACCGTGTCCGTCCCGCGGACACGACGCACCATCGTGACGCACGTCATGCCGCGAGCCTAGAGCAGCCGTAGACCTGGCTTCGCCCTCACCTTGGAAGGTGAGGGCGCACTCCGGCGTAGGCGGTCCGACGTCCGCGAAACTGCTGGTTAAGACTGTGACGCGGAGGGACATAAGAAAACAGCGGGTAGAGCACTATGAACTTCGCAAGGGGCACCCGTTCAACCTACCCATGAGTGCTCGACCGCACCATCAGATGAGACGGATAGAACGGCGGGCAATGGCACGCACGATCGGGTAGACGGCAGCCGCGGGCTGTTCGAGAGTGGGCGACGAGACCTGACCTCGCGGGCAGCGCCGGATGCCGATGAGCCCACCAGAAGCGCAGGCAGAGATGCAGAAATCCCGTTTGGTTGTGGTGCACGTGGTACAGGATCGCCGTGGTACGTGCACCACGGAAATACCACAAGCCGTTGACAAACACGGTCGATTACGGTCAACTATTGGCAGTAGAAAACGGCCAGTGCGCTGCGCTCATTTACATTTGACCAGGTAGGACAATCAGGCCTCTATTGTTTGCCAAGGTGAGGGTCGCGGGTGCGAATCCCGTCGTCGAAATGGGCTTGACCCCATTCAGTGGATCGCTACGCGGAAACTTCTGCACTCTCTTCTGTCGCACTATGCCAGTCGGCTGCTAGCATAATGCGACATGAGAACTCTCTACTTGCGTAACGTCCCGGATGACGTAGTCGAGCGTCTCGAGCAGCTTGCGGCTCGGGACGGTGCCTCGGTAGGAGCGACAGCCGTAAGGGAACTGGCCGAAGCTACACGGCGTGCGAACAATCCCGCTTTGCTCGGTGCTTTACCTGACGTGGACCTCGACACAAGGACCATCATCGGACACGTCAGTGCCGGACGTGCGGAAAGGTGATTGTCGTCGACGCGTCGGCGGCCATCTCGGCGCTGCTTAACGCCGGGCCGGCCCGCAGAGCGTTTGGCGAATCTCAGCTGCATGTGCCACATCTGATCGATGCCGAGGTGGCGAACGGGCTGCGCCGGATGGTTGTTTCAGGTGAGATCGATGAAGGAGTTGGATGGGCGGCACTCGACACCTGGCGGCAACTTGGGCTGATCCGTTATCCGGTCTTCTCCTTCCTCGACCGGGTCTGGCAGCTTCGGGCCAATGTCTCTGCCTACGACGCTTGTTACGTCGCTCTCGCCGAGAATCTCGGTTCGACCTTGGTCACCGCGGATGCACGAATAAGCAGGGTTCCCCTGCTGCAGTGCGCAGTCACCGTAGTGCCCCGGTGACCCGGAGTCGCGAGGGACGCCTTTTCCCAGGAAGCGAGTAGGCAACCCGAAGCCAAGTGACCCGTAGTGACGCGTGTTACTACGGGGCAGATTTGGCAGCACCCCCGGACGACGAAACGGACGAGGCCCACGTCGACGGACGGAGCAACACCCGATGCTTGGATTCCAACACCTTTTTTGCCAAGGTGAGGGTCGCGGGTTCGAATCCCGTCGTCCGCTCCGTCGTCTGCTCCAGTTCAGAGGCCCTTCTTGTTGTTTGAGACGTCGTGACTTGGCCATGGTTTGGCCATGCGTCGGCCAATGCAAGCCCGCCAAAGAGCTCCGGCCGAGAGCCATGCCGAAATGCTCAGAAAGTCAGGTGGTCAACGAGGGGTTCCCGGTCGCTTGGCGCGTGAGGATCCCGGTCGACGGCCCGCCGCAGGACTGGCTGGGAGATGGCACTCGAAGAGCCCGTAGACATTGCCTGCGCCGGTCGCCGTCGCCTCGTCGGCGATGAGCACGGCGTGGACGCCCTTCCTCGCCTTCAACCTGGACCGGAACCGGCGCACGGCCGGGTCGGATGCCGGGAAGTCCATAAGGAGCTCGGCACCACCACTGCCCACGAGAGCCACGATCGCTTGGCCCTCCGCTTCGGCGATGCTGATGCCGTAGGGATCCATGGCGGCGACGCGCCCGGCGATGCGGTCTCCCTCTTTCTCGTCAGTGATGACGATGATCATCGCCACCTCACCCTCGGTGAGCGGGGGTGAGGTGGCGGGGAGCGGGCGGTGGATACGGGCAGCACGACGAAGCGACCCAAGTCCAGCGGTTCGAGTCGAACCCACTACTACGGGCGTGCCGAGCGGCAATAGATCGGTGCCGGCAACATGGATCCGCAGAGACTCTTCTGCGTCTTCTTCGAACCGGGGCAGTTGCCGGATGCTGAACGAAGCTGGTTCACCCTCGGCGAGCTCAAGCTTCCCACTCGTGACCTTCGGCCCCACGTCAACGAGCGTCGGTCCGGCCGCGTCATGTTCGAGCAGCGCCGCCAGCGCCACGGCAAGCACCCTGACCTCGTCCCTGCCTGGTTCGCCGGGTTGCGTGCCGTCGACGGTTAAGAAGACCGGCACGAGCTGCGAGGCGGCCGGCCAACCGTAGCGGTCCGCCTTCATCACGAACTCCGCGGGTAGGTCCTCTGGCGGGTCGAAGTTGAGCACGAGCGTGCCCTCGGGTACTGTCGGCGGACGAGTTGAGTGACCTTCTCGGAGACCGGCCGGCGGTCCGGTGCCCGGGTAGAGAACGACGCCATGTTGGATGCCCTCATGACCGAGGACGACCGCGGCGTACTTCCTGCTCTGTGGACCGATTGTGACCTCGACCAGCAGGTCCACATCGTCTGCCCACCTGCTCCAGACCTTCCGCTGGTAGAAGCGGAGGACGTGGTCGAAGAGCAGCTGCCAGTCGCACGGCGCGGCGAATTCCTCGGCGTTACGTCGGCCGGCCATGTGGCCGACGAAAGAATCGAAGATATCCTCCGCCTCGCGCACGGTCGGCACCTCGGAGATAGGTGGCAACGGGGCGGCCTGACTCATCTTGTCGAGCTGGGCCTTCAGAAGCGAGGTGAGGCCGGGGCTGCAGAGAACGTGATCGGGACGAAGCGGAGCAAGCCCGCCCGCTGGCCGTGAGAGAGCTATCTCACAGGCCTGTTGGAGCACCTTCTCCTCGTGTCCGGCGACGGCGGACGCGAGGACGATGCCCGTCTCCATGTCGAAAACGAGGCTGGCGACGATCCTCGGCTCGTCGGGGATGCGCACGGCGTGCGAGATGTCGCGGAGGAGAACGAGCCAGGTGCGGGCTGTGAGGGTCACGACCGCCATTGTTGCGCGGAAGCGACACCCGTTGGCGACGTGTCGGTTCGCCCTGATCGGAACTACGTCGAGCCCCTCAATTCCGGTGAAGTCCTCCGGGTTGGCTGAGAATATCGACAGGTCTCTTGACAGGGCTGTTGCCGCGATGATCGCATCGAAGGAACGGGCCTTCGTACGGCGACCGCTGCCTCGCAATTCGACTGTGACGCGTGCGAACGCGCGAGCCGCTGGCGCATCGAACGGGATCGGCTCAAAGGTTGCTTCGGTCACTCGTAGCCGCGCCAGGTGTCTAGAACCCCCGGGACGGGACGCATCAAAGGCGCGTGTCGATGACGGAATCGATGTCTTCGCGTAGTGAGATGGGGTCCATTGCCGGTAGGGAGCGGAACCACTCGAGGATCGCAGGAAGGCTGAGCCGCTGGGCGTCCAAGGGTCGAAGCTCCGCCACCGGTCGACCGTCACGGGTGACTCGCACGGCTTCGCCGTGCTCAACCCGGTCGATGATCTCACCACCGTGGTTGCGGAGGTCACGTATCGAAACGTTGGTCATGACGAAGTGTGTCACCGGTGATCGCACGTAGTTGATTTGTCCGGTGTGTCGAAAATCGATGTGGTGCCCTTCACCTTGATTCCTTGTAGGCAGCCAATCCGGTCAACACGACAGCGGTGGCGAATCGAACGTTCATCATGTTCACGGCGGCACGACTGTATGAGACACCTTCTCTCTGGCTGTGGTCAGCCAGAAGCGGTCATCTCGTGCCACAACCCGCCGTTCAAGTTGATGTTGTTTCCGCTTGCCTGACCGGGAGCGGAATCGCCGACATAGGTGTAGAGGGGATGGTGGTCATAGGTGACCTGGGCTGCTCCGTTTGACCGCCTGATCGTCCCTAGCTGGCCCGTCACGCCCGGGCCAGCGGCGGGAGTCCCGAGGACCGGCGGCCAGTACACGGCGCATATGCCATAACAGGTCGACTTGGCGGGCGTATCCGGGACAAACCAGTAGAGCGTGTAGCCCCGGGTATTGGTCAGCACCGACACGCCACTGAAGCTTGCGATCTTCAGGAGCACTCTCGTCGAACCTGCGCTCGTTGATGCTGGTCCCGTGGCCGCGAGGGAGACGCCCAAAAGCACTGCAACCAGTACCGAGAGCGCGGCGGCCGCCCACCGGCCGACCGGGATGGCCGCTTGAAGTCTGTCAAACAAGTTATTGCCGTGAATCACCAGCGCTGCGGACTGGTGTTGGGCGCGTGGGCTCAAGACAACAGCAGCAAGCGCCGAGAAAGTAGCCACCTCGATGACGGCGGCCACGATTCCCGCAGCGGTGCGAACTTCCCGGAAACCGAAGAGGCCGATCCGCAACGACAACAGATAACCACCAAGAGTCGCGAGAGCAAACCCGGCACCCGCTGCCGAGGCGAGCCGACTATCAGATACGAGGACGATCGCGCCGAGGCCAAAGGCGGAGATCACCTGAAGCAGGAATAGCCAGCCAATTGTCGGGATCGTCCGGTAGCCGGTCAGGTACAGATCAAGGTGGATCGCCGCGGTCGCGACGAGCAGCCCGGCTCCGACGACCCGCAGGACGAGCCATTGCCAGCTCAGAGCCTGCTGTTGACGCTTATCCTCCGCGGATGCGCGCATGGCTGGCAGCTTCCTCATGTTGAGGCTCTCCTGAGACCCGAGTAGTCAGCCGAAATCACCGGGTGCTCGCAACATCGATCGCGTTTGTGCCGTCATTTACGAAAAGGAGGCCGTAGTCGTCCGCATGGATCGCCACACCGAAGAGATCTCCGGCGCCATGGGCGACGAGTGTCACTTTCGCGACCTGACGGCCTTGGGGGCTGATCTCGACAGCATTGCCGTCATTGCCGTTCATGGCGATCACATCGCCATTCGGCGCGAGTGCCAGGCCGAGAGGGCCGTTCAGCCAGCCACCTGATGAAAGCGTACTGGTCCCATCTTTGATGGCCGTCGTGCGTGAGATCGCATTCGCGATCCTCGTGATGTGGCTGTTGACGGTCTCCGCGACATAGAGCGTGCCGTTGGCAGCGAGCGCCACGCCGGTCGGTGCTTGGATGAGGGCGGCCTTGTTCGCGCGCCAGACGAAGTTCGATCCGATGACAGTCGAGCTAGTGATCCGCGGCATGTGTCCGGAGGCGAGCGAGACGTCGATACGGACGACCGTGCACAATCCGACTGGCGGTGTCTTGTTCAGACCCTTCGGCCTGCTCAGGGCGTTGGAAACGAACAGATCCGCACCAGAGCGCGTCGTCACCGCGGTCATGTCCCAAGGACCGTTGATGTTCGCGTTGGACCACGTTTCTGCCACCAGGCCAGTGCTGGAGAGCACGATGAGACATCCGGCGGGATTCTCCGATGGAAGTGCTCCTCCAGCGCTCGTCGGAAGACTCCCGACCACAACCCAGCCACCGGGGAGAATCGACAATGCGGTCGTGAGCCCTATGCCTCCTGGGCAGGCCTTAGCGGTAGGAAGCGATCCGAGATTCGCGAACGTGCCCACGGTGCCACTCGGGGACACTTGCATGATCGTTGTACCGGTCCCTTGCACGTTCGCCTTGTCGTTGAAGTTGCTGACGAGCGTGTCCCCTTTGGCCAGCTTCCCCAGTGTTTCTGGCACGACGGCGACCCCGTACGGGTTGACGTCACCGTTGCTCGGCACCGTGGACGCCACTTGCCTCGGCTTGTCGAGAGTCAAGAGGAACGCTGAGGTCGAGGTCGACCGAACAGTAGATGCGGCTGCGATTCCGGCCGATCCCGCCAACGTCAATCCTGCTGCGAGCAGGATCTTGAGCGATGACCGCGTTGCACTATGGGCCGATCTCATGGGAATCTCGTCCTCCATCTCGCGTCGAGCTAGTCGCCTCGGTAGCTATTACGGAGGTATACGGCGACGGCTCCGTCAGGGATTGCGGGAAGCCGATTCTCCTCGATGACAGATGCGCAACTATCTCACCGCCGACCACGCGGAGAGCGCCGCGAGAACAAGCAACACGACGGCAGTTGCCCTTCGGATCGTTACCACGCTCACGAACCGAGGCATGCCTTTTCCCCCGACGACCGCGATGGCAGCGACGGTCCACAACGCGGCGAGCGCTCCTAGGCCGACCGAGACTGGTGAGTGGTAGTGAACGGCGAGATTGGCAGTGAGGATCTGGGTCAGGTCTCCCCACTCGGCGATGAAGATAACCACGAAAGCGGTCAAGGCGGTCTGTCGGTGCGATGAGACCTCAGCTTCTACGAGCCGTTCTCCCGCCTCGTGCCCGCGTCGTGCGTTCCCAGCTTCTCGGAGGGCGAGCAACGCACCGAGGAAGAAGATGCCAGCGACGACAGCTTCGATCGACTCGGTGAGGGACCAACCGGAACAAGACGACACCGACCGTTACGGCGATCACGACGTGAACGACGAAAGCGCCGGCCGCCCCGAGCCAAACGGCGGTGGGCCTTCCCCGAGTCGCCAGCACGAGCGAGGCGAACATCGTCTTGTCTGGCAGCTCGCCGAGGAAGATGATCGGGAACACGCTGGCAGCGATGGCGAGGTTCATGGTGGCCTTTCCACCGGGACGAAGGGGGCCCTTCGTCCCGGCCATGTCGACAACACGACTTGAGACGAAGGTCTCGCCCACCTGCGCGCTCGCAGGCCCGGGAACCGGGCACCTCTCGATGCCAGCATGTCGATTACCGGTCGGGGGCTACTCCCCTTCTGGTGTCAAGCTATCGCGATTGCCGTGGTGCCGGCGTCCTCATCACAGTTGCATCGACGTACCTGCGCAATGACTTGACGCCAGCAGTTACGCGGGCTCGAGTCGGAGACAACTGGAGAGTGGCTGCTCGTTGCTGGTCACTGTGGCCCGCCGCCGAACTCTGTCTGTCTGGGCCTCTAGGCACGTCTCCGAGACCGAACGCTCGAACGCCCCAGACCTCACCTGTCGCTCTCGGCGCGGCCTTCTCGACTTGTCGCAACGTGCCAAGGCGAGACATGAATCGACCTGTTCAAGCGCGGTAGGCCAAGTAGGCCGTTCAGCACAGTTCCGGCAGGTAGGGTCCGCCCGCGATGAACCGGACTTCGATATCAGCGGCCGCAGCGAGCATCGACGCGCCGACCCGACTCATCCATCTCTGGGAGTGCCCCTTCGCGAAATCTGCGTAACACCAATCCGCCGGTCGATGTCGCCCGTAGTACTACCAATACCCGAGTATGACGACCTAAGGAGACGAACGACATGAGACAGACGACGCACTACAAGCATGTAACTCGAAGGGTCCTGGTTCGACGCATCGCAGCGGGTGCGGTCGCGGTTGGCGGACTCTCAGCCTCCGCCTTTGCGATCAGCACCGCAGGTGCCGTGACGAACAGCGCGGCGAAAAGCGTTGTCATCTCAACGATGAAGAACGCGAAGCTCGGCACGATCCTGGTGAGCGGCAAGACTGTCTACACCTTGAAGGCAAGCAAGGTGGGTTGCGTCGGTCAGTGCACGAAGACCTGGCCTGAGGTCTTGCTGCCCAAGGGCGTCACGAAGGCGACAGCCGGTAAAGGTGTGACGGCTTCGAAACTCGGTTCGGTGATGCGTTCCGGCGGAGTGCGACAGATCACCTATTCCGGCAAGGCGCTGTACTGGTTCACCTACGACACTGCCGCTGGACAGGTCAACGGCAACGGCGCGAAGGACACGTGGGGCACATGGTCCGTCGTCGTGACGGTCAAGCCAGCCACGACACCGGCGGTGACAACGACGACGACAACGGCGCCAAGTGGAGGCTACGGCTACTGACGCCCGACTCGGTCAACACAGCGAGACGGTCACCGCACCACAGGTGGGGATGAGCGTGCCGATCCGAGTGGAGGGGGAAGTCCGGTGTCGCCATGCCCCCACCGGCAACGGCATCGGTTATCTGATGACCACGCGGCGTCTCATGAGGGCGGTCCCGGAGACCAGGTTGAATAGCCACTTCCGGGAGACCAACAACTGGTTCCGTCATCGGTCGAGCTCTTAGCGGGTGAAGACGACACGGAATCGGCCCAGTGATGCGTCAGTCGATGTGGAGGCCTCATATTGTCCGGGTATTGACAGACGATTTCCTGCCTAAGTCGGCGACATGGCCTTCTTCGGCGGGGATATCGTCGGGGTGCCCGCAACTTGCTGGGTGCGATGGTGGTTGTCGATGTGATTGTCGGCGACGGGCCAGACGTAGGCGGTGACATCGCGGGTCGTGCCGTCGTAACCGTAGTTAAGCCGTGCCGTCGTAACCGTCGCTAAACCGTGTGCGGGAAGACTGCACACACGGATTGAAAGGGGGATGGGGAACCGGGTCCGCCATGCGGGCACCGCGCCCTGACTGTCAATGGCACAAGTGGACGCGACCGGCTTGAGGACAGAGTGGGCCAGCCGGCCCAAGGTCGCTATCGGGAATCGCCTCAGGTATGACACCGATGTGACACATTCGCCCGCATCAGGCCGACTTGAGATGGCTGGTAGAAGCGCTGAGTCGATGTTTCGGATGCTCTACCTACCCTCACTATTACTGGCGGGCGTGACGGCGTGGTTCGTGGTTGCGGCAGTGACCTCGCTCCGCCGGGCGGGAGCATTGAACGCTGTGATCGCCGGCTCGCGATCAGAGCTCGCGGGGCCGGCCGTGATCGGGTTCGTGCTCGTTGTATTCACCTGCGAAAGAATCTGGCCCGTCGAGCGTCGAAAGGTACTCGCCCGGGGGCACGTTCAAGACGCGTGCTTCTTCCTCCTGTTCGCGACTGTGATGGCCCCCTTCGTGACGCTTCTCGGTGTTGCGTCTGTAGAGCTATTCCATCGCTACACACCGTGGATGTCCCTCTCCTTCACGGCGCGATGGCCTCTTTGGCTTGTCGTCGGGGTGACGCTTGTGGCGATGGACGGCTGCAACTGGTTGACGCACCTGGCAGACCACAGATTTGCCGCGCTCTGGCGTGTCCATGCCCTGCATCACAGCCAGGAGGAGTTAAGCGTACTGACCACCTTCAGGGTGCACCCGCTGGTGCACACCGCGAGCTTCCTTGTCGCCACGGTCCCGGTCGTGGCGATGATGGGCGGACGTCCTATCGCGCCGGGCCTGATTACTCTCTACCTCTGCCTCGGTGCGATGCCCCACGCCAACGTGTCGTGGTCGTTCGGGCCGCTCGGCAAGATCCTCGTTAGCCCCGCCTACCACCGAATCCACCACTCGATCGACGGACCGGTGGACGTGAACCTCGGCATCGTGTTCGTGTTTTGGGACGTGTTGGCAAGGCGCGCCATCTTTCCGGAGCGAGGCAGCGCCAGGCAGTCCTGGCGGACTGGACTGGCCGGTCGACCGGTCGCAGTCGAACAGGCCGCCGCTCGGTCACGGGTCGCTGGCATCTTTGCCCGGCAGCTGCTCGAGCCTTTTGACGCACGGGCGCACTACTAAAGGTAGACCTGTCCACAACAGGGGGTCCTTGCTGGACGGGCGGCTCGTTTCGTGCACGAACCTGCCGAACACCCAGAACGAGCAACGCTTCGAGATCATTGAATGGAAGACGCAGCTCGAGCTTTCGGCGCGGACAGTCCACTTTTCCCATTTGGTTCTGCTGTTGCTGCCATCATTGATCTCCGGCTACGTCTTGAGCGTGTCAGAGGTTGGTACGCGGATCGAGGCCGCTCGGATTGCCTCTTTTGACAGACGTGGCGACAAGTTTCCCGGAATCCGGAACTGGGATAAGGCAATCCGCGCGGCTCTCCCAGCCGTATCCTTAGTAATGCGACTAACGCGGGCGTCGAGGGCGGTCCTTCCGACGAGGCCTCGCTCACCAGCATGGCCCGGGGCGATGAGCGGGCTGTCCTGGAGTTCGTCAGGAGGTATCAGGGCAGGGTGTTCGGCTTGGCGATGAGTATGCTGGGCGGTCCGGGCCTTGCGGAGGATGTCGCACAAGAGGCTCTTCTCCGTGCCTGGCGGCACGCTCCTATCTACGATGTCCGCCCCGATGCCGTCTCGACTTGGGTGCTGACGATAGCCCGCAACCTGACGATCGACGCGTTGCGCATGCTACGGGCCGTCCCGACTGATCCCGACGATCTAATCGGGCTCGTGAGCAGCGAGACGTCGCCCGAGGACGCCGCCGTTAGCTCCGAAGGTGCCCGTGGTGTGAGGCTGGCGTTGGCGGGCCTTCGCGCCGAGCAACGTCGGGCACTGGTGCTCGCGTGCTTCTACGGGATGACCGCGGCCGAGACCGGCGAGGCGGAATCCATTCCCCTCGGAACCGCAAAGACACGGATCCGCGCTGGCCTCACTAGGTTGCGCGAGACGATGACGAGCGGAGGTATCGAGCGATGAGCGATAGCGACGCGGGCTCCCGGCCTGAGTGCGGTCGGTACGCGGATGGGCTGGCTGAGCTTGCGCTTGGGATCTTGATGGGTCGAGATCGGGCACTGGTGCTCGCCCACGTGGAGGGATGCTCAGACTGTCACGCCGAGATGGAGCAGCTCTCACTTGCTGCCGACTCGCTGTTGGAGATGGTACCCGGTGTCGAGCCACCACTCGGCTTCGAGGTGAGACTCATGGAGCGGTTCGGAGCCCGCCAGGCTGCCCAGCGACACGTGCGCCGTCAGTGGCGTCTTCGGCAGCCTTCGCTAGTTCTGGCCTCCCTGCTGATGTTCGGTGCGGCCGGAGCCGGTGCCGGGTGGCTCGCGTGGGGTGGCCAGCATCAGACGGTTGTGCCATCCGCGTTCGGAACCGCACCCGGTGGACAAATCGAAACGGAATCACTCGTCGCCGAAGGTCGCACGCTCGGCAAGGTCGTCGTGTACTCGGGCCGGACGAGCTGGCTCTTCATGAGCCTCGATGACGGGTCGTGGTCTGGTAAGGCAAACTGCCAGGTGCGTCTCGTCGACGGGAAAACGGTTCCGCTAGGGACCTTCTGGCTCGAGCATGGTTACGGTGTCTGGGGCGTCACCCTCCCACCAGGAACGGGGCGCATCCAGACGGCTTCGGTCGTGACCGACCAAGGCGTACTCGCAAGCGCGCACTTTCCATCCGGCACCATGACGTCCGCGGTCGGTACAACGAGCGGCCAAGGCGTGATCTCTGGGCCATCCTGGATGACACAGTGAGCCGGCACGGTTGGGGAGTTGGGCGGGCAGTGAGGACCTCGGTTGTGGACTCGCACCAGAGCGAGAGCGTCGCGAGGCGCGGACTCTCCTCCACTCGGTGCGGGGAGATGCATGGACTGGCGTCAGGCGGCGGTTCGTACTCGTGGATGAGGCCGCTGAGGACGTCGCGTCGGCGAATCGCGCCACTCCGGCCGACCAGGGAGTTAGTGGGCTCCGGCGGCGTCAGGTCAAGGTAGCGATGCGGCCTGGCGGTGTTGTAATGCTCGACATACTCGGCGAGGACGGTCTCTAAGTGGTGGTGCGAGAGGACGAGCAGATGGTCGAGGCAGTCCTCCCGGGCGGTGCGGACAAAGCGCTCCGCGAAGGCGTTCGCTCTTGGCGAGCGAACGGGCGTGAGGATGATCTCGACGCCGATCGAGGCGAACACGGCGTCGAAGCCGGCTGTGAACTTCGTATCTCGATCGCGGACGAGGAAACGCACCTGGCGTCCGGCCTCTTCGAGCTCCGCTGCGAAATTGCGAGCGACCTGGGTCACCCACAGACCGTTGGGGTTGGCGATCACGCCGAGCACGTGGACGACGCGCCGTTCGAGCTCGATGGCGAACAGCACGTAGTAGCGGCGGAGCGGAACGGTGTCGACCGTGAAGAAATCAGTGGCCGAGAGGCTTTTGGTCTGGGCGCGGAGGAACTCTTTCCAGCTGGGCCCAACTCGCCGGGGCGCGGGTCCAAGGCCGTGACGGCGGAGGATGCTGGCGACGCTGGCTTCAGAGACACTGACGCCGAGCTTTCGAAGTTCCGCGACGATGCGGAGGTAGCCCCAGTGTCGCCGGACAAGGGCCCGGTGCCACCGGAGGATCGTCTCGGGTGTGACGAGGAACGACGCCCACCTTTCGCGCGGCGCCAGTCTTGCCAATGAAGCAATGAGTGCTCCGTCCGACCAAGAGAGGCGGGGCCGGGCGATCTGACGGCGAGGGACAGCCAGCTGTTGACGGAGAACGAGGATCTCGGCGTCCTTGTGATGGCGTCCATCCGGTGGACCCGGGCGAGCTCGATCAGACTACTGAGCAGACGGTACAGGAACGAGAGCCACGGGGCAGGATCCTCACCCGATCGATCGTGCCTGGTCAAGCCCAGGATCACGTTCTTGGACCCTAACAGGTCAGGTCTTGGGGAGAGTGACTCTTACCCGGCCGCGAGGAGCGCCTCGCATTCTGCGGCGGAAACCGGCCGCGAGAACAGGTACCCCTGCCCGTATTCACAGCCGATCCCACGGAGCGCATCAGCCTGCTCCTGGCGCTCGATTCCTTCGGCAGTGGTCTTCATCCCCATCGAGGTGGCCAAATGGCAGATCTCCTCAACTAGCAGCATCGAGCGTACCGAGTGGGGCAACTCCGCCGTGAACGAGATGTCGAGCTTCAGATGGTCGAAGGGGAACCGGCGGACGTAGGAGAGCGACGAGAAGGCAGTGCCGAAGTCGTCGAGCGCTAGCCCCACCCCGAGCTCCTTGAGTCGAATGAGGAAGTTCGTCGTCTGTTCGGTGTCGTCGAGCAGCACCGATTCGGTGACCTCGACTACCAGATCGGTTGGCTTGATGCCGACACCCGTGACTATTCCCGAGATCGACTCGAAGAGACCTGGATCCGCGAGATCACTCGCCGACATGTTGACGCTCATCCACATGCTTGGAGGTACCGAGTACTTGTGCTGCCAATCCCTAAGCTGAAATGCCGCGTGTTCCCAGACCCACTGGTCGATCTCGATGATGAAGCCGGCATCCACGGCAAGTGGCAGGAACGCGTCGGGGTAGAGCAGTCCCCGTTCTGGGTGTTGCCAACGGGCGAGAGCCTCGAACCCGACGATTCGCTCACTAGCAAGCTCGAGAATCGGCTGATAATGCAGTACCAGTTGGTCGAGCGCCGGGAGCAACTCCATCTCTTCGTTGGTGACTGGTAGACCCGCAGCCACGTGCTGTACCGCGTCGCGGAGTTCCTGGATCGCCCGGGTCTTTCGCACCCATGCAGAGCTGCCCGCTCGCATCGAGGCGTAGAGTGCCCCGGGGTGGTTCCATCCGGTGAGAGTGATGATCTTGCCAGCGGGATGAACCTCTCGCAGCTTCTTGATCGCACCTGGAGCATCCATGTCCGGCAGGTGGTAGTCGATGATCACGACGTCCGGCCGCAACTGCTGGGTGATCGCGATGCCTTGCGCAGCCGTCAGCGCCGTGCCGACGACGACAATCTGTAGGTCCTCCTGGAGCAGACGCACGACACTTTGAAGGAACATCTCGTGGTCGTCGATCACGACGACCCGGATCACCAGCGCCTCACTCATTGCGATCGAGCACCTTGCGAACGTTCTCCAGCAGTATCGCCTGGTCAAAAGGCTTCTCCACCAACAGGAACTCCGTTCCGAGAACAGCTTCTGATTCGAGGACGGGTTGGGCGTGACCGGACATGAAAAGCACTCGGATGCCGGGTCGGAGCTGTCTCATCTCGTTAGCAACGGCCGGTCCCTGCATATTGGGCATGATCACGTCGGTGAGGACGAGGTCGATGGGTCCAACGTGCGACGCCGCAATCTCTATCGCCTGAGCACCACTAGATGCGGTGACGACCGTGTAGCCGTTTCGGGTCAGTATCCGTCGCGTCACTTCGCGCAGCGCCTCTTCGTCATCCACCACAAGGATCGTCTCTGTTCCCACCAGTGATTCAAGGTGATCTACGCGTTCGTCGGGCACGTCCTGCTCGGCGTCCTGCTGGGCAGCGGGGAGAAGGACGGTGATCGAGGTCCCGACACCTTCATCGGAGTAGATCTTCGTGTAGCCACCAGACTGCGAAACGATTCCGTACACGGTCGCCAGCCCGAGGCCCGAGCCCTCGCCTCTGGGCTTGGTCGTGAAGAAGGGTTCGAACGCACGATCGCGGACCTCGGAAGACATGCCTACGCCGGTGTCGCCGACGCGGAAACAGACGTAAAGGCCTGCCGGAACACCCGTGACGGAGCTTTCGTTCCCAGTGATCTCCCTCGTCGACGTGCCTATCGATAGCGTGCCCCCTGCCGGCATGGCGTCACGAGCATTGATCGCCAGGTTGAGAACAATCTGCTCGATCTGGCCTGGGTCAGCCACGACCATCGGCAAACTGGGTGTGAGGCTCATTACGAGTTCGATCTGCTCGCCGATAGTGCGGCGCAGAATCTGCTCCATGCGAGTGATTGCAGTATTGAGATTCAGTGCGCGGGCCTGGACCACCTCTCGGCGGGCGAACGAGAGAAGCTGGTGAGTCAGGAGACTGGCGCGCTCAGCTGCTAATTGGATCTGCTTGACGTCCTTGAGCGGTTCCTCCCATTGCGCACCCGTCGGAGTCGCGGCGGCACTGGTCAACTCCTCGGCAACGAACGACGCGTAGTTCAAGATAACGGCCAAGAGATTGTTGAAGTCGTGCGCAACACCTCCAGCGAGTTGGCCGAGACTCTCCATGCGTTGCGATTGATGAAGCTGTCCCTCGAGCCACTCGCGATCGGCCTCGGCTTCGAGGCGCACGCGTTCGGCTTCGGACTTCTCGCCCTCGGCCTTCACGCGATCGGCCTCGGCTTCGAGGCGCACGCGTTCGGCTTCGGACTTCTCGCCCTCGGCCTTCACGCGATCGGCCTCGGCTTCGAGGCGCACGCGTTCGGCTTCGGACTTCTCGCCCTCGGCCTTCACGCGATCGGCCTCGGCTTCGAGGCGCACGCGTTCGGCTTCGGTCTTCTCGCCCTCGGCCTTGACGCGGTCAACCTCGGCTTCGGTCTTGAGGCGCACACGTTCGGCCTCAACCTCAATCCGCTCGGTAGCGTCTCGAATCGTCGCAGAGATCAGAAGTCCGGTATCGATCGCCATCGTTGACACGGAGATCGAGGCCGAGAACTCGGTACCGTCTTGTCGTCGCCCCGACATCTCCAAGCCGGTGGCAGAAGGTCGGAATTTCGGATCCGCAATGGGGACGAGCAGTTCGACGGGCCTTCCGATCAGTTCTTCACGGTGATAGCCGAAGAGTCGCTCGGCTTGAGCGTTCACCATTACGATCAGGCCAGCCTCATCGATCGCGAGCATCGCGTCGGGTGCCGCATCGAGAAGATCCACCAGCGTGTCGTCGGCGAGTGGAGTCACATCACCTCCTTTGGAGGTTGAGCACCACTCAGAAGAGTCGGCTGTTTGATCAGTTTAGTGCGACGGGTCGCCAATGATGTCACCAGGCGATTTGGTTGCCGTGGAAGGGCTGACGGGGTGTGAGGCACCAATATTCCGATCGCGCTCGTCGGAACGCAAGATGCAGGCCGGCTCCCGAGAAGATCGCCCCGGATTGTCGTGGAAGGTCGTACGTGACGCAGCAGCGCTTGCGAATTCGTCGCCCGGTCGTCCAATTGAGACGGCCAATGCCGAATCGGGTGCTGCATTGGCGGTAACAGGTGGGAGGACGTTCAGCTACCCGTGGCTCCTCTAGAGGCCTCGGTCCCGCGGAGCCGGACTCTTGAGTCAAGTTTTTGCTTTCGAGGTTGTGCTATGCGGCGATTCCTGATCGGGCGGCGAGAGACGGAGTCGTCGTAGGTCGTAGGTCATGCGTCCAGGGGTGATCTCGTCGGGCTCGAGGCCGAGGAACTCAGCGACGTGCTCGCCAGGTGGTGGTTGGCGAAGCCGTCGGGTTGGCGGCAGATCACCGCTGCCGCGAGGAGGGCGTGGACACGAGGGTCACCTAAGCGCAGCCCCGGGGCGCGTTGGTCGTTCACGACGACCGGGAGGCGGGGTCGTCGTCGAGGTCGCTACAGAGAAGTCGAGGTCGGTCGAGAACCGCCCGGTGGCGCCGGCATACGCCTTTCGGAGTGCGGTGCCGCCTTTGAAAGCGACCAGTGAGAGGACACTACGCGCGGACTTCGAGCGGCAGGCTTCCGAGTCTTTGGAGTGATCGAATCCTGTGATCGAAACGGCGCCTACAAGTCCCCAGCAGCCTCTAAGAAAGTGCGGTCTGCGACCTCCACGACCCCCAAGACCTCCGCGACCTCCATAACCGCCAGGTTGGGCTTGATCAGGAGCGCCACCGCCGCGGCGGCAAGGGCGGCGATCGACGCGATCAAAAAGGCCGCGTCGAGGCCGCTCATGAACGTCGAGTGAGCGATGCTGGTGATAACTGCGGCAACCTGGTGAGGCGTGCCCGGGGCGACGGGGGCAACGCCGACGGACACGACTGACTTCGCCTCCACCAGCTGCTGGCCCATCAGCGCCGGTAGGTGCGCCTCGGCCCAGCGCAAGGGCAACAGGTGAGCAACTTTGGCCGACATCACGGCCCCGAGCACTGACGTGCCGAGCACGCCGCCGACCTGCATCGCAGTGGTGGTCATACCTCCGGCCACACCGGCCAGCTCAACCGGGGCGCTGCCGACAACGACGTCCGCGCAGCCCACCATGACCGGGCTCAACCCCAGGCCGAGGAGAATGAACCAGAGGATCGCGTCATTCGGGCCAGACACCGCACCGAGCCGGGACAGGCCGAAGAGCCCGGCCGCGGTGACCACCAGGCCGCCGGACATTGGCAGCCGGGGCCCCACTTTCTGGATCAGCAGGCCCGCGACCGGTGACGCGATGATCAATGTCCCCGTGAGTGGCAGCATCCGTATCCCGGTCATCACCGGGTCGAGCCCGTGCACGTCCTGCATGAAGAAGGTCATGAAGAAAAGGGACCCCACCAGCGAGAACATGAGCAATATGTTCAGCACCGTCCCTACGGACAGCGAAACCGAGCGGAAGAGGCGTAGTGGCAGCAGCGGCTGAGCCGCTCGGGTCTCGCAGAGGGCGAACAAGGCGAGCGCCACCGCCGACCCGACGAAGAACCCGATTGTGCGGGCACTGCCCCAGCCGTAGGTCGACGCCTTCATCAACGCCCAGATCAACGAGAACAGACCGGCCGATAACAGGGCGATGCCCGCGAAGTCGAAGGATCGGGCAGCCTTTGAAGGCGCGGTCTCCAGGACGAACAGAAGCGTCATGGCCAAGGCCACTGCACCAACTATCACGTTCACGTAGAAGCAGGACTCCCAGTTGATGTGCTGGACGAGGAAGCCGCCCACGATCGGGCCGGCTGCCGTCGAGGCGCCGATGACGCCGGCCCAGATGCCAAGGGCCGCATTCAGCTTGTCGACCGGAAACGTCTCACGCAGGATGGCGAGCGCGGTAGGCATCAGCATGGCGCCGAAGACACCTTGTGCGACGCGGAAGGCGATCACCAGCGAGATGCTCTTGGCGGTGTCGCCGGAAAGGCCTATGCCAGCTGAAAACAAGGCGAAGCCAACCATCCCGGTGACAAAGACCTTCTTGTGCCCGAAACGGTCGCCCACCTTGCCGATGGTGATCAAGGTCACGGCCAGCGCGAGCATGTACCCGTTCATGATCCACTGGATGTCGGCCAGCGACGCGTGCAAGTGGGACTGGATCGACGGGTTCGCGACGGCGACGATCGTGCCGTCCAGCGCCACCATCATGACACCCAAGGCGACTGCCACCAAGGTCAAGGTCGGGTTGCCACGCCAGTTGCGGCGGGCTCTTGCGTTCTCAGCCAGGCCCAGCCGGGTGGGTTCCCTGGGTTCGCTCAGCACAGTCATCAGCCCTCCTGTCTTGAAGGCGCGTCTTCACTTAGCTCTGCTTGCTCGGGTTCACCGAGTCCGCACGGAATAGTTTATGTCATAGGTTGACAGACAGCAAATCATGACTTATGGCTCTATATGCTGGCAATGCGTTACGATGATGACGTGGAAGACCGCTCTGTTTCGACGACGGTTCGACAAGCGCCCACGGGAGGCGCAGAGAGGCCACTGCTGGACGACACCAGCTGGCCAGATGAGTCCCGCCGGAGGCGTAAGAAGCGCCAAACCCGCGATGCCCTCATCGACACAGCGCTCGACCTGTTCGAGACCAAAGGGTATGAGCACACCGCGGTGCACGAGATCACCGACGCCATCGACGTGGCGGAACGGACCTTCTTCCGCTATTTCGCCAGCAAGGAAGACCTGGCGCTCTTCTTCGTCAAACAAGAAATGGACGACTTCACCGACGCGCTCGCCGCGCGACCGGTGGGCGAAGCGCCGCTCACGACCGTGCGCAACGCCTTCCGCCAGACCCTCGAACAGCTCCAAGGCGACGACCACTTACGGAATGGTGAGCCGAGGTACCTGACAGTCATCAGGCTGATCGACTCGACGCCTGCGCTGCTTGCCGCCAGCCTCCGCTACGTCTACGACAACAGCGATAGGGCTGTCGCCGTGCTGTCCGAGCGCGAGGACGTCGACCCAGATGTCGACCGACGCCCTTGGCTCCTCATCGCTATCTACGGCGCACTCGTAGCGCTCGTACACCGGGAGTGGCGTACTTCCGGTTGCGGCGGCGCGGAGGACATGCTCGCGAGGTTCGACGCCTACGCTGACCAGCTCGGGCCAGCGATCGCGGGCCGCTGGAGCACATCGGGTTGACGGAGCCGGGACCCACTAAGACGAGCTGACGGGACCCCGTCATGTCGGAGGGAGCTCACCCCCCTTGCAACCAGGCCTATTGGCGGCGAGTCTTGTGAGAGCCGTGACGGTGACCACAGCTGCACCATCACGTCGTCGTGCTGAACCGCGTGTAGGCCGTTTCGGAGGCAGCGTCGCGCACCCGCGACTCCGAGGCCCTGCCCCCTTGAGTGGCACATTTCAACAGTTGGAGGACTTCCGAACCTTGGAAAGTCGTCCTCGTGCACGGTAAATTCTGGTTGTGGACAGACGTGGTCTGGTGCGGGTGCTGGTTGTTTGCACCGCCGGTCTGGCCTTTGGTGTAGGGATGTCGGCGCTGCACGGGAGCGGCGGCGGATTGCGGGCGCAGATCGGTAACGTCAGCGCTCCGTGGCTCCTCCTCCCGCTTGTCGCAGGCGCCGTCGCTGGTGAACAACACCTCGGTCGAGGAGCGCTCGTCGGCGGTGCGGCGAGCCTCGTTGCGCTCATCGCCTTCTATATCTCCAACATCTACGTGCTCGGTTTCACAGGGCACGCATGGCACGTAGAGGTAGGACTGGCTTTGAGAACCGGTGCCTACTTCATACGAATCGGCCTCGTGAGCGGTCCGGCCTTCGGAGCTCTCGGGGCCTTGGCGCGGCGACGGCACTCGGTGGCGATAGCGCTTGTTGCTGCCGGGCTGTTCGTGTTCGAGCCCTTAGCATGGCTCGTCTATTTCTGGTCGGGACCTGGGCCCGACCCCGTTGGGATGCTGACCTATCCGGCCGTGTGGGTGACTGAGTCCTTCGTTGGTCTGGTCGCCTGCTCAGTCGTCGTCCTGCACGCACGGCGCGCGAGCGTTGTCTGAGCCTGTGACGTCAGTCGTACGACGACTCCTCCTCGGTACAGCCTTCGGAAGACGCTGAGCACTCGCTGGCGCCATACGTGTGACTGACTTGCTCAATCAGGTGCTGGAGCGTCTCAATCCGACCCTGAGGTCACTGCCCGATGAGGCACGACCCGTCGGGTCAGGGTGGATCGCGCGAAGACAATCTCTTCCCTTGTCTCGCTTTGACGTGGCCCGATGCGGGTGCAAGCCGTCAGAACGACCGACCACGACCCATCACAGACGAGACATCGCCATCGACGACGCTTTCAAGGCCTTCCTCCATTGAGGTGAACGGCGGAGAGGTACGCGAGTAGTGGAGCAAACAGAGCACCGTGTTCTGTCACATCAATAAGAAGTTAACCCCGACCATTCACACGGGTCATTGAGGATCGAGTGCCGCTCGCGATTGAGGCCGGTCGGAGGGATTGCTGGGCCATTCCGGTGACCGGAGAGGCCTGGGGACCCGCATTTGGCCAAGACCGCACTGATCACCTGAATCGTGGGCGTGGCAGATCCAGGCTCGTCCGGTGCTCGCGGCATCGAAGCGATCAGGTCATGGCTTCGATGTGGCGGTAGGCGCTGAGCAGAATGCCCGCCTGTGGCCAGTGCTCGAGGATGCGCACGATGCTGCGCCGGGCAGTGCGAACGATGCGGCCCGGTGCGTGGAACAGGCCCCATCTGAGCGCCTTCGGGCGGGCGCAGCTCCAGTATCCGTCGCAGCACAGGAGCTGGAACCACCTGACGAGGTCCGCTGAGAGCATCACGACGGCCATCCAGTTGGCGTTGGCCTCGAAGCTCGAGAAGGGGAAGCGGCACAGCCCAGAGTCCTTCAGCCGGGCGATATGGTTCTCGACGTGCGCATGGGCGCGCATGATGAGGTCGAGCTCAGCGGGCTCACCCTCGCAGTCGGTGTAAAAGCCCCAGTAGCGGTACTCGAGGGACGGGAACAGGCTGCGCTGGGCACCAGGGTGGAGCGGCTCTCTCCTGACGATGAGCCTTGTCCCGCTCGGCAACGCCGATAACAAGACGAGCGAGGTGAGCTCGCAGACTGAGGAACCGTCTTGTTCCTCACCGTCTTTTCCGAGCGCCGGCACCCACACCTCCTCGATCCCTTCGGCGTCAAAGATGGCGGCCTGGACCTGGTCGTTGGTCATGGCGCTCGTGAAGAACTTGATGTTGCGGGCCCGCAGAGCTGTGGTGAAAGCCGCGGTCGTGCCGCCCGAGTCGGTCCGGCAGACGACCTCGCGTCGCACGAGGGACGCGTTCTCGCCAACGTGGTGGCCAGCTTGGACATCGTCGGGCAGCTGAGAGATCGCCTCGTCGAGGACCCTCACATGGTCAGCGGCGGTGTTCGAGCCGGCGTTGCCCGGCCTCAGCACTCCCGATAGTGCCTCACCGGTCGCGTCTGCAAAGCAGAACATCGGGTGGAAGCCGAACCCGCCCTTGTTCTCTGCACTTGGCAAATCAGGTCCGGCGAGTTGCGCGAACCAGTCATCGGATCGAGTCGTTGGTGGTGGTGGTGGTGGTGGTGGCGCGGCCGGCAATCTGGGAGAAGGTGGGCGTGTCGAGGTGCGCGTCGGTGGAACGAGCGGTCATCTGCTCGATCTGGTCCATCTTCTGACGAGCGCCGGAGAGACTGATCTGGAGGCCGTCTACCTCACCGAGCCAGCCTTGCTGTCGGGCTTCGGCGACTCGGGCGATCAGATTGTCGCGGACCTCGATCAGCCGAGGGCGCTGGGCAGGGTCGGGCCGTAGCAGCGGGCAGCGCAGGCAGGCGTGCTCGTGAATGCACGCAGTGGCGTATGAGCGGCCACAAGTGCCGAGGGCGACCTTGCGCCGTTCGAAGTGGCCGAGGAACTCGCCCCATTCCTGCTCCGTGGGCACGCGGTACTCCGCACTGGGACGCAGCTCCCGCCGGCGGGCGATGAAGGCTCGGTGTCCGTTGATCACATCTTCGGGGTAAACGGCCTTGTATCCCATGGTCGTGTTGATATCTCGATGACCGGCGACCAGTTGGGCGATGTGCGGAGGCATGCCATGCATGACGGCGTCGGTGATGAACATTCTGCGGAAGTCATGCGGGGTGAACCGCAGCGGCTTTCCGGCAGCGTCGGTGACGTTGGTCCCGTTGAGCGCCCGGCCGATCCACCCGCGTAGCGTGTCGGCGGGGATCGCTCGATGTTCGACGCCGATCCGGCGCTGAAACAGCAGCGGCATCGGCGGATTCCAGACGCGCTCGTGTGAGTCGTAGGACGTGACACAGCCGACGGCGCCGTCACCACAACGGACGCGGGTGATGATCGTCGCGAGGACGTCAGTGAGCTCGGGGCTGATGACCAACAGCCGTTCGGCGTCAGTCTTGGAGGGGACGATCTGCAGCAGTGGGATGACCTCGCTGCTGTCGGGCAGCGAGTACTGGATGAGGCTGTGATGGCTGAGCTCGGTGAGCTCCTCGATGCGGATCCCCGTGTGCCGGAGCGTCTCGACCGCGGCCCAGGTCCAAAACGCCCGATCCTCCTCTCCGGTCATGTCCCTGCGTTTGCAAGTGTCGGAGTCGTTGACCCAAGTCCGCGCCGCGTAGTGGTCCGGGCTCGTCTCGGCGCGATGCATGGTCCGGCCGTCAATCGTGAACGAGCCGCCGGGCGCAGTGGACAGCGCCGATTGCAGGCATGCGGCCGTCGTGGTCCGCTCGTGGTTCACCCGAGCCACGAGGATCGGCAAGATAGGGAGTCGCTCCCGGGTCCGCTGGTCCATGCGCGACTTGCGAGAACGAATCTCCTTCTGCCGTGCCAGGTCTTCGGGGCGGACGGGACACGGTGCAGCCCACAGGGCCCAGCGCGCCGGATCCTCCATCGCCCACTGGGAGATGTCGAGATAGAACGCACGAACTGCTGCCAGGCCGTCCTGGCCACCAGCTCGCCGTTCGCGCACTTCGATCGTCTGCCCGTTGGAGCCGGCAACGTGTCTCGTCTTGGTAAGCATGCGCTGTTTCCAGGCTGCGGCGACCTCGGGCGGCAGGTGCAGCGAGGCAATCCCGGAGTGGTGGCGTTCGAGATCCCGCCAGAACAGGCAACCCAAGTTGAAGGCCAGGTTCCGCAGTGTCGTGTGATCGAGCGCCGGTTGGCGCTCCTGCAGGTAGGCGACGAGCAGGTCGCGAACTGGGCGGCAGGTGATTGCGTACCGATCGATCAGCTGGGCCGGGCTGAGTTGCCCGATAGTGCCGAAGGCCCGGATCGTCGACGGAGCCTGGGGTCCGAACACTCCCATGGTGTGGAGCAGCTGGTAAAAGCCCATGCCCTTGTTAGCACGTAGCGACCGACCGTCGATGACAAGCGAGAGCTGCAGGCAGTCGCCGACGGTGATCTCTCGCAGAGTTCCACCCCTCAAAGCGAGGATCGTGGCCGCGCGACGCAGTGCCGCTGCCTTCATCGTCCGCCCCGCGGGTGAGGCGTCACAGAGCGCGACCAGCTCGGAGAAGCCATCTGGATCCCGAAGTTTCGCCATGTTTGGGACCAGGTTCTGCGGTGCACGTGGCTTGAGCACCCAGTCCAGGCTCGGACGGATCACATCGGTGCAGACCAGCATGAGCGCGCAGACACGCAGGTTGCTCGAAAGGGACACCCCGCAGTGAGGCGCCTCCGGACGTGCCCAGGCGAGCATCGGCTGCCACCAGTCCGCGTTCCCCGCGGTATCGGCGCCACTGGCCACCCACCGCTGCTGCCAGGTATCACCCGGCTGGTCGGCCAGCCAGTCCAGCAGCCTGGTGAGGCCCAGGCGCCGCCGCTGCTGTGCCGCCCGGCCCTCGTCGACCAGCGCCGATGCTGCGAGCAGCTTGGCCAGCAGCGGCTCGCGTCGCTGCTCAGTCACCGGCCATGTCGTTACCGCAGCGCGGGGCGGGAATCGACGCCAGAGCTGCTGCATATCCGGGCCGACCGACGGGGTATCGGCCGCGATCGCCAGTTCGTCAGTGAGAGTGACCGTCTGCGGCGCGGTCACGAGGTCCGCCCACCGAACAGCACGTTCAAGGACTCCGGCCGATACCCGCTCGGCACGGGAGTCCCGGTGTCGAGCTGTTCGCCGGCTGCGCCCATCGAACCAATGGCGTGGCCGCGCCGATGGTGAGCCAGCAGACCGGCGATCACATCGCCAGGCATCGGTGTCAGGTACAGCTGCGTCGTCGACAAATGAGCGTGCCCGAGCACCCACTGCACATCGGCCAACGGCAGCTGAGGATCGCGGGCCATCCGATAAGCGGCCGTGTGCCGGAGGTCGTGCAGCGTCCAGTTGGCACCCAATGTTGCCGCGGCCCGGCCGAACATCGCCCGTGCGGCGTGATAGGTAAGCGGTCGGAAGGGTCGACGCCGTGTCCACCACAACGGATCATCACGTCCGGACGGTGGTTCCTGGCAGATGTCGGACTGGTAGAGCCGAAGCCACACGAAAGCGTCCGGCGACGCCGGAAGCTGTTGGATTGCGCGGGTTCCCTTGCGGATCACTGTGATGAGCTGCTGACCGGGGTCGACGTCGCCGCAGCGGGCGCCGAGCAGTTCCGAGGCACGCGCTCCGGTCGACACCCACAACGCGACCAGTGCCCTGTCACGATGGCAGCCGAGCTCGGCGAACACGCGGTTGAACATCTCATCGGGAATGCAGCGTGGGATCCGCTGGGCGACTCTCGGCCGGTAAAGGCCCACCCGCTCGTTGCGAAAGGGCTCCATCGGGTTGTGATGGGCGTTGGGTCGGCCACCACGGCGTTCGCGCGAGAGCGGGAAGGGATTGACCATCGGGCCTGTCGCGGCGTCGCGGTGAAAGTCATAGAAGACCCGCAGCACGGTCTCTGAGTGCGCACGCGTCGCCACGGCATACTTCCGGCCCGGGCCAGGCTTGCCAGTCACCGGATTCGGGAGGCTGCTGGCTGATCGGACACCGCCGGTTGGCCGAGCTGGCTTCTCTCTCAACGCGAGCCAGCGACAGAAGTCGCGAGCCTCCAGCCGGGTCGCCTGGTCCCACGGCACTTCGACGGCCCAGGCGAACCGGAACCAGCGCAGCAGGTCCATCGCGTATGACCGCTGTGTCGAAGTCGAGCGTCCCGACGCCTGCAGCTCTTGAAGGAAGGCCGCGACCGAAGGCACCGCATCGCCGGCGGCATCGATCAACCGGACCGGCTCCCAGAGATCCTCAGTCGCCCGGACCGCACCCACCCGCGGCACGACCAACATCGAGAGATCACGTTCTTCGCCAAACCTTTCGGACATAGACCGGACCGTATCCAGCTCAGAGGAAGTCAGCCGCGGTGGCAGGGCCTGCTGAGCGCTTAGTTCAGTCAACAGGAGTAGGTCGGTGCCGCCTGCTCTTTGTTCTCGGAGTGGATCTCGACGAGCGAGGCGTCGATGTCCAAGAAGACGGGGCCCGTCTTGGTCACCGCCGAACGCTCCCACACCCGTGCCCGAACGCTTGCTATCTCGGTGGCGATCCTCGACCGCGTCTCCTTGTTGATCTCATGCAAGCTGCGGTGCAGTGTCGAGTCCGAGGCGACGAAGCCGAATAGCGCCGCCTCGGCGCGCAGGTGCTCGATATCCGCGCAGCTCTCGCCCCCGCCCGCGAGGACGAGAGCCGCCTCGACGAGGACCTTGCCCCGGTCGTGAACAAGCGTTGGCCGTTGTGGGATCGCGGACGAAAGGGCGTCACCGAGACCCAACCGGTCGGCGAAAGAGCCAAGAGCGTGCAGGCCGACGTGCGACACGACACCGGTCCCGCCGGCTTCCACCTTCACGCGCGCTGTGCTGGTACCGTTCATCTTGGAAGTGCCCTTCTCGAGAGGGATACTGCTGCTCGACACAGTCAGTTTCCCTTGTCGGAAGGGCCTTTCCGCGGATACGGGCCGATCAAGTCACAAGGACGCGTGAATGATCGGGGTTAAGGAAACGGAGTAGAGCTGGGTGTAGGCATTAGTCTCATTGGACTGTAAGGAGCCCGTCAGCACGAAGAACCTGCCGTTGTAGATGACTCCTTCATTGTCGTCCAAGCCGTTGCAGCCGTCGTACTCGTCGACTATGGACCCTGGCAGGCTCGCTACCTCACTCACCTGGCCCGAGACTGGGTTTATGGACAGGACGGTGGCCGCGCCGCAACTAGCGCCTTCATTCGTGCTGGGAGGCCATTCCACAGTCCAAAAGCCCTCAGCGCCGCTACCGACCACTGCTTCCTGTGTCAACCACCCGGCCGCGGCGCCCCTGAGAGGGACATCAAGAGCCGGACGGGGACCGGGGCCGTCGAACCGGACAATGTTGCTTGATTGCTCGTTCACGTTGAACATGTCGAACCACACGTGCCTAGCGTCAGACATGGCCCACAGCACGTCGTTGCCGCCACGCCAGGCCAGCGTGGCGCTCTTTCCGCCGTCACGAACAAAGTAAAAGGGGGACCCCCTACTACCCCCCATCGACCCGCCCGGGGATATGCCCATCCACAGCCCGTCCTGATCGGCAGCCAGGAGCGGCCGCACAGGCCGCTGCGGAAGGAAGATACGGTCCTCCACCTTCCCACTGGCCGAGGACACCCTGAGCAGCTCGGCCCCTCGGGGGGTGTCGACGTCGTAAAGCCAGAGCGACCCGTAGCCCGAGGTATAGACCAGGCGGCTGGTCGAGTACTGGCCGAAGGTCATGACCACCGGACCGGTCACCGTCCTGCCGGTGACCGGGTTGGTGCGGGCTATACGCACCTCGGCGTTGAAGATTTTGCTCGCGGTCAGCACCGGGTACGCCAAGCCTTGTGCCGTCGGGTCGGTGTTGCACGAATAGCGGTGCACCTTCCCGAAGCGGAGGCTTGGCACCTCGACGGCTACTTCCATGCACCGGGAGGGACCGCCATCTGCCGAATACCCGGCGCTAGCCAACAAGGTGGGCAGGCCGTCGATCACGGCGATGCTGCCGAAGTCCCAGGACGCCGGTAGGTCAACTGACTCTACGAGCGGCGCCCGTCCCACGACGGCAACCGGTCCGGGCTGCAGAGAGGACACCTCGGCTGCTGCCGCTCGGCCAGGCGCTTTGCTGGCTGGCGCCGCAGCGGCGCCGAGTGGTGCCGGGCTCTGGCCGATGACGGCGACGGTGACACTCAGAGCCAATACCGCCGCACGCACTTTCCTCACCGACACTGGGCCCACCTTCTTGAGTACTCGCGAGCCCGTTATCAGGTTTCAACCCCATAGTGGCCGCGGTGGCTGCGCGGTACCAGAGGGACCGTGGTCGGCCCGAGAAGGCCGACGCTAGGCGATGGCATGCAAGAGCGCCGGACGGTCAGCCGGTGGCGGAATCGTGGCGTCGTACGGTAGGGATTCTCGGCCCGTTGGCCGACGACGACGCACCAAATCAGTAGCGAAGGGACCGCTCTGCACACCGACTCGCCAGGGAGCATCTGTGGCTCGAGCGCCGAGCCTCGATCAGTGTGACTGACCCGGGATGACGAGGCCTTGACGGACTGAAGCAGATCTAAAGTTCGGCGAGGGGTTGATCGACAAAGCGCGGGCGACCACGGCGAAATGACGTACGTAAGAAGGCGGTACCGATGTCGGGTGCGGGCAGCAGTGAGAGGAAGAGGCCTCTTGTGCAAGGTCGGATGGCCAGCCGGCGACTGGTGCTCGTTCTGGTGGTGTCGTCGGTCATGTGGTGGGCGACCAACGCGGTGACGATGCCGTCGGCCTCCGCGGCGCCACAAGGAGTCACAACGACCGCAGGCTGGACTCCAGACGTCGGCCTCGCCGTCGTGCTGCACGGGCGACTTGAGATCCTGAGGAGCGGGAGGGAGACCTTGGTCTCCTCAGCACCCGGCATCGTGGGGCTCTCCTGGTCGTCGGGCGGCCAGTGGCTCGCCTTCGAACGTCCGTACGGGAGTGCAAGCTCAGTCTGGGTTGTGGGCGTGAACGGGTCCGGCCTTCGAGAGCTTGCGTCAGGTGCGATCGTTTGTTACCGGTGGTCGCCGACCGGAGACATTCTCGCCTTCGCCACCTCGAGCGGAGGCCCGCACATCTCTTCGACAGTGCGCGCCGTCTCGTTTCCGTCCGGTAGGAGCGTCCTCGAACAGTTCGGAGATGGCGATGTTGGACCCATCGTCGCATCGGGAAACGAGCTCGCCTTCGGAGAGAGTTTCTTTGCGGCGGGCGTGGGCTTCACCCAAGGGTCACTTCTTGCGGAATCGGTGAACGGAGCGAAGTCATGGGTCGCCGCCAGCTCGAAGAACTCAAGCTACGACCCACTCGCGTTCTCGCCAGACGGCAAGACGCTGCTCTATGCGATCGACCCGGTGAACTCGGCTTCTATTGCTGCCGACGGCCTGCAAGTTCGCGCTCGGACAAATACGACCGACCGCGCGCTCGGGATCGCGCTCGTCGATCCAGGGTCATGGTCGTGGTCCCCGGATAGCGCGGATCTTGCGATCACCCTCGGCGACTCACGCGCTGGTTGGGCGACCGACAAGCATGTGCAGGTCTGCGACGTGCTCGTCGGCCGCTGCCGTGAGCAGCGTTCACCAGCCGGCACGATTTCCTTCAGCCCCTCGTACGGCTCTGCTGGTCGATTTGCTTACGTGACTGCAAGGGGCCTCGGCGGTCCGAGCGGATTTGGCAACGGAGCACCCACTGGAACTGCGGTTGGCCGTTGGAAGTCCACCTTTCGCGTGTGGGCATCAGCCGGCGCGTCGTCGCCCAAGGAACTCACCTCACTCGGTGCCGCGGATGACCCGCAGTGGGTTGACGGAGGTCCTGGGCTTCTGGTCGAGCGCTCCGGGGCACTCTGTTACCTGAAGTCAAGCTCTGACGCTCCGACATGTTTCACGCCGAGGTTCCTGGCGGTCGGTTTCGGCAACTACGGTCAGTTCGACTGGAGCACCAGCTTCGCGCTCGCGCCTCGCTAGACCGGCGTAGCGTCCGGACAGAGCAGGGTGATCCACGTGCGCCTCTGGCAGCGGGCGATCGGTCGCGGGCAGCACATACTTGGCAAGGACATGGGATCCAGATGACCTCGCCGCGCCGTGACATGCACTGGGGTGCACAATCCTGTCGTTCCGCACTGTTCGCTTGGTCCTACTGCTACATCGCCGCCGGCGTAGAGCCGACGCGCTGTACTCAAGACGGGTTCAGGTGCCGGACTCCTTGCTCGACGCCCGCGGTCGCCGGATGTAGTCGACCAGCGTGGCCGCCCGATGACCTCCCACAGGTCACCCCCAGCAGGACGGCGACGGGAACGATAAAGGGCCCGATACTGAGCATCCCGAGCAGCGCAACACCGGCCACCAGTGCGGTCACCGTCCACGCGAGCGGCCCCGCCCCAGACTTGGCCTTCCTGCGGCGGCGCCTCAAGGTGAGCGACACCACAACAGTGGCGAGGAGGGGCAGACCGACAGGCGCTAACACCTTGAGCCCGTTGACTTGTACCAGCGTGGCCGACGTGTGTGTGTAGGCCTGCGCCATGTTGGTTGCTGCATGCCCACCGGCACCAGACGTAGGGGACGACGAGACCGCCGTGGAGTCGTAAGCCGGTGCGACGATCGCAGCGACGATAAGGCCGACGCTCCACAGCGCTGCCGCGCCGAGCAAGGCACGGGTCGCACCGTCGGCTCGTACGACCGTTGTGCTGCGCACGATCACTTCCTCGCCTGTGTCGGAGCTGCTGCGGCGGACATCCCGCCAACGCCCAATGCTTCGACGAGGGCGGCGAGCTGCTTGGCGTGATCGAACAGGGTCAAGGCCGGGGCACGGTTCCCGTCGAGATGGGTGAGCAACTCCAGACCGAGGTAGAGGGCGACAATGCCGTGGGCGACCTCACTCGATGGGATCACCGAAGCGAGAGCGGAGTCGCCAAGGGTCTCGTCGATCGCCCGACGTGCGAACTGGGTCCACGGTGCGATACGGGCCGCCACCTCGGCTCCAAGCCCTGACGTCGAGGATGCGCCGGCGATCATCTCGACGAGGACCGTCACATAGCCGGCATCAAGGTCCTCGCGGAAGATCGCGGCAGCCACTTCGACGAGTTCCGCCGGTGACCGGACGTGCTCAACTGCTGCGCTGTAGCGCTCGAGTCGGGACGCACTGACTTCGTCGAGGGCCGCCAACAGCAGGGAGACGACCGATCCGAAGTGGTAGAAGATCAGCGCTTGGTTGCAACCGGCCCGGGCGGCGATCGCCCGGGCGCTCGCACCGGCGAAACCCTCTGTTTTCAGGGTCTCGATGGCCGCCGCCACGAGCGAACGTTTGGTGGCGGCCGATCTCCCCGCTCCTTTGGCGACCAAGTGGCTCGACGGACCCGACTTCGCCATCCCGACTCCTCTAAGCGTTCACATTGAGCAATTGCTCAATAGTGACAGACCCCTACCCTGTGGGTGGCGAAAACTCCAGCCAAGCGATTGACCTGGAGATACTGTGCGGGCGGACTAGAGGACAGGATCGGCACGCGTTAGCGGTCAGGACCGTTCAATCCCGTCCGACGTATGCCGCAACCTGGGTACTACGGGTATCCGACCCGTATCAGGCAGAAGGCGTCCGATACGTGTCATCCCAGTCCAGGGCACTTGGACGACGTTCTTGCACTCACACCATACCGATGATGGTTGACGGAGCTGAAAAGGGCCAGCTCAAGGGCCCGATCGACATTTTGGGGCCCTTCACCCAGCATCTCGGGTATGATAGCGCTAACATTTACACGAGGCGCAAACATCTCGCCGAACGTTTTCGTCCGCCTTTGGTCTTGGTCGCCGTGTCCAAGTGTCTGCCGCGGGTGATGCTGGCTTCGGGCCAGCTCGCGTGGCCCGGGTCAGCTACCCGTGGACATATCAGGCCTTGACCAAATCGGTCTCGAAGGCGCTCGGCCGAGATCTGCAGTAGCGCGGCATGACCGCCCAACACTTGATGAGAAAGTTGTGTCTTGGACTAGGTTGGCCCGGTAGGGCCGGCAGGGCGAAGGAGATGACCAGGAGTGCCCCATCCGAGCGAGCCTGAGGTCGAGCCTCCGCAGCCGCCTCATCGCAGCGGCACGGAAAAGGAGAACTCGTCGTTTCCTGCTCCGAGCTCCCGAGGACCCAGGGCGCGCCGGTCACCGGCCATGAGCGACGTAGCCAAGCTCGCCGGTGTCTCTCCCCAGACCGTCTCCCGTGTGATCGGCGAGCGTGCCAGCGTGAGCCCGTTGACCAGGGCCCGTGTGCTTGCCGCCGCCCAGGGGCTCGGGTATCGCCTCAATGCCGCCGCCCGGACGCTCGCCACTGGGCATTCCAAGACCCTCGGGGTGATCACCCTCAACGGCACCTTCTTCGGTCCCGTGTCCACTCTCTACGGCGTGGAGCAGGCCGCCCGCGGGGCCGGGTACTTCGTCAGCGTGGTGAGCCTGCGTTCCCTCGATCGACAATCGGTGATCGGCGCGATAAACCGTCTGAACGACCAGGTGGTAGAGGGTATTGTCGTTATCTCACCCCTTACCTCGGCGGCAGAGGTGCTGAACAACCTGCCGACCGACATGCCGGTGGTGGTCGTCGAGGGCGACCCCCGTGTCGACCTGTCCGCCGTCACCGTCGATCAGGCCGAAGGAGCGCGGGCGGCGACCAACTATCTCCTCTCCGCAGGGCACGCGACCGTCTTCTACGTGTCCGGGCCCCTTGACTGGCAGGAAGCCCATGCGCGTCTCACGGCGTGGCGCTCGACGTTGGAGGAGGCCGGTGCTGAGGTCGTGGCTCCGTTGTCAGGCGACTGGACTGCCCGTTCCGGGTACTACGCCGGCCAGGTGCTTGCGAGAGTCCCCGAAGCTACGGCGATATTCGCGGCGAACGACCAGATGGCTCTTGGAGTGCTCCTGGCCCTGCACGAACACGGCCGCAAGGTGCCCGAGGAGGTGAGCGTGATCGGCTTTGACGACATGCCCGAGTCGGCGTATTTCATACCTCCACTCACTACCGTGCGCCAGAACTTCGACCAGGTCGGTCGGACCGCTTTGAGGTTGCTCGTGAACCAGATCAGCGCGGGCGCGCGCAACGCGGACCGGGTGGAGATCCAGCCCGAACTGGTGGTCCGCAAGAGCACTCAGAACCGCGCCTAAAGCTAGTAACCCCGGAGGGTGAATTTTCGCAGAAAGCAGAAAGTTAGCGCTGACAAACGGCGACCCGAGTGTTACAGTCACCTTCACAATGGTTAGCGCTAACACCGTGGAAGTTGCCGCCCTTCCGCGGGACCCTCAAGGTATCCGCTACGTAGGAAAGTCGATCACTAAGTACCCCTCTCCATAAATACAAGCACGTAACTACTATCACGTAAGTGGCACCCTGCGGTAACGTACGGTGTCCCCAAGGAGGGGATGCCAATGCCCAGGAAGAGCCCCTACGTGCTGAAGTTGACCGCAGCTCAGCGTAGTGAGCTCGAGGCGAGAGCCCGCAGGTATACGTTGCCGTATCGTGACGTCATGCGAGCCAAGGTTGTGCTCATGGCCGCAGACGGCCTCGACAACGACGAGATCGCTGCCCGCTTGGATACCCGTCGGGAGATCGTCTCGAAGTGGCGCAAACGCTTCTACTTACAGGGCCTTGCCGGCCTTGAAGAACGCCCGAGAGGTGGCCGACCTCCGGTCTTTTCCCCCTGAGGTCGTCGTCTCGGTGAAGGCGCTCGCCTGCGAGCTGCCCAGCCGTCTCGGCGTGCCCTTGTCGCGCCTGCACGTGCCCGACATCTCCGCCGAGGTCGTCTCACGCGGCATAGCGGCCGAGATCTCGGGGACCACCATCTGGCGGTGGCTGTCAGAAGACGCCATCAGACCGTGGCGCAGCCGGTCGTGGATCTTTCCCCGCGATCGTGCCTTTGAGACCAAGGCCGCCCGGGTGCTCGACCTCTACGCAAGAGAGTGGGAGGGAAGGCCCCTTGGCAAAGCGGACTACGTGGTCTCCGCCGATGAGAAGACCTCCATCCAGGCCCGCATCCGCTGCCATCGCAGCCTTGCTCCAGCACCTCGGCGCGAAAGGCGCGTCGAGTTCGAGTACGACCGCGGCGGGGCGCTTCAGTACCTGGCTGCCTGGGACGTGCACCGGGCCAAGGTCTTCGGGCGCTGCGAGGCCAAGACTGGCATCGTGCCGTTCGGCCGGCTCGTCGATCAGGTGATGAGCACCGAGCCTTACGCTTCGGCGCGTCGGGTCTTCTGGGTAGTGGACAACGGCAGCAGCCATCGGGGCAGAAAGGCCGCCGATCGCCTGCGCGAACGGTGGCCGAAACTCATCCTCGTCCACGTGCCGGTGCACGCGAGTTGGCTCAACCAGGTGGAGATCTACTTCTCGGTGATCCAGCGCAAGGTCCTCACGCCCAACGACTTCGCCGATCTTGGAGAGGTGGAGGAGCGACTGCTCGCCTTCGAGCGCCGCTACGAGCAGAGCGCAGCGCCGTTCGAGTGGAAGTTCACGCGCAGCGACCTGGCCTTGCTCATGAAGAAGCTCGCCGACAAGCCCGACTACCAGGCCGCAGCCTGAGGTCGCATGGATACGTGATCGAAATTACGGTCCAGAGCACTAAGTCCTTCGACGGCGCGACCGTGTTGTCCCAAGTCAGCATCACCTTCGAAGCCGGCGAGATCCACTCGGTCGTGGGGGAGAACGGGGCCGGTAAGTCCACCCTGGTCAAGATCATGGCCGGTATCTACCAGCCCGACTCAGGAGAACTTCTGCTCGGCGGGGACCGCCTGGTGGGGCTGAGCCCCCGCTCTGCGCAGCACCGGGGGATCTACCTGGTGCCCCAGGAGCCGGCGTTGATGCAGTCGCTGTCCATCACCGAGAACCTTTTTGTCGGCATCCTCCGGCGGGGCCGGCTGCGGTTCAACGTCGACTGGAGGTCCATGAAGCGGGAGGCGTCGGCGCACCTCGACCGGGTGGGCTTGGACATAGACCCCGAGATGAAAGCGGAGGAGCTGAGCGTCGCCCAGCAGCAGCTCGTCGAGTGCGCTCGGGCCCTGGTCCACCGCTGTGTAGTGATCTACTTCGACGAGCCGACCTCCCCGCTCACTGGCAAAGAGGCCGGGACGCTGTTCGAGGTGATGGGGAGCCTGCGCGCCGACGGCTACACGCTGGGCTTCATCAGCCACCGGCTGGACGAGGTGCTCGCCATCAGCGACCGGGTCACGGTCCTGCGGGACGGCGCCAAGGTGCTGAGTGCGTCTCGCTCGGAGATCGACAGGGCCGGGCTCGTAAAGGCGATGGTCGGGCGCGAGCTGACCACGAGGGAGCGGGTGCGCCCTCATGTCGACGCTGCGGGCCGCACGGAGATGCTGGCGGTGGAAGACCTGACCTCCTTGCCCCATTTCGAACGTGTGAGCTTTAGTGTGCGGGCGGGGGAGATCGTCGGCCTGGCCGGTCTGGTGGGCAGCGGGCGTACGGAGATCGCCGAGACGATCTTCGGCCTCCGGCCGGCGGACCGGGGCACGGTGCGAGTGGAGGGCAAGCTCCTGGATCACCGCACTCCCAGGGCCTGCATCGACGTCGGCTTGGTGTACCTCCCCGAGGATCGCGGTCGCCACGGCATTTTCGCCGAGGTGGAGGTGGAGCGCAATGTCACAGCGGGGGTTATCCCCCGGCTCGAGCGGTTCGGGCCGCTTATAAGGCCTGCTGCCGAGCGGCTGGTGGCGAAGCAGGCGACCGAGAGGACCGCAGTGCGGATGGCATCGTTGGACACCTTGATGAAGGCACTGTCTGGCGGCAACCAGCAGCGGGCAATGCTCGCGCGCTGGCTGCTGGCAGGCCCGCGGGTGGCGATCTTCGACGAACCGACGAGGGGCGTGGACGTCGGTGCCAAGGACGACATCTACCAACTGGTGGCGCAGCTGGCGGAGGAAGGCTTGGCCTGCGTCCTCATATCCTCCGAGCTCAGCGAGCTCACCATCATTTGCGACCGGGTCCTTGCCATGTACGAGGGCCACGTTGTGGGCGAACTTTCTGGCGCCGAGATCGCCGACACGAGCCTCGGCGTCCTCGTAGTGGGAGCACACGTCAAATGACCACCCTGTCCACGCCGCCCGCTCGGTCTGGCTCAGCCCAAGCGACCGGACCTGTCGCGTCTGGAGGGGGGCTCGGCAGCGCCGCCCTCGACCTGTTGCGACGCCGGGAGGTCCAGCTCCTGCTGGCCATCCTGGGGCTCTTTGCAATTTGCACGGCGCTTCACCCGCAATTTGGCGTGTCGAGCAACATCGCGTTCATACTGGCGGACTCCGTGACGATCATGATCGTCGCAGTGGGCCAGACGATGGTGGTGCTCGGGCGCGGGATCGACCTGTCTGTGTCCCCGATGCTCGGTATAGCCGCTGTCTGTGTCGGCTTCCCGGCCTCGAACAACAACCTCAACATCTGGCTCGCCCTGCTGTTCGTCTTGCTCATTGGCACCGCCCTCGGGATTGGCAACGGCTTTTTGGTGGCCGTGATCGGGATACCGCCGATCATCGCCACCCTGGCGACGCTGACCATCTACGGCGGCTTGCAGTTCATCATCTGCGGCGGCTTGTCGGTGATCAATATCCCCGCCGTTTACACCAACTTCGGGGCCGCGAACCTGCTGCCCGGCGTGCCGTGGCTGATAGTCATCGGCGTTGGTGTCGTGGTGATCGCCTACCTGTTCCTGACCAGGACCGTCACCGGCAGGTCGGTGTACGCCGTCGGCAACAACGCCGAAGGCGCTTTCCGGGCGGGGGTACCGGTCCGGCGCGTCCTCTTCACGACCTACGTCATCTCTGGGTTCCTCGCAGGGCTGGCCGGGCTGATGTACCTCTGCCAAATTGGTTCGGCCACTTCTACTTCTGGGAGTGACGGCAATACCAACCTGATGTCGATAGCGGCCACCCTGATCGGCGGCACCACGCTGCTTGGCGGCCGGGGCGGGCCCATCGGTAGTGCCTTGGGGGCGGTGTTCTTGTCCGAGGCGTTGCAGGCGATGATCAGCTTCCGGATCAACGAGATCTGGGATCCGGCTGGCGTGGGGGTGCTCATTCTGATCGCCGTCGTCGCCGATCGCAAGGGCGCGCCCGTCCGCCAGCTGTTCCGTCAGCCCTTCCGTCCTCAACCTGCGAGGGCAGTTAAATGAGCGCCATCGCCACCAGCCCAGCCGCTCGGCGTGCCCGGGCGCAAACGGCTGGGCGCCAGGAGACGGTCTGGGTGGTCGCCGTCGCAGTCCTGCTGGTCGCCCTGCTTGCTTACTTCTGCTTGGCTGTCCCGGACTTCAGGGATTTGGGCGTTTCGGGCATATTCGCCCTCCCCGAGCAGTTCCTCTTCGTCGGGCTGATCGCCTTGGGTGAGGCGATGGTGATCTTCGCCGGGGAGATCGACCTCTCCACCGGCGCCATGGCGAGCCTCTCGGGCATCGTGATGGCCACGCTTTGGCAACACGGCCTCAACATTTGGCTGGCGGTTGTGGTGGCGCTGCTCGCCGCCGCTCTCGGCGGCGCGATAAACGGGCTGCTCGTGACCAGGTTCGGCATCTACTCCCTGCTGGTGACGCTGGGTACCCAGTTCATCTTCGGCAGTGTGGCGACAGCCGTGGGAGGCAACACGCCGCCCTACAACTTTCCCAATTCGTTCGTCGACTTCGCCGGCACCGGCACCGTCGGGCCGATCCCGGACCAGCTGATCATCTACGCAGTAATCGCCGCCTTCGTCTGGTTGCTCGTAACCCGGACCCGCTACGGGCGAGGGCTCGTGCTCATCGGCTACAACCGGGCGGCCTCGCGCTACGCCGGGGTGAACGTGCAGCGCACCCTCTTCACCGCGTTCGTCGCCAGCGGCCTGCTGGCAGGGATGGCGGGGATCTTCGTGTCCGGCTTTTACAATGCCGCCCGCGACGACATCGGTGACTCGCTCTTGCTCCCTGCGATCACCGTGGTCGTGCTCGGAGGCATCGACATCTTCGGGGGGAAGGGGCGGATGAGCGGGGTCATCATCGCCGCCTTCCTGCTCGGCTTCCTCAACCAAGGCCTGCTGATCGCTGGTCAAAGCTCTCTCACGGCCACCATGATCGAAGGCATCGTGCTGGTGCTCTGTTTGATCATGAAGATCGCTCTCGACCACCGGGCGGGTGTGCGCCTGAGGGAACTCCTGCGACGCCGCTTCGGCAACGTGCAACAGATCCCGGAGGTACCAGGTGCTTAGCCGGGGTGGGTCCAGCAAGTTCTCGGCTTGTTGGCCTGTAGTTCGTCGCGTCGCGGGCTTTGCCGGCGACGCGACGGTTGGCGGGAATCAACCGCCTCGCATAGAGGCATGAACAAAGGAGGAAAGCCCAATAAAGCGGGAGTCAACCGCCTTGTATAGAGGGATAAACAAAGGAGAAAAGCACAACATGAAGCCAATTAAGACCATCCAGCGGAGGCTGGTTTGGAAGATAGGCGCCGCAGCCGCCTGTGTCGCGATGGGTGCGACAATGGCCCTGACCGGCGCGTCTTCCTCGGCTGGTGCCGCCGCCACGACCTTGCCCACGATCAAGGTTTCAATGGTCCCGAAACTGCTCGGCTTGGCAGTCTTCGAGGCCAATGACCAGGGCGCGGTGCAGGTCGCCAAAAAGCTCGGGATCGACTTGACGTACACGGCGCCTGCGACCGCGTCGGCCGAGGGACAGGTATCGATCTTCGATGCCGAGATCGCACAGCACTACAACGTCATCACGATGTCATCAGACGACCCGACCGTGCCGGCGCCAGTGCTCCAGAAGGCCATGAAGGCCGGCATCCAGGTAATCACCTACGACTCCGACGTGCCGACCGCCCGTGACTTCTTCCTGCAGGACACCGCGTACAGCGCGATCGGCCAGGCCCTGATCAACGCTGTGGTCGGGTTCACCGGGTCGAAGGCGGAGATCGCCATCATGTCGTCCACGACTGACGCCACCATCCAGCTGGCCTGGATCGGGGCCATGAAGGCCTACATCGCCGCCAAGTACCCCGGCTTGAAGCTCGACACCATTGGTTACGGCCTGTCCATCCAATCGACTTCCCTGTCCGTGGCCGAGGGCATCATCCACTCCTACCCGAACGTCAAGTCCATCATCTGCATCGACAGCGCCGCCTGCGTCGGCACCGCCGAGGCGATTGCAGACCTGCACGAGTCGGGCAAGATCGGCGACTTCGGCATCGGCCCCCCGAAGGAGAACAGGACGTACTTCGCCAACAAGTCCATGCAGGCCCTGTTCCTCTGGGACGAGATCGGCCAGGGCAAGCTGGACATGCTGATGGCCAGGCTCGCCTACGAGGGCGCGCACGGGGCGCCGGAGTGCACGGCAAAGACACCGCCCGCCAACCCGACGCCATCGCAGTGGTGCGGGATCAAGACCAACTACGGCAGTCCGCAGAGCTTCAACGGCGCCGTCGTTGGCCTCCCTGGATTGGTGCCGGGCACAGGCGTCTACACGGTGGCCGCGGCACCCAGCAAGGTGACCGGCGCGACGCGCAACACGGTCATCTACTCGGCGCCCTTGGAGTTCACCAAGGCCAACTACCTGAAATACAACTTCTAAAAGGTGAGGCCGGTCGGCGGGCGGTCGCCTTCGTGTGACCTCCCGCCGCCGGCCCTGGTACGCAGCCCATCAACGCGTCAGGCCTCAGCCCGGTTTCCCTCCTGCGCTGAGGAAACAGCAAAGGGGCATAGCAGAGGTGTGCGCTTGTTTCGGCATCCTCTGCTTGCTCTTTGTGGCCTTCTGACATGGATTCACGGGCCTCTTACATCCTAGTTGCCGGCCTGTCGCCCGCTGTGGCGGATTCGCTGCCGACCTACCCGCAGGACCAGCAGGCCATCGACGAGTTCCGCGGGCTCAAGGTGCCGCCGGGCTCGGCGGTCGCGCCCGGCTTGGTCACGGTCTCGGTCGTGGACGGAACAGGTACAACTGGTCAAGCGACGACAACCGCCGCTCAGTTCTCCTCGCTCGGGTTCCACGTCGTGGGCACAGGCAGCGCGACATCGATCGGCCCGATCTCGGAGACGGTCGTGTACTACTCCAAGGGACATCTGCTCGACGCCGAACGGCAACCACGGCGGATGCGGCGGCAACCACGGTGCCGCTGGCGTCGGCAAGCACGGCGGAGCTGACGTCGGCAAGCACTCTGGGACAGCCGAGCCCGGCAGTACAGCCCCTTCCTTCCTACGACCCGAGGGCTTGTCCTTCCGGGTGAGGGAGTGGCCGTAAGGTGCTTTGGGACAAGGCTTCCCGAACAGCGACGCGTCGAGCGCGCAGTGACTCCAGTGGACACCGCCGGAGATGACGGCGCGAGATTCGACCGCCCGATACAGGCCGCGAGCAGGAGCGCGACCACTTCAAAGTCATCGCTGACCCCCGCGGATCGCGGGACCTGAGCACTGCAATCGGTGTGGAGCGTGTCGTCCTCCGGTCGGGGCAGCGGTTGCGACTAGCACGCACCCGGAGTCGACGCAGGCAACCCCTAGAGTGCAACGGTGGCAGTTCGTTTGAGGGGCAGGCGAAGCGCGGTGGCATCCACGTGGCATCTGCTCGTCGGAAGACCACTGCGCAGCGGCGAAGCAGCGAAGGAGCAGATCACTCCTGTCGAAGGCCTCTCCGCGCTTTCGCTCGACGCGCTCACCTCGGTCGCTTACGGGCCAGAAGCGATCATCGTCGTTCTCGCGGTCGCTGGAGCCGGGGCACTACATGTCGTGCTGCCGATCACCATTGTGATCGTCGCGCTGCTTGCGGTCCTCGTTTTTTCCTACAGGCAGGTGATCGACGCCTATCCGGGAGGAGGCGGGGCATACGCGGTCTCGCGCTCGAACCTCGGCGTTCGTGCGAGCCTCATCGCCGGCGCATCCCTCATCGTCGATTACACGCTCACCGTCGCCGTGTCGATCGCGGCTGGTGTCGGTGCGCTGACCTCCGCTTTCCCTGCTCTGTCGCCGGCCACGGTGCCCATCTGCCTAGGAATCCTCGCCGTCGTCACGTTGCTCAACCTGCGCGGTCTCGGCGAGGCTGCCAGGGCATTCCTTCTTCCGACGATGATCTTCATCGTCGGCTTGCTGGCGATCATTGCGATCGGCTTGATCCATCCACTTGCCCTTCATGCGCCCCAACCCGGGCGGTCGCTGCTCGCCACGCATGGTCTCGAGGCGGTGAGCGTGCTCTTGGTGCTGAAGGCCTTCTCTGCCGGTTGCAGCGCGCTGACAGGCGTCGAGGCGATAGCGAACGGCGTGCCACTGTTCAAAGAGCCGCGAGTGGTCCGTGCCAAGCGGACTGAGCTGCTGTTGGGCCTGATCCTCGGAACGATGCTGCTCGGTCTCGCAGTGCTCGCGAGCCGCTGGCACATCGGGCCGCGGTCGGGTCAGACGGCGCTGAGCCAGATCATGGCCGACGCAGTCGGCCGGCACTGGGCGTACTACGTCGTATCGCTCACGGTCACGCTCGTGCTCGCGCTAGCGGCGAACACCTCGTTTGGTGGACTGCCTGTTCTCGCGAGCCTGCTGTCACGGGACGACTACCTCCCGCACCTTTTCGCGCTCCGCGGCGATCGACAAGTCTTTGCGAACGGAATCTGGGCGCTCTCGGTCCTCTCAGGAGCTCTGTTGATTGCCGTCGGCGGTGATACGAACAGCCTGATCCCACTGTTCGCGATCGGCGTTTTCACCGGCTTCACGCTCGCCCAGAGCGGGCTCGTGGTTCACTGGTGGAAGAAGAGGCCTGCCAAGTGGCGCCAGCGTGCCGCGATCAACGGGCTGGGCGCGACGATGACCGCGATCGCGACTGTCGTGTTCCTGTTCTCGAAGTTCCTTGAAGGTGCCTGGGTGGTCGTAGTTGCCGTTCCGACGTTCATCTTCCTCTTCGTGCGGATTCACGCCTACTACAAATCTGCCGCACATGATCTCGGTATCGGCTCCGCGCAGGAGAAGCCAGAAGCTAGGCAATCCCTAGTGATCGTGCCGATCACCTCGGTGTCGCGGTTGACGGTGCACGCGATTTCCGAGGCGCTCTCGTTCAGCCAGGACGTGGTCGCAGTCACCGTGGTGCTCAACGACGGAGGCGGGAGCGAAGATCGTGCCCGGACGCTCGAGCAGGACTGGGCCACGTGGGACCCGGGCATCGAGTTGCGAGTACTCCACACCGACTACGCGTCCGTCGTGGAACCCATCATGTCGTTCATCGACGAGCTGCGAGCTCACGACGACAGGCAGATTGTCGTGCTCATCCCCGTGGTCATCCCGGACCGCATGCGCTATCGCCTGCTCCACAATCAGATCGACCTCGTGCTCTCTGCGGCACTACGGACCCGCCCTGACGTCGTGGTCGCACGAGTCCAGTTGCCGCTGGGGGAGTTGGCGAGCCAGCCCGGAGTGACCGAGCATGTCCCGACCGGGGCCGGAGGGACCGAGGTCTCGGCTCGACCTTCGTCATCGTAAAGGTCGTCGAGGTCGCGATCGGGAAGTAGCCGCTAGCGCGGCGACGACAGAGGAGCCCGAACTTGGGAGCCGGAAACTCACGGACGGTACGAAATCGGTCGTTGAGGGGGCCTCATTCAGAGGTGCCAACTAGTCGACAGCTGGACGCTTGCCGGAACCTTGCCGAGGTGAGGATCGCGGGTCCGGATCCGGTCGTCCATACCTTTGAGCTTCGCAGCTGCGGGACCCGGGCGGCGTGCTCGCCGCCCGGGTTCAATGCTCGAGGCGCCGCCCAGTGCCCGGGCCTGCTGCAATCCCCGGTTCCGCGGGTACATTGCCGACAGGAGGTAGACCATGAACTACAGCAGATTGGGTAAGACAGGTCTGCAAGTGTCCAAGCTCGGTTACGGCGCCTGGGGGATCGGAAAGACCATGTGGCTCGGGGCCGACGACGACGAGTCGTTGCGGTCGCTCCGACGGGGGATCGACCAGGGTGTGAACTTCATTGACACCGCCCTCGGCTATGGGGACGGTCATAGCGAGAAGCTGGTGGGCAAGGTGGTGCGAGAGGCAGGAGGGGTTGTTCATGTTTCGTCGAAGGTGCCCCCGAAGAACCTCAAGTGGCCCGCCCCCAAAGGTGTACCGGCCCGAGAGGCATTCCCGGCCGATTGGGTCGTGGAGTGCACCGAGCAAAGCCTGGCCAACCTTGGGCTCGAGACGATAGACGTGCAGCAGTTCCACGTCTGGTCGGACGAATGGGTGGGCCAGGGCGACTGGATGGACGCGATCGAGCGCCTCCGTTCGCAGGGCAAGATCCGCTATTTCGGCGTCTCGATCAACGACCACCAGCCTGCCAACGCGTTGGCGCTTGTCAACTCGGGGCTCGTCGACAGTGTGCAGGTCATCTACAACATCTTCGATCAGAGCCCCGAGGACGAGCTATTCCCGGCAGTAGTAGCCGAGAATGTCGGCGTCATAGTCAGAGTGCCCCTTGACGAAGGGGCTTTGACTGGCAACATCAAACCGGAGACCCAGTTCCCCGAAGGTGACTGGCGCAACAACTACTTTGGCGGTGACCGAAAAGAGCAAGTCTGGGAACGCGTCCAAGCCATAGCTGAAGACCTCGGTGTCCCGGTCGAACGCCTCCCCGAAATAGCTCTGCGGTACTGCCTTTCACACCCCGCCGTCTCGACGGTCATCCCCGGCATGCGTTCTCTGCGCAACCTCGACGCCAACGTTCGTGCGGCTGAGCTGGGCCCGTTGTCTGTTGAGGAGCTCGAAGTCCTTCGCCGCCACCGATGGGTGAGGAACTTTTACCAGGCCCCTTAGATCTTCTCTCAGGCGCTTCGGGAGGCGGCAAGATCACGAGCGACGCGCTGAGCATGTCTGTGAGCGGGAGAGGACTGGGCAGAAAGCGAATCGTGCCGTCGAGGCCGAGCTCTCCGACGGGCCCACGACCGGCAACCACGACCGAACACCACAATCACAATCAAGACGTCACACGCACCGGTGGTCGTCGCAGGATGCTCACCGCCGCCTATCCCACGCGCACGAGGTGGGACCTTGCATCGAGTCGTCGTTTGCCCTGAGAAGGTGAATCCTGGAGCACCCGTCGGCTCCGGCGGCCATGGAGACATTGCGTCCTTGACCCGATCAGGGTCCATCGTTATCATTTCGGTGTCACGAAAAGGTTTTCCATTCGAGTGCTCTCAGCACTGGTCGAGCCGAGAGGATGGCTAGGTGAGCGCGGGACCTGTCAAACCAGTCGAGCGGAGGTTGCTTGCCCTGCACCCCATCCTCGACGGCGTTATCGAGATTACCGACGGGTTCTGGGGCGCGAGACAGTGTCTCAATCGCGAGGTGACGATCCCCTACGGGATGAAGATGCTAGAGGAGAGCGGTACGATCGAGAATTTTCTCATCGCGGCCGGAAGCTCACGCGCCGAGTACCGGTTGCCGCTGTTTCGCGACTCAGACCTCTACAAGGTCCTTGAGGCGATCGCCTGGGAACGAGCACACGGCCGCGCGGCCGAACAGGAAAGGTTCTTCGCCTCGAGCGTCGAGGTCATTGCGGCAGCCCAGGAACACGACGGCTACGTGAACTCCTACGTACAGGTAGTCGAAAACGGTCACCGTTTCGCCGATCCTGCGATGGGCCACGAGCTCTATTGCGCGGGCCATCTCATGCAGGCCTCTGTGGCCGACACTCGCACCAGCGAAGGCCCGGGCACCCTTGCGGGTGTCGCGGACCGCTTCGCGTCCCTGCTCGTCAACGTGCTTGGCTCAGAGCACGCTGACTATGTGCCGGGCCACCCCGAGATCGAGACGGCTTTGGTCGAGCTGTATCGGACGAACGGAGACAGTCGGCTCGTCGACCTTGCGGCCGATCTGATCAAGCGCCGGGGCCGTGCCTCGCTGGCTTGGCACGCCTTCGGGCCGTCGTACTTCCAGGATGACGTCCCATTTGATGAAGCGCTGACCATACGAGGTCACGCCGTCCGGGCGCTCTACCTGCTTGCCGGGGCGACTGATCTCTACACGGAAACGGGCCGTTCCGAACTCTGGCCGCCCGTCCTGGCCCAATGGCGCGACATGGTCTCGACGAAAACCTATCTCACCGGTGGGATCGGCTCGAGACACAAGGACGAGGCTTTCGGCGACGCCTACGAGCTCCCACCGGACCGCGCCTACTGCGAGACATGCGCCGCGATCGCGTCGATCATGTGGAACTGGCGCTTGTTGTTGGTCACAGGGGAGGCCGTCTACGCGGAGCTCATGGAGCGCACGCTCTACAACGGCTTTCTTGCGAGTGTCGGGTTCGATGGTACGAGTTTCTTCTACGTAAATCCCCTCCAATCTCGCGAGCCGACCACCAGACAGGCCTGGTACGACTGCGCGTGTTGTCCTCCGAACATCATGCGCTTGCTCGCGAGCCTTGAGCATTACGTAGCGACTCAAACGGCCGAAGGTGTGCAGCTGCACCAGTACCTACCAGGCCGGATCCGCGTGGAGCGGGGCGATGCCGGCGCATTTGAACTCGCGGTCACGACCGGTTATCCGTTTGAAGGCACCGTCTCGATACGCGTGGTGGCCGCGCCCACCGACTCCCAAGAGATAGCGCTGCGCGCGCCTACTTGGGCACGTGAAGCGCGTTGCACGCTCAACGGACGCCGCGTGACGGTAGAGCCGTGCGAGAAGGGCTACCTCCGGATCCGCCAGGAGTGGTCGGCGGCGGACGAGATCGTGCTCGAGCTACCGATGCGAGCTCGTGCTGTCGGTGCTGCGGACGAGATCGATGCCGTGCGTGGCTGCGTGGCGTTCGAGCGCGGACCTCTTGTCTACTGTCTCGAAGGAACAGACCTCCCCAAAGCCGTGCGCCTGCACGCCGTTTCGGTGGACGCGTCCTCGTCCCCAGCAGAGGAACGGGGATTCGACATCGGCAGTGAGAGCGTCGTTGCGCTTCGCTTGCGCGGCAGGACCGTGAATTCTCGATCGAGCTGGCCCTACGGTGAACTCGGACCGGACGGCACTAGCGGCGTATCGATTGCCAACGAGGCCGCGTCAGCGGAGCGCGTCATCGAGATGCGCGCCATCCCTTACTACGCATGGGGAAACCGCGGTGCCACATCCATGCGCGTCTGGATCCCAAGAAAACACCCGGATTCCACGAAGCAGGAGTCCTACCAACCAGCGGACAGAGGGGCGCCATTGACTAACGATGAGTAGGGGGGTACCTTGAAACGTGACGAAAAGGTTTTCGTCACGTTGCGAAAACCTGAATAGTCCTTCTCTACCAATACAGGAGGGTTCGTTATGCGGAAGAAGTATTGGAACGCCCTTGTGGCGGCAGCCGCGACGGTGACGGTGCTGTCCATAACGGGGGTTTCGGCTATGTCGGCTGGCGCGAGCTCGAGGGCGGTGAGGACCAGTCCGACCTTCGGCGTGAACGCGACGGGGACTGTGGAGTTGTGGGCTAGGGACGCCACGAGCTCCGCCGTGGTCGTGTTGGTGCCGGAGTTCAACAAGACGCACAAGAACTTGAAGATCGTGCTTCACCTGACTTCGCCCAACGACGACACGAGCCAGCTCGCGACGGCGATCCGTGCCGGTGACCCACCGGACCTCGTCGGGCTGAACGACATCGACGTCCCGGAGTTCGCGCATGAAAACGCGCTCCTCAACATCACAAAGTACGTGAACGCCCTGCCGTACAAGTCCGCGCTCAGTCCCGGCCACTTGGCTCTCGCGACGATCGGCAACCAGTACTACGGGGTGCCCTATCTCTCGGACCTGTCAGTGCTCTGGTACAACAAGGCGCTGTTCAAGCAGGCCCACATCAACAATCCCCCGACGACGTTCGCGGCTATCGCGAAGGACGCCAAGCTGATCACCGCACTTAGCACGCCGTCCAAGCCTGTCTATGGCCTGTCGTTTGCCGGCGACTGCCAGGGTTGCCTCGGTTTCGTGATGCTCCCGGACATCTGGGCGAGTGGTCAGCACCTGATCGAGGGACCACTCGGCCATCAAACCGCGAACATCTTGCACAACCAGCCACTCAAGGCGTTGCTCAGCGTTTACGCGCAGATCTGGGCCAGCAAGGAAGCCCCGGCCGATTCCCAGACCCAGAACGGCCCAACTTGGGGCCAGGACTTCGGCAAGGGCAACATCGGCATGTTGCCCGGTGACTACGGGTTCTTCCAGACGTACCTCAAGGAGGGCCTGCCCGCCAGCGCGTTCGCCGATGTGCCGCTCCCGAGCGAAAACGGTGGCCACGGGAGCACGTTCGACGGTGGCGACGACTTCGTGATCCCCGCCGGAGCCAAGAACGCCTCAGGCGCGTGGGAAGTTGCTCAGTGGTTCCTCTCCAAGGCGGTGCAGCTCCAATACGCGCCCAATGGCGAGTCACCGGTGCGCAGCGACATCGTCACGCCGTCTTACGTGCAGAAATACCCCTACGACGCTGTAGCGCTCAACACGCTCCCATACGGCTCCGTCGAGTACACCCTGGCCTACGACCAGGTGTTCAACGAGCCGGCTTCGCCATGGTTGAAGATGTTCGACGAGGCTGTCTACAGCGACAACGTCAGTCAGGCCCTCGTGATCGGGCAGAGCGGCATCCAGGCCACGCTCAACTCGGTTACCTCGTAGAGCCAGTGCGGTCGCTGCGGCGCTGCCCTCACAGGGTGGCGCCGCAGCACCGCTTTTCTCGTCGATTGAACGCGTCTTTAATGGGTGACGTACCGGCCCGTCGACTAGGAAGGTGAGAGGGTGCCAAAACCCATATCGCCAGCACAAGTAATGCCACTCCCGGGTGGCTCGCGTTCATTCTCAACGAAACCTGTTGGCCGGTCGCAGGCTCGTGCCCGTCGCGAGGCTCGTGCCGCGTACGTGCTCATCGCCCCAGCGATCGCAATCGTCGGAGTCTTCATCTTGTACCCACTCGGCTTCGGCGCGTACATCTCCTTCACCAATTGGCCTCTCATCGGCCCGATTCACCTCATCGGTGGCGCGAACTACAGCGCGCTCATCCATAACACGGTCTTCATCCATTCGATCGTGTTCACTTTGGAGTACACGGCTATCGTGACCGTGCCGATCCTCGTGATCGGATACTTGCTTGCCGTTTTCGTTCGCTCCAACCGCTTCGGCTCGACGTTCTTCAGGACGTGCTTCTTCCTGCCCTTCATCATCGGGCTAAGCACCCTGAGCTTCCTCATCTATGTCGAGCTTCAGCCGGGCTTTGGCACAGTCAACGTTCTCCTTTCCAAGCTCCACATCGTGGGCATCAACACGCCCTGGACAGCAAGCACCGGGCTTGCTCTTACCGCCATCTGCATCCTTGTTGTGTGGTTCGCCTCCGGGCTTACGATGATGCTGCTCATGGCCGGGATGCAGAGCATTCCGGAGCAGCTCTACGAGTCGGCTGGTATCGACGGCGCCTCGTGGTGGCAGTCCGAGCGAATGATCACTATCCCGCTGCTCAGGCGCTCGATCGTGCTCAGTCTCGTGATATCCATCATCGGCTCGCTCCTGGCGTTCAACCAGTTCTTCATCATCACCGATGGTGGGCCGGGCTCGAGCACCCAAAGCGTAGTCATGCAGATCTACGAGACATTCAACGCCTCGATGAGCGTCGGGTCTGCTAGCGCGATGTCGGTCGTCCTCGTCGTGGTCGTTGGCTTCATCACTTTCCTGCAGGTCCACTTCCTCAGTCGCGACGATGTCTGAGCAAACCTCGACCACGACGATGCCGAGCCGTCGGGGCAAGCAGCGGGGAGTAGTTCTCTATCTCATCGCAGGGGCAATGATCAGCGCGATCTTCGTCGTACCCCTGTTGTGGGAGGTCCTCCGATCGTTCCAGGCACCAGGAGCGATCATCTCACCGCCCTCCCTGAAGAGCTTCTCGAATCTTGGCCTCCACAACTACGCAGAGCTCCTCAGCAGCGACGACATCCTTCGCAACGTGATGAACAGCCTCATAGTCGCAGTTGCGACCTCCGCAATCACGGCGATCGTGGCGACGCTCGCCGGCTATGGCTTCGGAAGGTTCAAGTTTCGGGGATCGAGCTTCGCCTTTGCCCTCGTGCTGCTCGCGTTCATGGTGCCATTCCAGGCGGTCCTGACGCCGCTCTTTCTAGAGCTGCACTTCCTCCACCTTCTTAACAGTCTTCCTGGCCTTGCGTTGTTCTACACGGCGTTCAACCTCCCATTCGGTACCTACCTGATGCGTAACACCTTCTTGCAAATACCGAACGAGCTCGTCGATGCCGCAGAGGTCGACGGAGCCTCGATCATGTCGACGCTCACGCGAGTGCTTCGGCCGATCGTCATCCCCGGGGTCGCGACTACCGTCCTTTACGCTTTCTTGTTCTCCTGGACCGAGTTCCTCGGTGCGCTCACGTTCACGACGAACGACTGGGTCTATACGCTCCCCGTGGCGCTCGTGAACGTCGAGTCGAGCGACACCTACGGCCAGATCAACTATGGGGTCCTTGTCGCAGGTGCCGTCATCGCCATGATCCCGTGCGTCATCATCTATGTTGCTCTGCAGCGGTACTACGTGCGGGGCCTGGTCTCAGGTGCTGTCAAGGGCTGAGTCACGACCATGTGCACTGTGGGCAGGCCACAAAGAAGGGCCACGCTAGGCGGTCCGGCCGACCAAGGACGGACTTGCGGCGATCAGCGCCCGGTAGTTGTCAGTGACCGATCTAGAAGGAAATCACGTGAACGAGACCGATGAGACTCTCGAGTGCTGGTTCTTGACCGGCAGCCAGGCACTCTACGGGGACGAGACGCTGCGCCAGGTGGCCAAGCAGTCTGCCGAGATAGTCGATCTGCTGAACACCGGGCCTGAGATCGGTGTCCGCCTGGTCTGGAAGCCGGTGCTCACCGGGGCAGCAGAGATACGCCGGGCGTGCATCGAGGCGAGCTCCAGCGACCACTGCATCGGCGTCATCGCGTGGATGCACACCTTCTCGCCTGCAAAGGCGTGGATCGCCGGTCTCGACGTCTTGGCTAAGCCGCTCCTGCACCTGCACACCCAGGTCAACCTCTCGCTTCCCTGGGGCGAGATCGACATGGACTTCATGAACTTGAACCAGGCGGCGCACGGCGACCGTGAGTTCGGCTACATCGAGACACGGTTGGCGCTCAGGCGAAAGACGGTGGCCGGCCATGCGAGCGACCCACAGGTCCGCCAGCGGATCGGCTCATGGGCACGCGCCGCGACGGGCTGGCACGCGGCACACCAGCTCCGGCTCGCCCGCTTCGGCGACAACATGCGCGATGTGGCGGTGACCGAAGGCGACAAGGTCGAGGCACAGCTCCGGCTCGGGATCTCGGTGAACACCTACGGCGTGAACGACCTCGTGGACGAGGTGGATGCCGCCTCTCCCGCGACCGTCGACGCGATCGCTGAGGACTACGAGGCGAGCTACTCGGTGGTACCCGAGCTCGCCACCGGCGGTGCCCGTCACGACGCACTGCGTTACGCGGCCCGCATCGAGGCGGGCCTGCGGTCTTTTCTCGAGGGTGGCAGCTTCGACGCCTTCACGACGAACTTCGAGGACCTCGGCGGTCTGCGACAGCTCCCCGGCATCGCCGTGCAACGCCTCATGGCCGAGGGCTACGGCTTCGGCGCCGAGGGCGACTGGAAGACCTCTGCGCTCGTCCGGATCTTGAAGGTCATGGGCGCGGGCCAGCCGGGTGGCACCTCTTTCATGGAGGACTACACCTACCATCTCGGTCCCGGCGAGCCGAAGGTCCTCGGCGCCCACATGCTCGAGGTCTGCCCCACCATCGCGGCTGACAAACCGCGCTGCGAGGTCCACCCGCTCGGCATCGGCAACCGCTCCGATCCGGTCCGGCTCGTGTTCGACGCCTTGGCGGGCAAGGGTTTCGTCGTCGGACTCGTCGACCTCGGCGACCGGTTCCGGCTGGTCGCGAACGAGATCGAGATCGTGCCTCCCGACGCGCCGTTGCCGAAGCTCCCCGTGGCCCGGGCGGTCTGGAAGCCCGCCCCGAACTTCTCGACTTCGACCGAGTCGTGGCTCACGGCCGGTGGCCCGCATCACACCGCGCTCAGCACTGCGGTGTCGCTCGAGGCTCTCGAGGACTTCGCGGTGATCGCCGGTGTCGAGCTCGTCCGCATAGACGACACCACGACCACCGAGAGCTTCAGGCGCGAGCTCCGCTGGAATCAGGCGTACTACCGTCTCGCCCAGGGCCTGGCACGCTGAGCAGAGACATGGAGCACCAGGATCCGATGGAAGAGATGTCTAGTGCGATGCCTACCCAAGGCGATGATGGGCCACGAGCTGGCGAGCGCGGTGCCACCGTCCGTCAGGCGCACAAGCGCCGTAGGACGCCGACGATTCGCGACGTTGCCACGCTCGCGGGCGTGTCCATCGGCACGGTGTCGAAGTCGCTGAATGGCCGGGAGGGTGTCAGCACTCGGACGCGTGCAGAGGTGTTGAAGGCCGCCGAGCAATTGGGCTTCCACTCGAATGCCTTGGCCAGGAACCTGCTCACTGGGAGGAGCTTCACAGTAGGGCTGATCACCAACGACAGCTTCGGCAGGTTCAGCATTCCTGTGATGCTCGGAGCAGAGGATGCGCTCCACGCCGGCCAGATCGCCGTGTTGCTGTGCGACGGGCGCGACGACGCGATTCGCGAGCAGCACTACCTGCGCACGCTGCTCTCCCGACGCGTCGACGGGATCATCGTTACCGGACGACGCAGCGACCCACGAGCACCGCTCAGCTCGGACGTCCCCATCCCGATCGTCTATGCGATGTGCGAGTCGACCAATCCCGAGGACGCGTCGGTCTTGCCGGACGACGAGGGGGGTGGGCGCCTCGCTGTCGAGTATCTCCTCGCGACGGGTCGGGAGCAGATAGGACATATCACCGGGCCGTCGGACTTTCGAGCAGTCCGACTTCGCGCGGCGGGCGCGACCGCAGCCCTGGCAGACGCAGGACTCTTGATGGCTGGTGATGGCCCTATCCATGGCGAGTGGAGCGAGGAATGGGGACGACAAGCGGCAAGCATCCTGTTGCGCCAGGCGCCTGACGCTGACGCGGTGTTCTGCGGAAGCGACCAGATCGCACGCGGGGTAGCCGAGTTTCTTCGGGAAGTTGGCTGCAAGGTTCCCGACGACATCGCGCTCGTCGGCTTCGACAACTGGACGGTCATGGCAGACGCCTCGAGACCGCCGCTCACGACGATCGACATGAACCTCTCCCAGATCGGGCAGACGGCCGCACAGATCCTTCTCGCCGCGATCGACGGCCGCAGCACCCACGGCACGCGGCTCGTGCCGTGCCAACTCGTCGTCCGGGCGTCGACAAGAGCCCCCGACCGCTTGTACAAGGGTGAGGTTCCGACCTGAAGGGTGCGCAAAGTCAGTTGTAGAGCACCAGTATTCCGATCGCGCTCGTCGAAGCGCCAGATGCAGGCTGGCTTCGAGAGGATCGCCACGGATTGTATTTGAAGGTGGCGGGTGACGAGCAGCGATTGCGCTGTCGTCATCCGGTCGTCCAATTGAGAAGGCCAATGCCGGGTGATCGCATCGCTGAGCGGTGCAGGCACTTGGAGTCGAAACGAGGTAGCACAGGCGGAGGGCCATAGCAGATGATGGTTGACGGGGCCGAAGAAGGCCGGCTCAGGGCCCCTATGTCTCGCGTTACGTGTTCGCAAGTCGTCCAGTCGCTCAATGCCCGCCGACCCACACACGGACGAGACGTGGGTTCTTGCTGTCCACAGCGCATTGCTAGAGTGCGCCACGTGAGCCGCGAGCGGTGGCAACATCGGTCATTGGGCCTGACATTGGTGGTTGCTCTGACGTGCATGCTGGCGGTATCGCTGGCGGTGCCGGCGGGCGCGGCCGGACCTCGTAAGCCCGTGCCTCTGGCAGCAGAGGCGACCGCGAAGACACTCACCAAGTGCACGTTCGCGGCTTTGCAAAAGGCTGTCGCCGCGGGCGGCACGGTCCAGTTCGCCTGCAGCGGCACGATCGCGTTCACGCAGGCGATAACGCTCAGCACCGGGTCGGTGACCCTCGACGCGTCGGGCACGTCCGTCATCCTCGACGGCCAGACGAAGACGCGGCTTTTCGACGTCAAAGGCGGCGCGCTGACTCTGGTCGACCTGACCTTGCAGAACGGGGCTGTGACCGGAGCGAAGGGTCCCTCGGGGGCGAAAGGTTCCAAAGGCAGCAACGGTGACAACGGCGCCGACGGCACGCACGGCGTGAACGGGAAGTCGCCGGGACAAGACGGCACCGAGGGGACGCCGGGCCAACCGGGTGGGGACGGGCAGGACGGGACGAATGGCAGCCCCGCCCCCGACGGTGACGACGGACAGGGCGGCGCTATCTACGTGGCCGCGGGCGCAGAGCTCACGGTCGCTGGCGACACGTTCAAGACGGATACCGCGACCGGTGGGGCCGGCGGCTCCGGCGGCAAGGGCGGGGCCGGCGGCATGGGCGGCGTTGGCGGCAGTGGCGGCAGTGGCGGTGACGGAGCGTCGGCGTCCGGGGCGCCCGGCGGCAACGGCGGAGACGGCGGGACCGGCGGCAACGGCGGCAAGGGTGGCAGCGGCGGGGCCGGCTCCGACGGTGGCGACGGAGGTGACGGCCAGGGCGGCGCGATCTACAGCCAGGGCACGCTCGTGGTCGTGAGCTCTGTGTTCCAGGGCAACGCGGCCAAGGGTGGTGCCGGCGGCAGTGGTGGTGCCGGGGGAGCCGGCGGCAGTGGTCGTGCCGGCGAATATGGCGGCAGTGGCGGCGCCCAGGGAACGGGCACCAAGAACGGCACCGCCGGGAACGGGGCCGAAGCGGGTGCCGGTGGTGCTGGGGGCCAGGGCGGCAGCGGCGAGGGCGCCGGCGATGGCGGCAGCGGCGAGGGCGGGGCGGTCTACTCGGCCGGCAAGCTGACCGTCCTTGGGTCGACGTTCGGCTCCAACAGCGCGACTGGTGGGGCCGGCGGCAAGGCCGGCGCGGGTGGGGCCGGTGGCGAGGCCGGACCCGGGCAGGACGGCGGTACCGGCGGCCCTAACTTTGGCCCGGCGATCAACAGCTCCGGTACCGGTGGCAACGGTGGCGAGGGCGGCGGTGGCGGCGACGGCGACCAGGGTGGCGGCGGTGGCGACGCCCACGGCGGAGCGATCTACAGCACGCAACCCGGGACAGTTGAGACGACCTCGTTCATGTCAGACACCGCGGCGGGTGGTGCCGGGCAGCCGGGCGGCCAGGGCGGCGCGGGCGGCAACGGCGGCTATGGCGGCAACGGTGGCGCCGGCGACGCAACCGCGTACAACGCGTGGGCGGATGGCGGCGATGGCGGCGATGGCGGCGATGGCGGCGATGGCGGTCACGGCGGTGCTGCCGGCAGAAGCTCCGGGGGTGCCATTTACGCGAAGGCGCGGCTCTCGGTCAGCAGTCTCAGCTTCTCCGCAGACGGCGTGAGCACCGACTCGCCAGGCTCGCCGGGCGCCGGCGGCGCCCGTGGCAATGGCGGGCAACACGGTCTTAGCGAGCCGGCTGCCAAGGACGGCTCACCCGGTGATGCCGGCAAGGCGGGCGATGCCGGCAACCCCGGTACCAAAGGCTCCGCGAAGCTCCCCGACACCGACGCGCCCGCCTTCGGCACCAAGACATTGAGCATCAGCACGAGCAAACTCAAAGCGGCCGCCGACGGGGCCGCCTACTCGGCGTCGCTGTCGGTAAGCGGCGGGACGCCGCCCTACGTCTGGGCCGTACTCGGGCTCCCGCCTGGCCTGAGCGCCAGCGGAGCAGCGCTCAGCGGTACCCCCACGAGCAAGGGCACGTTCACGGTCATCGTCCTAGTCACGGACTCGAACAAGCCGGCCGTGCGCTTTGGGAGCCGCGTGTACACGCTGAAGGTCACCTGACCCACCGCGCCGCTCCTTTGCTGGCAGCTTTGCTCTGACAGCCGATGCCAACCACTAGTTCCCCTCCACCATCTTCATCGTTGCCCCGACTGGGAAGATGGAGGCCGAGGGCGGTTACCAGTACGACTTGAGTAGCACTTCGGCCAAGGCCTCCTGATGAGCAGCGTTGACCTTGCTCTCGATGACGCACTCCACAGTTCCGTTTTGAACGGGAAGAAGGTAGGGCGGCCTTCAGTAAGCCGCGACCCCTTTACCCAGATTGGTTACGACGACGATGCTCGTCTTAGGCAGGGAGTTCTCTTCTGCCAGAAAAGCCTCGCGGGTTTCCGACGTGTATGAGAGCGGGGTCTTGCCTTTTCCGCCTGTGTACTGGCACTCCAGAGCCAGTCCCTTGGCGTACATGACAACAGTCGGTTTGGAGACAGTCAGGCCGAGCGCTTTACCCACCACGGCAGAAGGTGGGTACTTCGTCGGGAACACCGAGGAAGGAGACAAGACGCCTGTCATGGTGGATCTCGCTGCTGACTTCGGTGCCGTCGTGATCGCACGGCCGTCGTCGCTGACGCAGCGACGATTCCTGATCGTCGCAGTGAAGGCTCGATGCCGTGGCGCTTCAAGATCGCCCAGATGCTCGAGGGGGTGATGGTGATGCCCATGGCAGCAAGTTCGCCGTGGATGCGCCGGTAGCCCAGGCAGGGTTGTCCTTCGAGACGCAGGACGACCGCCTGGTTCCTGCAGAGACTGCTGGCCGACCGGGTCTCCTGTGTGGGTAGGTCCAGCTCTCGGCGACGATGTCACGATGCCAGCGCAGCGAGGTGGCCGGTTGGACGAAGAAGTGACCCTGGCGAAGGCGAGGGAGCAGTCGCCACAGGCGAGCCGGATCAATTGGAGGACGCGATAGAACGCCCCGTACAGGAACGAGAGGACCATCGCAGGATGCTCACCTCGTGAGCTTCTCGCGTCAAAGTCCAGCTCAACGGCTGTGGCTGTCAGGGCCGGGTGAATACTGACCCCTTATCGCCGACCGAAAACTGACCCCCCTTCCCGGTGATCCAGCACGGTGACGAGGTGACTGGATAGCTTCAGTTCTGCTTGGGATTGCAGGTCTGACTCACGAATCGGCTGACGGTCAACCTGTCTTCAGAACGATCCGCCGACCGGCGCGCCGAATGTGACCGCGCTGTTGCTGCACTCGGAGTGACGCGAAGGCGCGAGCGCCTCGGGAGTGCGCGGCCCGCCGACTTCGGTGGCGCCCCTAGGGTGGAGTCACGAGCGCGATTAGAAGCTGCTCGCCACGGCCGTAAGGGCTACTACAGGCTCCAATTCGGGGCCGTAAGAGGAACAGGGGACCAGACATGAGCGAAGCACAAGAGCACGACCACGAGAAGTTGGTTCACACCCATGAGCACTTCCATGTGACCCACAACCGCAGCCACCAGTCCGGTGGCTTCGAGCACCTGAGCTCTTCTCATGAGCACGAGCACGATCATGCGGCACTTCGGCACTCTCACTCCCCGCACGAGAATTTCGAACAGGAGCACCTCGGCGAGGCTCATGTCCACGATCATGAGGCCCCCGCCCAGAAAGCTCGCTCTGCCGCAAGCACAAAGTCCGCCACCTCGGTTCGCCGGACCAAGAGCGCGTCCTGATAGCGGGCGACAGGCGCTGTCATCGGCGGTGCGATGTTGAACGGCCGCGGCGCGCATCGGCAGATGCCGTGACCGTCATCGACAACACCACGCGGAGCGTCACTCCGAGCTAGACGCCGACGGCCACCTGGGTTAGGTCGCTTACCGCCGTGACGGCGAGCGGCTGGTGCTCGTCCGCACCGAAGCGCCCGAGGCACTTCGCGGCCGCGGGCTCGGCGGACAGCTCGTCGAAGCCGCCGTCGACGTCAAACGTAACGCGAGGCGTGTCGACTCCAATTCAGGTAGACGGAGATTATTGCCGACCCTTCCGACCGGTCCGGGAGGTACCCGATGCTTTGGAGACTCGTGACACCGGTCTCAGTTCCGATGACCCCTCTGCCACTGGGCGCGACGGACTCGCAAGGGCGCCAGAGCTGGCCGAACACCGTAGACGAAGATGGGAACACCGTTTGTGTTCCGAACCTTGGGCCCGGCGTCTTCAACAGTCCACATGGGCTCGCAACCGACGCGAGAAGTGCGGCATTTGGCTGGCCTGTCCGTCACTTTGCGCTTCAGGACTGGTCGCCTGACCTAGCACCTCCAACTCCAGACTTTGAAAAGGCGGCAGCAACCGCAGTCGGGCAGATGGAGCCGGCCCAGAATCGATGTACTTCTCCACGCTGTTCAGTAAGTCCAGGTATTCAGGCGGCAAGCACCTCCTTCACCAGGCGGACCGCACTGGAGGCGTCCTCTGCGTAGCCGTCCGCCCCGATCTCGTCTGCGTAGGACTTGGTGATCGGCGCCCCGCCGACAATGATGCGTACCTGATCGCGAAGTCCCGCCTCTTTGATCGCCTCGATGGCGACTTGCATGTTCGTCATCGTCGTTGTCAAGAGAGCCGACATCGCCACAACGTTCGCACCGTCTTTGATGGCCTCGATGAACTTCTCCGCCGGGACGTCCACTCCCAGGTCCACGACCTCGTAGCCAGAACCCTCGAGCATCATCGCCACGAGGTTCTTGCCTATGTCGTGCAGGTCCCCCTGGGTGGTGCCGATCGCCACCTTGCCGCTCGATGCCACTCCCTCTTCGAGAAGGTGAGGCTTGAGCACCGAGAGCGCGGCCGTCATGGCGCGGGCCGCCACCAGCATCTCGGGCACGAAGATCTCACCCTCCTCGTAGAGCTGGCCGACCTGGGCCATGGCAGCGATCAGGCCTTCTTGGAGAAGCGTGCCAGCTGGAATCCTTGCCTCGAGCCCCTCGGTGACCCTGGCTACGGCTTCTTTCGCGTGCCCCTCGACGACAGCTTCCTGCAAGTCCTCAAGTACTGCCATCGCCTCGTCCTCTCCGCTCCTATGACTGCTTCAACAACCGATCAACCGACTGGATAGCGACGGTACCCACGAATAGCCTTGCAGATTACCGCAAACAGTCGTAAATACCAACCCGGGCGTTTCAGGCGTTAGTGGATTGCCGCCCCTGTGTCGTGGACTGCTTTCCATCTCACGAGTAACATGTAAATCGACGACCGGGAATTTCAGGAAGCATTGTGAAGCTCTTGTGGGTACCAGAATCCCACCTGACCTCGACCATCCGCGGCGCTACCGCGCCCACTACCTATGGTTTTTGTCTGTCAAGGGCTGAAGTAGTAGGACGGTGAGCGCGTCAAGAGCGTGCCTATCGCGTTAGGTTTGGAAGCCTCGGCGGTGACCTGCATGTGACCGTGGAGATGATGAGCGCAGATGATTCCGCATTTGAAAGGAGCCTTGGGGCCGGGACTCTCCCAGTTGCACAACAGCAGCCGCTTTCGCCCGGCTGGCTGGCCGGAGGTGGTTTCGCTCCTCACGATGGATCTCGTCGAGTGCCGTAGTCGCCCAACCTATGAGAGGAAAGGTGCACGCAAGCCGGTAGGGACGGAAACGTTCTTCTATTTCGGTGGCACCGAATGTTGTGGGTACCTACCATTTCAGATAGCTGAGCACCTTGGTTATGCATGAAGCTCTGGACTTGGTGACTGGTGTGCGAAGATCCGGGAGGGTAGTGTGGCTTTGTGATTGTGTTCTGTCAAGGCCCTTCTGGATCCTCGGATGCGGCTACTCAGGGTTGTCGCGTCAGTCGATCAGTGGAGGGTCGTTATTTCCAGCCGATTCCACAGAACTTGGCTGCCAGATGAGCGCTTCTCCCTCTCCGAGCGCTACACAGCCTGTGGCGACACGAGGCGTTCTCTTTCCTTGAGCTGGCGATGAAGCAGGTGGCGACCGCGCGAGGGCTCGGATTCCGCGGCGCCTACTTGGGCGGGAAGCTGGAGCCGTCCGACTGCGAGGGGATCCTTTTCCGGACGACCGAGTTCGGGCCCGACGACTGGAAGGCGTCCGCGGGAGATGTCCGGGTCGACTGTCCGGATGAGTTCTACTACGTCGCGGGGGACGAAGAAACGGGTCTGTCCTCCTCCAAGGCCAACCGCGCCCTTGTCGCATCGCGTCGTGCTGCCGCACGACGACGTGCCCGCTTGCGGGTACCGGTCGCCTACTGCGCGAGCCGCTTGACTCACTCGACCGTCTTCGACCCTCGGGCGCCACTGTTCGACCTCGCGCCAAGTTCCATGCCGGAGTTGAGCGTTGTCCGCGCCCGGCCCAGAGTGTGCTCCACCTTGCCGAGCACACCGCCAAGAAGCCGCTGTTCGACTGCCAGGACTGCGGAGACTGTTCATTGCCGGAGATTGCCTATCGTTGCCCCGAGTCCCAACGTGCAAAGAACCAACGCAACGGCCCCTGCGGCGGCGCGTGCGACGGCCTCTGCGAGGTCGCCGAAAAGAAGTGCATCTGGGACCGGGCCTACGAAAGGCTGAAGCCCTACGGGGAGGAGACATCGATGCTGGACGGACCAGTTGTCTTCAACGACAACACCCTCCGAGGGACGAGCGCTTGCGCGAACACTTTCTTGGGACGGGACCACATAGCCCGTTCCGCGGCCGCACAGGAGGACGTCCAGTGAGCGCGACGGATCGGGGTTTCGTCGTCATCGGGGAGAACATCCACACCACACGCGTGCTCTTGCGAAAGAGCGAGCGGATCTCAGCCAACGAGGACGGGGACGAGGCGATCGTCTTCGTCGACGAATACGGCGCGATCGGTCACTTGCGCATTCCAGAAGAGGAGAAGCACTCGCAGCCCTATCAGGAGGGGCGCATCAAGCACGTCCGGCTTGCCGTGCAGATTGCCATGGCGGGAACCGAGCCCGACTGCTCGAGAGCCCTTTCATACCTGCGCACGCTCGCACAGCGTCAGGTCAAGGCGGGAGCGCACTTCCTCGACGTGAACGTCGACGAGATCTCGGACCAGCTCGAAAACCAGCTGGAGGCGATGCACTGGCTCGTGAGGACTCTGGCCCCGCTCGTCGATGTGCCTCTCTCGATCGACTCGTCCAATCTCGAGATCATTGGCGCAGGCGTGGCGGAGGCAGCCGAGGCGGCGGGCACCCGCGTCGGGCCGCCGATGCTCAACTCGGCATCTCTCGAGCGGATAGAGGTGCTCGAGCTGGCGGCACGGCTCAAGGGGGCGGTCGTTGTTACCGCTGCTGGTGAGTCGGGAATGCCGACGGACACCGAAGAGCGGGTGGCCAACGCCAGCCGGATGGTCGAAGCGTCGCTTGAAGGCGGTATCGAGATGGACCGTATCTTCGTCGACCCGCTCGTGTTCCCGATCGCCGTCGACGGTCAGTACGGCCGGCACTGCCTCGACGCGATCGCAGAGATACGCCGGCTTTTCGGTGCCGCGATCCACATCACCGGCGGCATGAGCAACGTCAGCTTCGGGCTTCCGAATCGGCGGCTACTGAACGACGCCTTCTTGGCCTTGGCGATCGAGGCAGGCGCCGACAGCGGCATCGTCGACCCGACGGTCGTCAGCATGCAGCGGGCTCTCGTCGTGGACCGGACGTCGCGCCCGTTCCAGCTCGCCCTCGACGTGCTCACCGGTGCAGACGAGAACTGTCGAGCGTACATGAAGGCCTACCGAGCCGGTGAGCTCACACCATCGGCGTCCTGAGTGCGCCGTGCCCAGCGCGGAGTGGCGCTCGTGGATGATCCCGCCCAACATGTCGCGACATGTGGGGTTCACACACTCGATTTTCTGCCCGGCTGACGGTCGTCGTGGTGGTGACAGGCGGCGAGTGCCAGAGCTAGAAGCCCCATGGGAATGCCGCTGAGCTTGCTTGCCATCCTCGACCTCCCCGATGCGGGCAAACAACCCTTTATTGTTCGGGAGTCGGTTTGGCGGGAAGAACGAACGCGTTGGAGAGCATCGGGGTCCCTGGTCAAGTTGCGGGAGGTATACCTTCGAGGCCCGTGCACACCCCCTGTAGCTTTGTGAAGACGTTGAGCAGGGAGGCTTGATCGTGGTGTTCTATTGCTCGCCTCAAGCCGGATGCAGCGGTTCGAAGCTTGGAGTCGTGCGCCCGATTTAGCAACCTGAGAATGTCACGCGCGGCGACGAGTGTGACGTGCTCACCTGACGCTGGGACCGTCGGGTAGTAGAAGTCCCCATCGAGCGTGGTACAGACTGCGAGGTCGGCCTTGGTGGACGATCGGAGACCAGGAGAAGTGCTCGAACCCGGACTCGTGCACGCGGCGAGGCTGACGGCCAGGACCATCATCGCGAGGGCGCTCAATCTCACTGTCGCCATGCTCCCATGAAGTCGGAGCCGTGATCTCGCGTACCGTTGCCGAACCTCTAAATGCAGGCGAACCTCACCGGCGCATCCGACGCAGTGCTCCTGCTGCCGTTCCGGTCAGCGTTCTCGGTATCTCGGTCCGGCCGTCACTTCGACGAAAGTTCTCTTCTGCGGAGTCGACACGCCGGCAGTGCTTTCCCGCTGCTGACTGGTGACGAGAAAGCTGCCCACCAGTGCCCTCACGACCTGACGAACGCGTGTCCGGTCCAGCGAATCCGGACCTTGAGTGAAGAAGGAATGGTGGAGGGAGCCGAAGATCGTGAAGCCGAGCGTGTGCGCGTCCGCGTTCTTTGTGATTCGCCCGAACTGAAGATCGCTCGAGCTGCCGGTCGAGCGCGACCAGCGCGGATGTGATCCACCGTTCGACGGACACGGGAACCACCCTTCCGGCGCTAGCGGTGAAGGGCTGAAGCGACCATGCTGGCCTCATGGGGAGCGATTCTGTTATCGAGGTCAGGGGACTACGCAAGTCCTACGGTGCGGTTATGGCCGTGGACGGCCTCGACCTCGAGATGGCGCAGGGCGAGGTTCTGTCCCTCCTCGGGCCTAACGGGGCCGGCAAGACCACGATCGTAGAGATCCTGGAGGGTTACCGCAGCCGTGACGCCGGTGAGATCCGCGTGCTCGGGGAGGACCCGCAGCGTGCCGGTACCGGATGGAGGGCTCGCCGTGGAATCGTCCTGCAGAACAACGCGGACGTAGCCGATCTATCGGTGAGCGAATGCGTTCTTCACTTCTCCCGCTTTTACCCTGCTCCCGCTGACCCCGCGAACGTGATCGAGCGGGTAGGCCTCTCGGCCAAGCGAGACGCCCGGATCAGGACGCTGTCTGGGGGCCAGCGCCGGCGCCTCGACGTGGCACTTGGAATAGTCGGCCGCCCCGAGCTGGTGTTTTTGGACGAGCCGACCACCGGCTTCGACCCCGAGGCACGTCGAGCCTTCTGGGACCTGGTGCGGGACCTCGCCAGGGAGGGTACGAGCGTGCTTCTCACCACCCATTACCTGGAGGAGGCAGAGGCACTCGCGGACCGTGTGGCTGTCATCAACCACGGCCGGTTGGTGGAGACGGCGGCGCCTGGCGAGCTCGGGGGGCGTCAGCATGCCCCGGCGCAGGTCTCTTGGCTGGTCCAAGGGGAGTGGCAGCGGGCGAAGACACCGCAACCCACGGCGCTCGTCCGACAGCTCGAGAAGACATTTGGCGGTGAGGTGCCGGGGCTGACCGTGACGCGGCCGAGCCTGGAGGACATCTACCTGGAACTCATAGGCACCCCTGTCGGAGAGGAGCAACTGCAGTGACCGCCATGACGACCACCGGTAACGGCTCTGAGAAACTGACCTCAAACCAAGGTTCTCCCACAGAGATGTCGCGACCAGCCCGCTCCCGCGGGCGCTCGTTCTTGGTTGCGAGCCTTGCCCGGGGACAAGTAGAGATACTCCAGTTCTTCCGTAGCAGGGACGCCGTCGTATTCACACTTGCCCTTCCTGTCGTGCTCCTCGCGCTGCTCGCGTCCATCTTCTCTGGCAAGGTCCCGGGCACGGGTGTCAGCTTCAGCCAGGTGTACACCACGGGGCTGCTCGCGGGCGGCCTGGCGTCGACGAGCTTCTTGAACCTTGGCATTTCCATCACCGGCGAGCGCGAGAACGGGACCCTGAAGCGCCTGGCGGGTACTCCCATGCCGCGCGCCGCATATTTCTTGGGCAAGGTGATGGTCGTGCTGGTTGCCTCTGTCTTGGAGGTGGCGGTGCTTATGGTCGTCGGCCACTTCGCCTACAAGGTCGCGTTCCCGAGCTCGCCGAGCCGGTGGTGGACCTTCGCCTGGGTTACCCTTCTCGGAGGGACCGCCATGACATTGGTCGGTGTCGCAGCAAGCAGCCTGCCCCGCACGGCCCGTTCGGCGGGGGCAGTTCTCAACCTGCCGTTCTTGGTGCTCGAGTTCATTTCCGGCGTCTTCGTGCCCTTCACGTCGCTCTCCCACGGCCTCTACAACTTCGCCGGCATCTTCCCTCTGCGCTGGATCGCAGAGGGCTACCGCTCGGCGCTCCTGCCCTCCTACTTCCAGAAGGTCGAGCCGGGGCATGCTTGGAACCATGGAGAGATGGCCCTGGTGCTCGCGATATGGTGCCTATTGGGCCTAGTGGTTTCTGCGAGGACTTTCAGGTGGACAGCTCAGGGCGAGCGATAGAAGAGCCTTCCGAGGCCGGTGCGTCCGGGGAGGCGGCCGGGCCGGGCCGGGAGCACGCCTGGGAGCGCTTCAAGCCCTGGTGGCACGCGGGTTTTGCTGGCACGGTTGTGGTTACAGCGGTCTGGAGCGCCGTCGAGCTCCACGATGACCTGCCTCGGTTGGTCACGATGATGGGGGTTCTGGGCTGTTTCACTCTGTGGTACTCGCTTACGCCGGAAAAGTTCGAGTCCGCCTCTAAGGGCAGTTGCAAGTCCCCCTCAAAGGGGCGTGGGGGCCTCATCTACCTCGCAGGGGCGTTCTTGCTCTTCGCGGCGGCCAGCTTCGTCTACCCCGGAGCTGGCTTCTTGCTCTTTGTGCTTATCCCTCATTGCTTTATGATGCTCAGGCCGCGCCCTGCGTTCGTGGCGGTCATCGGACTGACAGCGGTCAACGTCGGCGCGCAACTGGCCTACAGCCGTTTCGACACGGCAACGGTGGCCAGCCTCAGCCTTTTTGGCATGCTCACACTGCTCCTCTCATTGCTGCTGGGCGGCTACATAAGCAAGATCATCGAGCAGAGCTACCGGCGCGCTGCCCTCATCGAGGAGCTTGAGCGTACGCGGACGGAGTTGGCCGAAATGAACATGGAGGCGGGGGCATTGGCCGAGCGGGAGCGTCTGGCCCAGGAGATTCACGACGCCTTGGCGCAGGGATTCACGAGCGTGATCATGCTCCTCCAAGCGGCTCAAGCTGCCCTGGAGCGCGGTGACCTGCCGGCTGTGCGCCGCCAGCTCGCGATCGCCGAGCCGGCGGCGCGCGACGGCCTCGCAGAGGCCCGTTCGCTCATCGGCGCACTGGCACCCTTGGCGCTGCAGGGTGCGTCACTCACCGATGCCGTTCGCAGGGCGTGCGACGACCTTGGCGCGCGCTTTGGGTTCGCCGCGCACCTGGAACTGCAGGGGGAGGCCGTTGGCCTCTCTCATAACGCCGAGATCGTTCTGTTGCGTGCGGTCCAGGAGGCTCTGGCCAACGTCGGCCGGCACTCCAGGGCCAACTCCGCCAGCGTGGTCTTGGCGTTCGGCGGAAATGTCGCCTCCCTTGTGGTCACTGACGACGGGGTCGGGTTCGACACCGGGCAGGCGGCGGGCTTCGGGTTGGGCCAGTTGCGATCGCGTGCGGCCCAGGTCGGCGGCCATGCCGAGGTCAGTTCGAGTGCTGGTGCGGGGACGACCGTGCGAGTCATGGTCCCACTCGTGGCGCCGCCAACGCCACAGGTCCCGCAGGCTGAGGGGTTTGCCCGAACAGTTCGACCAGTCCAGCGACCCGCCCAAGCAACCGAGGGAGTGACCGTCCGATGACGCTCAGGCTGCTCCTGGTGGACGACCACCCTGTTGTGCGGGAGGGCCTACGGGGGATGCTGGCGGGGGAACCGGACCTGGAAGTCGTGGGGGAAGCCGGCGACGGCGAGGAAGCCGTGCGGGTCGCTGCCGCGCTCAAGCCCGATGTCGTGCTTATGGACCTGCGCATGCCGGGCATCGACGGAGCTGAGGCCACGCGCCAGATTGCCGCCCTCGACCCGGCGCCCGCCGTGCTGGTCCTGACTACCTACGACACCGACCACGACATACTTCGGGCGGTGGAGGCAGGCGCCACGGGCTACCTGTTGAAGGACACCCCGAGAGCAGACCTGGTCCAAGCGTTGCGGGCGGCAGCTAGTGGGGCGACGGTGTTGGCACCCCTGGTCGCTGCCAAGCTACTGGGCCGGTCGAAGGCGCCAGGCAACCTTGAGCTCACGCCCAGAGAGCTAGAGGTACTGGCGCTTGTCGCAGCTGGCAAGACCAATGGCGAAGTTGGGCAGGCACTTTTCATTGGCGAGGCGACAGTCAAGACGCACCTGCTCCACGCTTTCGCGAAGCTCGGGGTGGACGATCGAACCGCGGCGGTAACGACGGCGATAGCCCGAGGCCTGCTTCCTTCGCCTGGCGGGCAGGGCCGGGCGTGACTTCCTCGGCCAGTCTCCTATATTCCGAGACGTCACTCGCAAGGCGATTGCACGCTCAGCATCCCGCCTAATTACACCAGACGAAGTGGCCGGGCTGCCGCCAGCCTCGCCCGAAGCCCAACATTGCGTCGTTGTGGGACACGAGATCGCGTGAAGTCCGTTGGTCATGAAGCAACGGTAAGACTTGGAGTGCACTGCAAGTGAATGGCTGATGGCGTCCTACCACCCAGCCCACCTTGCTCCGCCTCGTGGGCGAACGTTAGGGGGGCCGGTGTTGCCTACCCAAAGCCTTCTGCCCTAATTGTGCTTGCGTCCCGCATCCGGCCATTTCGGTCCTCGTGACCTTGTTCGCGGTCATAGCCACCGTGATCCTGGTTCTGGCTGCAACCACTCTGGCGAGGTGCCTGCATGTGTCAGGACCTCATGGTGGTGAGCACTCCCCGGAACGACCAGTCAACAAGGCGCGCAGAAGCCGCAGCTCCACGGCGGTCCGATCTGCCCCGCCCAGGAGTCGATCTCCTCGAACGTGTCGGCGCAGACCTTCTGATAGTTCACAGTCCAGTTGGTGCCTGATGTCCGGCTGATGGTCCAGCAGGTTGCGCGGTGCAAGGTCAGGTACGAGGGTCTCGGTTGCCGTTCGCAGTTCAGGACGTACCCGTCTGGATGATCAGCTAGCCAGGCGATGTAGCCGTTGTCGTTGTCCATGAACTCGATGATCACGTCCGCGATTGTGGCACTGCTGGCCCCGGCACGCATAGGAGGTCAAGGTCCAAGCGTGCACGTTGCAACGGCTCGGGGGGTGACCCTCGTCTCAGTCATCCCTGGCACAGGGCGCCCCGTTAGCGCATAGTTTTCGGACAGCTGTTGACGGCCTGACTTCTTGAGCATTTGAGAGCGGCTCTCAGCTTCCCTCGCAAGGTATCAGGGCTCGTGCACCAGGTATCGACAGGGGTCCGTCATCTCTTGAGAATCGACCCGTGTACCGGTCGGGATGACCGGCCAACTGGTCGGGTTTCCGGCTGCCACCCGACCACGGGTCTACCTTCCGGACCCGGTACTTCTCACCAAATGGTCGCGTGGTCGGGTTTGTACAGGTGACAGGGGAGTAGGAGAAGGAGCCATCCGGCAATGTTGAAGGCCCGTTGTGTGCCGGGGCTTTTTCGAGAGGCCGACCAACCCGACCAAACTGACCAACGCACAGATGGCCAACGCCGTACCGTAGAAGGAGAACGAGGCCGTGGCCTCAGGACGAGACGGGCAGGATGAGACGATGGCTGACATTGATACTGCTGCGGAGATCGAAGTTGTCCAGAGCGAAGGCCACCTGATTGTCGCGATTCCGCTGGTGGGTGAAGTGAGCAAACAGTGGCTGACCTGGTTCATGAAGCTCGTCCACAAGCAAGGCCCGCCTGCCCAAGTTCAGGACGTTTCCGGTCGGACGCAGATCGTTGTGAGGGTGCCAACGGGAACCGGCCAGGTGGAGGTCTTCGGCATCTTGGACGGCGTTCGAGACCTGGTTGCAAAGGCCAACGCCGCCGAACCAAGCCCCGAGGCAGCGGCTCAGACCGAGGCGGTCATCCGGGACTGGTGGAATCGCGCGCGAGGCTGACATCGCGATGACGAGCGGCTCGAATCCCAGGGGTTTCAGTCCGTGACGGTGATGGGCAGCAGCGGTGCAATCGGTGGCGTCCTGGTCTGTCCGTGCCGCGCCGCTACCCCATGCTGTTCTCATCTTCAAGTTCGAGAATGACCTGTATCGCCCATTGCCCGGCAGGAACGGCGTAGCCAGGGTCAACTGACACGCTGGCGGTTCCTACGAGCATGGGTGCGACCACGCTGTCGCCGGGAGCGGCACGGAAGTAGATACCGGGCAGGTTTTGCGCAGCGGCAAACGGCCCACGACTGCCCGAGTTAGCGGGCCGACCACCTGGGCGGCTACCTGTCCGTTGGTCGCGAGGACGATGGGTTCAGTACCCGTGTTGTGGACGTGCATGGCCCCCGTACTGTGCGACCGGTCGTAATGACCATGGGCGCGTCGAGCTACATGGACTCTCCGTCGGGGTCCATGCCCGGGATGTCATCTGGCGCACCCGCGTGCTGCCTCCACGGCCGGCGCTCTGGGCGGCGAAGCAGCAGCTCCCGAGGGTTCCAGTTCGAGATGACACCCTTCAGCTCGTCCCGGACAATCACTGTCACTGACGTCACGCGGAGGAAGCGGTTTCAAGCGGGTTGCCCTTGTGACAGTCGTCTGTTGGGTGTTGGATTCAGTCGTTGGGTTCGGCTCGCTTCGTTCGCCGACAGACCTAGCGGACGCCTTGGGTCGGGTGGGGTCCCTTCAGGTGTCGGCGGTCGGGTTGGGACGGAGCGAGGATTACGGGGGGCTGGTTCGGCTCGGCCGTCGGCGTCTGTCGGTCCGACGCACAGTCTTGTCGCCACCAAGCGCAGGTCTTGCAGGATCGGGACGCCATGGCATCAGGCACAGCGACGCAGTTAGCGTGCCAGAGGGGCTTCGCGATAGACCTCGACAATCGGCGGCTCAGCGAGCAAGGATCGCCACCGTGCAAGGAGCTCCACCATGGTGGGGTCGGACCGAGTGCGCTCGTCGTCCTCTTGGTAGCAGCGCTCGTCGACGTACTCGATTTGCTCGATGAAGCGATCTGGCTCAGCGTCCTTCGACAAGAGACGGACGCGAATACCCCCGGGAGCTTCGTAGAAGGGAATGGCTTTGCGGAGAAATGAGCGGAACTCAGCCTGGCGCTCGGCCGCGACGCGAATCCGAAGGTGAAGCCAGACGGTCGCTCGCCACGGGTCCCCGACCGGTGAGTCCATCACTGCCATCGTGCCACCACGAGAGCGAGCTCGCCCGACTGCTCGGCCTGAGCCGCATCGGTGTCAGGACAGTTGTCCTCGCCACGCAATCATGAAGAGCAGCGATCGTCGCAGGCGCGGACCGACGTCGCGGGGCGTGTGGCGAACGGTAGGGAACCGTGCAGACCCAGTAGTCGCCCCGCCTGGCAGGGGCGGGCCGGTGGCATGTGCGCGCAGGCACCTGTCTCACTGAACATTGCGCAGCTCGTTAGGTGAGCACCTAGCAGTACTTCGGGTTGGATTGAGGCCAGCAACGGCCTGTTGTGGAGGCAGACACGAACGTCATCGTGAAGGTCTGAGTGAGAACCCTCGGCTTTGCAGGGATCTGGGCCCAGTAGCCCTCCGCGATGTCCCATGGGCCATTGATGTCGGTGGAGCTGATCAAACCAGTGCGCCGAAAAGCGTGGCGGCTCCAGGACAGGGAACCTCGGTCCCGGTCATCAGGTTGATCGCTGAGCGAACGCTCTTGCGCCGTTGCTCGCCGTAGCGTCCAGCCGTCAATCGAACGCACCTGTCGATACTTGGACTACTCTCGCGCGGCCATCGGAGATACGGCCCCACGTCGGTGCCTTTGTAAGCTGAAGCCTGCAATATGAGGCTGACCGTCCTGTTGGAAGCGCTCCTGATTCACGTCAGCGCCGTTCTGGACCGTTTGGCCAGGCGGTTCACCTGAATGCGACCGTCTAGTCGTAAAGGTGACGGGGCTGGGCGCTCAGCTGCGCCCCGGCGAAGATGGCCTGCATGACATCGCTGGACATGCGCGGAAGGGGATTGCGATGAGCGACGAACCCGTTCCCACAGGGGGAAAGGAGTACTGGCACGACAAGCGTCTTGGGACCAACCGCGCCATTGCTTCGTCCACACGTCCGGGGCCGGACCCCCAGTCGGCAGACAGCTCAGCCAGCCAGGTAGTCGGCCTTCCACCGGCAAAGACGTACCGGAACCTTCGTCATCCCGTCGCGAGCTTCGTTCTCGCAATACTCGCCGTCATCTTGGTCGTCGTGGGTTTGCTCGCCGTGACGGGCAACGGAGCGCTCCCCGTTCCGCCAGTGCAGCTCGCAGACTGCGCACAGCCGAGCTCTCCATTGCTTGGAGCACCGGGAGCGCAGTTCACCGCGGACTTTCCCGTCGGGCCGCGGCCCCCTTTCTTGGGTCCAGCAGCCAATGACTGGTGCTTCTACGCGTTCTCTGAGGATGACGGAGATTACGCCCGCCCGTTGGGGTTCGGTATCACCGCGAGTTCTGGACGGGTGCATGAGAACGGCTGGTCAGTGGTCGTCGGCTCGGTGCCTGATTGGGTGACTCCATCTGACCTGAGGCGTGTCTCCGTTGGAGGGGCAACGGGGTCAGAGGCTTTTCAGTGCGACGAACGAACCGACTGGTGTTATGGCTGGCTGCGGGTTTCGCGAGGCAGTGCGACGTGGGTTGTGACTGCGAGCGGCAATGATGGACGCCTTCCGACCATCGTGGCGTTCCTAGGGTCGTTCCGGCCCGCGATATGACCACGGCACATGCGGAGGCATCGCCATGCGGTCCGTGTCAGCCGTGTCGAAGGGCAGGTCCACATGACGGTCGAAGGGATTCGCGGGTCGTCGGATCGCAGCGTCCTCGTTCTCACCAGCCTGGCCGGTGGCCCAAAGCACGGCTATGGCCTCATCAAGGACATCGAAGGCTTTGCGGGCGTGAAGCTCGGTCCGGGGACGCTGTACGGATGCCTCGCCAAGCTGGAACAAGCGGGACTCGTCGAGGCCCTGCCCGCAGAGAACCGACGCCATCCCTATCGCATCACGCCATCAGGGCTGGAAGCGGTGAGGGAGAGGCTCGTCGAGTCCGCGCGTATCGCAGAACTCGGCTTGGGCAGAGTTGCGGGAGCGATGTCATGAGAAGTCGCCTTTTCCGCTCCCTTGTGATGCTGTAGCCGAAGGCTTGGCCCGCTTGTTGCACACGGGTCGTTTCCCGTGGTTCGAAAGAGCCGAGCTATGTCGCCCGCCATAGGCATGGGACCATGGGAGGCATCCCGGCAAGCGACAGACCGACCCCCTGGTGGGCTCTTCGGGTTCTCCAGGTGTTCGCGCTGCCGAAATCGTGCGTTCACATCCGGTGCGTAGGGTGACACCATGTTTCGTTATGTGGTTGTCCGGCTGTGGCTCTCGGACCGACCGGGGTCACTCGGTGAGATCGCCACCAAGATCGGGGAACTCGGCGGCGACCTCGTCGGTATCGACATCCTCGAGCGGGACGGGGCCCGAGCAGTGGACGAGCTCACGGTCGAGCTCCCCGACGGATATCGCCCGGAGGATCTCGCCGAAGCCCTGTCGCAGCTTTCAGGCGTCGAGGTGGAAGATCTGCGCCACCGCGTCTCCGAGGTTCCCTATGCCGGTCGCGACCCGCTCGATGCAGCCGTGCTTCTCGCCTGGTCCAACGACCCGAGCGAGCTCTCGAGCGTGCTCGCCCAGGGCGTCTGCACCGCCTTTGCCTGCGACTGGTGCACGGTGCTCGACATGAGCGGCGCCCGGGCCGTCGTGCTGGCAGAGGCCGGTGATCCGCCGAGTGCCCCCTGGCTGGGCGCGTTCGCAGCCGGAGCGCGAGCGGGCCTGTCGCTTTCGACCGGCGGAGGCGCAGGGCTGGTCGGTCCTCGGGACGTCGCCTGGTCGCCGCTCGACTTGTCGGGTCTCGTAGTCGTGGCAGGGCGTGACGGTCCGCCGTTCCGGAGCCGCGAACGCCGGCAGCTCCAGCAGTTGTGCCGGGTTGCTGACGCCAGGTGGAGCGAGCTGGTTCGCGCGGGTGTCGGAACCTCACCTTCAGGTGCAGGCCAGTCGCGTAACCAGCGCCTCGCCGCCTCGTGAATGCTCGGTGCCCGCTCTCGGTCGAGCCGCGAACACTCGCCTATCTAGGGTCGCGAGGCGTGGCAGGCAACGCCTTGGTTTGTATCGCAGAGGACCCTGTGCCCTGGTGCATGGCCCTAGCGAGCGGTGACTGCCAATCACTCTCCTCCGGTCTGACGTCCTGGCGCGCGTGAAGGACGGACGAGGCGAATTCGCCGCAAGCTTCTGACCAGAATGCTCATGCCAGTGTGCCGTGGCGTGCCGGGTAGGGGAGTCGTCGCGCCAAGCGCGGGTGTGGCGGCCTCACAAGGTCCGGCTACTCGCGTTCGCGCTCGACGGCCTCAGCGATGGAGCGTTCCCAGTGAGTGAGGAACGACAGATAGTTCGCCGCGAATTGGTCAAGTTCCGCGTTCGCCTCGCTGTTCAGTGCCGTGAGGTCGTAACTGATCGCCGCCGCCGTCCCGTTGCCCGAGGGTTCGCAGGTGACGGTGACGAGTCCGCAACGCTCTCTTGGTGTCGCCACCGCGTACGCGATCGAGTGGCCGAATTCACAACGAACCACCGTCCACATCAAATCTCGGCCATTGTGAGCGGTCTGAAAGACCGTTCCGGGCTCAGTCTCATCTACGCCCGGGCTCGGGAAGCTGGGATCCCAGCCATGCGCCCAGGCCCGCTCACCGCTCGGGGTGAACATGATGAAGGCTTGTCTTGCAGGAAGAGCGACCTCGACCGTGCCGGTCAAGCGCACGCGTCTACACGGGACGGTGCTCATCAAACGCGACTCCCTACTCGTTTGCTTCGCACAGGTGGTGACTGTCCGCGGCCGTCAAGTCCAAGCCGTAGACCTCCTTGAGCCTCGCGACGGCGACCACGGTCGCGTCGTCGAACGGCAGCTTCCGTTCGAACGCGTGAAGCACGATGCCTTCGAGCAGGTCTCCGAGGGAGAGGTCGAGGTATTCGGCGAGCCCCTTTAGGACCTTCAACAGCCGACGCTCCATACGGACACCCGATTGAACTCGCTCTACCGTTACCATGGTAATGCGGTACACGCGTGACACGGGCAGAGATGGACTACCGGGAGACCTTGGCGGGACCTGCCGCTGCGTCAAGGTCATCGGGGCTCGTTCGCGTCACGACATCCAAGTGCTGGCAGGGAGGAAGTGCGCGACCGGTAAGGTGACGCCAACCTGGTTTCCGCCGCCCGCCGCGCCCACCGCCGGAAGGAGGGGTCGAGAAGCGATGCCGCCCAAGCGAGGCTTTGTTCCCGAGGACCTGTGGCGTCTGCGGATGGTGAGCGATCCCCAGGTGTCCTCCGACGGCTCGAAGGTTGCTTTCGTCGTCGCCACGCCCGACACGGAGACTGATAAGCCGGCCACCACGATCTGGGTAGCACCCGCCGACGCTTCATCGGCTGCGAGACGGTTCACCTCGGGGCCGGAGGACAGCGCCCCCCGCTGGTCGCCCGACGGCCGCTGGCTGGCCTTTGTCGCTCAGCGCGGTCACGGACCTCAACTGCACTTGGCGTCCTTGGACGGCGGCGAGGCTGTCGCCCTCACCAAGATGACCCACGGTGTCTCGCAACCGGTCTGGTCGCCCGACGGCAGCCAGATCGCGTTTGTCGCGCGCACCGGGGAGTGGAAGAAGCCCGAGGATCGCAGTGCGGTGGAGCGGTCTGCCCCACGCGTCGTAACCGGCCTCTACTCGCGCTACGACGGTATCGGCTGGTTCGATATCCGTCGGAGTCACCTCTTCGTCATCGGGACGGAAGGAGGAGACGTCAAGCAGATCACAGACGGGGACTGGGACGACGCCGACCCGGCGTGGTCGCCCGATGGCGAAAAGCTCGCCTTCGTCTCTGACCGGTCGACGACCCGCTTTGACAAGGCCCACCGGGACGTGTGGGTGGTCCCGGTTGGTACCGATCGTCGACCTCGGCGGCTCACCCGCGGGCGGGGGATGGCGGCCTCACCGCGGTGGTCACCCGAAGGGACAACGATTGCCTACGTCGGTCACGAGCACGACGAGGGCGATTCCGCCTCGAATACCCATCTGCTCGTCGTCGCGGAGGCAAAGCCGAAGGCGCCTCGGTCGCTCAGCGGCTCTTTGGACCGCACGGTGTGGGGGCTCATGGGTGCACCTGGTGCCACCTTCGCGTGGACACGGGACGGCGCCTCGGTGCTCTTCGTGGCTGCTGACAGCGGAACGCTTGCGGTCTACCGAAGTGCGCTCGACGATCCGAGTCCAGAGCTCGTTATCGGTGGCGATCGTCAGATCACGGCCATGCACACATCCGGTACGACTATCGCCTTCAGCTCTCATTGGCCGTCGAGCCCGCCAGAGATCTCTTGCGCGGAGACGGACGGCACTGGTGAAAGGCGTGTCAGCAACGCCAATGCTGACCTGCGATCACTCCGGTGGGCGCCAGTTAGGCGGACTAGCTACACCGCCGGTGACGGGCGCCGCATCGAGTCGTTCGTCATGTACCCACCTGGCCGCGTCAAGAGCCGCCCCGCTCCCACGGTCCTCGAGATTCATGGCGGCCCCCACGGCTGGCATCCGCAGGCCGGCCTGCTCGGTCTGTACCAGGCCCTCACTAGCGCAGGTTTCGTCGTGGTCCTTCCGAACCCTCGGGGGAGCCAGGGCTACGGGGAGGAGTTCTCCGGCGCTTGCGTCGGCGACTGGGGAGGAGGCGACTTCGACGACCTGATGGGCGTCGTCGACAAGCTTGTCGAGACCGGTGTCTCAGATCCGAAGCGTCTCTATGTAACCGGGTATTCCTACGGCGGGTTCATGACCAGCTGGGCAGTTGGGCAGACGAATCGGTTCGCGGCCGCGTGCGTGGCCGCGCCGATCACCAACCTGGCAAGCATGTGGGGAACTACGGACATCCCCGACTTCGCCGAGCGTGAACTCGGTGGCTTCCCCTGGGAGCGGCCGGATGTCTACGCCAAGCACTCCCCTGTCACCTTCCTCTCCGAGGTGACCACACCCGTGCAGCTGTTCCACTGGGAAGGCGATCTGCGTTGTCCGATCGGCCAGAGTGAGGAGTTCTTCCAAGGGCTCCGCAAGCTCGGACGCGAGGTCGTCATGATCCGCTACCCGGGCGGTTTTCATATCGTGCGATCCCCATCTCAGATGGTGGACTACCTCGCCCGTCACCTCGAATGGTTCAATAGCCACTGACAGCTCACCACTGTTCAACCAGGTCCGTGACGAAGCGGGGCACGTCCAGTCCTGGCCGGGCGATCGAGCATGAGCTCGCCGAGATCGCTTCGACGGCCTCATAGAGGACATGGCAGACCTGTGCCCGAGGGCCTTTGTGCTCCAGTATTCCAACCCCATGGCGATCCTCACATGGCGGGTAGCCCTGGCAGGTTTACGGGGGGTGGGCCTTTGCCACAGCGTCCAGGGAACGGCTCGTCTGCTCACCGAGTACTGCGAAGTGCCGCCTGAGGAGCTCACCTACTGGGTGGCGGGGACCAACCATCAGGCCTGGTTCCTCACGCTCGAACATCAAGGCAGGGACCTGTATCCCCGTTTGCGCTCGCACCTCGACAACTCCGAGACCCTTTCGTTGGAACCCGTGCGCTTCGAGCTGATACGCAGGTTTGGCTACTTCGTGACCGAGTCCAGCGGCCACGGGTCCGAGTACCTCCCGTACTTCCGCAAGCGGCCCGACCTCCTCGCCTCGCTGGTGCAGGCCTTCGAGGCGCCAGCCTTGTGTGGTGGGAGCCCTCCCCCTCAGCTGGCTGCCGCAGTTTGCACAGGCGTAGTCGATCCTCGGTGAGAGTGTCCAAACCGAGTTTGGAGCTGCGCTCGCTGTCGTAGAACTCAAGGCGCTGTGCCCAAGGTCCGACGCCCCGGCAACGTGCCGAGCGACGTTTCGACCACCGCAAGGAAGTGCTCGTGGCTATAGGTTCAATGAGCATGAATCCCCACGCACCCAAGCCCGACGATGCCGTCGGTGCTACCGCCCTGGCCGCTAATCCCTACGGCTACTACGACGCCAGTACCCGGGAGTACGTGATCACCCGCCCGGACACGCCTACGCCCTGGATCAACTACCTGGGACAGGGGCGTTACGGAGGCATCATCTCCAACACCGCCGGTGGCTTCTCCTTTGACCGCGACCCTCGTAACCGCAGGGTGAGCCGCTACCGCTACAACTCGCTCCCGCCAGACCAGCCCGGCCGCTATGTCTACCTCCGCCGAAAGGACACCGGTGAGTACTGGGGTGCGACCTGGCAGCCGGTGCGGGCCCCTCTGGACAGTTACGAGTGCCGTCACGGCGCGGGGTACACGAAGATCACCACCGAACGAAAGGGCACCTGGGCCGAGATCCTGTACTTCGTGCCTCCCACGCCACCCGATGACCCTTGCCCGGCAGAGCTGTGGGTGCTCCGGCTGGCCAACCACTCCCATAGCACCCAGACGATCCAGGTCTTCAGCTACGTGGAGCTGAGCTTTATAGACGCCTCCAGTGACATGCACAACCTCGACTGGAGCCAGCACATACTGAGCTCTCGCTATGACGAGGGATGCCACGCCATCGTTGCTGGGACCAGGTTCTCTCCCACAACTCAGTTCTTCGCCTCGGACCGTTCCCCGCTCGGCTACGACTGCGATCGAGAGGCGTTCGTAGGCCGGTACCGGGGACTGGAAGACCCGGCAGCTGTGGTCGCGGGCAGCCCGAACGGAAGTGAAGCCCCTCGTGGCAACAACGTTGGGTCGCTCTACCACGAGGTGCGCCTGGAGCCCGGAGCAGACGCCAGGATTGTCTATGTGCTGGGGATCACTGACACTCCCGGTGACATCAGCACGGTTACTGGGCGCTACCGCGACCCAGGAGAGGTGGAGGTAGCGCTCGAGGCCCTCCGCGCAGACTGGGAGGCCTACTTCGAGGCTTTCAGCGTGCAGACCCCGGACGCTGACACCACCGCCATGCTCAACTGTTGGAGCCCACTGCAATGCCGTACGGCTCTGCACTGGTCACGTTTCGTATCGGGGTACGAGACCGGTCTTGGACGGGGGATCGGTACCCGCGACACAGCCCAGGACGCGCTGGGCGTGGTTCACGCTGCCCCGGCCGAAGTCGCCGCCCGCATGGAGCGGCTATGGGGCGTGCAGTTCGCGGACGGCCACACTTGGCACCAGTTCTTCCCACTCACCGGCAAAGGCGGCCCAGGTCTGGCGGCCGAACGGCCCACTTGGCCCCAATGGTTCTGCGACGACCACATATGGCTGGTCATAGCCACCTGCGCCTACCTGAAGGAAACCGGCGACTACGCGTATCTGGAACGGCGTGTTCCTTACGCACAAGAAGAGGCGGTCGGCTCACATCGCACCGGGCCAGGCAGCAGCGAACCGGGCCACGCGGGAGTTGACGACACGATCTGGGGGCACATGATGGCTGCGTTGGGCTTCACCCTTGCCAATCGCGGCCCGCACGGCCTCCCGAGGTCCGGCTTCGCCGACTGGGACGACACCTTGAACGTCGACCACGGCTCGGGCCTGGCCGAGAGCGTCTGGTGTGCAATGCAATTCTGCCGGGCTGTGCTGGACCTGGGTGAGCTCGCGGACCATCTGGGACGCCCAGAGGAGGCGGCGCGCTTTCGGGGCATGCACCACGAGATGGCAGACACCGTCAACGCCAGTGCCTGGGATGGGTCCTGGTACGGGCGCTCCTTCGACGATGACGGCAGGCTCCTCGGCATTTCCTCGGAGGTCCGCCACAGGATCAACTTGATCCCACAGAGCTGGTGTGTGATCGGCGAGGTCGCGTCGCCCGAGCAGGCCAAGCTCGCCATGGCCTCGGCCAACGACCTCCTGGGCACTCCATATGGGCCCAGCTTGATGTCGCCGCCCTACGACGGCGGCGACCCGCGGGTGAATGGGACGAGCACCTTCCCACCAGGAGCCAAGGAGAATGGCGGGATCTTTTGTCACGCCGCTGCATGGTCGGTCGCCGCCGCTGCCCAGCTGGGCGACGGCGACCGGGCGTACGAGTACTACCGTCAGCTTCTCCCCTTGGCCCGACCTGACGTTGAACGGTCCGCGGTGGAACCGTACGTCTATTGCCAGAACATCTGCGGGCCTGCCCATCCCCAGTACGGCTTGGGTCGTAACGCCTGGCTCACCGGCGCGGCGGCGTGGATGTACGTATCTGTCACCCAGTGGATCCTGGGTATCAGACCCACCCATGCCGGGCTTCGAATAGCCCCAGCCATTCCTTCTGCTTGGCCTGGGTTCTCTGCGAGGCGCTTGTTCCGGGGTACCTGGTACGACATCACCGTGACGCGGCAGGGTCCAGGTACCGGCGTGTCCCTCTCAGTCGATGGCAGGCCCGTTTCAGGAGACGTCGTGGCGCTGGCGGCACCGGGGACGCCACGTGTCGTGGTAGTGGCGACCTTGGGCGGGTAGCGGGTTGGCAGCACGCGGACCTCGACGCAGCTCGCAACGTCTCAGGCGCTGGCTCAAGGCGGGACCGGAGGTCATTTCGTGAACGCAGGGGCGGTACAGGCTTTGCGCCGTCGTCTCGAGCTTGGCTACGGCGATGGCGGGAACCAAGTGCCGCTTGTTGTCCTTCAGTTGCCACCGTTATCGTTTCACCGTTGACAACCAAGTGGCGCCCGCCGGCCGCCGCCAGACAGAAACGGAACATTACCCATCGTGAATCGCTACCTTCCTGTCGAGAACCGCTACGACTCCATGACCTACCGTCGCTGCGGACGCAGCGGCCTGCTGCTGCCTGCGGTGTCGCTCGGGCTCTGGCAGAACTTCGGCGGCGACCGGCCGCTCGACGCTCAGCGCGCCATCCTGCACCGGGCCTTCGACCTGGGCGTTACGCACTTCGACCTGGCCAACAACTACGGACCTCCGTACGGCAGCGCCGAGTCCAACTTTGGTCGGATCCTTCGCTCCGACTTCAGAGACCACCGCGATGAACTGGTCATCTCGACCAAAGCCGGTTGGGACATGTGGCCGGGCCCGTACGGCGATCTCGGCTCCCGCAAATACCTCCTGGCGAGCTTGGACCAGAGTCTTGGCCGTTTGGGTGTCGAATACGTTGACATCTTTTACCACCATCGCTTCGACCCCGATACCCCCCTCGAAGAGACACTCGGTGCGCTCCACTCGGCGGTCCAACAGGGCAAGGCTCTTTACATCGGGATCTCCTCGTACTCCGGTCGGCGCACCCAGGAGGCCATCGCCATCCTCAGCCGTCTCGGCACGCCCCTTCTCATTCACCAACCTTCGTACTCGATGCTCAACCGGTGGATCGAAGAGGATCTTCTCGAAGTCCTCGGGACCGAAGGCGTCGGGTGCATTGCCTTTTCACCGTTGGCACAAGGGCTTCTCACCGAGCGATACCTCAGTGGCATTCCCGAAGGCTCGCGCGCCTCAAGGGATGGCTCGCTGTCCCAAGAGATGCTCAACGACGACAACCTGGCCCGCATACGTGCCCTGCATGTCATCGCGCAACGACGCGGACAGTCCTTGGCCCAGATGGCTATCGCCTGGGTGCTTCGCGACGCCCGTGTCGCCTCGGTCCTGATCGGGGCGAGCAGCGTCACTCAGCTGGAGCAGAACGTCGCGGCACTCGACCACCTCGGCTTCTCCGCTGACGAGCTCGAGGAGATCGACCGGCACGCCGTCGAAGGTGGCATTGACCTGTGGCGCGCTCCTGCCACCAGCTGAACGACCCAGGTCGGCCAGCCAAGCACCGTGAGCTGCCATCCTCGAGGCGCGGCACCTTAGCCCATCGCGACGAACGAGCCGATCTCCGGCTAGTTCATAATCGTGCGCATGGCGACGTGAGCCTCCGGGCACAATGCGCTCAACATCAGACTCAACGAGGCCCACCGGGAACATTGCACGGGCCCGCGGGCGACAGTCAACCGATATCCGCGTAGCGTTCGAGGTCTGCGAGCAAATGGTCCTTTGCTCCGGACGGCAGCCATGAGATCTCGATCGAGTTGCGCTGCAGCTGCACGAGCTCGACCCGCCCCAGACCCGCCGCCTCCTGCAAGGCGACAAGGTTGTCGGTGACGTAGCCCCCGAAGTACGCCGGGTCGTCGGAGTTCACCGTGACCCGGATGCCGCGGTCGAGCAGCCTCTTGAATTCGGCTGCTTTGAGATCGCCGGTCACCCATCGGTTGGATATCGGGCACATGGTGAGCCCGAGCCCACGACGCCCGAGTTCGCCGGTCAGCTCCTCGCTCTCGAGGATGTTGACCCCGTGGTCGATCCGGTCCACTCCGATGACCTCGAGACACTGTCGAATGTGCTCGATCGTGTTCTTCTGGTCGACGTCGCAGTGCATCGTGATCTGGTAGCCCTCCGCCCGGGCGTGGGCGAACACCGCGGCGAACTTGGTCGGGGGGTTGTCCCGCTCGTCGGAGTCCAATCCGACGCCGGCGATCCACTCACGGTAAGGCAGGGACTGCACCAGGGTCGCCATCGCGTACTCGGCCGAATAGTCGCGCAGAAAGCACATGATCAGCTCGGCGCGGAAGCCCAGCTGTTGGCGCGCGGCAACGATCGCCTGCCGCAGCCCGCCGACGATTGTGTCGAAGCCGATGCCGCGCGAGGTATGTGCCTGGGGATCGAAGAACATCTCTACGTAGCGCACATTCTCGTCGTGCGCGCGTCGAAGGTATGCCCACGCCAGGTCGTGGAAGTCATCGGCTGTCACGAGCACCTCCATGCCCTCGTAGTAGCTGACCAAGAAAGAGGTCAGGTCGTTGAAGCGGTATGAAGCGCGCAGCTCCGCGACGTCGGCGTAGGCAAGCCGGACTCCGTTGCGCTTTGCGAGCGCGAACCTCAGCTCCGGCTCGAGCGTGCCCTCGATGTGCAGGTGCAGCTCGACTTTGGGCAGGCCACGTATGAAGGCAAGAAGATCAGACATGGGTTCACCGTACCCGCCCGACGTGCGTCGGGCTCGACTGCACAGGCCGCGTACGTAGCGAGAAGGGCCGGAGTCGAGGGCCGCTTCAATGGATCTGAGTACCACACCGCGCTGGTCGTGACGATGATCTGCTCTAAGATGCTCCGACCTGGCGGCACGAAGCGCTCCTGTTGGCGTGACGTTCCCCGTAGTGAGTGGTCCTTCCTACCCACCTCGAAAGGCGTCACAATGACCCGCAGTCGTTCCCTCTTGGTAGTTGCCGTCCTGCTAGGTGCCCTGGCGATACCGGCCACGGGCGTGTACGCAGCAACGGGCCCGCGCGTAGCCATAGGCTCTGACAGCTGGAAGAGCGCCGTGAGCGGCCTCTGGGGTGTGGCCGCCAACTGGACCAACGGGATCCCCAGCTCCACCGACAACGTCTACATCACGGTCCCGGGCACCTACACCGTGACGCTCGCACCGTGGAGCATCGGCACCGCGGATCCCAACACCAACACCGGAAACGCCAATTCGCTCACTCTTGGTCAGGCGAGAGGGACGGGAACCCAGACACTGGACATCGCCGGTCAGGGCAGCACATCCAACAGCAACGAACAGCTCAGCACGGTCTCCTTGAACCTTGCCGCCACGAGCACCATCACTTCTCACGGCAACCTCGTGCTCGACTCGACCGATGGCGGTTCGACTCTTCCCGGGAACCCATCGGGCGGTTACGCGGCAGTCACCGGCGCGGAGGTTCTCAACTACGGCAGCATCACGACCGAGATCCAGGACGCCAAGAACAAGCTCGCCAACTTCACGCAGTTTGAAGCTCCACTGATCAACGAGTTGAGAGCCAGCGTGCACGACGGCTCAGGAATGCTCCAGGAGGATGGTGTCACCAACGACGGCGCCTTCACGGTGGCATCGGGTGCGTCACTGAACCTCGTACCCCTCCAGGGTGTCTACGGAGACCCGGCAAGCTTTGCGAATGACGGGCAGTTCGTCAACGATGGCACGGTCACGGCCGATCAAGTGGCAGGAACTGTCACTTGGACCCAGGCTGGCGGTCCGATCAAGGGCCACGAGGTCGTCCTGCAAGGCGGCGCGACGCTCGTCGACAAGTCGGGCGCAGGTCAGTTCCTGATGAACGCGATAGGTGCCAAGCTCACCGGCACGATCCCTTCCGGCCAGAAGATCACAGTGGTCGGGGAGGCCTACAACTCCAATGGAGACGCCTATAACGGAACCACTCTGGGGCTAGGCGGCACCGTGGTCGTAAATGACGGCACACTCGTGCTCGACGCCCAAGGTTCAGGCACCAAGAGCGGTGGCCCGGCGATCGTCAACGACGGCTCGATCCGCAACAACGGTTCGATCGTGGCCGAGGTCCAGGACCCTTCATGGACGGTCCAGTATCAGGCCGGGCTCGCGAACACCCGCGCTGGGACGCTGACGGTGACGGGAGGCACGTTCAACGATGAGAATGGTGGCCCAGTGACCAACGACGGGATCGTTACGATGGGCCCAGGAACGTTGTACCTGTTACAAGAAGCCTCAGTGTTCACGAACAAGACCGACGGCAGGATCGTCACGCAGATCGCGAACCAGAAGAGCTACGGGCAGTTCCAGCTGAGCAATCCGTGCTGTAACGGCGCGGGAGGGTTCACTGCTGGTGGCAGCCTTCTTCCTGCGTTAGTGGGCGGACACGCGCCGGCGGCCAACACCGAATTCCACCTGTTCTTGCTCTCGGGCGGGAACTTCAAGGGCACCTTCGGCCGGCTCGGCAAGGGCTTCACGGTTGACTACTCGAAGGAATCGGCGAGCCCCGCCTTCGTCGGCCTCATCTATGACAAGTCGAGCAAGAGCCGAAGAGCTGACTGAGAGGGCCGGCTCTCAGCACGCGCCGTGAGCATCCACGATGGCTTGCACGGAGAGGTCGACGTCGGCTTCGTCTGTTCTCCAGTTGCAGTCGGAGATCCTCATTCATGGCGGCAACGCCCCGCCACGCCGTCGCGCTCGGGTAGCAATCTTGGCCGTTCCCGTCGTGTGCGGCGACCGAGAGTTGAGTTGTCATCCACCCGCCATTGCGCCGACGACGAAGAAAGGCTCTTTGCCCGTCACGACGGCTTGGGGAAGGGGGGCGTCCGGGGACTCGTGAGACAAGTCTTCCTCGCAAGCAAAAAAGCGCACGAACGCGCGCCGATTCTGCGCGAAGGGGTCGCGGATGGTCCCTCGCAGCACCGGATAGCGCGCCTCAAGCGCGTCCAACAACGATCGCTGGGTTGGCACACCTGTGACCTCGAGCTCAATCTCCAGGCCGACACTCGCGAGCGTCCGCAGGTGTGCCGGCAGGACAACTCGTATCACGACAAAGTCTGGACTTCCACCGACAGCACGGCCGGCAGGTCCCGGACGATAGGCGCCCAGCTGTCGCCGGCATTGGCCGAGGCGTAGACCTGGCCCCCCGTGGTGCCGAAGTACACACCGCACTCGTCCATCGAGTCCACGGCCATGGCGTCGCGGAGCACGTTCACGTAACAGTTCCTCTGGGGAAGGCCGTTGGTGAGCGCCTCCCATTCGTTGCCACCGGTCCTGCTGCGGTAAACACGCAGCCTCCCGTCGGGCGGGAAATGCTCGGAGTCGCTCTTGATGGGAACGACGTAGATGGTCTCCGGCTCGTGGGCATGGACGTCGATGGCGAAGCCGAAGTCGGTCGGGAGGTCTCCACTGACCTCTTCCCAGGACTCGCCGGCGTCGTCGGTGCGCATGATGTCCCAGTGCTTTTGCATGTACAGCACGTTTGGACGCGATGGGTGCATGGCAAGTCGGTGAACGCAATGACCGACCTCTGCGTCCTCGTCCGGGATGCCCTGGGAACGAAGCCCCCGGTTCTTAGGACGCCACGTCTCACCGCCGTCGTCTGTGCGGAATACGCCAGCGGCCGATATCGCTACGAAAACGCGATCAGCGTTGTCCGGATCGACGACGATCGTGTGCAGGCACATTCCACCGGCTCCCGGCTGCCACGAAGATCCTGTGTCATGGCAGCGGAGACCGGAGAGCTCCTGCCAGTTCTGACCGCCATCAGTCGAGCGGAAGATACCCGCGTCTTCAACACCGGCAAGGATCGTGTCAGGATCGCTCAAGGATGGTTCAAGGTGCCAGACCCGCGCGAACTCCCACGGGTGCGGTGTGCCGTCGTACCACTGGTGGGTGCCGGGCACGCCTTCGTACTGGAACTGGTTGCCCACCGGCTCCCATGTCTTTCCACCATCGTCGGAGCGTTGGATCAATTGCCCGAACCAGCCTGTCGACTGCGACGCGTAGAGCCGGTTCGCGTCGACGGGAGAACCCTTGACGTGGTAGATCTCCCAGCCCCCGAAGAAGGGACCGTTGACGTCCCAATCCTCGCGCTTGCCATCCGACGTCAGGACGAAAGCACCCTTTCGTGTGCCGACCAGCACTCGTACGTAGCTCATCTGTACTCCTCTCCAAGCTCTGGGAAGGGTCTCGCCTGTCCGAAGGGGATTGACGGCGGTGCGTCCTTCATCGCATCACACAAGTAAGCGATCCCACCGGGTCGATCTCATCGCGGCACAGGGCGCGGAAGACGCGGTCCCAGCGACAGCCCAGGAATGAAGGCAGTATCGACACCAACTGAGATCCCCCTCGGAACCCGCTCGGTGGACCTATCACGGATGATCAACCACCGGGCGTGCCATGGCCGAGCTGGTCGGCCTCCCCGAAGAGATTGTAGGCAACCGGCTCCAGGCAAACCAGTGTCATGTGCAAACCGATCTCGTCACGAGCCCAGCTTGGTCGCTCAGCCCGCGAACCCGCATGGGCGATCGCGGAACGCACGTTGCGAGGCGCGACGCCACTGCGTTACGAGCCGATGTCCTCCCCGAGGTACGCCATGCGCACGCGGTCGTCGCGCAGCAATACCGCGGCCGTGTCCTGCAGCACGATCCTGCCCGTCTCGAGCACGTAGCCCCGGTCCGCCAACTGGAGGGCCTTGGTCGCGTTCTGCTCGACCAGAAGAACTGTGACTCCCTGGTCCCGGATCATCCTCAGGATCTCGAAGATCGTCTGGACGTATAGCGGGCCTAGTCCCATTGAGGGCTCGTCCAAGAGGAGCAGCCTGGGCTCTGACATGAGGGCCCGGCCGATGGCGAGCATCTGCTGCTCACCGCCGGAGAGGTTGCCTCCCTGCTGTTTGGCGCGCTCCTTGAGGATCGGGAAGAGCTCATAGACCTGATCGAGCCTTGCCGCCTCGACGTGAGCCTTGTGGAATGCGCCGATCTCAAGGTTCTCGAGCACCGTCATTTGGGGGAAAATCCGGCGACCCTCAGGGACGTGGCTGATCCCGAGCTCGACGGTCTTGTGCGCCGCGTAGCGGGTGATGTCGACACCGTCGAAGCGAACCGTGCCCAATGATGCGTGGTGCAGTCCGGAGATCATCCGCAGCGTGGTGGTCTTTCCGGCACCGTTCGCGCCGAGCAGCGTGACTATCTCATCTTGTTCGACCGAGATCGTGAAGTCGTGCAGGGCCGGGACAATGCCGTAGCGGACCTCCACCCCTGTCACCTCGAGCAGAGCCATCAGGGCGTCTCCGCCCCGGTGTCGTCTTCGCTGTCGGGGGTGCCGAGATAGGCGTTGATCACGACCGGGTCCCTTTGGATCTCGGCCGGCGTCCCTTCCGCGATGACCTGGCCGAAGTTGAGCACGATGATCCGTTGGGCCACCGACATCACAAGCTTCATGTCGTGCTCGATCAACAGCACGGTGATGCCCAGCTCGGTATTGACTCTGCGGACCAGTTGCGCAAGCTCGCCCTTCTCGGCCGGGTTGGTCCCTGCCGCAGGCTCGTCCAACAACAGCACCTCGGGGTTCGTTCCAAGGGCGCGGGCAATCTCGAGCCGTCGGCGATCCCCGTAAGGCAATGAGCTGGAGATCTCGTTCGCCCGCTTCGTCAAGCCGACGAACTTCAAGAGCTCCAGCGTCCTGAGGTCGCTCTCGTGCTCTTCACGACGGGTCCTGGGCAGCCGGAGCATGGCGCCGAGAGGGCCGGTGTGCTGTTTGGACTCGACTCCTATCTTCACGTTCTCGAACGTCGTCAAGGCATTGAACATCCGCGAGGTCTGGAACGTTCTTGCCACCCCGAGCCGGTTCACCTTGTAGGGCTTGTGCCCGATAACGCTGACGGTTTGCCCGCTCTTGGTCGTGAAGAGGATCACTCCCTCCTGGGGTCTGTAGACGCCCGTCAAGCAGTTGAACAACGATGTCTTACCGGCACCGTTCGGGCCGATGATCGACAGGATCTCGCCCCGGTGCAGCCTGAGCGACACGTCATTCAGGCTGGTGACGCCGCCGAAGCGAAGTGTCACGTGCTCGACAGAGAACAAGACGTCGGTCAGGTCAGCTGAGGCCACCGCGGGCGTGGTGTTGGTCATTCCGTCTCCGGGCGTATGTAGCCAGGCTCGTCGAGGGACAACTTGCCGTAGTCGGCCGGCAGCTTCTCTCCCAAGGACGAGATCCGTACGGGGCCGCCCGGACTCTCCTGATGGCCGATGCCTTCCTCGGTGAGCAGGATCTCCCGGCGCCGGCGACGCGAGGGGATGATGCCCTGTGGCCGGAAGATCATAAGAAGTATCAACAGGAGGCCGAGGTAGATGAACTCGTCCTGGAACTGATAGTCCTGGAACGAGTGGACCTGGAGGTACTGGGGGAGCCACTGGATCACGAATGCCCCGATCACAGCACCCGCGATCGAGCCCATGCCCCCGAAGATCACAAAGACGAGGATCAGGATCGACGTTTGGACGAGGAAGTCGGTCGGAAACAGGCTCTGGACCTGGCTGGCTAAGAAGACTCCGGCGAACCCGGAGGTCGACGCCCCGATGGAGAAGGCCATGACCTTGTACTTCAGCGCGTTGATGCCCACAGAGTCGGCCGCCACCTCGTCTTCGCGGATAGCTGTCCAGGATCGCCCCACCTTCGAATGCTCGAGGAAGCTGAACCCGACCGTGAAGGCAACCGCGAACCCGAGGATCAAGTAGTAGTAAGGCAGCACCGTCCCCGTCCAGTTGTAGTTGACCGAGACGATGTGGGCCTGTAAGTGGACGGAGAACTGCGGGATGATGCCTGGGGTGCCTGCCGGTCCTCCCGTCACGCCGTCGAGGTTGTTGGAGATGATCTCGATGATCTCCCCAAACCCCAGGGTGACTATCGCGAGGTAATCCCCGCGTAGGCGAAGCGTGGGGGTCCCGAGCAGGACGCCGGTGAGCATCGCGGCCACGATGGCGAACGGGATGATCCAGAACGGGTTGAGGAGGAATGGCGGTTGAATGGGTAGCGCACCCGTGAAGTAGGCCGTGGTGTAGGCCCCGATCGCCCAGAACGCGACGTACCCGAGGTCGAGCAGGCCGGCGAAGCCTACGACGACGTTGAGACCGACGGCGAGCAGCACGTAGATAGCAACCTGGGTCGTGAGGATCGACTGGATGCCGGGGTCCATGTGCAAAGGCCACTGGATCGCTATAAGCAGCGCGGCGATCGTGACGGCGGTCTTGGCGTAGGCAAACTTGGTCTGCTTTGTGATCCCGGTGAACTCGTACCGGTTGTGCTCAGGGCGTGACCCGCCAAGTGCACGGGCAAGGGCGACTGCCATCCAGGCGAGAAGGCATACCAAGACAATCGCACCGGCGGCCATTACGCCGAGTCCTGCCGAGTGGTTGTGAGGAAGGACGTGGATGGAGGCCAACCAGTGCGCGAGCGAGTGTCGCGACGAGGCGCGCCAGGAGGCCCATCTCGTCCACATCAGCCAGCCGTAGGCAAGCAGCACGAAGCCCGCAACCGTGCCGAGTCCCCGACCACGCCGGGGGGCGACCAGCTTGCGGAGCGCGGCAAGGCCGAAGAGCAAGCCCTCGAGCACGCTCAGGCACAGCGCGATCCACAGCAGCAAGAAGCCCAGGGTCCGGTCGTGCGGCACCGCCCCGATCGTGTTCAGGTACTTCGAGACAGGGTTGTGCATCCAAGTAAGCGCCCCGTACAAGGCGATGCACGCGTAGCCGGCGAGTCTGGCCGCCCGCAAGGACCGTGACTCGAAGAGATAGACGGCCAGTTCCATCGCCATCAGAGCGAAGCCGATCTCTATGCAGACTCCACCCTTCCAGGTATCGCCCGGCGAGATCCACGACACCCAGATGAATCCCCAGGCGACGATCCCGAGATCGAGCGCCAGGCGCACCCTTCGCTGGGATGTGAGCTTGAGGAGCGATGAGCGGACGCGATGGGCTCGCGAGGTCGTTGCCGCGCCAAGGGAATGCCAGAGCGAGACGACGGCGAAGAGAATGACACCGAAGCCCAGGAACCAGAACAGCCTGGGGAACCGGAGCGCGCCTGTGAACCCGGAGGTCGGCGCTGCGTTCGTTCCGGGGGGTCCGGTGATGACGGCGAGGACCAAGACACCCGCGAGGCATATCCCGAGCCGGCGCAGCGATGGGCTAGCGGCGAGGCTCGCGAGCTGAGCCGAGCGTGTCGCTCGTGCCGGCGTGCCCGACGGGTTCGCGCCCGGGCGATCCTCGGTGTCGGCGCTGGTCAAGGTCATGCCTCTCTCCCGAGACGCTCACCGAGGATGCCCGTCGGGCGGAAGAGGAGAAGCGTTACCAGTACGCCGAAAGCCACGACGTCCTGCCATTCCGCGGACATCCAGCGCAGCGGGATGCTCTCGAACACCCCGAGCATGAGACCGCCGATCATGGCTCCTCGGATGTTGCCGATACCGCCGAGGACCGCGGCGGTGAAGGCCTTCAGCCCCGGGACGAAACCCATCGTGTAGATGACGCCGAACTGAAGCCCGAAGAGGAACCCTGCGGCGCCGCCCATGAGCCCGCCGAGCACGAACGTGAGGGCGATCGTCCTGTCTATGTGCACGCCCATGAGGCTCGCGGTCTCGGCGTCCTGGGCGACCGCACGGATGCCCTTGCCGAGCTTGGTCCTGTTCACGACGGTGTCGAGCACGAGTAGGAGCACGAGCGCGGTGACCATGGTAAGGATCCAGACTGACTGGACCCCGACCCCGCAGAGAGTGAAGGCGTGACCTTGGATCACAGCGGCCGTCGGGATGAACGCCGTGTAGCGCCCGAATTCCTTGCCGGCTGTGTTGAAGAGGAAGTAGGACGCTCCGATGGCGCTGATCAGGTAAGTCAGCCTCGGTGCGTTGCGCTTTCGCAAGGGTCGGTACGCGACCCGTTCGAGGACGAAGGCGGTCGCCCCGCCTGCGAGGGCGCCGGCGACGATGCCGATGAGCATGAACCCGACGGCCCAGAACCCGGCCGGGGTGGAATTGCCGAGGACGACGCGCATGGCGAACAGGCCACCGAATCCACCGGCCATGAACACCTCGGAGTGGGCGAAGTTGATGAGCCTGAGCACGCCGTAGACAAGGGTGTAGCCCAGGGCGATGAGCGCGTAGAGGAAGCCGTTGGCGAGGCCACCAACGATGAGCGAGACCCAGATGTTGTTGTTCGCTAGGAACGCGGGACAGTGCATGCGCTCAGACACTCCCCTCAACCCTGCGCAGCAGGCTACTCAGTCGCAGACGGAGTACCCAAAACAAAGAACCGGGCACCCCGCAGTCGCGAAGTGCCCGGTTCGCCCACAAGCTGCGGACAGTTGCTACTCGAGCCCGAGCTGCACCAGGGCGCCGTGCAGAACCTCGTAGACGTACATCGCCGAACCCGCGATGTTCCCGTCGGGCTCGAATTTGACGACCTTCGTGATGCCCTTGTAAGTGATCTTGTGAAGGCCCAGGACGACGTTCTCACGAGTGATGTTCACTGTCCCGCCCTTCTCGGACGAGAGGATCTTGAGCTCGTCGATGATGGTGTTGGCCGCGTCGAACGCCTCAGCCGAGTAGATGGCCGGCGCGAAATGCGCGAGCGCCTTGAAGCCCGCTGCGAACGCCTTGTCGGCTGCGGTGTTGCCGAGTGCGGCGCACCCGCAGCTGGCGTAGACACCGTTGGCTGCGGTGTGCGGGTTGGTTCCCGCGATGAGCGCAGGGCTTTCACTGCCGTCCCCGCTCATGACCTTGCCCTTGTAGCCAGCGCTGTGAAGGGCGCCGAGCAAGAGGCCGAGGTCGCAGTAGTACCCGCCGTAAAAGAGCAGCTGCGGATTGGCAGACACTACTTCCGCGGCATCGTCGGTGTACTGGGTGGGGCTCGCGGTCCCGTCGCTGCACTGGCTCGTGCCGGGGAAGGCGATGGCGGTCACAGACGCCCCGTCCTTCTTGGCCTGGCCGGCGAAGTCGTCGGCAAGGCCCACGCCGTAGGTGCTGGCGTCGTTGACCACGTACAGCTTCTTCAGGCCGAGCTTCTGGATGACCCAGTTGGCGTCAGCCGGCCCCTGGATGCCGTCGTTCGCGACTACCCGGAAGAAGTTCTTCCACCCGAACTGGGCAAGCGCTACCCGCGTCGCCGAGGGGCTCACCATTGCAAGGTCGTGAGAGCTGAAGGTCGGCTCGGCAGCCTGGACGGCGGCCGAGAACGCAGGGCCGACAACACCGATGACCTCCGTCTTGGCAACGAGCTCCTGGGCGTCAGTGGGCGAGATCGTGCCTGAGCCCTGGTCGTCCTTGCGGATGAACACGAGCTTGAACGGCAGCTTCCCGAACTGGGACATACCGGAGTTCGCCTGGTTGACGGCATACTCGACTGAGTACTCCATGTTCAGGCCGAGCTGCGCGTTGCCACCCGAAAGCGGTCCCTCGTAGGCAATCGCGTAGGTCGGCATTGCTGTGGCCTGGTGTTTGGCGTTCGCGAACGCCGCTCCGCTCAGGCCGGCGAGCACGAGTGCTCCGGCCACGAGCGGAGCGGCGGCCTTGATGAGCAAGTGCCTCATGTGGTCTCCTCCACTTGGGTATGCACTCGGGGAGCTCCCGTTTGCCCCCCCAGTACCTGTCCGCGGACAGTGCGGAAACATTACTGGCTCAGTGCGGATTGAACAAGCTGGGGCGTAACCAAGACGTAACCACGCAGCAACACGAGCCCCGCCGGGAGCCTTCTTCCATCGGCGAGCGGCCACGAGATGGCGACGAATCGGACCCAAGGACCGACCTGCGCCTTTGGCTCGAAGCCATGTCAGCTTCGGGCGTCGTCCTCAGTTGATGATCGTTACGAGCGTTCCGTAGGCGAGGTAAGGCCAGGCGCGAGCTGCATCGTCAAGTGGCAGCTCAATGCAACCGAGGCTCTGCGGGATGCCGTAGTCGGCGCGATCCATGTAGTGCACCGCGTCGTTGCCCTTGAAGTACGCGATGTACTGGACGAGATCCGCGTAGTGCCGGCCGTCCGGGTTCGTTCCCCGCATGACCTGTCGCCGAAGACGCGCATCGACAGGGAAGGTGCCGTCGGGCGTCGGGGACTCGGTGATGCCGGTGTTCGCGAGACTCCGAAGCACGACGCCACCGTCGTGGTAGATCGTGAGCGACTCCGGGTCCGCCTTGTTGGCCAGCGCGTAGTTATACCCGCCGGTGTTGACAGTGTTGGCGGCGAGGGCACCGATCAAGGAGGTCCACAGCCCGGCGTCGACGTCTCCGTTCGGTGTGAGCCCGTGGTCGGCCTGGAAGGACATGACGAGCCCGCGTGTGAAGACGTTGTCGATGCCGGGCTGCCACAGCGCGGGTAGCCGAGCCGGCCAGCCCTTGTCGCGCCAGGAGTAGCGGCCGGAGGGCGGATTGTAGAGCGCAGCTAGCTGGGCAGTGGTGTCACTCGACGCGATCGCTGGGCCAGTCGGCGTCCAGGCGAGCGGCGAGTAGTCGAGAAGGGAGAGGAGCTGCTGCACACGGACGACTGAGCCGTTGGAGATCTGGAACTGCTCGGTGACGGATTGCCCGAGCCGACCGCCGTCTGTAGCGACGACTCCGTTGCGACCCCCCGGCACCGTGACGGCGATCTCGCCGAGCGGCGCGAAGTCGGTGCTCGGGGTGAAGGTGAGCGTCGCGCCGCTCGCTTTCCAAGACCCGGCTGTCGTAGGGGCGAGAGTCGGCAAAGGGGAGTTTCTGGAGAGCGCGGAGGACAAGGTGACGGTGATCGGCGCGCTCGGGGACACGCCTGTCGCTCCGTTCGAGGGGGCGATCGAAACGACGCGCAGCGCCGGGGGAGCAGCACTCGTGTTGCCTGGTGGTCCGCCGGAGGCGTGACTCTGTCCTTTCTCCCTGGGCGAGGCCCGGTGATCGATGCCACGCGTCACGAGAGCGCCGATCACTGCCCCCGCACAGAGGACGAGGACGATCTTTGTGAGGACAAGAACTGGGGGTCGCCGACCCCGTGCGCGGTAGGTGGTCGTAGCGAGTCCTCTTCCCTCGGTATCGTCCGTTCGTCCCCACCGACCCGGTCATCGGTCGCGGAGAGTAGATTGATCAGCCGAATTGTCTCGGTACTTGGCATGAATTGTCAACGGCAGCGGAGGCTTCGTGGTCGAAGAGCAGGCATCTGAAGTAGTCACGGGAACACGCACCGCAGGAGGGCTTGAATGCTCATCGTAGGGACCGTGGCCCATCTAGAAGATCTTGACCGCTCGTACACCTACGCCGAAGACGTGTCCGTCACTGCATTGGCGGTCGGTTCGTTCTCCGGGGGAGTCGGGAGCTTGCTGCCATCCAGTCCCCGCCCGGTATGGAGCATTCTCGACCGAGAGCGCATCGTCCAGCTCGAGGAGTTCGACATCGCACCGCTCGTGCGCTTGCCGACAGCCACGGCGCAGAGCTTGGCGGTTTCGTCTGGAGGCAGCCTCGTGGTTGGAATGGAAGGGGCTCACCTCCTCGCAGTGTCACCCGATGGCGCCATCGGCGAGGTTGTTTCCTTCGACACGGTCCCCGGCAGGGACGCATGGCAGAACCCTGCGGCCCCGTTGCCGGACCTACGGTCGATCGCCGTCTCGAGTGCCGAGGTCTGGTTCGCGGGCGTGCACGTCGGGGGCGTCTGGCGATCGAAGGACCGCGGCGAGTCCTGGCAGAACGTCATCCCTCCCGAAGCCGACGTCCACGAAGTTGTCGCGGGAGACGGCGACTGTGTCGCGGTCGCCGCGGCGATCGGCTTCGGGTGGAGCGAGGACAGCGGCGACACCTGGCAGTGGACGACCGACGGCTTGCACGCCGGATATTCGAGAGCGGTCGCACTCGACGGTGATACCGCATTTGTCGCCGCTTCGACCGGCCCTGAGACAACGGACGGCCGCCTGTACAGATGTCATCTCGGAGACTCCCTCGAGCCATGCTCCGGTGGTCTTCCTGAGTCTTTCCCCTTCAATCTCGACTCCGGGTCCATCGCGGCATCCGCCGGCCAGGTCGCTCTTGGCACGCGCAACGGTCGAGTCTTCCGGTCTGGTGACAGCGGGTCGACCTGGACTCTCGCAGCCGACAGAATGCGACGCGTCAGCGTCCTGCGCTTCAGCTGAGGACGCGTGACGACGCCCGGGGATCGGTCGTCGAGACCAAAGTCCGGCGACGCATGGACGAGGCGGTTCGATGCGCTCACGCGATTAGGATCCGTTGACCAGCCCTCGTAACAGCTGGAAACGCCTCGCCGGGTCGATCACAAGCGCATGATCGCGCCCGGACACGACCACGAGAGGGGACACCGTGTCGGGGAGAGCCTTCAACCAGAACCGGGTCAGTCCGAGTGCGGCAGGAGTGATGAGGGCCCGACGTCCGGGCTGGTCCCGGCGGCTTGTCGGCGTGGGGGCCGCGCTGCTCATGTGCAGCCCCTTCCTGGCGATGGTTCCCTCTGCAATGGCCACGGCCAGCTCGAGGCTTCCGGCGATGGTCGTGGTCACGGGCGCGCCTCGGATCCCAGCCGGCGACGGCGCCTTGGGTTCGGTGGCGGCGGGCTCGACGGAGACCGGCATCGTCGTGCTCCGGCCCTCTGACGGGGCCGGGCTCACGAGCTTCATCAGTGCCGTGACGGACAAGAGCTCGCCCTTGTTCCACCAGTACCTCGCGCCCGGAGATTTTGCCAATCGGTTCGGCCCGACGCCGGCGACGATCGGGGCAGTCAGAGCACAGCTGACAGCAGAGGGCCTCCGCGTGACCAACGTGTCTAGCGACGGCCTTCTCGTGAGCTTCTCGGGCTCCGCCGCCACGGTCGAGAGCGCCTTTCGGACCGGGATCGAGCGCTACCGGCTCCAGGACGGCACGATCGGCCGGGCGACAACGTCGGCCGTGCGCGTGCCCTCGACGATCGCCGGCTCAGTGATCGGAGTTGTAGGGCTCGACGACCTCGTCCACGAGCAGCCAGCTATCGTCCGGCCCGGCCCGATTTCGGTGCAGCGCACTTTTCCATCTGCCAAAGCAGGGAACCTTTCGCACCCTCAAGGTTCGCCGAACGCGTGTGGCCTGGCCCAACAGGTCGCGGAGACCTCGGGCGGGCTCACCGATGACCAGATCGCCAATGCCTACGGCGCCTTCGGCCTTTATCGCTCGGGGGATTTCGGCGGCGGCCAGCACATAGCTGTGTACGAGCTGCAGCCCTTCCTGGCGACTGATATCGAGAACTTCGACTCGTGCTATTTCGGCGCGAACGAAGCAGCGCAGATGTCCGGTGAGAAAGGCGTGCTGACCGGCAGCCGGCTCTCTGTCATTCCCGTGGACGGCGGTGACACGCCGCCCGGTCCCGGCAGCCAGAACGACGAGGCAACTCTCGACGTCGAGGATGTCTCCGCGCTCGCTCCGGAGGCGAGCATCGACGTGTACGAGGCCCCGAACAACGCTTCCGGCGCAATTGACGAGTACTCACAGATCGTGAACAGCGACGTCGACCAGATCGTGACGTCGAGCTGGGGTCTCTGCGAGCAGGCAGAGCAGGTGGGCGAACCCGGCAATCAGGCGGCCGAGAACCTCCTGTTCGAGCAGGCGGCCGCCCAGGGTCAGACGGTTCTTGCTGCAGCAGGAGACACCGGCGACGACGAGTGCAACTCGGGTCACTCCGCCGCTCCGTCCTCCGGCCAGAACATGCTGTCGGTTTGGGATCCCGCCGGCCAGCCATATGTCCTCTCTGTCGGTGGCACCACGATCGACGACGCCACCCAGCCACCCTTGGAACACGTCTGGGACGACGGTGCGCAATGGGGCGCTGGCGGCGGTGGCATCTCGGCGACATGGGCGATGTCGAGTTGGCAGCAGGCGGTGGCGAACACACCCGACAACCAGGCCGATGTCGCGAAAGCCCAGGCGTTCGAGGCGCAGACCAAGAGCGTGTCGGCGCCCTTCACGACGCTGACATTCTGTGACGCACCGCTGGGTCTCCCGTCGGGAACCCCGTGTCGCGAGACGCCGGATGTCTCCGCACAGGCCGACGAGTTCACTGGCTCAGTGACCATCTTCGGCAAGTCGCTTGGCTACGGGAACCCGGACGGGTGGGCGACGATCGGCGGTACCTCGTCGGCGTCACCGATCTGGGCGGCGCTGCTCGCCCTCGTGAATGCCTCGCGGACCTGCTCGGCCGACAAGATCAACGGGGTGCAGGATGTGGGCTTTGCCAGCCCGCTCCTTTACGGCATCGCGGCGAACCCGACCGCCTACGGCCGGTCTTTCAACGACATCGTCTCGGGCAACAACGACGACTTCGGCCTCGACAACGGGCTCGTCTTCCCCGCACGCGCCGGCTTTGACATGGCGTCCGGCCTCGGGTCGCCGCAGCTGACGACCCCCACCGGGGGCAACGGTCTCTCCTTTTACATGTGTGACTACGCAGGACAGTTCGAGCCACCCACCTTGACCGGGCTCAGCCCGTCATCTGGATCCACGGCGGGCGGTTACTCCGTGGTGGTCTCCGGGTCGGGGTTCGTCGCGGCCGGCAAGCCGAACGTCTCGGGTGTCGAGGTGGGCGCGGCACGCGCCACGCGCGTCGTGGTCACGAGCGGCACGACACTAACCGCAACCTTTCCTCCGGCTGCTACGACCTTGGCGGCCGGTTCGCCGGGCTCCGGGGCCGGGCCGGCTTCGGTAGTCGTGACGTTGAAGAACGGGGAGTCGAGCTTCCCGAGCGCAGAATCCGTGTTCGAGTACGTGGACGAGAGCGTGCCTGAGTCGCCGGTCCCGAGCGTGACGAGCGTCGGACCCTACGCCGGTTTGGAATCGTCGCCGGCGCCGGTCACGATCCACGGCTCGGGCTTCACCGACGCTGCGAACGTCACCTTCGGTGGGGTGGTTGTGCCGCACTTCACGATCAAGTCGCCCTACGAGATCACCCTCACGCCTCCCGTCTACTCGACCCAGGCGTGCGCAGCCCTTCCGAAAGCTGGCGTGTACGCAGGTGAGAACGCCACCAACGACATCTGCCAGGTGCAGGTGGTGGTTACCGACGCGGCAGGCTCGAGCGCGACGAGCAGGATCCTGCCCCCATACGAGGGCACACTGAACGTCGACAGCATGGGTGCCCCGGTCGTCCCGAAGGGGTACGAGGTCGTGCCACAGCCGACGGAGTTCGACTATGTCCCCGCCCCAAGTGTCACGTCGGTCTCGACGGGCACGGTCGCCGACCTGACGAAGTACTGCGTTTCGCCGGCAACCGCGAAGTGCAACGCTGCCATGCTCGCGAGCGAGTCCGGCGGTCTGCCTGCAAACCTGGTCACAGTCAAGGGGACGGGCATGAACAACCAGACGCTCATTTTCGCCACTATGGGCGTGCCGACGAGCGAGAACTCCATCGCCTACCCAGTAGCGGCGACCGGGACATCCTTGGAACTTGTCGCACCGGCGCTCCCCAAGTCCGACAAGCCTCCGACCGTGGGGCCGTTCTCGTTACCGGTCGGGTTCGCGTCGATCGTCGGCGTGTCCAACGAAAGCAGCATCGTGTATGCCGGCGTGCCGCAGGTGACCAAGGTCGTGAACCCGCGCACGCACAAGAACGGGGTCTCGGACTCGGTCGCCTGCGCGAGCTCGCCGCCCAGCTCGGGCTGCGGGACGCCCCTTGACATAAGCGGCAAAGGGCTGCTCCAGACCATCGGTCCCATAGGATTCGTCGACGACCAGACTGGTTTCTCGCTCGGTACCCAGTACAGCTTCGCAGTCAAGAGTGACACGAGCCTCACTACCGAGTCGGTCGCGCAGAACCCTGCGGTCGCCGACGTCGAGGTTTGCACGGTCACGAACTGCAGCCACGACCCGGAGACCGACCTCCTGCTCGTCTATGCGCCGGGCAATCCCAGCATCGACACGATGGCTCCCGCCGGCGGACCCGCGCAGGGCGGAAACGAAGTGGTCTTGGACGGGGCGAACCTCGGTTGCGTTGTTGCGGTCTCCTTCGGCAAGGTCGTGACCGATGAGGCCACGAACTCGAAAGCGATGCTGGTCTGCGGCACCACCGATCAGTTGACCGTCACTGTTCCGCCAGGCATGGCCGGGACGCAGGTACAGGTCAAAGTGGCGACGGTGGAGAGCGTCCTCGACCCCGCAGGACGGGTAAGCAATTCCGCCACTTACACCTACGTGCCGAGTGCACCCAGTGCGCCAACCGGGGTGAATGCGACGACGAAGCCCGGAACGGCAGGCGTGGAGTGGGGCGTCCCGGCAAGTGACGGCGGCAGTGCAGTCACGGCTTACACAGTGACCGCCTCGTCACCAGGCCTGCCCAGCGTGCGCAAGGCTGTCACCTCTGCCGCGAGGAGCGCCAGTTATGTCGACCTGCAAGCAGGCGCTCCTTGGAGCTTCGCTGTGAGGGCGATCTCCGAAAAGGGCGCCGGTCTTGCAGGCGTGTCGAATGCGGTCACGCCTGCGCTCGGTGACGACGGGTACGTCGTGGAGACCACCGACGGTGCGGTTCTCGGTTTTGGCGACGTCCAGTCTCACGGAGGCATCGCCGGCGAAGGCGCCCAGGCGGTCGGCATCGCGACGACCACCAACGGGCTCGGCTACTGGGTCGTGACGAGCACCGGCTCGGTGACATCGTTCGGCGATGCGGCCTTCTTGGGCCAGACATCGACGAAGAACGTCACCGGCATTGCATCGTTGCCCGACGGCACCGGCTACTGGATCGTCGCCAGGAGCGGTGCCTTGCATGCCTTCGGCCGGGCGAAGATCTATCCAGGCAAACTGCCCGAGGGCGCTGACATCACCGGTATCGCTTCGTCGGTCGATGGCAAGGGATATTGGTTGGTCGCGAGCAATGGGGTCGTGACGGCCCTCGGCGACGCCCGCTTTTACGGATCGCTCAGCGGGAAGAGCTCGAGTCAGTCCGTCGTCGGGATCGCGGTCACGCCTAGCGGGAAGGGCTACTGGCTCGCCTCGGCAGACGGAGGCGTGTATGCCTTCGGCGCCGCATCGACCTACGGTTCACTGACCACCCAGCAACTGAGCCAACCAGTCGTCGGGATCGCGGCCACGCCAGATGGCCACGGCTACTGGCTCGTTTCGTCGAACGGAAAGGTCTACAACTTCGGAGCTGCACACAACCTCGGCGGCACGACGAGCGCCGCGGCGATCGGCGTCTAGCGCCCTTCGTACGCTGGGGCCCGAGACGGGAGGTGGCGGCGTGGCCCTTGCGGCCAGGGCGCCACGCGCCGGACCAGAAGCGCTGGCGTCCGACCGAGCCCTGCCGTGGCGGCTCCGCCGTCCTCAGGCGACGAGCCCGGGCTCCCGGGCTTCTGCCTGCTCGACTAGCACAGGCAGCGCCGCGGAGGTGATCGCTCCCCGGAGCACCGCGGCAAGCTCGGCGTACTCACCGGCCCTTGTGCTCGACCTGCGGTGCACCATCCCGACGCGGCGACCGGGAAGCGGCGAACCTCCAAAGCGCGCCGTGGACAACGGTCCGCGGACCTCCACGGGCACGGCGCTCGCCGGCAGCAGCGTCACGCCGAGCCGCGCTGCAACCAGCTGGGAGACCGTCGTGAGCGAGGCCATGTTGGCCGCTTGGCCGACTGCGGCACCGGCTTGGCGACACACGTCGATTGTCTGGTCGCGCATGCAGTGTCCCTCTTCGAGCAGCAGGACGTCGAGACCATGCAAGGTGGTCGTCGGGAGGCCTCGAGCGCCGGCGAGGGGGTGCCCCTCATGAACTAGCAGGACGAACTCCTCCCAGTAGAGGGGCAGCTCGATGGTCTCGGCCTTCCCGCTCGGCAGGGCCATCACGAGCAGGTCCAGGCTTCCGGATTCGAGTGCGGCCAGGAGCGTGCGGGTCATTGCTTCGGTGACTTCGGGCACGAGAGCCGGAAAGCGCGTCCCGAACGCCCCGAGGATCGTCGGCAGCAGGTACGGTGCGACGGTCGGTATCACGCCGAGTCTGAGCGGCCCGTGGTGAATCTGTCCCGAACGGCCCGCGTCGGCCACCAGGTCGTTGAGCGCGACAAGCGTGTGATGGGCCAAGGGCAAGAGCTGCTCACCGAGGGCGGTGAGGATAACGCCCCTCGGAGTACGCTCGAAGAGCTTGGCCCCCAGGCCCGCCTCCAGCGAGGCGATCGCGGCGGAAACAGCCGGTTGGGTGACCGAGAGGTCGTCGGCAGCGGCGCCGAAGTGCCGCTGGTGGGCGACAGCGGCGAATGCGCGCAGCTGCACGACTGTGGGATCTGTCATAAAGTTAATCTATCACGTAATGTAGATTTCCTACTTTGCTCGATCGCACTCAACGGGGCAAAGTGGTGCCTACGCAGGATCCAACCTCAAGGAGAGACCCCATGCTTGGTATCGGTGACCGTTTCCCGGAGTACTCCCTCACCGCGCTCGTCCCTGGCGACCTGAAGGCCGTCGAGGCGAGCTCGCCCGACGACTTCTTCACGACAGTTGATTCCTTGACCTACGAGGGCAAGTGGCGGGTCGTCTTCTTCTGGCCGAAGGACTTCACCTTTGTCTGTCCCACCGAGATCGCCGAGTTCGGACGCCTGAACGCCGAGTTCGCCGACCGTGACGCGCAGGTGCTCGGGGGCTCGGTCGACAACGAGTTCGTCCACTACGCCTGGCGTCTTCAGCACGAGGACCTCAAGAACCTTCCCTTCCCGATGCTCTCGGATCTCGACCGCGAGCTCGTCACCGACCTCGGCGTGCTCAACACTGAGGGTGTCGCCGACCGGGCGACCTTCATCGTCGACCCCGACGGGATCATCCAGTTCGTCATGGTGACGGCCGGGTCTGTCGGCCGCAACGTCGAGGAGGTGCTCCGTGTGCTGGACGCGTTGCAGACCGAGGAACTGTGCGCGTGCAACTGGCACAAGGGTGCGGCGACGCTCGATGTGAAGGCGCTCATGAGCGCGGGCGCCTGATGGGCATCCCAGCGCTCAAGGAGGCGCTGCCGCCTTATGCCAAGGACATCCGGCTGAACCTCGACTCGACCATCGCCGTGTCGACCTTGCCAGAGCAGCGCCTCTGGGGCACGGTGCTGGCGACGGCGATCGCGTCACGGGGAGGGCGAGTACTCGTCGAGCTCGCCGGCGAGGCTAACGAACACCTCTCACAGGAGGCTTTTGAGGCGGCCAAAGCAGCAGCTGCCGTCATGGCGATGAACAACATCTACTACCGGAGCAAGCACCTTCTCGCCGATGAAGGAGAGACGGGTTACGAGGACATCCCCGCACGGCTCCGGATGCAGGTGCTGGGCACCCACGCAGGTGTCGACCCGACGGACTTCGAATTCTGGTGTCTGGCGGTGAGCGCGGTGAACGGCTGTGGGGGCTGCCTTGCAGCTCACGAGCGGGCACTGCGTGAGCTGGGTGTAGGCAAGGACCAGGTCCACGAGGCGCTCAGGATCGCTTCGGTGGTTCACGCCGTGGCGGTAACGCTCGAGGCGGAGGAGGCGACGGCGGGGAACGCCATCGCCTAACCCAACAGACGTACACCACACAGTGCGAGCGCACGGCTCACGGCTCTCAGGTCGTCGATCGCGACATGCTCGTCTGGTTGGTGCGCGACCGTGACATCGCCGGGGCCGAAGACGACTGCCGGACGACCGGCGGCTTCGTACCACGCGGCATCGGTTGCAAAACGCATGGTCGGGTGCACCTGCCCGCCCGACGGCTCGGTGACGATGGCCCAGTCCCCGGGTTGCTCTGCAGCTGCGGAGCCACTTCGACCAGGCGGCACACGACGCCTCGCCAGGGCGGTTCGCCAGCCTTCCGGGCTGTGATGTCGAGGCTTGCCTATTGGTCGCTGCGATCCCCGGCCCGGTGGACGACGACGAAGGGGGTCAGCTCGTCGCCCTGACCCATCGGGTTGTCGAGCAGGATGAGCCGGGCTGCCGCCTTGTCGACCGGCATGTCGGCACTCATCCCGAGCACCTCCACGTTGATGTTGTTCCCGTCGATGATGACCACTGGGTGGCCGAGAAAGCGCGCGAATGTCGCGCAAGCCTTCTCCGGGTCGGCGGGCCCGAGCATGGCGAACTCGTCGAACGGTGCGATGGTGTCCGGGTTGAAGCCGTCGATCTCCGCGATGCGGTGGCCGGCGATGCGATAGAAGTCGCCGTGGCGTCCGAACAGCTTGGTCACGCCGCCGACCACCATGGCAAAGGCCGCCCGCGCCGAGCCGGTCTGCATGATCGCCACCTGCATCTTGCGAGGGTCGGAGTACGCAACGTCGTGCTCGTACTTCCTGGTGCCCTTGACGATGAGCTTGGCAAGCAGCCCGGGCCGGACCACTGACTGGTGCACCACTCTGCCTTCGGAGATCGCCACAACCTTTTCCGACATCGCCACGAAGTCTCCTTCGGACAGCAGCGGCCGGACGTGCGCGTCGAGGAGGGGTTCGAGGGGCTCTTTTATGTGGATGAGGTGGGTGTGCACCAAGATGCGCTCCCAGGTGCGCCCGTCGAGGTGGACCGACGGCGGGTTGCCGGTAGGCCCCGGCATCAACACGCGCCGATCGGTCGCGAGGTCATCGCACCAGCACCGGCGAATCGACGTAGCGGCGCAGCCACAGCTCGGTCACGAGCACCCGCCAGAACGCGAGGCCGTCACCCGGTTTGCCCCCGAGCCACGCGTCGAACTCCTCGAGGAGACGGCCGGAGTCGAAGATCCCCCGTGACGACAACGTGCTCGAGGAGAAGATGTCCCTGATCAGAGGGGCTCGCTCGCGCGTCCATGCAGTCTCGGGATTCGTGAAGCCAATCTTGGACCGCCGGGTCCGGTTGACCTCGGGCATCTTCCCCTTCATGGCCTGACGGTACACGTACCGGTTCCACCCCATCTTGATCTTCTGGTCGATCGGGAGCTGGAAGATGAATTCGACCAGCTCGTGGTCGAGGAAGGGGACCCGGGACTCGATCGAGAAGGCCATGGAATTCTTGTCCTCGTAGCGCAAGAGGTTGGGCGTCGAGTATCGGAGCACGTCGTCAGCCAGCCGGACGTTGAGGTTGCGGCTTGGCCGGTAGTCGAACTCGGCGAGGTCGGTGGGCGTGGCGGTGAGGAGCTCGGACATGGAGAATCGACGCGACCCGCCCGGCCGGCGCCTTGCCGCCAGTTCTCGAGCGAATTTGGCGTACAGGTCCCGCCCGAGCACGACCTCCCGGATCGCCGCCAGGAAGTGGCGCTGATCCACAGCCGAGCTCAGATAGGTTCGGAAGTAGGGGAGGTACCCGGCGAGCAGCTCGTCGCCGCCGTTGCCCGAGAGGATCACCTTCACCTGGCCCTTGGCGATCCGGTAGACGGAGTAGTAGGCGTACGGGGCTGACGAGATCGTCGGCTCCTCCTGGTACCAGACCCACTCTGCGATCTCGTCCCAGAATTGGTCCACGGTCGGGTAGGCGTAGTGGGGAACGCTCTTGACGTGCCTTTCGACCGAGTGCACGTAGTTGCTCTCGTCGATGGTCTGGCCCGGGTACAAAGCGGAGAAAGTGTGCAAGGAGCCTTCGGTGTGAGTGTCCGCGCCCGAGCCCATGAGCGAGGCCATGACCGATGAGACGCCGCTCGAGTCGAGCCCTCCCGACAGCGACACGCCAACGGCGACGTCCGCGATCATGTGCCGGCGGATGACGCGCTCGAATAGCGCTTCGAAGCCCTCGGCGTACTCGGCATCGGGGCGCGACGACGAGAACTCCGGGTTGACCTCTGGCGTCCAGTACTTCGTGACAGCGGTCCGGCCCTCAGCCGAAACCGTCATGAAGTGGCCGGGCAGCAGTCGCTTCACGCCCTGGAAGAAGGTTTCCTCCCCGGAGTCGTGCACGCGGTGGAGCAGGAACTGATACAGGACCCCCATGTCCGGAGCGCGCACTATGCGCGGGTCCTGAAAGAGGGCCTTCAGCTCGGAGGCAAAGCAGAACCGTCCGGGCGTCGAGTGGTAGTAGAGAGGCTTGATCCCGAGTCGGTCGCGGGCGAGGTACAGCTCATGTGAGCGCCGGTCGACGATCGCGAAGGCGAACATCCCCGTCAGGCGGGTGACGCACGTTGTACCCCACTGCTCGTAGGCGCGCAGCACAGTCTCGGTGTCCGAATGGTCCGACACGAAACAATGACCCGCGTGGGTGAGCTCTTCGCGCAGTTCGGCGTTGTTGTACAGCTCCCCGTTGAACACGATGCAGGCACCGGTCTGCTCGGATCGGATGGGTTGTTCTCCACCCTCGATGTCGATGATGGAGAGTCTCCGCATCCCGACGGTGAACTCCTCGCCAACCTCCGCGCCCCACGAGTCGGGCCCACGGTGCTCGATCGAGGCCAGCATCGCTTCGAGCAGCTCCGGGTCGCGGCCGGTGAACCCGGCTATTCCGCACACGGCGGTTCTTTCACGGTCTAGGAGGTCGTCGTGGGAGCTGTCGTGGGGATTGTCGTGATCGTCGCCCCAGTCGGGACCTGGAACAGCGACGACGGCGGGGAAGAGGAGTAGCTCTTGATCTCGAAGTCCGCCTTCGCACTCGACACCGAGACGTAGCCGAGAACCCCCTGGGATGTCACGCACCACTTGCTCGTGCTGGGACTCTTCTTGTTGACGATGACGTCACACTGGAGAGCGAAGCCGTTGACCGTCATGTTCGTCGAGTGGATCGTGACACCTTGCAGTGCTGCGGCCGCCGAGTAGAGCTTGAGGAAGTCGATCCAGTACGCGCCTGAGTAGAGCGCGTACATGACCTTGTAGGTCTCGACCTCTGCCCCTTTGACCTCGGCGCACGACCATGTGGCGCTCGAGCTCAGGCCCCGGGAACAGGCGAACTCGCCGCTTGAGTTCTCGATGACGTCGAGGACCTGTCCTGACACCGTGGTCCTGAACGCGAGCTCGTGCGGGGGCGAGGACGCGAGCTCCGTCGTCACCGGGCTACTGCCGGTGGTCACGTAGGTCACCTCGTAGGGGTTCTTGTCAGCGGACTTGAGCTTGTTCGACAGAGCGCTGATTGCCGCACCCTGGTGCAGCACGTTGTGCACAGTCTTGATCGCGTTTATGACCTTGCTGCAGCCGGTCAATCCGAGAGCGACCGCGATGACCACGACGGCGACGAGGATTGTCCGCCGGCAGGTCGCGGGCATCCTCCCAGCATGAGTTATCGGTGTCAACGCTCGGTCCCCCAGTCGTTCGGCCGTGTCGGGCCTAAGAATAGATCGCACGAAACCTCAGGTCGCCCGACCGGTGTCGGAGGGCGGTCTCGGGCCGAGGTGGCGAAGGGAGTTGAGAACACGAGTGAGCGGAGCCCCTGGCCGACGCGAGCACCCGGGTGGCACACAGGAGGGACGCGGCGGCCTGACCGATGAGGTCATCGACCTTGCTGTTCGCGCGCTGGAGCTCTGGCGCGGCGCGGGCGGGGGAGTGACGATCGTCGCGATCGACGGGCACGGCGCTTCGGGGAAGTCGACCATCGCGGAAGGTCTCTGTGCGCGTACGGGGGCCAGCATCGTCCGCACCGACGACTTCTTCATGTCCCGTGGTCAAGATGTCCCTGTCGCCGAGCGAGGCGAACCGAGGAGTGTCACGGCCGCGTCGGTGGGCGAAACCGGGCGGCGGATAGGGTCCTACTACGACGTGTCACGGTTGCGAGCCGAGGGTCTCGAGCCACTGCGCGCGGGGCGCGAGGCGGTGTTCCGCGCGTTCGACTGGGACTTGGGGGCAGTCTCCAGCAAACAGACGCGCGTCGAGCCCAACGACCTCGTGCTGCTAGAGGGGGTGTACTCGGGAGCACCTGAGCTAGGTGATCTGGTCGACCGGGCGATCTACGTGGATACCCCGGAGCCAGAACGGCTGCGTCGCCTTCGCGGCCGCATCGCCCCGGAGGACTGGGACGAGGAGTGGTTGCGAGCCGAGAAGGAGTACTTCGACAGCGCGCGCCCGTTGAAGTCGTTCGATTTCGTGATCCGCGGCGCGGGCGGTTCTGACAGCGATGCTCGACCACCTCGCGCGCCGTGAGATCGACTTCGGGGAGTTCGCCTCGAACCGCCTTCTTGTGCGGCGCGAGCGCGAGGAGCCCGTTGTCTCTTCGGGGGGCTGATCGCGCTGGAACGTGCGCTGATCGAAAGCCACTAACCTACGGTTAGAAGCGCACGGGAGCTCGGGTGTACCGGGCTGAGAGGGTGGCTGGCCCGCGGGTCGCAGTGCCACCGACCGTTCGAACCTGTCCGGGTAATGCCGGCGTAGGGAGGTGGCCATGGCGGCGACATCAAGCCCGAAGGTTCCGAAGACACATCGGCAACGCGTCGCGGTCGTGCTCGGCTTCGTCGCTCTCGTTTCGTTCGCGCTGGGGGCGTGCAGTTCATCGGCGACACGGTCAGGGCCCAGTACGACCACCGGCTCCACGGGCAGGAGGACGATGGTTGCCGGCGGGACCGCCTATTTCGCGGAGCAACCCGAGACTCCTCCCGACTACATCTTCCCGCTCGTCTCCGGCCAGTACTTCACCGTCGAGAACACAGCCGATTTCCAGACGCTTCTCTACGAGCCGCTGTACTGGTTCGGCGACAAGAACAGCACCTCGGTCGACTACTCGTTGTCGATCGGGAACGCTCCGGTCTACAGCGATGACAACCGGGTTGTGACGATCACGCTCAAGCACTACCTCTGGTCGAACGGCCAGCCTGTGAGCGTCCGTGACGTCCTCTTCTGGATCAACCTCTTGAGGGCTGATCCTGACGAATGGGCGTCGTATGTGCCAGGTGGCTTCCCCGACGACGTGACATCGGCGACGGCACTCAACGCGACGACCGTCCAACTTCACCTCAACGCCGCCTACAACCCCATCTGGTTCACCTACAACGAGCTGTCACAGATCACGCCCCTCCCACTCGCTTGGGATCGCACGTCGCTGTCGGTGCCTGCACCCTTGGCGGAGGCGAGCGATCTTCCCGACGTGACGCCGTCGGGAGCGAGATCCGTCTACAACTTCCTCAACGAGCAAGCCAAGAACATCGGGAGCTACGCGTCGAGTCCGATCTGGTCCGTGGTCGACGGCCCCTGGAAGCTCGTCGGCCTCACGACCGACGGGACCGCGTCCTTCGTGCCCAACCGGCGTTTCTCGGGCCCGAACAAGCCACACCTGGCGAAGTTCGTCGAGCTCGCGTACACCAGCGCCGCAGCGGAGTTCTCGGTGCTGCGCGCAGGCTCGGGAATCGGCGGCCCTGGCGTGTCCACCTCGGGCGACCAGATCTCTGTCGGCTATGTGCCCGACAACGACTTGCCGCAATCCGGAGCTCTCAAAACGCAGGGCTTCCAACTTGTGGACTGGTACCCGTTCCAGTTCGACTACTTCGAGCCGAACTTCAACAACCCTCAGGTCGGACCGATACTGCGGCAGCTCTACTTCCGTCAGGCGTTCCAGCACCTCGTCGACCAGCAGGGCTGGATCCATGCCTACTACGGCGGGCTCGGGCTTCCCACCTACGGCCCGGTGCCGGCGAGCCCGCCCAACCCGTACGCGGACGTGAACGCCTCGGTGGACCCGTATCCCTTCAGCATCTCCGCCGCAAGGACTCTGCTGGTCGGCCACGGCTGGAAGGTCGTCCCGAACGGGGTCACGACCTGTGCGCGGCCGGGCACAGGCCCGAGCGACTGTGGGAAGGGGATCACTGCGGGCGAGGGGCTCAACTTCACACTCATGTACCCGAGCGGGCTCGTCTACACCGACGGCTCGATGGTGGACCTGCAGTCGGTGGCCAAGCAGGTAGGCATCGAGATCGCCCTCGAGGAGGTGACTCCGACCACGATCGCCTCGACGATCCTGAGCTGTGAGCCGAGCCAGCCGGCTTGCAACTGGCAGCTCGGACAATACGGCGCCGGGTGGGTCTTCGAGCCGGACCACTACCCGAGCGGGGAGGAGATCTTCGAGACCGGCGCCCTCGGCAATGTCGCCAACTACTCGAACCCGACGAGCGACAGGCTCATCGCGGCCACCACCAAGACCTCGGCCACGGGCGCAAAGGCGGCTCTCGACGCCTATCAGAACCAGGTCCGTCTCGCGCTGCCCAACTTCTGGCAGCCAAGTCCGGGCACACTTGTAACGGTCCAGTCGAACCTTCACGGCTTCGTCCCGAACGCCTACGGGTTCATCAGCCCAGAAGAGTGGTATTTCTCGAAGGGTTGAGCCGAGGGGCCGACTCGAATGGAGAGCACGACCGCACATGATCGGGTACACGCTGCGCCGCCTCGTTCAGGCCGTGATCGTCCTGCTCGGCCTGACGGTGCTTGTGTTCGTGCTCGAGCACATAATTCCCGGCAGCCTCGCGCGCGCCATCCTCGGGCCTAGGGCGAGTTCCGGCGAGATCGCCGCGTTCGACCGGGTGAACGGGCTTGACCGGCCGGTCGTCTCGCAGTACTTGACCTTTCTCTCCCATGTGCTTCACGGGAACCTCGGGTATTCCTATCGGCTGAACCAGAGCGTCGACTCGCTTGTCGTCCACGAGCTGCCGAACGACCTCATCCTCGTCGGCACCGCGCTCTGCCTCGCGCTCGCGATCGCGATCCCACTCGGGGTAGCCCAGGCGGTGCGGCGGAACGGCGCACTCGACCATGTGGCGACGGGAATCTCGTTTCTCCTCTACTCCATGCCTTCGTACTGGCTCGGGCTCCTGCTCATCGCGGGGCTAGCGATCGGTGTGCACGTCTTCCCCCCTGAGGCGCCGCAGGCGGTTTCGCCAGCCGGTGTCCTCGCCGACCCCCGCGGCCTCGTGCTTCCCGTCATGACTCTCACTCTCGTCAATGTGGCACTGTTCGGCCGCTACATGCGCTCAGCAGCTGTCGACACCCTCGCCCAGGACTACGTCCGCGTGGCTCGCTCGAAGGGCCTCCCCACGCGCGTGGTCCTTGCACGGCACGTGCTGCGGAACTCGCTGGTGCCGGTCGTCACGCTTCTCGGTCTGTCCATCCCGGCAGTGCTCACTACCGGGCTCGTCGTCGAGTACGTCTTCAACTTCCCCGGGCTCGGCCTCACGTACTTCAACGCGGCCGTGAACGCGGACTACCCGGTGGAGCTCGGCATCACGGTGATCGTCGGGATCGCGACCGTCCTCGGCAGTCTGCTGGCCGATCTCGCCTATGCCGTGCTCGACCCGAGAGTCCGATATGGCTGAGGCAGGGACCTTGCTCGCGTCGCTCGAGGTCGCCGGTGAGGACTCCGACGTCGTGCGCTCGGGCGAGATGGCCCCGAGGCGCGGCAGGCGTCAGTCGTTCGTCGTTGCATTTCTGGAGAACACGACGGGGTGCGCTGGCCTCGGGATCGTTGTCGCGGTGGCTGGGTTCTGTTTCCTCGGCCCGCTCGTGTACCACACCGACCAGATCCATGCGAACATCGCGCTCACGAACCTGGCACCAGGCCCGGGGCACCCGCTCGGCACAGACGCGAACGGGTTCGACGTTCTCGGGCGGCTCATGGTCGGGGGCCAGAGCGCGCTCGAGATCTCCCTTGCCGTGGCGCTCATGGCGACATGCTTGGGAGCGCTGTGGGGCGCCGTGTCCGGCTTCACAGGCGGTGTGATCGACGCCATCATGATGCGCATCGTTGACGTCGTGATAGCCGTGCCCGTCATTTTCCTGCTCATCTACCTGGCGACGGTGTTCAGGCCCACGGTCCTGATGCTCGTTGTCGTGCTCTCGTTGCTCTCGTGGCTCGGACCGGCGCGTCTTGTCCGCGGTGAGACGCTGTCGCTTCGGACCCGGGAGTTCGTCGACGCCGTGCGCGCGGCGGGCGGCCGTAACTCGCGCATCATCGGGCGGCACATCATCCCGAATACCCTCGGGACCATCTCGGTCAACGCGACGTTCCAGGTGGCCGACGCGATCATCATCCTCGCCACCTTGAGCTTCCTCGGGTTCGGCTTGCCGCCGCCCGCGGTGAGCTGGGGAGGCATGCTCTCGCAGGGAACGACCTACCTGCTGGACGGCTACTGGTGGGAGGTCTATCCGGCCGGCCTCATGGTGATGATGACAGTGGTCGCGTTCAACTTCATCGGAGACGGGTTGCGCGACACCCTCGATTCGAGGCTGCGCGAGCGCTAGGGCTCACCCCCACCGGAAGAAACGAGTCGCCAGCAGGCCCGATCGCACACTCGAGCGTGGTGGTCTTGCCGGTTTGCTCGCGCCACGCTCATCGTCGCGGGCTTGCTCGTGCATCAGACCAACTGGCGAGCGGCGATCAGGTACTGGCGAGCTAGGCGTCCAACACCGGCTTGCGAGCGAAGCTCACGTATGCGTGCACGTCACGGTAGACCTCTGGCGCTGCGGGACCATGACAGTCTGGCGGTACTGAGGTGACACGGCATTGGTAACGATAAAGGTGTAGGTCCAGGTTCCCTGGTCACCGAGGCTGTCTTTCACCGTGCCAGAGATCTCGTAGGTCGCTGCCGCCAAAGTGGCCGGTGCCGAGATCTTGCCCGAGGACGAGACAGTCATGACCTGCGCGCCTGTCAACTGGGTGTAGGTGACCGTGTCGTGCGCGCCCGAGACCTTGAGCTGGCCGAAGAAGGCTTGACCGGCCGTGGTCGTGCCCGATTTCGGAGCGATCTGGGTGAGCTTGGTGGCCTTGACGGTCAAGGTGAAGGTCCATTTCCCGGTGTCACCGTAGGTGTCTTTGGCAGTGCCAGTGGCCTTGTAGGTCCCTGCCGCCAAGCTGGCCGCAGCCGAGATCTTGCCTGAGGACGAGACTTTCAGATGAGGCGCGCCTGTCGACTGGGCGTAGGTGACGGTACCGGATGAGCCCGAGACCTCGAGCTGGACGGTGAAGGCCTTGCCCGTCGCGGCCGTGGCCGTGTCCGGGGCAAGCTGTGTGAGCGTCGTGGCGGTGACTGTCAAGGAGAAGCTCCAGGTCCCGGTGTCACCGAGGATGTCTTTCGCAGTGCCCTGTGCTCTGTAGGTCCCTGGTACCAAAGTGGCCGCGGCCGATACCTTGCCTGAGGACGAGACCGTCAGACGAGGCGCACCTGTCGACTGCGCGTAGGTGACCGTTCCGTGCGCGCCGGCGACCTCGAGGTGGCCGGTGAAGCCCTTGGCGGCTGCGGTCGTGGCCTTGTCCGGGGCGACCTGGGTGAGCCGGGTGGCGGTGACTGTCAAGGCGAAGCTCCAGGTCCCGGTGTCACCGAGGACGTCTCGCGCAGTGCCCTGTGCCTTGTAGGTCCCTGCCGCCAAGGTGGCCGCAACCGAGACCTGGCCCGAGGACGAGACCCTCAGATGAGGCGCGCCGGTCGACTGGGCATAAGTGACCGCTCCATGCTTGCCGGAGACCTCGAGCTGACCGGTGAAGGCTTTGCCGGTCGTGATCGTCGCCTTGTCCGGGGTGAGCTGAGTGAGCTTGGTGGGGGTGACCGTCAAGGCGAAGCTCCAGGTCCCGGTGTCGCCGAGAGTGTCCTTGGAGGCACCGGCAGCCCTGTAGGTCCCGGCCGGCAATGTGGCCGCGGCCGAGACCTTGCCCGAGGACGAGATCGTCAGATGGGGCGCGCCGGTCAACTGCGAGTAGGTGACCGTTCCGTGTGAGCCGGAGACCTCGAGCTGACCGGTGAAGGCTTTGCCGGTCGCGGTCGTCGCCGTCGTCGGGGCGACCTGAGTGAGCTTGGTGGGGGTGACCGTCAAGGCGAAGCTCCAGGTCCCGGTATCACCGAGAGTGTCCTTGGAGGCACCGGCAGCCCTGTAGGTCCCGGCCGGCAATGTGGCCGCGGCCGAGACCTTGCCCGAAGACGAGATCGTCAGATGGGGCGCGCCGGTCAACTGCGAGTAGGTGACCGTTCCGTGTGAGCCGGAGACCTCGAGCTGACCGGTGAAGGCTTTGCCGGTCGCGGTCGTCGCCGTCGTCGGGGCGACCTGAGTGAGCTTGGTGGGGGTGACCGTCAAGGCGAAGCTCCAGGTCCCGGTATCACCGAAGGTGTCTTTCAAAGTGCCAGTGGCGTTGTAGGTCCCTGTCGCCAAGGTGGCCGCAGCCGAGACCTTGCCCGAAGACGAGATCGTCAGATGGGGCGCGCCGGTCAACTGCGAGTAGGTGACCGTTCCGTGTGAGCCGGAGACATTGAGCTGACCGGTGAAGGCCTTGCCGAGTGTGGTCGTCGCCGTGGTCGGGGCTGCCTGGATGAGCTTGTTCGTGGTGACTGTCAGGGCAAAGCTCCAGGTCCCGGTGTCACCGGAGGTGTCTTTCACAGTGCCAGTGGCGTTGTAGGTCCCTGCCGGCAATGTGGCCGGGGCCGAGACCTTGCCCGAGGACGAGACCGTCAGATGAGGCGCGCCAGTCGATTGGGTGTAGGTGACGGTGCCATGCGCGCCCGAGACATTGAGCTGACCGGTGAAGGCCTTGCCGAGTGTGGTCGTCGCCGTGATCGGGGCTACCTGGATGAGCTTGTTCGCGGTGACTGTCAGGGCAAAGCTCCAGGTACCGGTGTCACCGGAGGTGTCTTTCACAGTGCCAGTGGCGTGGTAGGTCCCTGGCGGCAATGTGGCCGGGGCCGAGACCGCCCCCGAGGACGAGACCGTCAGATGAGGCGCGCCAGTCGATTGGGTGTAGGTGACGGTGCCATGCGCGTCCGACACTTCGAGCTGGCCGCTGAAGGTTTTGTCAGTCGTGGTCGTCGCCGTGGTCGGAGCAACCTGGGTGAGCTTGTTCGCGGTGACAGTCAAGGCGAAGCTCCAGGTCCCGGTGTCTCCGGAAGTATCTTTCACGCTGCCCGTGGCCTTGTAGGTCCCTGCCGGCAATGTGGCCGGGGCCGAGACCGCCCCCGAGGACGAGACCGTCAGATGAGGCGCGCCAGTCGATTGGGTGTAGGTGACGGTGCCATTCGCGCCCGAAACCTCGAGCTGGCCGGTGAAGGCTTTGTCAGTCGTGGTCGTCGCCGTGGTCGGAGCAGCCTGGGTGAGCTTGGTGGCGCTGACTGTCAGTGAGTAACCCCACGTGCCGGTGTCACCGGACGTGTCTTTCACGGTGCCCGTTGCCTTGTAGGCCCCTGCCGCCAAGGTGGCCGGAGCCGAGATCTTGCCTGAGGACGAGACTGTCAGATGAGGCGTACCGGTCGACTGGGTGTAGGTGATCGTTCCATTCGAGCCGGATACCTTGAGCTGGCCGGTGAAGGTCTTGCCGGTTGTGGTGGTGCCCGTTGTCGGGGCGATCTGGGTGATCGCCGTGGCGGCGACCGTCAGGGAGAAGCTCCAGGTCCCGGTGTCACCGGAGCTGTCCGAGTCCGTGCCCGAGGCCTTGTAGGTTCCCGCGGAGAGCGCGCCCGTCGTCGTGACGACACCGCTCGAGGAGACTCTGATCCCGCCCGCAGACCCGGGTGGGGCCGAGCTGGTGGTAAAAGTGACCGCTCCGGTGTTGCCTGTCGTCGTCAGCGTGTCGGTGAACGACGAGCTCTTGGTCTGTGTGGTCGAGTCCGAGAGTGGTGCGGTCTGGGTGATCGTCGTCGACGCCGGCGGGGCCGGCGGGGGCGGGGGCGGGGGGTTGACGACCGCGGTGTTGGTCTCAGAGAAGTTGAGCGGGCTCGGCGTCGTCCCCGGGGAGGTCGCGCCGACGTTGTAGGAGCCGGCCGTCGCGTTGGCCTTGAAGGTGAGGGAGCTGGCGAGACCGCTCGAGTTCGTCGTCGCGGTGCACGAGAGCTGCGCAGACCCACCGGAGGAAAGACAGGTGCCCCCGTTCGACGCCGCCAAGAAGGTGCCGCTCGCCCCGCTCGACGGTGCGGTGAAGGTCACCGTCGCACCCGAGACCGGGTTGGAGGAGCCGTCGGTGACGAGGGCCACGAGCGGGTTCGTGAAGTTCGTGCTGACCGTCGTCGTCTGGCTGCCACCAGACGAGATGGCGATCGTCGCCGCCGTGCCGGCGGTGTTGGTCTCAGAGAAGTTGAGCGGGCTCGGCGTCGTCCCCGGGGAGGTCGCGCCGACGTTGTAGGAGCCGGCCGTCGCGTTGGCCTTGAAGGTGAGGGAGCTGGCGAGACCGCTCGAGTTCGTCGTCGCGGTGCACGAGAGCTGCGCAGACCCACCGGAGGAAAGACAGGTGCCCCCGTTCGACGCCGCCAAGAAGGTGCCGCTCGCCCCGCTCGACGGTGCGGTGAAGGTCACCGTCGCACCCGAGACCGGGTTGGAGGAGCCGTCGGTGACGAGGGCCACGAGCGGGTTCGTGAAGTTCGTGCTGACCGTCGTCGTCTGGCTGCCACCAGACGAGATGGCGATCGTCGCCGCCGTGCCGGCGGTGTTGGTCTCAGAGAAGTTGAGCGGGCTCGGCGTCGTCCCCGGGGAGGTCGCGCCGACGTTGTAGGAGCCGGCCGTCGCGTTGGCCTTGAAGGTGAGGGAGCTGGCGAGACCGCTCGAGTTCGTCGTCGCGGTGCACGAGAGCTGCGCAGACCCACCGGAGGAAAGACAGGTGCCCCCGTTCGACGCCGCCAAGAAGGTGCCGCTCGCCCCGCTCGACGGTGCGGTGAAGGTCACCGTCGCATCCGAGACCGGGTTGGAGGAGCCGTCGGTGACGAGGGCCACGAGCGGGTTCGTGAAGTTCGTGCTGACCGTCGTCGTCTGGCTGCCACCAGACGAGATGGCGATCGTCGCCGCCGTGCCGGCGGTGTTGGTCTCAGAGAAGTTGAGCGGGCTCGGCGTCGTCCCCGGGGAGGTCGCGCCGACGTTGTAGGAGCCGGCCGTCGCGTTGGCCTTGAAGGTGAGGGAGCTGGCGAGACCGCTCGAGTTCGTCGTCGCGGTGCACGAGAGCTGCGCAGACCCACCGGAGGAAAGACAGGTGCCCCCGTTCGACGCCGCCAAGAAGGTGCCGCTCGCCCCGCTCGACGGTGCGGTGAAGGTCACCGTCGCACCCGAGACCGGGTTGGAGGAGCCGTCGGTGACGAGGGCCACGAGCGGGTTCGTGAAGTTCGTGCTGACCGTCGTCGTCTGGCTGCCACCAGACGAGATGGCGATCGTCGCCGCCGTGCCGGCGGTGTTGGTCTCAGAGAAGTTGAGCGGGCTCGGCGTCGTCCCCGGGGAGGTCGCGCCGACGTTGTAGGAGCCGGCCGTCGCGTTGGCCTTGAAGGTGAGGGAGCTGGCGAGACCGCTCGAGTTCGTCGTCGCGGTGCACGAGAGCTGCGCAGACCCACCGGAGGAAAGACAGGTGCCCCCGTTCGACGCCGCCAAGAAGGTGCCGCTCGCCCCGCTCGACGGTGCGGTGAAGGTCACCGTCGCACCCGAGACCGGGTTGGAGGAGCCGTCGGTGACGAGGGCCACGAGCGGGTTCGTGAAGTTCGTGCTGACCGTCGTCGTCTGGCTGCCACCAGACGAGATGGCGATCGTCGCCGCCGTGCCGGCGGTGTTGGTCTCAGAGAAGTTGAGCGGGCTCGGCGTCGTCCCCGGGGAGGTCGCGCCGACGTTGTAGGAGCCGGCCGTCGCGTTGGCCTTGAAGGTGAGGGAGCTGGCGAGACCGCTCGAGTTCGTCGTCGCGGTGCACGAGAGCTGCGCAGACCCACCGGAGGAAAGACAGGTGCCCCCGTTCGACGCCGCCAAGAAGGTGCCGCTCGCCCCGCTCGACGGTGCGGTGAAGGTCACCGTCGCATCCGAGACCGGGTTGGAGGAGCCGTCGGTGACGAGGGCCACGAGCGGGTTCGTGAAGTTCGTGCTGACCGTCGTCGTCTGGCTGCCACCAGACGAGATGGCGATCGTCGCCGCCGTGCCGGCGGTGTTGGTCTCAGAGAAGTTGAGCGGGCTCGGCGTCGTCCCCGGGGAGGTCGCGCCGACGTTGTAGGAGCCGGCCGTCGCGTTGGCCTTGAAGGTGAGGGAGCTGGCGAGACCGCTCGAGTTCGTCGTCGCGGTGCACGAGAGCTGCGCAGACCCACCGGAGGAAAGACAGGTGCCCCCGTTCGACGCCGCCAAGAAGGTGCCGCTCGCCCCGCTCGACGGTGCGGTGAAGGTCACCGTCGCACCCGAGACCGGGTTGGAGGAGCCGTCGGTGACGAGGGCCACGAGCGGGTTCGTGAAGTTCGTGCTGACCGTCGTCGTCTGGCTGCCACCAGACGAGATGGCGATCGTCGCCGCCGTGCCGGCGGTGTTGGTCTCAGAGAAGTTGAGCGGGCTCGGCGTCGTCCCCGGGGAGGTCGCGCCGACGTTGTAGGAGCCGGCCGTCGCGTTGGCCTTGAAGGTGAGGGAGCTGGCGAGACCGCTCGAGTTCGTCGTCGCGGTGCACGAGAGCTGCGCAGACCCACCGGAGGAAAGACAGGTGCCCCCGTTCGACGCCGCCAAGAAGGTGCCGCTCGCCCCGCTCGACGGTGCGGTGAAGGTCACCGTCGCACCCGAGACCGGGTTGGAGGAGCCGTCGGTGACGAGGGCCACGAGCGGGTTCGTGAAGTTCGTGCTGACCGTCGTCGTCTGGCTGCCACCAGACGAGATGGCGATCGTCGCCGCCGTGCCGGCGGTGTTGGTCTCAGAGAAGTTGAGCGGGCTCGGCGTCGTCCCCGGGGAGGTCGCGCCGACGTTGTAGGAGCCGGCCGTCGCGTTGGCCTTGAAGGTGAGGGAGCTGGCGAGACCGCTCGAGTTCGTCGTCGCGGTGCACGAGAGCTGCGCAGACCCACCGGAGGAAAGACAGGTGCCCCCGTTCGACGCCGCCAAGAAGGTGCCGCTCGCCCCGCTCGACGGTGCGGTGAAGGTCACCGTCGCACCCGAGACCGGGTTGGAGGAGCCGTCGGTGACGAGGGCCACGAGCGGGTTCGTGAAGTTCGTGCTGACCGTCGTCGTCTGGCTGCCACCAGACGAGATGGCGATCGTCGCCGCCGTGCCGGCGGTGTTGGTCTCAGAGAAGTTGAGCGGGCTCGGCGTCGTCCCCGGGGAGGTCGCGCCGACGTTGTAGGAGCCGGCCGTCGCGTTGGCCTTGAAGGTGAGGGAGCTGGCGAGACCGCTCGAGTTCGTCGTCGCGGTGCACGAGAGCTGCGCAGACCCACCGGAGGAAAGACAGGTGCCCCCGTTCGACGCCGCCAAGAAGGTGCCGCTCGCCCCGCTCGACGGTGCGGTGAAGGTCACCGTCGCACCCGAGACCGGGTTGGAGGAGCCGTCGGTGACGAGGGCCACGAGCGGGTTCGTGAAGTTCGTGCTGACCGTCGTCGTCTGGCTGCCACCAGACGAGATGGCGATCGTCGCCGCCGTGCCGGCGGTGTTGGTCTCAGAGAAGTTGAGCGGGCTCGGCGTCGTCCCCGGGGAGGTCGCGCCGACGTTGTAGGAGCCGGCCGTCGCGTTGGCCTTGAAGGTGAGGGAGCTGGCGAGACCGCTCGAGTTCGTCGTCGCGGTGCACGAGAGCTGCGCAGACCCACCGGAGGAAAGACAGGTGCCCCCGTTCGACGCCGCCAAGAAGGTGCCGCTCGCCCCGCTCGACGGTGCGGTGAAGGTCACCGTCGCACCCGAGACCGGGTTGGAGGAGCCGTCGGTGACGAGGGCCACGAGCGGGTTCGTGAAGTTCGTGCTGACCGTCGTCGTCTGGCTGCCACCAGACGAGATGGCGATCGTCGCCGCCGTGCCGGCGGTGTTGGTCTCAGAGAAGTTGAGCGGGCTCGGCGTCGTCCCCGGGGAGGTCGCGCCGACGTTGTAGGAGCCGGCCGTCGCGTTGGCCTTGAAGGTGAGGGAGCTGGCGAGACCGCTCGAGTTCGTCGTCGCGGTGCACGAGAGCTGCGCAGACCCACCGGAGGAAAGACAGGTGCCCCCGTTCGACGCCGCCAAGAAGGTGCCGCTCGCCCCGCTCGACGGTGCGGTGAAGGTCACCGTCGCACCCGAGACCGGGTTGGAGGAGCCGTCGGTGACGAGGGCCACGAGCGGGTTCGTGAAGTTCGTGCTGACCGTCGTCGTCTGGCTGCCACCAGACGAGATGGCGATCGTCGCCGCCGTGCCGGCGGTGTTGGTCTCAGAGAAGTTGAGCGGGCTCGGCGTCGTCCCCGGGGAGGTCGCGCCGACGTTGTAGGAGCCGGCCGTCGCGTTGGCCTTGAAGGTGAGGGAGCTGGCGAGACCGCTCGAGTTCGTCGTCGCGGTGCACGAGAGCTGCGCAGACCCACCGGAGGAAAGACAGGTGCCCCCGTTCGACGCCGCCAAGAAGGTGCCGCTCGCCCCGCTCGACGGTGCGGTGAAGGTCACCGTCGCACCCGAGACCGGGTTGGAGGAGCCGTCGGTGACGAGGGCCACGAGCGGGTTCGTGAAGTTCGTGCTGACCGTCGTCGTCTGGCTGCCACCAGACGAGATGGCGATCGTCGCCGCCGTGCCGGCGGTGTTGGTCTCAGAGAAGTTGAGCGGGCTCGGCGTCGTCCCCGGGGAGGTCGCGCCGACGTTGTAGGAGCCGGCCGTCGCGTTGGCCTTGAAGGTGAGGGAGCTGGCGAGACCGCTCGAGTTCGTCGTCGCGGTGCACGAGAGCTGCGCAGACCCACCGGAGGAAAGACAGGTGCCCCCGTTCGACGCCGCCAAGAAGGTGCCGCTCGCCCCGCTCGACGGTGCGGTGAAGGTCACCGTCGCACCCGAGACCGGGTTGGAGGAGCCGTCGGTGACGAGGGCCACGAGCGGGTTCGTGAAGTTCGTGCTGACCGTCGTCGTCTGGCTGCCACCAGACGAGATGGCGATCGTCGCCGCCGTGCCGGCGGTGTTGGTCTCAGAGAAGTTGAGCGGGCTCGGCGTCGTCCCCGGGGAGGTCGCGCCGACGTTGTAGGAGCCGGCCGTCGCGTTGGCCTTGAAGGTCGAGGCGGTGGCGTCGCCACTCGCGTCGGTGATGGCCGTCGTGGTGTTCGTGGCGGAGTCGGTGAAGGTGCCCGAGGCGCCCGAGGCCGGTGCGGTGAAGGTCACCGTCGCACCCGGCACCGGGTTGCCGTAGGTGTCGGTGACGAGGGCCACGAGCGGGTTCGTGAAGTTCGTGCTGACCGTCGTCGTCTGGCTGTCACCAGACGAGATGGCGATCGTCGCCGCCGTGCCGGCGGTGTTGGTCTCAGAGAAGTTGAGCGGGCTCGGCGTCGTCCCCGGGGAGGTCGCGCCGACGTTGTAGGAGCCAGCCGTCGCGTTGGCCTTGAAGGTCGAGGCGGTGGCGTCGCCACTCGCGTCGGTGATGGCCGTCGTGGTGTTCGTGGCGGAGTCGGTGAAGGTGCCCGAGGCGCCCGAGGCCGGTGCGGTGAAGGTCACCGTCGCACCCGGCACCGGGTTGCCGTAGGTGTCGGTGACGAGGGCCACGAGCGGGTTCGTGAAGTTCGTGCTGACCGTCGTCGTCTGGCTGTCACCAGACGAGATGGCGATCGTCGCCGCCGTGCCGGCGGTGTTGGTCTCAGAGAAGTTGAGCGGGCTCGGCGTCGTCCCCGGGGAGGTCGCGCCGACGTTGTAGGAGCCAGCGGTGTCGTTGGCGGTGAAGGTGAGGGAGCTGGCGAGACCGCTCGAGTTCGTCGTCGCGGTGCACGAGAGCTGCGCAGACCCACCGGAGGAAAGACAGGTGCCCCCGTTCGACGCCGCCAAGAAGGTGCCGCTCGCCCCGCTCGACGGTGCGGTGAAGGTCACCGTCGCACCCGAGACCGGGTTGGAGGAGCCGTCGGTGACGAGGGCCACGAGCGGGTTCGTGAAGTTCGTGCTGACCGTCGTCGTCTGGCTGCCACCAGACGAGATGGCGATCGTCATGGGCTGTGCCTGCGCAGGACTTGACAGGGCGGGCACGAGTGCAGCACCGAGCGCGATCATCGCGACGACGCGCAGACTCAACGCCAACCTTCGCGAAAACTTCACGTTCTCACAGCCTTTCAAGGTCTTGCCCACGCGACTCGACCAGTCGTCCGCGATGGCGTGAGTACCTCAGCCCGCGCCCACTCCGCGTCTTCGGGAAACCGACCCTGTTTGTCTCATCCGCCAACCCTGTCAGAGCTATCACTGTACATTCACTTCTTCTGTCAGAATTACGGGCGGCGACTGAAAGCCGTTGGCTCACGATGGCACGGTCCCGAGACTCGAGGATTGCCGGTCTATGTATGAAGGGAGTCTGCTCTGTTGAGCTGGGGTAACGCTCCGGGGGTTCAGGGCAACCCGATCATCGGCATTTACCACGCTTCACTCTGATCGCCGAGGGCACGTAGCCGTACATAACCGGCGTATTCGTGTGCAGAGATCCGCATTCGCAAAGCAACGGTAATCGCGTCGGCCCATCTGTCAATTTGTGAAGAGCTTGAGATCACGTCGCGAGCGTGCAGAACAGCGGGACGAGACAGCTCGCAAAGGGCTGCCACCGCCCATGCGGATGTCGCGCCAGACTGGCAGTAATGGAAAGACAGAGACTTGCCGTCCTTGTCAACGGCCGCTGCCGGCTTGAAGGGACGTTCACCCTCCGGTCGGGACAGATCTCCAGCCACTACTTCGACAAGTACCTGTTCGAGAGCGACCCTGAGCTGCTTGGTGAGGTTGTGGCTCACGCGATCCCGCTCATCCCCACCGGCACTGAGGTCCTCGCCGGCCTCGAGCTCGGAGGCGTGCCGATCGCCACCGCACTCTCGCTCGCGACTGGACTCGAGGCCGTGTTCGTCCGCAAGGAGGCCAAACCCTACGGGACCGCCAAGCTCGCCGAAGGTGCCAAGGTCGCCGACCGCCGGGTGCTCGTCGTCGAGGACGTGATCACAACGGGCGGTCAGGTCGTGATGTCGACCGAGGATCTCCGCGGGCTCGGCGCCACGGTCGAGCACGTCCTCTGCGTCATCGACCGGAGCGACGGCAGCCACGATGCACTGCGTGCTGCCGGGCTCACTGTTAACGCCGTGTTCACCGCGGCCGACCTGGACGCAGCAGCGGCGGCGCAAGAGAGTGCGCAATAGCGGTGTTCGTCGTGTCGTGGAGGGCGCCCTCGCCTAGCCGGGCGCCCGACTCTGACGACGTAGGGCTACGCTCGAATCCGCAGCGACCCGAGAGGTGGGCGAATGGAAAGCGAGGCCAGGACGACCGTGCAGAGCGCTTCGGAGGCGCCCGCTGTCGTTGCTGTCGGGCAGAGCACGCAGAGCCCCCAGCCGCTCTCGACCACCGTGGGCGTGGGCAGCTCCATCATTGGTGCGCACAGCGCTGCTGTCGGCGAGATGCTCGAGGATCTGCGTGGCTCGGAGTCGGACCTGCGCCGTTTCCTTCACGGCCTCCCCGGGGTCGACCAAGTCGGTGCCGAGGCGAGGGCGGCTTCGCTGGCCACCCGGTCGATCAAGACTTCCGCCAAGCTGTGGGCCCTCGAGATGGCGGTGAGCATGGTGGACTTGACGACCCTCGAGGGCGCCGACACGCCAGGCAAGGTCCTGAGCTTGTGTGCGAAGGCGCGCCGGCCGGACCCCGGTGATGCGTCGGTCCCGCCGGTTGCCGCCGTGTGCATCTACCCCGACCTCGTGCCCGTGGCCAAGCGGGCGTTGACAGGTAGCAGCGTGAAGGTGGCCTCGGTGGCAACGGCATTCCCCTCCGGGCGCGCCTCGCTTGCCGTCAGGCTCGCCGACGTTCGAGACGCAGTAGTGAACGGCGCTGACGAGGTCGACATGGTCATCGATCGCGGAGCGTTCCTCAGTGGTCGCTACGGCCTGGTTCTCGAACAGGTGCAGGCCGTGAAGCAGGCCTGTGGGCAGGCGCATCTGAAGGTCATCTTGGAGACGGGGGAGCTCGTCACCTATGACAACGTTCGCCGGGCCAGCTATCTCGCGATGGTGGGTGGCGCGGACTTCATCAAGACCTCGACGGGAAAGGTCAGCCCGGCGGCGACGCTGCCCGTTGCGCTTGTGATGCTGGAGGCCGTGCGCGACTTCGCCGAGCTCACCGGCGCGCTCGTCGGTGTAAAAGTCGCCGGTGGCATCCGCAGCGCGAAGGATGCCCTCAGGTACCTGGTCATCGTGAACGAGACCGTCGGTGAGGCCTGGCTCGACCCGTCCCTGTTCCGCTTCGGGGCGTCGAGCCTCTTGAACGACTTGCTCAGACAGCGCTCCAAGCAGCTGAGCGGCGCCTACGCGGGGAGTGAGGATTTCAGCTTCGAATGAGCAAGAGCGACCCAACCCACAAATCCGAGCGTGCAGTCGAGACCGACTTGGCCCACCACGGCGATGCCGACCATCCTGAGCAGGTGGTCTTCGAGTACGCCCCGGCGCCCGAGTCCCGTTCCATCGTGCACCTGCAGTCTTCCTACGGGCTGTTCATCGGTGGGGCCTTCGTCGAGCCGGTCGACGGCAACTCCTACAAGACCGAGAATCCCGCCACCGAGGAAGTGCTCGCGGAGATCGGCGTCGCCGGCCTTGACGACGTCGATCGCGCTGTGGAAGTGGCCGGGCGCGCCCAGAAGGAAGTCTGGGGCCCTATGTCGGGTGCCGAGCGCGCGAAGTACCTCTTCCGGGTCGCCCGCATCATTCAGGAGCGGTCGCGCGAGCTCGCCGTTCTCGAGAGCCTCGACAACGGAAAGCCGATCCGCGAGTCGCGCGACGTCGACGTCCCGTTGGCAGCAGCTCACTTCTTCTACTACGCGGGCTGGGCGGACAAGCTCGACTACGCGGGCTTCGGGCCGCATCCTGCCCCCATCGGAGTGGCCGGCCAGGTCATACCCTGGAACTTCCCGTTGATGATGGCGGCGTGGAAGCTTGCACCGGCGCTGGCAGCCGGGAACACCTGCGTGCTCAAGCCGGCGTCCACGACGCCGTTGACCGCCCTGCTGCTTGCCGAGATCGTCCAGCAGGCCGACCTTCCGCCGGGCGTCGTCAACGTCATCACCGGTGCCGGCTCGCTCGCCGGGGCGGCGCTCGTCGCCCACCCGGGGATCGACAAGGTGGCATTCACCGGTTCGACCGAGGTCGGCAAGGATCTCCAGCGCGCGCTCGCCGGCACAGGCAAGCACCTGACACTTGAGCTGGGTGGCAAGGCGGCGAACATCGTCTTCGACGACGCACCGCTCGACCAGGCGATCGAGGGCATCGTCAACGGCATCTTCTTCAACCAGGGTGAGGTCTGCTGTGCGGGTTCGCGCCTGCTCGTGCAGGAGTCGATCGCAGACACCGTCGTCGAGAAGCTGAAGCGCCGCCTGGCGACTCTTCGCGTCGGCGACCCGCTCGACAAGAACACCGACCTCGGTGCCATCAACAACGCCGCCCAGCTCGACAAGATCCGGGAGCTGTCGGACGCGGGTGAGGCCGAGGGCGCCGTTCGCTGGTCGCCGAGCTGCAAACTCCCGTCGAAGGGCTACTGGTTCGCCCCGACGGTGTTCACCAATGTGTCCCAGGCACACCGGATCGCCCAGGAGGAGATCTTCGGACCCGTGCTCTCGGTTCTCACCTTCCGCACTCCTGAAGAGGCGGTGGCGAAGGCCAACAACACCGTCTACGGCCTTTCCGCCGGTGTCTGGACCGAGAAGGGGAGCCGCATCTTGTGGATGGCCGGTCAACTCCGCGCCGGGGTCGTGTGGGCCAACAGCTTCAATCGCTTCGATCCAACCAGTCCCTTCGGCGGCTATCGCGAGTCGGGCTTCGGCAGGGAAGGTGGCCGCCAAGGCCTGGGGGCATACCTCGATGTCTGACGAACGCTTGGCAGTGCGAAAGACCTACAAGCTCTACATCGGAGGGGCGTTCCCGCGGTCGGAGTCCGGTCGGTCCTATGTCGTGGTGGACTCGGACGGCGTGTTCCTCGCGAACGCGGCCCAAGGCTCACGAAAGGACATGCGCGACGCAGTCGTGGCCGCCCGCAAGGCACAGCCCCGTTGGGCCGGCGCGACCGCCTACAACAGGGGACAGGTCCTCTATCGCGTCGCCGAGATGCTTGACGGACGGCGTTCGCAGTTCGCCGAAGAGGTCGCCTCGAGCGAGGGGACGAGCCGGGCCCAGGCGGTGGCGAGCGTCGACGCCGCGGTCGACCGCTGGGTCTGGTACGCCGGTTGGGCGGACAAGGTGGCCCAGGTCGCCGGGTCCTCCAATCCGGTCGCGGGCCCGTTCTTCAACTTCAGCGTGCCCGAGCCCACCGGCGTCGTGGGTTTGGTCGCGCCGCAGGCCTCATCGCTGCTCGGGCTCGTGAGCGTGCTGGCGCCAGTGCTCGTCACCGGGAACACCGCGGTGGTGATCGCGAGCGAGGCGCGGCCTTTGCCAGCGATCACCCTCGCCGAGGTGCTCGCCACGTCGGATCTTCCTGGAGGCGTCGTGAACCTGATCACGGGCCGGGTCGCCGAGCTCGCGCCGGTGCTTGCCGCCCATCGCGACGTCGACGCGCTCGATCTGGCGGGCGCCCCCGCCTCCCTTCTGGCCGATCTCGAGCGTGCCGCGGTGACGAACGTGAAACGTGTGCTGCACCCCGATGCGAGCGAGCTCGACTGGACCGCCGCGCCCACGCCGCGTCGCATGCTGGCGTTTCTCGAGACCAAGACCGTGTGGCACCCCATCGGCCTGTGAGCGGAGTGGCCGGACAGCCGCTCCTCCCGCATCTCGCTAGCCTCTGGCACCGTGACGACCGCAAGTACCACGTCGAACCCTTACGAGCTCGCATCCGAGGCTGCCGCTGAGGTGACGCGCTGGGCGGGCGCTCCGCGCCACGACGTGGCGATCGTGCTCGGCTCTGGCTGGCAGGGTGTCGCCGACGGGCTCGGGACCGCTGAGGCCGAGCGGGCGACCGCAGATTTCCCGGGATTCGCCGTGCCGACGGTCGCCGGCCATCATGGCCAGCTGCGTTCGCTGAGGGCCGGTGACCACCGGGTCCTTTTGCTCATAGGGCGCACTCACCTTTACGAAGGCCGTTCGCCGGCCGAGGTTGTCCACCCGGTACGTACCGCGGTGATCGCCGGTGCCCGGGTCGTCATCTTGACCAATGCGGCCGGCGGCCTCGATCCGTCCATGAGGCCGGGCCAGGCGGTGCTGATCCGGGACCATCTCAACTTGATAGGCGCCTCACCGCTCAGTGGCCCCGAGCCTCCAGCGGGTTACAGGGGACGCTTCGTCGATCTCACGGATCTCTACCCGGTAAAGCTGCGTACGCTGGCCAAACAGGTGGATCCCGCGCTCACAGAAGGTGTCTACGCGGCCTTGGGAGGTCCCCACTACGAGACCCCCGCGGAGGTCGCGATGCTGCGACGGGCGGGCGCGGACCTGGTCGGGATGTCCACGGCACTCGAGGCGATCGCAGCACACCACCTGGGAGCGTCGGTGCTCGGCATCTCGCTCGTTACCAATCTCGCGGCCGGGGTGAGCCCGACCCCGCTCGACCACGAGGAGGTGCTGGCTGCCGGTGCTGCAGCAGCCCCTTACCTGGTCGAGCTCCTGGCGGGAGTGCTGTCGGTACTGTGACGACCGGGCACGAGGAGACCGAGCCGATCCCCATTGCCTTCGCCGCCGAGGCGGAGGCGTGGATGAAGGCGGATCCCGACCCCTCCACGCGAGCGGAGCTCGCCGCCCTCCTCTATGCCGCCGACGCCGCCGCGGTGCGCGACCGGTTCGAGAACCCGCTCGCGTTCGGGACTGCCGGGCTTCGCGGCGCGCTAGGTGCCGGCCCGGCCAGGATGAACCGGCTAGTCGTTCGTGCCACGACGGCCGGCGTGGCGCAGTGGGTCCTCGGCCAGGGTGCCGAGGCTGCGCAGCGCGGGATTGTCGTGGGTCGCGACGCCCGCCACGGATCGGCCGAATTCGCCCGCGACGTCGCCGTAGTCGCCGCTGGTGCTGGTGTACGCGTACGGGCCTTTCCCCGTGCGCTTCCGACCCCCCTGACGGCTTTTGCCGTCAAGCACCTCGGTGCGGCTGCGGGCGTGATGGTCACTGCAAGCCACAACCCTGCGGCCGACAACGGATACAAGGTCTACATGGCAGACGGCGCCCAGTTGATACCGCCGTGCGACGCCATCGTCGCCGACGCCGCGAGCACCGCGATGGCAAGTGCCATCGCCTCGCCTGAAAGCTCGACGACTCTTGGGGGTGCCACAGCCCTGCGCAGCGAGCCCATCGACGAGGCGGAGCTTCTCGGCGCGTATCGGCGGGCGGCGTTCGGTTTGCTCGATCCCGCGGGCCCGCGACGGCTCCGGATCGTGTACACGCCGCTGCACGGCGTTGGCGGTGAGGTCCTTCCGGAGCTCTTGGAGCAGGCCGGTTTCGGCCCGGTGTCGGTCGTCGCCGCTCAGGGTGCACCCGACCCGGACTTCCCGACGGTCGCGTTCCCCAACCCGGAAGAACCCGGAGCACTCGACCTCGCGCTTGCCGATGCCATCCGGCTCGGTGCCGATCTCGTCCTGGCGAACGACCCCGACGCCGACCGCCTGGCCATCGCTGTGCCGGACCCGTTGAGCGGGGCGTGGAGAATGCTGACAGGTGACGAGCTCGGCGTGCTCCTCGCCGATCACGTGCTCTCCGCGACCAGTGGCGATGACCGGTTGGTAGCGACCACGATCGTCTCCTCGACGATGCTCTCGGCGATGGCGCAAGCGGCCGGAGTCGCCTGTGTCGAGACGCTCACCGGCTTCAAGTGGATCGCGCGAGCCGCACTTCGCCGTCCGGGCTCCCGGTTCGTCTTCGGCTACGAGGAGGCGCTCGGCTACCAGGTGGGCGACGCCGTTTCCGACAAAGACGGGCTCTCGGCAGCACTGGTTGCCGCCGAGCTGGCGGCTCGTGCCAAAGCTAACGGGACCTCGGTGATCGACCGGCTGGACGGCCTTTCGTCCCGTTTCGGTGTGCACGCGACCGCGCAATGGTCGTTGCGACTCGAGGGCCCGACAGCCCGGAGCGAGATGGCCGGGATCGTCGGCGCTTGGCGGGCGCGCCCGCCCGCCAAGCTCGCCGGCTTGACCGTGACCGAATTTGTGGACCTCTCCCAAGGGACCGGGGAACTTCCGGCTACCAATGCCCTTGTGCTCCGGCTCGCGGAGGGGGCCCGCGTAGTGCTTCGAACGAGCGGCACCGAGCCGAAACTGAAGGTCTACTTCGAGGTCGCCAAGGGGCCGACCTCACTCGAGCGCCTTGCCGAGGATCGGCGTCGGGCGGACCGACTCATGGGATCGCTTCGAGACGATGTGGCGGCTCGCTGTCAGTCGATACGACGCTCGTCGGAGAGCGAGGATTGAGCTTCGGACCGGTTCCGTGAGGGCCTTGTGCGATCGTCTGGGTCCAAAGCGGCGAAACCCGGCTTGATCTGGCCTTCGATCAGCGCCAAGCGGTCTTCGAAGGGGCAGAAGGCGCTCTTCATGGCGTTGATCGTGAGCCAGGTGATGTCCCCCCACGACCAGTCGAAAGTCTCGACCAGCCCCGCCAGCTCCGAGGAGAGACTGATGCCGCTCATCAGGCGGTTGTCGGTGTTTACCGTGACCCTGAAACTCAGGCGGCGCAGAAGCCCGATCGGGTGCTCGTCGAGCGAGGGCACCGCCCCCGTGTGCACGTTCGAAGTGGGGCACATCTCGAGCGGGATGCGCCGGTCTCTCACGTAGGCCGCCAGCCGGCCGAGCGAGACGCCACCGTCGGGATCCACGACGATGTCGTCGACGATGCGAACCCCGTGGCCGAGCCGCTCGGCGTTGCACCACTGGATCGCCTGCCAGATCGAGGGGAGCCCGAACGCCTCGCCGGCATGCAATGTGGCGTGGAAATTCTCGCGTTGCACGAGATGGAACGCGTCGAGGTGATCCGTGGGGGGATAGCCCGCCTCGGGGCCTGCGACGTCGAAGCCGGCGACCCCGACGTCGCGGTAGCGCACAGCGAGCTCGGCGATCTCGCGCGAACGCGCAGCGGTGCGCATGGCCGTCAGCAACGCACGGACGACGATCGGTCGTCCTGCCGCCGCGGCGCGCCCCATCGCCTTGTCGAAGCCCGTGAGCACCGACTCGAGCACATCCTCGAGCCTCAGGCCGCGTTCGGTGTGCAGCTCGGGCGCAAAACGCACCTCGGCGTAGACGACCCCGTCCTCGGCCAGGTCCTCGACGCACTCCTCGGAGACGCGCCCGAGCGCCTCGGAAGTCTGCATCACGCCGACGGTATGGGCGAAGCCCTCCAGGTAGCGCACGAGGTCGCGCCGGGGAGCAGCCGACACGAACCACGCCGCGAGCTCCTGCGGATCCGTCGTCGGCAGGCCCCGGTACCCCTGCTCGGCAGCGAGCTCCACCACCGTGCCCGGTCGAAGGCCCCCGTCGAGGTGATCGTGGAGGAGCACCTTCGGGACACCGCGGATCTGGTCGAGTCTGGGCCTGGCGCTCAAGAGATCACCTCCAGCACAATTGACGTGGGCCCCGGGGGCTGCTCGCCTATGGCGATCGCGTCCCTGAGTGCCTCACGCGCCCGGTCGAGGCGCTCGGATTGGTCGGTGTGAAGCTCCAACAACGCCTGACCCTCGGTCACCTCGTCGCCTGGCTTGACGCGGCAGACGACGCCCGCAGAAGCGCTCACAGCGTCCTCCTTACGTGCTCTGCCGGCCCCGAGGCGCCAGGCTGCGACCCCGACCGCCCGAGCATCGAGCCGACCGACGATGCCCGAGCGGTCAGCGGTCACCAGTTCGACGTGACTGGCGCGGGGCAGGGGAGCGTCGGGGTCACCTCCCTGAGCCACGACCATTGCCCGGTACCGCTCCAGGGCCGAACCATCTCGGAGCGCGACGGCGGGGTCGGCCTGGATCCCGGCCAACGCGAGCATCTCTCGTGCCAGCGCGAGCGTGAGCTCGACAAGATCGGGTGAGTCGCTTCGGCCCGAGAGCACTTCGACGGACTCGCCGACTTCGAGCGCGTTGCCGACCGCGCGACCGAGGGGAGTGTTCATCGCGCTCAAGAGGGCCGTCACCTTGAGCCCGTGGTCACGGCCGAGGCGAACCATCGTCCGGGCAAGCTCTGTGGCCCGGTCCCGGTCGGCCATGAACGCGCCCGAGCCGACCTTGACGTCCAAGACGAGCGCCTGGGTCCCCTCGGCGATCTTCTTCGACATGATCGACCCGGCGATGAGCGGGATCGACTCCACAGTGCCGGTCACGTCGCGAAGCGTGTAGAGCTTGCGATCCGCCGGGGCCAGGCCGGCGCCGGCGGCGCAGATGACGCAGCCGATCTCCTCGAGCTGGGCGAACATCTCACTGTTGGACAGCTCGGAGCGCCATCCGGCGATCGCCTCCAGCTTGTCGAGGGTGCCACCGGTGTGGCCGAGCCCCCGTCCCGACAGCTGTGGAACCGCGGCTCCACAGGCTGCCACGAGCGGCGCCAGGATGAGCGACACCTTGTCGCCGACGCCACCGGTAGAGTGCTTGTCGACCGTCGGCCGCGACAGGCCGGTCAGGTCCATCCGCTCCCCGGAGGCGATGATCGCGGCCGTCCATCGGGACAGCTCGGCGAATGAAAGACCACGCCAGAAAACCGCCATCAAGAAGGCGGCGACCTGCTCGTCCGCGATGGTGCCGCTGACGTAGGCATCGATGACCCAGTCGATCTCGGAATCGGTGAGCTCGCCGCCGTCCCGTTTCGAACAGATGAGGTTGACCATGTCCATCCGGTGTGGACCTCCTTGAGCCTGGTTCGAGCCCGGGACTCTTGCCGGAGGAGTCACGGGGCGCCTACGGCCTGCGTGTCGAGAGGCCCGCTGAGGGGCGCGACGGGCCAGCCGGCCTGGTTGGTCCTTGCGCGAGAGAAAGAGCGCATGAGTCGAGCAGCCATCTGAACCATGAAGTCTCGCGCACCGGGCTTGCCTGCACCGCCTCTTGAACTCCGTGGAGTCACGCCGGAAACGGTGAACCCGGGCTCAGACCGGAGCGGTCTCAAACGGCAGTTGGCTCAGCCGGTCCGCTTCCCGCATACTCCTCGAACGCGGCGAAGGCCCGGGGGCCCCACACCGTTCCGGGACCCCCGTTCATCATGATCACTACGCCCATCGCCTCTGCGACTTCACCAGCAGTAGCTCCCGCGCGCTGCGCTCCTCGTGCGTGTGCGCTGATGCATCCGTCGCACTCTCGCGTGGCCGCGATTGCCAAGGCGATGAGCTCCTTCATCCGGCCGGTGAGCGCGCCGTCGGACAGGGCCGCCCGGCTCATCTCCGCGTAGGCGGAGTACACGGCGCTGATCGCTTCCCTGAGCGCGTGGGATTTCGGCCTCAGCTCGTTCGACAGCTCATGGACGTGTTCCATTGAAGTCCCCCTCGTGTCCTTCGACTGGTGGCATGTTGGCTCGGCCGGCTGGCCCGTCGGAGAGCAGCCGGGGGCATCAGCCAGTTGAGCGCCGGTCTCCATTCTGACCGTAACGAAAGCCGGTCGTATGATCCAGACCATGATCGATCATGTATCTGTTCAGTGTGCCGACGTGAGCTCGAGCGCCTCGTTCTACGACCAGGTACTCGCCCCGCTCGGCGGCAGCCGTGTGATGGACTTTGGCGAGGTCATAGGCTATGGCGTCGAGGGAAAGCCGGACTTCTGGATAGGCCCGCTGGTTTCAGGTGAGCCGAATCGTGAGAACCACCTTGCGTTCAGCGCGAAGGATCGGGACAGCGTGAGGGCCTTCTTTGATGCGGCCGTCTCCCTCGGCGCCCCTGTGCTCCACGAGCCGCGTGCGTGGCCCGAGTACCACGAGCACTATTACGGAGCGTTTGTGCGCGATCCCGACGGGAACAATGTTGAAGCCGTCTGCCACGACGCCGAGTAGTTCCGCCGCGTAGTCCCGCCGGGTCGTGACCCTCGATATCAGCAGGATCAGGTCGACATACCCTGCGCTCGGCGACGGGTACGCCTACCTCGACGGGGCGGCAGGCACCCAGATGCCCTCGAGCGTCATCGACGCGATCTCAGCCGCGTATCTTGCTGGGCTCGGCAACCTGGGAGGAGCCTTTCCTGCGAGCCGTCGTTCCGGGGAGATCGTCCGCGCTTGCCGGCAGGCAGTGGCCGATCTCGTCGGAGGCGAGCCTCGCGGAGTGATCCTCGGGCCGAACATGACCACGCTCACCTACCGGCTCGCGGAGACCCTTTCCAGGAGTTGGGCCCGAGGGGATGAAGTGGTCGTGTCCCGGTTGGACCACGATGCGAACGTAAGGCCGTGGGTCCAGGCAGCCGCTCGTGCCGGCGCGGTCGTTCGCTGGGCCGAGGTCGACGCGCGCAGCGGTGAGCTTGCAACGGGACAGTACGACGAGCTGCTGTCGGAGCGCACCAGGCTCGTCGCGGTCACAGCGGCGAGCAACCTGATCGGGACCCGGCCCGATGTGGCGGCGATCACCCGCAAGGCCCACGAGGTCGGAGCGCTCAGCTACATCGACGGCGTGCACGCGACACCGCACGGGCCGGTCGAGGTCGCCGCGCTAGGCGCGGACTTCTACGCCACCAGTGCCTACAAGTGGTCCGGCCCTCACGTCGGAGCGGTCATCGCGAGCCCAGGGCTGCTCAGGACCTTGCATCCTGACAAGCTCGAGCCGAAGTCGGACTCGGTTCCCGGTCGGTTCGAACAAGGGACGTTGCCGTTTGCCGACCTGGCAGGGGTTGTCGCTGCCGTCGAACATCTGGCCTCGCTCGATCCGGCGGCGACAGGCTCACGACGCGAGCGGATCATGACCTCGATGACCGCCGTTGAGGCATATGAGGGGGCCCTGTTCGAGTCGCTCGTGGGCGGCTTGGAGGCGATCGGGCGCGTCACCACCTACGGTAGGGCTGCTCGCCGCGCACCGACCGCCTGCTTCAACGTCGCCGGCCTTGGGCCATACGACGTTGCGGAGCACCTTGCACGTCGACGTGTCAACGTGTGGAGCGGTGACAACTACGCCTGGGAGCTCGCCGGGGTGCTCAAGATCCGCGAGGGCGGGGGAGCGGTGCGCGCAGGCGTCGTGCACTACAACGACGAGTCCGATGTGAACCGGTTGCTCGAGGCGGTTGCTGGGCTCTCAGTCCGCGGCTAGGTCTCGTCGATCTCTGGGTCTGCGCCAGTCTCAGTAGAGCTCGAAGGCTGCTGGCAGCAGCTCGTCCACGGTCATCGAACACAACCGCCCGTCTTGGAGAAACGTGACGACCGCGTCGCGCCCGAATTCTGCGAGCACCTGACGACAGGCGCCGCAAGGTGACGCGGTCTTCACCTTCTTGCCGGGCGAGCGCGCGTACACGGCGACTGCTTCGATCTTGATCTTCCCACCCTCGGCACCGATCGCAGCGAACACGGCGTTGCGCTCCGCGCACGATGTCAGCCCATAGCTGCCGTTCTCGACGTTGCAGCCCACATATATGCCCCTTGTCGTACGCACGGCAGCGCCGACGTGGAACTTGGAGCTCGGCGCGTACGCCTTGAAGGAAACGTCGAATGCGCGCGAAACGAGCTCGCGCTCGCTCGGGTCTGTGATTGCTGAGAGAACCTTCGGCGTCAGGGCCACGCAGCCACACTATGACCAGCCCCACGGTTGGGGGCGGATTCACCGAGTCGTACGTATGTTCGATAGACTGCCGCCGTGCAGGAGCAGGAGGGATCGGGCCAGCTTCGGTGGCGCCTCGCCGAACACGAGGAGTCCGAGATGCTGTTTGCGCAGGCGGCGCTCGGCGAACGCCATGTGGGCACCGGCGAGTACCGAGGCATGGAGTTCTTCCACGTCAACGCGCGGACAATCGTCAACAGGGTGCCAGCTTCGTCGAGGATGCCGTTCGGCTACACGATCAACGCCTATCGGGGATGCAGCCACGCGTGCACGTACTGCTTTGCGAGGCCGACTCACACATACCTCGGGCTGGGGATAGGCGAAGACTTCGAGCGCAAGATCGTCGTCAAGGTCAACGCCGTCGAGAGGCTCCGCGCCGAGTTGCGGTCACCTCGATGGAAGGGCGACCCCATTGCAATGGGGACGAACACCGATCCCTACCAGAGGGCTGAGGGCAAGTACCACCTCACCCAGGGCATCGTGAGGGTGCTTGCCGAAGCCGGCAACTCCTTCAGCATCCTGACGAAGTCGACGCTGGTGCTGCGTGACATCGCATTGCTCGCGGATGCCGCGACACGTACTCGCGTCAGGCTCGCCCTCTCCATCGGATCGCTCGACCGCGACGTGTGGCAGCTGACCGAGCCCGGAACGCCGCCCCCGGACAAGCGTCTGGAAGCCGTGAGGCGGCTCAACGAGGCCGGTGTGCGGTGTGGTGTGCTGATCGCCCCGGTCCTGCCCGGGTTGTCGGACTCCGACGAGCAGTTGCGGGCCGTGGCCCAGGCGTGCCTCGAGGCAGGCGCGGTGTCGGTCACGCCCGTCGCCCTCCACCTGCGCCCCGGGGTCCGCGAGGACTACCTCGGGTGGCTAGCCAGAACCCGGCCCGAGCTAGTGGACCTGTATGCCGGACGTTTCCGCAAGGGCTCCTACCAGCCGCGAGCCGAGCAAGATCGCATCACAGAGGTCGTGCGAGCGGTAGAGGAGTCAGCCGGGCGCGGCTATGCGAGGCGCCGCCGCACCCGACGCCCCTCGCCCGAGCTCCCCCCGCCCGGAGGCTCGGCCCTACGCGTGCGTTCGTCGAACGAGCAGCTCCGCCTGCTTTGAGAGCAACACCGGTGCGGCTCTGCTACAACTCGGCGATGCAAAGCGTGGATACTGAGGGCGCGACCTCCCCGGAGCCGGCGCGCTGCCGGTGGGCGGCCGGTGGGTTCCTGCAGCCCTACCACGACCAGGAGTGGGGCGTACCGGTGCACGAGGATCGCCGACACTTCGAGTTCTTGATCCTCGAGTCAGCTCAGGCCGGCTTGAGCTGGCTCACGATCCTGAAGCGCCGGGACGGCTATCGGAAGGCCTTCTGCGACTTCGACCCGGAGGCTGTCGCCGATCTCGGGCCGGCAGACGTCGGGCGACTCCTCGGCGATCCCGGCATCATCCGTAACCGCCGCAAGGTGGAGAGCGCGATCTCCAACGCCCGGGCGTTCCTGGACATCCGGCGCGAGTTCGGCACCTTCGACGACTACATCTGGGGCTTTGTCAGCGGCGTTCCTATAGTCAACACCTGGGGCGAAGATTCTCAGATCCCGGCCGACACGCTCCTGTCGAAGGAGGTGAGCGCAGACTTGAGGCGGCGAGGGTTCACGTTCCTGGGGCCGGTTGTCTGCTACGCGCACCTCCAGGCGACCGGTCTGGTCATGGACCATGTGACGGGCTGCTTTCGTTGGCGCGAGCTCAAGGGAGTTGACGCCTGACAGGGCTACCCGGCGATATCGCCTCCAGAACCTGCGGCTAGCTTGAGGACCTATGACGAACGAGAGAACTGCCGAGGACCAGGAGCGAGCCGATTTCCTGGAGACGCTGTCCACCCGTCGGTCATTCCTGCGCCATGCCGTCAGGGATCTCACCGACGAGCAGGCACGCCAGCGGACCACTGTCAGTGAGCTCTGCCTGGGTGGCCTGGTAAAGCACGTTACCCGGGTCGAGCGGCGCTGGGCAGACTTCATCGTCCGGGGACCGCAAGCCATGAGCCCTGGCGGCGAAGAGGCGATGAAGGCACACGCAGACGGCTTTCGCATGCTGGAGGGAGAGACGCTTGCGGGCCTGCTCGACGAATACGAGGAGACCGCTCGCCGCACCGACGATCTGGTGGCCTCGTTGCCTTCCCTGGACGCCTCGCAACCTCTTCCCGAGGCCCCTTGGTTCCCTCCAGGTGCCCGGTGGTCCGCCAGGCAGGTCCTGTTGCACATACTTGCCGAGACGGCCCAGCATGCCGGCCACGCCGACATCATCCGGGAGTCCCTCGACGGCGCAAAGACGATGGGCTGACCACCGCCGACGGGGAGGGTCTGGAACGACAGCCGGTTTCCTGCCCGATCTCAGGTCACGTCCTGGGCGCTGCGGCTCACGCGTCACGCCGGACGAGCAGCACCCCGCCGATGACCATCAGTGCCACGGCGTAGCCGAAGAGAACCAGGAGACCTGTCCAGGGTTCGAGTGTTTCCGTTCCCATGTGGAGGGACACGACGCTCGCCCCGATGTGATCGGGCATGAACTTCTCGATCTCGTTGGCGAGAGAGGTGGGCAGCGCACGGATGACGACCGGTCCGAGGAGGAGGATTCCGAGGAAAGCGCTGATAGCTCCCGCCGTGTGCCGGATGATCGTCGCGAGCCCGAACGCGAAAAGTCCTATCAGGCAGAGGTACAGGCCGCCTCCTGCAACTGCCCGCAGCGCCCCCGGACTGGAGATTGTCGAGTGGATCGCCGGCGCGCTGAGGAGCGCTTGGCCGAGGAAGTACGAGAGGAACGACACGACCTCGGCTACGACAAGGGCGACGAAGCCGAACACCGTGGCCTTCGCCAACAGCACGAGCGGTCGGCGCGGTGCGGCGGAGAATGTCGCCCTGATCGTGCCGGATCCGTACTCCCCGGTCATCACCATCGCGCCGAGGACGCCAATGGTCAGCTGCCCGACGAACACCCCGATAAGGCTCGTGGCGGTCGGGTCGAAGTTCGAGACCTGAGTAGAAGACCAATGGGCCCGCGTCTCGGCAGTGGCCAGCGCGCTTATGCCGATTCCGAGAAATACCGTCATGCCGAGCGTCCACATCGTCGAGCGGAGCGACCGGAGCTTCGTCCACTCTGACCGCAACAGTCCCGACAAGCCGTATCGCCCTGGCGGAAGGTCCTTGGTGGGCCCGAGCTTTGCGCTCATCGTGGAGATGCTCACTTGACCCCTTCCGCTGACAGGACCGAATCCGCGTTGGATGCTCCGTGGTACTCGATGCTGTCCCCGGTCAGTTCCATGAACGCCTCCTCGAGCGAGGCGGACTGGGGTGCGAGCTCGTGCAGGACGACGGGGATGCAAGCCGCGAGCTCGCCGATCGCGATTTCGTCCAGGCCGCGCACCGAGAGCGAGCCGTCGTCTTCGAGGACCGTCGCTGCCCCTCGTTGTTCGAGAGCCGTCTTGAGCGCCGAGATCTGCGGCGAGCGGACGCGGACGTAGCCCTGGGAGCTCTGTGCCAGGAGCTGGTCGATCGGGATCTGTGCGATCAGGCGGCCCCGGCCGATGATGACGACTTCGTCCGCGGTCAGCGCCATCTCGCTCATCAGGTGGCTCGAGACGAAGATCGTCCGGCCTTCACGGGCGAGAGCCTTCAAGAGGTTGCGCACCCAGCGGATCCCGTCGGGATCGAGCCCGTTGACCGGCTCGTCGAACAACATCACCTCCGGGTCGCCGAGCAACGTCGCGGCAATGCCGAGTCGCTGGCTCATGCCGAGGGAGAACTTCCCCGCCCGCTGGCCCGCGACCGAGGAGAGCCCGACTATCCCGAGCACCTCGTCGACTCGCCTGAGCGCGATGTGGTTCGTCTCGGCGAGCATCCGCAGGTGTGCTCGGGCGCTGCGACCGGGGTGGATCGCCTTTGCCTCCAGCAGCGCGCCCACTTCGTGCAGAGGCCAGGCAAGGTCGTGGTAGTGCCGCCCGTTCACCGTGACGTCTCCGGCGTTCGGCGCGTCGAGACCCATGATCATCCGCATGGTCGTCGACTTGCCCGCGCCGTTCGGGCCGAGGAAACCAGTGACGACGCCAGGGCGCACGCCGAAGCTGAGCTGGTCAACGGCGAGCTTGCGACCGTAGTGCTTGGTCAGTCCCCTTGCCTCGATCATGGGCAGCCCTTCGTCGTTGCCGAATGCATCGCTCTCCTTCAGCCGTTCACCGGGCAGACCGTCGCCGCGCCGTCGGCAGCGATACCTGGTGCAATTCTCTGCCGGTTGCGTCCCGCTGTGAATCGGGGATGTCCCCTAGAGACCCTGAGGGTGCCCCGAGTGACGTGGCAGGCCCCCCGGCTGTCATTGTCGCGCGCCCGGGGAATCAGGCGAGCGGTTCGAAACGAGCCGTGAAGTGGCGCAGCTGAGGAGCCTCCTCGACGATCCGGTAGCCACGGAGCTCACGGGCGTCCTCGGCGACGGCCTGGCACACCTCTATCACGTAATCGATGTGGCTCTGGGTGTAGGTGCGCCTCGGGATGGCCAGCCGGACGAGGTCTGTCGCCGCCGCCTTCTCGCTGCCGTCGCTCTGGCGGCCGAACATCACAGTCCCGATCTCACAGCCGCGGACGCCGCCGGTCTTGAACAGAGCCACCGAAAGCGACTGGCCCGGGTACTGAAGCGGCGGGATATGGGGGAGAAGCCCACGGGCGTCGAGGTAGACGGCATGGCCTCCGATCGGCATGAAGACCGGGATGCCGCTGTGGTGCAGAGCCTCGCCCAGGTATGCCGTCGATTGGATCCTGTAACGCAGGTAGTCGTGTGAGACTGCTTCTCGGATCCCTTGCGCGATGGCCTCCAGGTCCCGGCCGGCAAGCCCGCCGTAGGTGGGGAATCCTTCGGTGAGGATCAACATGTTCCGGAACGATTCGGCGAGAGCGTCGTCGTTGCACGCGAGCCAGCCGCCGATGTTCGCGAGCGGGTCCTTCTTGGCGCTCATCGTCATGCCGTCGGCAAGCGAGGCCATCTCCCGCACGATGTCGGCGACTTCGCGCCCTTCTTGGCCCTCCTCGCGCTCGCGGATGAACCACGCGTTCTCGGCGAATCGGCAGGCGTCGAGGAAGAGAGGCACTTGGTGCTTGTCGCAGACGGCCCTCACCGCGTGGAGGTTCGCCAAGCTGACCGGCTGGCCGCCGGCCGAGTTGTTCGTGATCGTGACCATCACCACAGGCACGTGCTCTCGCCCGCGGGCTGTGATGAGCTCGTCGAGCGCGACGGTGTCGAGGTTCCCCTTGAACGGATGCAGGTTCGCCGGGTCGCGTCCCTCGGCGATGACGAGGTCGACCCCCTCGGCGCCGGTGAACTCCACGTTGGCCCGGGTCGTGTCGAAATGGGTGTTGCTGGGCACGATCTGTCCGGGGCCTCCGATCACCGAGAAGAGAATCCGCTCAGCCGCGCGTCCCTGGTGGGTCGGTATCACATGGCGAAACGGGAACAATTCGGTGACGGCGTCCCGGAAGAGGAACCACGAGGGCGAGCCCGCATAGGACTCGTCACCGTGCTGGATCGCCGCCCACTGGTCGCGGCTCATCGCGCCGGTGCCCGAGTCGGTCAAAAGGTCGATCAGCACGTCGCGAGCCGCGAGGTTGAAGACGTTGTAGCCGGCGTCGCGTATGGCGGTATCGCGCTCTTCGAGGGTTGTCATCCTGAGTGGTTCCACCGCGTGGATGCGGAACGGCTCGATGATCGTGCGGAAGGTTCGTGGCGTGGCTGTCACGCTAGCTCGTGCCGCGGCCGGGTTGGCTCAGATCAGGCGCCGCTCCGTCGCCCACTTCGTCAGCTGGTGGCGCGTCGAGAGCTGGAGCTTGCGAAGCACGGCCGAGACATGGCTCTCGACGGTCTTGATCGAGATGGTGAGCTCCCGGGCGATCTCTTTGTAGGTGTAGCCGCGGGCGATGAGACGCAGCACCTCACGCTCGCGCGGCGAGAGGTGATCGAGCTCTGGATCGAGTGGGCCCGGCAGCTCGGCACCCGGTGGCATGGAGGCGAACGCGTCGAGCACGAAACCGGCCAGCCGCGGTGAGAAGACAACGTCACCACTGGCGATACGCACGATCGCATCGATGAGCTCCGGTCCCGAGATCGTCTTGGTCACATAGCCGCGGGCTCCCGCCCGGATGACGGCGATCACGTCCTCGGGCGCGTCGGACACCGACAGGGCCAGGAAGCGGACTGTCGGATGAGCCGGCTTTATGGCCTCGATCACTGCCCTTCCTCCGCCCCCCGGCAGATGGACGTCGAGCAGAACGACGTCAGGCAGCCGCTCGGCGATCAGCTCGATGGCTGCGGGAACTTCGTCGGCCTCCCCGACGACCTGGACCGCGTCGCCGAGTTCGCTGCGGACCCCCGCGCGGAAGAGGTGATGGTCGTCGACGAGGAAGACAGTCGGGACGCCGGTCGGTTTCATGGGCGGCCGGGACGCCTCGGGACGCCGAGCTCGACCTCGGTCCCCTCGCCGGGCACGGAACGGATGACGGCGGTCCCACCGTGGCGCTGCATCCTGCCGCGGATCGACTCTGCGATGCCTTTACGGTCTCCGGCGATGCCATCGGGGTCGAAACCGGCACCTCGGTCGCGCACGAACATGGACACACGTTTCGGCTCGACCTCGACGTAGATCGAGACCGAAGCGGCTCCGGACCACTTGGCCGCGTTCACGGTCGCCTCCCTGCCGGCCGCCAGAAGCGCGCGCAGCTCCTCGTCGAGCGGGGAGTCCCCGACGGTGACGGCATCGACGGCGATCCCGTGGGCAGCCTCGACCTCGCGCTCGATCTGCTCGACTCCGGCGGAGAGCGTCAAGGCTCCTTCGGCCCCGAACGAGCCCGGCGCACGCCCTTCGAACAGCCACGAGCGAAGCTCGCGTTCTTGGGCGCGGGCCAGCTTCGCGACCTCCAGGGGCTGGTCTGCGGACCTTTGGATCATGGCCAGGGTCTGGAGGACCGAATCGTGGACCCGGGCGGCCATGTCGGCACGCTCCTCGGCCCGAATGCGTGCCTGGCGCTCGTGAACCAGCTCGCGTGCCAGCCTGAGCCACCAGGGGCCCAAGACGACGACCGTCGCTGCGATCAACAGGAGCGTGCCTCCGAGCGGCCGCAGCCAAGAGCGGCTCAGAGCTCCGTCGGCTATGACGAGGACGCCGGCTACGAACAAGAGCACGCCGGTGCCGAGACGGACCATGAAGGAACGAGGTGACTGCCGCGGCTCGGCACCCAGCTGGAGCAAGGCCCGTGCCGAGTCGACCAGCCATGCTCGCTCGTCGTTCTCGGCGTTTCGGTACACCAGGACCAGCCCGGCCGCGCTGATCAGGAGTGGCGGCCCCCAGGACGACGCGAAGCTCGCGTGCAGTGCTGAGGCAATAAGCAAGACGAGAACCAACACCGGTACGAGGGCGATCGCAAGGGTGATCCCCTGACGGTCCGAGATGGCTCGCGCGGCGATCGTCTCTGACGAGCCCTCGGCCGGGAGCAACAACCACGCCAGCACATAGCAGACGACACCGAGCCCGCTCACCAGGGCCGATAACACCAGGAGGATGCGGACGACCGTCGCGTCCCTGCCACGGCGCGCGGCAATACCACCGGCGATGCCGGCGAAGATCCGGTCTTCCCGGCTTCGGTAGAAGCGGCCTCGCCCGGGATGGTGGCGGTCTCGACCGCGGCCGTACGGGTGGTCGCCATCCGGGCCCCAACGAGGGCCTCCTGCCTCCCACCGCGGTTGCCGTGATTTGAGCTGATCGGAGATACATCGATGATCGCACTTCGGGGGAACCACCACCATCGGGTAGGACCCCGACCTGCTTCCGGCATTCTCGGGGTCCGATCCGGGATGTCCCCGATAGCCATCAAGCCCCGATGGGCGGACGATGGTTACGTGGAAGACAACATGACAGACAAGAACCCAGTCGAGAACCACCTTCTCCGCAGATCAGGCGATGGAGCGATGTTGGCGGGCGTGGCCGCGGGGCTCGCCGCCTACTTCGACTTCGACGTGACACTGGTGCGGATCGCGATCGTCGCGCTGTCGTTTCTCGGCGGCGCCGGTGTGCCGCTGTACATTGCGGCCTGGCTGCTGATCCCGCAGGAAGGCTCCGACGTCGCGATCGCCGCCGACCTGTTGAACCACGCTCGGTACCACTGACCGTGGCCGGATCCGCCGACTCCACCCGATGCCGAGAAAGGAAGAACATGCAATCGCGATGGGACATCCCTTGGGGATCGCCACCGAAGCCTGACAACAACGCCAACATGCGGGTGTCGGATGCCGAGCGCAACGAGATTGGCGAACAGCTCTCCAAGCACTACAGCGACGGGCGCCTGGACACCGCCGAGTTCCAGGAGCGGCTGGACCGGGCCATGAGCGCGAAGACGCGCGCCGATCTGTCCGGGCTGCTAGTGGACCTGCCCAGCCTGCAAACCCCCGAGCAGGCCGCGGCCGTCCAACAGCCGTCTCGCCGTCGACCGCGGGTCCTGAGGGCTGTGCTGTTCGCCATCGTGGTGTTCTGGGCCCTCTCGTTTGCCGCCGCCGCCGTCAGGGGGTTCTGGCCATTCGGGTGGATACACGTACCGTGGCTGCTGATCGGTCTGATCGCGGTGTTTCTCTGGACACGAGACCGGAGGTACCGGCGCTGGCGTTACCGGCGCGAGTGCCTGGACGAACGTCCCCAGTAGAGCGGCCCCCGACCTGGACGGCTGTGAAGGCGGCGTCTGGTGGGCATCCGTGGCGGATCGATCTCGAGGGTGGGAGTCACGGTCTGGCCGCCGGCAGGTGACCCTGTCACAGGCTGCTTGCCCGTGGGCGGCCCGCCAAGGAGTTCCGCACCCTCGGCCGAGGCCGCGGCTCGCTCTGAGGCGGCGAGACTGCGGGTGAGCGGACCTGCGAGGGCCATCGCGACGACGCACTGAGCCCCGCCTGCGATGAACAGCGGCAGGCGCAGTCCGCCGAGCACTGCGAGGCCACCTCCGACGAGCGACCCGATCGGGGCCGCGCCCCACACGACGCCGCGCCACGCGGAGCCGACGCGTCCCATCAAGTCCCGCGGAGAAAGGCTCTGGCGAAGGGAGTTCGCTATGACGCTTCCGGCGTAGACGGCGAAGCTGACCACGGCAAAAGCCACGCCGGCGAGCAGCCATCCCGTCGCGGCCGCCATGACGAGATAGGCGAGCCCCGAGACGAGGGCGGCGCCGATGAGCGTCGGGACGTTCCCGATGCGGGTCGCGATGCGGCTCGCAAGCAAAGCGCCGGGGACATTGCCGGCGGCTCCGGCGGCCAGGAACAATCCGTACAAGCTCTTGGGCACTCCCCAGTCGACCGTCGCGACGATGACGAGCACGCCCAAGACGAGCCCCTGCAAGCCGGCCAGTGCCGCGAGCAGGGTTACGAGAAGCCGCAGCGAGCGGTCCCTTACGAGCTGCCTGGCGCCGTCGAGGATCGAACCATGCGCTGGTCCGGTTTTCAGGCGCTGGGTGCGGAAGCCGAGCAGCGACAGGCCGGCAGCTCCGACCGCCGTCGCGTCGACGACAAAAGGGAGGGCCCTGATCACAGCGAACGCGAGGGTTCCGAGGATCGGCCCGCCGAGGTGCTCGGTGGCCGCCTCGGTGCCGCTCAGGATCCCGTTCGCGTGAGCGAACGAGCGGGGCTCGACCAGCTCCGGCACGGTCGCCTGCGAGGCGGAGTAGTAGATAGCTCGCGCCCCCCCGTTCAAGAACACGAGAGTGATCAGCAACGAGAGATTGATGTGGTGGCTCGCGACCAGCAGTGCCAGTGTCACCAGGACGAGAGCGCGCCCCATGTTGGTAACTGCCATGAGCCGGCCTCGCTCGAAGCGGTCCGCGAGGGCGCCGGCGGGCAGCGCGAGCACGAGCCACGGGAACGTGTCGGCTGCCGCGACCGACGCCACCGGAAGCGGATGCGGATCCACGAAGAGAGCAAGGAGGGGAACGGCTCCGTAGCCGAAGCCGTCGCCGAGGCTCGATACGGCGAAGGTTGCCCAGAGGTAGCCGAACCGTCGCCCCAGGGATCGAGCGGCCCGAGGCGTGGACCTAGGTCTGCCCTCACCTTTCTCGCGGCCCTGCTCGAAGGTCACGGTCGCATCATTGCTCGCATTTGGCACCCGCGCTGCGATGATCGCGCCACACCCGATCAGGCGCTCGTCCGCATGGCGCGACAAGAGTGCCTTCCTATTCGGAGCCGACGCGGAGAACAGCAGGCGGATATCTCATACCGCTAAAGGATTCCGCCTGCCGTTCCGATAACAAATGAAAGAGGAGCCGCCGCAAAGTCAAGAAAACAGCGGCTCCAGCTCTGAGTTCAAGCGGTCAAAGACCGCAAGACTCAGCCCCAGATGGGGCTAAGGCTGATCAATTCGACCACCTCCCTTCCAAAGCAGGGGACCACGGTCGGGGGATACGAGGGCGTTACACCGTGCTACCGGTGCCCTCAAGTCCCCCGCGTCTTCAATCATCCCAGTTCAGGGGGCTACTGCACAATAGCCACACTAAGCACGCTGTTAACGGCACCGCAAGGGGAACCGTGACGGCGCTCGCTTGGCCGTCAACCCGGAGCGTCGCAGGTCTCGATGTGCGCGAGTGGGCTCAAGCGATGAGATGAGCGCTGGCTCGACTCCGTGTCGTGACCGCGCTTGGTAGCGCGGTGGTGAGCTCAGCCTCTGAGCTGGGAGTTCTCTTTCCTGTCGTCTTGGTGAGTCTCTTCCAGCCGCCCGGGAATGACCCGAAGTGGTCGCGACGAAGGGAGCTCACGAGAGAACCTGAGGCGCGGGTGCGTGGCCAACCAGCGCAACAGATCGTCGCGTCCCAGCGGAGGTGAGAAGTAGTAGCCCTGGACCGCGTCGCAGCCTGCGTCGGCGAGGATTGCACAGGTGACCTCATCTTCGGCACCTTCGGCGACAACCGACAGCCCTAGCGAGTGCGCCATCGCGATGGAGGATCGGACGATGATCGAGTTGCTCTGGTCGGCGGCCACATTGGCGACGAACGACCGATCGAGCTTCAACTCGTTGGCAGGCAAGCGGTGCAGGTAGGCGAGCGACGAATAGCCGGTCCCATAGTCGTCGACGGCGATCTGGACACCGAGGTCGGCAAGTTGACCGAGTACATCGCTCGCTTCGGCGATGTCGGCCATGACTTCGGTCTCGGTGATCTCGAGTGTCAGCGAGCTCGCCGGAAGCCCGTTGGTTCCCAGGTAGGCGGTTATGTTGCGAACGAGAGACCGGTCCGAGAGGTCGCGCCCGGAGATATTTATCGCGAGGCCGATGTCGAGGCCTTCGCGCCGCCATCGGGCTGCCTGGCCACAGGCTTCCGCGAGCACGAAGTTCGTGATCTGCCCGATGAGGCCCATCTGTTCTGCGATCTGGATGAACTCGTCGGCCGGCACTTGGCCGTGCACGGGATGGAACCAGCGCGCCAGCGCCTCGACACGGACCACCTCTCCGGAGGCCATGCCGGCGATCGGCTGGTACATCACGCTCAGCTGTTGGCCGCTGGACAGGGCCTCCGCGAGGTGGCCTCCGAGGAGGAGCTTGCGTTGCATGCTCTGGTCGTGCTCGGGCAAGTACAGTTCGATGCCCGAGCGCTTGTCCTTTGCGTGGTACATAGCAATGTCCGCCCTCTGCAGCAGAGTTGCGACATTGTCTCCGTGTTCTGGTGCGAGTGCGATTCCGGCCGTGGCGGTGACCGCGAGCGTGATCCCGTCTATGTTCATCGGCTTGGAGATCGCCGCGAGCAGGTCGCGCACGATGCCCAGAGCCTCTTCGGGCCCTATGACGTCCGGCACGACGAGAGCGAACTCGTCGCCTCCTCAGCCGCGCGACGGTCGCTCGTCCGCTGCTCGCGCGGACGAGGCATTCGGCGACGTCGCACAGCAGCCGATCACCGGTGTCGTGGCCAAGGGTGTCGTTGACTTCCTTGAAACGGTCGAGGTCGAGCAAGGCGATCGCTGCCCTGCCCGTGTCAGTCAGCGCGCTCGCCGCGCGATCGAGGAACAGGGTCCGGTTGGGGAGCCCGGTCAGCAGGTCATGAGTCGCCTGGTGCCACTTGCTCTCGGCCTCGAGCCGAAGCTCCTCGACGAGCTGCGCCCGCTCCATGGTCGTGCTTGCGTGCGCGGCCAACGCCTCGAAGAGCCTCAGGTCATCGTCGTCGAACGGGTCGAAGCCCTCGTCGCGGTCGAGCGCGACAAGTGCTCCTAGGGTTCGTTCTCCGCTCGCGAGCGGCACAACGATGGCACCCCGGAACTCGCCGAGGAGAGAGTCAGCTTCGGGTTCCCGTTTGTGGCTTCCGGCCGTGCCCAACAACAAGCTCGTCTTCTGGTTGTTGATGGCCCTGGCGATCACCGACGAGCTGTCGACGATCGTCCTTTCGACCGTCGAGCGGACATCGCCACTCAAAGCGATGTGCCGGACAGCTGGCCATTCGTCGACGATGATCAGCTCCGCCCGATTCGACCGCATCACCGATTGCACCTGCTCCAGCACTGCCCAGGCAGTTCCGGTGGTCTCGAGGTAGGGGCCACTCACCGACCTGCTGAAGTCGTAGAGCTGCTGGAGTGCGCCGAAACGATTCGTCAGGCGCAGGTAGCCCCGGTAAGCGAAGACGATGAGGGCGCCGACAGTTACGAGAGGGAGCATCGCCCAGGTGTCCCACCAAGCCGCGTCGAGGACGACCAAGGCGAGGGCGATGCTCGATATGAGCACCAGGCCGACAATGGTGAACTCGAACCCGTACTTGCGCTGCTGGGCGCGTCCATTGAGGCGCACGACGATTGTGACCGCGAAGTGCCCGTAGACGAATGCCGCGCTGAGCGCCAAGGCTCCTGCTGCCCAACCGATGGGAAGGACCGCGACGCGCGATCCACCGGAAACGATGAATTGTCCGAGGATTTCCTGGTACACGAGGATCGCGATGACACATGCCATCGCATCGGACGCAAGGTTGAATGCGAGCTTCGGCAGTGATTGTCGCCGGATCGCGCCGAGAACGATTGCCTCCCCGAGCACTCGGCAGATGACGAGGACTGCAGGCGACGCGATCACCAGCCCGAGCAGCAGCGGCACTTCGCTCAATACCAACAGATAGGTGTGGCCTCGGTAGTGGATTGAAACCGGCCCGAGCACCACGGCCACGAACGTGATCGTCAGCAATGCGGCGACCAGGGGCTGAGCAATGAGGCTCCGGACGGGCCCTAGACCTGCTATCGGACCCCACATGAGAAGGATGGTCGTGCCCGCGGCCAACAGTCCGGCGAGTACGGGGACTCCCGCCGTCGCAGCGAGCTTCGGCGGCTGCGACGCCACCGCGGCTTGCGATGCACTCGCCGAGGTGTCGCCAGGTGTCGAAGACTCCACGAAGTCCTTCGAATCGCCCGGTCCAGGGGTAGCCGTCAACGAATGCTTAGGGGCGCGATCCTCGTTGCGGTCTTGTGAGGCCACAAGAAGTGTTATCGGCACCCGGGCGTCATCCTTGAGACATCTCGTGCACTGACGCGACGGTAGTGGCTCGGACCGCTCTGGGTGGGTTTCTCGCTCGACTGGGACCGAGCGCTAAGATCGAACATATGTACGCCGGCGCGGGATGGGATGCCAACCTTGACGAGGCGCAGCTGGCCGCCGTCGTCCATGGCGACGACCCGCTTGTGATCGTGGCTGGCGCCGGCACCGGCAAGACACGCACGCTGACGGCGCGTGTCGCCCGACTGCTCGAGCGTGGGGTAGCACCCGAGAGAATCCTGCTGTTGACCTTCACGCGGCGTGCGGCAGACGACATGCTCGCTCGTGCGGCCGCCCTGAGCGGCCACCGGGAGTGGGGGCGACGGCTTCGTGGGGGCACTTTTCACGCAGTCGCGCACCAGCTCATCGGCAGCTGTGCAGAGCCGCTGGGGTTGCAACCGGGATTCTCGCTTCTCGATCCAGCGGACGCCGCCGACGTGATGGACCTGCTGCGGGACGAACACGGCCTCGATGCAGGCGAGGTCCGCGTGCCGCGCTCTGCCACCCTGGTCGATGTGTATTCGAGGTGCGTCAACACCCGGCATCGCCTCAGTGAGGTGTTGGCGACGGACTTTCCTTGGTGTGAGCGTCACGCTGAGGCCATCGCCGGACTGTTCAAGGCCTACGTCTCCCGCAAGCGGGCTAAGGGCCAGGTGGACTTCGACGACCTGTTGCTCTTGTGGCGAGCGGCACTCGCCGACGAACGGCTTGGGCCGCACATGATCGAGATGTTCGATCATGTGCTCGTCGACGAGTACCAAGACGTGAACGCGCTGCAGGTCGAGATCGTTTGCGCGCTTCGGCCAGCCGGGCGTGGCCTCACCGTTGTGGGCGATGACGCGCAGGCGATCTACGGCTTCCGAGGCGCCGACGCGCGGTACCTGCACCACCTGGCAAGCTCGTTGCCTGGGGCGACCGTCATTCCGCTCGAGCACAACTTCCGGTCCGTTCAGCCCATCTTGAACCTGGCGAACCTCGTCCGGCCGGCCGAGGCGGGGGTCCGCCTGACACTTCAGGGAGAGCGACCGGGTGGTCGCCGGCCGGTGCTCGTTCGATGCCACGACGCGCCAAGCGAGGCACGTGCCGTCGTGGACCGGATCCTCGACGCCCACGAACAGGGGATGCGGCTACGCGACCAGGCCGTTCTGGTGCGCGCAGCTCATCACAGTGACCTCATCGAGCTCGAGCTCACGGCGCGTCGGGTCCCTTACCGGAAGTTTGGGGGTCTCCGATTCGTGGAGGCCGCACATGTGAAGGACTTCGCCGCCGCGGTGCGGCTGCTCGACAACCCGGCGGACGAGCTGGCGTGGTTCCGACTGCTGCGCATGCACGATGGCATCGGCCCCGCGCGAGGACGCGCGCTCCTCGATCTCCTCGCGCCTCAGACCGGCGCAAGCGCGTACGAGTGGGGCGAGGTGGTGGCTGCGGCGCCGGCGCGATCGCGTGTGGTGCTCGCACAAACCCTGCAGGACCTGGACGCTGCCCGCAAGCAGGTCGGCACCTCTGCCCGGGTGACAGCAATCCTCCGGATTCTCCGCCCGCTCGTCCTCAGTCGTTACAGCGAGGCCCTGGCGAGGGTCGAGGATCTTGAGCGCCTGGCCGGCGCGGCCTGCGCCATGGGTGACCTGTCTGCATGGCTCGCCGAGATCACACTTGACCCCCCGGTGGCGACAGGGGAGCTCGCTGGACCGCCGCATCTTGACGAGGACTACGTGGTCATCTCCACAGTGCACTCCGCGAAGGGCCTCGAGTGGTTGGCCGTTCACCTTCCGCACCTGGTGGACGGCGCGTTTCCTTCAGATATGGCGCTCACGTCCGGGGCTGGACTGGCTGAGGAGCGGCGTCTCTTCTACGTCGCTACGACCAGGGCTTGTGACCTGCTCACGCTGTACACGCCCCTCCGGATGCCGATCCACCGGCGGGCTCACAACGACCGGCACTGCCTTGCGCCGGCGAGCCGGTTCCTCTCCGACGACGTCCTGTCGGTCCTGGACATCCAAGAGCTGACACCTTCTCGTCCACCGCGGCGCGCAGCGCAGCCGCCCACGCGACGATTACGGTTGATCTGGACCACCTGTGGCGCTGAGCTACCACCCGTGCCGCTGAGCCGCACCTGGGGCTCGCGTGCACTATTGCTCGCGGCCGCCAACTTGAGGGCAGAATCGTTCCATGAACAATGATTCGTCAATCTCCGATGACCCAGACCGGCCCGAAGAAGCGGGATCCAGCCCGCGTGCCCTCGTGCCGGCCGAAATCGCGCGGCCAGGCAACCTGGAGGAAGAGGAAGTCGTCTCGCAACCGGCCAAGTTGATGCGGATCGCCTCGATGGCAAAGCAGCTCCTCGAAGAGGTCCGGATGGCCCCGCTCGACGACGCGAGCCGCACACGTATGAAGGAGATCTACCACGAGTCGATTCGCCAGCTCGAGGGGACGCTCTCACCCGAGCTGGCCGCTGAGCTCGACCGCCTCGCGATCCCCTTCGACGAGGGCCCGCCCACCGACGCGGAGCTCCGGGTCGCCCAGGGCCAGCTCGTCGGGTGGCTGGCCGGGCTGTTCCAGGGCATTCAGGCAACGCTTTTTGTCCAGCAGGTGGCCACCCAGCGACAGCTCGAGCAGATGCGAGGCGTGGGACCCTCGAGGGGCCCGGCCGGCGGGGAAGTCAGCGGCGAGGGACGGACTCCATACCTTTGAACCGGGGATGGAGGCGCGCAGCCATGGCTGCGGCTGTGCCTGAAGCCGAGAACGGCGGGCTCCTATGAGCGCCGGACCGGTTGCAAGTCTCGAAGCGTCACGTTGCGAGGCGCGCACGCGTTGGACTGGCAGACTGAGAGCGTGGAGATCGCCGAGGGGGCTCTCTGGCAGGTGACCTCGACGGCCCACGGGTTGCCTGCAGCCGTCGGGTCGAACCCGGTGGCTGCGCAGGACTTGAGGTCCGCTCGATGCTCTGACCTGCGGTCGCTCTCAAGTCGCGGCACGTTCGGGCCGATGTTTAGAGGCGTGACCACGGCGGATGTGTAGTCAGATGACTTCCGGCCCTGCGCTCGAACCACCGACCGCCAGGCTGGCGGCCGTCAACGACGCCATCGAAGCGTGGTCGGTCTTCGAACAGTTCTTCGTGCTCTCTTACCGGTCCGCCCCTGGGATTCCCATCCTCATCAACGATCTCAGTGTCCGCAGTGGCACCATCCTCGGGATCGCGCCTGACAGCGTCCTCAACGACTCGGAGCTGTTCTCGAGGCTCCTGCACCCAGACGACAGGGACCGGGTCCTGACCGAGCACTGGGACGCGGCGGCCAACGGCGAGCCGTTCGTGAGCGAGTACCGGATGGTCAGCCAGGACGGGACCATCCTGTGGATATACGACAAGGCGGTGCCGGTGACCGACACCTCCGGTACGGCCACGCTCTACGGGAACTGCCTCGACATCACACCACGAAGCACGACCGGGGCGGACCAGAGCGGCACCGAGGAGCGTTTCCGCTCGGTTGTCGCCGACATCCCAGGAGTCGTGTATCGCTGCGCCTGCGACGCGACATGGACCATCGAGTTCCTGAGCGACCAGATCGAGGATCTCGTCGGTTACCCGCCGAGCGACTTCATCGGCAACAACGTCCGCACCTACGACTCGATCATCCATCCCGAAGACCTCCCGTATGTGATCGCAGAGGTGGGCGACGCTCTCGAGCGAGGTTCTTCGTACTCGCTCGAGTACAGGTTGATCCACGTGAGCGGGGAGACGCGGTGGGTCGCCGAGCATGGCCGTCCGATTCTCGGCCTTGATGGCCGGACACAGAGGACGGTCGGCGTGCTCCTGGACATCACGCGGCAGAAGACGGCGGAGAAGACGCGCGAGATCGTCGAGCGCCAACTTCGCAATCAGGCCTTGCACGACTCCGTGACCGGGCTCCCCGATCGCGCCCTGTTCCACGAGAGCGTCGTTCAAGCGATCTCCGAGGCCCAGCAAGACGGTAGTGAGCTGGCCATCTTCGTCATGGACCTGGACCGGTTCAAGGAGGTCAACGACACGCTCGGCCACGTGTGCGGCGACAAGGTGCTGCAAGAAGTCGGGCGCCGCCTGCGAGAGGCTGTTCGCGAAGGCGACTCGATCTCCCGTTTTGGCAACGACGAGTTCGCCGCGCTCGTGCGCCAGGCGCGTCGCGCACAGGTTCTCGAGGTCGTTCGCCGGGTGCGCGGAACGATCGAGCAGTCGATCGATCTCGACGGACTGCCTGTGAATCTCGGAGCGAGCATCGGCATCTCCGCGTATCCCCGCGATGGCGTCGACGTCGAATCTCTCCTTCGGTGCGCGGATACCGCGATGTACCTGGCCAAGGACTCGAACCTCGGGTATGCGTTCTACGACGCATCGGTGGACACGCGCGCCGCGACACGCCTCGGTTTGATAGGCGACTTGCGCCATGCCATCGAGGACCAGGAGCTCGTCCTGCACTATCAGCCGAAGATCGCGGTGCGAAGCGGCCGGGTGGTCGGTGTGGAGGCCCTGATCCGCTGGCACCACCCCGCTCGGGGCCTCATGATGCCGAGCGAGTTCATCCCGGTCGCGCAGCAGACGAGCCTCATCAAGGAGCTCACGCTCTATGTCATCAACGAAGCAGGTCGCCAATGGCGAGCATGGGCGGACGAGGGACGCCGCTTGCCGATCGCGGTGAACCTCTCCATGCGGGATCTTGTCGATCCTGGTTTTCCAGGAGAGGTTGCGACGCTACTCGGCAAGTGGCGGATGCCCGTCACGATGCTCAAGCTCGAGGTCACCGAGAGCTCAGTCGTGGACGATCCGAAAAGGACCGAGGACGTGCTCGAGCGCCTTGGTGCGATGGGTCTTCGGTTCTCAATCGACGACTTCGGAACGGGCTACTTCTCCCTCGCGCACCTGAAGCGCCTTCCGATCGACGAGATCAAGATCGACCGGTCGTTCGTGTCAGCCATGGCCGCCCACGAAGAGGACGAGGTCATCGTTCGCTCGACGATCGACCTCGGCCACAACCTCGGTCTGAGTGTCGTGGCCGAGGGAGTGGAGACCCGCTCGGTCATGGAGCGCCTCGTGCCGTTCGGCTGCGACGTCGCACAGGGTTACTACCTGGGCCGGCCGATGCCTGCCGAGGAGCTCCAGATCTGGCTCGACCAGCACCCCGCCTCGGGAGAGCCCGTGACCGCGAAACGGAAATTCCGCGAGGGAACCGTCCGTGCGAGGGTCGCCTCGGCCTGACACGGCGTCGGCACGGCAACGAGGGCGTGGCATTGGCTCCGCGGAGCGTGTCGAGCACCCGACCGGAAGGCTCCGAAAGGCGCTCAGCGAGACGCTCGGGTAACCTGCGAGAGATGTCACGTTCGGGAAGAGGACTCCGACTCGTCACCGAGCCGGCCCGGCACCCCTCTGCAGGAGGCCAGCGCGTGCTTGTGATCGATCACCCGATCGTCGCGCACCGCTTGTCGGTGTTGAGGGCGGTCGAGACGGACAACGCAACGTTTCGGACGATAATGGGCGAGCTTTCTGCTTTCGTCGCTTACGAGGCCCTGCGGGACCTGCGCACGGCCGAGCACAGGATTGACACTCCGATGGCAGCTGATGTCGCCTGCCAGCGTGTGAGCGAGATGGTGCTCCTGGTCCCGATCCTGCGCGCGGGCCTCGGAATGATTCCCGCGATCCAAGAAGTGCTCCCCTTGACCGAGGTCGCACACGTCGGGTTGCGCCGTGACGAGGAAACGCTGCTCCCCACGGTGTACCTGGAAAGGCTTCCCCGCGATCTGTCGGGTAGGCGCGTGATCATCTGCGATCCGATGTTGGCGACGGGAGGTTCGCTGGTGAGGGTCTGCGACCTCGTCAAGGAAAGGGGCGCCACCGAGGTCCATGCGCTCTGCCTGATCGCGTCGCAACCGGGCCTCGATCTGTTCTGCAGTCACCACCCGACGGTGAAGGTGGCGTGCGTAGCTGTGGACCAGGACCTGAACGAGCACGGCTTCATCGTCCCTGGACTGGGTGACGCCGGTGACAGGCTCTTCGGTCCCCCTGCCTGACCCGTAGTTGCGCCCGATCGCCAGACGGGCGAGCATCGCGGTCATGGTCATCGCTGCAGGCACCTATCGCGCGACAGTCGGCTCTCAAGAGATCGACCTGCCGCTGATTCCGATCACCGACGACCTGGCGATCGCGCTGCTCATCACCGTCGACCATGGTGTCCATTTCGTCGAGCGGGCGGCAACCGAGCTTGCCCTGCTGCTGGCGCCGTACGAGATCGACATCGTCGTCTCCGTGGCGACGATGGGCATCCCTCTGGCAATCGAGGTCACCAGGGCACTCGGTCTCGACGACTACCTGATACTGCAGAAGACACCGAAGCTGCACCTGCGCGACGCGATCACCGAGCCGGTGAAGTCGATCACGACCGGTGCGCAGCAACGGCTGCTCTTCGACGCCGCGAGGGTCGACGTCGTCAAGGGCAAGAGAGTCGGGCTCGTTGACGATGTCATCTCCACAGGCGCCTCGATGCGGGCAGCGCTGAACCTCCTCAACCGAGTCGGGGCGGAGCCGGTCGCTATCGGCACCCTTGTCACCGAGGCGGCCACCTGGCGCCGCGAGCTCGGTGACACGGTGGCGCTCGTGCACGCGCTCGGTGCCATCCCGGTGTTCCGCCGTGACGCGTCCGGGGTGCTCGTCGAGGACTGGGACGGAGGCGGTGAGCCTGACGGCTTGGCGCTCGCCCCGGTGAGCGGGGTCGCAACGGGAACCGAGCTTTTGGAGCAGCCGGCCCGACACTGAGATCCGAGCCCGTCAGCGGGGAAGGTCGGAGCAACAAGCGAGTGGGGTCCGGAGCCGCTCCCGAGTAGATCGCCCGCACCGGGACTCGGCGGTGACCGCCTTCGGGAGCACGCGACGCGCTCGAGGACGGTTCGCGGCCGCCAGACGACCTGAGCGTAAGCTGCACCGGGGTGGGCGAACGAGCGACACATCCGGACGACGGGAGCGGTGCTGAAGCCCCCGGTCCGGATGCGGCCGGTGCACGACACGTTCCTGGCTCGCCTGGGAGACTCAGCCGCAAGTCGCTGCTCGTTCGCTGGGGGCCGGTCGCTCTTCTGACGATCGCAGCTGCGCTGCTGTCGCTCTACAAGCTCGGCGCGTCACCGATGTGGAGCGACGAGACCGCCTCGGTGTCCATCTCGGTTCAGCACGGCCACGCGCTGTGGAGCGCAGTCGCCAGCGACGGCGGCAGCATGTCGGCGTATTACGTGTTGCTGCACGCCTTGTTCCTCGCGGGTTTGGGACAGTCCGCGGTCTCGGTCCGGCTCATCTCGGTTGCGGCTTTCCTCGTGATGGTCCCATTCCTGTACGGCCTCGTGCGGCGCTGTTGGGGCACCCAGGTTGCCGTCATCGCCACCGCGTTCGTGATCACGAATCGGACGGTGATCTCCAAAGCCCAAGAGGCGCGCGGCTACGCGTTCGGGCTTCTCCTCGTCGTAGTGGCAGCGTGGCTCCTCACCCGTTCAGTAGACCGGCTCTCACGTCCCCGCCTCTTGGCGTGGGCCGTCGTCTCGGCGCTGGCCTGCTACAGCTTGCTCTTGTCACCGCTGTTCGCCGTTGCACAGTTCGTGTCGCTGGGCACCCTGCGCCGGAGGGCCCGCCTGGTGCGGTCGGCCCTGATCGCGGCCGTGGTGGCGGCCGTTCTGGTCGTGCCGCTTGGCCTTATGGCGCTGCGCCGGGGCACAGGCCAGATCGACTGGATCGCGCCCTTGAGCGCAGGATCGGTGAGGGGATTCCTGTACGGGCTGATCGTGCCCTGGTTCTCGACGTGGCTGCGCTGGCTGATGCTGGCGGTGGTCGTGGTGGGCATCGTGCAGACTGCTCACGAGGCCGTCGAGAGCGAGTTCGGCTCGCTCGAGCGCTGGCATCGCGTCTTGGTGTTGTGGTGGGCCGGCCTTCCCCTGGTGGCCGTGCTGGCGATCTCGTTCTCGGTGTCGCTTCTCCAGTCGGATTACCTGGTCGCTTCCGTGCCCGCCTTCGCGGCGCTCGCAGCTCTCGGGATCACGACGGTCGCAGAGTGGGCTGTCGCGGGCGTTTCCGGAGCAGTCGCGGCAATCCGGGCCGGCGGGAGCTCCCGAGCCCGAAGTGGCCCCGCATCGGCCGGCTTGGCGTTCGTGGCGGTGGTCGCCGCCTTGGTCGTCGCGTACCCGCTCGCGAACTCATGGGGCCGCTACGGGGCCGTGATCGAGAACGGTCCCGGCGAGACGGCTTTCATCGTCGGTCTCGCGCGCCCTGGCGACGCGATCATCTTCGATCAGCCCGCCCAGCGCATGATCTTCGACTACTACCTGCTCGCGGACTTCGACAAGGCCGGCAAGCTCCCTCGGCTCCCTGCACCGGTCTGGCCCTCGGCTGCTTGGGGCACACAGCTGCCCTATGCCTCAGATCATCGGGTGCCCGTGCCAGCGGTTCTGGCGGCTCTGCCCGGTCGCTTCATGCGGATCTGGGTGGTCGACGGAGGCTGGGCACCGCTTCCGAGGTACCTGGCTCAGAGCCGTGAAATGCTCGCGACGCTCGGTCAGGGATATCCGGTCGCCGGCGAGGAAGACTTTCGGGGCGCGAAGGTGCTGCTCTTCTCGCAGTCCGGGCCCCTGCCGCCAGGCATGCACGTGTGGACCGGTGGGGGATAGTGCACTGCGACCTCAGATCCCGAGGTGCACGTGCCAGATTGCCTCGATGTCCTTGATCGCCGCGGCGGCGACGATGTCACAGCCCCCTGGAGGGGCGATGTGGACGCCATCGCTGTCTCTGGCGAGCACCGTCTGACCCGAGCTGTTGGTGAGATAGGCGCTGTAGCGACCTTGCGCGTTCGCGAAGAGCGACCAGGTCGAGAGGAATTCGACGCCCGGGTGCCGAGCAGCCTGCGCTCTGAATATCGCGTTCAGCATCTGCATGGACGCGCCGAAGGCGTGGTCCTGCATGATCGGCAACCCGACCCAGAGCATCTTGGCACCGGCCTTCAACGTCTCGCTCATCATGAGGGCGACCCGCTGAGAGTAGACGGCATGCCACTGGGCGGTGCCGAAGACGGCCGTCTCGCCGTTGACGAGGAAGTTCTGCGAGTCGTTGCCGCCGATGAGGATGGTCACAACTTGTGGGCGGTACTCTCTCAGATCCCTGGCCAGCACAGCAGGCCAGTTGTAGTAGTCGGGGCGGGCGAGCCCGCTGTCGCCGTGCGCCGCCTGCACGACGCGTACGAGCGGGTTCGTGCCCAGCGTGTAGCCGAGGCCGAGACCGAGATCCTCGCCGAGCGAGTCGCCGACGTCGAGGATCGTCATGGGTTTGGCGGCAGTCGGCTGGCTTAGGCCGGGCATCGTTGTCGTCGTGGTCGTCGTCGTTGTCGAGGTCGAAACGGGGGCGCTGGTGGGAGGAGACGAAGTCCCGGGCACGGAGGCGTTGGCTCCGCACCCGGCGATGATGCAGAGGCTCACAGCCACGACGACGCCCCGGGCGAAGCGAGCTGAGGTCACGGACTTGTCGGACCGAGGTTCGGGCACGTCGTGAAACTAGCCCCGCCGCGGCCGCGCAACAGGGCGGCGAAGCTGGCTCGCAGTTGCCGCGCGACCCGATCGCGAGGAAATCGCCGATTCACCGTTAGATTGCGACATGCTCGGGGATCGCTGAAGTGATGGGACCTGGACGCGGCATGGCCCATGGTGCGATGGGCATGCGATCGTTCATGAAGGACCGCTCTGCAACCGAGCAGAAGCTCCCACCGGGCACCGTGGGAAGGATCATGCGGTTCGCCGCGCCCTACCGGAGGATGCTAGGGGTCTTTCTCGGCGTGATCGTCGTCGACGCCCTCATCGGGGTGTGGAACCCCTTGATCTATCGCCAGATCATCGACGGCGGCATTGCCAGGCACGACTCTCACCTGATCATCGTGCTCGCCGTGCTCCTCGCAGGCCTGGCGCTCGCCGATGCGTTGCTGTCGCTCGTCCAGCGCTACATCTCGTCGCGCGTGGGCGAAGGACTGATCTACGACATGCGCGAGAAAGTCTTCGGGCACATCCAAGACATGCCGCTGGCTTTCTTCTCGCGCACCCAGACCGGTGCTCTCATATCCCGATTGAACAATGACGTGCTCGGAGCCCAACAGGCCTTCACCGACACGCTCTCCTCGATCGTCAGCAACCTGATCACCGTTGTCCTCACCGTCGCCGTGATGGCGTTCCTCTCGTGGCAGATCACCGTTGCCGCTCTGTTGCTGGTCCCGCTATTCGTCTTCCCGGCACGCCGCATCGGCCGCAAGCTGCAGCAGCTGACCAGGGAGGCCTACAACCTCAACGCCCAGATGAACAACACGATGACGGAGCGTTTCAATGTCTCCGGTGCGCTGCTCGTGAAACTGTTCGGCCGCCCTGACATCGAGCATGAGCAGTTTGCCGGCCGCGCTGCTCGCGTTCGTGACATAGGCGTGCAGACGGCGATGTACGGCAGGGTCTTCTTCCTGTCGCTCATCCTTACATCGTCGTTGGCGACGGCGCTCGTGTACGGCTGGGGAGGCGTGCTCGCGGTGAACGGGCGTTTCAAGGTCGGCACGGTCGTCGCTCTCGCCGCGCTGCTCACTCGTCTCTACGGTCCGCTCACGGCGTTGTCGAACGTGAATGTCGACGTGATGACCGCGCTGGTCTCTTTCGACAGGGTCTTCGAGGTGCTCGATCTCCCCCCGCTGATCGCCGAACAGCCGGACGCCGTCGCCATACCCCGCGGGCCTGTTGCGGTCGAATTCGACCATGTCGACTTCAGTTACCCGACAGCGGAGGAAGTGTCGCTTGCATCGCTCGAGTCTGTTGCCGTCTTGGACCAGACGCCGTCCAGCCAGGTCCTCTACGACGTGAGCTTCCGCGCAGAACCCGGCCAGCTGGTGGCGCTCGTCGGGCCGTCCGGCGCGGGCAAGACCACGATCAGCTATCTCGTCTCGCGCCTTTACGACGCGCGAAGTGGTGCGGTGCGCCTGAACGGCATCGACGTCCGCGATGCCACTTTCGCGTCCCTGCGGGAATCGATCGGCGTCGTGACCCAGGAGGCCCACCTTTTCCACGAGACGATCCGGGCGAACCTGCTCTATGCGAAGCCCGAAGCGACTGCAGACGAGCTCCACGAGGCCGTCTCCGGTGCGCAGATCCTGCCGCTCATCGAGTCCCTCCCCGATGGCCTCGACACCGTCGTGGGCGACCGCGGCTACCGGCTCTCGGGTGGTGAGAAACAGCGCATAGCCCTTGCTCGCCTCATGCTCAAGGCGCCGGACGTGGTCGTCCTCGACGAGGCTACGGCGCATCTCGACTCGGAGTCCGAGGCGGCGGTGCAACGCGCCTTGCAGACGGCCCTCGAGTCCAGGACGTCGATCGTGATCGCGCACAGGCTCTCGACTGTGCGTGGCGCCGACCGGATCCTCGTCGTGGTCGACGGCCACATCGTCGAGCAAGGTCGCCATGAGGAACTGTTGGCCTCAGGCGGGGTGTACGCGGATCTGTACCACACCCAGTTCGAGCCCCAGGCGACCGAGGAAGCAAGCGTCGTCGCGACATAGGGCCGCTCACGACAGCCGTGTTGCGGACATACTGGACCTGTGGCCGTGCACGACCTCGATGAGCTCCTTGCTCACCTCTCTGTGCGTCGCCGACCCGGGAGCTGGTGTTTGGTCAGCGACGTGAGCGTGCCCGCTGAACTGACCGTCGCGGCCACCATTGCCGAGGACGAGGGCACGACGACGGTTCTATCGGTCACCGACGCGCAGCGCCTAGGCGTCCACCCGGAGTTCGTCGCGGCCTGGCTCACCGTCGATGTGCCCTCGGCGCTTGACTCCGTCGGCCTGACTGCCGTGCTGGCGACGGCCTTGGCTGCCGAGAACATCCCCTGCAACGTGCTGGCCGGGTACCACCACGACCACCTCCTTGTACCGAGCGATCGGGCCGATCGGGCCGTGGCCGTTCTCGAGGCGCTCCGCAGCTCGCAGCGTCCATGACCGCCGGTTCGTCGGTGCGTGCGGTGCCGGGCGTCCTGCGACGGTGATGTTGGCGGGTTGTGCTCACACGGGGATCGCCGGGCCATCTCCAGCCTGCGGGCCTCCGCATGTGACTGCGTAGGGAACCTTGCGGGGCCCCGGTGCCGAGCCGAAGGCCGCGGCCGCCGCTCAAGGTACCTTGGAGGAGCTTGTGATCAGTGCCTCGGCCGGGCCCTGTCCGAGCCGATGAGGAAAGGAGCGCGCCGTGACAGCCAAAGAGCACTGGAGGTCAGAGCCGGACGAGCACGACTATCCGGCTGCGACGAGCTACCTCTCGCTTCTCCTGCCCCAGCCGTCGGTCGACGCCCTGGTGACCGAGCTGCGCGCTGCGCCGATCGGCCATTGGAAGGCCAAGGATCTCCTTCGCGCGAGCGGCCTCGCACTGCTGCCCGTCGACAACCCGCACGTCAGCTCAGATCTGAAGAAGGTCAAGGACGGCGAGAGGCTCTCGCCGGTGCTTCTCGTGCGGGGGAGCATGAACAGGTCGGCGCCGTTGCAGATCGCGGACGGCTATCACCGCATTTCCGCGAGCTATCACCTCGACGAGAACGCCGACATCCCTTGCCGGATGGCGTCAGGTCCGACGGCCTGATCATCTGACGTGGGTGCTCGAGTGGAACCGGAATGAGACTGCCAACCCGACCCCCTCAGATCTATCCGGGTTACGTCTTCGACCTCGACGGCACGGTGTACCTGGGCGACTCTCTGCTGCCGGGTGCCGCCGAGACGATCAGGGAGCTTCGCCGGAGGGGGTCACACGTTGTCTACGTGACCAACAAACCCCTGGAGACGGCGGACGACTACGCCCGGAAGCTGACGCGCCTCGGCGTGCCGACCGGGCGCGCCGATGTCGTGACCTCTGTGGACGCGCTCGTCGATTACCTGAGTCGGGAGCATCCGCAAGCGACCGTGCTCGCCGTGGCTGAGCAGTCGACGGCGGACGAGCTTTCTGCGGCGGGGTTCACCGTGACCGTGCAGCCCCTCGAGGCCCAGGTCGTCGTCGTCTCCTTCGACCGTACTTTCGACTACGAGAAACTGAACGCGGCCTTCCAGGCGGTGCGTTACGGCGGTGCCGCGATCGTTGCGACAAACCCCGACCCTTACTGCCCGACGCCCGAAGGCGGGATCCCTGACTGCGCCGCGATGCTTGCAGCGATCGAGGCCTGCTCGGGCGCCAGAGCCGAAGCCGTCGTCGGAAAGCCGAGCATCCACATGGCCCGTGCGCTGCTCGGGCGGCTCGGGATTCCCGCAGAGGGCGTCGCTGTGGTCGGCGACCGTCTGCTCACCGACATTGCCATGGCACGCTCGATGGGGATGACGGGCGTACTGGTGCTGACGGGAGCGGCGACAGCCGACAGCATCGAGGACGCGCCCGTGCAACCTCACTACGTGATCGCTTCTCTGAGCGAGCTTCTGCCGGAGGGTCTGGCCCGCAGTCGACACTCTCGAACCGCGAAGCCTGGAGGTTGACGCCCCGATGTCATCGGATACCGAGGCCCGTCTCGGGCCCACCAGCCGTGAACGCGCTTTGGAACGCTGCGCGTCCGAGACCTTCGACGTGCTCGTCGTCGGCGGCGGCGTGACCGGCTGTGGCGCCGCCCTCGACGCCGCCAGTCGCGGCCTGTCGGTGGCCCTGGTCGAAAAGCGGGACTTCGCTGCCGGAACCTCGAGCCGCTCCAGCAAGCTGATCCACGGCGGGCTGCGCTATCTCGAGAGCTTCGACATCGGACTGGTACGCGAGGCGCTCCATGAGCGGCGGCTGTTGGTCGAGAAGATCGCCCCGCATCTGGTGCACCCCACACCGTTCCTGTTCCCGCTCAAGCACAGGGCCTGGGAACGCTTCTACATCGGCTCGGGGCTCTTCCTCTACGACGCGCTCGCCGGTCCGCACCCGGCGATGCCGCGCCACCGGCACCTGACGCGCCGCTCGTGCCTGCGGGCGGTGCCGGGACTGCGCGACGACTCGCTGACCGGTGGCATCCGCTACTTCGACGCCCAAGTCGACGACGCCCGCTTCTCGCTCGTGCTGGCCCGAACTGCTGCGAGCCATGGTGCGGTCTGCGTCTCGGCCGCCGGGGTCGTCGACTTCCTGCACGAGGGCGAGCGCGTCGCAGGCGTCCACGTCCAAGACCTCGAGTCGGGGCGAGAGCTCGACGTGCGTGCCGCCACTGTGATCAATGCGACCGGCGTGTGGACCACCGAGATGGAACGCCTCGCCGGCGTCGCGGATCCCATGATCGTGAGACCGTCGAAGGGCGTGCATCTCGTCGTGCCCAGAGGCCGGATCGACTCGCAGTACGCGCTCATCCTGCGGACCGAGAAGAGCGTGCTCTTCGTGCTGCCCTGGGGAGACCGCTGGATCATCGGCACTACCGACACCGATTGGCACCACGGCCTCGATCATCCTTCGGCGACGCACGCCGACATCGAGTACCTGCTCGACCATGTCAACGAGACGTTGCGCGAGCCGCTGGGATTCGAGGACGTCCTTGCCGTCTTCGTCGGCCTGCGACCGTTGCTGGGCGGCACGGCCGAAGAGACCGCGAGGCTGTCTCGCAACCACGCCGTGCGGCGAAGCGCCCCGGCGTTCGTGAGCGTGGCGGGCGGCAAGTACACGACTTACCGGCTCATGGCGCGCGACGCCGTCGATCTCGCGGTTCGCGACTTGCGTTTCACTGTCGATTCCAGCCGCACGGCTGACGTGCCGCTCCTGGGCGCCATCGGCTTGTCGGGCGCCGGGCTCCGGTTGAGCAGCCACCCGGGTGCCGGCCATCTGGCGCCCACTCAGCTGCATCGCCTGGTCGCGCGCTACGGCACGCTTGCGTCCGAGGTGCTCGACCTGGTTGCGAACGATCCTGGATTGGCCGCCCCGCTCGTGGGAGCCGAAGGATACCTGGCCGCCGAGGTCTGTCATGCCGCGGCCTACGAGGGTGCGCTGCACGTCGACGACTTGCTGACGCGTCGCACGCACATCGCCTTCGAGGTGCCCGACCGAGGGCGGTCGGCGGCTGCCGAGGTGGCCCGGCTGATGGCGCCCCTACTGGGCTGGGACCAGGCCGTGGTCGATCGTGAGGTCGCCCACTACCGGGCCCGGCTCGAAGCCGAGGCCGCCGCCCAAGCCCTGCTCACCGACGACGCGTCCGACGCGGCCAGGGCCGAGGTGCGCGATCCCCGGCTCGAGCGGCTCGACGAGCGCCATGGATAGCGACGCCGCCCTGTGTTCGCGGCCTCGTTCGGTTCGCCAGCGTCATTGCGGGCGCGGGCGGGCGAGATGGCCGGTGATGGCATGAACCGAGCTCGAACCGTCTGGATCAACGGAAGGCTGGAGCCGGCCGACCAGGCCTTGCTCACCGTCACCGACCGCGGTTTTCAGGTCGGAGACGGGATCTTCGAGACGATACGGGTGGTCGGTGGACGGGCCCTCGAGCTCCCGCTCCACGCGAGCCGCTTGCAGGCCTCTGCCGCGGTCCTCGAGATCCCGCTCCCAGACGATCTCGAACGATGCCTGGATGCTGCCATAGCAGATCTCTGCAGGGTCAACCGGCTGGACGGCTCCGATGCCCAGGTCGCGGTCCGGGTCACGGCGAGCCGCGGGCCTGTCGACGGACGCGCCCTGCGCCCGCCAGATGTGGTGTGGCCGAACCTGGTCGTTCAGGCGTGGAGGGTCGACCCGCCACCGCCGGAGCTGCTGAGCAGAGGTCTTCATCTGGTCTTGTCCGGCGTGCGGCGTGATCCGACCAGCCCACTGGCCACCGTGAAGACGACCAGCCGCGCCGAGTTCGTCTACGCACAGCTCGAGGCGCGTCACCGCGGTGCAGATGACGCCCTGTTCCTCAACACCGACGGGTACCTGGCCGAGGCGACCTCGGCGAGTGTCTTCCTGGTTGGGGAGCTGGGGTTCGCGACCCCGTCGCTCGACTGCGGCATCCTCGTCAGCACCACGCGCGAGTGGGTCATCTCCTCAGGCGGGCCCCAGCTCGGGCTCACCGTTCGCCAGGACCACCTGACCTGCGAGGATCTCTTCGCAGCCGGCGAAATCTTCGTCGCCAGTTCGGTGGCCGGCATACTCCCAGTCACCCGCGTCGACGGCCGTCCGATCGGTCGCGGTACTCCGGGCGTTCGGACCCTGCGCCTGCGGGCGCTGCGCGAGAGCGCGGTTTCCGGCATGCGGCAGTAGCTGAAGCGCCCCGCTCTCCAGGAGGCGGCCTTCGCAACTGGCGCGGCGATGTAACGCCGGAGAGGCGGAGCGAGACTGAGAAGCATGTTGCGATCCCGAGCATCCAAGACATCCACGACCGGTGAAGAGACGCCACGCGATGTCTCGCTCTCAGAGGACGAGTGGCGCAGCCGCCTGACCCGCGAGCAATACCGTGTCCTGCGCACGGGCGGAACCGAGCGTGCCTTCACCGGGCAATACGTCGACTGCCACGTCGATGGCACCTATCGCTGCGCGGCCTGCGGTGCCGAGTTGTTCTCCTCAGGCGCCAAGTTCGATTCGGGCTCGGGCTGGCCGAGCTTCACCGAGCCTGCCGTCACGGGTGCCGTCGAGTTGCACAGTGACGGCTCGCTCGGGATGGAGAGGACAGAAGTGCTCTGCCGAGCGTGCGGATCGCATCTGGGGCACGTGTTCGACGACGGTCCGTTGCCGACGGGCAAGCGCTACTGCATCAACTCGTGCTCACTTAGCATCGAAGCAGAGCAACGATGAACTGGTTCAAGGACAAGTCGGAGATGGTGCGTCCCGAGCAGGCGATGAGCGGCCGCGAGGCGGAGATGGTCGTTCCCGAGCGCCACCTGGCGCTCGGGACGCCCCTTCGGCCACCGGTGTCGGATGGCTTCGAGCGCGCCATTTTCGCGATGGGCTGCTTCTGGGGCGCAGAGCGGAAGTTCTGGGTCGCGGACGGCGTCTACACGACCGCAGCCGGCTACAGCGGCGGCTACACGCCGAACCCGACCTACGAGGAGGTCTGCTCGGGAAGGACCGCCCACGCCGAAGCGGTCCTCGTGGTGTTCGACGGCGCGAAGACCTCCTACGACAAGCTTCTCTCGATCTTCTGGGAGAGCCACGACCCGACCCAGGGCATGCGTCAAGGAAACGACGCCGGCACTCAGTACCGCTCCGCCATCTACACGACGACGGCCGCCCAGCAGGTGGTAGCAGAGCGGTCGCGCGCCGAGTACCAGCGGGCGCTCGACGCCGTGGGGTACGGGCAGATCACCACCGAGATCAAGCTCGCAGGGCCCTTCTACTACGCGGAGGGCTACCACCAGCAGTACCTCGAACGGAACCCGAACGGCTACTGCGGCCTGGGCGGTACAGGGGTTTCGTGCCCGGTCGGCCTCACGTCTGGCGAGGGCTGATCGTGAGGGCCCGGAGGTGTGTGTCGACGCTCACGCACGAGCGTTCAGCGTGCATTCCATCTCTACCTCGTCCTTGGCGTGGTTCGAGGGAAACGCCTGGACGCTGCCGGTACTCCTGAAATTCGTACACTTCCCCCGGTGGTGTGGCTGGCTGCGGTCCCGTTGATCATCTGGGTATACCTGCTGTTGTTCCGGGGCGGGTTCTGGCGTACGGGGGTGCGGTTGCCGGTCGTACCCGAGCCCGCATCATGGCCCTCGGTCGCCGTGGTCGTCCCGGCCCGCAACGAGGCGCCCGTGCTGAGTTCGAGCCTGCCGACGCTCCTGGTTCAGGACTACCCCGGGCCGTTGCAGGTGGTCTTGGTCGACGATCACTCGACGGACGAAACCGCTGAGGTGGCCCGGCGGCTGGGGGCAGAACCAGGTGGGCGCGTTGTCCCCGTGGTGGTGACCGGCGAGGAACCTCCTCCCGGCTGGTCTGGGAAGCTCTGGGCGGTTGCCCAGGGAGTACGAGCCGTGTCGTCGCCCGGTTCGGCCCCGGGGGGCCCTGGCGGCCCTCCTGCGCCGGAGTTCCTCCTCCTGACCGACGCTGACATCGCCCACCCTCGGTCGTCGGTGCGGCAGTTGGTCGCCTGGGCTGAGGCCGCCCGTCTGGACGAGGTTTCTCTCATGGCTCGCTTGCGGGTCCAGACCGGTTGGGAACGGCTCCTCATTCCCGCGTTCGTCTACTTTTTCGCCGAGCTCTACCCGTTCCGCTGGGTCAACCTCGGTGACCGGAAGACTGCTGCGGCGGCCGGCGGCTGTGTCCTGGTCCGCCGTCACGCGCTGGAACGAGCCGGCGGGATCCCGGCGATTCGCGGAGCTGTCATCGACGACGTGGCCTTGGCCAAAGCGCTGAAGGGGAGCGGTTCTGTCATCTGGCTCGGCCTCGCCGACGAAGTACGCAGCGTTCGCCCCTACCCGGCGCTCGAAGACCTGTGGGACATGGTGGCCCGGAGCGCCTACTCCCAGCTCGGCTTCTCTGTTGTGTTGTTGCTCGGGACCCTCGTCGGGCTCGCCATCACGTTCCTGGGGCCAATCGCCGCCGTGGTCGGCGGCATTGCTGCCGGTGCGCCAGCGGTCATCCTGATCGGCGTGGTGTCCTCGCTGGCAATGGGACTGACATACCTTCCGATGATCCGCTATCACCGCTTGGGTTCCTGGTGGGCTGCCGGACTTCCGGTGGCGGCCTGCCTCTACGGGGCCATGACATTGACCTCGGCCTGGCGTCACTACCGAGAAGGCGTGGCGTGGAAGGGGCGGCGCTACGGGGCGGTCACCGAGTAAGGCGGCGTCCCGGTCTGCGACCGTAGTGCCCTCCGTTTGGCGTCGCGGCCGCTTGGACTCGCGTAGCGTCGTCCCAATGGAAGAGGGAATGGAGGAGATCCACGACGGCGACACGGTCTGGCGATTCGAGCGGGACTTCCTCGAGTCCAGGTGGGCTTGCCTGTGGGGTCGAGGCTGTCTGGGCATCGGCCCCGAGCCTGCGGAACATCTCGGCCTCGGCTGCTGCTCGGTGGGCGCCGAGCTGTGTGGCGTGGACGAAGCTCGGATGACCGCCGCGCTGGCGGCGACGCTCGACCCCGCCCACTTCGAGCGCTACGGCGAGGCCCACGAGCGTGGCATCTTCAGCGACGGCGCCCGCAATCACACCCGCGTTGTCGACGGTGCCTGCATCTTCCTCAACCGTCCCGGGTTCCCAGGCGGCGCGGGCTGCGCTTTGCACCTGGCGGCCATCGACGCTGGCGAGCCACCAATCGACTGGAAGCCGTCGGTGTGCTGGCAGCTGCCCATCAGGGTGGACTGGGAGCCGGGTGCCGGCGACACCGAGGTGGCGACGGTGCGCCGCTGGACGCGCCGCGACTGGGGCGAGGAGGGCGATGAGATGGCGTGGTGCTGCACCGAGGGTTCGTTGGCCTACGTGTCCGACCGTCCGGTGATCGACTCGCTGGGGGCGGAGCTGCAGGCACTCGTCGGCACCGAGGTCTACGTCGAGTTGCGCCACCGGATCACCGGCCAGTAGCCGCCCCACCAGCTCTCACGCCCTCAATCAGGCTCCCGAGACACGGATCACCGCGGCGCCGTTCACGGCGTCCCGGGCCAGATCTTCGACTGCGGCAGCAGCTCTCTCGAAGGGGTATTCCGTAGTAGTGGGCCGGATCGGTATTTCGGCAGCGAGAGCCAGGAACTCCTCACCGTCGCGCCTCGAGTTCGCGGTCACGCTGACGAGCTCGCGTTCCTCGAAGAGGTAGTTGTCGTAGTTCAGCGCGGGAATGTCGGAGAGGTGGATGCCGGCGATCGCGAGTCGGCCGCCGCGGTCCAAGGCTGCCATTGCCGGAAGGACGAGCGTTCCGACCGGGGCAAAGAGGATGGCCGCGTCGAGCGGCTCTGGCGGGGGATCATCGGCGCCCTGTGCAGACGCGCACCCGAGCGAGAGCGCCAGCTCCCGAGCGTCCTCCGCCCTGGTCATGACGTGCACGGTGGCACCCTCGTAAATGGCCACCTGGGCAGTCAGATGAGCGGAACCTCCGAAGCCGTAGATGCCGAGCCGGCCCCCCGGCCGCAGGCAAGCCCGTCGGAGAGAGCGATAGCCGATGATGCCCGCGCAGAGCAACGGGGCGGCTTGGGAGTCGGAGAACACCTCCGGTATCGGGTAGGCGTACCGCTCGTCCACGACCGCGTACTCGCAGTAGCCGCCGTCGGCGTCCCAACCCGTGAATGCAGGCCCGGTGCAGAGATTCTCGTCACCACGCACGCAGAACCGGCACACGCCGCACGTCGAGCGCAGCCACGCGATCCCGACGCGCTCGCCTTCGGCAAAGCGCCGGGCGTCCCGGCCCTGTCTGGCCACATGACCGACGACCTCGTGGCCCGGGACGACGCCTGGGCGGCGAGGGGCAAGGTCGCCCTCCACGAGATGCAGGTCCGTGCGGCAGACGCCGCAGACACGCACCTTGACGAGGATCTCGCTCGGGCCCGGCTCGGGAACGTCTCGGTCGACGAGGCGCAACGAGCGCTCGGCAGCCGGTGCCGGGTGGTCAAGCGCCCAAGCCTTCACGCCGCGGCCGATCCCTTTCCCGCCGCAGCCGACCCCGACGCAGGTTCTAAAGCCGAGAAGACGAGATCGGCGACGTCGGTCATGAGATGCACGGTGAGGCCCTCGAGGACGTTCGCCGGAACGTCGTCCAGGTCGGGGCCGTTACGGGCTGGGAGGAAGATCTCGGTCAGCCCGGCGCGATGAGCGGCGAGCAGCTTCTGTTTCACCCCGCCGATGGGCAGCACCCGGCCGTTCAAGGTGACCTCCCCGGTCATGCCCACCTCGGAGCGCACCGGTCGGCCGGAAGCGAGCGACGCCAGTGCGGCGACCATCGTGACGCCCGCGGAGGGCCCGTCCTTGGGCACCGCGCCAGCCGGGACGTGCAAGTGGATTGCGCCGTTGGCAAGGCGTTCGGTGTCGATGCCGAGCGCGTCCGAATGCGAGCGCAGGTACGACAGGGCAATCTGAGCGGACTCCTTCATGACGTCGCCGAGCTGACCGGTCAGGACCAGACGAGGCTCGCCTTCCATGACCGTCGCCTCGATGAACAGCACGTCGCCACCGGCGCCGGTGACGGCAAGGCCGGTTGCAACGCCCGCGACGGCGGTCCGCTCGGCGGACTCGGGCGTGAAGCGGGGGCGGCCGAGGAATCCCTTCAAGTCCTTCGTCCCGACCTCGACAGGGGTGCCCTGAGAGTCCCCGGCAAGGCGCGTTGTCACCTTCCGGAGAATCTTTGCGATCGCCCGCTCGAGTTGTCGAACTCCGGCCTCGTGTGTGTACTCGGTCGCGACGACCCGGAGAGCCTCCTCGTCTATGCCGACCTCGTCGGGAGAGAGCCCTGCGAGGTCGATTTGCCTTGGCACGAGGTGGTTGCGAGCGATCGCAACCTTCTCGTCCTCGGTGTAGCCGTCGAGGCGCACGAGCTCCATCCGGTCGAGAAGCGGCGCAGGAATCGTGTCTGCGACGTTCGCTGTGGCCAGGAAGAGCACGTCCGACAGGTCGAGCTCTATCTCCAGGTAATGGTCCCTGAAGGTGTGGTTCTGCGCCGGGTCGAGCACCTCGAGCAACGCCGAAGTGGGGTCACCCCGATAGTCGCTGCCGAGTTTGTCTATCTCGTCGAGCAGCACAACCGGGTTCATCGACCCGGCTTCACGGATCGCCCGCACGATTCGTCCCGGGAGGGCGCCGACATAGGTGCGGCGGTGGCCGCGGATCTCGGCCTCGTCGCGCACGCCGCCCAGCGACACGCGGACGAACTTGCGCCCCAACGCCCGGGCGACTGACTCGCCGAGCGACGTCTTGCCGACCCCTGGCGGGCCGACCAGCGCGAGAACGGCTCCGGACCCACGACCGCCCACGACCTGGAGCCCGCGAGCCTGGCGACGACTGCGGACAGCGAGGTACTCGACCATCCTGTCCTTCACGTCTTCGAGGCCCTCGTGGTCGGCGTCCAGCACCTCGCGCGCGCCCAAGATGTCGTTGCTGTCATCGGTGCGAACGTTCCATGGCAGTTCGAGGACCGTATCCAGCCACGTGCGGATCCAGCCCGCCTCAGGGCTCTGATCGCTCGCGCGCTCGAGTCGCCCGACTTCGCGCAGCGCAGCTTCGAGGACCTTCTCGGGCAGCGCGGCAGCCTCCACGCGGGTGCGGTAGTCGTCGGCGCCATCAGGCTCGCCCTCCCCGAGCTCCTTGCGGATCGCGGCCAGCTGTTGGCGCAGGAGGAATTCTCGCTGGCTCTTCTCCATGCCGTCATGCACGTCGCTGCGAATGCGCTCGGCGACGTCGAGCTCGGCGAGATGTTCCCGACCCCACTCGACCAACTTCGCCAGGCGCTGCTCGACATCCACGGTCTCGAGCAGCCAGAGCTTTTGCTCATTGGACAGATAGGGCGCGTAGCCGGCCATGTCGGCCAGCTCGCCTGGCTCGGAGATGCGCTGGACGGAGTCGATGACCTGCCAGGCGCCCCGTTGCTGAAGAATCGAAACGACCACGTTCTTGTACTCACGCGAGAGCTCACTTGAGGCCTCGCCGCCGAGGACCTCGTCGAGGATCTCGGCCTCGACCCAGAGCGCAGATCCCGGCCCGGTCACTCCGGAACCGACGCGCGCGCGGGCCACAGCACGCAGCACCGCGGCAGGTTCGCCGCCGGGCAGCTTCCCTAGCTGCTCGATCGTCGCGACGACGCCGACCGGGGCGTACTTGCCATCGAGCCGCGGCACGACCAGAACTTCGTCTTCGCCTGCTGCGTTGGCCGCGTCGATCGCTGCTTGCCGCTCCGCATCATCGAGGGTGACCGGCACGACCATGCCTGGCAGCACGACGACATCGGCGAGCGGCAGAACCGGAAGCTGTTGAGTCTTTGACACCAGTCGATCGTCCTCTCAGTATTGAGTCTTAAACACTCAACCGTGTTGAGCCTCTTGATGTTCCCGGACATAGTTGAGCAGCTCAGGGCCATCGAGCCGGTAAGCTCAAAGGCGATGAGTGACACTGCGGAGAACAGCGAGCGGTTCATCGTTGTCGGTGTCGACGGTTCCGAGCCGTCGCGCAAGGCTCTCAGGTGGGCTGCCGAGCAGGCCCGTCTGACGGGAGCGACGCTACGGGTCCTGACGACCTGGGAGGTCGCGACGGGCACGGGCTGGGTCCCGACGTTCCCGGTCGACTACGACCCGGAAGCCATGGCACGACGGGCTCTCGACGAGGCGATCGACGAGACGCTCGGCGCCGACCCCGGCATCCCGGTGGAGCGAGTCGTCAAGGTGGGCCACGCTGCTCCCGTCCTGTTGGCTGCGGCGAAGGACGCGGATCTTCTGGTCGTCGGCAGCCACGGTCATGGCGCGTTCGCGGGCATGCTCATCGGCTCGGTCTCCGAGCATCTCGTGCGGCACGCACCATGCGCCATAGTGGTCGTCCACTGCGACAGGCACTCCCGCCACTAGGTCGCGGCTCGCGCGGCAGCCGCTGGGCCTGATCAGGCCTTCGTTGCGCGAGACTTCCGGCCAATGGCGGCGAGCGAGCGGATACCACCGGCTGACGCCGAGTCCACGACAGCCTTCGCGGCGCTTCTCGACCGCGCGACCGTCACGACTCCAGACGGCCGGCGCTTGCTCGGACCGGTGTCGCTCGCGATCCGCACAGGCGAGCACTGGGCGGTGCTGGGCGCGAACGGAGCAGGCAAGACCACCCTCCTGCGCTTGTTGGGTGCCGAGCGCCATCCTTCTTCCGGGTCTGCGATCGTGCTCGGCGCCCGACTCGGCGCGAGTGACCTCCGCCAGCTCCGCTCGCGTATCGGCGTCGTGAGCCACGCGGTGGCCGACCGGCTCCCCGCCAGTGCGGCCGCGCTCGGGATCGTGCTGACCGGCGGGCGCGGCGTACTGGCGCCGTGGTGGGCATCGGCCGAGGAGGCAGATCTCGTGCGGGGGAGGCAGATCCTCAAGGCGCTCGGATGCGAAGGGCTCGCAGGGCGCGCGTTCGGCTCCTGTTCCCAGGGCGAGCGCCAGCGGATCCTGCTGGCCCGATCGCTGTTCGTCGAGCATCCTCTGTTACTGCTTGACGAGCCATGTGCCGGCGTCGATCTTCCCGGACGGGAGGCTCTCGTGCTTGCGCTCACTGCGCTGGCACGATCTTCGGATTCCCCGACGACGGTGCACGTTAGCCATCTCCTCGAAGAGCTGCCCGCCACCACATCTCACGCGCTATTGCTGCGAGAGGGAGAAGTGGTGGCGATGGGCCCGATCGATGACGTCCTGACTGAGCGCTCGTTGCAGCACTGTTTCGGCCTGGCGATCGCCTTGACCAGGGAGGAGGGGCGCTGGACCGCACGAGCGTCCCCCTCGTGGTGACCATTGCAAACTGACTGGTAATCATGTAATCTGAATCCATGACACTTCACGATCATCAACATGACCCTCGCCAGCGCGGGGGACGGCGTGGCCCCGGCCCGAGATGGGCGCGGGGCCGGTGGGGCTCCGGGTCCGAGGAGCGCCCTTCTGCCGAGCAGCGAGCGGAGATCAAGGCCTGGTTCACGGGCCGGCTTCCTGACGATTTCTACGTCGGGGTTCCCGAGGTGACTGTCGACAACGAGGAGATCCTCGTCATCGGCGCGCTCAGCACCGTGGAACTGGATCAAGGTGCGACAGCTGGGGCGGCTGCGACCGCCGAGGAGGCGCGGATCGAGCGGTTCCGTGAGGACACCAGGGAACACCGGATCCGCATCGCCGAGGAGGCACAGGGCCGCTTCGGCCGCGTCGTCTCGTGGGGCGCCACCGCAGGAGGCACCACCCGCCTGTTCACAACGGCCAACGTGCCGGTCATGACCCGCTTGCGGATGTCACAGCGCCAGGTCCTCGACACCCTCATCGACGCCGGGATCGCCCGCTCGAGGAGCGAGGCGCTCGCCTGGTGCGTTGACCTGGTCGGGAGAAACGAATCTGCGTGGATCGACGAGCTCCGCTCGGCGTTCGCGCGCGTCGAGGAGGTAAGGGCCCAAGGCCCGAACGCGAACCGCTCAGGGGACGCGTAGGCAGCTCACAAATCGGGGCGTCCTGCTCGGGCGCCCCGCTGCCCGCGCGGCCCCGGCACTCCGGCACCCTGGCGTTTGGTGGTCCGATCGTGTAGGAAACAAGACTCATGGTCTGGATCAGCTTCGTGATCGGAGTGCTCATCGTGGTGATCGCCACGACGAGCCTGGTCACCACTTTCGTGCTTCCGCGAGGAGGCTCGAGGTTCCAGGTCTTGCCACTCCTGGTCGGGCGGGTCGTGCGGCGCGGTTTCCTGTTCGTGGCCCGTCCCGTTCGCAGCTTCGCCCGCAAGGACGGCCTTCTTGCCGCGGTCGGCCCGGTGTCTCTGATTGCGCAGCTTGCGGCCTTCCTTGGCTTGTACGTCCTCGGCTACGGCCTCATGCAGTGGCCCTGGACGGGATCGTTCCCCGGCGGCATCAGCGACTCGGGTGCTTCCTTGTTCTCCGTCGGCCTCGTGCACGCGAACGCGACCGGCAACGACGTGATAGTCGTGCTCGCGGCCGCGACCGGGGCTATCGCGGTGGCGCTCCAGATCGGGTACCTGCCGGCTATCTACCAGGCCTTCAACCGTCGTGAGTCGCTCGTGACCCTGATGGAGAGCCGCGCGGGCGTGCCGGCTTGGGGTCCTGAGGTCCTCATGCGCCACCAGCTCGTCCGGATCACCGACGCGTTGCCCGCGCTCTACGGCGACTGGGAGCTCTGGGCCGCCGATCTCGCGGAAAGTCACATCTCCTATCCGGTGCTGCTCTGGTTCCGCTCTCCAGAGCCCGGATTCTCATGGATCATCTCGCTGCTAGCGGTGATGGACGCCGCTGCGATGCACCTGTCTCTGAACCCGGCCAACGCGCCGTCCGAGGCCCGGATGTGCCTGCGGATGGGCTTCACGGCGCTTCGCCGCATTGCCCAAGCTCTGCACTGGGAGTTCGACTCCGACCCGGCGCCTGGCGGAGAGCTCCAGCTCAGCTACGAAGAGTTCGTCTATGCGGTGAACCTCGTGAAGGAGACGGGCTTCCCAATTGAGCGCACGAGCGAGGAAGCGTGGCGGCATTTCCGCGGCTGGCGCGTGAACTACGAAGCCCTCGCCTACCGCTTGGCGGACCACGTCGTAGCGCCCCGCGCGCCGTGGTCCGGAGAGCGACGCCACCTCCCTCTCGAGCTGATGGCCCCCAAGAGGCCCCCGCACCGTTCGCCGGACGGCAAGTTCTTCTACGACCAGAGGTTCCGTCCTGATTGAGACTCGGTCCCGGTCCGTGGAGCCTTTGATGTCATCGGCATGGGCTGGCACACTTGGCACCGACTTCGAGGAGGCGCATCACCCATGGCGACCGTAGAGCTCGACGCCGAATTCCTGAACCTTCCGCTCGAGGCAGTCCGTAGCGCCGCGCTCGACCGGGCGCGCTCGCTCGGCTGTGAGCATGCCGAGGTACGCATCGAACGGATCCGCTCGCAGGTCGTGAGCCTACGCGACGGCCGGCTGGAGACTTCGGCCGACGACCTCGAGCTCGGCCTCGGCCTTCGAGTTGTTCACGAGGGCTCGTTCGGATTCGCGGCCACGGTCGAGATCCATGCCGACGCTGCGGCCGCGCTAGCCGACCAGGCCGTCGCGACGGCGCGGGCCACGGCGCCCGCAGTCAGTGAGCGCGTCGAGCTAGCCGATGAACCGTCGCACGGTCGAGCAGTATGGACCTCCTCGTACGATCAGGACCCGGCCGAGGTGTCGACGGCCGAGAAGGTCGCCCTGCTCGAGGAGTGGAGCGGGCGTCTGCTCGGCTCGCCGGGCGTGGATCACGTGACCGCGTACGTGCTTGCCGTCGTGGAGGACAAGCACTACGCGGATCTCTCCGGCACGGTCACGACCCAGCGCAGGGTCCGCGTGCACCCGTCGGTGGAGGCGATCGCGGTCGACTCCGAGGCTGGGGGCTTCGAGACCATGCGCACTCTGGCTCCGCCGGCCGGCCGGGGTTGGGAGTACCTGCTCGGTGAGGGCTGGGACTGGGACGGTGAGCTCGCACGCATCCCCGGTTACCTCGCCGAGAAGCTCCACGCCCCGTCTGTGACACCCGGTGCTCACGACCTCGTCATCGATCCCACCAACCTATGGCTGACGATCCACGAGTCCATCGGGCACGCCACCGAGCTCGACCGGGCGATGGGCTACGAGGCGGCCTACGCGGGGACGTCGTTCGCCACCTTCGACAAGCTCGGCACCCTCGCCTACGGCTCGGAGGTCATGAACGTGACCGGCGATCGCACCGTCGCCCACGGCTTGGCAACTGTCGCCTACGACGACGAGGGAGTCGAGGCGCAGAGCTTCGACCTCATTCGCGACGGCGTGCTGGTGGGCTACCAGCTCGACCGGCGTATCGCACGCCTCATGAGCTTCGGCCGGTCCAACGGCTGCGCGTTCGCCGACTCTCCGGGGCACACACCGATCCAGCGCATGGCCAACGTGTCGCTTTGCCCGGCACCGGGGGACGGACCGACCACTGAGGAGCTCATCTCGTCGGTCGACGACGGCTTCTACGTCGTCGGCGACAAGAGCTGGTCGATCGACATGCAGCGCTACAACTTCCAGTTCACCGGGCAGCGTTTCTTCAGGATCGAGAAGGGCAAGCTCGCCGGGCAGGTGAGGGATCTGGCCTATCAGTCGCGCACGACGGATTTCTGGGGAGCGATGCAGGCCGTGGGCGGCGAGTCCACCTACCACCTGGGCGGCGCGTTCAACTGCGGCAAGGGCCAGCCCGGGCAGGTGGCCCCCGTGAGCCACGGTTGCCCGTCAGCGTTGTTCCGGGGCATTAACGTGCTGAACACTCGTGCGGAGTCGGGTCGATGAGCGCCGGCGCAGGTCGTCTCACCGCAGCGGACCGCGTCGTCGAGCAGGTCCTCGACGCGTCCCGATCGGACGGTTGCGTCGTGATCGTGGAAGAGGTCAGCCAAGCGGAGCTTCGGTTTGCCAACAACACCGTGACGACGAACGGCACGCAGCGCGACCGCGACGTGACCGTGATCGCCTTGAGGCAGACCGACGGGGGGACAGGTGTCGGGACCGCGAGCGGCAGTGGTGCCATCGACGCGATCGAGCTCGTCCATCGGGCCGAGGCGGCCGCAGCCACGGCCCAGCCCGCCGAAGACGCCGCACCACTTGTCATCCCGAGACTTTCACACGGCGGAAGCGACTTCGCCGATCCACCGGTCATGACGAGCCTGGCAGGGCTCGGCAGCGTTCTCACCGGGCTCGGTGACGCCTTCGCACGGGCGGGCGCGGCGGGAACGAAGTTGGCTGGCTACGCCGAGCATCACGTCTCGACCGTCTATCTCGGTTCTTCGACAGGCCTGCGGCTCCGGTACGTCGAGCCGACAGGCAAGCTCGAGGTCGTCGCCCGCGCAGACGGGGGAGGGCGGTCGGCATGGGCGGCCACAGGTGCCGAGGACCTGGCCACCGTCCATGTCGAGGAGCTGACCGCGCGGCTCGACCGCCGACTCAGCTGGGGCGAGCGAAAGTTCGATCTGCAAGCCGGTCGCTATGAGGTCGTGCTGCCGCCCGATGCTGTCGCCGACCTCGTCTTCTCGTTGGGGGACGCGACCTCGGGCCGCGAGGCAGAGGAAGGGCGTAGCGTCTTCTCTGCGCCAGGCGGCGCGACGAGGGTGGGGGAGTCGCTTTCTACGCACCGGTTCTCGTTGCGCAGCGATCCCTTTGCCGAAGGTCTCGAGTGCACACCGTTTCTCGTCACGGGGGCGTCCGGTCAGGACGTGTCGGTCTTCGACAACGGCCTGGCGCTGGAGCGGACTGAATGGATCTCAGAGGGCCGCCTCGCGCGCTTGCAGTACCACCGCGCAGGGGCCGCACGATCGGGCGCCGAGCCGGCGGCTCTCGCGAACAACCTCATCCTCGAGCTGCCCGGAGCTACGAGCACACTCGATGACCTCGTCGCACGGACTGAGCGGGGACTGCTGCTCACCTGCCTTTGGTACATCCGGGAAGTGGACCCGGCGACGCTGCTGCTGACCGGCCTGACGCGAGACGGCGTCTACCTGGTGGAGCAGGGCGAGATCGTCGGGTCGGTCAACAACTTCCGCTTCAACGAGAGCCCGGTCGACTTGTTGTCGAAGACCATCGAGGCGGGACGGACCGAACGGGCGCTATCGCGGGAATGGAACGAGTGGCTCAACAGAACTGCAATGCCGGCGTTGCGCGTGGCCGAGTTCAACATGAGCTCGGTGAGCCCAGCGACCTGACGGCCTCAGCTCTGGGCGAGTTCGACCGCCAGCTCGCCCAGCAGCGCCGCGCACCCGGTCTGGACGAGATCGAGGCACGACTCGAACTCCGCCTCGCCGCCGAAGAACGGGTCAGGGATCTCGAGCGAGTCGCCATGTCCAGCGCGACGCGTCGGGTAGCTGAGAAGGAGCCGAACTCGTGCGGTGTCAGCGCTCTTCGGCGCACGCTTCACCAGCCATCGCAGGTGGCTCTTCTCCATCACGACGACAAGGTCGCGTTCATCGAGCCAGGTGGGCTCGAGCTGGCGCCCCCGGTGACTGACGGGCCCGTAGCCCCGTCGTTCGAGTGCCCTGCGGGCGCGTCGGTCGATGTCGAAGCCGACGTCGGCTGCGATGCCCGCACTGTCGACCGCCAATTGTCCGGCGAGACCCATGGCGGAGGCTTCATGGCGGAGGACCACCTCGGCCATGGGTGAGCGGCAGATGTTGCCCGTGCATACGAAGCAGATGCGGAAAGTCACGGCGCCATCGTCGCACCCCGGCGCGCTTCGGCGGTAAACGAGGGCCGCGTTGTGTGCCCAAGGCCGCGCGAGCCTCGCACCGGCCTACGCTTGGCAAGTGATCGGCTCCGCCCCGAACGACTGGCTCTCTCGGGCCGTGCTCGAGCTCGTCCCTGCCGGCCCGGTCGAAGGCACGCTCGACGCGCCGCCCTCCAAGAGCCTGACCAATCGCTTGCTCGTGATGGCCTCCCTGGCGGAGGGCAAGAGCGTGCTCGGCCACGTGCTCGCGAGCGATGACACCTCGGCGATGATCTCGGGGCTCCGTGTGCTGGGTGCCCGGATCGAGGTTGCCGGCAGCGAAACGGAGGTGACCGGGACCTCGGGCCGGCCTGTGGCGGCGGGGACGGAGGTGAACGCGGGACTCTCGGGGACGACGCTTCGTTTCCTGGCAGCAGTGGCGCTGCTTGCGAGGGGGACCGTGGTGCTCGATGGCGAGGAGCCCCTCCGCCGGCGTCCGATCGCTCCGCTCCTCGAGGTGTTGCGTGCGGCTGGCGCCGAGGTCCAGAGCAACCAAGGCAGGCCGCCGCTGCGGATCTCCAGTCGCGGCCTTGCCGGTGGCCGGCTACATGTCGACGCCTCGGCCAGCTCACAGTTCGCGACCGCGCTCCTCCTCGTGGGCCCGTATGCCGACGATGACCTCGTCGTTGTGGTGGGGGGTCTCCGCGAGCTCGGCTATGTGCGCCTCACAGTCCGAGAAATGGTTCGTTGGGGGGCATCGGTCGCCGAGGAAGCGCCAGGTCGCTTCAGGGTTAGCTCCCGGGCTCATTATGTCTCAAGGGCGGAGTCCGTCGAGCACGACGCAAGCGCCGCGGCGCACCTTTACGCCCTCGCCGTCGCGACGGGAGGGTCGATCACCGTTGCCAACGCCTTGGAGACCGCGCAGCCCGACGGCGGCTTGGTGGAGGTTCTCGCAGCCATGGGCGCCAGTTTCTCCCGGGGTCCCGGCGGCACCACGGTCGCACGGCGAGGCGAGCTCACCGGCATAGACGTCGACCTCGCTGCGATGCCGGATCAAGTTCCGACGATGGCTGTGCTTGCAGCGCTGGCACGAGGAGACACAATGATCCGCGGTGCCGAGATCGCCCGTGGCCATGAGAGCGATCGCATCTCAGCGGTCGCGACCGAGCTGGGGCGTCTGGGAGCTCGTGTCGAGGAGTCACGTGACGGCCTGGTCGTGCACGGGGGCACGCCACTGCACGGCGGCCGTGTCGACACCCACCGTGACCATCGCATCGCCATGGCCTTCACCGCGATCGGCGCTGTCGTGCCCGGCGTCGAGCTCTCCGATCCGGGCTGTGTCGCCAAGACCTATCCTGGCTTCTTCGACGACGTGGCCCGGCTCGGTGTCGGGATCCGCTGAAGAACGCGAGCCGGGGCGCTGGCTGTGATCACAGGGCCGAGATGTACTGCGCTACGACGTCCTCGAGGAGGGCGAGGACCTCGGATCGGGCTCTGTCCGGTCCGAACCGCTCGACAAGGCTGACGAGCTCGAATCCCGCCGTGGCGGTTCCTCCGGCCGGGCCAATTCCCCTGGCGGCGTCGCCGACGATGCACAGGATCGGTACTCTTCCGGCCACGTGCTTGACCACGCCGCCGACGACCTTGCCGGAGAAGGACTGGCTATCGAGGTAGCCCTCTCCTGTCATGGCAAGGTCCGCGACGGCGAGGTGCTCGTCCAAGCCGACGAAGCCGGCCACGAGCTCGAAACCCGAGACGATCTCGGCACCGAGCGCGGCGAGCCCTCCGGCGAGGCCTCCCGCGGCCCCCGCTCCGGGCAGTGCGGTGACGTCCACTCCGAAGTCCGCCCGATAGCTGTCCGCGAGGCGGGCGAGTCGATCGGTCAGCACCTCGACCTGTTCGGGGACGGCGCCCTTTTGGGGAGCAAAGACCCTTGCTGCATCGAGGAACCTGGTAGTCACGTCGCAGGCGGCGACGAGCTCGACGCCTTGGAGAGCTTCGCGTGAACCGATGACTCCGAGGGCGCCTGCGCCTCCGTCGGTTGTTGCCGAGCCCCCGCAGCCTACGATGACTCGAGTCGCACCCAGGGAGACTGCCCGCAGGATGAGCTGACCGGTCCCCACCGTCGAGGCCGTCATCGGGTCGTTGCGGAGCTCCCCGCCTGCGATGACAAGCCCCGACGCGTTCGCCATCTCGATCACCGCAGTCGGGCCGTCGTCATGGGAGCTCCCCGAGACGAGCTTCCACTCCGCCAGCACCGGCGCGCCAAGTGGCCCGGTCACCTCGTCGCGCCTGAGCGCGCCATGAAAGGACGAGAGCAGCCCATCGCCGCCGTCGGCGAGGGGAACCTCCGAGGCTGTCCAGCCGGCAGCGACGCGCCCCGCGTGCGGCCGCCGCCGCCGCCTGCGACGCGTCGGCAGTGCCCCGGAACTTGTCGGGCGCCGCGACGAGATGGCCCATCTCGTGCGACAGTCCTGATACCTAGGAGCCGGATCGGTCCTGCAGGTGGACGGCCACCTTTTCGACGAACCGGTCCATGTTCTCCCGTTTCTGGCTGGCGTCTCGGCCGAGCGAGTGGTCGGAGACGACGAACTCGTCCACACCGATCTCGGCGTAGCGGCCCATGACCTCTGCAACTTCCGCCGCAGTGCCGATGATTCGGGGCATGACTGCGCTGTCGGACCGCCAGCTCTTCAGCTGTTCGGCGTCGTCGCTCATCAACACGATCGCCTGGGCTGATCGCCTGATCGAGGCCGGGTCGCGTCCGATCTCTAGACAGTGTTGCTCGAGAACTTCGGCCTTGTGCTCCAGCAGGTCGGGCAGCCCCCAGCAATTCCACTCGTCGGCGTAGCGGGCGGCGACTCGCATAGTCCTCCTTTCGCCACTGCCACCGATGAGCAACGGGAGTGGTCGTTGGACCGGTTTCGGCTCACAGGGGGCGTCGACCAGCCGGTAGAAGTGCCCTTCGAAGTTGCTGCGCTCCTCGGTGTGCAGGAGACGGATGACTTGGCAAGCTTCGTCGAGGCGCGCCAGGCGTTCGCCGACTGCGGGGAGCTCTATGCCGTAGGCCTCGTGCTCGTTCACTTGCCATCCCGCGCCGAGCCCGAGTACCAGGCGCCCCTCGGAGATGTGGTCGACGGTGGCGGCCATCTTCGCGAGCACGGCGGGATGCCGGTAGGTGTTGCCCGTCACCAGCACGCCGACACGCACCCGATCCACGCGAGCCGATAACGCCGCGATAGTCGTCCACGCCTCGAGGCGGGGCTTGGTGCTCCGTTCGCCGTTGGGCATGAAATGGTCCGCGACCCAGATCCCGTCCCACCCGGTGTGTTCGGCGTGCTCCGCCGATCCTAGAAGCTCGTCCCAAGTCTGCTCTGTTCCCAGCCAGATGCTGAACCGCATGTGTGCGACCTCCCGAGCCGAGCTTAGGACCGCTCAGTTCGCCGGCGCCGGTGCGGGTGTTGGCGGGAGCTCGTTCTATGAAAAGACCGGACCAAGCCCCGGCATTTGACAGCGGGCACGCAACCACATGGGGCAAGGCGCTGCCAGAACTCCGAAACTTATGGCGGGTGTCTGCCGGTACTTAGTGGACGGCCGCTCGACGGTCAGGAGCGCTCGGGGGATCTCTAGAGCCCGAGCTCCGCGCTGCAGGCCGGCCATTGCGCCCAACCCGCCTCGGCTTCGAGCCGCTCGGCCGCTTGGTCCTGCACGACGGGTGACGCGTCGTTCGGCAGGCCCGAGTAGCCCAGCCCCCACCACGTCTGCAAAGCGAACTGGTAGGCGCCGTAATACCCGTTTCCTGTGTCCTCGGCGTAGTTGTCACCGGATTCGCAGAGCCTCAGCTCCAGCCAGACACCACCGGGATCACCTCTACGGGAGGTTGTCGGAGCTGCCGCTGCAGGGGCTCTTGTCGGGGTCGCCTTTGTGGATCTTGTAGTTCTTGTGACTCTTGTGACTCTTGTAGTTCTCGTATCTCTTGCCGCGATCGCCGCCTTTGCCGCCTTTGCCGCCCGGGCTGCTTGGGCCGCCTCGGCCGCCTGAGCCACTTGGGCCGCCTGAGCCGCTTGGGCCGCTTGGGCCGCCTGAGCCGCCTGAGCCGCCTGAGCCGCCTGAGCCGCCTTTGCAGCTGCCGCTGCCTGAGCGGCTGCAGCACGCGCGGTGGATTGTTGCAATTCGCGCCAAGCCGACGGGAGAAGGCCCTTGGGCGGGCGCCCGCTGTCGTGAATGGCTACACGGTCGCCGGCAAGGCCCCGCCAAAACGGCAGGTCCTTGTCACGCGCGACCTGTGCGGTGAGCTGCGCCGCAGCACTGGCGTGCTCGCGGACTGTCGCCGCGAGCCACCTGAGATTGGCGGTAGGGAAAGCCGACGAGCCACTTTCGCCTTTGCTGAGATGGGAAGTGGCGCGAACAGGTACTGAGTTGTTGATACTACTGGCGCCTGCGGCGCCGATGAATATGGATGCAGCAACAAAAGTGAACGCGATGAGCGCGATCAGGGGGTGCTTGCGCATCTTGCTCCTCCTTGGAGTGTCGAAAACCCGGTGGGTTCCAGGTGGATGCGTTGATGCGGGCAGGCCGTCTATTGCATGCGACTCGCGACTCGGTGCCGGAAGGGCTAGCCGGATCTGGACGTTGGAACATCCCCACGAGGTGCAGACGGGTCTCGCCCTGTCTTCTTTGTTGTCGCGACTCCTTTTCGCTCCATCAGGAGAGCAGGTCGGGACGAGCAACGCCGCTTACGCGGCTCGGCTCGCAGGCGCCGAGGTATCCAGTTATGCCTGCGGGGGGGCAAAGCCTTAACCCCGACCCGGCGTGACATCACCGGGCGTTTCGGCACCACTCGTCGTTGACAGTTGGTGTGGCGGAAACCCTACGAGAGGACTCGCGTCTGCGCAAGTGGTGAAACCGTTCCAGATGGCATCTATCGTCAATTGAGATGACGGGAATCTCTCTGGGAAGGGTCTGTGCCGGTCGTGACGGCCTCGGCGCGACGGTCGCGTGTCGCAGGCTTGCGGCGGGCTCGCTCAGAGGGCAACGTGCGTCGCGACGCGTCTGTCAACAGGGTGATCTCGCTTGTTGGCAGCGCCCTGTCAGTGGATACTGCCACGCTCGATGGTTGAGCGGACAGAGAGCCCCGGCGCGTCGAATCCGTCGTCGTTGGTCACGAGAATCCGCATGCCCGCCCACTCCTTTTTGGGAATCGCTCTCTTGGCCGAGACTTGAGCCGGTCTCCGGCCCGCCGGTTCGACGAGCTGTGTGAGGGGGCTTGGCAGGTACGATACCTTCATGTTCCCGCCCTCAGGCGAGCAAATTGTGCTTGTTCACGGTGACCTCGACGCGGTCATAACCGAGGTCGGTGCGACCCTCCGTTCGTTCAGGGCTGATTCGGTGCCCGTCATCTGGGAGTTCCCCGAGGCTGAGATCTCATCTAGCGACCGGGGACAGGTGCTCGCCCCTTGGCCGAACAGGCTCGAGGATGGCTCATACCGGGTCGGGGACATCGTCGGCCAGGCCGCGCTCAACGAGCCAGAGCGGTCCAACGCGATCCATGGTTTCGTGCGGTGGTTGCCCTGGTCGATCGACGCGCGTTCCGCGGACCGGGCAGTGTTTTCCTGCGTCATCCATCCGCAGCCTGCCTATCCCTTCCGCGTTCGGCTCGACCTCGAATACGCGCTCGGCGACGGCGGGCTCGAGGTTGCGTGCGGCGTGACGAACGCCGGGAGTGGCATCGCCCCCTTCGGGCTCGGGTTCCATCCGTACCTCTTCGCGGGCCCGGGCGGTATCGACCAGGCCCAGGTGCACCTGTTGGCACGGCGCCGACTGCTCTTGGACAAGCGCGGCCTGCCTACCGGTGAGGAGCAGGTGTCCGGTTCAGTCTTCGACCTCGACGGGCGGACCCTCAGGGGGCTCGAGCTCGACGACTGCTACACGGGTTTGGCGGTCGGGACCGACGGCCGCTGGCATGCGCGCCTGGACCTGCCGAGCCGGTGCTCGGAGATCTGGGCCGACGCCGCGTTCGCGTACGCCATGTGTTACACGGGTGACACTCTGGGCGAGCCAGCCGATCGTCGGAGAGCAATCGCCATCGAGCCGATGACCTGTCCCCCGAACGCCCTTCGTTCCGGCACGAGCTTGATCAAGCTCCAGGAGGGCGAGCGATGGCACGCCAGCTGGGGGATCGCGACCAGCCTAAATTGATCGCCGAAGTAGCTGGACCGGGCTCGGGAGGACGGTGACGAGCGTCCCGAACGGAGTGAGAGGGAACATCGTCTCCGCGTTCGCGTAGGTCATCTCGACGCAGCCGAGGCTTTGGGGGAAGCCGTAGCCCGCTCGGACATAGCCGTGGAGAGCGTCGCCGCCGTTGAAGTAGCTAACCCAGGGGATGCCCGGGTCCGTGTAGGGGGTCCCGTCCGGGTTCTTGCCCGTCATCGTGGTGACCAGGTAACGGGCGAAGACGGGGTAGGTGCCGGGGGCGGTCGGCGCGGCCGGAATGCCCGTGTTCACGAGCGTCGTGAAGATGATCCGGCCGTCGCGCCAAACCGAGGCGGTCTCCGGAAGGGCCTGATTGATAACGACGTAGTCGTAGGGTGCGGACGTCACCTGGCGCCGCGCGACTGCCTGGAGAAGCGCGGCCCACACCTTGGGCCCGGCTTCGCCGTCGGTGGCCAGCCCGTGGGCGCTCTCGAAGGCCATGACGGCTCCGGCCGTGATGACGTTGGGCAATCCTGGCCTCCAGAGCGCCGCGAGAGAGTCCGGCAGATTGCTGAAGCGCCAGACGAGGCTGCCAGCCAGGGCCTGGACGGGGACCTCGGCCGCGACCGAAGGCTCGGAGTCGATCGCCGGAGCGGGCGGGGCCGACGTTGTAGCGGTGGCGTCTTGGTATGGGTGTTGGTATGCGTGGCGGGCGATCGAGGCCAAGGCTGTGTCCAGAGCCTTCTCGCCCGTCGACGGGGCAGGCACGAACTGGAGGGGAAGGTACCCGAGCTCCGAAAGTAGCTGTTGGAGTCGCAGCTCGGAGCCTCCTGCGATCACGAAGTTCTTCCGAAGTGTGGTCGGCAGAGCCTGGCCGGAACGGCTGCGGATCCCACTGGGACCGCCTGGCACGCGGAGCTGCACGATGCTGAAGGGAGCGAAGTATCCGTCCGGGACAAAACGGACCGCCGCCGGTGCGGTTCTCACCCAGTTCCCGGGCGGGGCCGGCGAGAGCGTCGGCAATGGGCTGTTGGTCGCGAGCGGCTCGGAGAAGTCCACGGTCACGCTGGTGTCGAAGGCGGCGTCGGCCGTGCCAGGTGACGGTGACACCGACGTGATCGTCAAGGGTGGCGGCGGGACCGTGGTCGTCGGGTGAGAGCCGTGCTGGGTGCCCCGACCGCCCGCCGAGGGCGCGTGGGTCCGCTGCAGGGCGATCAGGGTCCCGGCCGCGCCGAGGGCGACGACCAGGACAAGGCCGGTCACAACGCCCGGGACGCGCCGGCGCCGAACCTTGTCGGTGTTCTTTGTGCGCTTTCCTAGGCCCATATCGGGCTCTCCAGCCTCGTCACGCGTCCCTTGCCCAACTATAGGCAGGGTATTGAGAGGCTTCGGACGCGGGCTGTGTGCCTCCTCGACGGGTCGCGCCTCGCGCTCGGACGGCTCGACAACGGGCCGGACCGGGGAGCGAGGACTATCTCGGAGGGCTACTCGAGGGAGACGACCTCCACGGCCAGCTGGGCGGAGCTACGGTTCACAGGAGGAGGTTTCATGATCGAGCCCAGAACTACCCAGGAGCGAGGACTACGACCCGGGCACAAGCTGACCGTGGTCGCGGCTGCCGTTGTCGCCGCGATCGTGGCGTATCTGGCGTTCGGCTGGATTGTCGGCTTGATCGCTTTCCTGATCAAGACCGTGGTCGTCATCGCTGTAATCGGTGGCGTGCTGTATCTCGTGTTCCGACACTCCAGAAGGCACTAGCTCTGCCGTAGCTGTGCGGACAGCTGTGCCGTCATCGGCAGTGTTGCCGAGCGCAGCCAGCCACACGCCGGTCCGTCGGGCGCGCGGCAGACGCGAGCCTGCACAACGCTCTTGCAGTCTCATAGACTGTGAACGGAGCTGCCGTCCCTCGCGAGAGGCACTCCGCGACCGCCCCCGGCACCTCGGGTCCCGGGGGCGGTTCGCGCGTAGGCTCAGGCGACGCTTCAGTCTTGAGGCTCGAGGATCGCAGGTACTTTGAGGCCGCGCACCTGCCGGAGGGCATCATGGAGATCGAGGGAGCAGTCTGCATAATCACAGGGGCCTCCTCTGGCATCGGTGCGGCCACCGCGCGCTTGTTGAACGGGCTTGGGGCCCGGGTCGTGCTTGCTGCTCGCCGGGCCGAGCGCCTCGACGCCCTCGCCGCCGAGCTACCAGGCTCGCTCGCGGTAGCAACCGATGTCACAAAGCGGGAGCACCTGGAACGACTGGTAGCCAGAGCCGTCGAGGCCTACGGCAGAGTCGACGTTCTCGTGAACAATGCCGGACAAGGGCCTCACGTTCCCGTCGAGGAGCTGGACCCGGCTGACCTGCGTGCCATCTTCGAGCTCAACGTGATCGCGCCGCTGGTGGGGATGCAGACCGTGCTCCCGGTCATGCGGTCGCAATCGACTGGGTCCATTGTCAATGTGAGCTCGGCCACGTCGCTACGTGTCTTCCCAGGGCTGGGCGGATACTCAGCAACAAAGGCGGCGCTCAACATGGTTTCCCAGGTTGGGCGGCTCGAGCTGGCAGGCTTGGGCGTGACGGTGTCGGTCGTCTACCCCTCGGTCACGGCCAGCGAGTTCCACGATCGTCTCCGGGCCGGTCACCTGGCCAGCGGAGCCCGGAACATTCCGCGCGACCCTCCAAAGCTCGTGGGTGAGGCGATCGCCTTTGCCATCAGCACCGGGGAGGCTCACGTGCTGGTCGGTGATCCACCCCGGCCGATAATCCCCGGGGACGACGAAGGCTGGGGCAGCTTGCTCGCTCGTCAAGGACCCGGCGCCACAGGTCCGCAGAGGCAGGCCTAAGGCGAGCCGCGCCAGAGCGCCTGCCATGGCCTGCCCGTCAGACCCCGAGGAAGATCAAGACGCCGGGTTCTCGACCATTGACTCGAAGAGGATCGCGCCGGTGACATTGTCCCGCAGGAGGAACAAGAAGGGATGGTCTATGACGATTGGTTGCGTGCCCCCCTGAGTCGCAGTGGCGATGACGCCGATTCCGGTTGCCGCCGCCGCCGTAGTGCCTTTCGGCGTGACCTGAAGGTAGGCGTGCTGCTCGACGGTATCAACCTCGAGCGGAACCATCGCGTTGATCTTGCGGAAGTCGGCTCCGGTTTCGAACGCCTGGGACATGCCCATCGACGAGAGCGTCTGGTTCAGCTGATTGTCCGACCGAAGTGTGAACGTGGGCATGGAAAAGTCGACGAGCTCAGACGACATGGAGCTCACGATCTGGCCGAGCGAGGCAGGCGTGAGCGAGGAGACAAACTGTGAAAGTGAAGTCCCTGTCGGCATCACCACGAGCGCACTCAGTTTCTTTCCGGCATAGGGAAGCTCGACCGCTACGTACTTGCCTGTCGTCGACACCGGTGCCCTCAGCGCCTTGGTCGAATTGACCGGCTCCGAGCTCAAGAACGGGACGTTTTCGGTCCCACCCGTCGCGAGATAGAACGGCCGGTCGCTCGTCGCGCTTTCGAACCGGTAGGCCCAGTCAGCATGGAAGAAGACGGCGTCGGCAAGCACGAGAACCGTGGTCGGCGTAAGGCCGCCTGGGCTGAAGAGCTGCTTTATCAAGCCTTTGGTGTGCTCGCTCGTCCACTGATTGATGGCATCGGTGGCCCCTGTGAGGTCGGTCTGGAAGTTGACCTGCCACACCCCGGTTTGAAACTCACTCGACAGCGCGCGCACAAAAGCCGGCAAGACAGCGAAATCCTGTTGGACCCACAGCGAGTTCGCGACATCGAGCTCGGGCTCACGCTTCAGGTTCGTTGCGGATGTTGACGTCTCGGCAGCAAGCAGGGCCGCAAGGCTGTACCAGCCGGCTGCCTGCTCGCCAGCAGAAAGGCCCGCGGTTCGCAACGTTGCAGCGATTCCCTGCTCGGTGGAACCTGACGCGCCGAGCTCCAGCATCGCAAGTGCAGTCGCCAAGCTGGACGGTGAGACGAGCTCGTTCGTCGAGCCGTTCGAATCACTCGACATCGCGAGGTTGTTCAGCAGGTCGAGTGAGAAACCAACCTCGGCGTTCTCGACCGCTCTTGCCACTCTCCGCGGTGCCGGCGACGGCGGTGACTCGTTGGCGCTGAGCTCGTAGGCGCTTCCTATGCGGTCGGAAACGAAGACCTTGCCCAGTGGGTGATTCGATGTCTGTGGTCCTGCGCTGCCGGCCAGGACCAGGACTCCGCCCAGGACCAGCGCGAGGACGAGCGTAAGTGAGCCACCGCCTCCGAGCAGGCGGTGCCGGTGGGTAGCCGCGCTGCGGCGGTTCACTCGGGCGAGAAGTTCCCCGGTTGGCGTGGGTGCGTAGGGTCGCTCAGTCGGTTCAATCGTAGAGCTCATGGATGAATCCCTCCCGGATGTCGACACCAATCTTGGCGCGAAGCGACGCAGGTGCTCTGTGGAGGCGGGTCTTGACGGTTCTCACGGACACGCCGAGCAGCGGCGCGACCTCTGGCTCGAGAAGATTGCACAGGTCGAGGCGAGGCAAGCCCGTCCACCGCGGCGGAGACGGGCACCTGCTCGGCGATCATGACTGCAAGAAGCCTCACGGCAGCAGTTTCGCGTACTCCCGTCGCAGGGATCAGCAGTCATGCGTTGCTCGAGACAAGCTCCCCAGCTGCGCAGGCAAGCGTCGATTCGAGCCTGCCGAGCAGGTCTTCGCAGGCTTCCGGGTCGATCACGAGCGGCGGGGCGATCAGGATCCAGTCGCCGAAGCGCCCGCTGTTCTGGCGACGCGAGTAGAGGAGGAGCCCGTGGTCGAGGCCATGACGAAGAACAACCGATCCTGGATCGACGTCAGCGGGGAACCGCGCAAGGGTGCTCTTGTCGGCGACGAGCTCGATCGCGAGCAACAGCCCCCGGCCCCGGACGTCGCCGATCAGTGGCGAGCTCTGCGCAATGGTGTCGAGTCCGGCGCGTAGCCCCACGCCGACGCGCTCCGCGTTGCCCATCAGATCGCGCTCAACGATCTCGTCCAGCACCGCTGCGCCGGCCGCACAGGCGATCGGATTCGCGTCGTAGGAGTGGGAGACGACGAAGCCGGTGGTCGCGGAGAGCTCCTCCACGAGATGTGCGGGCATGAGCGCGGCGCCGAGCGGCGCGTAGCCGGCTGCCAAACCCTTCGCGAGCACGGCGACGTCGGGCCGCGCCTCGGGAGCAAGCTGGGCAGCGAGAAAGCGCCCTGTCCGCATGGCGCTGACGCTCTCGTCGAACACGAGTCGGATGCCGTGGTGGTCGCAGATGGAGCGCGCTCCGCTGGCGAACGATGGGTGCGGCACGTTCACGCCGGAGGCCTGACCGCCGATCGGTTCCATGACGAACGCCAATACTTGCTCGGGTCCCATCCGCCCGATTGTCTCCTCGAGCGCGGCGAGGCTCGCTGCGGCGGCCGACTCCGGGCTGGGAGCCCGGAAGGTCAGCGGCGCCGGCACCTTCTGCGAGTACACGGTCATGGATCCCCACAGTGCCGGCGTCTGGACATCGCCGTTGAGGCCGAGGGTCTGGAGAGTCGCGCCGTGATAGCCGGGCATCAGCGAGATCACCTCGTGACGCTGTCCCTGCCCGGTTGCGATGGCATGGGCCCGCAAGAATTTCAGCGCCATCTCGACCGCTTCGGAGCCGCCGGATGTCAGGTGCACCCGCTCGAATCCGGTGCCGGCAAGAGCCGATATCCGCTCCGTGAGCGCTGCGTTGGCGAGGTGCCTCGTGGTTCGCGAATAGGTGTAGGTCAGTCTTCGGCCCTGTTCCACCATGGCTTGGAGCACACGCTCGTTTCCTTGTCCGAGCGCAGCGAGGAACGGGCCCGAACAGACATCGAGAAGGCGCCTGCCCGAATCGTCGATGAGATAGATGCCCTCTCCTGCGACGATCGTCGGCAAAGAGCGCGCCGTCCCGCCGTCGAAGAACACGTCCTGGGTCCCGCCCACGTCCGGATAGTGCCAGTCATTCATCGAACGACCCCTTGCCGTAGGCATCAACGCCCCGATGCGTCGATCACAGGCAAGCTAGCCGCCCGAGGTCACAGCTGTGCTGGTCTCGGGGACGAGCGACGAGGTTCGGGCCAGCGTGGTGAACAGTGTTCGCGTTCGCACGCCCGGGTGGACGCATCCTGCACGAGCCGAGGCTGAGGCCCCCAGATGTTCGAGCACGTTAGCCGGATCGCCAATCCGGCTTTCCAGCTCCTGCCGACCCCTCGGCGACGACGGGCGGTGGGACTATGAGCAGTGTGCACAAGCTCGGTGTCATCGCGATGGCGGTCTTGGCGGCGATGCTGGCCGGTTGCACGAGTTCTACCGCGCCGGCAGTGACAGGCGCAGCAAGCGCCGCAAGGGCAGCGGCAGCCGCGGCCGCAAAGGCAGAATCGGCGGCGAAGTCGGCGGCAAGAGCAGCGGAGAAGGCCGCGGCCGTCGCCGAGGCCGTTGCGGCCGGAAGGGCGACCACGACCGTCGTCCCGCTCCCTACTCTCGGCCTCCTGGCAGGCATCTTCGCCCAGGGCAAAGGTTTCGGCAAAGTCAAACCGTCCGAGTTCTTCAACGGAGGCGATCCCACGGGCCTTGTCACTCACGTTGTCTGGAAGTCTTGGGGCGGGCCCGAAGCCGTCGGGACGGGGGAGAGCGACTACGTGGCGCCGAGCCAGGATGTGGCCGAAGGCATCGAGGAGCCTGCCACCATCGTCGCGTTCAAGCTCGGCACCTGCTCCGGTGGTTTCATGTACCAGGCCGTCGAGTGGTACTTCCCCCAGCACGGCCAGAGGTTCGACCCGGACCGGTACGAGAACGTCTGCACCGGAAGTTACGTTACGAGCGCCACGACGGCCCCGACCTGTCCGACCAGCCAGATCAGAGCGGGGGATGGCCCGCGACTCGGAGGGGCGCTAGGCGAACGAGCTATGACTGTTGCTCTTGTCAACCTTGGGCCAGGCATCTGCATGCTCGAGGGGTACCCACGGGTGCGATTCGTGACAGCGACTGGTACTACCCTCGACTTCTCACAGGTCACTCAGAGCCAGTACCTCAAGAGGATTGCCCCACGCCGGGTGTTGCTCGAGGTGGGTGCCATCGCGTACGTCGAGATTGCCAAGTACCGCTGCGACCTCGGCTACCTTGAGACGGCATCTCACCTGCAACTCACGTTGCCTGGAGCCGGAGAGGGCACCGCTCTCATGGTTCCGGGTGGCCTTGCCTACTGCAAGGGTGGAGCGACCGACCCTGGCAATGTCATCGCCATCACCCCGGTCGAGTCCAGCCTGGGCGCCGCCAACTACTAGACGTTTCGTAAAGTCAGACCTGCACCCAGGACACTCACATGAGCACGGTGAACGAGCTCGGCGTTGGCCCGATGGTGGTCATGGCCCTCCCACTCGGAAGCATCAACGCCCGGAGCTCGGGTCATGGCGACCCGATCTGCTGGTGCGTACGTACCCTGTATTCCCGCAGCGCTATGGCCTTCAAGGGCCTCAGGATCGGCCGTGATCGGTGTGTCACGGCCATGGGAGAGCCAGCGAACGACGTACGCGAATCTCCGACTGGGACGCTTCATGGAAGGATGAGAGTGATGCGAAAGATCAGCGCGATCGTGATGGCGGTCTTGGCTTTGACGCTCGCCGGTTGTACGAGCTCGACCGCGCCTGCTGTCACAAGAGCGGCGAGGCAGGCGGCGGCAGCGGCGGTAAAGGCAGAGTCGGCGGCGAATGCGGCAGCGGCCGCAGCCGAAAGGGCAGAGGCCGCTGCCGAGGCGGCTGCACGGGCGGCGGCGACAGCGTCGTCGACTGCAGCCTGCACCGCAGGACAACTCGTGGTGGCACTCGGGCCCAGTGACGCTGCCATGGGCCACATTGGGCAAGTGGTCAGCTTCAAGAACATCTCGGCCAAGACATGCGCGCTCGAGGGCTATCCAGGCGTGAAGATGCTCGACGCGGCTGGGCAACCCATTCCAACTGAGGTGACCGACGGTCCTTCCTACATTGTGCCCGCCCTGCCCGAAAGGGTGGTCGTCCTCACCGCAGGTTCCAAGGCCTCGTTCGACGTTGGTTACAGCGACGCAACTGGATACGGAGATGCAGTTTGCCCAACCTCGGTGCAGGTGGCGGTCACCCCTCCTAGCGTCGGCCAGCCGATCACCGTGTCCTGGCGGATTCAGCCCTACGGCGGCAGCACTATCGCGAAGCTGCAGTGCGGGCAGATCGCCGTGTCACCGGTTTACGCCGGAAGCGGTGCGTCGGCTCCGTAGGAGGCGCGCTCGGTTCGGTCACAGCAGGACGGTGGAGGTTCACGAGAACCACAACCTTGGTCGACTTTGTGGAGTCCCGATCGGGCGAACTGATCTTCGTAACCGGGGCACGCGCAGCGGCCGTCAGGGACTCTTGGTGCTGCCCTGTGCGGCACCGCCGTTGTCGCTGGTACCGGTACAATGATCAGGGCCATTTTGTGCTCATTGCGGGCGGCATCGTGCACTAGGTCCACCATTTCGTCGCAGTCTTCGCCATGGCGCCGCTCGCCGTCATCGGCATCGGTGCAAGGTTGCCGCCACCGCGAACTCAAAGATCTACAGGCCTCCTGTGGCCGCTTCATCGCGGCGAGCACCTGAACTTCCCGATCCGCGCGGGCTGCGAGCGCTCGGGCCGGCAAGGCGAAATTGGAGATCGCAACTCCGTAGCCAATTCGCGTGCGCTCGGCTTACCCCCTGTGCTCAAGGCAGAGGGAGCGACCCTTTCAGGGCGCGGCGCGCCGAGCTTGATGAGGCTCCCCTGAAGTAGAAGGCTCCTGCGAACGCGGTGCTCGGGAATGCCAGGAAAGATGGACTTGTCATGTTCGGTTTCATGCTGAAAATGCCCCAGCACGTCTGAAGGTCCGGCCTGTCCGCCAAGGTCCTATGGCCCTACCCGCCACTATGGGGTCCGGCGCAAGATGGATCCATGGCCGCTAGACAGCGTCGAGTCGTGATCTCGGGAGCCGGGGGGCGCGACTTCCACGACTTCAACACCGTGTTCCGCCACGACGACTCGACGAAGGTCGTGGCCTTCACCGTCGCCCAGATTCCCGGCATCGAAGACCGCTTGTACCCGCCCTCGCTCGCCGGCACGCTTTATCCCAACGGGATCCCCATCGTGGCGGAAGGGGAGCTGGCCGACATCATCGCCCACGAGCACGTCGACGAGGTCATCCTCGCCTACTCGGATCTGTCTCACGTCGACGTGATGCACAAGGCGTCCGCCATTCTGGCGGCGGGTGCGGACTTTCGCCTGCTCGGGCCGGCTGCCACGATGCTGCCGAGCGTGAGGCCGGTAGTGGCCATCTGCGCTGTGAGGACGGGGTGTGGCAAGAGCCAGACCACCCGTCGGGTAGGCCAGATCCTCCTTGAGACCGGGCTCCGTGTCGCCCTTGTGCGCCATCCGATGCCCTACGGCGACTTGGAGGCCATGCGAGTGCAGCGGTTCGCATCGGTGGCAGACATCGACGCTTCCCACCCCAGTCTGGAGGAGCGAGAAGAGTACGAGGAGCCGGTCCGGATGGGCATGGTCATGTACGCCGGGGTCGACTACGAGCAGATCCTGCGTCAGGCCGAGGCAGAATGCGACGTCGTCGTCTGGGACGGAGGCAACAACGACTTCCCCTTCTTCGTTCCCGACCTCATGATCACCGTCGTCGACCCATTGCGTCCCGGACACGAGCTCGCCTACTACCCGGGCGAGACGTGCCTGCTGAGGGCCGATGTCGTGGTCGTGAACAAGATCGACTCGGCTGCTCCAGCCGACGTCGCCCAGGTCGTGGCCAACGTGGCGGCAGTCAACCCCCGGGCACGCGTCGTCAAGGCGGCCTCGCCCGTCACGCTCGGGGAGGGCCCGCCGCTTTCGGGCAAACGGGTCCTGGTCATCGAAGACGGTCCCACCATCACCCACGGAGGTATGCCCTTCGGCGCCGGCACCGTGGCCGCCCACCGCGACGGCGCCGCCGAGATCGTCGACCCGCGCCCGTACGCCGTGGGCTCGATCGCCGAGACCTATGCCCGTTACCCCGGCATCGGTGCCGCGCTGCCGGCCATGGGTTACGGAAACGAGCAACTGGCGGAGCTCGGCGCCACAGTGCGCCAGGCAGACTGTGACGTCGTCGTTATCGGCACCCCGATGGACCTGGCGCGGCTGGTCGACCTCGGCCACCCCTCGAGGAGGGTCTCCTATGAGCTGCGCGAGATCGGCTCGCCGACGCTGAAAGACGTGCTGGACCCGCTTGCCCGACGCTGGGCATCATCCACGGGCGGTCGGGTCCGGCTTGAGCCCGCGTGAGGCCACGTGACCGGCCTTTAGCCCTGGGTAGCGTCTCACAGAGTCCTCCCCTCGGCCTCCAACTGCGGACAGGGTTGGTCGCTCGGCGAGGTCAGGCGAGTTCCGGGGTGATCCCGTGTGCCACCCGATCACAGGGCGGGATGCTGCGTTCGCGGACCTCAACCCTCGAGGGCCCCGGGACCCGCAGGGACGTCGACGGCATGCTCCTGGAGCACCGCGAGCGGGACGATCTCAAGCGCCCGCTGATTGGTCGATGCGAGCACTACGAATGCAGCCGCGCCGTCTTGGTGAGCCCGGAGCCAGTTGACGGCGGTCACGCACCATCGATCCCCGGGCACGAGGCCAGGGAAGCCGTACTGAGGCACCGGAGTGCTGAGATCGTTGCCAATGCGACGCTGGTGTTCGAGGAACTCCGCGGTGACCACCGCGCAGATTGTGTGGCTGCCCCGATCCTCGACTCCCGTCCGGCAGCACCCGTCTCGATAGAAGCCTGTCAGCGGGTCGGCGCCGCAGGGCTCCAGTTCGCCGCCTAACACATTGCGATCACCCATCCCGGCATTATCGCTCAAGAGCGTGGTGCCTTACGGTTCGCTGACATGGCCACCGCTCGGCCAGGGGTGCGAGCCGCCAGTCCGTCGGTGCGACGAACGGGCCTGGCTCCTCGCGACGTACTGCCGGCGTCGCCGTCTCGGTCTGGCTGGAGTCGTCCGGGAGGATCAGGCCGCGGCGGTCCAGGTCGACGAAGAAGTTCACGAGTTCCGGGTCGAAATCGCTGTTCGCACGCTCGACGATGAACTCGACTCTTCACGGTGCGTCAGCATGCCGGTCCGGTACCTGCGGACGTGGGTCACCGCTGCGAAGACGTCGCAAGTGGCCGCCATGCGACCGAGGAGGGGGATATCGACCAGGTCCAGTCCGTCGGGGTAGCCCCGCCCGTTCCATTTCTCGTGGTGTGCCCGGATCGCCTCTGCGAGGCCGCGAGCTGTGACGCTTTCGGAGGCGGTTCTCAGGCACAGTCGCTGGTCGTCGAGCAGTACCTGGCGCGACGAGCAGTCATTGCACCCAAGGCAAGGACACCGCTACGCGCCGGCGGCATGCGAGGCGATCACGAACCACAGCCAGCGGGAGGGCCGCGGAAGATACACGCCGCCCCCCCGCTGGCTGCGCTGATGGGAACGTTTTCCGTACGTGCGGGGCCGCTCCCACTTGCGTCTCGAGGCTTCATCATAAGTAGTTGAGACTGTGGCTATCTAGAGGACAACTAGGGGATAACGGCGATTTCGGTGGATTACGCCACCGCCGTTTCGCTTGGCGACGCTGACCGGTCAGCGCGGCACTCCAACACGGCGACTCGGGATGATCCGTCGCGGCAAGTGCGCCGATCTCGCTGCGAGCTGGCGAAGCTGACACTGGTCAGGTTCCCCCTGCCGGTACGGCGTTCCCGTGCGAACGCGTGGTGGGAAGATCAGCACGGTAACCATGATCGGCGCGATCGTGACAGCGACCCTGACGCTAATGCTGGCTGGCTGCACCGGCGGCGCCCAGACCACAAGCCCGAAGCGACGGTCGATCCGGGGCAGACGACCAGTGTTGCCGTCCGCAACTTCTGTAGGTAGCTCACCCGGTTATCGCAGACTAAGCCTGAATCCACCGATTAACCCCAGCTGCTGACCGGTAGAGCGCAGTCGCCGTTGACGGCCCTCTCGGACGTCGGTCGACCGGTGTCGGGGCGTAGTCAATCAAGCTCTCTTGCTCGGCTTGGTTGTCAGCGCATAGGTAAACGTCTGCGGCTGCGCCGATCCGCGAGGGCCGCTCAGCTAGGAGCGAGATCGAGGAGGCGAAGCTTTCCCAGCGCTTTGATGAAGGTGCCGGCCCAGGGCCATTTGTCCGGCCCACGAAGCCTCAAGATGCCCGAGCGATTGACAAGGCGCGCAGGCACCGAGAAGTAACGGGTGCGAAGAGTGCGGGTGACGGTCAGCTCGTCCTTGTCGACGATGCCGCCCAGGAAGGCACACCAGCGCACGAGGTCGTGGGCGAGCACCGCGCAGCACAACCAGGCGGAGTTGGCGAAGAAGTGCCCGGAGGGGACGTGGTCCATCCCGGCACCTTCTTTCAAGTCCTTGATGGCGAGCTCTACACGGGCGTGGTCCCGGTGGAAGGCGTCGAGCTCGACGGCTCCGCCGTCCAAGTCGGTGAGGAAGCCAAAGTGCCGCCAGTCGGGCCAGAGCTTCTCTTGGATTCCGACAAGCCGGGTGCGGCGCACGATAAGGCGCTTTTGCTTGTAGGTGGTCTCGGCGACCTCGGCGATGCCGTCTTCGGTGTAGTCGATGCCGACCCAGGCGTCCTCTTCGATCTCGGTGATCGCCGTTGCGATTGCCCTGTTTCCCGTTCGCACCGCCATCGTGTAGGAGACACCGAGGCGTGCGAGGGTCTTGATCGTGTCGTTGGACCAGAACCCCGAGTCGACCCTCAGCACGATCTTGCCTGTCGCCCCGGCCCGCCGGCACCGTGCGATCAGTTCTTCGACAAAGCGCCTCGCCCCACGGGCGGTGTTGGCCGACCCCTTGCGCATGCGGGCATGTAGCACCTCGCCGGTATCGGCCCGAGTCGCAAGCAGCGGATGGTAACCGAGGACCTTGGTGTAGCCATAGCTGGCGCCCTGCTTTTGGTTCCCTTCGACCTGACAGATCGTCGAGTCGACGTCGAGGACGAGACGGCCCTTTGGCCCGGCCCCGAGTGCCCACGCTCGCCGCAAGGTCTCTCCGATCACCTGGTCGAGCTGACGGACATGGCCGAAAGTAAAGGACCGAAGGAATGTGCCGAGCGTAGAAGGCGCCATCACCCTGTGGGAAAGCACGGCTTTGGTCGCCCCGGCACGGAGCAGCTCTACATGGTCGATGTGGCTGGCTCCCGCCACGATCGCATGCACGAGGCTGAGCACCTTGCGACCGGGCAGTGCACCACCCACACGGCCGGTTAGCCGCAGCGTCGAGTTGATCAACGCCTCGAGGCCGAGACGCACGACGAGCGTCGAGACGAGCAGAAGTCCGGCATTGGCGACGAGGTTCGGCTCGTCGAATGCCACCTCGATCCGGTCGAGACCGCGCGATACTTGTCTCACTGAAAGTGCCTCCCGAGCTGTGGGGATCTGATGACTTAAGCACCGTCATTCTCCCAGCTCAGGAGCCCTTTTAGGTGGATCCGCGGGCTGCTTCAGCCCTGGTTAATCGGTGGATCCAGGCTAAGTACACGACATACGCGAACCCGTGCTCTGCGGGCTTCGTGGCAGCATGACCACAGTGAGGTTGCGCGCTCTCTTGGCGGTAGTCCTGACACTGACCCTCGCCGCGTCTGCGGTTGTGGGCACGTCCGTCTGGGAGCTGGTCACGTTCCCACTCACGACCATGCCGCACCCTGCCATGGACCTTTCGACCACACCGGCTTCATGGGTTCCGGTCGCCTTCGGAGATGCCCAGGTGTCCGTGCCGCCGACGTGGGCCGTCATGACACACACGTGGTGCGGAGGAACCTCGCAACTCATCGTCCAGCTTGGTGTCGTCAAGCAAGACATGGACTGCCCCGCGGCCCCGTCTCCCGCTACCGTTCGGATCATCCCGCTCGGCACGATCCCTGCTCCCTACGGGCAGGAGCAATCCGTCCGGCTCAACGGCATCTCGGTTCTCCTCGGACCGGAGGATGCCACGTCCATCTCCTACTTTGTGCCGCCGCTGCATGTTGAGGTGTGGGCAACCGATGGACCGGGTGCTCGGGTGATCGACACGCTTGCGGCGGCGCCACGTGCGGTTGTGCTGGCTCCAGGGTCCGCAGCAGCAGTCCCTTCGTCGTGGCAGTCGGTGAGCTTTGCCCGGCTGCACTTCTCGGTTCCAGCAAACTGGCCCATCACTCGGACCCAGATGACTCCTGGTCTAGGAGTCCCGACCAGTCTGCCTTCGTCCCAGTGTCGGCTCGGTGGGACCGCGTCTGGACGAGCGGTGTGGTGCGCTTGAAACTCGGGATGTTCGTCGGTTTGGGGGTTGTGGAAGGTGAACCCGTCGCGCCTCGGGATTCCCCTCCGGTTGTGTTCTCGTTCCCGTGGACTCCCCCTGCGGTATCGACCCAAGGTGTTCTGAGCGCGACCAGGGAGTGTCACACGACGGGAGTATCGACGTTGCCGCTGGCCGTCTACTTGTTCGAGGCCGTTTCCACCGGGAAGGTGATTGTCACGATCCCGCTGGCGAAGGCGTGAGTGCAGGCAACCAAGGAGTCACTCGTGCCCCGGCTCCAAACACTCCGTGTGTCGGTCACGGTCAGGTAGAGAACCGATGCACACTCTCAGGCATCCCATCGCCATGTTCGTCACGGCCGTGCTTGCCGTGATCGGTATCGGAGTCGGGTGCTCGCCGTCACACTGCCTTCGAGCGGCCCGGCATGCTCGCTGAGGCTTCTCGTCGCCGATGTGAACGCCTTGTTGAGCTCTTACCAGGACTCTTGTCGGAGGCGGCGCCCAGAATCGAACTGGGGTACAGGGCTTTGCAGGCACCAAAACTGGTTCCTGGACGTCCACCGGCGTCCGTGAATTCGCAGGTCAAGTGCATATGCGATCACCGACGTACACCTGCATTCGGGAGCGTCCGCGCCATCCTCGCGCCAACGGATGTAGCGATTGAGAGCGAAAAAGTGACTTGGTCTCACGACGGGGTTGGTCTCGGTGACATCAGCGGGCCTGTCGTCAATCATCGTCCGACTGTCTGTACCAGGCGACGACTTTGGAACTGGTAGTGGTCACAAGATGTCTGTCGCGGGTCGTCGGGCGTTTTGCGCGCCACGCCGAGGCGGCAGTCAACGATGTCAAGCCGGTCTCAGCTGGACGGATCCATCCTGGCCTCGGGTCATGAGGGTGGTTTCAGATAACTTGCTGTTTCGTGTTCCACGAGACGGCGCTACTATTGAAACGCAATCACTTGAGGTGGAGACGCCGCAGATGCCCAACGACAACCGACCGACCACGGAGGCGCAGACCCTGCGCGAACTCGCAAATCTCGTGGAGCGCGCTCTGCCCCCGGGCTGGTCTAGTCAAGTCGAGAGGGAGCCTCGGGGCAAGGGAACCTGGCGACCTGATGCTTTCCTGCGCATCGCCTCGCCCGATGGCCAAGATGCGCGGTTCATCGTAGAAGCAAAGCGCACACGGAACCCGGCGTCCTTGCTCGGTTCACTCGACCAGCTTCGCAACTACATCGAGAACAGCAACGACCAATGGGCCGAGCCTCTGATCTTCTCGCCGTTCTTGAGTCCCCGCTCGAAAGACCTTCTTGACGAACAGGGCGTCAGCTACCTCGACACGACCGGCAACGTGCGCCTGATGGCCCGGCGACCCGGGCTATTTGTCTATACAACAGGAGCGACAAAGGATCCGTGGCCTGACGACCGGCCCCTGCAGTCATTGCGCGGTCGTGGCGCCGCAAGGTCAGTACGGGCGCTCGTCGACTATCGCCCGCCGTACGGCGTTCGTGAACTGGCAGGACGCGCCGGAGTCCCGGCGGCGACACTTTCTCGCGTGATCGAGCTCCTGGCGCGGGACGCGCTGCTCACCCGGGACGACAAGGGTGGCGTCGCCGACATGGACTGGACCGGCACAATCCGTCGATGGAGTCAGGACTATGAACTCCGTCGATCGAACAGGACCGCTACTTTTCTCGACCCGCGCGGCGTTGGTGGAGTCGCCCAGAAACTCAGTGAAACTGGGCTGCGCTACGCGACGACGGCCTCTCTGGCCGCTCAACGCTTCGCGCCGATCGCCCCAGCGCGCGTCGCTGCGTTCTACGTTGACAACATCTCGGAGGCAACGAAGCTTCTGCAACTCCGGCCAACCGATGCCGGCGCGAACGTCCTCCTGATCGAGCCGTTTGATGACGTCGTCTTCGAGCGAACGCTGGTCCGCGAAGGTCTCGTGACGGTCGCACCAACCCAACTTGCCGTTGATCTCTTGACCGGACCCGGTCGGGAGCCGTCTGAAGGTGACGAGCTGTTGGCCTGGATGAACAGGAACGAAGATGCCTGGCGAACCTGATCCGCTATACGTCCTTGCCAGGAAGGTGCTCCTGGACGCTCTATCAGCCTTGGAAAGTCATCTGGACGCTCTCATTCTCGTCGGTGCTCAGGCGATCTACGTCCACACCGGTGTCACCGATCTTGCTCTCCCGGAGTACACGACAGACGGAGACCTCGCGATCGCCCCTGAGGATCTCGGTGATTCGCCTTTGTTGGAGGACGCGCTCCGAGCGGCGCGCCTCAAGCCGGGTGACCAGCCCGGACGATGGACCAGCCTTGAAGAGGTGTACGTCGACCTTCTCGTTCCAGAGGCACTGGCCGGTCCCGGACGTCGCGGAGCAGACCTTGGGGTCCACGGCAGAACGGTGGCCCGGCGGGCGAGGGGATTGGAGGGCGCCCTTGTCGATCGCTCCCGGCACACAATCGGGGCTCTCGACGTCGCGGACAGCCGCTCATACGAGATCTGGATCGCCGGGCCAGCAGCCCTCCTCGTCGCCAAAGTGCACAAGATCGCTGAGCGGGTCGGTTCGCCGGCTCGGGAACGTGACAAGGACGCGCTTGATGTTCTCCGGCTGCTCCGCGCCGTCGAGACGACCCGCCTCGCCTGGCAACTTGACGTGCTGGGACACGATCCGCTCTCAGCGGCGGTGACCACGGAGGCACGAACGCTCTTCAACGGCCTGTTTACCCGCCACGACGCAGAAGCTGTCGAAATGGCTGTCCGTGCGGCCGGGAGCGAGGAGAATCCTGAGACGATCGCCGCCTCGATGATGGCGCTCGCGTCCGACCTGCTTGAAATCTGGCCGTAAGCGGAGTTCTCCGAGAGCAACGCCAGACTTCTCAAAGAGGGCAATGACGCAGCGGGCATGCCGGTCACGGGACGCGCCTGGGAGTCCCGTCACGTGTTCACCTCAAGGCTTACGTTGCGACCCTCTCAGCTCAATGAATCGCTTGCGCGAGCGAGGGGAGATCCTCCATGAACCGAAGTTGCGGGAGCCTCTCCTGGCGGTGGTCGAGATGACCAAGCGCTACACAGGTCGTTGTCGAGCCCCAGGTCCTGTCAGCGACGGGCGAACTGGCCTGACTGATCTTGAAGAGGGCCAGGGCCACCGCTTCATCATCGACGTCGACAAGCTCGAGCACGAGGAGCTCGTCTTCGTAGACGACGACGTTCTCTGGTCGGGGTCTACGAACCCCTGAGCTTCTCAGGTCGTCGATGATTTTGCCAAGATTACCGTCGCTCTGGCCAAAACCTCGGTCATCGGCACACTATTCGCAGCCTGCATGATCGGGGCATTCGCATCGCCATTCGCCGCCTTGATATGTATACCTTATCGCTTAAGAAAGATGTCATGTTGAACTTGGCGGGGTGCCGTGGTAGCCATTAAGTAGTCTGGCTAAATAACGAGTACGGAGAATGTCTTGCCATACACTGTCGCTGATCACATCGCCCTTGCGCTAAGACGTCAAGGGGTCGAGTGCGTTTTTGGCCAGAGCCCTCCGAACGATATCCAGCTTGCTGCCGAGCGGCATGGGATCCGCGTGCTCTTCTACCGCAGCGAGGACTCCGGTGCAGCCATGGCGGATGGCTATGCGCGGACTTCGCAACGCATCGGAGTGGTGGCCACGCAGATTGGTCCGGGAGCCACCTTGCCTGTCCCGCCTCTCGTAGAGGCACAAGACTCCATGATGTCGCACAGGAGTCCACAATGAGGTGTGAAGTACGGATGCCCGCACTCTCACAGTCGATGCTTCAGGGGCAGATAGTTGAGTGGTTGGTGGAAGAGGGTGCCCAGATCGAGAAGGGTGATCCCTTGGTACTGGTAGAGAGTGACAAAAGCACGACCGAACTGGAGGCGCCCCAAACGGGCATCCTCGAAAAGATATTGGAAGAGGTCGGCGCGGACGTTGACGTTGGTTCTCCCATCGCCATTATCGCCGATACGAACGAAACGGGTGCTGACTTCCCAAAGCCACCACCGCCTCATACATCTCTGACCGAGATGGCGAAACGCGCCACCTCGCGCCAGCCCGGCGAACGGAGGCCGGCCTCTCCGGCAGCTAAGCGATTGGGTCGCGAGTTGGACATTGATCTGACGAAGTTGTCTGGCACCGGCGAAGGCGGACTAGTCACAGAAGACGACGTTCGGGCTTTCGCGGATGCGCGACTAACAACGGCGCACACAGAACACGATGATGCGCAGATAATCCTGCTCACTGGCAAGCGAGGCCGCATTGCCGAGCGCATGGCGCTAAGTCGACGAACCGCCGCTGACGTGACCACCATAATGGATGTGAACATGCGGCGCATCGTCGACCTTCGTTCGGTGACGCCGTTCTCTTACACGGCCTACGTGGCTTGGGCAACCGCGCGGGCGTTGCGAGAGTTCCCACTGCTCAATTCCTGGGTGGCGGAAGACCGCGTCATCGTGAAACGCTCAGTTCATTTGGGCGTCGCTGTCGCAATTGATGACGCACTAGTTGTGCCCGTGCTCCGGGACGCCGACAGCAAGAGCATCGGCGAGATTGACGAAAAGATCAAGAATCTGTCCTCTCAAGCAAGGGCGGGCCAGCTGACACCGGATGATATGAAAGGCAGCACCTTCACCCTCACCAACTCGGGTGTCTTTGGATCTCTCTTCTTCACGCCAATTATCAATGTTCCTGAGGCTGCAATTCTCGGAATGGGTAAGGTGACAGACGCCCCGGTGGTGGAGGACGGCAAGGTGGTCGTCGGCAAGGTGATGTACCTTTGCCTTTCATACGACCATCGGGGGGTAGACGGTGCCGTCGCGGTTAAGTTTCTACGGGCAGTGCAGTGCCGTCTGGAGAATTTCGAATAGCGAAAGGGCGGGGTTTCGCTCGGTACTTGATCCGAAGGTAGAGGTATGGAATACGCCGATAGGTTGGAGCACGCAGACCTTCTTGAGATGTACCGCCTTATGGTGTTAACGCGTACGTTTGAGGATCGGATCTGTGCGCTCTGGGGCAAAGGGATTTTCGAACTACCGCACGGCAGCCAAGGGCAAGAGGCGATCGCTATCGGCGCCTGCTATGGACTTCGCCCACAAGATCAGATAATGCCGTCATTGCGTACCCGTGGGGCGTTCATGGTCAAGGGCGTCCCCCTCGCCGTGCAGATGGCTGGGGTCTTCGGAAAGGTCGACGGTCCCGCTCGAGGCAAAGCGACCACTCATCACATGGCTGATCCGGAGCGGGGGATACTTTTGGGATCAGGGATTATTGGTTCTGACATTACTGTGGCGGTCGGTGCTGCGCTGGCCTTTCGGTTTCAGAAGAAGGATGCCATCGTTGTCGATTTCTTTGGTGACGGGGCTGCACAGCGTGGCGACTTTCACGAGGGACTCAACCTTGCTGGTGTCTTTAGGCTGCCAATTGTGTTCGTGCTTGAAAACAATGGTTATGCCGAATACACGCCCTTGGAGAAGCACTTTGCGGGTGAAGATTTTGCTTGCCGAGCGCGAGGCTATGGTTTCCCGGGTTACCGCCTTGACGGCAACGACGTCATGGCTGTTTATGAAGCGGTGCAAGAGGCAGGCGGCCGCGCCCGGGTGGGCGAAGGCCCAACGCTCCTGGAATGCGTAACCTTTCGATATCGCAGTCACTGTGAGTTGGAAGTTCCCGAACATCTACGTGACCCAGAGGTGATTGGCGAATGGAAGAAGAGGGACCCCATTCATCGCCTTGAGGCTCTTCTGCTGCAACGCGGACTGCTTGACAATGCCGGTAGGGACAGTGTTGTTGCGGCAGCGAACATGCAGGTCGACGAGGCTGTCCAGTATGCGGAAGATTGTGCTTTTCCCGCGCCGAATGAGGTTACTGCTGGTGCCTACGCGCCCGAAGATCCAGCACTAGTCGGAGGGATGCGAATATGAGAGAAATCTTGTATCGGGATGCCATCCGCGAAGCCATGGCTGAGGAGATGCGCCGGGACCCATGCGTGTTTCAAATGGGTGAGGACATTGCTGAACACGGTGGAGCTTTTCGGGTCACCAATAACCTCTGCCGCGAGTTCGGGGCGGACCGCATTTTCGACACGCCGTTAAGCGAGTCGGCCATCGTGGGGGCGGGTGTCGGGGCCGCAATGATGGGACTGCGGCCTGTGGTCGAGATCATGTACGCGGACTTTGTGACTATCGCGATGGACGCCATTGTGAACCATGCCGCGAAGGTCAACTACTTGACTGGGGGTGCAGTCACCGTTCCGTTGGTCGTCCGTCTGGCTGGCTACGGGGCGGGATCGCGAGCTGGAGCCGACCACAGCCAGAGCATCGAGTCGTTCCTTACGAATGTTCCTGGGTTGACGATCGTAATACCATCGACCGCGTACGATGCCAAGGGAATGCTAAAGGCGGCGATTCGCACACCGAATCCGGTTATCTTTATTGAACACAAGATGCTTTACGCCAAGAAGGGCGAAGTGCCCGAAGAGGAATATGTAGTCCCTCTCGGGGTGGCCGACGTCAAGCGCGAAGGCTCTGACGTTACGCTCGTCGCTTTCGGCCGAATGGTCGACGTTTCGCTGTCGGCAGCCAGGACCCTAGAGAAGGAAGGGATCAGTGTGGAAGTCATCGACCTGCGGTCTCTGCAGCCTCTCGACGAAGAAGCGGTCCTCGCGTCGGTGCGAAAGACCGCCCATCTGGTGATCGTCCATGAGGCGCCGGTCCGTGGCGGGTTTGGGGGTGAAGTAGCGGCAGTGGTAGCGGAAAAGGCTCTCGGCTACTTGGATGCACCTATCAAGCGGGTTGGGGCCCCATGGGTGCCAATTCCCTTTAGCCCGACGCTCGAAGATGCTTATGTCCCTCAAGAGGCTGACGTCGTCAAAGCAGGAATGGCGGTGCTGGGTCTCTCGGATCGAGTTCACCCTGACTCCCGGTACGTGGGTTAGTCAGACGGCCACTCGATCGGGATCAGGCCGTTCTGGTCGGGACAAGTGGGGTGATGAGCGCACACCAGCGCGTCGTCAATCTCGAACGCCGAGGCCGCGCCCGCCTTCCCTCAGGGGTAAACTCGTTACGGCTTTGGCTCTGCCGATAGTTCAGCCCTACGGTTGGCGGGTGAGAGTTCTGGCTGGCTAGGTGATGAATGAACCAGAACCGGCATCCTTGGAATCCACCTCCCGAACGAGCCTCGGGGTCGTCGCTCCATGCCCAGATTACCTCCGGAAAGCGTTCCCGCATCGGGGTGTCGTAGTGCCTGCACACTCGGCCAGCGAGCCAGAGGACATGGCTGTGCCTGCGATCAGCCTGAGGAGGCTCTACTATTTCGCCGTGCTCGCTGACGAGCTGCACTTCCGGCGCGCAGCCGCTCGGTTGTACCTTGCGCAGCCAGCGCTCTCTCAACAGGTGAAGATACTAGAGAGGGAGTTAGGCGTTCTTCTGCTTGATCGTGGCCGAGGTGAAACGCGACTAACTCCCGCTGGTGAGCTCCTGAAGGTAGAAGCACGGCGCCTGCTGTCGGAGATCCAGGAGTCGGTGGAAAAGGTCCACGCGTTGCAAAAAGGTTACACGGGCAAACTGAGAGTTGCGTATACAAGATCAGCGGCGTACTTAGGTCCTAGTGAAGCAGTCCATAAGTTCCGAGAACAGCACCCAGAAGTGATGGTTAGAACAACGGAGGGATGGACGGCGCTGAATATCGCCATGCTTCACTCCCGGGAAATCGACGTTGCCTTTGTTCGACCGCCCGTCTACGAGTGGGATATCTCGACCGTACAGCTATTGGAAGAAGAACTAGTCGTGGCGCTGTGCGCTGGTCACCGCCTTTCCAACCATACGGCTATAGCGCCTGCCGACTTGCGGGAGGAAGACGTTGTGCTCTGGCCACGTGAGCTTGGACCTGGGTACTACGACAGAATTGTGGGACAGATTTGGGGTAACTCGCGACCCCGTATCGTCGTCGAAGAGCCCGACGATGTCGAAATCCTTGCCGAGGTAGCTGCCGCAAGAGGGATAGCGATCGTTGAGTTGCACCGAGCGATCAGGATCTGCCCGCCAACCGTCCTTCTTCGACATTTCGCTGCTCCTGTGCCAAAGACAGGGCTGGCAGTTGCTTGGCTCGATGGCCACAGTACCGCGATTATTGAGGATTTTGTCTCCATTTGTCGCAAAGTCGTGACGTTGAAAGACTTCGGTAGTCCAAACGAGCTCACGGACGGACTGCCATCCGAAGCAGCTCCAACCAAACGCCGGAAATCCTCATCCTCAGGTTGACTCCTGCACGTCGACGGTTGCCACGCCTATGTCGAAGGCGTCTCGACGCCAGGAGCACGACGACCTCGTGAGATCGATGGGCTTCGGCGGCATGTCCAAGTCACAGGTCCTCCGGTCCGATCCGATCCGAGCTCGCCAAGCACCTCGACGTCAAGGTGGCAGAGTTCCGCAACCCTCCTTGGACAAGGGGCCCCTATACCGACATCTGGCTCGACGCCTTGTTCGACAGGGTGCGAGAGGGCGGACGCGTCGTCTCGGTGGCGACTGTCGTAGCCACGGGCGTGAGTGCCGAGGGCCACCGGCAGATCTTCGGGCGGCGACGTCATAAGCGCCGAGGAAGGAGCCAGCTGGGCGGCATTCGTGACACGCCTCGTCGCTCGCGGCCTGTCTGGGGTGGCCCTGTCGCCTCCGCTTCCGCCGAGAGGCTGACGAACTCGGTTGGCGCCGTGCTGATCGGGGCTCGGAGCGGGACTACTCCAGATAAGGCGCATCGACTCCGCAGCGAGAAGGTCGATAGATCCTGCAACAGCCTCTCCGGATTGCTTGCGCCGCCTTGATATGTATACCTTATCGCTTAAGAAAGATGTCATGTTGAACTTGGCGGGGTGCCGTGGTAGCCATTAAGTAGTCTGGCTAAATAACGAGTACGGAGAATGTCTTGCCATACACTGTCGCTGATCACATCGCCCTTGCGCTAAGACGTCAAGGGGTCGAGTGCGTTTTTGGCCAGAGCCCTCCGAACGATATCCAGCTTGCTGCCGAGCGGCATGGGATCCGCGTGCTCTTCTACCGCAGCGAGGACTCCGGTGCAGCCATGGCGGATGGCTATGCGCGGACTTCGCAACGCATCGGAGTGGTGGCCACGCAGATTGGTCCGGGAGCCACCTTGCTTGTCCCGCCTCTCGTAGAGGCGCTCAGGGCTTCGACGCCCGTGCTTGCGCTTGTTCAGGATCTTCCCCGGACTGACAGCGATTGTAATGCATTTCAAGCGTTCGACTACAAGATGCTCTTCAACTCATGTACGAAGGGGATCCAGCGACTGAATGACTCCGCGTGGATCGAGGCCGATATCGCACTAGCCATCGTCCGAGCGACTAGTGGTCGCCCGGGGCCGGTAGCTCTCCTAGTTCCGAGCGATTTGTTAGTGGCTCTAGCGGTTGAGCAACCCGTAAGCAGAACGCCGCTCGCGATCTGCCCACTCGACCGCCCGCGCCCAAGCGATGGGGCCATCAACCTGGCCGCGGAGCTCATCGCGTCGGCTCAGCACCCGTTGGTCATCGCGGGTGGAGGCATCCATGGCTCCGGAGCTAGTCAAGAGTTGGCCCTGCTTCAGGAACTCGCCTCACTACCGGTTGCGACTACCACCGTTGGCAAGGGAGCAGTTTCAGAACGGCACGAGTTGTCGGTGGGGACCATTGGCTACGCCACAGACGCACATAGCCTTTCGCACAGTCTCTATCAGATGGTCGCGGGTGCCGACGTCATTCTCCTCGTGGGTACTAGGGCCAACGAGAGTGGCGCCGGCTCCTGGCGTTTGTTGTCAGAAGAGGCAACCTACGTCCAGCTCGACATCGACCCGGAGGAAGTGGGTCGCAACTACGCTGCGGTTCGTCTAGTAGGGGACGTGCGAGCTGGCCTAGAGGCTCTCATTGATCGGCTTAAGACAATGAATCTTTCTCTCAGGAACCAAAGTCGAGAGGCGACTGTCACGCTGGTCGCAGATGTACGTCAGACCGACCGGAGTGATATCGAGGCGGTAGGACTCTCGGGCCAGGTGCCGATCCTCCCCGAACATGTGATGAGTGAGCTAAATAGGCTCCTCACCGGCGATGACATTGTCGTAGCCGACGAGAGTTATGCAACGATCTGGACTGTTGCATACCTTAGGTCGCAGCGCGCAGGCCAGCGCTTTCTCTTGTCACACGGTCTGCCAGCACCCGGCCGCGGCCTGCCGATGGCTCTGGGAGCAAAGGTAGCCTTCCCCGATCAGATCGTCGTATGCTTAACTAGCGATGGGGCGTTCGCGCACAACTGGAAAGAGCTCACAACGGCCGTGCGCGAGGCTCTGCCGGTAACCATCATATTGCTCAACAATGGGGTCCTCGGTCTTCACGAGCCTTATGAACTAAATGAGTTTAGCCAGCGCACACCGGTTATCACAGGCGCGTCGGTAGACCACGTCGCAATCGCACGTGCCTGCGGTGCCGCCGGATTGCGCGTCGATGAGCCCGCCCATCTGCACGAGGCGCTAGCTGAGGCATTAGTTAGCGACGTTCCCACGCTGGTCGAAGTGATGACTGATCCAGCGGCGTATCCGCCGATTAGCCAGTGGGACCATAGCGAGGCGCTAGCAGTCCAAACTCAGGCCGCTCTCCATGTTCTCTAATTTCTATCATGACGACCGGCCCAGCGCCGCTGACACCACATCGCCTGCACCCGTAACTGAGGCAGCGGACAGCTATATCCGCGCGCGCGTCGATATACATAGCGTTAGCGCGGGAATCGAAACCAGTCTCGATGGCGTCGGCCTCCTGGCAGCAGCGTTGCTAAGCACCCGGGTTCGCGGTGGCACACTCTTAAGCAGATCTGTGAGCAGGTCCGCCGGATGGTAACAGACGTGGCCCGGGGTTCAAGCGAGCGGGGAGGACAGCATTGACCGCGCTCACCCCGGATTCGGAGCAAAGCAGCGACGGAGGCCCCCCGAGTGTCAACGCGGTGCAAGATGACTCGATGCTGCTTCGGGTTCAGGATGCGATCAAAGTCTACGGAGGTGTGAACGCCCTTCGGGGCGTGACCTTCGAACTCGCGTCAGGGGAAGTCCACGGACTAGTTGGTGAGAATGGAGCCGGCAAGTCAACTTTGATGAGGATCCTGTCGGGGTTAATACTGCCAGATCACGGAAAGATTCTAATAAATGGTGAAGCTTGGCCTGGGTTCACGCAAGCGGAGGCGGTCCAGCATGGGATCGCTATTGTGCCGCAGGAGATAGCTTTTGTTCCACGCATGAGTGTTGCTGAGTCGATAGCTCTTATGACCCACCGCTTCTTTGCTCACGGCGGACTAATTCGCTGGCATGCCCTATATGCATGGGCGCAGGCGTTGCTCGACGAGTGGCAACTTGACATAAATGCCAGGTCGCCGATGTCACTATTGAAACCGGCTCAGCATATCACGGTCAGCATAGTGAGTGCGCTAAACCTGACAATGCCTATCCGCGCTTTCATTCTTGATGAGCCGACCGCATCATTTTCGCCCCCGGAAGTTGAACACCTCTTCCAACTAGTGCGCCGGCTCCAGGATGAAGGACGCAGCATTATCTATGTAACGCATCGCCTGGATGAGGTTCTTCAGATTAGCGACCGTGTGAGTGTTATGCGCGATGGGGAGATGGTAGGCACGTTTCAGACGCGAGATTGCACGCGTACCGGCCTTGTTTCGCTCATAGTGGGACACTCCCTCCAGTCTTCTTCTGCTCATGACCTGCCTGATCTCGGGCCGGTGGTGCTTGATGTCGGTGGCGTCAGTCGAGGGCGTATAGGTCCCGTTTCCTTCTCAGTACGGCAAGGGGAGATTCTTGGATTTGCCGGACTAGTCGGAGCGGGCCGTACAGAGCTGTTTAGCCTCCTCTACGGTCTGGACAGGCCCGAGGCTGGGTCACTCCAGCTGGACGGACGGAAGGTGCGCATTTCGACCCCTGCCGTGGCGGTCCGCAACGGCATGGCATTGGCTCCAGAGGAGCGTCGCGCTGCAGGTCTGGTGATGACCATGTCGGTACGGGAAAACGTCGCATTGACGACGCTCGGTCGCTATGCCAGGAGGTTTACTCGCATTATTCGCAAACGCTCCCAGCTTAGGGAGGTTGAGAAGCGGGCGAAGGATGTAAATTTGCGTGCAGCGTCGATGGAGATGCGGGTTAGATATCTCAGTGGCGGCAACCAGCAGAAGGTTGTGATCGCCAGGTGCCTCAGTGGAGACAGTAAACTACTGATTTTCGACGAACCGGCGCGCGGGGTGGATGTTGGGGCGAAAGCGGAGATCTTCGAGCTGATTCGTATGGCGGCGTGCAACGGGGCAGCGGTTCTAGTGGCGTCCTCGGACACGGAGGAGCTGGTCGGTCTGTGCCATCGAGTTTTGGTCATGTTCAAAGGGCGCGTCGTCAGTGAGCTCGCTGGACCGGAAATCGTCGCGGAGAAGATTGCACGCCTTTGCTTTCGCCCAGAGGCGAGCGTAGGGAGCGAGTGATGGCTACCAAGACTGGCACGGATTCGGGTTCTGTCTTTAGCGAGACAGGCGGTAGTCGGACTATTCAGCGTTCGAAGGGCTCAGTGGTTCGTGGCGCGGTTACCCGTTTCGGCACCGTGGGCGCGTTTATCGTGATGATTATTTACTTCGAGATTGCGTCGTCGGGTTTGATGTTGCGGGCTCAAAACATAGGCTCGATACTCAACCAGAGCGCGCCGCTTGGCCTCCTATCGATCGGCCTTACGTTGTGCCTCATCCTCGGCCTGTTTGACTTGTCGATTGGCTACACCGGCACGCTGGCCGGCATGGTTTGTACTGGTCTTATGCTGAATCAAGGTGTGGCATGGCCCGTGGCCCTAGTAGCGACCCTAGTCATGGGCGCGCTGATCGGTCTGATCAACGGCTTTATTGTTACTGTGCTCCGGGTCAATGCTCTGGTAGCTACCCTCGCCATAGGATCGGTGATTTCAGGTGTGCTTCTCTGGTATTCTATCGCTCCATTTATTGGGATATTTCCGCAGGCGTTTCTAGATATCGGTGAGTCCAGCATCTTCCCCTGGTTGCCGGTGTCTGTGCTTGTGTTCGCCGGCGTGGCGTTGTTGATGTGGACATTTCTAGAGAAGACGCCTACAGGTCGGCGGATGTACGCGGTTGGCGGGAACGAGGAAGCTGCGAGGATAGCAGGCGTTCGGATCAAACTGATGCAGGTTGTGGCCTTTGTTGTCTGTGGGCTGTGCGCTAGTGGCTCGGGCGTCGTGCTTGCTGCTCAACTCGGTAGCGGGCAGCCGACCGGTGAGATCGGGCTGTTATTGAGTGCGTTCGCCGCGGCCTTCCTCGGATCAGCAACCTGGCGCGAAGGTGAGTTCCATATCATGGGAACCGTCATCGGGGTACTCATACTCAACGTTGTCTTCTCGGGGCTCGCACTCACAAACGCGCCGTACTGGTTGAAATACGTGATCACGGGAATTGTCTTGATTCTGGCGGTGGCGATGGGCAGCTCCCTTCGTTCGAAGAACTCATAGCGTGGCGTGCAATGAGGGCCCGAAGAGAAGGTCAGACGATGAGGAGTCGGTGCCGTGATTCGCGATCGGGGTTCGACTCGGAAAGGATGCGAGGATGACCAGCGACCATGTCATCGCCGCAGGGTTCAGCTTCCCAGAGGGACCCTGTTTCGACCGGGAGGGCGTACTTCACGTGGTTGAACTCGCAGCGGGTTGTGTCTCAAGAGTCGTTGGCGGAAAACGTGTCGTGCTGGCGGAGCTTGGCGGCTCACCAAATGGCGCAGCGTTCGGGGGGGATGGGTTCTTGTACGTGTGTAACAACGGCGGGTATTGGCCAGCGGCTGCGTCGACGGGATACCGGCATGGGCTTGGCGGAGGTCCCGGGCTCATTCAGCGCGTGGGACCGGACGGCTCGTTTGCGACGGTTATCGCGGAGATTGGTGGAGTTCCGCTCAACTCACCCAATGATATCTGTTTCGACGATCACGGTGGTTTCTATTTCACCGACCCAAAGTGGGCGCCTCGCCGCGAAGACCTGTCGCTCGATATGGGAGCGCTAAGCCCGGGGAGTGTGTGCTACGGAACACCCACAGGCGAGGCGGTTCGGATAGGTACGGAAATTCTGTTTCCAAACGGTTTGTCAGTGACGGCTAATGGCTCCAGTCTAATTGTGGACGAGACGGGCACCGGGCGGATCTTCCGATTTCCCATTCTAGAGCCGGGATGTCTTGGAGAACCCGAGCTTTATGCTGATCTCGGTCCGGATGCTACGCCTGACGGGATGTGCTTCGACCAGGAGGAGCGGCTATATGTGGCAGGCCACGGGTCCAGCAGTGTCTACGTCGTTGCCGCTGGAGGAAGTTTAGTGGAAGAAGTGATCTCTTTTGGGGACGCAGAAATCACCAATGTGTGTTTTGGTGGACCGGACCACTGCGTTCTCTTCGTTACGCAGGCCGTTCATGGCCGGGTTGCGTCTGTGAACCGGAGAGTTCCCGGTATGCATCTCTTTCCTGATCGGCCTGCACGCTAACTCTTGCCGATGCTCTAGTAGTTCAACCTGTTCGGAGACTGGCGCGCGATGTCTGGGTGAGCCTCGCGCGCTTGCGGCCTTGGCGACCCCTGACTCGGTTGTAGCACTCGGCGCAAAGAAGAATGCCCTTTTACGTGTTTCTGTCGCCCAAACGAGCCGACGGAAACACTAGCCTCCGTTCTTGCGAATGCGACAACCCTCGCTGGTCACAATTGCGCGACTGATGCACCAAAGGACAGAACGGAAAGCCGGTGCAGCAACACAGCTCGGCTGAGCCGACTAAGCGGTCGATGTCGACGATCTCCACGCGATCGCATAGGCAAGGACCTGCCGGCGCGAGGATTTCGACGCAGTCCCTTTAGATTAAGTCGAGCCTCCAACCTAGTTGCGATGCCGCCATTGGTTGTTGAGAATCGGTGACAACAACGCTGTGACCGGCGGAGATGTTGTCGATCGCCGATCGCGTAATCGTGTGAGCGCAGAGGTGGCGTTCAATGAGCGGGGTCAACAGGAGACTTCCTCTTCATCGCGTGCATTCAGATCGGGTCAGATCAGGTGTTTGTTCGAAACGAAATAGAGCGCCGATAGGAAAGCCGCAGGGCAAGGGCTTGTTGTTCACGGCCCGGCCGGTCGTTCTTGCCACGGTGGCGGCCCCGCGCTAGTGGCAGCGAGGGCACCAGCACGAGAGGTCCCTAACGTACGCTCAAGGTGAGCCCGTTGTCTGGTAAGGACTCGAGCCGGGGAAAGCCGAGTGGACCGAAGCCGGAACCAAAAAGTATAGGCTCTATTCCGAGATTTCGAACGTTTCTGGAAGGTCAAACCAGCCCACCAGGGGCCTCCTACCCGGCGCAGTCGTCGCCTTGGCGGGGAAACTTTGGAGCTTTGTTCTCGCGAACACGAACTGATCCCTCAGACTAGATAAGTAATGCAACAGATACTTCCAGAATAGTCAGCTTGACCCTCAGCTAAGTATCTTTCTCGTCACTTAACGACGCAGCAGGCCGTGCGGATCGACGTCGCGCCGAAGGACAAGAAGCTCGTCGTCGTCGGGAACCGGTGTGCAAGGTATCGAATCATCGATATCGAGAGAGAAGCCGGTGTTCTCTCGGAGCTCGCTTGCCGTGACGCCTTGGTGAACTGATCGGACAAAGACAACGCCATCATCATCGAATCCAAATATACACTTGGGAGTCACAATCATTTCCGGACCGCTGCCTGGCAGGCCTAGCACCTCCCGCCCGGAGCGTCCGCCCGGGAATCCCACCCCGCTGACGTGATCGACATGATCCACGAGGGTTCGCGTATCGTGGCGCGGAATCATCACGATCTCTCGACCGAATAAAGCAAGGTGCTCAGGGATGAGGATCGGGCCAACTAGCTGTACGTCGGGCCACTCCGCACGTCCGATGCGGACAGTGTTGAGGTTTCCCTCGCGATCAACCTGAGCGGCAGAGCTAAAACCGACCGTAACGTCGCCTCGCTTTATCGAGATCTGCGCCGGCCAACCCATATCGAGGTCGTCGCACGGCAGCGCGAGCAGGGCCGGGTCGAATTCGGAATCAGGCACATGGTCAAGTTCGCAGATGCTCGGGTTATGACACCAGCCCGCGAGGAGGCATGTAAGTCGCGGCGCGTGGAGGTGGCGAGCCAGCTCCATGGCGGCAAGCGGGATCATCGTGCCGAACATTGCGGCCGCCTCGCCAGTCGTCAGGCCAGTGAAACCGACGTCACCGTCACGAAGAGACCGCGCGATAACGACAGCGATCGTCTCGTGAAGTGAGGGGGGGTCAGCCTTCATATCATTTCTCCCGTACGAAGCGACAAAAGCCGCTCGAAACCGACCTGCTCTAGATAATCGATATGGCTTGCGGTTCCCCGCACGTAGTGGCTCAGGTACCCGTCGAAACCGACGGAATCTCGAGATGAGCGCACGTATTCCTGAAAGTGGAGAGTATCAAGTGTGTACGCCTCAAGACAACTACATGGGTGCGCTCCAAACGGAGCCTCAACCACAGCGGCCACGCGAAAACCCGGAATTACCGTCAAATGCGGGTGCCGTCGGACATAGGCATTCTCCACGATCCGCTCGGCGGTGACGATCACAGTGTCCGTGCTGCGCGCCACTATCGCATCAAAGGACTGTGGAAGCTGCTTCGACGTGGGGCACAGTACGTTCCCGTAGGGATCAGCCATCACAGCGTGGATAACGGCGACGTCCGGCTCAGCGGATGGAGCAGCGAGATACTCCTTGCCAGTAATCGGACAGAAGAAGGGCCTCAGCCGCTCATTGCGTGCAACGTCAGTACCCGCAAGCGCCTTCGACACCGCGAAGGTGAGACCATCCTCGCTCGCCCGAAAACGGTCGAACGCCAACAATTCACTGTAAAACTCCACCGCCAACTCACCGCTTTCGACAGCACGCCGAAAGTTTCGAGCAAGGCCAAACCTTTCAAGGCCGACGTATGATGTCTCCACTCGGGCCACGCACCCCGCGCCTACCAGAATATCTAGCTCAGGGCCATTGAGCACTCCAACGACGACCAAGTCCCGACGTCGTTGCCTCACTAGTTCGTGCACAAACGCCATAGGATGCTGATAGACCGACAATCCACCCAGCGCCAAGCGAGCACCGTCACCTACCCGACTAACCGCGTCCTCCATGGAAACAAGCTTCTCGATCAGGGCAGCGCGCATCACCCGAGACGATACCACAAACCGACCGAATCAAGAGCCACCAAAGCTAGAAGATATTGCTATCACCCGATACCTTCTAAAGTCACTGGCTCCAGGGACGAAGCAGGAAATGGCTGGTAGCCTTACCACCCGAGATGCATCACTTGGCAATAGAAAGGGGCAGCGGGAATGACCACACATAGGCTTAGCCGGCTCCGCCCACGGGCGCCGGTCTCTATGCTCATGGCAGGAGTGCTCGCCGTCGGGCTCATTTTGATTGGCGGAAGCTCTACTGCGGGGGCATCGCATCGGAGCTCACTGTCAGTCAAGAGGGCCGCCATTCCGCGGGCATCCAAAGGGACGATCGGCGCTCTCATCCTAGTCGAGGCGGACGAGCAGGGAATACGGTGCCTCCGGGCGATCCAAAAGGAGGGCGCGGCCTTGGGGTACAAGGTCACGGACATCGATGCCGGTTACGATCCATCAAAGGAAATCGCTGGCATGAACACCTTCATCAACGAAAAGGTCAACGGGATCATTACCTTTGCCACCGACGACGAGCTGCTGGCACCGGAGATCAAGCGTGCCGCCGCGGCACATATCCCGGTTATTGCACTTACGGGTGGTCCGGTCGTTCCCGGCCTTACGTGGAGCCTGGACATGCCGGAGGCCGTTTATTCGTCGGCCGTTGCGACACTCCTGTTCAAGGACATCCTGAGGAGTGGCCGAGACCGGACTGCCGTGGAGATGGTTCTCCCGAGCGCCGTGCCATGCCGTCGCCGCGAGGCGGCCTTTGAGCAGGCCGCGAAGGCATTTCCGCAGATCAAGCTGATCAAGTATGGGATTAATGGAACGAATCCCGTGGAAGATGCGTATAGCTACTTTTCAACATACCTATTGGCGCACCCGAACTTGGGTGGAGTAGTCAGTTGTTGGGACATTCCGGTCACTGGCCTGATCACTGCGGCCACGGCTGATGATATCTCGACGAGCTTTACCGTGACAGCTATCAATGGATCCAGTGACTCCGTTGCTAGGATGCAAAATGGACAGCCTTACCTCAAGGCGGATGTGGGCATTCACTTGGCGATGGCAAGCTATGATGCCACCGTGCAACTGGTCAACCTGCTGCAGGGTAAGAAGACGACCATTCCGGCCAGTCGCTATTCGACAATGAAGTGGGACATGCTAACACCCAAGAACTTGCCCCCCAAGGGGGATGTCGAGTTTCCCTCGTGGTTGCCGACCGGTTGGAATCCGAACTATTGGAAGAAGTAGGCCCGTCGTTTCAGGGCGGCGTTCGTACGGCGCCGCCCTGACGGTCATGTGGGTGTTTTCGTGTTCAGAACGTGGCGCTGTCGGTTGTGTCGCCCGGCAACGCAGAGAGGAGATTGTGTGATGCTGGGGCGGCGTGATTTGGGCTGGGTTCTCGAGAAGGGGTCCAGTGAGTTGGCGAACTTGAGCCACGTGGGCATTGCGGTGCGGAGTGCAGAGAGGACAGTCAGCTTTTTGTCAACGCTGTGGAATATTGGTGACCCGGAAGTCTTCGATTACGAGCCGAAGGCCGACGATCTCATTGTTGGTGAGCCCTTCAAGGCGCGGCTGGTGTGGATAAAGTTCGGGCCAGTTACCTTAGAGCTTCTAGAGCCGCTTGACGACCGGTCGATCTGGTCTAGGTTCATTCAGGAGAAGGGCGAAGGGATCCACCATATAGCGTTGGGTGTGTCTAACTATGACGAGATGGTTGAAGAGACGACGAAGCGCGGTCAGCGGCTGCTAGTCTCGGCGGTGTTCGAAGGTTGTAGGTGGTGCTACTTCGATACTACGCCTGGCGGGCTGGTTGTCGAATACCGCGAGGAGTACGCGTGGGCGCAGGCAACATGAGTACTTGGGGGTGGCTAATCGGAGTGTGCGAGTCATGAGGAAGTTCATCAACGATCCCGAGAGCTTTGTAGATGAGGTAATTGAGGGTGTGCTGTTTGCCCATGGCGATCGTTTGCGACGGTTGGAGGGGGAGCCGCGCGGAGTCGTTCGGGTGGATTGTCCGGTTAGGGGGCGAGTAGGAATTGCCACTGGGGGAGGGTCCGGGCACTTCCCGCTGTTTCTTGGCTACGTGGGGAATGGTCTGGTTGATGGTTGCGCGGTCGGGAGTTTGTTTGCCTCGCCGAGTGCGCACGAAATGCTCGCGGTCACCCGTGCAATCGATGGTGGAGAGGGCGTCTTATACATATACGGGAATTATGGTGGTGATAGGCTGAATTTCGATCTGGCCGCTGAGCTTGCGAAGGCGGCGGACATTCCGGTGCAGACTGTGCTGGCGGCAGACGATGTTGCTTCGGCACCGGTGGATCGGATGCAGGATAGGCGAGGTATCGCTGGGATCATGTTCGGCTACAAGGTCGCCGGGGCTTGTGCTGCGAGGGGTGGCAGTCTCGGAACGGTCGCGGACATCGCCAGACGCACTCTCTCCCGCACACGCAGCCTTGGCGTCGCTCTGTCCGCGTGCATCTTGCCGACGGTGGGACGTCCCAATTTCGAGCTGCCCGAGGGAGAGATGGAGATCGGCATGGGTATCCACGGCGAGCCGGGCGTGCGGCGAGGGCCGTTGGTCCCCGCAGACGATGTTACCGACAACCTCGTGGATGTAATCTTGAACGACCTGAGCCCGCCAACGGGAAGCGAGCTAGCGGTTTTGGTGAACGGGCTCGGTTCGACACCGGCGGAGGAGCTATACGTCATATATCGACGCGCATATCAGAGACTGATGGATGGTGGCTTCAAGGTTCACCGGGCATACGTGGGCGAGTTTGTCACGTCGTTGGAGATGGCTGGTGCATCTATTTCGATCCTCCAGCTGGATCCCGAGTTGGCAGATTACCTTGATGCCGCCGCGGATCCGCCTCTGACGATGAGCGCATGAGCACGTCGAGCGAAATATCCGCCAAGGCTTTCAGAGCTGCGATGCTCCTGGCCTCTGACCGCATGCGTGCAGCACGCGACGAACTAGGTGCGCTGGATGCCGCTGCAGGTGACGGCGATCTCGGGGCCACGATGGCAATCGGGTTCGCGTACGTCCGCGAATTGCTTCAGAATTATGAAGGCGACAACTTGGGTGCGATGCTCGTGCAGACAGGCGCTATTTTCGCAGAAAAGGCACCCTCGACGATGGGTGCGCTCCTAGCGACGGCCTTCGTTCAGGCCGGTCGACAACTCGACGGCGTCTCGGCAATGACGACTGCTCATGTGACCGCTATGCTCGACGCAGCCGCAAAAGGGGTTGCGGAACGGGGGAAGGTGACGACGGGTCAGCGGACGGTCCTTGATGCCATGGTCGCCGCCGCTGAGGCAGCGGGCCAGTGTCAACAAGGCCCCGTGTTCGCGCTTCGGCAAGCGGCTACCAGCGCGCTAGCTGCCGCCGAGGCGACCGCGGACATGGAACCGCAGGTTGGGCGAGCGGGCTGGATACGCGAACGTGCCCGCGGCCACGCGGACGCCGGTGCAACCGCGTGGGCGACGTTCCTTTCCGGTCTTGCCGACGGACTTCTCGACGAATAGGGCTCCGGACAGACGCCGCCGAGCTGTTTCGCGAGCTGTGGGGGGAGCCATGCAGCACGCCAGTCGTTGGAGTAGCAGACAAGCGAACATGAGGTGATGGTCTATGGGAAGGAACTCAGATCATTACAAATCTGAAGACCGGCTACACAAAGGTGCACTCGGTGGTCTGCGTGTGCTCGACCTCGGGCGCTTTATAGCGGGGCCGTTCTGCGGGATGATCCTCGGCGATCTGGGTGCGGATGTTGTTCACATTGAACGGCCCAGTTGTGGCGATGACTCTCGACTGCTTGGGCCTGGCTTTGCCCCAGGAGAAAGCTACTACTACCTAGTGTTCAACCGAAATAAGCGAAGCGTTACCCTGAACCTTAGGACCGCGTCGGGGCAAAACGTGCTTCGTGACCTTGTCGCGAATGCGGATGTGCTAATCGAGAACTTCCGGGCCGGCACCATGGAGAAGATGGGATGTAGCTGGACGGAACTCTCCGCCATTAACCCAAGACTGATCATGGCACGTGCGTCAGGCTTCGGTCAGGATGGGCCGTATGCCGAAAGGATCTGCACGGACACGATAGCGCTCGCGATGAGTGGCTTGATGGACCTGACGGGCGATCCGAATGGACCACCTACCCTGTGGGGGACATTTGCCGTCGATTATGTCACAGGGTTATACGCCCTGATCGGCATTCTTGCTGCGCTTCAACTACGGAACAGCACAGGCAAGGGACAGGTTGTCGACGTGTCACTCCTCGATAGTGCGATGTCGCTGCTGCTCACGGCCATTATTGAGTATGGGGTGAGTGGTAATGTGCTTACGCGAATCGGAAATGTCGATCGCTTTGCCGCTCCCTGCGACACCTTTAGGACGTCGGATGGTAGGTGGGTACAAATACTCGTGACAATGGATCAGCACTTTGCGAGGTTCGCGGCAATGATTGGTCGGGAGGACTTAATATCTGATGAACGTTATAGGACCCTGGAGAATAGGGTCCAGCACCGTGTTGAACTGGAGGAGGTCGTTCGTGAGTGGGTCGGACGCTTCCCCCTGGAACAGGTGATCAGCACAATGGCTGAAGCAAGTATCCTCTGTGGTCCTGTTGCAACGGTACCTGAGGTGTTCGAGAATCCTCAGGTTAGATATCGGGGTCAGATAGTCGACATTACTCATCCGACGCACGGTACTTTTCAGATGCAGGGAATAACGCCGAAGTTGGCGGAGACACCTGGAACTATCCGACGGGCGCCGCCGCTTCTTGGCGCAGATACAGACGAGGTATTGAAGGAGTGGCTAAATTATGACGCTGAGGAGATTGGTAGGCTTCGTGCGGAAGACATCCTCTGAGTTGTATGGCAGTTGCACGCGACGGAGCGCGTCTTCGAGCGACGAATACGGCCACGGGGAATGGTCCGAGCAGCTCGGTCTAGGTCAGGCGTGGCAAGTGTCAAGAGGAAGTTCAAAGGTAACGCTCGTGCTGTTCAGTTGCTCTGACGGCCTGGCTCGACTTCGGTGAGGCCGTCGTCGGGATAGCGCGCGTGCGGGCTAAGACGCTTGCGGTCGTCACGCTCCTGTACTGCGAGGCCTAGTTCGTCTCGGCTATCCGGTTGAGGTGTTTCTCAGGCCCGAGTTCAACGCCTCTCATCCTGATTTGAGCCCCGGGAACTGCCTCGCAAGCTTCTGAGCAGGTAGATCATCCAAGGAGTTCTCAGCGGGGAATGTAGGTGTAGGGGCGAAATGATGCTCGACATTGGGGTGACGCAGCTCTAATATATGAGTTGTGTATGTGAAGACCACGGTGAAGCGTCGTGGCGAAACCGAGTACACGTACCTGTCGCTCGTCGAGGCGGTGCGAGACGGCCACCGCGTGACCCAGCGCACGCTGTTACGCCTCGGCGAGGTATCCGAGCTGCGCAGCTCCGGCCAGCTCGATCGCATCATCGAGGCACTCTCCCGCCATGCCGCGGGCACCTGGTGCCAGGCGTCGGCGATCTCGGCGGCGCCCGATGCTCCAGCCGTCGGGGGGATCGAGGCGGCATACGCGTACTGGTGCCAACTCGGTCTCGACGAGCACTTCGCCCGGATCGGCAAGGCGCGCCGTTCCTCCTCACTCGCCGATGCGGTGTTCGTGATGGTGGCCAACCGCCTCATCGACCCGTGCTCGAAGCGAAGGGCGATCGGCGACTGGCTCCGCGCCGACGTCGTGGCCCCACAAGGCGTGAAACTGCCGAGCCTTCAGGGCTGCTACCGGGCACTCGACGTTGTGGCCGAGCACAAGGAGGCGACGGAGGCCCATCTGTTCTCGGAGATCTGCAGCCTCGTCGACCTCGATCTCCGGCTCGGGCTCTATGACCTGACCTCCTCCTACTTCGAGGGAGACCCACGACCCTCGACGCGCTTTCCCTCCAAGGCCTTCGGCTACTCACGCGACCACCGACCAGACCGACCCCAGGTGATGCTCGGGCTGTTGACCACGACCGAGGGCATCCCGATCTCCCATCACGTCTTCCCGGGCAACACGCGTGATTCGAGCACGCTCCCGGTCGTGGCCGAGGATCTGTCGAAGCGCTTTGGCGTCGGGAGGCTCTGTCTCGTGGCGGACCGGGGCATCATCACCGCAGACAACCTGAACACCTTGTCTGCGGCGGGTATCGACTACGTGCTCGCTACCCGGCTGCATCGAGACGAGCTGTGCGAGCAGGCGCTTGCGGCCTCGGTCGGCCCCTCGACGGCTTGGGTGCCCGTGCCTTCTGCGTCGAGCTTCGCCACCGAGGTCGCTATCGACAACACCCGCTGTGTCGTCGTCGCTTCCCCCGAGCGGTGGCGGCGTGACACTGCCAGGACGAAAGAGCTCGTCAAGCGCACCGAGGAGAAGCTGGTAGCCCTCGAATGGCACGTGCGCGACGGTGAGCTTGTCGACCCGGGCAAGATCGGCCGGGCGGCACAGCGCATCCTCGGCGCCTCGGGGGTGGCGAGGCTGTTCAGCCTCGAGATCGGAAAGGGCCGGTTTGTCTACGACTACGACCACGAGGCGATGGATTACGAGAAGGATCTGCTCTGCGGGCGCTACGTGCTCACGACGTCGCTTCCGGCGTCGTCGACCTCGACAGCATCCGTCGTCACCGCCTACCGCGGATTGCTCGACGTCGAGGACCGTTTCCGGGAACTGAAGGACTTCTTGGGCCTTCGCCCCGTCCGGCACTTCACCGAGTCGCGCGTACGCGGGCACATCGGAATCTGCGTGCTGGCGGCCACGATCGAGGCGCTCATGGCACGGGACCTGCGCAGGGCCGATGTCCGCGACCCGGACCTTCGCTTCCAACACCTCACGGCCCGGCGCGCCCTTGGTGAGCTCGACCGGGTCCGCCTCGTCGCGCTCGCTGCCGGCGAGCGCACAGTCGAGGTCGTCACCCGCCGGACCGCCTTGCAAACCAAGGTGCTGAACGCCTTCGGCGTCGACACGAGCGCCTGGGATCAAGCCCGCATCACCTGATCCCGTCGTCCCAGCTCAGCAGCGGTGTGTAGGGGGAACACATCTCAATCGCGGTCCCGTGACCAGGGACTTCGCGATGCACCCGTTGAAGTCGGGTCAGGCACGCCACGAGGGTCAAGGGCCCTGTAGAGATCTTTCGTCGTCGCCCGGACGCGTGCTCGTGTATTCCCTTTACTTGATCACTAGCCTGAAGCCCGGGGAGGCAGAACAGCACAGCTTCGTGCGGGAGCTGCCTACGTCGTGCTGCGAGTACGTCATGAACAAAGAGACGGGATGTCTTACAGAGCAACTCCGAGATGGTGACGAATGACTCAGAGAAATCGACCAGTGGTCACAGAGGAGCCCGAAATCAGCACTGGCGGCGCTCCGGGCGGACATCACGAGCTAATCAATTCTCCCTGGTGGAGGGCTCTGTTTCCGTGTACAACATGACAGCGGGAGAGGGTTTGAAAACAGTCCATGCACCCCGCCGTTTGCCACAGGTGCGGGCCCGGCCGGATGCTCTGGGTGCGCCCGACACCGGCAAGGCCCTTCTCGTGATGCGGATCTCAATCCCGCCGTACCAGACCCGTCACCGTGGCCGAGTGGGTGCCCGCTGCTTGTGCCGAGTGTAGCCAGACTGTAGATGAGAGAAGCCTTACGAATAAAGGTAGTGGGCCGAAAACGTCCTGACTGGGTCGACTGCGGACAGGCCGGCGAGCGGCTTAAGGGACGAGGGAAGTGGATGGCCAGAAGAGGATCAGGCGAGGGCGGCATCTTCCAGAGGGAGAGTGATGGCCGCTGGGTCGCCACGGTTCGTGACCACCTGGACGCCTACGTCGCCCCCGAACCTGAGGCGCACGTGTTCACTCGACCCTCGGGACGGCCGCTGCGCCGTTCGGACCTGTCGAACGCCTGGCACGCCGCTTGTGCCGTCGTAGGATCGAGGGCGTGCACTCGCACGACCTGAGGCACTTCTCGGGTACGACCACGGCCCGCATGCCGGGGATCACGACCAAAGAGGTCATGTCACGGATGGGCCACGCGAGTCCTCGGGCGGCGCTCATCTACCAACACGCCACTCAGGAGCGCGACCAAGCCGTTGCGGACTACTTGGGAGCCGTCATCGCCGAAGCGAAGCGTGCGCCTAAGTCCGGGGTAGTGCGCCTGCGTCCCTAGAGTGTCCCTAGAGTGTCAAGTCCCGGTACCCGCACGACACTTCAGTTCCGGTACCTAGGCGACACTTCTAACTCGCGGCCCGCTCCTTTCGATTTCGCGGACGACCGTTTGGAGTCGAAAAAGCACCGAACTCCTTCGCGTGGTCGTGGCGGATCGGATGGGTCTTCACGACAGCGCCTTGGTAGGAGATCTCGACCGAGCGGTTGACGATGGCGACGGTGACCGAGGCGCCCTTGTAGGGGTTGCCGACGCGGTAGGTCCAGCCGGCGAAGCTCACCGATCCGGAGGTGTCGACGACCCGGATGACCGCCGGTCCGGAGGTCGCCGGACGCGCCACGCGGTGCCTCGGCTCATGAGCGATCCGCGACTCTTTGCCGGGCTGACGGCGCCGTGCGTGCGTGGCGACGACGCTGCCCCGGTGTGCGATCTCGAGAAGACCGCGTGAGAAGGCGATCTCGACGACCTCGCCTGCGAGGTGGCGGCCCGTCAGGTAGCCGAAGCCCTCGAGGTGGATCCGCCCGGTCTTGTCGACCCGGCGGGTGACGCGGGCAATGGTCTCGTCCTCGACTGTGGGCGTGGTGTCCTCGGTCTCGACGAGCTCGAGGGCGGGCTCGGGTCTCAGTGCGAAGCGCTCGGCAGGTGTGCGGTCGCCGATCGACTGGTGCGGGCGGATGGTGTTGTAGATGACAAGCCAGGCCTCGAGGGCGGCTTGGGCCTGCTCGATCGTCTCGAAGCGGTAGTCGTTCTTCGAGAAGAACTCACCGCGCAGCGTGCGATGGAAGCGCTCGACCTTGCCCGTCGTCGTCGGCGAGCGGGGGGCGGTCAGGATGTGTCTGATCCCGTTGTCGACACAGATCCGGTCGAACATCACCGGCCCCGGCCCGGGACCGAAGCGGGCGGTGAACACCTTGCCGTTGTCGGTGAGGATCTGGCTCGGGAGCCCGTGGGTGCGAAGCGCCAGCTTCAGCGCCTCACAGACCGGCCGGACGGTGGCCCGGGCCATGAGGCGTGCCGAGACGCAGAACCGGCTGTGGTCGTCGATGCCCGTCAGGCACTTGAGCTCGGTGCCGTCTCGTAAGTAAAAGCCGCCGACGATGTCCATCTGCCAGAGCTCCATCGAACGCGATCGTTCCCAGCGGATGTAGTCCTCCTTTTTCCGCCGGCGCTTTCTCGGCTCGACGAGGCGGTGACGAACAAGCGCCCGGTAGATCGAGCTCCGCCCGGGAAGCGGGTCGACTTGTTCACGACCAAGCCAGTAAAGGATCGTGCGCGGTCCGAAGTCGGGGTGCTGGCGTCGCATCTCGACGACGCGGGCCTCGATCTCGGCCGGCATCTGGTGCGGACAGCTGTCCGGCCTGGAGGACTTGTCGACAAGAGCAGAGAAACCCTCGTTTGCGTTACTTCTTGAGCCAGGTGTGCACCGTCTGGCGGCACACCCCGTAGCGCTTGGCCACCTCGACGACATCGACACCGTCGAGCACTTCGTACACCGCCTTGGTCCGCTGTTCCACGACACCGAGCTCCACGAGCACGAGGGCCTCCTCCGGGTCTGTCGTCGGTCGTTGACGACAGCGAAGAAGGTGGAACCGGCGAGCTGGTGGATGCTCAGGCGGGTGAAAGTGTCGTGCAGGTACCGGAGCCAGTGTCGCCCAGGTACCGGAACCGCGCCGGGAAGTGTCGTGCAGCTACCGGAGCCACAGTGTCAAGCATGAACCGGAGTCGCACAAGTGTCCCTAGAGGTCCCGCGCCATCCTCGCGCCAACGAGCCAGGGCATGTGGCAGCCAGCCGTTACTTATAGGGCTTCTACTAGGACATTTATTGGAGGCGGCGCCCAGAATCGAACTGGGGTACAGGGCTTTGCAGGCCCTTGCCTAAACCACTCGGCCACGCCGCCGGTCCAGCATTTTGACCTCGCGGGCCGACGGGGTAAAGGGGACCGGCGTCCTGGAGGGCGGCCCAAGACTACCGCGCTGTTCGTGGGCGGCCGTCGGCGCCCGACCAGCGCTCCCTAAGCAGATCAGCCATTGCCTCTCGGTGCGTGAGCATCCAGAAGTGGCCTACTGACTCATGTCAAGTTGTCCGGGAACGCTGGGCGGGCTCAAGGGATCCACGCAACAACGCGGGTGGCCTGCATCGTCGAGCTGGGAGCAGTAGCCTGAGCGCTGCATGGCAGGGAGCCCGGTACGAGTCCGGGGCTGTCCAGCAACTGTCGTCGGGAAGCGACTCCGCGGCGGAGGAGTGCCAAGAGTGACCAAGCTCGGGCTTATGAGCGCTCCGTCCGGTAAGTCCGAAGTGGCCCGAACGATCGTCGTGCGCTGAGCCGGCCCCGGACACGTTGATGGTCGGCCATCGGGCCTTCGCAGCAGCTCCGGGTCGTTGTTCGCGGTCGAATACAGCGCGGCGGGCCGTTTTGGGTAGGCGGGCCGTTTGTTGGTGGGGACTATCAGACCCCAGTGGCGTGGAACCCGCCGTCAACGTGGAGGATCTCTCCGGTTGTACGTGGGAACCAGTCCGACAAGAGCGCCACGCAGGCTCGTGCGACTGCTTCGGAATCGCGGACGTCCCAACCGAGCGGCGCACGCGCGTCCCACACGCTCTCGAAGCTCTCGAAACTCGGTATCGACCTCGCTGCCACCGTGCTGATCGGGCCAGCCGCGACGAGGTTGACCCGGATGCCACTCGGTCCCAGATCACGGGCGATGTACCGGGCGAGCGACTCCAGGGCCGCTTTCGCGACGCCCATCCAGTCGTAGCCGGGCCAGGCCACTGCGGCGTCGAAGTCGAAGCCGACGATCGACCCACCGCCCGCCGACTTGCGGAGGAGTGGAGCAAACGCCGCAGCGAGGACCTTGAGCGAGTAGGTCGATACTTCGATCGCCGTCGCCACGTCCTTCCAGCCTGACACGAGGACGCCGTTTCCCAGGCAGCTGTCAGGCGCATAGCCGATGGCGTGGACAACTCCGTCCAATCCGCCCCACCGTTTCCCGATCTCGGAGGCCACCCGTTCCGCCTGCTCCTCAACTGTGACGTCCAGCTCGTAGACCTCTACGGGTGCCGGAAGTTTGCGGGCTGCTCGGTTTGTGAGTGAAAGGCCCCGGCCGAAGCCGGTGAGGGCCACCTCGGCTCCTTCCTCCTGGGCGAGGCGCGCCGCGCCGAAAGCCAGAGAGTCATCGGTCAGAACCCCGGTGACCAGAATGCGCTTGCCTTCGAGTATCCCCACGGGTCCACCGTAGCCTTGGTTTGGCGACTGACCTTCCGAAGCTAGGTGAGCGACCTGGCGGTGAGGTTGCGATACAGCGCCGAGGTCTCGGGATGGATGCCTAGCAGTGGGTCGCCCTCGAGCTCGAGAGCAAGCGCCAGACTGCGCAGCGCCGCGTCGACGCCACCGCGGTTTCCGAGCCCGTCTGCCGCCCGCATCAGCAGGCGGTAGAGCCGCTCGTCCCAGGGTGAGACGAGCAATCCTTGAAGCGCTGCCCAGTGGGCTAGGCCGCCGTCACCACGTTCGAGTGCGTGCTCTCCGAGACGACACGCGACACCGACTACGGAGGCCTCAACTGCCGCCATATGGCCCTCGAGCTGGGCCCATTCGCCTCGGTCGAGGCCGTCGAACGGCCGGCCGCGGACGAGCGCGAGCGCCCGGCGCCAAGAGTCGGCACCGCCTGTTTCGGAGGCGAGGTCTCTGAAGCGGTCCCAGTCGGTCTCGACCTCCACAATGAGGTGACGCCCGCCGTGTTTGCGAAGACGTGGCCGGCCGTCGCTCGCCAGGCCGAGTGCCCGTCTCGTTTCGGAGAGGCGGTTCGCGAGGGTCTGGAGCGGCACCCTTCGCTCTGGCCACAGAGCTGTCGCGAACGCGTCGGTCGTGGCACCTTCGGGATGCATGGCGAGGAACGCGACGAGCTCGGTCAGCCGCCTGCGGTACCGGAACGACTCCGGGGCGCCGTTGACCTGGACGTTCCCGAGCACGGCGACCTCGACCGGGCCGCTTCGCGGCGCCACCTCAGAGTCTGTCGAGTGCGTCCGTCCCGAAGTGGCCAAACGTTGGGTTCGGGGTCTTGGGCCGGAGCCTGGCCCAGGTCCGGGATGCTCTCGGCTTTGTGGCGAGATCTCGGCATTGAAGGCGTGCTCAGAGAGCTCCGCGAGGTCGAGCCCCGGTATCCGGCGCCCATCGCCGAAGCTGAGGGTGGGTTGGTCCGTCGCGTTGGCTGCAAGCTCCCACAGGCACAGCGCGCCCTCCGCGCTGGCGCAGCAGAGGACTCCGACATCGGCGGTCCGCTCACAGAATCGGATCAACTCGCCGAGCAGGGGGTCGGCTGGATCGCTCGCCCACGGCGGAACGATCACGCAGATGGAGGTCGAGCCCGCCCGGCTCATGGAGCGGGCAGTGGTCTCCTCTAGGGCCCCCGCGATGTCCGGACTGTGACGGGTGCCTTCGAGCCGGGGCATCGGGCGGTCGAACGCGACCAGAATGAGGGTTTCGAGATCGGACCACCGTCTGGATCCGAGCTCGACCGCAACATCTGCGATCTTCACGCCGACCGCAGGCGGAGGTCCCCTGAGGATCGTGGAGCCAACGGCCACGAGGTCAACGAGGGCGCGCCGCCCATGGATCTCGGACAAGGTGACCAGAGCGGCCTTTCGGGCCGCGCTCGTGATCGCCGGTGTGATCGGGAGGGAGGCGATTATGCGCGAGTCGCGCGGCAGTGTCCACGACCGTGCGACCCTGCCTGCATGGAACGGCCACGGCGGCGGCTTCGACGTCGGCACGTGAACGGTGACGGAATCGGGGTCGAGTTGTAAGACGTCGGCGTTGGCCTGTTCCCCGAGAGACGCGAGGACATCCGCGGCCACGCCGAGGGCGAGGCGGCTCCACTCGGAGTCCTCGAGATGGACGGGCAGCCGGGAACGCCCCGCGGTGGACAGGACCGGTGAGGCGCCGCCTTGAACCGGCTCGCTCCTTCCGATCGTGCCGGCGGGATCGAGACCGGCGTGTCCGGTCGGCTCGAGGCCGGCGCCATCAGGCGCGGCGAGCACGCCGTCAGGGTCGGTGGTCAAGTCGTAAGGGCCGACTCCGGGACCCGCAAGGGAGGCCAAGGACCATCGCCTCTGGACCTTGAGGAGACCGCTGAGCGCTAGTGCGCTCGTTGGGTTCACTGCCGAGCCCTGATATGCGTGTCCCGGGTCGCTCCCCGAGGTGCTCGGAATCGGCGAACTCATGGCGGGCTCCTACTTCAAGACGCACGCGGTCGGCCGATTGGCCGCGGAGTCGGGCGGGTCAGGTTTGATGCATACAGGTCAGGCTTCAAGCAGGCGAGTCCGCCACCAGCACGCGGTGCCCGCAATATCCCTGTTCGATTCCCATCATGTCAAAGGGAGGGTCGAGAGGCACAGCCGGGCTGTTGTGTCTCGGCCGCGGTCAGGGGATGGAGATGATCCGCAGGCGGACATCGCGGTGGCCACGTGGGCTATCCGACGACGACTGTGGCCGCGGCCGACGCCGACACCGGGAGGTCGTCGATCCCGACGAGCGCGAGGAAAGGAGTGGAAAGTCCGTAGGTCCCTACCGTCGCGACGACGCAGGTTCCCACGACCGCTGCGGAGCCAGGATGTCCCGAAGCGGCCATGTACTGTTCCGCGGCCGCTATCGCGCCTGCAACCTGGAAGGCCGTCAGGCCTGCGCGCAATGAGGCAACGGAGAGCTGCGCGGCGCCTACGCGAGCGGCCTGTTCTGCTTCGCTGAAGGCGGCTTCTCGCGCGCTCAGTGCTCGACCTCCGTCGACCACCAGGGCCAGCAGTGCGATGAGGGCGACACAGAGCAGCATCACGAACGGCGTCACCGCTCCGCGCTCGGGCGCGAGAGAACGATCGCTCCACGAGGGTCTCGAGAGGTGTGGACCTTGAGCAGGAGCGGTGGTTCTTCGAAGCCTCCGCACGGATCCCGGCGGTTTACGCCCTTTCCGGGCCCGGAAGCCCGTCATCCCAGTTCCCGATAGAACTCGATCCCGGCAGACGCGTGGGCCGAGAGCGTGACCGAGCCCGGGAGGCCCGGTATCCCGAGCGTGGCGAGTCCGACGCCGCAACGGAGCTGGACCGAGACGAAGCCTCCCGGGGCGAAGTCGGCCACATCGACTGTCACGGAGTATGGCGCGCACTGGAAACCGTCGTGCGAGATCTCGTAATCCGCCGCGGCCACCGCTTGCGCCTGGGCACTGGAGGCCGTTGATGCGATGACCGCGGACTCGACCGAGGTGCGAGCCGCGTCTGCGACCTCCTGCAAGGCGTTGGTGAGGCGTCCGCCGACTACAAAGACGAGAGCGAGCAGGACGAGCAACGGGGTCAGGATCACGATCTCGGCTGTTGCTGAGCCGACCTCGGACCGCCCTGCAGCGAGCCTCGCAGGCTTCGCCGCCCGTCCGCCCGCGTCCGTCGCGGCCCATGCGCTCATCCGCTTGCGCGGAACCGCTGCTCAGGTCCGGTTGACTCCGCCGAGACGGTCAGGCTCATGTCCGGTAGCAAGGACGGCACTGTGCCCGATGCCGAGAGCGAAGCGATGCCGTCGGGCAAAGTCTGAGTTGAGACGGACGGCCTCAGCACGAGGTCGCTTGCGAGCGCCTGGAGCTGTTGGAGCGTGACGGTGCGCGCCGCCGCACTTGTAGCGTCCTCGGCACGCAGTGCCGCGCCTCCTTGGGCAACCGAGTCCGACAGGGCGTGAGATGCCAGCGCCCAGAGAGCGAACTGCAAGCCAACGGTGACCAGGAGCAGGAGAACGGGCAGGATGACGACCAGCTCGGGCGTGCTGGAACCGACATCACCCCACCCAAGTGCCTGACGGGGCCGTCTGGAGGTGGTGAGCCCGCTCGACCTCATTGAGGTTGAGTTTGGCTAGTTTTGATCACTTGCGAGATGTGATTCGCTTCACCTGTCACGGCCGTGGTGATGATCATGCCGACGCCGATCGCCATTGCCACGAAGACGGCCACGATGATGAGCTTTTCCGCGACATCGCCGCGCTCGGGTTCGAGACGTGCCTCGGCCATCCGGCAACGGAGGGTCTCGATGAGAAACAAGATGACCTGGATCTCGGACACTGGATGGGTTCTCCTTGCGTCGGGCCCGCCTTGCGGGCGCCCTTGGTTCGAGCCGGTGCGACCGGACAGCCGGATGGGGCCGAGGCCCACCGATAAGCGTGACGTCCCCAGGTCGTCTCTCAGAAAAGACGTGACAGCGTCACGGCAGCGGGGTACATGAGGAACACTACGAACCCCAACATGAGCACGATCGCAGGGAGGAAGAGACGCTCGGTCGTGGCGTTCGCCCGGCCCTGGGCATCGGCCATCTGGCGCCGGCGCATCGAGGCGGACTTGGCACTGAGGCTCGAGCGGACACGCGCCCCTTCGGTCCCGGCAAGACGCACGCTGGCGGCGAGTTCCTCGAGCTCGTTGACACCGAGCTCGGCGCCGAGCCGATCGAGACCGTCCCACGGTGATCGCCCAGCGCGACGAGCTCGATCGAGCGCGCGCCTGATGCGGAGAAACGACGCCTCTCCGGCAACCGAGCTCGCGGCCTGCAGCGCGCCCTCGATTCCCATCCCGCCCGCTTGCGCAAGGGCGACTAACTCGAGCCAGCACGCCAGGGAGTGGACGAGATCTCTACGTGCCACACGTGCTGACCGCCGGACGAGCAGAGACGGTACGGCTGCCCCGGCCAATCCTGTCGCGAGGCATAAGAGGGGCACGATCGACATCTGCAAGTGCAGGTCCAGGCGTCCCAAGCTCGTGCACACGGCACCGGCGCCGGCCGCGGCGGCGATCGCCGCCAGGGTGGTCGCCACGGCGAGCGATTCATCAGAGCGACCGAGGACGTTGAGGTCCTGGCGCAAGGGTCTCGAGGGGCTGGAGAGTCGGAGGAGCTTCGTGAGCCCGTGACCGATCCGCGCCAGCCACGCCGAGAGTGCCGGCCGACTCAGATCGGCCGAACCGGCCGGAGAGTGTCGCGTCAGGCCGGTCACAATTGCCGTCACGCCCAGCCCGCAGCCGGTCCCGAGCAGGATCAGCGACTTCACGTCGCCGGCTCCGCGACGAACAGGCGGGGCACCGGCCACGCCCGGACCATGACTGCCATCAGCCAGAGCCCGAGGCCGAAGAGGGCACCGACTACCACCAGCACGGCCTGGCCCTCCGGTGCCCGGTATGGGGCAAGGTAAGAACGGGCAAAGAGCACCATGAGGCCCAGGAAGCCGAAGGAGAAGCCCGTTACCGTCCGCACTGCGCTTCTTGCCGACGCCCGGGACGCTTCCACGAGCTGCCGCATGGCGACCTCCTCCCGGGTCGACTCAGCGAGCGCGCCGAGAAGGTCGCCGAGTCGATGAGCCCGCTCGGTGGCAGCCATCAGCAGTGTGGCGACCACGATGTCGGCCGCTGGATCGGCGAGCTCATCGGCAAAGCTTCGCAACGCGGCCGTGAGGGCCGCTCCGCTGGAGAGCCGGCTTGCAAGTGCGCTCACCTGATCGCGGATTGTTTGCGGGCACGTCGATGCCGTGGCCATCAATGCCTGAGTGAGACCCGCTGCTCCGGCGAGGGTGTCGCGGAGCATCTCTGTCCATGAGGCGATCGCCTCGATTCTCTCTATGACCTGGCCAGCAGGCCCTCTTCCAAGGCCGCGAAGGCCGAACACGGCGAGCGCGCCGAGCGGTATCGCCACCGGCCATCGAGTGAACATGAACGCGATGAGCCCTGCGACGGCGGCGATCGAGCCATGTCGCAGCCGCCGACGGGCAAGCGCGGGACTCCGGGCTGGACGCGCGATCCGGTCCACCGGCGCCAGACGCACGCCGGCGACGACAAGGCACAAGCCGGCACCGCCCACCGAAGCAACAATGATCAACAGCGCGGTCGTCACCAGACCCCGATCGATTCCCTGAGTGAGGGTTCGTACCCGTGGACCGACAAGAGTGCTGTCGTCGTGTCGCGCAGCGGTGCCGCAGGGACGGCGCGACCGTCTGGCCCCGGCTTCCAGACCTCGTTCGTGATGACAAGCGGGCCGTCGGCTCCGACGACCTCACGCACCGAAACGATGTGCCGTACTGGCCTGCAGGAGTCGCTCGCCTCCCGATGGAAGGGACCGTTCGCGTTGCTCACCGTCGGGCACTCGGCCCTTTCGAGATGCACGACGAGATGAATCGCGCCAGCTATGAGGAGATTGGTCGCCTCGAGCGGCAGGCGTTCGGGGGCTTGGACGGCGTAGGCGGCCAGGCGTCGGAAGACCCCCGCCGAATCGTCGGCGTGGATGGTCGCCATCGAGCCCGACCGGCCTTGGCTCATGGCGTTCAGCATCGGGACGACCTCGTCTCCGAGCACCTCGCCGACGATCACCGCGACGCGTTCATGCGCAATGAACGGCGGACCAGCTGTGCCATGCCGATAGCGCCCACGCCTTCTGTGTTAGGGAGCCGAGCCTCCATCGCGACACTGTCGGGGTGCCGGTCGACCTGGCGATCCAGACCGAGCTCGAGAGCCTGCTCGATGGTCACGATGCGTTCTGCGGGGCTGATCTCTGCTGCCAGAGCTCGCAACAGCGTGGTTTTGCCGGAGTTCATGGCGCCCGAGACGAGGATGTTGCGCTTGGCGCGAACCGCGGCCGCGAGCATCCGGGCGAGATCATCGTCGAGCGTCCCGAGCTCTACGAGGTCGTCCAAGCTGTGTTCGGAAAGGCGGTGCCTGCGGATGTCGATCACCGGCCGCGCCGTGACGGCCATCACAGCGGACAGACGGCTGCCGTCGGGGAGTCGAAGGTCGAGCTCCGGCTGCGCTGCGTCGAAACGCCTCTCTGACAGCCCGAAGCGTGCAGCCGCCGACCTGACCATCGCCACGAGCTCGTCGTCGCTCTCGGCGACGGGCCCGTAGCACAGCTTGTCTCCATTCGCGAACGTCACGAAAGCGATATCAGCGCCGTTCACATCGATGTTCTCGACCATCTCGTCGTCGATGAAGACCTGTAGCAGGCCAAGGCCGAAGAGCATCGCGAGCACGAGCTCGACGAGTGTTCTCTCGTCGAATGTCGGCAAGGGATCCTGGCCGCTGGCCATGAGCGCAACCGCCTCTTGGTCGAGCAGGTCGAGAACGAGGTCACGTACCGCTCCGCGGCTGATGTCGGCGGTGGGCGGGTTCGTCTTGCCGGGTCCGTCCGGACGCTCCGGGGCTGTCGCCAATAGCTCGGCGACGCTCACCGCGAAGCGAGCGCGCCTTGTCGACAAGTGACTTGTCGAGCCTGGCTCGAGACAGCGTCGGGCCGGCTGCCAAGGGGCCAGCTGTCAATGCTTGCCCACCGTCTCGATCGAGGCGAATCTCATTGCGACGTCCCGGCGCCAACGGAGCCGCCGATTACTGCCAAGCTGACGTCACCCACCGCGCTTGCGGCAGTTACGGCGGCCGCAGCCGTCTCTGGCACTTCGAGTGTCGTGACGAAGGCCGTCGACTGGGTACCTGTCTGCCCGGATGAGCCCCCTGGGGCCGATACCGAGATGACGGTGGCTCGTGTCAGGACCGAGCCAGGCGGACCGGTCGGCGACGGCACCGAACCCGCACTCCCGGAAGTGCTGACAGCACTCGGTGTGCCGACAACCGAAACGGAAGTCGCAGGGGAGCCTTCGCCCGTCCCGGCTGTCCCGGAAAGCACTACGAGAACACGCTGGCCGGTGGCGAGACCCGCGGGCATCTGGTCGACCGCCAGGCTCGTTCCCACGAGTGCAGTTCCGGCCGGGAGTCCTCGTTGGGAAGCCAGGTCGCCCGGCACCAGCAGCGAACCCGGTTCGAGGTCCTCTGCGGCGCGATGGCCAATGACCTGTCCGGCATCTCCGAGCGGCATCGCGTCGAGCCCGGCGACGGGGGCTATCGAAACGGACTCCAAGTCCGAAGCGGTGACCGTCATGCCGACAGGAACCGGACGCGCGACTGCCAGGAACGCCGTAGGGCGAGGCTCCCGGTTGGCGACGGCCGCTCCGAGCGCTCCGCACAACACCACGATGAGCACGCCACCAACCGCCAGCAGCGGACGGCGCTTGCCGTGCCCCTCCTTCGGGTTTCGTGGGAATCCTCCGCGGAGCAGCGGAGGTCTCGGGAAAGAGCGCGGCTCCGCCCGCCTTCGCGGGACCGTGCGACCGGGCAGTGAGCGATCGGGGGGAGCCGTTGCGAGTGGCATGGCGCGATCGTCGAGGAGGCCTGTACCGGCCCACCTACCGGTGGCCGTGACGACGGCACAAGGACAATCTCGCCTGATTCCGACCCCGGTCGTGGTCGGGCTGTGACGTCTGACGTACGCGAATTGGCCGGTCCGGCGCTTTGCAACATTGGACCCTCAGCGGGAGGGTCGACCACTCAACCAAGGAGCATCCGACGTGAACGAAGACCGAATGACCGGTCGAGAGCCCGGAATCGCACCCGGACCGGGGGATTTGGCGCAGGCGTTGATGAGCGCTGGGCCGGAGCCAACAGTTGTCGACCCAAGGGGCCCGACCGCCGCCGGCCCGACCCGCAGGCACGGCCGCAGCTTCACGGTTCGAGCGGCCGGCATTGCCGGTGTCGCCGCCTTGGTCGTCGTGGGGTCGCTCGTCGGATCGGCAGTGCTGAGCAGTTCCGGCTCATCTCCCCGGTCGGCCAACATCCGTACCGTGCTGACTGCGTCCCACGACGCCACGTCGACCTCGCCGGCGACGATCACTGTCACAGGCAACGGCGAAGTAGAGGGCACTCCCGATACCGCCACGTTCAACATCGGCGTGAACACGACCGCGCACACCGCTGTCGAAGCACTCGAGGGGAACAATGCCCAGGTGGCGACCCTCGAGCAGTCGCTGGAGCAGAGTGGAGTTCAGCTGAAGGACATGCAGACGAGCTACCTGAATCTCTCCGCCAACACCAACTCGAGAGGGAAAGTCAAGAGCTTCAGCGCCGATGACGAGCTCACCGTTACGATGAACGATCTTTCGAGCCTCGGGCAAGCTCTCGATGCCGCCGTGACCGCGACTGGAAACGGCGTCACGTTGGACGGTATCTCCTTCTCCGTCTCGAACCAGTCGTCACTGCTTGCCACGGCACGTGCGCAGGCGATGCAGGCGGCGAACACCGAGGCGACCCAGGTTGCCGCGGGAGGGGGATTGACGCTCGGCCCGATCGTCTCGATCACCGACCAGGAGAACGCCGGCCAGTATGTGTTCTACAACGTCAACGCGGCGGTGCCGACGGCGAGCGGCACGGCTGTGCCGGTTCAACCCGGTCAGCAGCAGATCTCGGTCCAGGTGACGGTCGTCTACCAGCTCGTCGCCTCCTGAGCACGCTCTTGCACCGCTCTCGCAGCACCCGCGCCGACTGTCGCGATGCCCGCCCGGCATTGCGGCAGTCGGCGGCGCGGTCGCCCGCGGCCACCTTCGTTGGCCGGGAAGATCTGCCGACCCTGCAGCGGTGCGAAGACTCGCTCGAAACTGGGCATGCGCGAAACTGCCTCCTGGTCGCTTTGAAAGGACGTCATGGACGGTCCTGATCTGTCCCATCTTCTCGACGACGCAAAGTCCGAGAAGCCCTCTCGAGAGGTGCTCGACGGCATCGTCCGCCGCCGCCGCCGGCTGCAGGCTCGGCACGCCCGCGCTGTAGCGACTCTGGGTCTTGTAATCGCGCTCGCCGGCGCGGGTGTGGGAATCGGACTCAGCCGTCAAGGTGGGACGACGGCGTCGGCGCTGCCTTCGCGCCCGGCGAAGCTGCCCACCATGTCCAATAACATGGCGGCCGTCCCGTATCTCGTAGGCCCCCGTAGCGCTCCAGCGGGTCTCGGTTGGGTTATCGCCGGATCGAATGTCGGATCCTCGGCGAAGGTGATCTCGCCCTCGCCCGAGGCAACCACGGGCGTCCAAGTCTCCGGCGAGCTGCAAGCGACAGGCACGGGCTTGGGCACGTCGCTGTGCGTCGCCTGGAACTGCTTGCAGTACTCGCCCTTTGGGTCGATCGGCAGCGCTCAGCTTCGGCGCCTGTTCACTCGCACGAGCGGCGGCGTCACCGTCCGCGCCTTCGCCGCGGTTTGGGCCGCAGCGCCCCTCGAGCTCATCCCGACTGCGTCCGGTTCTACCTCCACGCCGACCGTGACCGCCGTGAGCCCCGTGACGACCGGGATTGAGCCGGGCTCTTCGGTTGCCGCGCCTCCTACGCGAATGCTGCCTGTGAGCTGTTCTGTCACCCAAGCCCTCGTCGTCGAAGTGTCCGATGCCGGTGCCGTCGGCGTCATCACCGTGCCGCTCGGGCCGCCGCTCGCGCGACCCATCAATGTGCTGTCGGACCAGGTAGCCGGCGTGGCGGAACACTCGCCGATCGCGGTTGTGGTTGCGCACACCACTGGGCAGACCGCGGCCGTACGTGCGGACTTTGCGGCAGGGGGCAGCGACGAAATGAACGTCGTCGACAAGTGGGCCGTGCTCGTCCACAAGTTGGCGGCAAAGGCGGGCGGGACCGGTAGCCAGGGCAGCGCGACACCAGGGCAGGCGACGGCGTACGCGCTGTCCGGCACCGGGTCAGTTCTCGAACAGGCTGACCTGCCGGGATCCGGGTCATTGGCCATGGCGGTGGCAGCGTGCTCGGTGCTCAACGGTGGGGTGCACAAGGTCCCTGGTGCGAGCGCGTCGGGTGCTTCGAGTTCGACGATCTCAGGCTCGACGAGTTCCCCCAGCTCCGGGGCACCAGCTACGTCCGCCAAGCCCATCGGCGGTTGACGCGACCGGCAACCGGGAGCCGTCCCGGTGGGACAGACTGTCGTCATAGAAGACGACCGCAAGAGCGAGGTGGCCGGGGACTTCGTCACCGTTTACGAAGCGCACTATCCGCGTCTCGTGCGGGCGCTCGAGATCGGTGGATTGGACCGGCCCACCGCTGAGGACGTGGCGCAAGAGGCCTTCGCCCGCACGCTCGGGCACTGGCGGCGCGTGCGCGTGGGGACGAACCCACCCGGGTACGTCTACCGCACGGCGTTCCGTCTCTCTCGAAGCCATTGGAAGCACGAGTACCCACTGGAGACAGAGCAGGCTTCTCGTCGTGACACCGCAGCCGAGGCCGTCGCCAACCTTGGCCTTCAAGCCACGCTGAGCCGTATGCCGGCGAGGCGGCGAGCGTGCGCAACGCTTTGTTTTGTCGTGGGACTCACGCCGAAGGAGGCGGCCCGCTCGCTCGGGATCGCCGAGGGCACCGTGCGCAAGCAGCTGGGCCTTGCAAGAGACGACCTCAGGCACTTGGTCGAGGAGCCGCAAATGCCCTCGTAGACAGCGTGGAGAGCGCGACGAAAGCTCGATAGGTTGTAATCGGGTAGTGCCGGCTTGCCGGTGGAATGCTAAAGTCTCTCGAACCGTTCGATTGATATGCAGAGGGCGTGGACGTGGGCGGCCGCCCACGTTTTGTCATTTCTGGAGCAGGTAGGTTACGAAGGAGGCAGCGGCGATGGGGACGTCAGATGACGTAGAGCGCATCGCCGCGCCGCTGCTTCAGGCCGCTGGCCTGGATCTTGTCGACGTCGAGATCCGATCCGGAAACGTCGTCGTGACGGTTGACCGTGAGGGCGGAATCGACCTTGACACCCTCGCATCTACGAGCAAGACGATTTCGGCCGCGATCGACCGTGAGGGAATTGGACCGCCGAGCCGGTACGAGCTCGAGGTCTCCAGCCCGGGCCTGGAGCGGCGGCTCCGCCGGCCCGAGCACTTCCGGCGGTTCGTTGGCCACCAGGTCTCACTTCGGACCCTGCCGGGCGTCGACGGCGAGCGGCGGCTCGAGGGCGAGCTCGTCTCCGCCGACGACCACGGCATTGTCGTGGCCGCGCCCGAATTGCCCGACGGTTGTCGGCGCCTCCCGTATGGCGACATCGAGAGAGCCCACACGATCTTCGACTGGAGGGCAGCGCTGGCGCGCACGCCCTCGCCAACGGCCCGCAGCGACAAGCGCCGCGTCGCCAAGATGTCGCCGGCAGCAGAGATTCGTGACAGCGCCGGGACAGAGATGGCGGACCAGGCATGAGCTCGACGAATTTCGACCTCCTGGAGGCGCTCCAGCAGATCGCCGTGGAGAAGGGCATCGCCGTTGACACGCTGTTCGACGCGCTCGCCAATGCGCTCGTGGCTGCGTACAAGCGCCTCCCGCAGGCCGCCGAGGAGGCCGTCGTGACGATCGACCCGGACTCCGGGGAGATCCGGGTCTACGGCCAGGAGCTGGACGAAGAAGGAAACGTAACGCGCGAGTGGGACGACACTCCCGACGACTTCGGCCGCATCGCGGCCCAAGCAGCGCGTCAGGTGATCCTCCAGCGCATCCGCGAAGCCGAGCGCGACCGGAAATACGAAGAGTACGCAGGGCGCGAGGGCGACATCGTCACCGGGATCATCCAACAGAGCGACAATCGCTACACGCTCCTCGACCTCGGCAAGGTCGAGGCCCTGCTTCCCCAGGCTGAGCAGGTCCCTTACGAGCGCTACGACCACGGTGCTCGACTCAAGGCATACATCGTCGAGGTCCGCAAGACCAGCAAGGGTCCTCAGATCGTCGTCTCGCGCAGCCATCCCGGGCTCATCAAGCGCCTCTTCGAGCTCGAGGTGCCCGAGATCTCCAATGGGGTCGTCGAGATCAAGGCTTGTGCCCGTGAGCCTGGCCATCGGACCAAGATCGCGGTCTGGTCCAACGACGGCAACGTGGACCCGGTGGGGGCCTGCGTGGGCGCCCGAGGTGCGCGGGTGCGCATGGTCACTACCGAGCTCCGCGGCGAGAAGGTCGACATCGTGCCGTTCTCAGATGACCCGGCCGAGTTCGTGTCTCGGGCGCTTCAGCCGGCCAAGGTGAAGGAGGTCCTCCTCGACGAGGATCGTGGCCGTGCGACCGTGATCGTTCATGACTATCAGCTGTCGCTCGCGATCGGCAAAGAGGGCCAGAATGCCCGCCTCGCCGCGCGCCTGACGGGATGGCACATCGACATCAAGAGCGAGTCCGAGGCGGCTGCCGAGGAGGCCCATTACGCCGAGGGTGAGTGGGCCGAGGGCGAGTGGGTCGAGCAGTCGGGCGAGATGGTCTGGAGGCCGGCCGAAGGCGGCGAGACACTGTCGGCCGAGGCTTGGGCTGCTGGAGAGACCGCTGAGGCCGAAGGGGAGACCGGCGGGGCTGAACGAGCCGCGGCCGCGGTTGCCACAGGGCTCGCCGTCGAGGCTCTCGAAGTGGCAGAAGAGCTCGTCACCGAGACTGTCGAGGTGGCAGAGGAGCTTGCCGTCGAGGCTCTCGAAGTGGCGGGGGATCTCGTGGCCGGAGCGGCCTCCGAGACCTACGACCTCGAGACTGAGCCTGGCGCGACGGGCGAGCTCCTCCCGCCCCCGGTTACGGAGCCGGACGCGGTCATAGGAGAAGGGCAGGACTCGTAGCGTCGCCGCTTCGCACTTGTATCGGATGCCGCCGCTCGGCGCCGGTGTCGGAGCTCGTGCGCGTCGTGCATGCCGGCGAAGGCGCCCTTGCCGTAGGGACAAGCCTGGAGGGCCGTGGCGCATGGCTCTGCCGTGACGCACCCGGATGTGTCGATCTCGCCGACCGGCGTCGAGCGTTCTCGAGGGCTCTCCGCCGTCCCATCACGCCAGAAGCTGTCGAACAGCTGCGAGCCGAGCTGCGAGCCGGGTCACCGGCCGGGCCGACGGTTCGTGAGCCGCCGCCCGAGCAGACGCCCGGCTAGACGCAGCCCGTGTCGTCGCCGCCTCAGCCGCCGGCCGCGCCAGCGCGTCCGCTGCGACCTCGTCGCTCGCGACCGAACAAGCGGTCGAGGAGAGGATGCGCCGGCGACCCCGTCGGCGGAACGGGCTCGGGCGGTCCCGGGACGTGGCCGGAGTCTTTGGGCGGGACGGCCGGCACCCAGTGCGACCTCATGATGAGGCCGGGCGTGCCGAGACCGAGGATTGGCGAGTAGATCGGGGTGCTCTCCCCGATGTCGGGTGTACCGGTGCCGCCCTCAGTCTCTTGGACGCCGTCTCCCTCGCTGAGGGCTTGCCGGACGTCTTCCTCGGTCGGCGTGGCCGCCGATTCGTCGGGTTCGAAGTCGTCCTCGCCGAACTCCTGCAGCACCTCGGTGACGAAGGCCACGTGCCGGGCGTCGTTTGGCATGCCGGATCGTCGGAGCAATTTGCGACCCTCTGGCGTGAGACCAAGCTGGTAGTCGAGGTATTCGACAACGCCGAGCTCGATCAACAGCGTCGTCGAGGCTGCGAACTCGGCCGGGCTCGGTCGTGAGCCCGGCGGAGTGAAACCGTGCAAGGTCCAGAGCACTTGCAGGAGAGGGGCCAGCTCTCCGCCATTTGCGCGCTCGACCGCCACCAAAGCCGCGCCCTCCTGGATGCCGAACGGTCGCATTGGTCGCAATGTACTCCTGTGCGGCTCCGAAAAGACTGGCTCTAGTTGCTGCCTGTCACTGGGTTCCACGGAGTCAGCGAGACCTGGGCGGTCAGGCGGCGGCATCGACCCGGGCTGGCGGACGACTTGGCAATCATGGACTCGACCCTAAGATGCGGGCACGGGTGTACGAGTCACCGGCGTTGTGTGAGAATGTAGGTCCGCGCCAGGCTCGGGATCCCGAACGCTGCGCTGCCCCTCGATAGGAGAGGACCGAACCACCAGTTGCCGAAGAAGATCCGCGTCTACGAGCTTGCCCGTGAGCTGGGGCTGACCAACAAGGAAGCCTTGGACATTTGCATCGACCTCGGGATCGGCGTGAAGAGCCACTCGTCGTCGATCGAAGACGCACAAGCCGACCGCGCCCGGCGCAAGGCAGACCGTGAAGGCTTGCGTCGCGCCGTTCAGCCCGAGGAGCCGGCCCCGGTACCCGCAGCGGCCTCAACCGCGACCGCGAGACCCAGGGGAGCAGGTGGACCTCGAGCGCGCCGTCAGCGCGTCGGCCGGGGAGCGGCCCGGTGCCGTTCCACCCGTGTCGGCGCCGGAGCCGACAAGCTCGCCCATGAGTAACGCCACCGTCTCCATGCCGGAGGTGGAAGTCCCCCCCGGGACCCGCGGGCCTCGCCCGGGTCAGCGCCTCGTGGTGAGCAAGTCGACCAGCGAGATCATCGATGCGCCGCGGACTACCGTACCCCGGCCCCCTGTCTCGCCTCCTGCGAGCGCACCCAGGTCCCCGGCCGCCCCTGGCTCTGCAAGGCCGGGGACGGCCGTTGGCGGGCAGCGCCCCGTTGCCCCCCCGTCGCCGGTCGCGCCTCGTGCTCCGGTCCCGCCATCCGCGGCCGCGAGCATGCCGGCCGCAACCGCCACGCCGGCCGCAACCGCCACGCCGGCCGCAACTGCTCCCGCGGCCGCAACCGGCTCGGCTGCAACCGGCCCGGCTGCAACCGGCTCGGCTGCAACCGGCTCGGCTGCAGCGGCTCCTGTGGCCGGGGCGCAGGAGGGAACGATGCCTACCTCCTTGGCGCCGACGACCACCCCATTGGCACCCAGCGCAGATCACAAAGTGGGCGCGCCACGCCCGGTCGGCCCGTCAGGAAAGCCGATTCCGCCTCCTCCGGGCCCACGGTCGATATCGGGTCGTCCGATACCGCCGCCGCCTGGAGCGCGGCGTCCGGTACCGCCAGGCGCCTCAGGCTCGCGTCCGGCTGCCCCAGGTTCGCGTACGCCTGTCCCGGGTTCGCGCCCGGGTTTGAACCCGTCGCGTCCAGGGACGGTTGGCTCTCGGCCACCGGCTGGCCGGCAAGTGAGCCCGCGGCCCGGAGCCGGCACCGGCTTCCCACGCTCTCCAAGTCACTTCCCGCCCCGAGACGGAGGACGCCCGGCCGGTGGCACCTACGGAGGTGGGGCCCCCGAGCGCGCGCGGTGGGGGCTATACCCCCGGTGGCCCTACGGGTGCCGCACGAGGTGGTCCTGTCGGGCGGGGACGTCCGCCCCAGCGGAGGCCACGCCGTCGCCGTCGCAGCATGGAGGAGCTCGAGCCGATCCAGATAACGGCTTACCTGGCATCGAGTGCTCCGGTTCCCGACCACGAGGTGATAGTGGAGCGCGGTTCCACGCCCCAACAGCTCGGCCCGCGCCTCAATCGGTCCGCCGGCGACATCGTGCGTTTTCTCTTGCTTCAGGGTGAGATGGTCACCGCCACCCAGCCACTCACCGACGACATGATCGGCCTGTTCGCCGCGGAGATCGGCGCGCAGATCCGCTTGGTCGACCCCGGCGAAGAGCAGGAGGCCGCGCTCCGCGCCAAGTTCTTCGGTGGCGAGGAACTCGAGGACGACGAGGAGGGCTTGCAGATACGGCCTCCCGTGATCACCGTCATGGGCCACGTCGACCACGGCAAAACTCTGCTGCTTGACCGGATCCGTCATTCGAATGTGGTCGCCGGCGAGGCCGGTGGAATCACCCAGCACATCGGTGCCTACCAAGTGGAGTGGCGCGGTCAGCTGCTGACCTTCATCGATACTCCCGGTCACGAGGCCTTCACGGCCATGCGCGCGCGGGGGGCCAGTGTCACCGACATCGTGGTGCTCGTCGTCGCCGCCGACGACGGTGTGATGCCGCAGACGGTGGAGGCGATCAATCACGCCAAGGCCGCGAAAGTGCCGATCGTGACCGCTATCAACAAGATCGACAAGGCGGATGCGGATCCAAATCGTGTGCTGCAACAGCTGTCCGAACACGGCCTCGTGCCGGAGGCCTGGGGCGGCGACACGATCACCGTCGAGATCTCGGCTCTTCAGTCTTTCGGCATCGACGAGCTGCTCGAGCAGCTCGTCGTGCTCGCCGAAGTGCTCGAACTGGGTGCCGACAACGAAGTCGACGCGAGGGGCGTCGTGCTCGAGTCGAACCTCGACATCGGCCGTGGACCAGTAGCGACGATCATCGTTCAACGAGGCACGCTCCGCGTCGGCGAGCCGATCGTGGCCGGTGCTGCGTGGGGTCGCGTCAAGGCGTTGATCAACGACCACGGCGACCAGATCAAAGAAGCCTTCCCCTCCATGCCCGTGCAGGTGCTCGGGCTGTCGGAGCCTCCGATCGCCGGTGACGAGCTACGGGTCACTTCGGACCTTTCGATCGCCCGAACCGTCGGCGACGCCCGCGAACAACGGCTTCGCTTCACAACTCTCGCACAGGCCTCGACCCTGTCGACGAGCCCGGGCGCGAAGCTCGAGGACCTCTTCGAGCAGATCCGGAAGGGCGAGACCGCGACGCTCACCCTGGTGCTGAAGGCCGACGTGCAGGGCTCGCTCGAGGCGGTGACCCAGAGCCTTCTCAAGCTCGAGCGAGACGACGTGAAGGTCTCCTTCGTTCATCGTGCCGTGGGTGGTATCACCGAGAGCGACGTGACGATCGCGGCGGCGTCAAGCGCGACGATCATCGGTTTCAACGTCCGTCCGGATCGCAGGGCCCGCGAGCTTGCCGAAAGCCACAAGGTGGAGATTCGCACCTACGAGATCATCTACAAGCTCATCGAGGACGTGCAGGCGGCCATGGTCGGGATGCTTGCTCCCGAGATCGAGGAGATCGTCACCGGCGACGCCGAGGTCCGCGCCGTCTTCCGGGTCCCGAAAGTGGGCGCGGTCGCCGGTTGCTACGTCACCAACGGTGTCATCGCCCGAGGCTCCAAGGTCCGGTTCCTCAGGGAAGGCGTGGTCATCTGGAAGGGTGCCATCTCCTCGCTGCGCCGTTTCAAGGACGATGTGCGCGATGTTCAGGCCGGCTTCGAATGCGGTATAGGTCTCACCGACTTCCAGGACTTGAAGGACGGCGACGTGATCGAGACCTACGACGAGCGGGAGATCCCCCGTAGCTAGGCAATACGATCGCCGATCGTCGGCTGGCTACCCGCGGACCGCGCGTGTCAACGCCGTCTTGATGCAGGTACTGGCCGACGCCCTCGAGCGGCTCCGCGATGACGACGACCGGCTGGCCCTGCTTACGGTCACCGGCGTGAGCGTCGAAGCGGACCTCCGGCACGCCACCGTCTACATGGCCTCTCTGCCCGAAGGCGCCCTGCCGGTGCTCGAAGCGCGGCGCGCCGAGCTGCAGGCAGCCATTGCACGCGAGGTGAGGTTGAAGCGCACGCCGACGCTGAGCTTCGTTGCTGACCCGGCGGTCGCCGCCGGGAATCGTGTAGAGGAGGCACTGCGACGTGCCCGGCACGATGACTCCTGACGATCCCGGCGGCTCCGGAACGGCAGAAGGGCCCACCCAGCTCGACGCGTCCGGCCAGCTGTCGCGGCAAGGGGTCGACGATCCCGGCGGGTTCGTCGTCATCGACAAGCAGGCTGGTTGGACATCGCACGACGTCGTTGCCCGCTGTCGTCGCCTTCTCGGCACCCGGAAGGTGGGCCACGCCGGGACACTCGACCCCGACGCTACCGGGGTCCTCATTGTGGGTGTGGGGCGGGGGACCCGCCTGCTGCGTTTCGCAACCGCGTTGCCCAAGACATACGTGGGCGAGATCGTGCTCGGAATGACGACCTCGACCCTTGATGCCTCGGGAGAGGTGACCGGGCACTTCGACATGGGTGGCGTCACTCTGGCGGAGGTTCGAGAGGCGGCGCGCTCGCTGACCGGCCGGATCGAACAGGTCCCGCCCATGGTCTCGGCGGTCAAGGTCGGTGGCCGCCGCCTGCACGAGCTCGCCCGCGAGGGGATCGAGGTGGCGCGAAACCCCCGGGCCGTCGAAGTGTTCCGTTTCGAGGTCTTCGAAACCGGCGAGTCGGACTGCTATCGGGTCCTCGTCGAATGCTCGTCTGGCACCTATGTGCGTGTGCTGGCGGCCGATCTCGGGACGAGGCTCGGTGGCGGCGCCCACCTCAGAGTGCTGCGCAGGGTGTCGATCGGGTCCTTCAGCGACGTCGAGGCCCTCGCGCTCGAGGCCGTGGCTCCCGAGAGGGTACGCCCGCTCGAGGAGCTCGTGCGGGACCTGCCGGGTGTTGTCGCCGACTCCGAGCTTGCCCGGGCGCTCGGACACGGCAGGACCGTCGAGCGTCCTGCTCTCGGCGTCGTAGGTGATGGCCCTTGGGCCGTGCTCGACGAGGCCGGCCGCCTCGTTGCCATCTGCGGACCGGTCGGGTTCGAACGTGTCAGGCCCGTTGTCGTCCTGCAGACCAGTGAAAGTCCTCGCTCTGGCGTCGGGTCAGCGACAGGCGGCGAGTAGTCTCCCTCGGCGGTGCAACACGACAACGGCAGCGCGCTGACCATCGGGGCTTATGACGGGGTTCACATAGGCCATCGCCAGGTGATCGATCACGTGCGCCGCAGGGCGGCCAACGAAGGGCTGCGCAGTGTCGTCGTGACCTTCGACAAGAACCCGGCCGCCGTCGTCAATCCGGCGTCGGCCCCGCCGCGGCTCACTGACATAGACCTGAAGCTCGAGCTCTTGGCGAAGACTGGCGTTGACCAGATCCTCGTCATCGAGTTCGACGCCGAGCGCGCCAAGGAGACGGCGGAGGACTTCGTGGCCGAAGTGCTCGTGGCCGAGCTCTCCGCCCGGGTGGTTGTCGTCGGCGACGACTTCCATTTCGGCAACCAACGCCGGGGCAACGTCGCGTTGTTGCAAGCGATGGGGGAGGAGGCCGGTTTTTCCGTGGAACCGGTCCATCTCGTCTCCGACGAACGGGCACACGAGGTCGTGTCCTCGACGCGGATCCGGTCGCTCATCGCCAAGGGCGATCTCTCCGAGGCGGCGGCGTTGCTCGGCAGACCCCATGAGGTGCGCGGGCTCGTCGTTGCCGGGGAAAGAGATGAGCCGAGCAAGCCGCCCCGCCTGTTCGTCGCGGTCCCCGGCGAGATCCTGTTGCCGCCCGCCGGCGAGTACTCGGGCTTTGTGGGCAGCGACGGAGGCGAGAGCGTCGCGGTGTGCCTGTTTGTGTCCGGCGGTGTCGGCGAAGGTCGTCAGCTGATCGAGGTGTCCGGGGGCGGATCGCCTGTCGCGCGGCTTGGGTTCCAGGGCGCGACGGGCGAGGTCGTCCGGGTTCGTTTCGGTTGAGAACGGTCCGGAGTCGTATCCGGACGCGACGCGCCGTGGCCGCCTGGTTGCAGCGCAGATCGCCGAGCGTGCACAGGTAAAGTTGCGCCGTGGCCATTTTCCCCATCCGGGTATTCGGCGACCCCGTCTTGCGCCAGCGCGCCGTGGAGATCAAGGAGATCGACGCCAAGATCGTCCGCCTCTCCGAGGAGATGATCGAGACGATGTATGCCGCGCCAGGCGTGGGCCTCGCGGCGCCACAGGTGGGCATCGAACGCCGGATCTTCGTCTACGACGTCGGTGAAGGCCCGAGGACCGTGATCAACCCGGAGATAGTCGAGTCCCGCGGCGAGTGGGAGTACGAGGAGGGTTGCCTGTCGGTCCCCGACCTGCACTGGTCGATCGTCCGACCCAAGGAGGTTCATCTCGTCGGCCACGACGTTCAAGGAAACGAGATCTCGATCGAAGCCGACGAGCTGCTCGGTCGGGTCCTCCAACATGAGCTCGACCACCTCGATGGCATATTGCTCCTTGAGCGACTCGAGAAGGACCAGCGTAAACAGGCCATGCGTGTGCTTCGCGCCCGTGCGTTCTCTGACTCCGCCAAGAGCAGCCTCGACGTCTGACCCAGGGCCCTCTGGTCGCGGCCGGTGACAAGGCTCGCCTTCCTCGGCACGCCGGAAGTAGCGGTCGGCTTCCTGCGGGCCCTGCACGATGCCGGCCACGATGTGGCGCTTGTCGTGACAGCGCCCGATCGTCGTCGCGGCCGGGGGACCGCTCTCACGCCGACGCCGGTGAAGCTGTGCGCGCTCGGGCTCGGGCTCCCGGTGTCGGGCCGCGTGGCGGACGTACTTTACGCAAAAGTTGAGCTCGGCGTCGTCGTGGCCTTCGGGACGCTCATCCGTGCCGATGTGCTCGCACAGGTGCCGATGGTGAACCTGCATTTCTCGTTGCTTCCACGCTGGCGAGGTGCCGCGCCGGTGGAACGAGCCATCCTTGCCGGCGACGACAGAACCGGCGTTTGCCTGATGGCGCTCGACGAAGGCCTGGACACTGGTCCCGTCTACGCCCGCGTCGAGGCCCCGATCCTTCCCAGGGAGACTGGAGCCGAGCTTCGAGCGCGCCTCGCGGCCCTCGGTACGGCCCTTCTCCTCGAGCGCCTGGCCGGTGGTGTCGCGACGCTGGGCACGCCGGTGCCCCAGGCGGGAGAGGCCTTGTACGCGGCCAAGATCGACCGGGACGAGCTGCGGCTCGCGTGGCAACGCCCCGCCTTCGAGCTCGAGCGGCTCGTTCGGGTAGGGCGGGCCTGGACGACGTTCCGGGGCAAGCGCCTCATCGTCGAACGCGCCCGGCTTGCCGCAGACGGAGCACCCGGTGACGACGCGCAAGCACCGGAGAAAGGGCTCGCCCGGTCTCTGCCGGGCACGCTGGTCGGCGGCCAGGTGATCTGCGGCCAGGGCCGACTCGAGTTGCTGGAGGTCAGGCCGGAGGGGCGATCGGCCCAAGCATTTGACGCGTGGAGGCGTGGTACGCGTCCGGCGGCGGGCGAATGTCTCGGCGAGTAGCGGCTTCGCCCGAGGTGGTTGGCTACGGTGGAGTGGTGGTCGAAGTCGCCGAACGGACGCACGCGCTCGGCCTTCCTTTGTTGGCGGAGGCTGAGATCAGGGTCGCCCCGTCCATCTTGTCAGCCGACTTCGGCACGCTGGGGACCGAGATCGCGAAAGTCGCCGACGTGACCGACTGGCTGCACGTCGACGTGATGGACGGTCACTTCGTCCCCAACATCACCATCGGGCCTCCGGTGGTCGCATCGATCAGGAGGCGGACGGGGATGTTCTTCGACTGCCACCTGATGATGACCGATCCCGGGGAGTACCTCGAGGCGTTCCGCGACGCCGGCGCGGACTCCTGCTCGGTGCACGTGGAGGTCGGGGAGACCGAGGCCCTGTGTGCCGAGATGCGGCGTCTCGGCATCGGCGTGGGGCTCGTGGTGAACCCCGAGACGCCCTACGAGGCGGCTGCACCGTATCTTCACCTGGTCGATCTGTTGTTGATCATGACGGTGCATCCCGGTTTCGGGAGTCAGTCGTTCATCGCGGATGTCATGGGCAAACTCAGCCAGGCGCGGGCCCAGTCCGAGCGTCAGGGCCTTCACGTCACGCTCCAGGTGGACGGCGGCATCGACGAACGGACAGCGCCGGTAGCCGCCCTCGCGGGGGCAAGGTGCTTCGTGGCGGGCTCAGCGGTGTTCCACTCTTCCGATCCGGCCGGGACCGTGCGCCGAATTCACGCTGCAGCATCCGCCGCAGTCCCACTCGGCAAATGAGCGACTCGTCGGCGGGCCCGGAAGCAGGCCTGGGAACAGGCCCGGACGACTCGGCCGTTCGGCTGCAGGCCAAGGTGTGCACCGTGTCCGACGGAGTCGTCGCCGGTACACGCGAGGACCGGTCGGGCACGGCGGTCACCGAGCGTCTTTTGGCGGAGGGCTACGAAGTGATCGAACGGCGAGTCGTCGAGGACGGGATCGAATCGGTGGCCGCAGCGATCGCGGAGCTGGCTGACGGTTTCGCAGGCTTGATCGTGACCACGGGCGGAACGGGCTTCGGACCCCGGGACCTGACCCCGGAGGGCACCTCGCAAGTGCTCGATCGGGCAGCGCCCGGCCTTGCCGAGGCGATGCGGCTGGCCAATCCGCTCGGTCGCCTGTCGCGCGCCGTCGCCGGGACACTCGCGGGATCGCTCGTGCTCAATCTGCCTGGCTCCACCAAAGGCGCGCTCGAGTGTCTCGAGGCAGTTCTCGACGTGCTGCCGCACGCCCTCGCGCTGCTCAGAGGTGAGAGGCCCCATTGAGCCAAGAAGAGACGGGTTGCATTGAGGAGCGTCACATGGCTCGAGCCATGTGCCCACCAAGGCCGGATGCCACCGTGCACGGACGCGCTTATCCGCGCCAGTGTCGCGAGAGAGTCGTCGCCGGGGTCAGCGACCGGACGAGCGCGTGGCGGGTGGCCGGGTTCCCGCGGTGGAGGATGCGGGCGTCACGGTCTCCAGGGGCGTACTCGCCCGAGCCGTGCGCGACCAGCTTCGCCCCTATCTCGTTCACCGGTCGACCGACCGGCCCTATGTCGTTCTCGAGCTGGCCGCGACTCTCGACGGGAGGACGGCGGCGCCGGACGGCTCGAGTCGGTGGACAACCGGCGCCGAGGCGCGACGCGACGTTTATCGCCTGCGCGCCAAGAGTGACGCGGTGCTCGTCGGGGCGGGGACGGCGCGGTGCGACGATCCTGGGCTCACGGTTCGCGACAACGGCACACCCGGCCCGCTGCACGAGCCCCTTCGGGTCGTGCTAGGCCACGTCCCCGCGGGCACGCGTGTCCAGCCGGCGCCCGAGCTCGGCGGAGACCTTGGCGCCGTGCTCGACGAGCTCGGCCGGCGCGGCATCCTGCAGCTCCTCGTCGAAGGCGGCGCGCACGTCGCCCATGCCCTCCACCGCTACGACCTCGTGGACCGCTACGACCTCGTGGACCGCTACGTGTAGTACCTGGCGCCGGCGTTCCTCGGAGGCGACGACGGTCGGCCGATCTTGGCCGGGCGCGGGCCACGACGATGGCAAGTGCCTGGCGCGGCCGGCTCGTCTCGGTTTGCCAGCTCGGAGGCGACTTGCGTCTCGACCTCGAGCCTGACCCTCCGCGCTTGGCGCAGGTGTCGGCGCCGCACGGCGAAACAGGGCCACAGTGACCTGCGAGTTCGCGGCTCCGCCGCTGCCGGTAGGCTCAATGCTGGACAAGGAGGCGGAGACCGACGTGCCGATGGCCAGCATCGAGGAAGCGATCGCAGCTATCGGGCGAGGCGAGATGGTCGTCGTCATGGACGACGAAGACCGGGAGAACGAGGGTGACCTCGTCATGGCAGCGGAGTTCGCGACCCCCGAGAAGGTGGCGTTCTTCCTGACGCACACCTCAGGGTTGATCTGCGTGCCGCTCATGCCGGACCGCCTTGACGAGCTCGAGCTGCCCCTGATGGTCTCCCACAACACCGAGTCCCAGCGAACCGCGTTCACCGTGACCGTCGACTACCGCCACGGCACGACGACGGGTATCTCCGCGGGCGACCGGGCGGCGACGATCCGAGCGCTCATCAGCCCCGACACAAAGCCAGACGATCTTGCCCGACCAGGACACGTCCTCCCGTTGCGATATCGGCCTGGCGGAGTGCTGAAGCGCGCCGGCCACACCGAGGCGACGGTTGATCTCGCCCGCTTCGCAGGTTGTTACCCGGCTGGACTGCTGTGCGAGATCGTCACCAAGGACAAGCAACGGATGGCGCGCCGGCCAGAGCTGGAGAAGTTCGCCTCCGAGCAAGGCCTTCCCATCATTTCGATCGCGGATCTTGTCCGGTACCGGCACCACCGCGAGAAGCTCGTGGAGAGGATCGGGCAGGCGCGTATCCCGACTGAGCACGGTGAGTTCACCGCGTACGGCTTCAGGTCGCTGCTCGACGGCGAAGAGCACCTCGCCCTCGTCGCAGGCGACGTGGGCTCCAAGGACAGTGTGCTCGTCCGGGTGCACAGCGAGTGCCTGACCGGAGACGTGTTCAGCTCGCTCCGCTGCGGCTGCGGGCCACAGCTGGAAGCCGCTATCCGCAGGATCGGCGAGGAGGGCGTGGGGGTGATCGTCTACCTCCGCGGCCGCGAGGGGCGGGGCATCGGCCTCACCCACAAGTTGCGCGCCTACAACCTTCAGGACAACAGGGACACTGTCGACGCAAATGTCGAGCTCGGGCTCCCCGTCGACAGTCGGGAGTACGGCATCGGCGCCCAGATCCTCGTAGAGCTCGGGGTGACGAAGATGCGCCTGATGACGAACAACCCGGCCAAGTACGGAGGCCTCGAAGGTTATGGGCTCGACATCGTCGAGCGTGTGGCCCTCGAGCCGGCGTCGAACCCGGAAAATGTCAAGTACCTGCTCACAAAGCGAGAACGGCTCGGCCACTTTCTCGATGGCCTGGACCTGGCCATGCCGGAGACCGCCACGGCTGAACGCTCCACGTCCGGGATGACCGCGCAGAGCGCCGTCGGCGAGGCCGGCGACCTTGACGGCGTCGGCTGACGAGTCACGCGGGATGGAGCCGGCCGAGCAATCCGCAAGCCAGGTGGAGCGGACATCGACCCATCGCCTACCGGCGATCGACGACATCGAGGGGGAAGGAATTCGGGGCACTGATGACGGAACCGGGCTTCGGATCGCCGTCACCTGCAGTCGTTTCAACGGGCACGTGACCGGTTTGCTCCTCGCTGGAGCGCTCGCCGAGCTCGACCGCCGCGGCGTCGCCGAAACAGACAGGACCGTTGTCTGGGTGCCGGGGGCCTTCGAGCTGCCGCTCGCGGCTATGACGATGGCCACGACCGGCCGCTTCGACGCCGTCGTTTGCCTCGGGGCTGTCATACGCGGCGAGACGTCGCACTACGACTTCGTGGCTGGCGAGTGCGCCGCCGGTATCCAGCGCGTCCAGCTCGACACGAGGCTGCCCGTGGCTTTCGGCGTCCTCACGACCGAGAACCTGGACCAGGCTCTCGCGCGCGCCGGCGGAGCAGCCGGGAACAAAGGGACCGAGGCAGCTGCAACCGCGATCGAGATGGCGAACCTGCTCCGGCGGCTCGCACCGATCGCTGTGGGAGTCCCGGGCGATGCGGGCACCGCGAGAACGCACGCGCCGGGAGACGCGAGCTAGCGATGCTGCGCCTCGTTCTCCCCAAAGGCTCTTTGGAGCTTGCGACCTTCGAGCTTTTTGCTGCGGCCGACCTGACGGTCCGCCGGGCCTCCGAGGTGGCCTACCGGGCCACGATCGATGACCCTCGGATCGACGAGGTTCATATCCTCAGGCCCCAGGAGATCCCGACCTACGTGGCAGAGGGCCTTTTCGATCTCGGTGTAACCGGCCGCGACTGGGTCGAGGAGACGGGTGCTGATGTTGTCAGCCTCGGCGAGCTGCGCTATTCGAAGGCGACGGCCGAGCCCGTCAAGGTCGTGCTCGCGGTAAGCGGCGACTCGCCGGTCCAAAAGGTCGAGGACCTCCCGCAGGGTTGCCGGATCTCGACGGAGTACCCAGCGCTCACCAAACGGTTCCTGGCAGAACACGGAGTGCAAGGCGACGTCCGTTTCTCCTTCGGCGCCACCGAGGCGAAGGTCCCGGACATCGCGGATGCCGTCGTAGAGATCACCGAGACAGGACGGGCACTTCGGGCGGCCGGCCTGCGGGTGATCGACACGCTCATGTTGTCGTACACCGAGCTGATAGCGAACCCCGTCTCGGTTGCCGACCCGGAGAAGCTCCGTGCGATGGGGCAGCTCCTCGTTCTGCTGCAGGGTGCCCTCGAGGCCCGCGGGAAGGTCCTCGTGAAACTCAACGTCTCGCCCATCGAGCTTCCCGGCGTGATCGCCGTGCTGCCCTCGATGCGGTCGCCGACGGTTTCGAAACTGTTCGGCGAAGCCGGTTACGCCGTTGAGGCGGTTGTCCCGAAGTCCGAGATCAACGTGCTGATCCCGGAGCTGAAAGAGCGAGGCGCCACAGACATCATCGAGCTTTCCATCGCGAAGATCGTCCACTGAGCGCTCTGGGGTCCGGCACCTGAAGGAGCCGGTCGAAGCCATTCAGGGCGGTCACTCCGGTGTGAGCGCAGCGTGGCTGACAATCTGTGCCCGGCTGATCAGGCAGGCGTGACGACCTGGAGGGCTGGCAGGCCGTCGAGGCTCCTGGAGTTCGTGGACTCCCAGTACTCCCTGATCCCGTCGTCGCCCTTGCGGTCGGCCCATTCCGCCATCTGTGTCCGATGCGCGCGGAAGTCCATCAGAGGAACCCCGTAGCCGCAGGAGTCGGAGATGCGCTCCGCGGACACTACGACGATCGATCTGGCGCCCTCGAGACGGTCCGTCGCGAACCTGCCCGACAGCTCCTCAAATCCTGCGTCGTCGCGGCGGACCACCGACCCGAGGCCATGGATCCTGACGATCCTCGGCGCTCCTTCGAAGGCGCAGAACATGAGCACGATCCGACCGTTCTCACGGAGATGGGCGATCGTCTCGACACCGCTGCCGGTCCGGTCCAGGTAGGCGACGCGATGGGGATCGAGCACCGCGAGCTCGCCGTTGTTGCTCTTGGGTGAGCAGTTGACAAGCCCCTCGCCCGAAAGTGGGGCGGACGCGACGAAAAAGACCGGTTGTGACAGGAGAAAGCCCGAGATCCGATCGTCGATGGCTGTGAATGTCCGACCCATGTACGAGAGCGTAGGGGGTGCGACGAAGGCGTCTGTCGCCGTGGCAGGCTAAGGAGCATGGGCAGCCTGCACGTGGACTCCATGACCGACGCCGCTGCCGCGATCGATCGGGCAGGGAGCTACCTGGCTGCCCAGCCCGTCGAGCTCAACGTGATCTGGAGTGTCATGAAGCAAAGGGCCGACTCGGGTGCGCCCGGACGGTACTGGCTGCTGGAGGCAGACGCTGGTGTTGCCGGCATCGTCATCGAGTCTCCGCCTGGGCAGTCTGCGAGCATCTCGCCAGTGCGTCGCGAGCACGCCCATGCGTTGGCCGAAGCGATCTCTTCGGAGGGGCACCGCCTCTCGGGTGTCTTCGGCGACGCATCCGCGGCGTCGGCTTTCGCCGGCCGCTGGACCGAGCTCGTAACGACGCCCGCGGTTGTTCAGGACGCACAACGCCTGTACGCGCTCGGCCACCTCGTACAGGCGGAGGGTGCGCCCGGGCGGCTCCGGCGCGCTGGGCTCTCGGAGCGGGGGCTGACGATCGAGTGGTGGTCGGATTTCCAGGCCGAGATCGGCTCACCTGGCGGCGAGGTGTCCCTGGCTGTCGACTCGGCACTGTCGGCCGGCCGACTCTTCTTCTGGGACGACGGAGGGGCCCGCTGCCTGGCTCGTGCCACCGAACCGCTCGGTGGCGTCTCCAGGATCGGAGTTGTCTTCACGCCGCCGCGGTGGCGCCGCCGAGGGTACGCGGCGGCGTGCGTCGGGGCCCTGTGCGAGTGGGTTCGCGACGAGGAAGGTGCCAACTCGGTGCTCTACGCCCAGCTCGGCAACCCCAGCTCGAACGCGATCTACCGGCGCCTTGGCTTCGAAGCGGTTTCTGAAGTGCTCGTTTACCGGTTCGACGGTGTTGTCGAGGGCAAATGAGACCAGCTTCAGCCCCCGGACCGGAGTCGAGCTCGTCCTCGGTGCCGTCCGCGACGGCCGAGCAGACCCTCCCGCCTCGGATCGAGCTCGTCGTTACCGACCTCGACGGCACGCTGTGGGACGGCAGGGGACTGATCCATCCCCGCACCCGTCAGGCGCTTCGCGTCCTCGCTGGCGCCTCGGTCCCCGTGCTGGCCGCCACGGGGCGCAGGGCATGGAGCGCTTGGGCCGTGATGAAGGCCAACGGAGTTGCGCTGCCGGGGGTGTTTCTGGATGGTGCGACGGGTCGGGAGTTCGGCGCGAGCACGGCGTTCTACAGGCACCCCTTCAGCCCCGCGGTTGCAGCCGTGGTGCTGGAGCTCTTCGAGGAGCGCGGTATCAGCCCGTGCATCAACGTGGACGACCCGGATCGAGACGTCGTGTTGGGCGAGCACCCGTTTACTCATCCTGAGTACATCCGCCGTCTCGGGCCGTCAGTGCGTGAAGAGGATCCGTGGACGGCCGTGCGGACCCTGAGCGTCCTGGCGTTCACGCTCATGGGTGGCGTGCCGTCCATGATCCGAGATCTGGCCGCTCAACTGACGGCTCGGGCGCCGGTGGCGGCTGCAATCTCCGTGGACCGGACCTATGGCGGCCTTCACTTGAGCATTCGACCACTCGGAGTGAGCAAGTGGTCCGGAGTCCTGGCATTCTGCGATGCCAAGGGTTTCGATGCGGGTCGCGTGCTCGCAATCGGGGATGCGGACAACGATGTGGAGCTCTTGGAGGGAGCTTCGTTCGCTTTCGCCGTTGCCGACGCAACCGAAGCGGCGCTCGCGCGCGCGGACCGGGTGCTGCCGTCGGCGAGCGAAGGCGGTTGGGCCGGGATCCTCGGGTTGATGGGCCTGTCCGGGGAGTAGTCAGACTCCCGGTCCCGGGCCGGCCTGCCCGTCGGACGCCGGTCCCGCGGCCGCGATCCTGACGAACGCGAGGCGGAGCTGGGACAAGCCCTCTGCGAGCGCCGTGGCATGCTGGCCGAGACGGTCACCGAGCCCGTCGACCAGGAGACCGAGAGAGTCGATCGCCAGACGCGCCTTGTCGAGCTGCGGTGGCTGTTGGGAGAGGTGCAGGGCGGCAAGCTCGAACAACCCGTAGCAATGGTTCGCGACTACATCCTCCGCCGGCGCAGCGGCAAGATGCTTTGCCACCTCGAGCAGCTCCTCTTCGGTAGCCAGTTCTTCCTCGCTCATCGTGCCCGGCTTGGCGACCGAGCCACGTGCCGCTGCCGGCTTTCGTTGCGAACCCCCCGGTGCTCCGGGTGCTCCGGGCGCTCCGGGTCCTTCTGGGCCGGGGGATCCTCCCGTGCCGGATCCAGCTTCGCCCGGCCGCGGCACGCGATGTTCCCCTTCTGGTGTCCACAGGCTGCTCATGCTGCTAGCGTACGTGGTGACAACTGAGGGAAGCGGGGCTGCGCGTATGGCGTGACTCCCACCCGGCCACTGTCGGCGCTGCCGATGTGTGCGCCGGGTCTTGAGAGTGACCGGTCGGCATCGCCGGCTTCCCTTTCGTACGGTCGAGCACTGTCTCGGCCCTAGCGAGAGGACGACGCCCAATCACCACTGTTCCCAGCTCCAATGAGCCACGGATCAACGACCGTATCCGTGCTCGTGAGGTCCGGCTTGTCGACGCTGAAGGTCGCCAGCTCGGGATCACGCCTCTTACACAGGCGCTCGCCATTGCCCAGCAGCAGGATCTCGACCTGGTGGAGGTGGCGCCTCTGGCGAATCCCCCGGTCTGCCGGATCATGGACTACGGGAAGTTCAAGTTCGATGCGGCGCAACGAGCAAAAGAGTCGCGACGCAAGACGAGCAATGTCGGCATCAAGGAGATGAAGTACCGGCCGAAGATCGGCCCAGGCGATTTCGACACCAAGACGCGCCAGGTCCTCAGGTTCTTGAGTGAGGGCCACAAGGTCAAAGTGACGGTGATGTTCCGAGGACGGGAGGTCATCCACCCCGACCTCGGCAGGCGCATTCTCGAGCGGATCACAGAGCAGATCGACGGAGTGGCCAAGATCGAGACGGAGGGTCGCCTGGACGGACGGAACATGGTCATGGTGCTCGCACCGGACAAGCGGGCGAAACAGTCATCAGAAGCGAAACAGTCGACCGAGGAACGACACCGGGTGATCTCGAACGGAAACGCGCCGGACAGGATTGCCACAACAGGTGCCGTCGGGTCGGCATCACCCGGCGTGACCGTGCCTGGACCGGACTCGCTGGTGCGGGACAACGGTCAGGCGCTTTTGGAGATGCACGTGCAGGCGGAGACGCAGCCGTAAGAAGATCCACCGCCGTCGTTCGCAGTTAGGAGCCAGCTGCAGCGGTCGCCGGAGACCCTTGCGGGTCGCCAGCCATAGAGCTGTGCCGCAGAACGGCTGGACAGGCCGACACAAGACACGGGCACAGAGCCAAGTACGAGACGAAGACAAGGGGTACCGAAATGCCGAAGCAGAAGACGGACCGGGGTGCAGTGGCCCGTTTCAAGATCACCGGAACCGGGAAGATCAGGCGCCGGCAGCAGAACCGTGGCCACCTGCTCGAGAAGAAGTCGTCGGTTCGCACTCGCCGTCTCGCCCACGAGGTTGGACTGTCCGCAGCCGATCGCAAGAGCGTTCGTCGGCTGCTGGGGATCTGAGGCTGCAACTAGGCCTCTACCCCGGGTCACGCCTTGCCGCCGTCCTAGCCGGCACCGAGCGTGGCGTCTCCAACCCGAATTCTTGCAACACCACAGATCGCACTCGAATTGATGATGAAGGGAGCCAGGAAATGGCCAGGGTCAAGCGCGCAGTCCACGGCAAGAAGCGCCGGAGGACCGTCCTCGAACGCGCGCAGGGCTTCTACGGCAACAAGTCGCGCTCGTATCGGGCGGCGAACGAGCAAGTCATGCACTCGCTCCAGTACGCGTACCGTGACCGCAGGGCCCGAAAAGGTGACTTCCGCAAGCTCTGGATCCAACGCATCAACGCGGCGGCGCGGCTCAACGACACGACCTACAGCCGCTTCATTGCCGGATTGCACAAGGCGGAAGTGGATGTCGACCGCAAAATGCTTGCCGACCTCGCAGTTCGCGACCCACAGGCGTTCTCGGCACTGGTGCAGCTCTCCGTCGGCGCACTCGATGATGAAGCCGGGGACGGACTCGGGATGGGGAGTGTCGACGAGGCTGTTTCCTGAGTACAAGCGTCAACTCGAGCGTTAGGGTCAGGTGGGGCTCTCCATGAACAGGCTCGGGGCGCGTGACCAGCGGGTCCAGCGTCTGCGGCGGCTGCTCCGTCGTTCGAGTGCCCGCGACACCGAGCGCGCCTTCGTTGCCGAGGGCGCGAGAATCGTGGAGGCCGCGATGGACGCGGGTGCGCCTGTCGAATCGCTCTTTGTCGCCTCTGATTGGCGGTCCTCGGCAACGGTGACGGCGCTCGTCGAGCGGGCGGGACGGGCCGGACTGGCAGTCTTCGAGCTCGGGCCCGGGATCATGGAGCGCGTGGCTGACACAGTGAGCCCGCAGTCGGTCTGCGCTGTCGTGGAGGCCGTCGATCTCGGGCTCGACGAGCTGTTGTCGCGGTCGGGGCCGAGCCCGGAGCGAGGCGTGGTTCTCGTGTGCGTGGACGTGCGCGATCCGGGCAACCTGGGGGCGGTGCTCCGCATCGCGGGTGCAACTGGCGTATCTGGTGTGATTTGCTGTGAGGGCACAGTCGATCCGTTCAATCCGAAGGTCGTGCGTGCGAGCGCCGGCGCACTGTTCAAGGTGCCGCTCGTGACAGATGTCATGCCGGGCGACGCGCTCGGCAGTCTCGCCACCGTTGGCTACCGGTGCTGGGCGACGGTCCCGAGAGGGGGAACGGACTACGAGGTCGCGAACCTCGATGGCCCAACGGCGCTTGTGCTCGGGAACGAAGGGGCCGGACTGCCCGCCGAGGTGGTAAAGCGTCTGGACGGTTCGCTGACGATCCCGATGGCAGATGGGACCGAGTCGTTGAACGTGGCGATGACAGCAGCGGTGCTCTGCTTCGACGCGGTTCGCCGCCGCCGGACCGCCGGTTGAGCCTGCCCTAACATGTCGCGATCGCATCGCAGGACCAGGTGCTCGAAGGTGGCGTCGTGACGACCGATCCCGCTGGGGAGATAGCGCAGCTCGAGGCCGAGGCCACAGCCGCGCTCGAAGGGGCCGCCGACCTGGCCGCACTCGACGAATGTGAGCGGGTGGCGTTCCGTTCCAAAAGGTCCCGTTTTGCGGAGATGTACCAGAAGTTGGGGTCGACCGTGCCCGAGGAGCGCCGCGTGACGGGCCGGCTCTTGAACGAGTTGCGCGGGCGGCTCGAGGCGCTGGCCGATCGCCGGCGCGCCGAGCTCGTCGCGACCGCCAGGATCGAACGGCTCGCAGCGGACCGGCTGGACCTGACCGAAGTCCTGCCGGAGCGTCTCGCCGGTCACCTGCATCTTGTCACCCAGGTGCGTGAGGCGCTCGAGGACGTCTTTGTCGGCATGGGCTATGAGATCGCGGAAGGCCCCGAGGTCGAGACGGGGTGGCGCAACTTCGAGGCTCTCAACATCCCCGAGGATCATCCCGCTCGGAGCCCTCTCGACACCTTCTATGTCGATTTCGGAGAGCCGTGGAGCGTGCTGCTGCGCCCGCACACCTCGCCGGTCCAGATCCGGCTCCTCCAGAGGGGCAAGCTGCCCATCTATGCGGTGGCGCCGGGTCGCACGTACCGGAAGGACACACCGGACTCGACACATCTGCCCGTGTTCCATCAGATCGAGGGGCTCGTCGTCGACCGCGGCGTCACCTTTGCGGATCTGAAGGGGACGATCGACACCTTCGTTCGTGCCATCTTCGGCGAAGGGACGAGGACCCGGCTGCGCCCCGCGTACTTCCCGTTCACCGAGCCGTCAGCGGAATTCGAGATGTCGTGCGTGATTTGCGGCGGCGACGGCTGCCGGACCTGCTCGGGCGTCGGCTGGATCGAACTCGGCGGCTGCGGGATGGTGCATCCGGCGGTATTCGAAGCGACCGGTGTCGATCCGGAGGAGTGGACGGGGTTCGCCTTCGGGTTCGGGGTCGACCGGATCGCGATCATGCGCCATGGCATCGCGGACCTGAGGGTGATGATCGAGAACGACGTGCGATTCCTCGGGCAGTTCTGAGGCCTTGATCTGATGTGGGTCAGGCACTCACAAGGCACCGCGAGGGCACTACAAGCAAGGTTTGAGGAGACGACGAAGTGCGCGTTCCACTGTCGTGGTTGCGGGAACTGACCCCACTCGAGACACGGCCCACCGACCGCACGGAGGTCGCCGCGCTCGCAGCAGACCTCGACGCGCTCGGACTGGTCGTGGAGGGCGTTGAGAGGGTCGGCGAAGGATTGCACGATGTCGTGCTGGCTCGCGTTCTCGAGATCGCCGCGATCGCGAACGCGGACAAGATCCGCCGCGTCGTGGTCGATGCGGGCGGCTCCGAACCAGTCGAGGTGGTCTGTGGCGCCTGGAACTTCGCCGTCGGAGACATCGTGCCGCTCGCGCCGGTTGGCGCGGTATTGCCGGGGGAGTTCCGTATCGAGCAGCGGCGGATGCGGGGCGTCGTCTCCAACGGGATGCTGTGCTCGGGCCGCGAGCTGCGGCTGTCGGAGGATCAAGGGGGAATTCTCGTCCTCGGGCACGACGGCGGCGCGGCCTGGCCCGGTGGACCGGGTGGGTCGCGGATCGCCGCCGGCGCCGATCCCGGACTCGAGCTGGGGCTCCCGCTCGCCGACTACCTGGGCGCGGCCTTCCAGCCTGATGTCGTCTTCGACCTCGCCATCGAGGGGAACCGGCCCGATTGCCTCTGCGTCGCCGGTGTCGCACGCGACATCGCCGCCCGTCTAGGTCTGCCGTTCCAGCTGCCGAAGCCTGTCGTCGAGCATGGCCCCGAGCCGGCTTCGTCGTACGCGAGCGTCGAGGTGTTGGCGCCGGAGCTCTGCCATCGACTGATCGGCAAAGTGCTGGCCGGAGTGAGCAACGTAGCTTCACCCGCGGTCATTGGTCGCCGGCTGACCCTGGCCGGGATGCGGCCGATCGGCTCGGTCGTCGACGCGTCGAACTACGTCATGCTCGAGCTCGGCCAACCGACCCACCCCTACGACCTCGATCGGCTCGGGGGCCACGGGCTGCGAGTTCGGCGGCGCGGCCCGGCGAGGAGATCCTCACCCTCGACGGAGTGGCCCGAGTGTTCGCGGCGCGGCCGGTGAGCTCGGACGATTCCCTCGCGGAGAGCGACTGCCTGATCTGTGACGCCGAGGATCGTCCCGTTGGCATCGGAGGCATCATGGGCGGCCAGTCGAGCGAGATCACGGTGGAGGCTTCGCGGCGTGCTGCTCGAGGTCGGCTACTTCGTTCCTCTGGCCATCGCTCGTACTGCCCGTCGGGTGGGGCTGAGGAGTGAAGCCTCCGTACGCTTCGAGCGCGGAGTCGATCCGAACGGCATGGAGCGCGCGGCGCTACGTTTCTGCGAGCTCGTGGTCGCGGCTGCCCGGGCGGCTGGGGTCGCTCCACCGGTCGTCGCATCTGGCTTGCTCGACGCGCAGAGCGTTGCGTACGTGCCACGGCGGATCCCGGTCCGAACCGAGCGGGTCGGTGCCCTGCTCGGAACCGAGATTCAAGACGCCGAGGTCGGACGGCTCTTGGAACCGTTGGGCTTCGTGACCAGGCTGCAGGCGGACGCCGCTGGGAGCGGTGCTCTCGAGGTCGAAGTGCCGTCGTTCCGCCCCGACGTCCGTCGGGAGGTGGACGTAGTCGAGGAGGTGGCGCGGCGGATCGGGTACCAGGAGCTGCCGACGTCACAGCGACGATCTCCCTACGTAGGTCGGCTCACCGACCTGCAGTCCCTCCGGCGACGGCTGAAGCGGATCCTGGCCGGGCTCGGGGCTCACGAGGCATGGACGATGTCCATCGTCGAGGAGCGGGACCAGGCGCGCGGGGGAGTAGCGGGTCCTTTGGTCACACTTCTGAACCCGATGGTCACAGAGGAGTCCGCCCTCAGGGGAGGTCTGTTGCCAGGATTGCTCGGCGCGTTGCGCCACAACGTCGACCATCGCCATCCGGCGGTGCGACTGTTCGAGATCGGTGACGTGTTCGCCCTGCCGAGCGAGCCGACAACGGGCTCTCGGAAGGATCAGGAGCTGCCTGAGGAGTGGGAGCTGGTCGGGCTGCTTCTCGCCGACCTCGACGACGATGCTGGTGCAGCGGTGAACGCCTGGCGAGTGATCGCCGATTCTCTCAGACTGGAAGGCGCTGAGCTCCGTCCTGCCGTCAGGGCGGCCCTACACGCAGCGAGGACCTCGGAGATCGTGGCTTGCGACGTCGTGCTCGGCGTTGTGGGTGAGGTCGATCCTGAGACCCTTCAGAGATATGACCTCTTGCACACCCGGGCAGGTTGGCTCGAGCTCGACCTGCTCAAATTGGCCGCAGCACCCCGGCGACCGCTCCTTGCCCGTCCGG
>CAWDRQ010000030.1:0-330628 GCA_963804765.1 uncultured Acidimicrobiaceae bacterium
TGGCACACGAGATCGCTCCGAAGTCCTACGGGCCGGCCGGCGGCTACTCGATCTACACGGGCCTTTGTGCGGGCGTGCTTTACCTCTTCGGCTTCATCGTCGCCGCCACCTTGGGCTGCACGGCAGGTTCGGTCGACCTCACAGAAGGGATGTTCCGCCACCTGGTCGTGACCGGTCGCTCACGGTTGGCCCTTTACCTCGCCCGGATCCCCGCCGGGCTTGCCATCGTCGTGCCTTTGGTGGCGGCCGGGTTCATCATCGTGTGCTCGGTGTGCGTCTTCGCGGCGCCGACGAGACTCAACTACGACGGTACGAACGTGCCGGCCGGGCTTTCGCGCTCCGCATTCGAGAACTGGGCGGGGAGCCATCCGAAACAGGTCATCTGCGACTTCGGCTTCTTTACCGGACCGTCTTCTCCGGTCCCAGCGGCAATCAACAGCATCCCGTGCGGCCCCAACGGTCCGATCGTCAAAGCACCTCCCGGGTCTCAGGGTCCCGGGCAGGCCACCGTTACGCCCGCGGAGCTCAAAGCCGCCGCCATCCTGATCGCGCGGCAGAACTACCAGGACTACTCCAGCGACTTTCTCTACCCGTCGGATTCCTTGATGATCAGAACGGGGCTGTGGATAGAGCTCGAGGCAGTCATCGGGTTCATTGTCGGACTCGGACTCGCATCGCTGCTCGGGCAGAGAACCGTCCCGGTGATATTGATGATCGTGCTCGAGATCATCCTCACGCCCCTACTCTCGCGAGCACGAATCGCCCACCTGTTGAACCTGCAGCGCTCGGTTGTCGGCGTTGCCATGGCCCACTTGACGCCGGGCGGTCTTCCCGTGTTCGGAGGCGGCGGAGGTGGTCCGGGCGGGGGGCAGGGAAACCCGTTGCTGGTGCCTGAGTCGGTCAGCTGGGCCGTCTTGGTCATTATTGCGTGGCTCGTAGGTTGGACGGTCCTCGGAGCATGGCGGATGACGACCAGAGACGCCTAGGACACTGAGTCCCGGGCAGACCGGCCTGTGGCCGCCGCTTCGCGGAACCGTCTCGTTAGACGACTATTTCCCGTTGTTTGCCTGGCGGGCTTGTCTCGCCTCCAGCACCGCCAGATCGCGCCGGGCCGTTGGACCGACATGGGCGTCTCGATGGCTATCCGGCCACTCGAGTGAACACGTCGCGGAGCTTGACCCGTCCACCCGTGCGGAGAATGGCCTTGCGGTAGATGCCGGTGGCCAGCCTCGCGACACCCACGGTGGACACGACGCTGATCACCACCGATGCCAGAAACTCCCACCAGGTCACCGTCCCGAGACCGACGAGGACCGGCATGGCGAACGGGGCCGTCGGGGGCAGATAGGCGAGCACCTTGAAGAAGGAGGACGGGCTTGACGAGCCGGCTGCGGTGAGGGCCATGACATAGCCGAAGATGATCGGGACGCTCAAGGGGAACGCCAGGGTCTGCACCTGGTCCTGCCGCTCGGCCAAAGAACCTGCCGCGGCGTAGACCCAGCAGTAGAAGGCGTAACCCAGCACCAGCCACACCAAGGTGCTCACCAGCACAACAGGTGCCGTCCCATGCAGAAGATCAGAGCCGACGCTCTTGGCCACCACCAGGGCAAACACAACGATGAGGGAGGCCTGGGCGAAAGCCACGAGGCCTATCCCGAGCACCTTGCCCGTGAGCAGCTGAATGGGGCGCACGGCCGCCAGGAGCACCTCTATCACCCGGCTGGACTTCTCTTCCATGACGCCGATCAGGGTCCAGGTGTTGTACTGCGTGAGCATCACGAATATCAGAATGATTCCGATGAACGACGTGGTGTGCGTAGCCCCCTTTGCCGCTCCGGGTCGCAGGCTGTGCACCGGGAGCGCCCCGGCACCAGCCAGCTCCGCGGATTGCGCGGGTGTTAGGTGCGCCGCCTCCACGGCCTCGATCACGCCGAGATCCTTCGACAAGCCGAGCACGAACTGAGCCGTCGTCGAGGTGTTCACGACGAGCTCCCGACTCTCGACGATGGCCAGAACGATGTGGCCAGAACGCAGATCGGCATAGGCCGCCTTCACGTCGCGTTCGGGCACGAAACGAACCGTGGTGCCGACACTCTTGGCGTAAGTCACGACGTCCGCCCGCAAGGGAGCCGGGAGAGCCCCGACAAGGCCGATTCCTTGAGGTTTTGGCTTTCCGTTGTCGAGTGTGGGGATGACGATGGCGGCCGCGACCGCCGCCAGGATGAGCAATGTCCCCACGCGAAAGACCTTGCCCCGGAACCGCTCTCGCATCTCCCGGGCGGCCACCAGTCCCACATCGCTCGTGAAGGGCCCCAACCCTGAGCGAGTCTGCTGTCGGCCTGTCGCTCGGTGCCTGCGACGGCCCCACACTCTCAGGATCAAGAAGACGGCCACGATGGCTGCAATGAGGCCTCCCCTCACCTCAATGCCTCCCGGAACACCTCTGACAGTCGGCGGCGCTCGAAAACGAACGCGGTGACGCGGCCAGCAGCCATGGCGGCACGGAGCACCGACTCGCTGTCGACCGAATCGTCGAGCACGAGTCGCGCCGCTCCTGCGTCGACTTCTGAGATGGTGACCCCGGCGATGCCGTGTGCCCAGGAGGCATCTCGGTCACCATCTACCCGCACCACCAGGCGGCGCGGACCGCTGCTGGCCAGCTCGTCCACCTTTCCGCTCACGACTAGGCGACCGTGGTCGATGATCGTGACCGACTCGCAGAGATCCTCGACCTGGTCGAGCTGGTGGCTGGAGAAGAGCACGCAGCGTCCCGACCGGGCCTGTTCGACGAGCACATCGCCGATGGCGTCGATGCCCGTTGGGTCCAGGCCCGCCAGCGGTTCGTCCAAGAACAGCACCTCAGGGCCGTGCACCAATGCGGCGGCAAGCTGCACTCGCTGCTGGTTCCCATGCGAGAGGGCATCCACTTTGCTGTCGGCCCGGTCCGCGATCCCGAGCCTTTCCAGCCACGTGGTCGTGGCAGACCGGGCGTCGATCGCGCTCATGCCGTGCAATCTCCCCAGGTACTCGACCTGCTCGGCCACGAGCATGGCCGGGTACAACCCCCTTTCCTCCGGCATGTACCCGAAGCGGCGCCGTTCGGCCTGACCGACCGGGACACCATTCCACCTGACCATCCCCGCGTCCAGATCGGTGAGGCCGAAGACGGCCCGCATAGTGGTCGTCTTGCCCGCCCCGTTGGGGCCCAGAAAGCCCACGACCTGTCCTGCCGGAACGGAGAAGGAGAGATGGTCGAGGGCGGTGATCGTCCCGTAGCGACGGCTCAGTCCTTCCAGCTCAAGAAGGTCACCCACGGCCCCCAGGCTATTCTCGCCGCAGGAGTCGCTCCCCCTGCCTACCCGCTCGTATCGGCACCTCAGTCCGTGCGTAGGCCGCGACCCTGCCCAATGGAATACCGACAATCGTCCCGACGGCCACTGCGGTGGTCGACTGCCAGGTGCGGTAGGCCGCCGGAGACGTGCCGCCCCGCCGCTACTGCGCCCGACACGCCCTCTTAGCCCGAGTCCGTTGCGCTCAGTGTCTCCGCGACGGCAACGGGTTAGGCTCAGGTTTCGGTGGCGTTGATCAGGGTCGTCCTGGCGGAGGACAACGCGCTGTTGCGCGAGGGGATCTCGCGACTAATCGAGGTTCAAGACGACCTCGAGCTAGTTGGTAGCGCCTCCGACCTCCCCGAATTGCTGAAGCTCGTCGCGGAGCACAACCCCGACGTCGTGGTGACCGACATCCGAATGCCCCCGACCGGAACCGACGAAGGCATCCAAGCTGCAGCATGGCTGCGCGAGCACCAGCCGACGGTCGGCGTCGTCGTCCTCAGCCAGTACACGGCTCCGTCCTACGCGCTGGCCCTCCTGCAAGAAGGCTCGGCCGGCCGTGGCTACCTCTTGAAGGAGAGGGTCGCAGGAGTGAACGAGCTGGCCCAGGCCATCAGGGCGGTGGCAGGCGGTGGGTCTGTCATCGATCCTCTCGTGGTCGACGAGCTGGTCCGGGCCCGGGCCAGCCGCCGCAAGTCCGACCTCGAATGGCTCACCCCGAGGGAGTCCGAGATCCTGGCCGAGATGGCCCAGGGCAAGTCAAACGGAGCGATCGCCGAGACGCTGGGCGTCTCGGAGCGGGCGGTCGAGAAGCACTCGAATGCGATCTTCTCCAAGCTGGGGCTCTCCGAGGAGCGAGACGTCAATCGCCGCGTGAAGGCGGTGCTCGTCTACCTGAGCGCGCAGTCGGGAAGCTAGCTACACCGAAGGTTCGGGTGGCACCGCCCGGGTCTTGTCATGGCGCCCATGGGAAGATGGACTCCCGATGGACAGCCCCCTCTCCGTCATAGTCGTCGATGACCAGGCACCTTTCCGTTTGGCCGCGCGTGCTGTGCTGCGCCGCACCGAGGGCTTCGAGCTGGTCGGCGAGGCCGCCAACGGGATCGAGGCGATCTCGCTTGCCGACTCGCTACACCCCGACCTCGTTCTGATGGACATCAACATGCCCGAGATGGGGGGCTTGGAGGCGACTCGGCGGATCGTGGCCGGGCACCCTGGCACCGTCGTGTTCCTTTGCTCGACCTACGACGTCAACGACCTGCCGGAAGACGCCAGGACCAGCGGCGCCCGGGCCTACATGCACAAGGAGCAGTTTGGCCCAAAGACCCTTCGCCGGCTCTGGGACGAGCGCGACTCCAACAGCTTCGCCAGCTGAGCCAACTGCTCAGTTCAGCGGCACCGAGCCACGGATCGCGGTACCGCGCCCGCGTTCGGACTCCCAGCGCACGGTGCCGCCGATGGCACCCAGGCGGTCCATCATGTTGACGAATCCGTGCCCGTGCTGGGCCGCGCGCACATCGAAGCCCGGGCCGTCGTCGGTGACCGAGAACAGCAGCCCTCCCGACTCCTCCCAGATGCGCACCGTTACATGCGCGTCCGGCGCGTGTTTGCCCGCGTTTTGCAGCGCTTCGAGACAGCAGAAGTAGATGGCGGCTTCGACGTCGCCGTCGTAGCGGCCGATCCCCTCGGTCGACAGCTCGACGTCGAGCGGGCTCCGGTTGACCACTGGGCGAAGCGCCGCGGTGAGGCCACTGTCGACCAAGAGCGGAGGGTAGATCCCATGCGCCAGCTCGCGCAGCTCCTGGATCGTGTCCTGGACGGCGGTCCCCAGCTCGTCGAGCATCTCGACCGCCGCTTGCGGGTCCTCCAAGACGACGTCCTTGGCCAGGCGCAGGTTCACCGCCAGGGCCACCAAGTGCTGCTGGGCACCGTCGTGCAGGTTCCGCTCGACACGGCGGCGCTCTGCGTCGCCAGTAGCCACGATCCGAGCCCTCGAGGCGCGCAGCTCGTCGGCTTGGCGGCGGAGCTCGTCGAGTGAAGTCTGCAGGGCAGTGTCCAGCTGGGCGTTGTGAAATGCCAGTCCGAGCTGGCGAGCCAACTCGGTGAGCACGCGGTCGTCCTCTTCGCTGAAAGAGTCCGCGCCTTCGGAGCGTGCCACCACGATCGTCCCAAGGAGCTCGCCGGCGTGGCAGATCGGTGCTACCCGGATCGGGCCGACAGCGCGCCCGCTCAACACAGTGGGCATCCAGACCGACGCCCACGCGTTGCCCGACACGCCGGCGTGAGTGATCACCGGGCGCTCACGCCCGGACACCACGATGGAACGCGCCCCCATGTCCGGGACCGACACGGCCAGCTCGAGAACTTCGCCGGTGCCGGTGTAGATCTCCGCAGACTGGAGAGCGAGCGTCTTGCGAAGCGACTCGGCCAACTGCAAGAGCAGCTCATCCATCGGTATGGCCCGGGTCAGCCGGCTTCCGAACGTGCGCACCACTTCATCGGGGGCCTCGCGTGCCCCGTAGACGAAACCCGTCGCCATACGCGCGAACCGGTCTCGGGCCGGGATGTAGCCGACCGCGGCGACAGCGGCTGCCACCATCGACAAGCCGAGCACCTCGCGGTCGGTCGTCCCCGTCGGGGTCTTGCCGAGACCGCGCACGACAATTAGATAGATGGCCGACACAACGACGGTGAAGCCGAGAATAGAGAGCAAGTTCACGAGCAGGCGGTCGGCATGCGGGGCAAGGCGCGGGCTGACCCCACAAAGCAAGCCAAGTGCCGCCAGCACTGTGGCGGCGGCGGTAGGGACCCCGATCTGGGCCGGCCACGCCACCAGCAGATTGAGCGTCACCGCTATGAGGATGACCTCGCCAGCCAACACGGCACCCACGGCGATCCACTGCATTCTCTGGCGCCCCGAGGCGGGCGCTTCGAGGTAGCGGGCATGCACTACGGGAAGCGTGGAGCAAACGGCCACGAGCCATCCGAGCGCGGCGGGCCACGGAGCCAGCACATGGGTCGTAGTCGTCAGCACGACGGCCACCAAGAGGGCCGCCGCGTACCAGAGCCCGGCGCCAACCTGGCGCGACCTACGTCCGAGCACACCGTCGGGCAACGACAAGAGGCCGTGGACCGAGATGGCCATGGCAGCGAGGGCGGCCACTGTGGCCACGATGTGGGGGGCGCTGTGAACGCGGTCGGCGTGAGTGAGGGCGAGTCGCGACCCTGCCGCCGAAACCGCGGCAACCAGTGCTCCAAGGGTCACGAGCCATCCGAGCCGTGACACGCGACCGAGTGTCGCGAGCCCTGCCGCCGCGGTGCAAAGGAGCGCCACCCCGATCACCACTCCGAGGGTCCGATGGCCCACGAGCGGCGCCGCGGCGAGCGAGACGACTACGAGCGCGACGGTGGCGAGGAACACAACCACACCCGGCAGCAGCACGCTAGCCCGGGCGTGCTCGGTCGGTGACGCTCCCGCAGCGGTGCCCGTGTCGCCGGGGGCGGCGGTGCCGGCGACCGACTCCACCATCACCTGGGTCCTCGCATCTTCAGAGCGTCCCGATCGCGGTCACGTTCTCAGCCGTGCTCGTGCTCGTGCTCGTGCTCGCGTCACCGTCTTTGCCGAGGATGCGCCCGTCGCGCATCCTGAGCACCGTGTCAGCGACGGCGGCCACGTCCGGGTCGTGTGTGACAAGGACGATTGTCTGGCCACCGGCGTGAAGGCGGCTCAGCAGTTCGATCACCTCTTGGCCCCCGGCGGAGTCCAGCGCGCCGGTCGGCTCGTCCGCCAACAACAGCGTGGGCTCGTTGGCGAGCGCCCTGGCAATGGCCAGACGTTGACGCTGTCCGCCCGACAGCACGCCGGGCATCGCCGAGACCTTGTCGCCGATGCCGAGCAGATCGAGCAGGTCGCGTGCCCGCGTTTCGGCTGCTTTACGCTTACGGCCCGCGATAATGGCCGGCAGCGCCACGTTCTCCAGCACCGTCATCCCTTCGAGCAGGTTGAAGAACTGGAAGACGATACCGATATGGCGTCGCCGCATGCGCGCGAGATCGTCCTCGGAGCTTCCGGTCACCTCCTCGCCGGCAACCTTTATGGTCCCCTCGTCGGGCACGTCAAGCCCCGCCACCAGGTTCAACAGGGTCGACTTGCCACAACCTGAAGGTCCCATCAGGGCAAGAAACGTGCCGTGCTCGACAGTGAGGTCGACGCCCCTGAGGGCCCGCACGGGGGCGTTCTCGGCCTCGAAGGTCTTGCGCACACCGTGCACTTCGAGGGCGGGCGTGTCCCTGTCCGCGTGGGACGTATTGGCAACCGTTGCCGTATCGGTCATATTGATCCCCCTCCGATAATTCTCTCAGCCGGCGGTTTGGCGACGGTGGCCACCACCTCGCCGCCGGATGACGACTGGGCCGGTGACAGGACTTTGTACGCCAACACCGGAGTATCGCGCCCCTTCACCAACTGCTCTCCGAGCGCGACAGTGGCGACCTCACGGCTGAGCGCGCGAACCGTAGCCTCAGAAAGTACCGTTTCGCCGGCCGCGGCCAGCTGCTGAAGGCGCTGGGAAAGGTTCACGGTGTCGCCAACGAGGGTGTACTCGAGGCGTTCTTCCGAACCCAGCAGAGCGGCGGCGGCCTCACCGGTCGACAGCCCGAGCCCGAGCCCGAACGGGGGCAGGTTCTCCTTGACCCAACGCTCGTTGATCTCGGCTTGACCCGCATGCATGGCAGCCGCGGCGGCGACCGCGCGGTCCGCGTGGTCGGCTTGGGAGACCGGCGCACCGAATACCGCCATCACCGCGTCCCCGACGAACTGCATCACCGTGCCGCCCTCGCCCAGGATCGCCTTGTTCATCGCGGCACGGTGCGTGTTGAGCTGGCCAGCCAGCTGGCTCGGGTCCGCGTGCTCTGCGATGGTCGAGTACGAGCGGATGTCGCTCATGACCACTGTCACTTCCACTCGCTCGGTCTCGCCGATGCGCCGTCCCTCCAAGCGCAGCTTCTCCGCCAACCCCCCGGGCAACAAGCGCGAGAGCGTCTCGCCCTGCTCCTCACGGTCGACGATGGCCTGGTGAAGGAGGCGCAGGCGTTGAAGCGCTCCTTGGTTGCCGGCGCTCACTCCCTGAGCCAGCTTCAAGAAGACGGCCTCGACCGCGGCGTCGATCGCCTGGGGAGGGAGTCCCCTCGCGGCGGCTATGGCCTTGATCGGCTTGCCCTCGGCCACGAGCCCCAGCAGCGCTTCCTCGGACTCGTCGAGCTCGCCACCAGAGGTAACGGGACGAACGAGAGCTTCGACGATGGCCGGGTCGAGCGCCGTCCCGCCCGTCGCCACCGCCCGGATGGCCTCGACCAGCTGATTGCCTTCCGCAATATGGTCCTTCAAGAGGTAGCCGTAGCCGGCAGAGCCTTCGGCCAACAGTGACACCGCGTATTCGGGGTCGTCGTACTGCGACAGGATCACCACCCCGGTACCTGGGTGGCGCTTGCGAACCTCCTTGGCCGCGTCAATGCCTTCGCGGTTGAACGACGGCGGCATGCGGATGTCTGTGACGAGCACGTGAGGCTCGGTCGCCGTCGCCCCGGCGACAGTTCCCTCGAAGTCCGCCGCCACCCCGACCACCGAAAGGTCCGGGTGCCGCTCGATCAACGCGCGCACGCCCTCGCGGACGATGAGGTTGTCGTCAGCCAGGAAGACATCGATCGTCCTCGCCGGAGTATCGCCCATGCCGCTCATGTCACTTCAAGTTGTCGCACAGCAAGACCTCCTGCACCAGGGGGGAGACCCCCGGGCGAAAGGGGGTGTTAGGACCACCCCAGGCGTCTGGGCAACACCCTTCTCCCAGTTCCGCGACCGGCGGATCATGGGTGCATGCGATACGAGAGCTCCGTCACTTCACTGTCATGGATCCCCTCTGAAGCCGTGGTGGGAGGCACCCGCCTGCCCTTTGACGCCGGGGTGGCTCACTACGACCAGCCGCCCCCCGATGTCCTCGGGGACCTTGACGAGCTGCGGGAAGGCGACCGCTTCCGTTTCGCCAACCACCTCGCGGCCTGGGTGGAGGTTGACAGAGCGGGAAGGATCACCAATGCCGGCTACTCGGGAGGTGGCCAGATCGGCAGCACCACGGTGCGTATCGGCGGCCTGAGCCATGTCTTCCAGGCGGTCGCCCTTCCCGACATCCAGCACAAGCCTGAGCGCGGCGAGAGCTGGAGGCACTTCACTCAGACAGCCGGTGGTCGCACCGGGATGCCCGCCCCCCGCCGCGTCCGCCGGGCACCGTTCATCCAATGGCAGGCTCCGCTGGCCTGGACCACGCTCTCGCTCACTCTGCATGCCGACGGCCGGGCCGAGGGGGCACTCGTCGGCGCCAGTCGGTTTCCGCGTCACTGGATCTACGACCACGAGGGCCATCTGGCGAGCAAATCGGGCCTCATCGACTTCAAGGACTGGTACCGCAAGTCCTTCGGCTCGCACACCCCCTGGGGCGACCAGGAGTCCGAAGCCCTCGTCACCGTCGTGGAGTCCGCCCTCGAGCGGTCGCTGTCCGCGCAACTCATGCGAGGAGCGGCCAAACCTAAGATCAAGAAGGTGAGGGCGGGTACCAACCTGGTACGTCAAGGTGAATGGAGCTCCGAGGTGTACCTGGTCCTCGACGGTGTGCTGCGCGTCGAGGTCGGCGGCAATCGCCTTGCCGAGTACGGGCCGGGCGCGCTTCTCGGCGAGCGTGCGCACCTGGAGGGCGGGGCCCGCACCTCGTCGCTCGTCGCGGTGACTGCGTGCCGCGTGGCCTCGGTCCCTGCCGAGGTACTGGACCGCCCGACCCTCGAGGAGCTGTCCACCGGACACCGTCGGGAAGACCTGGGAGCGGGCTGATCGGGTGCGTGCCCATTTCTTGGGTGTCAGAGGCTCGACGCCTGCGCCCGGCGAGGACTTCGTCCGCTACGGCGGGTACACATCCTGCGTCGCCCTCGCCCACGACGGTGACGTCGCGCCGACACTCATCCTCGACGCCGGCACCGGGATCCGGCGCGTCAACGCGTTGTCGGGCGGCACGGCCTTCGCAGGCACAGTCCTGCTCACTCATCTCCACTGGGATCACGTCCACGGCCTGCCGTTCTTCACCGCGGGCGACCGCGAGGACTCACGCGTCGCTCTGTTCCTGCCCGAGCAGCCCGACGGTGTCGATGCGGTCGAGGTGCTGGCCCGGGGGATGTCGCCACCGCACTTCCCCATCGGCCCCGAGGGCCTGCGTGGCAAGTGGACCTTCTCCAACCTGCCGCCTGGGTTGATCGAAGCAGAGGGCTTCAGCGTCGAGGCCATGGAAATCCCCCACAAAGGAGGGCGCACCTACGGCTACCGGGTCAGCGATGGAAGCTCGGTGCTCACCTACATGCCCGACCACTGCCCCATCGTGCTGGGTCCCGGGCCTGACGGCTGGGGGGAGTACCACTCCGAGGCGCTACAGCTCGCGGAGGGAGCAGACGCCCTCGTCCACGACGCCCAGCTGATGGCTGACGAGCTGGTCACCGCTGCCTTCTTCGGTCACTCCACCGCCGAGTACGCCGTCGAGCTCGGACTGCGCGCCAGCGCACGACGCGTGGTCTTGTTCCACCACCAGCCGGACCGCACCGACAATGCCCTCGACGAGCTGCCAAAGCGCTTCGGCCCCAAGCCACAGGTCATCGTCGCCGCGGAGTCGTTGGTGCTCGAACTGTGAGGTCCAGCCGCGCTGGACACGCCTGACGCCGTCGTTGTCGGATCCGGCCCGAATGGTTTGGCGGCCGCGCTCGTGCTGGCGCGCGCCGGTCTACGCGTCGAGGTGTTCGAAGGGGCCGCCATCCCTGGCGGCGGCTGTCGAACCGAGGAGCTCACCTTGCCGGGGTTCCACCACGACGTCTGCTCTACCGTCCAGTCCATGGCGCCACTGTCGCCGTTCTTCCTCGACCTCGACCTCGAACGGCTCGGCGTGGAGCTTTGCAGGCCCGAAGTGGCCTTCGCCCACCCGCTCGATCAGAACCGTGCAGGGGCAGTCTTCGGCACGGTCGGCGACACCGCAGCCGCACTCGGTGAGGATGGCGCCAGGTATGCCCGCCTGTTCGGGCCACTGGTCGCTGCGGCCGCCACGATTGTCCCGACAGTGCTCGCGCCGCTCAGGTCTCCTCCGCGTGACGCGATCTCGATGGCCCGCTTCGGAGTGGCCGGAGTGGCGTCGGTCGCCCACCTGGTCCGGCGGTTCTCGACCGACGAGGTCAGGGGCCTCCTTGCCGGAGTCGGGGCGCACGCCATGATGCCTCTCGATGCGCCGCTCACCGCCGCCTTCGGCATCTTCCTTACCATCGTCGCTCATGCCGGCGGGTGGCCCCTGGTCAGAGGAGGGAGCGCGCGGCTCGTCGACGCCTTGTTGAGCGAGCTCACCGGTGCCGGAGGAACCGTTCACACCGGGCGCTGGGTGAAAGACATCGCCGAGCTCCCGCCAGCACGCGCTGTGCTGTTCGATACCTCCCTCGAGACGCTTCTCGCCGTTGGCGGGCAACGGCTCCCCGGCCGCTACCGCAATGCGGCAGGACGTTTCCGCCACGGCCCCGGCATCTGCAAGGTCGACTGGGCGCTGTCGGGCCCGGTGCCATGGACGGCATCAGTGTGCAGACGGGCAGGGACCGTCCACCTGGGGGGCAGTTTCGAGGAGGTGGCAGCCAGCGAGTCGGAGGTGGCGGCGGGTCGCCACGCAGTTCGCCCGTACTGCCTCGTGGTCCAGCCGGGCGTCGTGGACCCGACCCGCGCGCCGGCCGGCCACGAGACGCTCTGGGCCTACTGCCACGTGCCTCGGGGCTCGACCATCGACATGACAGAACGAATCGAGGCTCAGATCGAGCGGTTCGCACCGGGCTTCAAGGACATCGTTCTCGCGCGTTCGACCATGACCGCCGTGGATGCCGAAGCTCACAACCCCAACTACGTCGGCGGCGACATCAGCGGCGGCGCAGGCACGTTCCGCCAGACGATCTTCCGGCCGACCGTGCGTTGGAACCCGTACAGAACCGGAGCGCAGGGGCTGTACCTCTGCTCCGCCTCCACTCCGCCGGGTGGCGGCGTGCACGGGATGTGCGGGGTTGGAGCAGCTCGCGCCGTCCTCGCCGACCTGAGGCGAGGAGGACGTGCTTGGGGGCGGTAAGACTGGTCTTCCGAGCCGCGCTGCGCCAGAGGTGGCGCTCGTGGCTGACTATCGCGCTCCTGATCGCCATCATCGGCGGCACTATCTTGGGCCTAGTGGCAGCCGGGAGGCGCACAGCATCCGCGTTCCCCCGTTTGCTCGCGGTGACCAACAGCGCCGACGCGCTCGTCTACAGCGCCAGCGGGTTCGCCGTCCCCCCGGCCGCCGTCATCCGCCTGCCCCAAGTGGCGGAGTCCGGCATCGCCGCCTTCCCCCAGGCCGAGCTCACAGTCGAGAGCCGCACACTTCCCTCGTACTGGCAGCTCACCGCGGCAGCCAGCGCTTCATACGGCACAACCATCGAGCGCCAGCGCCTCCTCCAAGGGCACCGGGCGAACCCGGGCGCTGCGGACCAGGCTGTGGTGTCCTACAACGAGCTGAACGGTGTGCACCTCGGCTCGATCGTGCGCCTGAGGTTCTACAAACCGGACCAAGCCGGTGAGATCTTCGACTCCTTCGGGCCCATTCCCGTCCCAGAGGGAGCATCGGCGACGGTGCACGTCGTCGGGGTTGTGGCGTCCTCGGCCGACCTCGCCTCCGGGGGCTCGCCATCTGCAACGCTCTATGTAACGCCCGCACTGTTGCGCGAAGTCGCGAGCTCTTCGGCTGTCGCCTACGCCTACGCCGTGCGACTGCGCGGTGGGCCCGGCGACATCGCGTCCTTCGAGTCGGCAGTCGCTCACCTCCGTGGCGGGGCCGACCTGTATGTCAGCGACGTCGACGGCGGCTACGCCGCAATCGAACGCTCCATCCATCTCCAGGCGGTGTCCTGGTGGATCCTCGCAGCGATCGCAGGCGCGGCAGGACTCGTCGTTATCGCCCAGCTCCTCTCCCGACAGGCTGCCGTCGACTCTGGCGAGTACCCGGCGTTGAGGACGATCGGCATGGGCACGCGGGATCTCTTCCGACTCGGTCTCATGTCCGCCGTGGCGGTGGCGCTTGTCGGCGGACTCGGCGCGATCGTGATCGCGTACGCGCTCAGTCCCCTGACTCCCATAGGCGAGGCCGCCGTTGCCGAGCCCAATCCGGGTCTCGCCTTCGACTCGCTCACGCTCTTGCTGGGTGCCCTGGCCGTCTTCATGGTGGCCACAGCCGCAGGAACGATCCCCGCTCGACTGGAGGCGAGCCGGCGGAGGGCCCAAAGCGACGAGACTGGCGCGCGTGGTCCGCAACGACCGTCGCTCGCGGCGGGGTGGCTCGCCCGTGTCCGTGCGCCGGTCACCACCGTGGTGGGTACGCGTCTCGCTTTCGAGCGCGGCCGGGGCGAAGCGGCCGTGCCCACGTTCGCGGCCTTCTGCGGCGCGACCCTGGCTGTCTTCGCCTTGGCGGCGACGTCGGTGTTCGGCGCGAGCCTCGGCCACCTCCTCGGTTCGCCCCGTTTGTACGGCGGCACCTTCGACCTCCAGATCGACAACCCGGGCGGCACGATCACGACCATTGTGCCGGCGCTGCTCCGCTACCCGGACATCTCCCAACTCAGCTCCGGGGTCGAGGACTCGGTGCGAATCCACGGCAGGGTGATCGACACGATCGCAGAGGTCTCCGACAGAGGGCCGCTGCTCACCCCGCCCGTCATCTCGGGCCACGCCGTGGACGGCCCCGCCCAGATCGTGCTCGGCGAAACGACGCTGCGCCAGGTGAACGCGCATGTGGGTGGACAGATCAGGGCCACCATCGGCCACCGCACGATGCCCTTCACGGTCGTGGGGACGGCAGCCTTCCCGGTCTTCGGGGCCCAAGGCGGACTCGGGACCGGCGCCGACATGAGCCTTCGGTCCTACGACCGCCTTGCCGGCTGCAGCCCTGGAGACACGAGCACGATCTGCATCCTCGACGGTGCCGTCTTGAACGTACGGCCTGGACCGGGAGGCGCTGCCACCCTGGCCCGCCTCGAGACCGCGTTCGGCAATGGGGCGAGTCTCCCCGTGGTCCCGACATCGCTTGTGAACTTCGGCCAATCCTCGGACCTCCCCCTTGTCCTCGGCCTCGCGGTGGCTTTGTTCGGGGCGGCCACCGCCCTGCATTTCTTGCTCATGAGCGTGACGCGGAGGCGGCGCGACACGGGGACGCTCAAGACGCTCGGGCTCCTCCGGCGCCAGGTACGCGCAGTCGTGCTCTGGCAAGCCACCGCCGTGGTGATGGTCTCTCTCGTCGTCGGGGTCCCTCTCGGTATTGTTGCCGGTCGCTTCGCGTGGGATCTCACGGCCTCGGGCTTCGGCGTCATCTCAGAGGTCGTGATCCCCGGCTGGCAGCTAGCGACCATCGTGGCCGGATCCATAGTGGCCGGGAACCTTCTCGCCGTCGTCCCGGCCGCCGTGTCGTCACGAATGCGGCCCACACCGCTGTTGCGGGCACAGTAGCTATCGCCCGGACGCCGTCGCTCGACCTCTGACCGAGACTCGCGAGCGGTTCGCCTCCGACCTCCCACCGAGAACCGTTAGGGTCCTCTGATGCCGTCGAACGTCGTCGCGGCTCGACAGCATGGGAAAGGACCGAGATGACAAGCGCCGAGCTGCTCACCGATGGTTTCGGGCGGATTCACGAGATCGTGGAAGAGGTGTTGGACGGCCTGACGACACCCCAGTTGACGTCTCGCCTCGACCGCGAGGCGAACTCGATCGCCTGGCTCGTATGGCACCTGACCAGGGTTCAAGATGACCACGTCGCGGACGTCGCCGGAACCGAGCAGGCCTGGGCCTCGTCGGGCTGGCAGTCGCGGTTCGCCCTGCCATTGGAAGCTTCGGATACCGGCTACGGCCATAGTCCCGACCAGGTTGCGGCCGTGACTGCCGACGGGGGACTTCTTGGCGCGTACCACGACGCCGTCTACGAGAAAACGCTCCAGTTCGTCCAGCAATTGACCGACGCCGACCTTGATCGAGTCGTGGACGAGCGGTGGGACCCACCTGTCACCCTAGGCGTTCGGCTCGTAAGTGTGATTGCCGACGATCTGCAACACGCCGGGCAGGCCGCGTATATCCGCGGGATCCTCCAGCAACAGCGCTGAGCGCGGCAGTCGCCTGAGCACGCACGGAAAGCGGAGCTAAGCGGAGCGCAACCGCTCAAAGAGCTCCACGAGCTCCTCCGGGTCGTCGATCACCACGTCGGCGATCGGCCGGCGAGCACGGATCAGCTCCGCCGTCTTGCCTGTGGCCGAGAGCAGCGCCGGGTCGCAGCCGTCCGGATCGACGAGCACGACGTTGCCGCTGCACGCGCTGACAGCCCGGTCCGGTCCTCTGGGCCGCACGACTACGAGGACACGACCCTGAACGAGGGCGAACCGCGCCGTGTGCATCGTGCCCGAGGAGATCTCGCACTGGCAGATCACCACGGCGAGCGCGAGCCCTGACTGAATGCGGTCACGGGCCACGAGCTGTCGCGGACCTACCGGCGTTCCCGGTGGTACCTCGGCTATGAGCCCTCCACCGGAGGCGACGATCTCCTCCGCGAGGGTGGCGTTCGAGATGGGTGTCGGCGCGTCCACGCCCGAACCGAGCACCGCCCAAGTGGACCCACCGGCTGCCAGCGCGCTCTCGTGGGCGACGGTGTCGATGCCGGCCGCGAGTCCGGAGATTACACCGAGGCCTGCAGCAACTGCCTGTCTAGCGGCAGCATCGGCCACACTGCGCCCAAAGCGCGTCGGGTGACGTGTACCCACGATCGCCACGGCGGCAACGGGTGGCAACGCGCCGCTCACCCACAACGTCCTCGGCGGGGAGGGAATCGAACGCAGGCTGGCCGGGTAGCTGGGCGCATCGATCCTTACGATTCTCGTTCCGCACATCTCCTGACCCTCGTCAGGCCCAGCCATGGGACACCATCCACGTTGGCATGTCTGTCACGGTAGACCGGTCAGCCGGGCATTGCCCCTGGCGGCTCCCTTGACCGGGGCGACGCTGCGCCCGAGAGAGAGCTCAATACTGGCCGCCAATCTGTCGATAACTACCCCAGAGGTATCAACGAGGAGCGACAAACGACAATGACCCCATGCAGCATGCGACCGTCCGGCAGGTCCATGTTGCGCACGAGATTCTCTGAAGGCTGGGGTCACCCTGCATCCGCAGTGGTTGCCTCCTTTTTCATCGCGCTCGTGGTAGTCGCCGTTCCGCTTGCACTTCCCGCGGCGGCGGCTGCCCCAGCCCCGACGATCTACGTAGCGACAAACCTCTCGAACACGTCCGCGACGTTGAACGCCTTGGTAAACCCCGCTGGAACCTCGACGATCCTGACTTTTTGTTATTCCACCTCGTCCATCACGATCAGTGGCGGCAACTGCACGGTCTCCTCGGGGACGATCGGCTACGCCACGGCTACTCAGAGCCCGTCGACGAGCTCCTCGGCGATCACGTTCTCAGCAAGCGCGACGGGCCTCACCGCAGGAACGAAGTACTACTACGCCGCCGGCGCATCGCAGACGGCCGGGAGCACGTCATGGAGCACGACGACGACCTTCACGACCATGAGCGGAGGGCCGTTTGCCTGTACGCCGAACTTCTACCAGGAGAATGCGAGTTACCTCTGGAAGTTCAACGCCGTTACGGGGACCTACGTCAAGATCGACTCTACGGCGCAGACCGAGGCCTTGAACGGCATCGGCTACGACACGACCAACAACTACGTCTACGGCGTAGGCGGATCGACGATCTACCAGGTCGGATCGGACGGCAACGAGACTGAGATAGGGACGCCCACGAACATCGACAGCACCACCGGTGACTTCCTCCCTGGGACGAACTTCCTCCTCACGGAGAATCCCGGCACCGGGGTCTTCTACCTCGAAGACGTAATGAGCACGAGCGCGGCATCAGCTGTGAAGCCTGCCTCGGTGATACTCGGCACGACCGCTGGGTCAGTGACATTTGATGCCTATGACATCGCGATGACTTTGTCCGGTTCGAACTACGTGGGCTACGGCTTGGGCATGACGAGTGGCAGCAGCCCTGCCACGGGGACCTTGTACAAGGCGGTCATCCCTGTAAGTGTGATCACGGCCAACGACAACAGCAGTGCATGGATCGCCACGATCGCCAACGCGCTGACCGTCACCTCTGTAACCGGGATCCGCTTTCCTTCGGCACAAACACCGGCGAATACCGATGACTTCGGTGCGGCGTATTCCGACTCCACTGGCGACGTGTTCTTCTACGCCAACAACGAAAAGGACCTGTACGAGGTCACCGCTGCCCAAGTGGCGGCGGGTGGCTCGTTCACCGTTGCATTCGAAGCTGCTGGTACTGGTCTCGGTACAGGCGCCAGTGACGGTGCGGACTGCCCGAACGCATCAAGCCCGTTCTCCGCTCCCACCCCGGAGAACGACAGCTACACGGCGGCTGCCGGCAACACGCTGACGGTGAGCGCAACCCAGGGCACATCGCTCCTCTCGAACGACCAGATCGTCTCGGGGGCGACCGTCACGATGGGCACCACGACACTCGAGCCGGGCGGCCCTGGTCAGACGAGCTATACCTTTGGTCCGAGCAACACCAGCGACTCGCTGATCGGGGCCAACGGCACGCTCGACGTCACCAATGCCAGCGACGGGTACTTCACGTTCACGCCGAACACCGGCTTCACAGGCACCGAGACGTTCACCTACTACCTCGTGGAGACCGCGCCTTACGTTCTGACATCGTTGACGGCGGCCACCGTGAGCATCGATGTTGTCCAGCAACAGGTGGTGACCTGGTCGACTCCTACCACCGTGAGCACCGCTCAACTTTGGACTACTCCCAACCCGGCGACGGACCTCGGCGGAGCGCCGATCACCTACTCGGTGATCACCAACGACCCGAACACGGCGGGATGTTCGGTCAATACGACCTCCGGCATGATCACCTTCGCCGGAGCGGGTCAGTGCACCATCCAGGCAGCGGCAGCCGCCACATCGTCCTACTCGGCTGCGTCGACACAGCTGACCTTCACGGTAGCTGCCCCGCTCACCAAGGTGAGCTGGGACGTGACCAACTCCCAGACCGGCGAGACGGCCGTCACCTACGCCTATTCATTCACGACCGCCACGGCCGGTACCTTGACGGCTGTGACCATGACCGTGCCCACCGGCACTGCGGGCACGGTCACAGCCGGGACTGTCTATGGTCTCTCCGCCGGCACAGTCACGCTCGCCGCCAGCATCCTCACCTACACGATCACGGCTCCCGCCCCAGTGGCCGCTGGGATCCCGATCTACGTGGCGTTCACCGGCATCATCAACACGACCACGGCCGGCACCTACACCTCGGTGGTCACGACGAACAGTGCCGGCGGTGCCGTTGACGCCGCCACCACCGCCTCGGTGGTCTTCGGTCCGTCCTCGACCAGCGTGAACGTGACCGTGGTCCAGACACTCACGTTCACCGACAACGCCTCGAACTTCGCGTTGTTCGTTGATCCTTCCATGCTGAACAACGCCCGGAGCCAGGCGGTCGTCCTCACGGTGCAATCCAACGCAGCCAGCGGCTACAGCCTTGCCGCCTCGGACACAGGGCTGAGCAGGACACTGCCGTCCTTCAAGATCCCAGGTGTGACAACGGGCCCGACGCTCGGTGTCGCCACCTTCCCGGCCAGCGGCTTTGGTGCAAGTGCCACCTTGACCACAGGAGGGACAGACGGAGCGGCCTTGGCCGCGGGATTCGCCGGTGGGGACTTCGTGGGCTACCCCGTGTCCTCCGCCAACTTCCTCACCGCCACCGGCCCGACGGGAGGCACCCCCGACACCTTGACGATCACGAACGGGGTCGCGATCAACTACACAGTTCCCGACGGCAATTACTCTGACACCATCACCTACTTGGTTACGCCGAACTATTGAGCCTCGGCCTCGTCGAGCCGTTCTCCCCGTCCGGCGCGGCACGTGGCGCCGACTCCCCGGCGGTCACCGGCGTCGACTCCCCGTCCGACGCGAGCCCTGGTTCCTCGTCAGTCGTCTGAGGTTCAGGCTCCGGACCCGGCCGAGGCGGAACTCCCGGGCGCGAGGCGGCGACAGGGCCGGAGGCGTCATTCGCGAGTGCCGGACGGGCGCGACCCGCGACCACAATCCGCCGCGTCCGGCTGCTCGCGGCCGCCGGCGCGCGAACAAGCGGCGCCGCCGCTTTCTGGCGCAGTTCCATCAACGACCTCGCTCGCTTCCATTCCTTGCCCCTGAGCAGCTGCACCAGCTCCGGCATGTCCCCAAGGAGATGCTCGGCTTCGCTGCGGTACTGCCGTGCGACACCACCCATCGCAAAGATGGCGGCACGAGAGAGCAAGGCACCCTCCTCGGTCAGGGCAATCACTTGCAGGCGCGAAGAGGCAACTGCGGCATCCTGCATGGAGCCCAGCGCGTCCTGGAGGCGGGTCATCTGGCGCACAAAGCCCTTCAACTCGCCGTCGTACAGCCCCGAGGCGAACTCGAGCGCGTAACGAAGCCTCTTGCAGCGAATGCGCAGCCGGTGGTAGTCGGTTGCTGCGCCGGTGCGCTTGGCCCGGCGGGAGGCCTTTCTCGCGGCACGGTGCCTGTCGCCGATCGACTCCGGCATCGTCATCACTGCGGGCGCACGACCAGCAGTGGAACGGACGGAAGGACCCTGTACGAGCATCGCCACCAAACCCGACACCAGCCGCTCGTAGCGCCGTGAGTCCAAGGCCTCGAGCAGCGCCCGTCTCGCCCGCACACGATGACCGGCAAGGAGATCGGCCAGCTCGTCCAGGGCCTCCCGGTGATCTCCTGGCATCTCCTCGGTCCAGTCGTCGAAGCGGCCGAGCTGTATGTCAAGGTCTCGCACCTCGCCAAGCAACGCTGCCAGCCAACCCAACTCGGCTCGCAGGCGTCCCGCCCTCACGGGAAGCACGGCGGCGAACATGTCCATGCCCGCGCGCATCCGCCTCGTCGCCACCCGCATCTGATGGAGCGATTCGATGTCCTCGCCGAGGCGCGTCCCCGGCACGTGCGCGAGCATCGCCGAGGCTTCCCTGCGAAGCACCCGGTAGGCGAGCTCGCCGAGCGTCGAGTCCGGGGATACCCCGACGGGCCCCAGGTCCGGAAGACCTGGGATGCTGAGCCCGGCAGCCATCAGGCCGGCTTCGAACTTGGACAGAGTCGCCGGCTGAAGGCCGCATTCGCGTCGCAATTGCTCCACGAAGGGTTGCATCGCATCGACCCATGCCGGCTGCACCTCGACTTCGACACGAGTTAGGCGGAGCCGTCGTCGTTCTTGCCCGATCGCGATGACGGTGTCGTCCAGCGCGAGCTCGCCGACTCTTTCGCCATGGATCGCGAGATCGTAAGGACGCCGCCGCGTCCGCACCTCCAGCACCTGGTTGAGCTTGCGCTCTCCCGCGAGTGCCTCCACCCTCCATCCGACCTCACCTGTGCGATCCAGACCTGACAGGCCCGACGCGGGCAGCGTTTGAGTCACCTCGAGGCGGCGACGCAGCCCCTTGGAAGCGGTCGAAAGGTCCTTGAGCGTCGTCTCCAGCCGCCCGGCGCGCCTTCGAACGCGCAAGACGTAACCTGCGCGGCCCATCCTCCAGTCCTCGGTGTCGACATAAACGTCGACGAGGCGCCTCGGTGCGGCAGCTGAGATCCCGAGTCCCGGAATCGACTCAGCGATCGCTGTCGGACCGGTCCTCGACGCCAGCCAGCGCTCGACCGGCCGCAGGTCGAGCGCGTCGAGCTGCCACTCGACCTCTATGTCCGTTCGAGACTCCCCCGGTGCGGACATGGAATACAAACTAGCCGGCCGAAGCCAAGAAACTTTCACGGTGCTATCGGTTACCGTCAGAGAATGACCGCTTCTGCAATGGTCCCGCCCGAGGACCGCAGCATCGTGCGCGCCGCCGGCGGAATCGTGCTTCGCGCCGGCGACTCGGGTGGGTGGGAGGTCGCTGTCGTGCACCGACTTGAGCATCTCGACTGGACGCTCCCCAAGGGCAAGCTCGAAGTCGACGAGAGCCCGATCGAGTGCGCGCTGCGCGAGGTACGCGAGGAGACAGGCTACAGCTGCCACCTCGGCAGGTTCGTCGGCCAGGTGGAGTACACAGACCGCCGTGGTCGCGTGAAGGTCGTGTCCTACTGGCTGATGCAGCCTGTCGACGGCACCTTCGAGCCCACGCCGGAGGTGGACGAGCTTCGCTGGCCGTCGCTTGCCGATGCCGTCCGGTTGCTCAGCTACTCCCACGATCGAGAACTGCTCGAATCGGTACAGTCTCCCCTGACAAGGGCGAGTGAGTAACTCCTACGCCCGCGCGACAGCCAGCTGCCGGCCGGTGGCACCTCTCACGCGAACGTGTGCAACAGGCCGACCCCGGCACCTCCGAGAACGAGCCAGGTCGCGTTGACGTGCCAGCGCAGGAGCAGGCCAAAGCTGAACAAGCCCGTGAGAACAGCAAACCAGTCGAGGTAGCTCGCTCGCCCGAGTTGCACCGTGACACCGGTCATCAGCGCGATCGCGGCGACGTTGACCCCGTCGAGCGCAGAAGCGCTCCAAGGCGAGCGCCTCGCGCGGCCCAACAGCGGCATCAGCGCGGCAACGAGCACGAATGACGGCAAGAAGATGGCGAAAGTGGCGACCAGCGCTCCAGGTAGCCCGCCTACCACGTAGCCGATCGAGGTCGCCGTGGTGAACACCGGTCCCGGGGTTACCTGGCCTATCGCCACGGTCGCGAGCAGCTGGGACTGTGTCAGCCAGCGTCTGCCCAGCACGAGGTCGCTGTGGAGGTACGAGACAAGGACGTAACCGGACCCGAAGACGATCGATCCGAGCTTCAGGAATTCCAACGACACCGCCACGAGCGAGGCCCGCGCCAGACGTGCCGAAGGAGCGCCGGCATGACGCGCGAGGTGCAGCTTGGTCACGAGCATCGGAAAGGTCGAAGCCGGGCCGTCCGGCACCGAGCGTGCCCATCGACCTCTGTTCTCGACGAGGGCGACAATGACAGCCGCGGCAAGGAGGATCAACAGCGGGCTCACGCCGAGGAAATACCCGGCAAGGCCGGCGGCTGCGACGACGGCGAGAACTCGAGTCTTGACGGCGTTCCTTGCCAATCCCACGATGGCGTTCGCGATGATCGCGACGACTACTGGCTTGATGCCGAACAGCACACCGGCGCCTGCGTCAGTCGTTCCGTAGCGGACATAGGCCCAGGAGAGGACGAGCACGAGCAGCATCGACGGCAGGACGAAACAGGTGCCTCCGACGATGAGCCCCGTCCAGCCTTTGCGACGACGGGCCAACATGAGAGCGACCTCGGTAGACGTCGGCCCGGGGAGCAGGCTCGCCCCGCCGATGAAGTCGAGCAGTTCCTGCTCGCTCACCCAGCCTCTGCGCGTGACGAGCTCAGAGCGCATCATCGCGAGATGCGACGCCGGACCGCCGAAAGCCGTGGCGCCGAGACGGAGATACGACCGCGCCACCTCGCTGAGCGTCGCCCTCATCTCAGGTGCCGCTTCGCAGGAGTCCGCGTCGCCCGGCGGCACGCTCATTACTCGTGGCCTCGCAAGACCCGCACCCCGGTCCGGCAGCGACCCACGGCGACAACCTAACGGGACCGGACCGGCCGGCGGTGAGAAGATCGGTTCATGGCCGATTCCTGCCAGTCGCCACCAGGCTTCCTAGCAGCCGTCCGCGACGCCGTGGGACCCGAGCACTGCCTCAGCGATCCGGATCTCAAGGCCTCCTACGAGCTCGACTGGACGAGGCGTTTCGGTGGCCCGGCCGTTGTGGTGGTCCGGCCCGCGAACACCTCCGAGGTCGCCAAGGTACTCGCCGCCTGCAACCGGTTCCACGTCGGGGTGGTTCCGCAGGGCGGTAACACCGGTCTCGTTGGTGGCTCTGTGCCCAGACACGGCGAGGCGGTGCTGAGCCTCAGCCGCCTCAGCCGCGTCCTCAGCTGCGATCCTGAGGAAGGGCTGATCGTCGCAGAGGCTGGCACGACTCTCGCCGCGGCACAGGCGACGGCGGCAGGCGTGCACACCGAGCTTGGCATCGACATCGCGGCGCGCGACCTGGCGACGCTCGGCGGCATGGTCGCCACCAACGCCGGTGGTGTCCACGTCGTCCGGCACGGCCCGATGCGCGCCCGCCTCGGCGGAGTCGAAGTCGTGCTCGCAGACGGCACCGTCGCGAGCCGCCTGTCGGGGCTCGTCAAGGACAACGTGGGATACGACCTGGCCCAGATCATGGCCGGTAGCGAAGGGACGCTCGGCGTAGTGACGAAGGTCGTGCTCCACCTCGTCCCGGTCCCGCCCTTTCGTGTCGCTGCCCTCATCGCACTTCGCGGGATAGAGCACTCGGCTGGAGACCCGGTCGCCGGCATCCGCTCGGTGTCGGAGGTGGCCGTCGGGCTGGCAACTCGACTGCGTAGACGTGTGGACGCGATCGACGCACTGGAGCTCGTGTACGCGGACGGGATGGCCCTCGTCCGCGAGGCGACGGGCCTTCCTGCACCACCGGACCCTGGTGCCGATGCCTGGCTTCTCGTGGAGGCCTCGGGCGGGCAGGACCCGAGCGGCATGCTCGCAGAAGCCATCGAGGACGCACCGGGCGTCACGGAGGTCGCCGTCGGCGACGAGACCGGCAGTCGGGCACGGCTGTGGGCGTACCGTGAGCGCCACACCGAGGCGATCGCGACGCTCGGGGTGCCTCACAAGCTCGACTTGACGCTGCCGATGAATGCGCTCGCCGAGTTCGCCGGTGCGGTCCGGTCCGAGGTCTCGGCTGCGTTGGGCGGGCGAATCGATACACGAGTCATCATGTTCGGGCACGTAGGCGACGGGAACCTGCACGTCAACGTGATCGGCCCCGGGCCTGAGGACTACCGCGCCGATGACGCCGTTTTCCGCATGGTGATACAGCGCGGCGGCTCCATCAGCTCAGAGCACGGAGTCGGGGTCGCCAAGCTCGATTTCGTCGCTGCGGCTCGCTCGGCCGGGGACATCACGGTCATGCGGAGAGTGAAGGACGCGCTCGACCCGGGAGGGATACTCAACCCCGGTGTGCTCCTGCCGCCCGTCGGCTAGCAGGATTCGGCGCGCCCTCACGGAGGAAGTACCGTCCTTGGTGTGTCGAGGCGCGCGTGGCTGCTCTTCGGCGCGCTCAGTGCCATCTGGGGCGTGCCATACCTGCTGATACGCATATCGGTACGGGAGGTCGCGCCGTCGACGCTCATCTTCTTCCGCACGGCGCCGGTCGCGTTGGTCCTGCTGCCGTTGGTCGCCTACCGCGGGCAACTGCCCGGGATTGTGCGTCGGTGGCGCCCGTTGCTCGCCTACACAGGGGCGGAGATCGTGCTGTCGTGGCTCATGCTCTTCAAGTCCGAGGAGCAGCTCACGAGCTCACTCGCAGGTCTGCTCATCGCTGCAGTGCCGTTGGTCGGGGCGCTGGTCTCGAGGTTGAGCGGGGACGAGGACCGTTTCGACCGGACGCAGATCGGGGGGCTCCTGCTCGGGCTCGCCGGCGTGGCGGTGCTCGTCGGCATCGACGTCCGCGGGGCCACGGCCTGGCCGATCGCGGCGATGTTGGTTCCTATCGTCGGCTATGCCGTGGGACCGCGGATCTTCAACCGGTACCTGTCCGATCTGCCGAACCTCGCAGTGGTGGCCGGCTCGCTGGCCATCGCCGCGATCGTCTACGCACCCTTTGCGTTTTCCAACCTGCCGGCCCATATGTCCACCGAGGTGACCTGGTCGGTGATCGGCCTGGCGGTCGGGCCCACACTGGCCGGATTCATCGTGTTCTTCGCGCTGATCGGCGAGATCGGACCCGTCCGCACGACCGTTGTCACCTACGTGAACCCGGCAGTTGCCCTCCTCCTCGGTGTCGTGCTGCTCGGCGAGCGCTTCACCCTCGGCCTCGGCCTCGGGTTCCCGCTGGTCATAGTCGGCTCTGTGCTCGCCACCCGCCGGCGACAGCCCGTGGCCCCCCGATCGCCTGCTGCGGTTGAAGTTGCGCGGCCCGACCCTACGATGTAACGCAGGCGGGGGGATCGTGGACGGTACTGCGTAGCCACTGAGTCCGATGGCAAGTGGGGGTGTCCTATGGCCGATGAGCCTGAAGAGTCGTCGCATCGTCCGGGTCAAGGAACGAAACCGGTCCACATGGGCCGTCGAACGGTGCTCGGGATCCTCGGTCTGGCAGGCATCGGTATTGCCGTCGGAGCGAAGGTCGACAATGCACTCGGAAGCGTCAGCAGCGCCGTGAGCAACGCCATCGGCGTTCCATTGCCCGGAGACGACCAGTTTCGCTTCTATACCGTCACCGGCTCCTATCCGGTCATTCCCGCCGACACCTACGTGCTCACGGTCGACGGCATGGTCCGCGAGCCGCTCCGGCTCCGGCTCGCCGACCTCCGGTCGATGGGACGGACCAAGCTCGTCCATCAGTTCCAGTGCGTCACAGGCTGGGTCGTGCCGGACGTGCACTGGGAAGGAGTGCTCCTTTCCGACGTGCTCGAACACGCCGGGGTGACGCGGAAGGCGACCGCGCTCGAGATTCTTCTCGGCCGACGGCATCTACACCGAAAGTCTCAGTCTCAGCCAGGCTCGGCTTCCCGACATCCTCGTGGCGGACAGGATGCTCGGTGCCGACGTCACCGCCGACCACGGTGGTCCCGTTCGGCTGTATGCCGCACCCATGTACGGCTACAAGTCGATCAAGTGGTTGAACCGGATCGAAGTGACGGACAAGGTCGTCGACGGCTATTGGGAGGGCTACGGCTACCCGGCCGACGCCTGGATCGGCGGCTCAGCACCGGTGAGCGTCGTACCGTGAGCTTCGCGAGAGCCCGGACCTCGTGACGGTCTCTGACAGGCACCTGGCACGCTTCGACGTCGTCGAGCGATTGGTGCATTGGAGCACAGCGATCATGGTGCTGACGCTGATCGTCACCGGCGCGATCTTGTACCTCCCGGCTCTGGCACTTCGTGTCGGTGACCGGGAACTGGTCGAGAACATTCACGTCATCACCGGTCTCAGCCTGCTCGGCCCTCTCGTGCTCGGGCTCGCCGGGCCCTGGCGCAAGCGACTGATCAAGGATCTGCACCGCTTCGACCGCTGGGGGGCTTGCGACTTCGACTGGTTCAAGAGCCGCGCCCGCCGCTCGGGTCTTCCTCGGGACAAGTTCAACGGCGGCCAGAAGATCGAGGCTGCCTTCCTCGGGGCGGCGATGGTCGCTGCGCTCGTGACCGGCGTCATCATGCGCTTCGCACCGTCGTCGTGGATCACCTGGGCAACAGGAGCCACGCTCGTTCACGACGCTCTCTTCTTTGCGATCGTGGCGGCCGTCATAGCGCACGTCGCTTTCGCTCTTTCGCAGCCCGACCAGCTCATCTCGATGTTCAACGGGCGGATATCACGCTCGTGGGCAAAGGCGCACGCCGGCGCTTGGTTGTCCGAGGTCGAAGGTGCCGAGGGCGCGGTGTCCAAGACAGTGGCAGCTGAAGCCTCCAGTGGATCTTCACCATAAGATGCACCAATGCCACCACGCCGGGGAAGCCCACGGGTCCTAGCCGTTTCGCGCGGTGACGAGCCGGCAGACCTCCTGCTCAAGGGCGGCACCGTCTTCGTGCCCGGCACACGAGAGTGGGTGACGACGGATCTTGCCATTGCAGACCGGACCATCGCGGGTTGGGGCCCTCGCGAGGCACACGAGACGGTCGATGTGAGCGGCGCGGCTCTCACCGCCGCCTTCGTGGATGTCCACATGCACCTCGAGTCCACCAAGCTCTGGGTCGACGAGTTCGTCCGCGCCGTGCTGCCTCACGGGACGACCTCAGTGGCCGCGGACCCGCACGAGATCGCCAACGTTTTCGGCGTTCCTGGCATCGTCGCCCTGGCCGAGGCCTCGCGCAGGCTCCCGTTCACCTTCGGCATCTCCGCCCCGAGCTGTGTACCGGCGTCTCATTTCGAGAGCCCGGCCGCCGAGTTCTCGAGCGCCGAGCTGACCGAACTTCTCGAAAAGCACGGGGCGATCGGAGTTGCCGAATTCATGAACTTCCCCGCCGTCGTGAACGGCGATCCGGAGGCCCTCGCGAAGATCGCGACCGCGGGCCACAAACGCGTCGACGGCCACGCGCCCGGCCTTTCCGGCCGCCAACTCGACGCCTACCTCGCCGCAGGCGTTGAGTCCGACCACGAGTGCACCGATCTCGAAGAGGCCGAAGAGAAGCGCCGCAAAGGCATGTGGATCTTCATCCGGGAGGGTTCCGCGTCCCGCAACCTCGCCGCCTTGATCGGGACCGTGCTCCGCCACGGGACCGATCGGATCGCGCTTTGCACCGATGACAGAGAACCGGACACACTGCTGCGCTCCGGCCACGTCAACGACTGCGCACGTCTGGCGGTCGCCGCCGGCGTGAGTGCCGAGGATGCCCTCGTGATGGTGACGAGCAATCCTGCGGACTACCACCATTTCGACCATTTGGGCTGGCTCGCGCCGGGCTACCAGGCTGACGTGCTGTGCTTCGACGACCTGTCGGGCTTCGAGCCGGCGAGGGTATGGCAGGCCGGCAAATTGGTGGCCATGAACGGTGCCGTCGTGCCGGGAGCCGTCCCGAACGTCGGCGCCCCGGACTGGATGCGCGCGTCGGTCCACCTCGAGACCCCTCCGGGACCCAATGCACTCGATCGCGCGCCGCCAGCGGGAGGCCGTGCCAGGGTGATCGGAATCGAGTCGCATTCTCTGACGACACGGGACCTAGTGCTCGATGTGACCGATCCATCGACGCAAGTGGCGCGCATCGCTGTGGTCGAGCGGCACTGCCGCACCGGCCGGATCGGCCTCGGATACGTGCACGGATTCGGCCTCACCAGCGGCGCCATCGCATCGACGGTCGCACATGACGCCCACAACTGCATGGTGGTCGGTGCCCTCGACGAGTCGGGCCCGGCCGAAATGGCCGTCGCAATCGCCCGGCTGGCCGAGATCGGTGGCGGGCAGGTCGCGGTTCGCGACGGACGAGTGCTGGCCGAGGTTCGGCTGCCCATCGGAGGGCTCATGAGCGACCGGAGCATCGAGGAGGTCGCCAGAGAAGTGAGACTCCTGGCTGACGCTGCATCCAACGGACTGGGCGTGACGATCGAATCGCCTTTCATGCAGCTGAGCTTCCTCGGCCTGTCGGTGCTTCCGGAGCTCCGGATCACCGACAAGGGTCTCGTCGACGTGATGAAGTTCGCGCTCACCGATGTCGCCGCGCCTTGACAGACCCGACCGCGACCTGACCGAGCCAACCGCGGCCTGAGGCGGCACCGAAAGATCGCCGGCGTTGGTCGGCGACTATAGGCTGTATTTATGCTGGTATTTCTGCCGGTCTCTTTGGAAGAGACCTTCGACGCGTTCAAGCAGCACCCGGACGCCCAACTCCTGGCCGGCGGGACCGACTTCATGGTGGAAGTCAATTTCGGTCTCCGGCGCCCTCCGGCGGTTGTGTGCCTGCGCAAGGTCGAGGAGCTCAAGGGGTGGCGACTCGAAGGCCCCGAGGTCGTGCTCGGCGCCGGCATCACCTACACCGAGCTCATGGCACCGCGGCTCGGCGATCTCCTGCCGGGTCTTGCCCAGGCGTCGCGCACGGTCGGATCCCCACAGATCCGCAACGCGGGCACGCTGGGAGGCAACCTCGCCACCGCGTCGCCCGCAGGTGACTCGCTCCCTGTGCTGGCCGCACTCGACGCCAACATCGTCGTGGCATCCGGACGGGGGCGTCGAAACGTGGCCCTCGACGATCTCATCGTCGGCCCGAAGCGGACCACGCTTGGGCCAGGCGAGGTCATCGTAGAAGTCCGGGTTCCAGCCGCGCTCGGGTCGCAGGAGTTCCTCAAGGTCGGCACGCGCAACGCAATGGTGATCGCTGTCGCGAACGTGGCGCTCGTCGTCGACTGGGCCGGGCATTCGGTCCGGTGCGCTCTCGGCTCGGTCGGGCCCGTGGTCATCCGCGCCGCGAGGCAGAACAGTTCATCTCCTCCAAGATCGATTGGGCGCGACGAACGCCCCCCGACAATGACGACCTCGAGGAGTTCACCGCCTTGGTGCGTTCCGCCGCGCGGCCCATCGACGACCACCGCTCCACGGCTGACTACCGTCGCCACGCTGTGGGAGTGTGCGCCCACAGGGCCCTTCGACGCGCATTCGCCAACCACGACCGAGAGACATTGGAGCGCACATCGTGGGCGAGTTGATCGACTATCAGCTCCGCGTCAACGGTCGGGAGCACGACGTTGCCGAGGCGTGGCTCGGAGAAAGCCTCCTCTATGTGCTTCGCGAGCGTCTCGGCCTTCCGGGGTCGAAGAATGCCTGTGAGCAAGGCGAGTGCGGATCTTGTTCTGTTCTCCTGGACGGCAAGCTCGTGTGTTCCTGCATGGTGCTTGCCGCGAGCGCTGTCGGTGCCGACATCATGACGGTCGAGGGTCTTTCCGCCGGAGAGAACGACCTCTCGCAGATCCAAGCCGCGTTTCTCGCCGAAGGCGCTGTGCAGTGTGGGTTCTGTACCCCGGGCTTCGTCGTCAGCGTGCACGACCTGCTCGAGCACAATCCCGACCCTACAGGGCTGGAGGTCCGCGAAGCCGTCTCGGGCAACCTGTGCCGGTGCACGGGCTACGGCCGGATCCTTGCGGCAGTCCAAGCCACGCGAGAAATGCGCCAAGCGTGAGCACCGCCCTAGGCACACGGCGCGGCCGGCTCGGTGAGAGCGCCCCCCGGCCCGACGGGGTGCCCAAAGTCCGCGGCGAGTTCGCCTTCTCCTCCGACATGTTCGCCGAAGGCATGCTGTGGGGACACATCGTGCGCTCCCCACATCCTGCAGCGGCGATCCGCGGCATCGACGTGTCCGAGGCGCTGTTGATCCCAGGTGTGCGAGCAGTGCTCACCTGCGACGACGTGCCTGGCCGCAAGACTTTCGGGCTCGACTATCCCGACCAGCCCGTCTTCGCATGGGATGTCGTCCGGTACATGGGAGAGCCGGTCGCTGCGGTGGCAGCAGACCACCCGGAGACGGCACGTCGAGCGGCTGCGGCGATCGTCGTCGACTACGCACCGACCGAACCGATGACCGATCCGGTGGCGGCGGCCGATGCCGAGCCGATCCATCCGCTCGGCAACGTGCTCCACCGTCAGAGAGTCCGTTGCGGAGATCCTGACGCCACCGGAACGGTCGTGGTCGAGGGTCGCTACGAGACGGCCATGCAGGACCAGGCCCAGATGGGCCCCGAGTCCGGGCTCGCGATCCCGGGCGAGGACGGCGGTGTCGACCTCTACATCGCGACCCAGTGGCTGCACGTCGACCAAGAGCAGATGGCGGCATGCCTGGCGCTCCCTCTCGAAAAGGTCAGGCTCCACCTGGCCGGCGTCGGCGGTTCCTTCGGTGCCCGTGAGGACCTGAGCATGCAGGTGCAGATATGCCTGCTGGCGCTGCGCACGGAACGCCCGGTGAAGATGGTCTACTCGCGCGAAGAGTCGTTCTTGGGCCATGTCCACAGGCATCCGGCGATCATGTGGTACCGCCACCACGCCGATGCGGACGGCCGGTTGGTGAAGGTCGAGGCGCGCATCATCCTCGACGGCGGTGCCTACCTGTCGACGTCGACGGCCGTGACCATGAACGCCGCCTGCATGGCGCCCGGCCCGTACCGAGTCCAGAACGCTGTCGTCGAGGCGGTTGCGGTTCGGACCAACAACCCCCCGTGCGGGGCGATGAGGGGCTTTGGCTCGGTACAGGTCTGTTTCGCACATGAAGCCCAGATGGACAAGCTGGCGACGGTGCTCGGGATCGACCCGGTCGAGCTGAGGCTCCGCAATGCACTGAAGTCCGGCGACTCGCTGATCACCGGGCAGGTGCTCAGGGGAACCGCGCCTGTCACAGAGGTCATCCGGACCTGTGCCGCCGCTCCCCTGCCCGCCGGTAGTCCGACAACCGTGGCGGAGCTCGAGCTCCCCGGCGGCGCCGGTCGAACAGCCGACAGCGACCGCGTGCGGCGCGGTGTCGGCTTTGCCGTGAGTATCAAGAACCTCATGTACGGAGGCGGCTTCGACGACTACTCGTCGGCACGGTGCCGGCTGGAGGACGGTGTGGCCACCATCACTTCTGCAGCCGTCGAGGTCGGCCAGGGCTTTGTCACCCTTGCCCAGCAGATCGCCCGCGATGTGCTCGGAGTCGTCGACGTGGTCCTGGTGCCTCCGGGCACGGCGGACATCGGCTCGGCAGGGTCGACTTCGGCCAGCCGCCAGACCTGGATGTCCGGCGGAGCTGTTCAACAGGCCTGCCTTGCGGTGCGCGAGCGGCTGCTCACCTCTGTCGCGAGCAGGCATGGCGTTGCACGCGAAACCCTCGAGATTCTCGACGAGAGGGTTGTCTCGCTCGACCGGGAGATCAACCTGCCTGTCTCCGATGCCACCCCGGGCCAAGTGCTGGAAGAGACCGTGGAGTTCCACCACGCCCCTACCGTGGAACTGGACGCGAACGGGCAGGGCGACGCCTTCGTCTCCTTTGCCTTCGCTGCCCACCGCGCGGTCGTCGATGTCGACCTCGACCTCGGCCTGGTGCGGGTCGTGGAGATCGCCACTTCCCAAGACGTCGGTCGCGTGCTCAACCCGGTCCAGCTTGTAGGCCAATTGGAAGGTGGCATCGCGCAGGGCGTCGGGCTTGCCGTGATGGAGGAGATCGTTCTCGACCACGGCCGGGTGCGGAATCCCTCGTTCACCGACTATGTCATCCCGACCGCCCTTGACATGCCTCCTGTGCACATCGCGGCGCTGATAGAGGAGGGGGAGCCGGGATCCCCGATGGGCGCCAAGGGTGCCGGCGAGCCCCCGATGATCTCTTCGGTGGCTGCCGTCGTGGCCGCGATCCGAGACGCCACCGGCCTGGAGCTTCCTAGAGCGCCGGTCCGCCCTCAGGACATCGCGCTCGCGGGCTCGGGCCCTGGGCCGACATGGGGATCTGGTTCAATCAATGTGGAGGTGTCGCCGTGAGCACACAAGTTGCGGTCTACCTGCAGGACGCACACGCAGTACGAGAGGGAATGGAGATCGCGCGTTACGCAGAATCCAAGGGCTTCCACGCGATCTGGCAGGCCGAGAGCCGGCTCGTGCGTGAGGCCACGGTTCCGATGGCGGCGTTCCTGGCCGTCACCGAGCGGATCAAGGTGGGCTCCGGAGTGGTGAACAACTGGACGCGGAACCCGGCGCTGCTCGCGTCGACGTTCTCGACCTTGGACGACCTCGCTCCGGGCCGCGTGATCCTGGGGATCGGTGCCTGGTGGGAGCCACTGGCCAGCAAGGTGGGCGTGAACCGGACCAAGCCCCTGCTCGCGATGCGTGAGACCATCGAGGCTGTCCGTGCCCTGCTCGCCGACCAGCACGTCACATACGACGGCGAGTTCGTCCATCTCGACGGTGTCGAGCTTGACTACGTCCACCAGGAGCGCCGGCCCAAGGACGTGCCCATCTACCTCGGAGCGACCGGCATGCAGATGATGGAGCTGGCTGGGGAGATCGCTGACGGAGTCGTCCTCAACTACCTCGTCTCGCCGATCTACAACGACATGGCGATGGACCATCTCGAGCGCGGCGCTCACCGGGCCGGCCGCTCGGCCACCGACCTCGACCGCCCACAACTCGTGGTGTGCTCGCTCGACGAGGACCGGGCTGCCGCTCTCGACGCGGCGCGTCTGCTCGTAACCCAGTACCTCGGTCAGCAGCCACACATCATGAAGGCGTCAGGCGTCCCCGAATCCCTGCTGGAGGATATCAGCAAGGTGCTGACATGGCCTGCTACCGCCGAAGAGGTGGAGGCCGCTTCCAAGTTCGTGCCCGACGAGGTCGTGCAGATGATCACGGCATCGGGGACTGCCGAGGAGTGCAAGGCAAAGGTGGCCGAGTACGTGCACCGCGGGTGCACCTGCCCGGTGCTCTACCCGCTCGGTTCGGACGTGCACGCCATGATCGACGCGTTCGCGGACTGGACCGCCTAGGCGGGCTTGGCGACGCGCGTGAGCCGCCAGGTCGAGCACCGACGCGCAGCTCCGTACGCGTCGGCGACGACGCAGCCTAGAGCCGGGCCCACAGCCGCTGCGCCTGCTCGTTTGCTCGTGCTCGTATCTCGCCGGCGTCGACCCGTGTCGGGCGGCCGTCCCGGAAGACGACGTCACCGGCGACCACGACCTCGACCGGTTGCACACCAGGCGTGAAAGCAAGATGCCAAGCGTCGATCGGTTCGTAGCTCCATCGAACTCGGTCCTCTGCAGCCTCCGGAACAAGGACCCTGCCGCTCTCGAGCCAAGACCAGGCATCAACCGGCGTCGCCGTCACGTCGTCCTCCCGATGGCGGACGTAAGCGATGCGGAATTCCTCGAGCATGTCCCCGCCGATCCCGTCGGTCCCGAGCACGACCGTGTTCTTGAAGCGCGCGGGGCGGGCATAGCCGACGGCGTTGTTCATGTTCGAGCGCGGGTTGTGAGCCACCGTTCCGCGAAGCGGACGGTCGAGGTGCACGCAGTGGGCGAGAAGCCAGTCGTCGGTCGTCAAGCCCTCGAGTCGCTCCCCAGCGGCCGAATCGACGCGATCCTCGGCGACGTGTATGTGCACGCCCTGCCCGAGGTCGGCTGCCAGACCAGCTACTGCGTCGAGGGTGGATTCGGAAAGCGTGAAACAGGCGTGGGCGCCGACGTACCCGCGCCCGCCCGAACGCAGGAAGCGCTCGTTCTCGGCCAGTCCGGCGCGCATGCCGTCAGGACCGTTTCGGTCAGTGACCTCATAGCAGCAATAGGCCCGTACACCGACCTCGGCGCAAGCGTCCGCGATGACGCTGAGGGAGCCCTCGATGGCATTTGGGGACGCATGATGGTCAACGATCGCAGTCGTCCCCGCTTCGAGCGCCTCGAGCGCTCCCAGCATTGCCGACCATCTGATCATGTCGAGGTCGAGAGCACAGTCGAGCCGCCACCACACCAGCTCGAGGATCTCTTGGAAATTCTGCGGTGTGCGCGGCGGCGCCGGCATCCCGCGAGCCAACGCCGAGTAGAGGTGGTGATGGCCGCAGACCAGTCCGCTGGTCACGCTCGGTTCCGAAACGCTGTTCGCGGCGTCAAACGTTGGAGCGCTCATTCGTCCGCAGCGCCCGCGGTCGCACCGGCCGGCACGCGCATCGGGAGTGTCGACCGCCAAAGGCCATCGAGGTCGTGCAACGCGGCCGCGACCGCTCCGGCCGTGGGCACCAGGCCGATCTCGCCGACGCCCTTGATCCCGTAGGGGGATCTCGGTTGCGGCACCTCGACGAGAATGACGTCGATATTCGGCACGTCCTTGGCCCGGATGATCCCGAGGCTCCGAAGAGTCATGTTCTTTGGCCGTCCCTCGTCGTCACACGGGAAGTCCTCGGACAGAGCGTAGCCGAGGCCCATGTGCACGGCTCCTTGGACCTGGCCTTCACACAGGAGCGGATTGACGGCCCGTCCCACATCGTGAACGGCCACGATCCGGTCGAGCTTGCCCGTCTCACGGTCGATGACCACGAGCTGGGTGGCGTAGGAGAAGACGGCGTGGATCACAGGGTTCTCGAGACCCTCGTCCAGCGAGTTGGTCCAATCGACGCGGTACTCGCCCTCATAGTCCACACCCGGTCGGCACCCGTCGGCGATCGCACGTCGGCATGCGTCGGAGACGGCGCCTGCTCCCATCACCGTCCCGCGGGAACCGGTCGTCTGGCCGGCGCCCAGCTCGCGTGTCGTGTCGACCACGACCCGTACCCGTGCCGGGTCCACGCCGAGCTCTTCGACGGCGACCTGGAGGGCGACTGTGTGGACACCCTGGCCCATCTCGGTCCAACAGTGGCGAACCTCCACGCCGCCATCTTCGGAGAACCGGACGACGGACCTGATGATCTCGACGAAACCGTTCCCGAGACCGGAATTCTTGAGCCCGAAGCCGAGGCCCACCGCCTTGCCGTCTTTGACCGCTTGATCGTAGGCGGGCCTGACGGCCTCCAGACACGCCGTCGCGCCGAGCGACCCGTCATCCATCACTTGTCCGGGCCCCCACACGACGCCTGGCGTCACCGCGTTGCGAAAGCGCATCTCCCAGGCGCTGATGCCGACTTCAGCCGCCAGTCGGTCAATGACTCCCTCCATCGCGAACTGCGCCTGATTGGCGCCAAATCCGCGGAACGCGCCGCACACAGGATTGTTGGTCCGCACGGCCACGGACTCGACGTCGATCGCCGGCAGGCGGTAGGGCCCCGACGCATGACCGGCGGCGCGTTCGAGGACCTCGACGCCGACGGACGCGTACGGCCCGGAATCTGATGTCATACGTGCCCGCAAGGCGGTGAGCCGGCCGTCACCGTCGCACCCGGCCCAGTACTCCATACGAAACGGGTGACGCTTGGGGTGCAGGAGCAACGACTCCTCGCGCGACAGAGTGCACTTCACCGGTCGCTGCAACAACCACGCTCCAAGAGCTGCCTGGGCCTGGTTGGACATGTCCTCTTTGCCACCGAACGCGCCGCCATTGGACACCTGTTCTACGACGACCTGCTCGGTGGAGATCCCGAGGACTGCCGCGATCTGGTTGCGATCGTCCCAGACACCCTGACCGCCCGAGAACACCTTCAAAGTGCCGTCGGGCCCAAGCGTGGCAAGCGTCGACTCGGGTTCGAGGAAGGCATGTTCTACGCGTTGGGTCTGGAAGATCTCGTGAACCGTGTGGGCGGACCTGGCAAGCGCGGCCTCCACGTCGCCGCGCCGATAGGCCCTGCGGGCGAGCACGTTGCCCTCGAGCCCCCAGACAGCGTCCTCGGGATCGTCGATCGCCGCCACCGCGTCGGTCAACGGGCGCAGCGGCCTATAGGAGACCTCGACGAGCTTGGCGGCCTGCCTGGCGACCTCCCTCGAGTCGGCGACGACAAAGGCAAGGACGTCACCTAGGTAGGACGTCCGGCCCCCCTCGGGGATGAACACCGGCCAATCCGCGTGGATGATCCCGACTCGCAGGTCACCCGGGACGTCCGCAGCCGTGAACACCGCCGTGACGCCTGCCACGGCGCGTGCCGCAGTCGTTTCGATCTTGAGCACGTCGGCCCTGGCGTAGTCGGCAAGCCGGAGCGCTCCGTGAAGCATGCCCGGAATCCTGATGTCGTCCACGTAATCGCGGTCGCCGAGAGCGAGCTCGATGCCCTCGTACCTGGTGCCTCGGGTCCCGAGGCCCCCAGGCGGGATCACCAGAGGTGATTCGCCGGTTGCCAACACCTCCACCGCGTCGAGGATCTTGCTGTAACCGGTGCACCGGCACAGATGCGCTCCGAGATAGCGAGCAGCCTCGTCGCGGGTAAGACCCGAGCCCTTCTTGTCGATTAGTGCCTTGACCCGGACCAGAATGCCCGGCGTGCAGAAGCCACACTGCAAGGCGCCAGCGGCCGCGAATGCAGCCGCGAAGCGCTCCCTCTCGGTGGCGTCGAACCCCTCCAGGGTGGTGATCGACTTCCCTGCCACCTTCTCGAGTGAGATCTGGCAGCTCACCGACGCCTTGCCGTCGATCAAGACCGTGCAACATCCGCACTGGCCCGACGGCGAGCAGCCGTCCTTGGGCGAGGTCATGTCGAGCTCCTCACGCAAGGCGGCGAGAAGATGCGGGTGATCGCCAACTTCGACCGATTTTCCGTTCAGCGTGAACTGCGTCATCGCCTGCGCGTCCCCTATCGCCTAGGCGGCCCGGTACCTGCAGACCGAGGTGTCGTTCAAGGTTCTCAGGGTACCGGTTCCGCCTCGAGGCTTAGCCCCCCGATACGACGAGACGAAAAGCCTGCTCCAAAGGCCGGCCGTCCATCGTCAATTCAACGTGAATAAAGTCCCAGTCTCGCCGTGCAGCGCTCGGGCGACGTTCTCCGGATTCGTGACGATCGCCGCCGTTCCACCGTTGGAGAGATAATTGACAACCGCCTGGATCTTCGGCGCCATGCTCCCCGCTGCGAAGTGCACGCCCTCGGCCAGGTGCGCCTTGGCCTCAGCCAACGTGAGGTGGTCGACCATGGTCTCCTCGGGTTTGCCGAAGTTCAGCGCCACCTTCTCGACCGCAGTCGAGATGATGAGAAGGTCAGCTCCCAGGTTGTTGGCCAGCAAGGCTGACGCCAAATCCTTGTCGATGACAGCAGCGACGCCGTGGAGATTGCCATCCGCGTCCGCAACGACCGGGATCCCGCCGCCGCCGACCGTGATCACGACGACACCCGCGGCGATCAAGGCTCGGATCGCGGGAAGCTCGACGATGCGAAGAGGTTGGGGCGACGCCACGACACGCCTGTACCCGCGATTCGCGTCGTTGACGATGTCCCATCCCTCCTTGCGGCGTCGTTCGGCCTGCTCCGCGTCCATGAACCCCCCGATGGGCTTGGTCGGGTTCTTGAACGCCGAGTCGTCAGCGGCCACTTCTGTCTGGCAGATGACCGTTGCAGCCTCTCGAGCCACACCGAGGCGGCGAAACTCGTTGCACAGGTTCTGCTGCAAGGCGTAGCCGATCGCGCCTTGGCTGTCCGCACCGCAGACGTCGAGCGGGACCTCGTGCATCTCGTGGGCCGCAAGCTCCGAGCGTCGCAAGATGAAGCCCACCTGTGGTCCGTTGCCGTGGCTGATGGCCACGTTCCAGCCTTCTTGAATCATGGCGACGATGTGCCTGCATGTCTCTTGGGCGGCGATGTACTGGTCGAGCACGGTCTGGTGCTGCTTGTCCTTGATGAGCGAGTTGCCGCCGATCGCGACCACGGCGGTTCCCGGGGTCTTGAAGGAGTTTCCCATTGGCGCTCTCCGCTCAGCTCATCGTGAGCGCCATCACGGCCTTTTGGGCGTGAAGGCGATTCTCGGCCTGGTCGTAGACGATCGAGTGCGGGCCGTCGATCACGGCGTCGGCAACTTCCACGTTGCGGTCGGCCGGAAGCGGGTGCATGTAGATCGAGTCCTCGTTGGCGAGTGCCATGCGCCGCTCATCGGTGATCCACGACTCGTACTTGTCGATGAGGCGCTTGTCCTCTTCTGGGTCTTGGGTCGTGAGCAGAGCGCCCCAGCTCTTTGCATAGACGACGTCGGCGCCTTTGAAGCCCTCGTCGAAGTCGTGGAGGATCTCGAATGACGCGTGGGCCTTGCGGGCGTTCTCCCTACCCTGCTCGACGATGTCGGGCATGAGCTTGAATTCGGGTGGGTGCACGAGGCGCAGGTTCATCCCAAAGCGCGGCAGCAACAGCACAAGGCTCTGGGCCACGCTCACGGGCTTCGAATAGCTCGCCGCGCGGGCCCAGCTGACCGTCGCCGTCTTGCCGCGCGGGTCACCGAAGTGCTCGATGATAGTCATGATGTCGGCAAGGGCCTGGTGAGGGTGGTACACGTCGCACTGCATGTTCAGCACGGGCACGCGGCTTGCCTCGGCGACGTCGCGGATGTACTTGTTGCCCGTGCCCCAGTCGCATTGGCGGATGGCGATCCCGTCGTTGTACCGGCCGAGGATCTCGCCGATCTCCTTTGCCGTGTCGCCGTGCGCTATCTGGGTGGTCTTGGACTCGATGAACTGGGCGTGCCCGCCGAGCTGTGCCATGCCAGCCTCGAACGAGGTGCGGGTGCGGGTGCTCGAGAAGAAGAAGAGCATCGCGAGCACCTTGTCCCTCAGGTATGCATGGGGTTCGCCGAGGGCGCGTGCCCGCTTCAGGGCGAACGCGACGTCGAGGAAGGTGTCGAGCTCGTCCTTGGTGAAATCCTGGAGGGTGATGACGTCCCTGCCACGAAGATGTGTCTGCATGGCTCCTCCTACTCGATCGCGCCGAGGACGAGCGAGAGCAGAGCCATACGCATCACAACTCCGTTGAAGGCCTCGACCCAGTAACGCGCGTGACGCGTGCTGTCGACGTCCGGCGGCAGCTCGTCCATCCGAGGCAGCGAGTGCAAGATGATCGCGTCGCTCTTGGCCTTCGTCCTCAGAAGTTCACGCGTTACGCGATAGGCGGGAGGCGTGAGGCCTTTGTCCTCCGTGGCCTCGTCGCGCGACACCGTGTAGTCAGCCTGTACCACAGGCTCCATGTAGATGACGTCGGCCTCCGCAATGCAGCTCGTGACGTCCTCTTTTTCCTGGTACTGGACACTGAGCAGGTCCAGCTCGGCCTTGAACTCGTCGAGCAACGACATCTCGGGGGGGCCGACGACGAAGGCTTCGACGTCGAACTGGGAGAACGCGTAGAGGATCGAGTGCATCGTCCGCATTCGCATGTCGCCCACGCACAGCACCTTCAGACCGTCGAGGTGGCCCCTCTGCTGCCAGATCGTGTACAGATCGGTCAGCACCTGGGTCGGATGCTCTCCCCACCCGTCACCACAGTTGATCACAGGGACCGAGGCCCACTTTGCCGCCTCTTGCGGCGCGCCCTGCTGGAAGTGGCGCATCGCTATGACGTCGCCGTAGTACTCGAGCATGTGGACGGTGTCCTTGATGGTCTCCTGGTAGAAGTCCCCGGCCCGCGTCATCTTCGCGTCCGAGAAGCCCAGCACGTGGCCACCAAGGCGGTGCATGGCAGCCTCGGTAGCGAGACGCGTGCGGGTGCTCGGCTGATAGAACGCTGTCAAGAGCGTCTTGTGCTTCAGCAGGTCCCCGTTCCGTCGTTCTGCGGCGAACGGCTTCAGCCGGTCGGCCACCGAGAAGATCTGGAAGTACTCCTCTCGCTCCATGTCCTTCAAGGACAAAATGTCCCGACCGAGGAAGCTCCTCATGTCGTGTCTCCCCTTTCACTTTGCTGATCGACGGCCCTCGCACCTTGTCGAGGCGCGACACATAGCCCACACCGGCTTCCTACCGGATGAAAGCTCGTTGACCTAGGTTCGTTTTGCCTCAGCGTACAAGCGTTCCGCCGCCGCGTCAGACTCACGGGGACCGTGGCAGGGGCGGACCGTGGCAGGGTTGATGACGGGTCGCTCAGGCCCACAGACCGCGCGCACGGCGAGCGAGCTCGCCATGGGCAGCGCGTAGGTCCACATGAACGAGCGAGCCGTCGGTGACGACCGCGTCGCCTCCGACTAGGAGGTGGACAACCTGGCGGGACGGCCCGAGCACGAGTCCGGCAACCGCGTCGGCAATGTCGGCGATGTCCTCTGCCGGCCAGACCGCGATGTCCGCCGGTGCTCCCACCTCGAGACGCCCGACGTCGGGGCGGCCGAGGCATCGGCCGCCGCCGGAGGTGGCGAGCTCGAGTGCCTGGCTCGGCGTCAGAGCGTCCGGTCGACCGGAGCGGAGGCGGGCGAGAAAGAGCGCCTGTTTCAACTCCGGGAGGAGGTCGCCTCCCTCGTTCGAGGCGACGCCGTCGACGCCGAGCCCGACGGGAGCCCCAGCGTCGAGGAGGTCGCGTACCGGGCACAACCCCGACGCCAGCCGAGCATTCGAGCTCGGGCAGTGGGCCACGCCGGCACCGGCTGCCCCTACCCGGACAACCTCCGACGCGTTGAGATGGACGGCGTGTGCATACCACACGTCGCTGTCCAGCCATCCGAGATCGTCGACAACATCGAGCGGGCGTCGGCCAAAGCGCGCCAAGCAATCGCGTTCCTCCGCGATCGTCTCGGCGAGGTGAGTATGCAGCCGCAGGCCAAGCCGGCGGGCAAGCGCCGCTGACTCCTTCATGAGCTCCGCGCTGACAGAGAAAGGGCTGCAGGGCGCCACCACTACGGTGACGCGGTCACCGTCGTGCAATCTGGCCGCCACAGACTCGGTGGACGCGAGGATCGCGTCGGTGCGCTCGACGACGTCGTCGGGGGGCAGGCCCCCGGCGCTCTGACCGAGATCCATCGAGCCGCGCGACAGGTGGAGACGAACTCCGACCTTTCGTCCCGCTGACGCGATGGCGTCGAAGACCGAGTCGTCGCCGCGCGGCACGATGTAGTGGTGGTCGGCCACCGTCGTCGCCCCACTCAACGCGAGCTCGGCCAGGCCGACTGTTGCCGCGACGCCAACGTCCTCGACGGAAATGCGTGCCCAGACCGGGTAGAGCTCCTGGAGCCAGGTGAACAGGTCGCAGCTGGTAGCGCGACCGCGGGTAAGCCACTGGTACAGGTGATGGTGGGTGTTGACCAGTCCGGCCGTGACGATGCCGCCGTCACAGTCGATCACCTCGTCACCCGACCTCGGCGCAATGGCACCGATCTCGGCGACCACCCCGTTTTCGACTGCCACCTCACCGGGCCAGCGCGCCCCTCGCAGAACCTTCCGCGTAGTCACGCCATGTAGTACCGTGCGCCGCGACAAGCTGTCAACTGGCAAAAAGGGCTCCTGCTTGCTCGTGTCCCCCCGGTCACTGCAGACCGTCAGGCCAGGTCAGGCCGCTTGCCGGAATCGGCATGAGCGGGGAGAATCATGCGGTGAACATCTTCGGACTGGATTCAGAAGTCGTCGACCGAGCCGCCGTCGAGCGAACCGCGCAACGCTTCGGGGAGCAGCGGATCGTGCTGCCGACCTTTGGACAGCTCAGGGACCCGCGCACCGCGCCGAGCACGCTCATCGGGCGCCTGAGCGACGTCGACAGGAATGCCGCTTCGCCCACGAACCTCTGGCGCATCCACTGGTACAACAAGCTCGACGGAAGCTTGACAGGAGTTCCTGAACACGTCGTGCTGACCAAGGAACTGACCGGTGTCGACGCGCCGATCGTCGTCGCCTTCGGCGACCGCTTCCCGATGATCGGTGCCCACAAGGTGCTCGCTGCGTACGGCTGCCTGGTCCCAAGACTCGCGACCGGCACCTTCGATCCCACCCGCCACAGGGCGATCTGGCCGTCGACAGGCAACTACTGCCGCGGCGGCGTGGCCGTCTCCACGGTGATGGGCTGTCGCGGGGTCGCGGTGCTGCCTGAGGGCATGAGCCGTGAGCGCTTCGACTGGCTCGAGCGCTGGGTCGTGGACGAGGGCGACATCATCAAGACTCCCGGCACAGAGAGCAACGTCAAGGAGATCTACGACCGCTGTCACGAACTCGCGCAGGACCCGGACAATGTCATCTTGAACCAGTTCTGCGAATTCGGTAACCACATCGTCCACCGCCTCGCGACCGGTACGGCGCTCGAGCGTGTCATCGAGCATCTCGCGTCTTCGCACCCCGATCTCAAGGTCCGGGCCTTCGTTTCGGCGACGGGATCAGCCGGCACCATCGGCGCCGGGGACTACCTGAAGGACCGCTTCGGGTCGCTCACGGTCGCCGTCGAGGCGCTGGAGTGCGCGACCTTGCTGTACAACGGGTTCGGCGAGCACAACATCCAGGGAATCGGCGACAAGCATGTGCCCCTGATCCACAACGTGATGGGAACCGACGTCGTGATCGCCATCTCCGACCGCGCCACCGATTCTTTGAACGTGCTCGCGAACACCGACGTGGGCCGGGGCTACCTGGCGAGGCGCGGCGTGTCGCCCCAAATGATCACCGCCCTCTCGTCGTTCGGCCTCTCGAGCTGGTGCAACGTCTTGGCCGCCATCAAGCTCGCAAAGCGGCTCCACCTCGGAGGCGACGACCTCGTCCTCACGGTCGCCACCGACGGCGCCGCCATGTACCCAAGCGAGCTCTCCGAGACGCTCAAGCGCGACTGGACGGACGGTTTCACCGAAGTCTCCGCAGCCCAGGTCCATGGCGAGCATGTGCTCGGCGCGGGCGAGGACCATGTCCTCGAGTGCACGGACACCGACCGGAACCGGATCTTCAACCTGGGCTACTACACCTGGGTCGAACAGCAAGGGGTCTCGATCGAGGAGTTCGAAGCCCGCCGTGACCAGGACTTCTGGCGCTCGCTGCTCGATCTCGTCCCCGTCTGGGATGACCTGATCACCGAGCTGAACGGCCGCTCGGGCGCGCTGACGGGCGCCTGAACCAACCTCAGCCGTCGCGGTCCCATGATCCAGCGGGCGCCGCGGAAGTCACTGCCGGAGGATCAGAGGAACTCTGGGAAGGGGATATTCGGATCGTCCGTCCCGATATCGCCGTAGTCCTTCGGGTAGACATACTTCTCGATATCCTGATCGTCCGGAAAGATGAAGCGTCCTCCAATCCGCCAGATGACCAGCTTGAACTTCATCTGATGCCGATTGAGTTCCCGCAGCATGATCAACTCGGTGGGATCACCCTGCTGAGCTGCCCACATGTCCCAGTGGATAGGGATGAGCACCTTCGTGTTCAGATCGCGTCCGGCGCGTAAGGCGTCAGACGACGTCAGCTTGTCCGTGATCCCTGGTCCGTTGTCACCCCACGATACGAAGGCGACGTCGATGTCGTGCAGCTTTCCGTGCCTGTAGAACCCGTTGGAGAAGTGCGAGTCCCCGCTGTGGTAGACGGTGCCGCCCGGCGTCTTGATGACATAGTTGAGGGCCCGTTCGTTCATGCCCGGTGGCATCTTGCCACGGAGGTCGCCGTCCGGCGGCGAAGTGATCAGTACGGTGCGGTCGAAGGACTCAGCGCCGATGATTTCGGTGTCCTTGACCCTGTAGCTTTCGCCGGGAGTCAGCCGGACGATCCGCCCGGTCGGCACGCCCCAGCTCTCCCAAAGGTCGCCACACAACTTCGGCCCGATAAAGACGGCATTCGTGTTCTTGACCGCTGCGGCCGCCACGTATTCGTCGATATGATCGCGGTGGATGTGAGTTGAAAGCACCGCGTCCATCGTCGTGACCACATATGGGTCGATGACGTGGGGAGAGCATCGACGGAACGGAGGATAGCTCCGAGCTCCGGTCATCCGGACGAGCGGGGCATCCCGGATCTCTTCGTATGGGAGCTGCCTCTTGGTATGCTCGCCGCGCTGGGTCCAGAAGTCGATCGTGATGTTCGCGTCGCCGGGGGTCTTCAGCCAAATGCCGCAGTTCGTGAGCCACCACATCGCGAGCTTCCCGACGGGAACCTGTGTGTCCTCAATCTCCTCGTTCAGGTACGTGCCCCATTCGGGAAAAACATCATGGAGCCACGCTTCCCGATCGAGCGTCTCGATCTTCGTCATCAGATTCCTCCTTCGACAAATGCCGACTTGCGGGGGGTACGAACCCCGAAATACGCGAAACGGCCGGCCGCTGCAGATCGACAACACATCGCTGTCGCCGTGAGAACGACTATCGTCGGCGTGTGCCAGCAAGTCCCAGCCCGTAGAACGTCGCATCCCAATCTGGCGGCACAATACCAGATTTCCCGCACTCAACCAGACCCTAAATACGCAAGCCAGCAGGCGTGGAAAGAGGATGTGAATACCGACCGGACACGAACATGCCGGTCGAATACAGCAGCAGGTCCAACTTGACGTCTCTTGGAGACTTGGGCTTGGCTCTCCTGCTGGCTGACCCATCATCAACTGCGCGCCTGGCACCGCAAACCAGGCGTTCGGAGTGCTTGCGATGCTGCTGCTCCACCGTCGTTGCGTAACCATCGCCAGGCCCGACCTACGGGACTATCTCACCACGCCACCAATAATCGACCAAGCTGCTAGTTCGCGCTTCAATAATACGTAAGATGTACTGTCGGAGAATGAAATATGGTTAGAAAGAGGACGTCGCAGATGCGCAAGATCATGAACAACCCGAAGGACTTTGTCGATGACTTCCTCGAGGGCCTACTGAAGGCATACCCGGGACACTTTCGCTCCGTGCCTGGGTTCCCCCGCGCGATCACGCGGGTTGAGCCCTCGGACGCCGGTCCGAAGGTGGCGATCGTCACCGGTGGGGGCTCGGGACACCTGCCGCTTTTCCTGGGCTACGTCGGTCAAGGCCTCTGTAGCGCCGTGGCGGTGGGAAATACCTTCTCGTCTCCCTCTGTCGATACGATCCTGGCGGCGACCAAGTCGTCTGAGTCGGGCGTGGGCGTGCTTTTCCTCTACGGGAACTACAGCGGCGACAGCATCAACTTCGACGACGTCGCTGACATAGCCAGCGATGAGGGTATCGAGACAGCCACGGTGCGGGCAGCCGACGACGTCGCCTCGGCTCCGCCAGCCGCTAGCGGCAGCAGGAGGGGCGTCGCGGGCCTGACGTTCGCGTACAAGTGCGCGGGCGCCGCCGCTGCCGCGGGCTACACACTGGCCGAGACAGCAAAGGTCGCGTCACGGTCACTAGCGAGTACTCGGACCATGGGGGTCGGCCTCTCGCCCACGATCATCCCTGAGGCTGGGCGCCCGACGTTCCAGCTCTCCGAGGGTGAGATGGAGCTCGGTATCGGGATCCACGGTGAGCCTGGAATCCGCCGCGAGGAAATGGGCGACGCGAACCAGATCACCGACGTGCTGATGGACGCGATCCTCGCCGAGCTCGAGCTCACCTCGTCGAGCCGAGTGGCAGTCCTCGTCAACAGCCTCGGAGCAACACCTGAGGAAGAGCTCTACATCGTGTACGGGCGCGTCGCGGACCGGCTCGCGACCGAGGGCGTCACTGTTCATCGCGCGCTTGTCGGCAGGTACGCTACGAGTCTCGAGATGGCCGGGTGCTCCATCTCCCTCATGGCGCTCGACGACCAACTCATCTCCCTCCTCGATGCGCAGTCATACTCTCCCCTGCTGAGGCATTTCTGATGAGTGAGACCTACACCAACATCGCGCTCGCGCGGCTGTTCAGGTCCCTCATCGACCACGAGGAGGAGTTTCGGGAGCTCGATGCAGCAGCAGGCGATGGCGACCTCGGCATCACCGTCCGCTCGACCGCCGTAGCGACCCTCGAGTGGCTTTCGCAAGGCGGGACGACCGGGCCGGTGAACGAGTTGCTTGCCGGAATCGCGCAGGTCTGTGCGAGCACGAGCCCCTCGACGTTTTCCTCGCTCGTGTCGCGCGGCCTTGCCGCGGCGGCCAAAGCGCTTGGCGACAACCAGCAAGATGACCTCTCGTCCCTCGTCGCGGCCCTCGAGGCCGGCATCGCGATGGTGCAGCGACGAGGAGGGGCTGAGCTTGGGGACAAGACATTTCTCGACGCCCTCATTCCAGCCCTCGAAGTGGCGAGAACTGCGAACTCGGTTACCGAGGCCTTGCCGCTGATGCGCGCTGCAGCGGTCGCCGGCACCGAGCACATGGTCCCGGTGGTGCCCAAGCACGGGCGTGCGGCCTGGGTGGGAGAACGGGCTCGTGGTATCCCCGACGCTGGAAGCGTGGTCGTGATTCGTGCTCTCGAGGCCTTGGAAGGGACAGGCGCACAGCCCTGGGATGCCCGCACTGCGCGGCAGTGAGCCCGGGCGAGGGCAAGTTCCGCTCAGGCACCAGGTTCCAGGGATGGCTCGGTCGGCGACCCGCTCGAGCGCCCGAGAGCAGCATGGAGGGCCTGAGAGAGGGGCATCCCCCATCTCGCGCCCGGTCTCCGGTACTTTCGCACGCGTGAATCGAGTTCTGAGCAAGCCCCAAGAGGGCGAGAAATGAACCAGCGAAGCGCCAGGCACCGCCGAAACAGCGGACGAGGCGGCGGAGGCTCAGGTATTCGGCGCTGGCTCGAGGGCCTCCGGCGTGGGCAACGCATCGGTCTCCTCGCGGGTGCGGTCGTGGTCCTCGCGCTCGTCGGTGGCGTCCTTGCGTCTGTCATGTCCGGCGGGAACGCAAAAGTTGCCTCAACGTCGACGACGACTTCGAGTCCTGGTACGCAGACCTCAACGACTCGGCCGCGTCCTGTGCTGTCATCGAAGATCTGCCCACTCACGGGCCGGGCCCCAGTTGGTGTCAAGGCACCACAACGAGCGGCACTGGCGGTGAAGATCGGCAACGACCCGTCCTCTCGCCCCCAGAGTGGCCTCGACCAAGCTGACATCGTCTATGAGGAGCTGGCAGAAGGCGGGATCACGCGGTACATGGCCGTCTACCAGTGCCAGAGTGCACCCTTGATCGGGCCCGTTCGCTCGGTGCGCTGGGACGACTGGAACATCCTTCAGCAGTACGGGCACGCAATTCTCGCCTACAGCGGCGGAATCACGCCGTGGATGAACGACGTTGCGGCGCTCCCGTGGATCTACAACGCCAACGGCAGCATCGAGCCCACCGCCAACGCCTATTATCGCCGCAGCTCCTCTGCCTTGCCGGCGAGCCTGGGGGCGCCATACAACTACTACACCTCAACCTCGGCGCTTTGGGGGCTGTTCCCCGATGCAAAGTCCCTTCCGCCAGTGATGTTCCAGTTCTCCACAAAGGTCCCTGCCGGCGCAACTCAGGCCGCGTCTGCGTCCGTCCCGTTCTCGAGTGCCTCACCGGTCGTCTGGCAATGGGACCGAACGACTAGGCAATGGTTGCGCTTTTACAACAGCCAACCGGACGTCGATCCCGCCGGGGATCAGCTCCATGCCACAAATGTCGTGATCCAAATGGTGCTTACCAAGCTCGGGCCCTACGACGAGAGCGGTCCGAACAGCCAGGACGTCGAGAGCATCACGACCGGTACCGGCACCGTCTTTGTGTTGCGCCACGGCGTGGTGTTGAAAGGCACCTGGAGCCGCCCGGCGGGTTTGAACATCACGAGGTTCTCGTTGCCAAACGGCAAGCCGATCACCCTCGAGCCTGGTACGACTTGGGTCGAACTGGTCCCCGACTCAGTTTCGGTCAGCTTCACGAAGTGAACCGTGCGCCGTCGCTCCAGACCGACAGCCTGTCCGGGGCCGTCCGGTCAGAGTGCCCGGACCGCCTTTTCCAGAACCGAGAGCGCGTCGTTCAAGAGGTCATCTGAGATCACGAGCGGCGGAAGGATGCGTACGACGTTGTCGTAAGTGCCGGCCTTCAACAAGATGACGCCCTCTGAGTGGCACGCGGCGAGAACCCTGGAAGTCGCAGCAGGATCGGGCTCTTTGGTCCGCGGGTTGGTGACGAACTCGAGCGCAGCCATGGCCCCGATGATGCGGACGTCGCCTACGGCCGGGACCTCCTCGGCAAGGCTCCCGAGCCGAGTCTTGAAGATCTCGCCTATGTCCTGAGCGCGGCTCACCAGGCTGCGGGACTCGATCTCCGACAGAGCGCCCAGCGCTGCGGCGCACGACACGGGGTTGCCACCGAAGGTGGAGCCCAGCCCGCCGGGATGAACGGCGTCCATGATGTCGGCTCTGCCCGTGACGCCACCGATCGGAAGTCCGCCGCCAAGTCCCTTGGCCGTGGCGAGAAGGTCAGGGACGATCCCAAAGTGCTCGCACGAGAACATCTTGCCTGTCCTGGCCATGCCGGCTTGCACTTCGTCGGCGATGAAGACGATCCCGTGCTCCTTGCAGTAGTCAGCCAATCGCGGAAGGAATCCATCCCCGGGGACGATCACGCCACCCTCGCCCTGCACCGGTTCCACGAGCAGGCACGCGATGCGGTTCCCGCCGATCTGCTTGTCCATCGACGCGATCGCCAGATCCGCACACGCCTCACCGCACCGCTCGGGCGCTGCCCCAGCCGTGCAGCGGTAGGGGTAACTGTATGGCGCACGGTAGATCTCAGGAGCAAACGGCCCGAAGCCGGACTTGTAGGGCATTGCCTTGGCTGTCAGCGACATGGTGAGCAGAGTCCGGCCGTGGAAGGCGTGGTCGAACACGACAACGGCCTGTCGGCCGGTGAAGGATCTGGCGATCTTCACGGCGTTCTCGATCGCCTCGGCGCCCGAATTCACAAAGAGGCTGCGTTTCTCGTCAGCGCCAGGAGCCAGTGCGTTGAGGCGCTCCAGCGAGCGCGATATACCCCTCGAAGCCGGTCACCTGGAAACAGGTGTGGGTGAAACGCCGCACCTGCTCGGTGACGGCCTCGACAACCAAAGGGGCACTTGACCCGACGTTCAGCACCGCGATCCCAGCGCCGAGGTCGATGAACGAGTTGCCGTCGACGTCGACCACGATGCCACCGTACGCACGCTCGGCGAAGATCGGCATCGTGGCTCCCACGCTCGCCGGGACCGATGCCTTCCTTCGCGCGGCCAGCTCCAGCGACCGGGGCCCAGGGATGGCGGTCCGGACCTCGCGCACCTGGGGGACCTCAGCGGATTCCAACACGATCACCACCTGCCGTTCGGGCGAGCACGCCGCCTTACGCGCAGCTTCCTCGCGTCATCTCGATCGTCATCGAGCTTAGAGCCTCAGCGAATAGGTGAGAGGGTCGGTGACCAGCGGTTCCGCCAGTCGATGAGCTTCGCGGTGAGGAGCAGGGCGACCGCGAGGGCGAGCTGAGCGAGGCGGTGTGCTGTTCTTCTGTCAGTGTTCCGCCTCAACTGGCCATAGTTCGAGAGCCAGGAATTCGTCCGCTCGACCGGCCATCGCAGACCCATCGGGAGCTTCTTTGTCTCCTTGGCGGGGGAGCCTCGCTTGCGCTTCTTCGCGATCACGGCGTCATCGATCCTCGCCTCTGAGAGGCGGACTCGCGTCGCGTCGGAGTCGTAGCCGCGGTCGAGCCAGATGGTTTCGATCTCCTCTGTGAGCCCACGTCGCTCGGCGTCCTCGAGCGTCGGCGCCAGAAGGACCGAGTCGTTGCGGTTGGCGCCGTCTGCGGTCCAACCGAAGGGGATCCCGACCTTGTCGGTGAGGACCGACCACTTCCATCCGAGCTTGGCCCGATCGGTTGGGTTCTTACCCGTTCCCCCGCCGCCACAAGGGCTCTTGTGCAAGCTGGCGTCCAGAGCGACGTCGGAAAGGTCGAGGCCGATGATCCGGTCGTAGCCGGAGATCGCCTCGTTCGCGATTGTCTCGAAGACTCCAGCCGCGATCCACTCGTCGCGTCGCTCGCGGACTGTCGTGTCGGAGACCTTGTTGCCACACAGCCGCTCCGCGTCCTCCCACGAACAGCCGGTCACGAGCCGGACGAGCATCACCTCAAAGCAATCCCTGTCGGATGCCCGCGGCCGATGACAACCGAGAGGATGCTTGTCTACCGGGACCGGCACGAGAGGTTCGATCGCCTGCCAGACGATGTCCTTCACTTCGGGGTCGAAAGCGCGGATGATGGTGGGGACCTCCACTCGGTCGTTGGTGGTTGGGTGCACCCGACATCACAGTCGGGACAACCCCACGACCGGTGGATGGTCTCTTCTTGCGCGAACTACCTGTTCAAAGGCCTATTTCCCTATTCGCGCGGCCTCTTAGTAGCGAAGTTGGCGCCATTTTCCTGCCGCGTCGACCGAGACCATCGAGGAGTCGCAGGCCTGCGGCGCCTCAAGGTGTTCTCCGACTCGGCTACGACAGCGTGATCGCCTTCTTGCCCCGGTGCCCCCCGATATGCTCCGGCGGTGCTGATCACGAGCGCTCACCACTTCGCGCACATCATGATCCTGGCCCGATCGAGCGGTCTTGGCCACGCGGTGGCTCAACAAAGCAAGATCACCTTCTTCCAGGCGGTGCTGCTCGGCGTGCTTCAGGGCATCAGCGAGCTCTTCCCCGTCTCGAGTCTGGGCCACGCCGTCATCTTCCCGGCCCTCTTCAACTGGCACAACCTGGTCGCGTCAGAGAGCAGGCCCGAGTCGTTCTGGCTCGCCTTCGTCGTCGCGCTCCACGTGGGGACCGCGATCGCTCTCGTAGCGTTCTTCTGGAGGGAATGGAAGGCGATCGTCGTTGGCGTGATTCACTCCGCCCGCACCCGGACAATCACGACGTCGACCGAGCGTCTCGGCTGGCTTCTCGTGGCCGCGACGATCCCCGCCGGCATCACTGGTCTCATTTTCGAGCATGAGCTCCGGGTGCTGTTCTCCAAGCCGCTCGCCGCCTCGATCTTCCTCGTGATCAACGGATTCATCCTCTTCGGAGGAGAGGTTGCCCGGCGCCGCGCTCGAGATCCGGGAGCGAAGAAGGCATCTGTCGCCTCGCAAGACGCTCGACTTCAAGGAAGCCGGAGTCATCGGAACCGCGCAGGTACTGGCACTGCTCGCGGGCATAAGCCGCTCCGGCATCACAATCGTGGCAGGGCTGATCCGGGGGTTGGACTACGAGGACGCGGCCCGTTTCTCGTTCCTGCTCGCAACGCCTGTAATCCTTCTCGCCGGGGTCTACAAGATCCCGGACCTGCTCGGTCCGCTCGGTGACGGCGTTCGCGCTCAGGCGCTGGTCGGCGCCTTGTGCGCCTTCGTGGGCGCCTTCATCTCGGTCGCATTCCTGACCCGGTACTTCAAGACTCGAACCCTGTGGCCCTTCGGCCTGTACTGCCTCGTGATGGGCACCTTCTGCGTCGTTCGCTTCGCCTGACCGCGGCCATAGTCTGGGGAGATGGCCATCTACGACATTCCCATCCATTCCCTGCGGGGCGAGCCGCTTGACCTGCACCGCTTCGAGGACAAGGCGCTCCTCATCGTCAATGTGGCCTCGCGCTGCGGCCTCACGCCCCAGTACTCCGGTCTGGAGAGCCTGCAGGAGCAGTACGCAGACCGTGGTTTCACCGTGCTCGGGGTACCCTGCAACCAGTTCGGGGGGCAAGAACCCGGGTCGGCCGAGGAGATCGAGACCTTCTGTTCAACCACGTACGGGGTGAGCTTTCCCATGACCGAGAAGCTCGAGGTGAACGGATCGGGTCGTCATCGGCTCTACGCCTCGCTGGTCGAGGTCGCCGATGCCGAGGGAAATGCCGGTGACATCCAATGGAACTTCGAGAAGTTCCTCGTCGCCCCCCGGGCTCGATCAATCGTTCGCTTCCGGCCGACAACCGAGCCGAGCGCACCTGAGGTGGCAACGGCGATCGCGGCCGTGCTGCCGGGTTGAGCCTTCAGGACCGAGCGACTAGCCGGCGAAGCCATCCCGCGACCTCGAGGAGCCTGACTGTGGTCGACGCGAGTGGTGATCTCGTCGTGACGCGCTTGCTCACCATCCCTGCCGGAGAGCTCCGGTGGCGATTCTCCGGGAGCGGTGGACCAGGAGGGCAGCACGCGAACACCTCGAACACCAAGGTGATGCTGACCTGGAACATCGAGACGTCAGAGACGCTCACCGACTACCAGCGGACGCGGCTGGTCTCCGCGCTCGGGCCCGTCATACGCATTGTGGCTGTTGAAGAGCGCTCGCAGACACGCAACCGGGACGTCGCCCTCGAGCGCCTGCGCGACCGGTTGCGGGCCGCGCTGGCCGTCCGTGCCCGCAGGCGGCCCACCGCGCCGACAAGATCCTCCGTCGACCGCAGACTCGCAGCAAAACGCCAGCGATCCGAACGCAAGACCGAGCGACGTGCCGATCCGGACACTGAGGACTAACTCCCTGAACGGGAAGATTGAGGCGGCCCGAGCGCCACATCGCAGGTGTTGCAGGACAGCGACGTCACGGACCGCGAAGCGCCAGAACCTCTTCAGGGACCGGCTCGCCGCGGCCGATAATCTTAAGTGGCTCCTCGGGACATCCGAGGGCTTGATCGCACATCGGATGAAACAATCCTGAACGTCGATCACACTTGGCCGACAGAGAGTGCTGGCGCAACAAAGACCATGGCAGTGAACACCGCCGATACGGCGATAGCGGGCGCTTCCTCACAGGCAGACGCGCCGGGAACCGAGGTCTCACAAACCGACGCGCCCGGAACCGATGCGCCTCTCGAGGTCGACGCCATCTCCCGCCGCCGGTTCGGCGCGGTCGCAGGCATGGCGGCAATCGTCCTCGCGCTCTTCCTGTGGTGGATGGCGTCTCACCCCGGCAACAGCCGTTCCACCGCGGACATTGATGTTGTCGTCAAGCTCGTCGTCGCCACGCTCGCGGCCTCCAGCTGTTTCGTGGCCGGCCGTCGCGCGGCCGTTCAAGTGCGCCCTGCCTGGATGTGGATCGGGGCCTTCGCCACCGTCTGGGCCATCGGGGCAGCCATCCTCACCTGGTACGACTTCGCGAGAAACCGTGCCGTGCCATTCCCCTCGGCGGCCGACGCGGGCTTTCTTGTCGCGCTGCCACTTGCGGCAATCGGGGTCCTTCTCTTCTCGTCAGCTGCTGGGCCCGGCGCCTCCCGGGCGCACACCCTGCTCGACGGCATCATCGTGGCTGGATCGCTCCTCGTCGTGAGCTGGACCACCGCGCTCGGGAGCGTGTACCACTCCGGCTCGGGCTCCGTCTTCTCCCAGACAGTCGGTCTTGCCTACCCGATCAGCGATGTGATCGTCGCCACCGTCGGCATCAACGTCCTCGCCCAAGGTCGCAGTCGCCAACGCGTCCCGCCCGCGTTCGTCGTCGCGGGGCTGCTCTGTTTGACTGTCGGCGACAGCAGTCTCGCCTACCTGAGTCATCTCGCGTCGTTCCGATACGACGCGCTCGTCGACTCCGCTCGAGTCGCCGGATTCATGCTCATCGCTCTCGCACCTATTTGGCCGCTCGAGCGGACTGCCACGGCGCGCGACGAGGTCGAGGGGCCGGCGCCCTGGCAGGTCGCGCTCCCCTATCTCTTCTTCGCCGTCGGGATCTTCGCGGCCGCCGTCAAAGGCACCCAGTCCCGTCACCTCGACCTGTTCGACGTGATCGCCGGGCTGTGCGTCGTCGCTGCCGTGCTCACACGACTGGTCATCACCCTCGTTGAGAATCTGCGTCTCACCGGCCAAATGCGCCATGCGGTCAATACGCTTCGCGCCAATCAGGTCGAGCTCGTGCATTACGCCCTTCACGACTCGCTCACTGGCCTGCCGAACCGGGTGCTGTTCGGCGATCGCATCGAACACGCGCTCGCCCGGCGCTTGTCGCCTACGCGCCGCGTCGCAGTGATGCTCTGCGACCTTGACAGTTTCAAGGACGTGAACGACACGCTCGGCCACCCGAGCGGCGACGAGGTGCTGATCGCGGCCGCCGATCGTCTGAGCTCATGCGTCCGTCCGGCCGATACCGTCGCACGCATCGGGGGCGACGAATTCGCCATCCTCATCGACGATGCCTCAGGAGTCGACGAGGTTGCGTCGGTCGCCGCCCGCGTGTGCTCGGCAATGCGGACCCCGTTCACCGTTGCCGGGCGCGATTTCGTCGTGCAGGTGAGCGTCGGCATCGCGATGGCCAATCAGTACGACACACGCAGCGAGAGGCTCCTCCAGGATGCCGACGTCGCCTTGTACGCGACCAAAGATGCCGGGGGTGACGACTATACGTTCTTCGAACCACGCCTCGGCAAGGCCTACGTCGACCGGCTCGGCCTGCAGGCTGAGCTTTCGGTGGCTCTCGACAACGGCGAGCTGTTCATGGAGTACCAGCCAGTCGTCGAGCTCACTTCGGGGCGTACCGTCGGCGTCGAGGCATTGTTGCGGTGGCGTCACCCCCGGCGCGGCGTGCTGGGACCGGTGGACTTCCTCCCCGTCGCGGAGAACTCCGGCATCCTGGTCCAAATCGGTGCTTGGGCTCTCGGCGAAGCGCTGCAGCAGCTTCGGGGATGGAGGGCGCGGACCACCGCAGCCGCGCATCTGTGGACCGCGGTCAACGTCTCAGCGCGACAGCTCGCCAGCGGCGACCTCGTCCGTGCTGTCTCCAAGGCCATCGACGCGAGCGGCCTAGAGCCTGGGTCCTTGCACATCGAGCTGACGGAAAGCGCGGTGATAGACCTCGTCGACTGGTCCGTGGTCGTCCTGACAGACTTGAAGCGACTTGGGGCAACACTGGAGATCGACGACTTCGGCACGGGCTACTCCTCCCTCGCATACCTGAAGCAGCTGCCGATCGACGGCGTGAAGCTGGACCATGTCTTCGTGGACGGTCTCGGTACCGACGGTCGTGACGCTGTCATCATCGAGGCTGTCGTCTCACTGGCGCACGCCTTGCGGCTGAAGGTGGCCGCCTCCGGCGTCGAGACCAGTCGCCAGCTCGAGTGGCTCAGAACTCTCGGATGCGATTACGGACAGGGCTACCAGTGGAGCGCCCCACTGCCGGCCGCCGATCTGGAACGGTGGCTCAACCGCAGCTGAGAGGTGACCTTCAGCGAGCAGGGCCTCACTTCGCGACACAGGACTGCAGAAGAACGCTCAAGACACACACGTAACGAGCCGATCAAGTACCTAAATGTCGCACCCTAAGAGCACAAGCGAGCCTCATCACGAACGCGTTGAGGCTGATCGCCCAACGGGCAGCGGCGCGAGAGAGGACCACGAACGTTGGCCCCGACGCCACTCGCGACGGCCGTGCCCTTGAGCTCACAGGGCCAAAGTACACTTGCACAACCGAAGGACCCGAGGCGAGGAGTGAGTCTCATGCGGTTTAGGCGCAAGATCGTAACCGTCGTCGTGAGCCTCACCTGCGGTCTCGCCCTTGCTGCGTGCGGTCAACAAGTCGTCGCGCACATAGAGGCAGGCGACTCGGTTCACTCGGCTTTGACCAGCGTGTTCGACAGCCCGACGACTCAGTTCGTCATTACCGGACAGGACCTTCCCGGACAGGCAAGCATCGCTGACCACAGCCTGTCGGTCGTACTGACGATATCCAACGAAAGTGGTCCCGGCGCCTCCACTTCCACCGGTGATCAGTCCGTAGACGTTTCTGTCAATTATGAGACCGCCTATTTGGTTGACCTGCGCTCGATAAACGGGTCGGAGTACTGCCGTCTGGATCTCAAGTACATCGAGGGCCTTGTCGGTCCCGCGACGTTCGCAGCCGAGTCGAGAGCCCTCGACGAGTTGGCCGCCCGTCCAGGCTTTGGCTTCATCCACGACGTCTTGCTCGGCAACTGGGTCGGCGTCTCAACGAGCACGCTTACCGCAGTGGCACGCCAACTCGCACCCGAGGTGCCGGGAGCCGACTCATCGATCTCTGGTTTGCAGAGGGCCAACGGTCTAGGCCTCCAAATCGCGAACTCCTTGGCGCAGTCAGTCCGGACGTGGTTGAGCATTCACGAGACGACGACCGGCGAGTACTCGCTCAGCCTTCCTATTCGAAGCCTTGCCGGATCGGTTCTTCAGGGGATGGCCAAGGCCTTGGCTACAGATTCGAACGAGCCGTTTCTCTCTCCATCACAGCTTTCGAAGGCTATCGATGAGATTCCGGCGAAGCTCTCCATTCATGCAAACCTGTGGATCGCAAACGGGTCCGTGAGCAAGGCGCAGGTGTTCATTCCCAATTCCAGCGGCTCTCTCCTGATTGCCGTCTCTCACCCGGCAGCATCGGTTCAGGTGCCGGCCAACGCGACAATGTTGACGGCCGCCAACCTCACCGCTGTCTTCGGGACGCTATGGGGACCCCTCGTCAAGGCACTGGGCTCCAATGGTGGCGGCTTGTTCACGCTCTGAGCCGGAGAACCGCCGAGAAGACGCACCCAGGCCGCCGCCCGCCGGTGTAGTCGCACCGACGGGTCTGTCGTCAGTCAAGACAGCTGTACTCAGGAAACGCTCGTCGACGACAAAGTCTGCAGCGAATCGGTCAGCGACGGGAAGAGGGTGAACCCACTGACGCCGTGTCCGACCACCGCGTAGTCATAGCTCGCGAAGAGCCACACCCACACAGCATTCGAGGTGAGCGTCGCCGCGAGCTCGGTGTAGTACATCTCACGCGCTGCGACCGAAGACGACTCGTCACCTTCGACGAGCAGGTTCTGAAGCCTCGGCGAGCTGTAGCCGGCGGGCACCGCAAGGTCGGCACCGGGACCGAAGTACCGGCCGTACATAGTGAAGGGGTCCGGATCGGCGCCATTCCAGGCGAACGCAGCCTGGAAGTCACCTTTCAGCCAGGCCTGATTGTAGGCATCGCCCGCCAGGTTCCGGATGTTCATCTTGATCCCGGCCTGAGCCAGCTCGGCTTGCGCCGCGATCGCCTGAGCAGAGCTCGTTGGGTCCAGGGCGACCGAAGTGATGGCGTTGAAGGAGAAGCCGGACGGGTCGCCTGCTGCCTTGAGGTACCTCTTGGCTGCCGCGATGTTCGTGGTGGGGCAGACCGCGGAGACCGGCCGCGAGGCGAACGGCCCTACCGGGACCGGCCCAACAACTTGGCCCTGTCCGAAGACCGCGTCATCGACGATCTGCTTGCGGTCGACGGCACACTCGAGCGCCCGCCGGTTGTTCACGTTTGCGAGCGGTCCCGTCTTGTCTTGGAGCATGAGGGCCCGGTACGAAAGGTCGAGAACCTTCTGCACCGTGTCGCCCTTCAGCGTCTTGGCGTCTTCTGGCTCGGTGAGCAGACCCAGCTGGACGGTGTTCGCCTCGATCGCCGAAGCGATCGAGTGCTCGGTGGGGATCGCTTCGACCTTCACCGACGACTGCTTCACCTTGCCACCCCAGTAGTGCGGGTTCGCATTCAATACCAGGTAGTTGTTGGGGCTCCAGCTGGAGAAGACGAACGGTCCCGTACCGTCCGGCTTCGTCGCCACCGTGCCTGCTGCAATGGCTTTGGTCGAAAGCATGGAGAGATTCACCGAGGTGAGCCCTGACAGGATCGAAGAGTCGGGTCGGCTGAGAACGAGCTCTACGACATATCGGCCCTTGGCCACGATGGACTTCACCGCGGAGAGGTACGAAGCCGACGCATCGGTGGTCTTCGGAGCCAGGACCCGATTCAGCGAGGCGACCACATTGGCCGAAGTGAAGCTCGAGCCGTCGTCGAACGTCACACCCCTGCGGAGCTGGAAGGTGATCGCCCGGTTCCCATTGCTGAACGCCCAGCTCGTCGCCAGGTCCGGTACGAACTGCAGCTTCCTGTCGTACCGGACAAGCTGGTCGTACACCAACCCGAGCGCTTGGAAGTCGACGAAATTGGTGACTATGTCAGGGTCGAGCTTTTGAACGCCCGAGGTGCTCGCGACGACGAAGGGGCTCCCGGAGGATGCAGGAATGGCCTTCACGCGCGGTGCTGCACCAACCGAAGAGCAAAGCGCAGCTGCCAAACCGATGCTCGCGGCAAGCACTATGACACCACGGAGAACGTTCCTATGCCCCACCCACCACCTCCAAGTCGTTAGGCCGGTGAAAGTAGCACATTATTGCGGTTATGTTAAGTGGTTGGCTGGTGCGTTCTTCGATGGTTCCAACGTCTTCAGACAGAAAGCCAGGGAGAGTGAAGCAGGCAAACGTGCCGCCGGACGAAGTCGGGCGGCCACAGCACCCTCAGGAGGACGTCTGCCTTCGCGCCGGTCGGGCGGAGGACGCGGCACGGCTTGCGGTGGTGTTCGTGTCTGCCTGGCGGCACTCCTACCACAGGGTCGTCTCCGAAGCGAGCCTCCAGGGTCTCGACGAGAACGAGGTCGCCGCCCCCCATCGACGCGTTAGGGAGCAGGCGGAGATGCGCGCAATGATCCATCGGCACCTGAGCGAGGCCTTCGGGTGAGCCGGGCTCGCGAATTCGCAAGTCTCGGTGCACTCGATACCGAGGCAGTGCGGCCCGAGTTCGCCGAGCTCGACGTCCTGGACGTCCCTGATCTCGTCGCGCTCATGACCTCGGAGTCAACTCGAGCGTCCGATGCCGTCGTGGCGGCTACTCCCCAGATCGCCGGGGCCGTCACCGGAGTCGCCCGACGGCTCGCCGAAGGCGGCCGGCTGATCTACGTGGGGGCAGGGACAGCTGGTCGGCTCGGCGTGCTCGACGCAGCGGAGGCCGGACCGACATTCGACGTCCCCGACGGCTTGGTGCTCGCCGTGTTCGCTGGAGGCAGTGACGCCATGGTCCGTCCCCGAGAAGGAGCCGAGGACGACCGAGACGCAGCCGCAGTTGAGCTCCGCGCGCTGGGCTGCTCATCTCGAGATGCCGTGGTCGGGATCTCGGCGAGCGGCCAGACGCCATTTGTCCTCGGCGCGATCACCTACGCACGAACAGTCGGCGCGTTGGCTGTCGGGATCGTCTGCAACCGGGGCAGCGCGATCGCGACCGCCGCGGAACTCGTGATCGAACTCTTGGTCGGGGGCGAAGTGGTCGCAGGCTCCACGAGGCTGAATGCCGGGACCGCGGAGAAGATCACCCTTAACATCCTCTCAACTGCCGTGATGATCCAGCTAGGCAAGACGTATGGGAACCTCATGGTGGACGTCCGACCGACCAGTGAGAAGCTGCGAGATCGGGCCACCCGGATCGTGGCAACCGTGGCCGAGACGTCGCCCGAACGCGCCAGGAAAGCACTCGAGGCGTGTGGGTGGAGGACCAAGCCCGCTTGTATCGTCGCCGCCTTGGCCATGGACGCCGAAGGAGCGGCCGGTCTCCTGGTGGCGAGTGGCGGCCGGCTGCGTGCCGCGCTCGAGGCGGCCCAGATTGGCCAGCGAGCGGCGACAAGTCGTCCTGGTAGCCGTTCGGGGAATCAGCGCCGCCTTGGCGTCGCCGCGTTCCTCCAGCACGGTCGGCTCGTGGCTGGCGACGTCGCCGTCGCGGACGGCCGGGTGATCTCGCTCGGCCTGAGGCCTGGCAGCGGCGGGATCGCCGTTCCGGGGCTCGTGGACCTGCAGGTGAACGGTTACGCAGGCATCGATGTGCTCGGCGCTTCGGTCGAAGAACTCGCGACCCTCGCCACCGCGCTCGCCCACGACGGGGTCCTCGCCTACCAGCCAACGCTCATAAGCAACGAGACCGCCGGAACAAAGAAAGCCGCGGGGTACATCGCAGAGACGGCGACACGAGAGCCGGACGGCGCACGCATACTCGGCATCCACCTCGAAGGGCCCTTCCTCTCGCCCCTGCGGGCCGGAACGCACCCAGTCGAACGCCTCGCAATACCGGACGTCGAGCTCTTGATGTCATTGTGCGACGCGGGCCCCGTCACCATGGTGACCCTCGCCCCCGAGTTGCCCGGTGCACTCGATCTCGTAGCGGCATGCCACCGGCTCGGAATCGTCGTCTCGTTCGGCCACAGCGACGCCGACGCATCCCAGGCGCGTCGCGGCTTTGAGGCAGGTGGGCAAGCCGTCACCCACATCTTCAACGCGATGTCTCCAATTTCCGCCCGCGCGCCCGGCCTGGCGGGAGCGGCGCTGGCAGACCCACGGGTGACAGTCCAGATCATCGCCGACCGCGTCCACGTCGCTGAGGACCTGCTCCGGGTCGTATTGGCCGCGGCACGAGGGCGCTGGACTCTAGTGAGCGACGCGACCGCTGCCTCGAGTCTTGGTGACGGGGAGCTTCTTCTGGGGGAGGTGCGCGTGGTCGCCGACCACGGAGTGGTCCGGCGCCCTGACGGAACAATCGCCGGCTCGGCCGCCAAGTTGCTCGACGGCGTCCGCCGCGTAGCCGACATCGGCGCGCCACTTGGCGATGTCCTCGCCGCTGCGAGCGAGCGTCCGGGGGCCTTGCTCGGGCGCGAGGACGTCGGCCGAATCCGCCTCGGCGCGCCCGCGGACATTGTCGTGCTCGGCGATGACCTCACGGTCCATGAGGTGCTCCTTGAAGGCCGATCGTTGACTTGACCCGACGTCAGGATTTCCTCTGGTGCGCAAACGGTCATGAACTCCGAACGCGTTTCTGGGCTCGTCGACGGTGCGGGCCTGCCGGCCGCCGCGCCCTCCGACCTCGAATAGTCAATGCCCCCCCTTATGTTTGGAACCTCCATTGTAATGTCGGGCCCTCTCTTTGGCTTTCTTGTAGTCGTTCTTGGCCTGCTTGCACGCCTCGTCGTGGGCAGCGGCGAGTGGCTTGACGGCCTCCTCGAATGCACGAAGGATAGGCTTGTTTGCCTTCTTATATTCCTTTCGGAATGGTGCGACACCCTTGTTGAATGCCTCGTCAGCAATCGCAAGATCGAGCTTGTATCGGATGTAAGCTTTGTGATTGGCCCTCTCATATGGAGTTCTGGTATCTTCGGGACTCACAGCTGCGCCTCCTTGCCACGACTCACTCAATGGTCCTTCTGCCCAGTTGGGTTGAGCCGACGCACATAGACTCCTCGTACCCTCTCTGCGGCTTCTCAACCCGCTCCTGGGTCAGAGTGTCACATGTGACGCTACCGGCGAACGGTGGGCACGTAGGCTCAGACCGCCCGGCGCACCTGGCTCTCGCCTTCCGACCTGGCCGCAAGGCTCGTGACGGACCGGCTGGCTATTCTCGTTGACGAACACGATTGGGGTGTTGACTGATGATCGAGGCGTCGGCTCCTGTCCGGATCTGCGACAACGGTGGCTGGACCGACACGTGGTTTGGCGTGCCTGGACGGGTCTTGACCATCGCGGTGACCCCGAGCGTAAAGGTCTCGATCTGCACGGCAGCAGGCCCGGACGCGGTTGTGCTCGATGTGGAGACCTTCGGCGATCGGTACCCGATCGTCCCAGGGGCGTCGCGGATCGCTCGCCACGCGCTGCTGGAGGCCGCTGTTGACGCGTTCCCACCTCCAGAGGATCTCGCCGTGGAGATCAGCATTCGTTCCGCAGTCCCGGCTGGTTGCAGCACCGGTACCTCTGCGTCGGTGGCGGTTGCGCTGCTGGGCGGATTGGCGGCCGTGCGCTCCGAGGAATGGTCGCCGCGCGACGTCGCCTACGCAGCGCATCGGCTCGAAGTCGACGTCCTCGGCCTCCAGAGCGGGATCCAGGACCAGCTGAGCGCGGCATTCGGCGGGATCAACTTCCTCGAAATCGAGGCGTACCCGGAAGCTACGGTCCACCCGTTGCCGGTCTGGGAGCAACTCGGCTCCCTACTGTCGCTGGTCTTCCTCGGTCGCGCCCACAACTCCTCGGATGTGCATCACCAGGTTATCGATGCTGTGAGGAGTCGCGGGTCTGGGGTCTTCTCGCTGCTGCGAGATGCGGCAGTCGCGTCTCGCGACGCTGTCCTGGCCCGGGATCTGGACGCCTTCGGTCGGGCGATGATCGCCAACACCGAGGCACAGAAGTCGCTGCACCCGGAGCTAGTGGGCGTGGACGCAAGACGGGTGATCGAGGTCGCGGCGGCGCAAGGGGCCATCGGGTGGAAGATCAACGGGGCCGGGGGGGATGGCGGCTCGGTCACGATCTTGAGCGCCACCCGGGAGGCCAAAGAGGCGCTCGAGCATCGCGTCGCCGTGTTGGACACGCGCTACTTGGTGCTCCCCATTCAAGTGAGCACCGCCGGGCTCCAGGTCCGAGGTGCCCTCTCCGCCCGTGACCCTGACCCTGCAGCTTGACGGTTGTCGCATTCGGTACCGGCGGCAGTTGCCTGACGTGGTGAGCGGCCTGGCCGCCGTGCGCGCAATGCGGGCGCGCCCACTGTCTTGTTCACCGGTGGGCCGGGCACAGTTGGCTGCAATGGAGCCTTCACCGGGAGCCAAACGATGAGGACGGGCCCGGTTGTACTGGGCATCGACCTTGGAACGGGTTCAACGAAAGCGATCCTCCTCGACGCCAGCGGTAGTGAGCTGAGCGTTGCTTCAGCTCCGGTCCAACTATCCAGACCACGACCGGATTGGGTGGAGTCGGACCCGGAGGACTGGTGGCTGTCGGTGAAGACCGCGGTGAGGAAGGTGCTCGAGGCTACCCAGGCTGAGGTTGGCGCCGTCGGGCTGTCAGGTCAGATGCACGGGGTGGTGCTGGCGCGCTCTGATGGGAGATCGTTGCGTCCGGCCATACTCTGGCTGGATCGCCGCGCGCACAGCAGCCTCGAGGCTTACCGTGCTCTACCTCTGCGGACCCGCGCTGTACTGGGCAATCCTCTCGTTCCTGGAATGGCGGGACCCGTGCTCCACTGGCTCACCTCGCACGAGCCAGCCGTCCTGAGCGATGCGGAGTGGGCGCTACAGCCAAAGGACTGGCTGCGGCTGCGGCTCGTGGGGCGGGGCGGCAGTGAACCGAGTGATGCATCGGCAACCCTTCTCTTCGACATGTTCGAGAACACCTGGGCTCTCCCAGTCGTCGAGGCTCTCGGACTGCCGGGGCGGCTGCTGGCGCCGCTCGGGGCGTCGGACGCCATAGCCGGCCCACTGGCGGGCGCCATTGCCCATGAGTTGGGCCTACCCGGTGGAATTCCCGTGGTCTTCGGTTCTGGCGATACTGCCGCCGCTTTGGTTGGAACCGGGCTGTCTGAGATCGGGCCCGTCCAGCTCACCGTGGGATCCGCTGCACAAGTAGTGACCCTCCGCAGGCGACCAGATCCCGACCCCGATCTGCGCTACCACGTCTACGCGTCCGCCCTCCCGGGCCTCTGGTACGCAATGGCCGCAGTGCAGGCGGCGGGAGTTGCGTTGTCATGGGCATTGAGGGCCTTCAATGCAACCTGGGAGGAGGCCTACGAGCTGCTTGATGCCGCTCCCGGTCATGGCGCCGACACGCCACTATTCGTCCCGCACCTGGCGGGGGCCCGCTCACCTTCGATGAACATCTCCGCGCAAGCGGGCTTCTTTGGTCTCAACCTGCGTCATGGCCGAGCCGATATGCTCCGCGCGGTCTTTGAGGGTGTCGCCTTCTCGATTGCCGAGGCTGCTGGCGCGCTCCCGGAATTCGTGGACACCTCGGCGCTTTATCTCGCGGGAGGCGGCAGCCTCCATCGGACGTGGCGCCAACTCCTTTGTGATCTGTTGGGAAGAAAGCTGCTGGTCGTCGAGAACCCCAACGCCTCCGCGCGGGGGGCTGCGATGCTCGCCGGACACGCAGCAGGAGTCACAGGGAAGATCGGTGCGGTGCTCCCTTTGGTAGATGAGGTGGAACCGGATCCACGCGCTCACGAGCTGCTCGGCACGGCGTTTGAGCGCTGGAAGGAGGCAGAGGGTGGTCACATCGGGCCCTCGCTTCGGTCGAGCACACCCCAGACTTGGGCTAACCAGCGGTGATGGCCCAGCGCACCGTGACCGAGGTCCCGCTGGCCAGCGACACGAGCCCGACCCCGTTGTTGAAGGCGTTGGGCAGGCAGGTGAGGGGCTCTATCGCCAAGCCCTCACGCCGGCGCGCGTCGAGAGTGTCGCCGCTGTAGAGGTGGACGAAGCCTACGGACTCCTCGTAGGTGCAGGTGATCGTGAGCGAGTGGTCGCGGGAGCTCAAGTGCACGGCGGCGCGTCCTTCGTCGTCGCGATCGAGGCTGGTGTAGGTGACATCGAACTCGGTCGCACCCACCGGTCGGGGCTGGCGGAAGTCGTAGGGGCCACCGTCCACTGGTACCGCAGGGAGCTGGGGGTCGAGGCTCGCGTCGCTCAGGAAGTAGTCCCGGGATGGCACGTGCAGCACGGCGGCGTCGATTGTCGGAGACCCCACGGTGAAATAAGGGTGGGCACCATAGCCGTAAGGCGCCGTGCGGTGGCCGATATTCGTGGCCGTCGCGCTGATTTCCAAGCGCTCTTGCTGCCAGGCGTAGGACTGCTCGATCCCCAGGGAGAACGGGTAACCGGGCTGTGCGAGCAGCCGGTATCCCATCGTGACGCTGCTGGCCCGGTGCTCTAGTACCTGCCAGGGTGCCCAGCGGACCAGCCCGTGGATGGCGCAGCGCGAGATCAGATGGTCGATGGGGAGCACGCAGTCCTCGCCGTCAAAGTGGTAGGCGCCGTCAGGGATGCGCCCGGGCCAGGGAACGAGCACCTGCCCATAGCAGCCTTTGTCCGGATGGTCGTCGTTGCTGGCAGCGACGAGTAGGTCGACGCCTGCCGCAGACACCTGGACCAGAGAGGCGCCCTGCTCACCGACTACGGCTCTACGGTCACCGCTCCTGATCTCGATCAGCTCTTCGGCGCGCATTAGACGGCTGTTGTGCCTACGGGCGCCTTCACACAAAGCAGGCTAGTCGTTCGGCCTTGACACCTATTCCTGCTCACCTCCTGGCGCTGCCATCACCGGTCTAGTCCTCCCTCTGCTCCTTCGGCTGAGGGAAGGCCTCCGGCCCGCCAAAGAGCCCGGCGGCGACCCCGCCGAAGAGGGCGGCACCGCGCGCGCCGGCTTCGGCCACCGTCGGCCACTTCACCTTACGGAACATCTGCTTCTTGCGCCTCCTCAGTCCAGCGCAACGCACCCAGCCGCCGGTGAGGACCACCTCCTCGGTTGGCCCGGCGATCGATTCCATGTTCTCCACCAGTCGGCGGGCGCCCTCGCTCACCGCGTCGAGGGCAGCGCTCCACAGGGCCGCAGGGCATGCCTCGGGCCCTATGCCCACGATGGACGGGTCCGAGTAAGGGTGCTCCTGTACCAGGCGGAGCAGACCAGCTGATACTCCCCGGGCCTGGCAGTCCAAGGTGGCGAGAGGCTCTCCGCCGTCTACGCCGAGCAAGGCGAGCACTCGGTCCAGAACCAACCCGAGAGTCTGGCCGCCGAGGAGGGCGTACTTTCCTGGCAGGGTGTGCCAGCCGGCACTGAGGCCGGCCTCGACCACCCGCCGGAGCTCTGGCCCGGGGAGCGGTTCCATCGCCCTGACCATCCCTTCGGCGGTGCCACAGGAGTCCAGCAACTGCCCTGGCCCGGTCGCTCCCGAGCCGGCGGCGACACAGAGGTGGTCGTGGCCCGCAGAGGCCAGAGCCGCCCCTCGTAACCGCGGGGGCACTACCCCATTGGCTCGCCCCACGAACTGCCCGGCGCCTACGACTGGCGGGAACAGCCCTGGTTGGGCTCCCACCAACTCGAGAGCCTCCACCCACCAGCTCCGTTCGGCGAGGGAGAGAGCTCCAGTTCTCGAGGCGAGGGAGGCTTCGGCGACCTGCTCGGCGCCGAGCCGGTGGACCACCCAGTCGGCAACGTTGAGCACCCGGTGCGGTTGAGGCGCACCGTGTCGGTGAAGCCAGGCCAGCTTGCTGAGAGTGCACATCGAGGACAGGGGAAGGCCGGTACGTTCCGTAAAGGCGTCGCGGCCGAGCTCGCCGGCAAGCTCCTGTGCCTCTTCGGCGCCGCGAGTGTCGTGCCAGACAATCGAGGCCGTGGCCGGGCTCCCGTCGCGGCCAAGAAAGACCACCGTCTCAGCAATGCTGGTGACGCCCACTCCCACGACTCGTCCCTCCAGCGCTGCTTCTAGCGCCGCGCTCATTGCTCGCATGGCGGCGTCGAAAAGGTCGCCGGGGTCGGCCTCGGCACCGCTGGGAACTGCCCGCCAGGGGGTTGGAACGCTGCCCCAGGAAATCTCCTCGCCGTCCGGGCCGACCACTGCTGCCTTGGTCATTGTCGTTCCCACGTCGATCCCCACGAGGAACTCAGGAAGCTCCCTTGACATCGTTGGCGAAACCTGCAAGGTTGCGAAAGGTTTACGCACAGGAGAAGAGTGCATGAGCTTCACCACCGATGGTGTGGAGCCGAATAGCGTCGCTGCCGGCACTGGGACGCCGGTCATCGCGGTAAGGGGCATCGCCAAGCACTTCGGCAGCATACAAGCGCTGCGAAGCGTGGACCTGGACGTTCACCAAGGAGAAGTGGTAGGGCTGATCGGCGACAACGGCGCCGGCAAGTCGACCCTGGTGAACATCCTCTCGGGGGCTCTGCAGCCGAATGCCGGCACGATCCTGCTGGATGGCAAGCCCGTGACGTTCGCCTCCTCTCTGGAGGCCCGTCGCGCAGGTATCGAGACCGTCTACCAAGATCTCTCACTAGCACCAGACCTGAATGTGTGGCAGAACATCTTCCTCGGCCGCGAGAAGACGGTAAAGGGACCTCTCCGCTTCATGGGCTGGCTCGACCGCCGCTCGATGGTCCAGGAGGCAGCGGCCGATCTCGAGCGGACCCACATCCGCATCGGCTCGGTGACCTCGCTAGCAGGGCGGCTCTCCGGCGGCCAGCGCCAGGCCATCGCCGTAGGCCGGGCGGTCTCCTGGGGCTCGCGGGTTCTCCTCATGGACGAGCCCACCGCCGCCCTCGGCGTCGAGCAGCAGGAGACGGTTGGAGAGCTGGTCCGTTCCGTGTCGTCACGCGGGGTGCCCGTCCTGCTGATCACCCACAACCTGCCCCAGGTGCACAGGCTCGCTGACAGGGTCGCTGTGCTGTTCCACGGGCACGTGGTGGCCGACCTCCGCTGTTCGGAGGTGACCGTAGACGACATGGTGAGCTGGATCACCGGAGCGGCCCTCGGAACACAGCACCATGCAGGTTAGAAAGCAGTCGGGCGGGAGACAAGGACTCGGCCATGTCGGTTAGGTTGCCCTCGGCGTTGACGCCCGGAGGGACGGTGAACGAGGGTTCCGGCCCGGAGGGCGAGGAAACCCAGCGATCATCGTGGCTCAACGCCGTGGACCGCTTCGGGGACTACTGGATGCTGGGCGTCTTTGTCATCATGGTCCTGGTATTCGGGTTCCTCTCGCCCTCCCACGACCTGTTCACCCGAGCCAGCTGGCTGAACATCTCCCAGTACGCAGTGGAGTTCCTGCTGCTCGCCATCGGCCAGACCTTCGTGATCATCACCGGTGGCATCGACCTCTCCGACGGGGCCGTGCTCGGCTTTACCGGCATGGTCTCGGGAGTGGTCATGCAGAGCCTTCTCAATGCGAACGCGAACGTCACGCTCACGACCGTGGCCGGTTTCGCGACCGCGCTGGCGTTGGGTGCGGCCATCGGCTTCGTCAACGGCTACCTCATCACCCGGCTCAAGCTGCCCCCATTCATCGTGACGCTGGGCACTCTGACCGCCATCGGGGCTGGGGCGACCCCGTTGATCAACGGCGGCAACGAGGTCATCAACCTCCCCTCCCAGATCGGCACCATCGGCCAGACCCTGATCGGCGGCTGGATCTACGTCCCAGTGCTGGTGGCAGGGGTGAGCTGTGTGGTCATGGGACTGATCCTGCACCGCACCCGTTTCGGGTTGCGCACCTATGCCATAGGCAGCAACGGAATGGGCGCACGGCGCGCCGGCATCAGCGTCGACAATCACCTGGTGAGGGTCTACACGATCTCCGGCCTGCTGGCCGGCCTCGCAGGGATGATGGTGATGGCCAACTTTACCGACGCCTCACCGTTGGCCGGTCAGAACGATGAGCTCAACGCCATCGCCGCCGTTGTCATCGGAGGCGCCAGCCTTTTCGGAGGTCGGGGCCACATGCTCGGCACGGTGGTGGGGACCTTCATCATCGCCCTCTTGGTCACAGGCCTTGTGCTAGTGGGCGTCAGCGGCAGCTGGCAGGAGGTGGCCACCGGCGTCATCGTGGTCGCCGCCGTGGCGGGCGACCAGGTACGGCTGCGACTGGCGGAGCGCTGAGCCACGACGTCCCAACAGATCCCGCACACATACGAGGGAAATAGGAGGAAACATGACCCATAGACGTTGGTTCAATGGCCTACGGTCGCGTGCTGCCATCGGGGTGGCGGTGCTCGGTCTTGTGGCGAGCACGACGCTCGCCGTCACGGCAGGTACAGGGGCCACTGCAGCCGGTGCCGCCAGCAAGTACACGATCACCTTGATCCCCGGCCTCACCACGGACCCCTTCTACATCACCATGCATTACGGTGCGATCCAAGAGGCCAAGAAACTTGGCGTGACCCTCAAATGGGCCGGTGCCACCACCTGGAACCTTGAGCTTCAGATCCCAATAGTCAAGTCGGTGCTAGCGAGCAAGCCCAACGCCCTGCTCATCGCCCCGACCGATGACGTAGCGCTGTTCAGCCCGATCGACCAGTATGTAAAGGCCGGGATCCCGGTGGTTGCCGTGGACACGACACTCAAGAACACCTCGATACTGGCCGCGGCGATCAGCTCGGACAACTACCAGGGCGGCGAGGCTGCGGCCGACGCGATCGCCAAGCTTTCCCACGACAAGGGGCAGGTGGCGATCATCAACGTCGAAAAGGGTGTCTCGACCACCGACCTGCGCCAGTCCGGCTTCCTCTTCGAGATGAAGAAGTACACAAACATGAAGGTGGTCGCCGCGGACTACGACCAGGACAGCCCGACCACTGCAGAAACGCTGGCGAGGGGTCTCATCCTTTCGCACCCGGGCCTGGTGGGCATCTTCGGAACCAACCTGTACTCGGCCGAAGGCGCCGCTAAGGGCGTCGACGCCGCTGGGATGAAGGGCAAGGTTTTCGTGGCCGGCTACGATGCCGAGCCCGCCGAGGTCGCCCTTCTCAAGCAGGGCGTCATCAACATCCTGGTCATCCAGAACCCCGCCGAGGAAGGGTCTCTGGCCGTCCAGTACGCCTACGACTTCCTGACCGGGCACAAGTCCTTGATCAAGAAGTCGGTGTTCCTGTCGAACGTGGTGGCCACGACCGCCAACGCCGGCAACCCAATGATTTCCCAGTACTACTACAAGACCTCCGCGTAAGTTCGTAGGTTTTGCCTCCCACGCCCGGCCGGAGCATGCCCTCTGGCCGGGCGTGGGCATCTTCGGTACCCGCACCGGACTCTCCACGCCATCGAGCATCGAATCGCGGTTGCCACGTTGGTCGCCGTCCAGCGCGCTATTGAGGCTTTAAGTGGTCGCGCTCAACTAGGTATGCAGTACCGAGGCTCTCCGGCTGTGCTATGACAGCAGGCATGGGCCTTTTACTCAAGTTACACCGCCTGCTCCCACCCGGGCGAAAGGCGTTGATTGTCGCGATGGATCAGCCACGCGCCATACATGTCGCAGCACTGGCTGACCCTGGTCAAGTCCTAGATAACCTGCAATCTGCCGATGTCGACGCGTACTTGCTGACACTGTCCACCGCCCGGCACTTCGAGAGCCGTCTCGCGGGTCGAGCCGTAGTGATCAGCGTCAGCCAGGATCACAAAGAGCCGCAGCAGGTCGTCGAGCAGGCTGTCGCTTTCGGGGCATCTGCCTTGAAATACGAGGTCTACCCCTACTCTGAACACGAAGCCACCACCATGCGCTGCCTGGAGGCCTTGGCAATTCATGCTGACCGCTGGAACCTGCCTGTCATGGCCGAGGTGGTTCCGGGCGGATTTGAGCAGGTTGGCCTGCACACGGCATCCAACCTCCTCCAGTCAGTCAGGAGGGTGGCAGAAGCCGGCGCCGACCTTGCGAAGATCCCGCCTCCAACTGAAGGGGCACTTTCAGAGGTCGCTGAATACGCGTCGATACCGCTCTTGCTGTTGGGGGGTGCGCGTCGCGGCGGTCTCGACGACGTGCTGGCCCGCGTTCGACAGCTTGGCCCCTCCGTTGACGGCCTGGTCTTCGGTCGCTACGTCGTAGAGGATCCCAAACCCGCGACAGTCGTCGCCGCGCTCCGCGAAGCGCTTGACTCCATCAGTTAGTTACTCAAACCAAGGTTAGGCAGAGCCTCAAACCCCCGGGGCCCATCCCGTGCCTACTGTCCCAGCGAGCTCTCCTCGAGAGGCCTGAATCGGTCGTCCCCACCCGGTTTTCGGTCCCCGGCAGTCCACCAGCGGCGGTTATCGATAGTGGCTAAACGGCGCTTCCGGGCGTGTGGACAGCTGCGTACGGGATAGCTGACGCCGCCGGGCTCAGCCGACCGGGGACAATCCAGAGCCGATTAACCGCAGCTCCAGGTAGAATCCGCACGATGGGGATGACCACCATTTGTCAAAGCCTCGGGATCAAGGAAGAGAAACGGGCACGGGCATGACGAAGAGCGGGTCGCAGAAGAGCGAGTCTCCTTCTCAACTGATAGACGCGAGAATCAAGGAGCTGGGCGACTGGCGGGGCGAGATGCTCAGCCGGCTCCGTACCTTAGTCAAGGAAGCCGATCCCGAAGTCGTCGAGGAGTGGAAGTGGAGAGGGGTTCCGGTGTGGTACCACGACGGAATGATCTGCACAGGCGAGACTTACAAGAACGTCGTGAAGATGACCTTCGCCAAAGGGGCGGCTCTGAAGGATCCTTCGGGCCTCTTCAACTCCAGCCTTGACGGGAACACAAGGCGTGCCATCGACTTCCACCAGGGCGAGAAGATAGACGAGGAGGCGTTGAAGACTCTCGTTCGCGCCGCCGTGACCCTGAACAAGTCCACAGCCTAAAGCCAATCCACGGAATCAACCATTTTCCGGGGGATCGTGCAAGAAGTCACCGTCTTGGTTTCATTGTCGAGTCAGGTGACAGAATCGCATTCCCGCAGCAGGTTTGTCGCCGATACCGACAGCCACACCTCGTCGAATTGAACGCCCGACCTCATTGTGAGCTGGATCACACCGACTCCGCTTCGACGGGAGCTGGACGCTCGTTGATGAGATCCATCTGGACCTGCTTGAATACCGGCACCAATCGGCCAGGAGAAAGAAGTCGCCTGGGGTCCTGCCGAGGCGAGCTACCCCGTTTAGTGCTCTTTCGCGAACCGAATCATGGCGCGGAGGTTCTCCGGCGGAGTGAATGGTGACAACTCACATCCCGCACCAACGATGTGGTACTGCCCGCAGATTTCATAGCACTTGTCGGCCGCGGCCTCGACGCTCTCGGGAGTCCCGTTGAGCATGTCGGTGACCGTCGAAACGTTGCCAAGGATCACCCGGGCGGGGCCGAGTCCGGCTCTCGCCGCGGTCAGGTTCGTAGGAAAGTCAAGTTCGTAGATATCGACTGGCAATGTCGCCATTTGTGAGATGAGAGGATCAACGTTTCCGCACATGTGCTGGCGAAGGATGACCTCCGGGTGACTGTCGCGGATCGATTGCAAGACGCGTCGTTGCCACGGCAGCACAAGATTGCCGTAATGACGGGGTCCTGTCATGCTGGCTGCCGCATCGCTCATTCCGATCGTGTCCGCGCCAGCCTCGATTTGCGCCGCGGCGTACACGATCGCCACCTCCGAGGTGAAGTCCATCAGGTCGCGGACAAAGCCTGGGTCGTCCAGGATATCGGTCATGATCCTCGTGAGCCCTCGCAATTCCTGCGCGAGGGCCAAAGGCCCCTCGACCCAACCCACGATCGAGGTCTCACCACACAGCTCTCGTCGGCAGATCTCGATCGCCCTGATCCGATCATGCATGCGGCCCTCGCGGTGAGGGTCTGGCACCGCGAACTCGTTCAGGCGAGCCTTGTCAAGCAGCGCCGCCAGCTCCTCGCGGATCGCTGGCCCCTGGTCCTCGAACCACTTGACGCTGCCGTCGCCAGCAATGTCGATCACCTCGCGCGCCGGATCCGAGCACATCAAGACGCAATCGATACCGAAATCTCTGACGACCTTGAGCTGCGCCTCGGCCATCTTGTTGCCGTCTTTCGTGTAGTCGATATACGGGATTCCTGCGTGCTTGGCGGCGAACATCATCGCCATCGGCTGGGCCGCCAAGTGATCGACTGGTTTACCCGCAATGGTGTTTCGAACTCGATCAAGGGAACGCATCTTCAATCTCCGTTCTTGTCGGAGTGCCATCCCGAGAACATCTCGTCGCTCAGCATCGGAATCGAGCCGTGCTGCACCTGTGAGGAATGGCAACGTCTCGTGCATGGGCCTGCGGCACGGCGACTTCCCCTCGGCTCGGTGCCGAGCTCGCAGCCCTCGACCGGGGCCCTGTCGTGACGCCGGTCCTAACGTGCGTGGTTGCCGTCGTGCCCTGGCTCACGGCCTCGGCGGCGCGGATCTCAGGGCCCCGGCCAGCGAGGGCGTCGGTGGAAGAAGCGGCAGCAGGCAGCTCTGGAGCGCGTGGTAGACATCGGGCTTGCCGTACCAAATCCCCACCTTGTGACGGTTGACAGGGTCGAGCTCGGGGTACCAGCCGCCGCGGACGTGGTCGATGAGGTGGGATCCCGCGAAGTCCCAGAACCTCCTGTACCACAACTCGTACGACGCGTCGCCGGTGAGCTGCAGCAAGAACGCGCTCGCCCCGATCCCCTCGGCGATCGGCCACCAGAGATGATCTGGGTTGGCCGGCGAGCCGTCGAAGTCGACTGTGTAGCTCAGGCCACCGTGTTCCTCGTCCCAGCCGACGTCGACCGCGTGTTCGAACAACGCCCCGGCCGCCTCTCGCAACCATCCGTCGTGCTCGCCCGTGGCAATCCAAGTCGAGAGCAGCAGCCGCGACCACTCAAGCAGGTGCCCGATCGTCACGCCGTAGGGCCTGAACGGGTCGGCCAGCCGGTCATGGTTGTAACCGAGCCGGGGCTGCCACGCCGGATCGTAGTGTTCGGGGAGCATCCAGCCGCGCGAGCGGGCGTGACCGTCGATGAGAAGCCCTGCGATGCGCGAGGCGCGATCCGCGAGCGCCTCGTCCCCTGTCGAGTCGGCGGCGCCGAGGAACGCCTCGCACATGTGCATGTTGCTGTTCGCTCCGCGATACGACTCGAGCTCGTCCCAGTTGCCGGTGAACGACTCCCGTGACGCGCCGTCCTCCTCGGACCAGAAGTGCTCGTCGATGACCGCGCGCACGTCGTCGTACAGGTGTCGGGCGTCGTGGCCCGCGGCAAGTGCGCTCGACGCGCCGAGCAGCACGAACGCGTGGTTGTAGGCAGACTTTGTGGAGTCGACCGGCCCTGTTGCGTCTACGGCCTGAAAGTAGCCACCGGCCTTGGCATCACGATGCTCGCTCCAGAGCACATCGAGGCCCCGGTCCACGATCAGCCCGCAACCAGGCACGCCGAGGAGCTCGCCGAGAGCGTAGGAGTGCACCACTCGAGCGACTGTCAGCAGGCTCTGAGCGGACGCGGGCTGCGAGGCGCCACCAGCACGCACCGGTTGGCCGTCGTCGTCGAGCTCGACGAAATGGCCCGTCTCGTCAAGCGAGGCGCGAAAGAAGTCGAGGAGACGCAGAGCCTGGGCGAGCAGCCAGGCGCGATGAGTCGGCGATCGCAGCCACGTGTGCGGGGCACCGGCGGCGGTCGACCCGTCCGAGATTGGGCGTTGCTTCTGGCAGCTGCTGTGATCGGCCGTCGTCATGCGATTACCTCGAGAACCTGGTTGGGCATGTTGCAAGCGTGATCGCCCACCTGGCGTGCGAGCACGGCTTCAAGTTCGGGCGAGTCCCATTCCACCCGGGCAATGCTCGTTCGCTTCGTGCGTCTCCACCGGGGATCGACTGAGCTCGTCACGAATGGTCTGCCCGACGGCTCGCACGGACATCTCGGAGATGTCGCGACACTTCGTGACCTCCAACCCGCTGCACTTCGACCAGCACCACGGTAAGGAGCCCCGCATTGAACGTAAGCCATGTGACAAGCCTCCTCATGAGGTGTTCTGTAATCCTTGGGAATAGCGTCACAGCTGACGATACCCACAAGAGCCGCCCGTCCTACAGGCGCGGCGGCAGTGCCGGTGCTCGCCAGAGCGGTCAGTGCCGTCGACCCACGCATCCAGAACCGTCGACCCGCTGACGATGCCGCCTGGTGCGGACGCATCACTTGCGGCGGATAGCCATAGACGTAACTCCTAGTCCCATCAATAAGGGCGATAACCCAACTCGCACCGCTGGTTCCTTGCTGGAGCGTCCTTCCTCGCCTGGATTCAGTTGTCGGGCCGCGATACCTGCACTCGTTGGACGATCGACTGGTCGACTCTCGATCGACTTTGCTCACGGGATCAGTCGTGGAGGACTTAGTCTCGAACCGACACGTCCTGGAGGCACTGTCTTTGAAGTTGTCCCGTATCCCATCCTCCGCCGTTCGACAGGCTGTTCCGGCCTTCCGGCCACCATGGACAACCATCAAGCTCACGCTGGAGTCGATTCGCGCATAAGTAGTACCTATGAGCTTGCGTATTAACAACACGAGCCTGTACATTCACATAGTAGTGGACTGTCAGGTGCGCCGCGGGACGGCTCTTGAGCTTCTTCAGCAAAAAGGGCGCGCTCACATTCGCTCGAATCTGCTCCCTCGATTCGGTGAGAGTCGTAGAGACAGACGCCGGGGCGCAACTGGAGCAACTGGCTGCCCTGAAATCGACTCATGTTGAGGTAATCACGGCTGGACACGAATATGGCAAGCGCGGATCCGAGCAGGTGACCTGAGCCATGCGCACACTGATCAAGAATGGGACTGTCGTCAGCGCCGAACAAGCGGCGCCCATGGACGTCCTGGTGGAGGACGAGCGCGTTGTCGCCCTCGGCGTCAGCGGATCCGAGCTCGCCGGAAGTTGGCAAGTCGGTGCAGATCGGGTGATAGACGCCTCTCAAAAGTACGTCATCCCGGGGGGTGTCGACGCCCACACCCACATGGAGATGCCCTTTGGGGGTACGACGTCTGCCGACACGTTCGAGACCGGCTCCCGGGCGGCCGCCTGGGGCGGCACGACCACGATCATCGACTTCGCCGTCCAGACCAAAGGCGAGTCGCTTTGCGCGGCTCTGGACGCCTGGTTGGCCAAGGCCGACGAGATGTGCGCCGTCGACTACTGCTTCCACGTCATCATCTCCGACGTCAACGAGTCGTCTCTCGATGAGATGGGCGTGCTCGTCGACCGGGGAGTCACGAGCTTCAAGCTCTTCATGGCCTACCCGGGCGTGTTCTACGCCACTGACAGGGAGATCTTCGAAGCGATGGACCGGGCCGCCGGTAACGGGGCCCTCATCATGGTGCACGCCGAGAACGGCATCGCCATTGACGCCATCGTCGCCGCCGCCGTCGCCAAAGGGCAGGCAGACCCAATCTTTCATGGCCTGACAAGGCCGACCGAGTTGGAGGCCGAGGCGGTCCACCGGGCCATCACTCTGGCTCAGGTCGCGAGAGCACCCGTATACATCGTGCACGTGTCGTCCTCCCCAGCCCTCGCCGCCGTCGCAGAGGCCCGAGACCGTGGTCAAGACGTCTTTGCGGAGACGTGCCCGCAGTACCTGTTCCTGTCTGAAGAGGACCTGGCGCGGCCGGGCTTTGAAGGCGCCAAGTTCGTATGCACTCCCCCGCTTCGGCCCCGTCATCACCAGGCGGCGCTGTGGCAGGGCCTCAGAATCGACAACCTCTCCGTCGTTTCCACGGATCATTGCCCGTTCCGTTACGCGGGCCAGAAGGAGCTCGGCATCGGTGATTTCACGAAGATCCCCAACGGCCTGCCCAGTCTCGAGAACCGCATGGATCTCATCTACCAAGGAGTCCTCGCCGGTGAGATCTCCCTGCCACGATGGGTCGAGGTGACTTCCACCAACCCGGCCAAGATATTCGGGCTCTATCCGACAAAGGGAACGATCGCACCCGGCTCGGACGCAGACATCGTCATCTACGACCCGCTCGTCAGCCAGACGATCTCGGCCTCCACCCACCACATGGCGGTGGACTACTCCTGCTACGAGGGCAAGACGATCACGGGACGAGTAGACGCCGTGTTCTCGCGCGGCCGGCAGATCATCGAGGCCGGCTCCTACACCGGCCAAGCAGGGCATGGCCGCTTCGTACCCCGCCAACTCTGTCAACACCTCCGCTGAGCTGAGAAAGGACACCGCCATGGACATCGGCCTCGTGTTGCAAACCGATCCCCCGGCAAGCCACGTCATCGAGGTGACCCGAATAGCAGAGGACGCCGGCTTCAGCCACCTTTGGACCTTTGAATCATGTGTGCTATGGCAGGATACTTTCGTCATCTTCCCTTGCATGCTCGCGGCCACTTCTAGGATCATCGTCGGACCAATGGTGACCAACCCCGTACAACGGGACTGGACCGTCCTCGCCTCGACATTCGCGACGTTGAACGACATGTTCGGCGACCGCACGGTGTGCGGCATCGGGCGTGGCGACTCCGCGCTGCGTGTGATCGGTGAACAACCGATATCCATGGCTCGTTTTGCAGAGTCGATCACGACCATCAAGGACCTCGCGGAGGGGCGTGAAGCCACCTTTAACGGAAGGACCGTACGCATCCCGTGGGCAGGTGGCGGCCGGTTGCCCATGTGGGGAGCCGGCTACGGTCCAAAGGCACTCCGGGTGATCGGCGAGCGGGCGGACGGATTCATCCTCCAGACGGCGGACCCAGTCATCACACACTGGGTCATCGAGACGGTTCGAGACGCCGCACGCTCTGCTGGCCGCGATCCTGCGGCGATCTCCATGTGTGTCGCCGCCCCGGCCTACGTCGGGGAAAACCTGGCCCACCAACGGGACCAGCTTCGCTGGTTCGGGGGCATGGTAGGCAACCACGTTGCCGACATCGTCGCCCGGTACGGCTACGACTCAGAAGTCCCTCATGAGCTCACCGACTACATAAAGGACCGCCAGGGCTACGACTACAGCCATCACGGCCGGGCAGACAATCCGTCGGTCAGCTTCGTACCAGACAACATCATTGACCGGTTCTGCCTGATCGGACCGGCTGCGAACCACATCGCGCGGTTGGAAGAGCTGGCAGCGCTAGGCGTCGATCAGTTCGCCCTCTACCTTATGCACGACTCGGCCGACGAGACCCTCGATGCCTACGGCCAGAAGGTGATCCCGGCAGTTCGCGGTCTCTAATGAGAAATGGTCGAGTTGCCGGATCCCGCAAGAAGGCACGCAGTGACCCTGCGACGATGGAACCGTTGGGCGCGAAACCGAGCCTCGAAGTCGAGCGTCTCAGCGAATCACGATCACCGCAAGATCATTCGCATTGGTCTGCGTCAGCCCCGTTACCACCGCGTCACCGAGTGCCTCCAGGGTCGTCTTGGTCTCATGCGCGACGAGCTTTTTCCTAAGGCTTATGCCCTGACGCCGGGCGCTGAAATCCGTCGACCAGTCGACAAGACCTCCCGCGACTTCCGTCCCGCCATCTGCGCCGTCGGTGTCGATGAACAAGGCAACGACCCCATCGACTCCGATCAGAGCCAGCGCGGCTCCTACCGCGGCCTCCTGACTGGGCCCACCTTGTCCAAAATGATCCTCCGCATCCGGACCCAGAGTCACTGTGCACTCGCCGCCGCAACCGACCACAACCGCACCCCGCGGCCATGGTGCAGCCTCACCGCGAGCTTCTCGCGACAGTGTCGCGAGGACCCTTCCCACGGTCGCAGCCTCGCCTTCTAACAGCTCGCCAAGACCCACGCCCACCAGCCCACGTGATCTTGCAGCGGCGACAACGGCGTCGCTCCCGTCCCTTCCCCGCGTCACCAGCACCGTCTCTATGTCGAGGTCACCAAGCCGGGGCGATTCGGCTTCGGCGCAGAACGTGAGGTATTCACGTACCGAGCCGGGAATCTTCCGTGCGAGCTCATAATCCTCCAGCACAGACAGCGCATCAGCCACAGTGGAAGTATCTGCGACAGTCGGGTCTGTGATGCAGTCGAGCGGGTCACCAACGACGTCCGAAACAGTCAGGTTCACTATCCGAGCTGGAGCGATTGCTCGTGCCAGCCTCCCGCCCTTGATGGCGGAGACATGCTTGCGCACGGTGTTTATCTCAACAATCGACATGCCGGACGCCAGGAGCAGCCGATGCAGGCCAATCTTGTCGGCAACCGAGACTCCGCGTGGCGGAAGGCTTGCGAGCGCAGAGCTCCCTCCGGTGAAGATGCAGATCGCGAGGTCATTCGCTCCCAGCCCCTCCGCCTTCTCAACGAGCGCCCTGCCTGCCCCAACACTGGCGGCGGTAGGAACGGGGTGGTCGGCCTCGATCATCACGATGCGCCCGGGCGCAACTTCCGGGCGTCGCGGCACTACGACAAGCCCGTCGGTCAGATGTTCACCGAGGAGCTGCTCCAGAGCGAAGGCCAGCTCGGCGCTGGCTTTGCCAGCTCCAAGCACAACAATCCGTTCGAAAGCCGAGAGATCATACCTACGCCCCGATACCACCAGCTCCTCGCCGTCCACGAGAACACAGCGGTGAAGGCCCGCCGCCGGATTCAGTGCTGCGAGAGCCACTTCGGCAAGATCCAGAGCCAGCCCCCTCAATTCTCGCTCACCGTGATCAATGAGGCGGGAACGGTTCAGAACCCGGGCAACAGTCCCTTCCGTCACGCTATGTCCCCATTAGCAGGGATGCCGGTATGAACGCCCGGCATACACGGCGGCAGAACCTAGTTCTTCCTCGATCTGCAGGAGCCGGTTGTACTTCGCGGTGCGCTCGCCTCGCACGGGTGCACCGGTCTTGATCTGGCCCGCGTTCAGAGCAACGACGAGGTCGGAGATAAGGGGGTCTTCCGTCTCACCGGACCGCTCCGACACCACGATCCCCCACCCGCCATGTAAGGCCTGTCGTGCCGCTTCGAGCGCTTCGGACAACGTCCCGGCTTGGTTGACCTTCAGGAGCAAGGCGTTCGCCGCGCCAAGGGACTGGGCATACGCGACACGATCACGATTCGTGACAAGGAGGTCGTCGCCGACAACCTGCGCATCGAGCCGGCCGGTCAGCTCAGCGAAACCTTCAAAGTCATCCTCGTGAAGCGGGTCCTCGAAAGAGACGACACCCCAATCCCTTGCGAGGCTTTCATAAAGGACGATCAAGTCCTCTCGCGAGCGCGCCTTACCGGCAAGGAGATATGTCCCTTGCTCGTCATCGTAGAAATGACTCGCCGCACAGTCGAGTCCATACACGACCATGTCGGAGTACCCTGCCTGCTCCACGGCAAGACGGAGCTGCTCCAGCGCCTCGGTGGGCTCGGTGATCGGCGGGGCAAATCCTCCCTCGTCGCCGGTGTTCACTGCGGCCTTTCCGTATCGCTTGGCGAGGACGTCGTGAAGAGCAAGATTGACCTCACTCGAGAGGGCCATCGCATCCGAGAAGGTAGAGACGCCAACCGGCATGATTGTGAATTCCTGGATGTCCAGATCGTTCGACGCGTGCTTTCCACCGTTGATGAGATTCACTTGCGGCACCGGAAGCACATGGGCGTCTGAGTTCAGGTATCTGTAGAGCGGCTGACGGGTAGCCGCGGCCATAGCGCGTGCCGCCGCCAGAGACACGCCAAGCAGTGCGTTGGACCCGAGCCGGCTCCGGTCCGGCGTGCCGTCAAGCTCAACGAGTCGTGCATCGATCAATCTCTGAGGCGCGGGCGCGGAACCGACCAGCGCCGGAGCCAGCACGTCCCTCACGCTGCTGACCGCGCTCCGAACACCGAAGCCTCCGTACCGGCTGCCACCGTCTCGAAGCTCAACGGGCTCGTGTCGTCCCCGCGATCTTCCCGACGGAACGTCCGCCCTGCCCAGGAACCTGTCATCGAGCACAACGTCGACCTGGATCGTCGGCAATCCGCGGCAGTCGAGCACCTCGCGCGCGAATCTCGGAAATCTGTGGCTCACTCAGCATTCGGGCCTTCACTTTCTTACAGACACCTTCACAACGCTGGACGACGAGAGCGCAGGATCGGTCACTGCGGAGCGCCGAACTCAAAGGTCGCAATCTCCCGGTAGCAGGCTGCAAGCCGACTTTGCCAAGTGCCGACTATGCGCCTGCCGACCTCCGCGGTCGCGTTGCGTGGATCGCCGATGACGCCACTTTCAGACAAGTCCCGGGTCAACCAAGCAGTGGGCAGAGGGGCCCCGACAGCTTGGCTCTCATGCTTGGCGAACAGTCGGACGGCAGACCCACCGTCGACCTCCGCACGCTCCATGTGCACCATCGACTCGTCGAGAGCCAGCATCACGGAGGTCTCCACGAAGTCGGCATGGGCTGCGAAGTCGCCGTCGGGACAATCCAGGCCCTCAGGAAGCCCAAAGTGAGAAGGCATCATGCGGAACACCATCAAACCTGTCTCGACCCTGATGTCACGCGAGACCACGTCCAGCAGGGCCACGTTGCCGCCGTGACCATTGACGAACACGAGTCTGCGGAATCCCGACGCAGCCAGTGAACGCCCGACGTCGCGGCACACACCGAGCAGCGTTTCGGTAGAGAGCGTCACCGTCCCGATGAAGCCAGCATGCTCCACTGAACGCCCATAGCTGAGCGTGGGCAGAATCCACACGCTGGGCCCGTCGTCTCCGAGCAAGCTCACTGAACCGCGCACGAGAGACTCGGCTATGTACGCGTCCGTGACGACCGGCAGGTGCGGTCCGTGTTGCTCGATCGACCCGATGGGCTGGACTACGACCGCGTGTTCCTTGTCCAGATCGGCGATCTCGACCGAGCTCAAACGCGCCAGCTCGTGAGACGTACCCGATCTTGTCATCGCTTGATAGCCCCCTTCCTTGTCCGGTCTCGCCTCTTCGCCGCCCATCCTTGGTCTCCTCCCAGAGCTCTCACCGATGCCTGACTCGTCAGCTCGGCGCGGTCAGCTGGGGTCCGTGAGCATGGGAGCAGTCCTCACCATCGGAACGCGATCGTGCCGGCTCGGCGAGCCATCGCTCGCGCTTGGTCCCTGCGACCCGCTGCCCGTTGGTGATTACGTGAAGGCGATCGACCTGGAACTGGATCGCCTCTCGTGGATGAGCGCAATCCAGCACGACCAGGTCCGCCCGGCAGCCGACGTCGAGGCCATAGCCGCTTAGGTCGAGAGTGCGGGCGCCGTTGACCGTGAGCATGTCGAAGACCTGTTCGATGCCGCGCGGATAGGCAAAGTGGCCTGCATGGGCCATGGACCACGCCCACTCCAGGGGATCTTCCCTCCCGAACGGGTAGTAGAAGTTGTCCAGGTCATCTTGCCCCACCGACACGTTGATGCCGTGGTCGACCATCTCGTGCACCCGGGTGAGAACCCCGAGTAGGTTGACCTGGCTGTTGCAAGAGATGTTCATCTCGGCGTCGCGAATGAGGTTCATGACCTTCACCGCATGAGGGTCCGGGTAGGTCGACAGCGCCCCGTTGTGGCTCGAAGCCACGTGACCGTACCTTCCGGCTCGGATCGTCTTGGCGGCAACGTACTCGAGGGTCCGCGACATTGGGCTCGCCACGTCGTCGCAAAGAAAGTGCAGTGGCGCGTCGTATTGCTCGGCGAGGTCGAAGCAGAAGTCCACATGTCGCTTGCAAAGGTCATCCGTCCACTCGACGTGGGGCAGTCCTCCAACGACGTCGGCACCGGCCTCCATGGCCTGCTTCATCAGTGCCGCCGTCTGCGGGTCGGCATCGAGGCCCTCCTGTGGAAAGACGCAGATCTGAAGCTGCATCAATCCACCGAGGCGACGCCTGGCCTCCAGAGCCCCTTCGAACTCCGTGAGCTGAGCGAAGCTGTCCACGTCGACGAACATTCGACACGCGACGACACCGTTGGCCAAACCAAGACGCAGGGCGTCGCAGATCCGGTCGGCGACCTTCGCAGGGGTGTAGGCCTCTTTCCACGCCCATTGCCTTACGATAGGAACCACGTTCTCGTGGTACACCTCCAGGTCGGCCATCGCTGACCGAAGATGACGGCGATATCGCTCGGTGACGTCGGTCGGCTTCTCCTCTGGCTGTCGATAGTCATAACGGTGAGTATCCCGACCGAAGAACGACTTCCCGATGTGAAAGTGCGAGTCGACAAAACCTGGCACGACCAATCGCCCAGCAGCGTCGATCACCTGCGCCGCGTCTACCGGAAGCTCTGAACCTACAGAGGCTATCTGGCCTTCCGAGATGCCTATGTCGGTGAGCCGAGGCATGCCGCGCAGCTGCGCGTTCTGGATGACCATGTCGTAGGACATGAAATACCTTTCTTCTGTCTTCAAGCTGCAAGGAGCAAGCTGCCGGCTCTCGCCACGTGCACTTACGAGCCTTCGAGCACTCCAATCCCTAAACGACCTGGAGGTACGGAGGATCCCCTCAGATCACACGCTGCCTCCCGCTGTGCTCTCCCGGCCCGGAAGCATCGGTTGCACAAAACCCGATACTCCGGTGCCAGGAGGGCGCCTTGCGGAAGTCCACGCTTCCAGCACAAGGTGCTAGCAGCAGCCAACCTTAGATCTTGTTCTTGCCGTCATAGATCTCCGCCAAGAGCGAGTTGTCAAACAGGCTCTTCGTCGCCGGGACCTTGCTCAGGTTGAGGCTACGGATGTTCTGCTCGATATCGCTCTCCGACATCCAGAAGAGACCGTGCTTCTTGGTCGTCGGCGATTGAATGAGAAGATTCACCTGGTCGGCGCTCTGGAGCACCTGCACCTTCTTGTTCAGGCCAAGGTGCTTGCCCCAGTCGTTCATCGTCAGGCTCACGCCCAGCGGCTGGTCTACGCAGTCAACTTGCCAGCCCAGGATCTCACCTTTCAGCAGCTGGACGATCTGGGCCCGCTTGGTAGCGTCCTTCAGCGCCGACTTTGCGACACAGTAGGTGAGGTCGTACAGCTTGAGGCCAGTGTCACCGAACAGCAGGTAGTCGACCTGCTCACCGGCGGCCACAAGCCCGAGGACATCGCTCGTGACCCAACCTACGTACCCGGCAACGTCGCCCGAGGTCAGAATCGACGCGTCTCGGCTGGTGAGGACTGAGGTGACCTTGCCCTTCAGCCCGTTCACAGCGAGCCACGCGAACCACGGAACCGCCATGTTGGGGCCATAGCCGACAGACTTGCCAATCAAGTCCTTTGGCTCGGTGAGCGCAAGCTTCTTCTTCAACGACATCACGCAGAACGGGTTGGTCTGGTATTGCGCGCCGACGAGCACCACGGACGCACCCTGGTTGTTTGCTGCCGCAGAGGTCGTCGGGTCGGTTTCCGCGCACAGTGCCTTGTTCTCCATCACCAGAGGCTCACCTGCGAACGAGTCACCACCGGGAAGGAACGTGACGTTCAGCGGCTTGTAGTAGCCCCGTTGCATGGCGATGTAAGACCCCGCCTGCTGGACGTCGTACAACCAGGAGAACGCCAGGGTCGCGTTGCCAAGGCTCCCGGCACCGACTCTGCGGCCCTGCAGCGACCCGACGCTTGACCGCAGACGTGGGTTGAAGGCAGCCATCGCGGCGACACCTGCAGCCGTCGTACCGACTCCACCGAGGAATTGGCGCCGACTAAGAGCAGTATCAAGTTTCGGATCTGTCATATCTTTGTTCTCCTATTCTCTTCTATGTGTTTTGCCGATTGTGACCTGGAAATGCAAACCACTCTTAGGCTCCCTGTCCGATAATCCGGCGCACGAGATTGCGATGGGCGAGGACGATCGGCTCTTCGTCGACGGTGAGGTGACCTTGCCAGACGCTGAACCGGCCGTCGACCATCACGTGGGTAGCCGCTCCAGGCGGAGCAAGAACCAGCGCGGCCACCGGATCGTGCTCGGTCCCTGCGCGAGCAACACCTTGCAGGGAAAAGAACGAGATGTCTGCTCGGCGACCGAGCGCGAGAATTCCGATGTCGTCCCGCCTCAGTGCCGCGGCACCACCGGCAGTGGCGAGACGCAACGCATGGCGCGGCGTCATGAGCTGGCCAAACCCCGCCCTGACCCGGGACAAGAGCATCGCCTGGCGTGCCTCGGCCAGAAGGTTTCCCGTGTCGTTGGATGCGCTGCCGTCAACTCCGAGCGCGACCGTCACGCCTGCGTCACCCATTTCAAGGACCGGGGCAACGCCGGAGCCAAGCCTCATGTTCGACGTGGGACAGTGCGAAACGGCCGTGCCCGTCGTTGCCAATCGCCGGATGTCGGCTGCGTTCGCGTGCACGACGTGCGCAAGCCACACATCCTTGCCAAGCCATCCCAGCTCGCCGAGTCGCTCGACTGGGCGCTGACCATAGACCTCCGCGCAGTACTCCTCCTCCTCGACAACCTCGGCCACGTGAGTGTGCCGAGTCACCCCGAGGCGACGGGCAAGGTCCCCGGCCTCGAGCATGAGACGCTCCGAACAAATGGTGAGAGAGCAAGGCGCCAGCCCGATGCGCAGCATCGAGCCCGCTGAGGAATCGTGAAACTTGAGGACCGCTGCCTCCATGCTCTCGAGCACCGCGTCCGTGTCCTCGACGAGCTCAGGCGGCGGACTGCCCCCGGCAGTGAGGCTCACGTCGATCGCGCCGCGGGTCGGGTGAAAACGGATTCCCAAATCCCTCGCCGCGGTGATCTCGGCTTCGAGCATCGCAATCGCGCCCCCCGACGCTCGGGGATAGGCGTACAAGTGGTCGCTACTGGTAGTGCACCCCGAGAGGAGAAGCTCACCAATCGCCACGCACGCGGTGGTGTAGACAGCCTCCTCGTCGATCCGAGCCCAGAAGGGGTAGCTCGTCGCCAACCATTCGAGGATCCGCGAGTCCTGCGTCGCCGGCAGGACGCGAGTCAGGGTCTGGAAGAAGTGGTGGTGTGTATTGACGAGTCCAGGTATCGCGACCAACCCACGGCCATCGACATGACGTCCCGCTGTGACCTCTGCACTACCGGTTCCCAGGCCGACGATCGCGCCCTCGTCGACAGCGACCCACGCGTCGCTCAGCTCCGTAGAGTCCTCGTCCATTGTCACGAGCACATCAAGGTGCTCGACGACCAGCGTCGATTCCGAAGGGCTGCCCCTTATCGGCTCTGTGTGAGCGCCCATCTCTTCGTCCCGTCAGTAGCCCCGGGTCGCGGTCAGACGCTCTCCGAGACCCGCCACGCTGTAAAGAAGGATGGACGCCGCAGCAACGATCACGATCGACGCCCAGATTTGGCTGAAAAGAGACTCGTTGGACGCCACGATCACCAGTGCCCCCATCCCATTCCCGGTAACAGTCCACTCAGTGACCAACGCGCCGGTCAGGGCAGCGGGAGCAGCGATCTTGAGAGAAGCGAAGAGTGCCGGCAATGCTGATGGAATTCGCACCTTCCGCATCGTCTTCCAGCGCCCCCCACCGTAGGACCGTATCAAGGCGATCGAACCCGGCGTCGCCGAATTGAGCCCACCTACCATCAATACGAACGTGGGGAAGAATGAAATCATCGCGCAGACGATGATCGCCGCAATGAGACCGCGTCCGAACACAGCGCCGATCAAAGGCGCGACCGCTGCCAAAGGAAGCACCCGCAGGGTTATCCCCCAGCCGAGCACATAGGTCTCTATACGCGGGATCAGCACAACCACGAACGCGAGCAGGCATCCGATAATGCAACCGGCGACGAGACCAAAGCCGGCGTCCCGGATGGTAGTCCACAGAGCGGCAAGTATCGGGGCGCGGTTCTGCGAGGCCATCGACCCAGAAAAGAGATAGTCCCAAACGTCGATCGGGCCCTTTGCCACGTAGCTGCTGAGCCCGAACACCTTCAGGCACGCCTCCCACACTGCGAGGGCGAACGCGATCGAGAGAACCGGCATAACGAAAGACGCCGCTACGCCGCGGATCTTTGACACCACACCAGCGGACCTGCCCGACCTAGCCTTTGCGGCGACTGGGACAGCCCCCATGCTCGCCGACCCCGTACTGGTGCCGGCCTCGACTGACCAGCGGGTCAGGCGTCGCCCGACTAGCCCAATCACGAGGTAGCTAACGCCAGCAATGAAGCTACTAGCGACTATGAGCCCCCACATCAGCGTCACGTTCAGGTCGGCTTGTGCCACAATCATTGCAATCCCCAGCCCCTGAGTACCACCGAGGAACTCCCCGATAATCGCGCCCAACAGAGCAGTTGGCGCGGCTAACTGGAGGGCGCGGAATAGGTGCGGGAGCGCTGTCGGAACCCTGACCTTTCGTAGCATCTTCAGCGACCCACCACCGTACACTTTGATGAGGTCCAGGCTCACAGGGTCCGCCGACCGAAGTCCCGTCAAGACGATAATAAGGGTCGTAAAGAAGACGGAAATAGTAGCGAGCCCTATTTTTGGGGATTCTCCTGTCAGCACGATCTGTAGAATCGGAGCAATCGCCACTACCGGCATGCAGTAGCTTACGATAGCGAGCCGCATTCCGAGCTTCTCGGTGATGGGCGCTAGAAGGAACAACAGGGCGACCAGAATTGCCCGCTAGATTGCCCCACAAGAAACCCAAAGCAGCCTCATGAACCGTGGTTGGGATCGCGTATTGATATACCCCGCGATCCCGCCAGATCCCCCACAGCACCGTCTCTGGAGGCGGTACGAGAAAGCGACCGGAGAAGACCGTACGCGCAAGCAACTCCCACAGTGCGAAAAAGGCCACCACCAGCAGAATGGGGCCGGAGCCGGTCCGCAGCTTGGACAAGAACTGACGGCTTGGACCAGCTGAGGAGGCGGCCATTCTCTTGGCACTACCCATCGAGTTGGGCCGATGGCTCGTAGACATCCTCACCCGCGGAGGACGACCGAGTGCCGAACAATTCCGAAGACACGTTGTCGCACAGATCGTGGAACTCGCGTGTGTGCATGATGCTCGGGCTCCGAGGCCGCTCGAGGTTGATCGGCATCGAGGCGGTTATTTGACCCGGCCGCGGGCACATAACGAGTACCTGATCGGCAAGAAACACGGCCTCGGAGATAGAGTGGGTAACTAGCAGCGTCGTCGTGGCCCGCTCCGTCCAAACACGGATCAACTCGACATTCAGGTGTTGACGCGTCATTTCGTCCAGCGCTCCGAACGGCTCGTCAAGCAGCAAGACGTCGGGTTCGAGGACAAGAGACCTTGCAATAGCCACGCGCTCGACGCATCCCACCCGACAACTGCGCCGGCCGGGCGCGCTGAAACTCTTCAAGTCCTACCAGCTTCACCAGGGCTCGCACGATGTCCTCATTCGGCTCGAGCCCCGCTACTTCGAAGGGCAGCCGGATGTTGTCGAGGACGGTTCGCCACGGCAGGAGTGCCGGATCCTGGAACGCGATGCCAATCCTGCTCCGTGCACGCATGGCACTCGGGTGCAAGCCATTCACCAGGACCTCCCCGGTAGTCGGCGTGTCCAGGTCGGCAATCATCCTGAGAAGGGTTGACTTCCCGCAGCCTGATGGCCCGATCAGTGATACGAATGCCCCCTTCTCGACCGCTAAGTTCACTCCAAGCAGAGCGTCGATGGTGCCACGGCCAAGACGAAAGGACTTCGTCACATTCACGATGGAAATGCCCGGTGGCTCATCATCCGAGCCACTTGCGTCCGGCCCGACTGCGGCCGCCTGTTGAGACGGAAGGGCGTCACTGCGGCCGTTCGACGGTCTGCCGCGTCGAGCGAACCAGCTACGAGAAGTGCTGCCAGGGGCGCTCACCGGATTGAAGACGGCATGCTGGGGGGTGACTTTGGATGAAGTTGCTCTAAATCGCTCCGATCCACGCACCTGATCTACACCCGTGCTGCTAACGTGTCAAGACTGTGGCTGATAGGCGCGGAGACCTAGGGGGCCGGAGCTGATGCTAGGTGAGCGACGCCGGCGCGACATCTGCCAGCTGATCGAGAAGTCGGGCTACGTCGAGTCGCGAGTGCTCGCACATAGCCTTGGCGTCAACATTTCCACAATCCGGCGCGATCTCGAGGCGCTAGCGGAAGCAGGCCTGATCCAGCGAACTCACGGCGGAGCCATGCCAGTCACCGACGGGGACCTGGTCGATGTGCCCTATGAGGTAAAAAAGCGCCAGCGTCTCGGGGAGAAGCGGGCCATTGCCAATTACGCTGCCACCCTCATCAGAGACGGCGATTCGCTCGTTCTCGACAGCGGCTCGACTACCTATGCCCTGGCCCAGGTGATCCAAGGCAGGAAGGGTCTCACCATCGCGACAAACGACCTCCGAATCGCTCATTACCTTGCAGAAGGGGGTGGTGTCAGGCTCCTCGTGACCGGCGGCCAGCTCATCGACTCGGTGTTCACCCTCGTCGGGCCCAGCGCACTCACCAATCTGGCGGGCCTCCAGGTCGACTGGGCATTTCTCGGAGCCGACGCGGTGGACGCCGAGGCTGGGGTGACCAACGTCAACACGGTAGAAGTACCGATCAAACAGGCGATGCTCGGTGCGGCTGCTCGTAGGGTTCTCCTTGCTGACAGCTCGAAGTTCGGGCGGCGAGCTCTTGCGACAGTTGTCGGCATCGACGCCTTCGACCACGTGGTTACCGATGACGGGCTGGCAGCCGAGCTCAGACGCGCCTACGGCGAGCGACTTGTCTGCGTGCGCCTCGGATCCCACGTGGCTGCCCCAGAAGATGCTCCAACCGGGTTGCTGAACGAAGTGCGCGATGACCTCGCCGGCGACAGCACGCTTACAAGCCAGGCTGGCCTTCGCGGGCGGAGACTGCAGCGCCGTCGGTCCCTTTCAGGCGGTAGCCGCGGCTGAGTTGAAACCCCGCGCGCCTGGTGCTAGACCCTGGTGCATGACCGTAAGCGAAATCGTGCAGGAACATGCACCAGTGCCTCAATCGGCTGTCGGCACTCGCTTCAGGGAGATCTTCCCCCAGGTGGCTAAGCCATTGATCGCCATGGCGCACGTGCCGGCCCTGCCCGGCACAGCCTTGTACAACTCGAGCGATGGCGTGCGCGGCCTTGTGCGGCACGTACGCGAGGAGGTTGCCATCCTTGTCGACGCGGGCTTCGACGCCGTGATGTTCTGCAACGAGAACGATCGGCCCTACGCGCTCAAGGCAGACCTCGTCGCCTCGGCCGTCATGGCCCGGGTTGCAATCGAGTGCCGTCCCGAAGAGATCCCTTTTGGTGTCGACTATCTATGGGACGCTGAGTGTGCTCTCGCGGCTGCAGTTGCGACGGAGGCCTCGTTTATCCGCGAGGTGGCGACAGGCGCGTGGGAGTCTGACATGGGCCATTGGGTACCTGATGCCGCTGGGCTCCTCCGCCGAAGGCGGTACCTCGACGCCCAGCGGTTGGCAATCTTCATGAATGTGACCCCAGAGTTCGCTTCGACAACCGGGCAACGATCACCGGTCGCGGTGGCGATGTCCGTTGCCGTGTCGAGTCTGCCCGACGCCATCTTGATCTCCGGCCCGATGGCGGGTGCAGAACCGAGCGTCTCGACAGTCGCCGAAGTACGCAAGGCTGTCCCTGCCCAACTGCCGGTGCTCTTGAACACGGGGGCTCGAGCCGACAACATCGCCGACTACCTCGAGTATGCGGACGGCTGCATCGTCGGGAGCACGCTCAAAGTTGACGGGGACACTTGGAATCGTGTCGATCCCCGTCGCGCCAAGGTCTTCGTGGAAGCCGCCCGAGCGGTATGAGGCACGCCGTGAGCGAGCTGCTCCCGGAAGTGAGTTGACGTCGGCACGACCGGAACGAAAGACAAGTAGGGCCGCTGCCCTATGGAAGGAGAGGCGAACGACATGGTCACCAAACTGCTGAAGGGTCGAGACTTCATCTCCCTCGCGGATTTCACCAAGGAAGAGATCGACACGATTCTCGATACCGCTTTCCAACTCAAGCTAGAGCGCGCCCGCGGGGTCCAACACCATCTCCTGACCGACAAGACGGTCTTCTTGATCTTCTACAACCGCTCGCTTCGGACCCGGAACAGCTTCGAGTGCGGCATCATGCAACTCGGAGGACACGCCAACTACCTCGACTCGAACATGGTTTACACCCCGGCTGCAGCCGGGGCCGAGAAGGCGTACGTCACCGAACGCCTAGACGACGTCTCCAAGACGTTGTCGCGTTTCGGCGAAGCGATCGCCATCCGGATCTACGGTGATCCGACGGGCTGGAACTACGGGCAAGGAAACTACTACGTCCGCGCTTTCGCGGCCGCTGCCGACGTGCCGGTGATCAACATGGAATGTGACAAGTACCACCCCTGCCAGGGAATAGCCGACGTGATGACCATCAAGGAGAAGCTGGGGAATCTGGAGGGCCGGAAGATCGTCATGAGCTGGGCCTACTCGCCCAGTCGCAAGAAGCCGGTCTCGGTACCGCACAGCATGATGGCCGCCTGCTCGCTGTACGGGGCGCAATTGGTATTCGCGCGGCCGGAAGGCTTCGAGCTCGACCCGGCGCAGATCGCGCACTACCGCGCGAATGCGGAGCGCTACGGCGGCTCATTCGAAGAGACCGACGACATGCGCGCCGCGTTCGCGGGAGCAGACGTGGTCTACCCCAAGAGCTGGGCCAGCCTCCGGTACGTGGCGCCACAGGTGCCGGTCGCCGACTGGGACGCGCAGGACAAGCTGTTCGACGCGAACCAGGACTGGATCTGCGACGAGGAGATCATGAAGCTGACCGACCGCGACTGCCTCTACATGCACTGCCTGCCGTGCGACCGAGGCTTCGAGGTGACAGATCCGGTCATCGACGGACCCCACTCGGTGGTCTACGACCAGGCAGAGAACCGCTTGCACGGACAAAAGGCTGTCATGTCGCTGACGATGTGAGCGACGGTCGAGCCTGTCAGGGCCTTCACGACCGTCGTCGGGACAACTAAAGGTGCTTCGATTTCACTTCTTGGTGGGCCGTACAAGACTTGAACTTGTGACCTCTTGCGTGTCATGCATGTAATGGGTGTCCACCTAGTGTTACCATTTCCACACATAGGCAGGTCAGTCCACATATCTGGAAACAGGGCAACACACGGCAACATGCCTGAATAGGCAACAACAGCGAGGTTAGGCAACAAACTAGGCAACAAAGAACCCCCTGACCCGAAGGCCAGGGGGTTTCGAGAGAGGCCAGGAGAGGCTTAGGGAGTGTGCCGGTAGGCGTCCGGGCCAGGTTGCTCACGGATCTTCAGGTAGTCGGCTGCCGCCACGCCGTAGTTCCCGCGGTCCAGCACACACATGAACAGTGGATTAAGGCCGCACTGCGTACAGACCCGGTAGCCGTTGTCGTCAAGGTCCACGTGGTCATCAAACTCGTGTTCACAACCGCAGATAGCCTCTAGCTCTATGAGCCACGCCAAGTGCTCTCGCTTGCTGGTGAACACCGCATCGGCGTCTGTGTCGATGATCAGTTGAGAGGCATCGAAGTCAACTTCCTGTAACGCCTTGTACATGTCTTCTGGATCACTGGCGGTGTAGATCACGACAGCAACGCCTCCATGGCTTCGGCGGCGTCCTCGTAGCGGTTACTAGAAGTCCAGCCGTAGGTCCGAACGATCATGTTCATGGAGTTGTGCCCGAGCCGCCATGCCACAGTCTCAGCCGGGACACCGGCCTGAAGCATGAGAACCGTGGCGGTGTGCCGAAGGTCCTTGAACGTGACTGCTGGCATTTCCAGCCGCTCAAGGATTAAACGCCAATGGCGGCGAATCGTGGATTCATAAATCGGATTACCAGTATCGGCAGTGAACACCAAGCTGTCCGGTCCTTCCGTTCCGTCCACCTTCTGCCGTAGCTGTTGCCATTGCAGGGCTTCAATGACCTGCGGGCCGACCTTGAACGTGCGTCGAGACTTCTGTGTCTTCGTGGCTACGGTCCTACGCTCCGCACGGTCTAGGGTCCCGGCGATTGAGATTTCGGAGCAAACCCAATCAATGTCTGCCCATCTGAGAGCTAGGGCTTCGCCCTCTCGCAGGCCGGTAGAAACACTCAGCACGAACAAGGGATACAACCAGTCTCCGGTATCCTTCAGTTCAGCCAGTATTTCCTTGACCTGTTGAGCGGTAAGGACCTGACGTTCTGAGTACGTGACCTTCGGCGGCTTTGCCATTCTCACCACGTTCTCTCGCACCAGATGCCTGTCCTTGGCAACCTCAAGGGCTGCCGTGAGGATTGACCAGGCACGCTTTTGCGTGCTGGTGGACTTCTCCCCTAGCTGCTCAAGCAGTGCCTCGACGTGATCAACGGTCAGAGCCGTAAGCCTGATATCCCCCAGCTTGTAGCGTCCCTCGACTTCGGTGGGCTTCAGGTAGTAGCGGACAATATCCGAGTAGTTCCGCTCGGTTGCGGGTTTCCAAACCCCTGCCCTCGTGTTGATGTCCAGCCACTTGTCCAGCCAATCCCCCACCAACAGAGCCTTCGGAACAGCCTTGCCGCCTCCGGCGTCGATGTCCTTAAGTAGTTGCTGACGCTTTGCCTCAAGTTCCTTCAGGGTCTTCGCCACCACTGAGCGGCGCACCCTTTTGCCGTCTGGACCTTTCGGCAGTTCGACCGATGCCTGATACCAGCCATCGGCCCGCCGACTGATATTTAAACCATCTCGTGCCATCTCTGTCTTCCCTCGCTCGGTCACCACATGTGACCTAGCGGGAGTCTAGCACGCAAGTGGTCACCACGCATACCGCTTATGTTTAGCTGGTTATCTGCTCTGACCTTAGGCAACACGGTTAGGCTGCGGGCTTTCTAGCCAAGCATCTAGCGCCGTCTTCGAGACAACGTACCGGCGTCCCAACCGGCGCACACCTGGCAGTGTTCCCGCTTGTGCCAACTCGTAGGCGAGACTCCGGCCTATGCCTAGCTGGTCGGCTGCCTCTTGGATGCTGTAAGTGAGGCGGATTGGCTTTGCTTCGAGCGCCTTGGTGGCTGATCCGCTACCAGCTTCCGGCGCTTTTGTATTCCTATTCATGGTCCGTCCTCCAAATTCCTTTCGACTGTATGCCACGGTTTCTACACACGCATACCATAGCAAAGAACTGGCGGTCCTGTCCACTGCCAGTATGCAGTTACAGCCTGTATGCACTAGAAGCTAACATAGATAATAGACAACTATATTAAGCGGCTGCGCAACTCTTGCAAAACGGTATCTACGCAGGGCCGGAAGGTTCTTATGGTAAAATTGGTTCACCAGATGCAGTGAGGAATTGGGTCCATTCTGGTAGTCGGCTTCAGCGCTGCCACTCTGCTGAAATGATGTGCCTCAAGTAGTCCGAGTCATATCAAGCAAGTCGTATCTGGCCCAGATCGTTGCCGTGAGTGGTTGATGCCTTCTGGGGGCTGGCAAGTTCGATAGGCGCAACTGTGCGCCTTTCAGGTTTCCGGTGCGACAGGTTGTGGTCGTCATCTCCCGCAGCTTGTCGTACCGGGTGAAAGTGAGATGACATGACACAAGCAGACACAACGATTCCCCACCTAAGGGCGGTGCCGACGCCCGAGAAGTCTTCTGAGATCTCCATGGACGTCACAGAGGTGACATGGGGTCCACCAGGCGAGCCAACGCACACTCTCCAGCTTTTGAGCTGGACTGAACTGTTTGGTCGAGAGCCGCCGGAACAGGAGTGGACTGTCCCGAACATCGTGCCCGAAGGCAAGCAGGTGGCGATCTACGGCCAAGCCGGTTCTGGCAAGAGCCTGTTGCTGTTGGAAGCCTCTGCTGCGATTGCAAGCGGTAGAAGCCTCTATGGCGAACCATCCTCTGATCCCAGACACGTTGTCTACCTCGACCAGGAGATGACGCCGGAAGACGTGCAGGAGCGTATGGAGGCGTTCGGGTACGGCTCAGACGATGCGGCTGACCTTCAGCAGTACTTCCACTACTTGCAGATGCAGAGCATCGCACCACTCGACACCGCTCAGGGTGGACAGATGCTCATGGACATCGTGCACGCCCTCCAAGCCGACCTGGTCGTGATCGACACGATGACCATGCTGGTGCAGGGTGACGAGCAGTCCTCCAACACCTACCGTGACTTTGACAGATTCGTGTCCGTCCCTCTGAAGCACGAGGAGCGCTCCCTGGTGCGTCTGGATCACATGGGCAAGAACGGGGACATGAGAGGGTCCAGCCACAAGGCCGGGTACGTCGATCTCGTGTGGAAGCTGGAAAAGAAGCACGATCTCACGCTCACCTGCCGTAAGTCCCGGCTGGCCGTTGTCAAGTTCGGTGAGAAGCTCACATTCGCCATCAAGGAGGATCCGCTACGGCATGTCTTCCAGTTGGACAACGTGATCGACAGAGCGGTCGAGGACGTTATCAACTTGCTCGAAGCCGCAGGCATCCCGGCAGACGCCCCTGTCAGAAAAGCTGCCCGAGACATCCGCAAGCGGACCGATCTCGTCGGACTAGCGCAGAAAGAGCGCAAGGCGAGGTTACGGGATCCCAACCACCATGCCGTGGCCGTCTAGCAATGGATCGGGAAACGCTCGGGAAACGCTCATGGCAAACGCTTGGAAACACCCTTCTGAGACATTGGGAAACGCTCCGACAAACAGGCTGTCTACCTGCATGTTTCCTGTGGGAAACGCTATCGGGAAACACTGGGAAACGCTCGGGAGTCAATCGGGAAACATCCCCCACTCTAAAGAGTGGGGTGTTTCCGAAGACCACATCCCAGACCACTAGGCTCCTGTGCGGGCGACCAGACTTCCCTTGATTCCTACCGCATCGTCGTCACTTCGCAGCCGAATTGATCCCGCAACAACCTTTCGGGCTGCTGAGATACCTCCCCGCCTCTCTTAGCGGCTCATATAGGGCAACACACGTAATGTTAGGCCACAAACGTCCTGCTAAGAGCCTTGCTAGACCTGTCGCTATAGCGTCATTTCCACGGTCTGGTACGCCTCCGGTGGCCGCTCCGTCTGCGAACATCAGCCAGCCTGATCATCAAAACCCACCGCCCGAAAGTAGATATATCTACCTCAGGACATCACGCACATGTCTCATGGTATGGGGGGGTGGGCCAACCCCTATGCCCTTGTTGCACACCTCACCGCCGACAACGCTGCCATTCTGTACGGGTTATACGCTTTGGTCACATGCTCTGAGCAGGGGTTATGTCTTTCGGCACTGCCGAGTTCTTCGGACACATTAGGGGCTACATATACAAAGTTACGAAATAGACATGCACTCTTTCAGCACTTCTCCAACCATAAGAAAGAAGGTAACACATGAGGATCACTAATAGTGGACCAGCACCCAAGAACCCAGCCACGAGGCGCAGGGTGGACACACCAAAGGCTGAGCAAGCGGGTATCGCTACGATCACGGCCCTGCCGGTAGTAACGTCTCGACCGGCTAACTCCAAGTGGTCTGAGCCGATCAAGGATCTGTACCAGGGAATCATCGACTCGAACGTGCCGAAGCAACAGACAGACCTTGCCTTTGCTTGGGTTCTCCTCGACACCTTGCACGATGCACTCACGCATCCAAACCTGAACACTGGTCAAGTCAGTGCCAGTTTGGTCAATAGCTGCATAGCCAATCTCGCACGGCTGGGAGTGTGCGCCGCCGACCGTGCTCGAATGGGCGTCATCCTCAAGGCTGAGACGACTCCGGACGAGAAGAAAGCTGCAATCATGGAGCACTACCGCCACCTTCTCGACGAGTGACGCCTCCTGAGTGACACAAGACGCAACCGGAAACCTCTTCTGGCCAGCCACACGACCTGGCGAGAAGTCACCAGGATGGCCTGGCGATCAGTTGGACCCTTTCTTCCTGGCCTCAATGACCATGACTCTTGCAATAGCCAGTCATGTCGCCAAGTTCCTGCAGAGTACCGATGTTGTCGTTGTTGTTGGCGTCGGCAATGAGTTTCGACTGCTCAGCCGCCAGCGTGCCGCCGTAGTTGCTGATGGTCGATTCAGCTACGTTTGCCTGGCCTACGGTGTCGCCTCCGCCTGTGCTGTAGTTGTTTACGACCTGCACTGCACTGCACGCTTGGGCGAGTGTTGGCTGCGAGATTCCCGACGTACTCTGCACGCTTGATGCAAAGGCGGCTGCCGCAGCGGCTATCACGACTACGACCACGGTGAGAGAGATCCATTTGCCCCGAGTCATCTTCTTCGGTGTGCTCGGGATGGCTTTCGGTCTTGCTGGCGCAACCCTTGGTGTGCTTGTTGGCACGGTGGGCGTAACCTTCGGCACGCTCGGCGTGCATGAGCCAACCAATCTTGCTCGCTCGGCATTGAACTGAGCCTCTGTAAGGGTGCCTAAGTCACGCAACTCGCCAAGCTTTGTCAGTTCGTCGTAGGTCATCTTCTACCTCCCGCCGACGCCCGCCACCGAACGGGGCAGTCGTCTACCAGGTACTTGTCGGCAAGCAGCGCACCACACTTGACTGCCAGTCTCCCTGATGAAGCAGCGCTCTTTCTGGTCTTAGGAGAACTGGTCGAGGTAATTCGTGCACTGTTTGAGGATCTGCGTCAGATCGTTATTGGTCGTCACGTAATCCTCTCCCGTCATGGCAGTCGAAACAGCGTGTGTCTCCGTCGCCCACTGACCGCCAGCGAGGACAGAATCTTCTCCCAAGACTCCAGCATCGTTGACGGCACTCGGTGGGTTCTGACCCTTCTCAAGGGCTAGCACGTCACTGCTCACCTTCATCGCCGCCTTGCAGAAGGTCACGACGTTCTGGTTCGGAGCTGGAGCGGCGACCACAGTAGTCGGGGGTGCCGTCGGTGCAATGGTCGTAGGCGCTGCCACTCCGGTGCATTGCCCTTTCAGAGAGGCTACGTATGCCTCAGCATCCGGGGAAGCGATGCCACCAGCCTTCACCAGTCGTCCCCATTTGAGTCCCTCTGTGATCCACGGGGATCCCGATAAGGCCATGTCACTCGCCAGCGCCTTAGCATCAAGCTTCCACTTCTGGAAAAAGCTATTAGCAACGGACGTTTGACCTTCTACGTCGTCAGCGATGATGTCGAGCAGGGCGACGCACACGCCGTGGCTCTTGATCCTGTTCACCACCACCACTGGCATAGTCGTGGGTGGTGCCGCCGCCACAGTCGGGGAAGGCGTTGTGGACGGAAGGGTAGTTGTTGTCGGCGCTGCCGAGCCTGAGCATCCAGCAGTCAAGGCAGCGACTACTCCCAATACGCTTAGGACCACCAAAATCCTGAGTCTTCTTCCAGACATCTTCTTCTCCCGAGACGCTGCTTCCCACAGGTACGACCGTGCCTACCAGGTACTTATCGGCACGCTGGCCGCCGACACTTAGCGTCAGTGAATCTGCAGCATCACCGAGCCAACCTCGTGGTCGCTGACCCGACCTGATCCCGAGCAGCCGAGCGCCACCAGTCGTCCAGATCCGGACAAGCTGTGGATTGGATCCGTCAACTGGTCAACCCTGGCGACTGATCTGCCGATGATCTTGACCGACGGTGCAACTTAGGAGTGGGGAGGTACTGCTGGAATGGTTACGACCATCATCGCAGTCATCGTAGTGATCTTCATTTTCTTGTTCGTCATCTCGTTATGCATTACCTCGATCAACAAGAGCATGCAGAAGTTGAAGCAGCACAACCGCTGCGAGGCGTGTAAGTCACGGCTGAAGGCCGTGAACGGCCAATACGCATTGACCTGCCGCAGGTGTGGACACACGCAATCGTGGGCCACACAGGTAAGCGCCAAGCGTCCTGGCAGCGTACGGTGATCCAGCAAGCACGTAGATCCTGTAACTGCCAGGCCCGTTGGAGTTCTGTCCAACGGTTTCACTGGGTTGCCACAACCTCCCGAGTCATGTGCCGAGTGCCTTCAGTCCCCCCACGATCCATTCGCCGTAGTCACGGGTCACACTGCTCGCCTACTCCGACTCGACTTCGCAGGACTCAGAGATTCCCTGAAGAAAGTCGGGCTTGAGGTACCGCACGAACGACGAAACCTCCGCCATCTTGGCACTTAGACTTTCGAAACTGATGTAGCGGCACACTTCCACCAGTGGTGGATTGAGCCGGGAGAACGTTGGTCTGTTGATCTCAGTGATCACTTTCGAGCGTCTGTCTTCCGGTGCAACGAGAAAGAGCGGGATGTTCAGGTTCGGCTGAAGTGCCAGTAAGTCGGCCATCCGGAGAAGTCCCGAGTAGATGGAAGTTGTGCTCTCAATCTCGAAGGCGGCCACGACCGCCGGACCCGAGAGCCAGAGCACGTCGATCATCTCGACTATCCGGTTTGTCACGGCGTCGAACTGATGGGGCAGGCTTGCTCTGAATCGAGGAAGGTCCGAGAACAACTTTCCCCGCCACTCTCTGCTCCTATCGTTCCTTGCCACCCAGACATCGAGTCCCATGTCAGAGCCAAGCTTCAAAAGCTGATACTGCATCTGCGTGTGAACTGTTGGCTCTCTGGCAGCTTCCCCGGCCTCGTCTTTGTGGCTTCTCTACTTGCTAATCAGCCTTAGATACTTGGCGTTGATGACGGCGACTGTTGCTGTGCCGCCCGTTGTGGTCGTGTAAGTGTAGGAGCCGCCGATGGGTCCCCAAACTTGAATGATGTCGTTCTCATAGATAGACTTGCCCATTTTAGCATTCGGAAGATTAACCCAAACGTTGTCGGTCCAAATGTTGTCGCCAAGGTCATCAATCGACACCAGCATTGAAGTCAGGCCTGTGGCGGTGTCGTATTGGAAGACTTGTCCCTCCTCGGTGATGCACTTGCCTTTGAGAGCATTAGGATCTTTAACAAGCTGGACATATGGCATTTGATCTGAGCACGAGGCCTGGAACGCCGCAGGCGGGGCGCCAGGAGTCGGCCGGGCAGGGGCAGCCGTCCTCTGAAGATACATCTTCAGTGTTCCGGCGGTTTCACCCATCATCCACGTCACGCTGCACCAGGTCGCTCTTGGAGGAACCGGGAGCGAACTGTAGTTCGTTGTGTTCCTGGTAACGGAGTACTCGCCGTAGTGAACACTTGGAGTCCCTAGCACTGAACATGTCTCTGTCCAGAACATATAGCCGGACGTCGAGTTTGGACTCACCAGTTCGATACGCAACGCAGACGGCCTACTGGACAGCACGCTGCCCTCAGTGGGGTTGCTCCCTGATGACTGCGCACGTGCGATTGTTCTCCAAGTAGTCACTGCCTCACTGGAGACTGCAAACAGTGCGGACAAACACAAGACCAAGACGCTTACGATTATAAGCCTTTTCATGGGCTTTCTACTTTCTGCTGAGGTTTAGCAGGGCGGTTGGGAACTATGACCTTCCTCTCGGATCGGTCAGAAGAGGCGTCGAGCCTGCACCCTGGGCGGCAACCTAAGTGGTCGTCCTAGCCGAACGGGGCGTCCCTACTGATAACTGTTAAAAGATTACACCCTGAACGTCACCAGGCCGGAGGGAAGGTGCAGCGAGCAAGACACAATCACTCTTCGGAGTGGGCACAGGACCAGGACAACGGCCACCATCACGACGATGGCGTCAGTGGCACCAGTCGAGTCCGTGGCTGCTAGCAACACCCTGTCCCCCTCTTGCTGGGGTTCTCGTCTACGGCACAACTTACTGCGGCTTCGGCAGCACTTCCCTCAGGCGTTTCGGCGGCTCCTAGGCTTCAGTGTCGTCAGCGTAAAACACGGCGATAATCCACACCTTGCCGCCGGAGGCTGTGTGCCGCCAGCTATCCAGCTTCAGATCAACGGATGCCGGATCGTTCAAGAAGTCCTCGAACTCCTGCGCTGACCGGAATGTCTCGACTCTCCAAGTCATTTGCTTGTAATCCTCTTCTGCACCGCCTTTGCGGTCATTTACCACGCAGTCCAAGGCGGGGCTGGTTCGTCGGAGTCTGCCCGCCAGGACTCAGGCTGTAGTCCATCCAGAAACCGCCAACGGATGCCGAGCACATCGGTACAGACAACCACTAGCGGCTTTGCAAGCGCAGGCTGTGACTTGCCGGGTGGTGGACTGAATAAGCCCTCAGGGTGCGTTACGGGTTGCGCCGTAATCCCTGGCGAACTCCAAAGAGGCTGATGCGAGTCCAGGACAAAACCACGGTGCTCACCAAACTCGCCTCGGTAGCCAACAAAAGCCACGGAACAATCAAGTGCCGGTCCATCACCCGCATTACGCAAACCGATGACGTACGTGTACTTTTCCTCGTTCCCATTACGAGAGAGCGTTCCCACGATGTAGGGTCGGTACCGCATCTCTCTGTCAAGTTCTGCGTGCTGGCCCAGCCTGTGCGTTTCGTCGGCAAGTGTTCTTGTGTGTTCTCCAAGAGTGCCAGTCTTCTCAGTAAGATGCTTTGTTGCGACTGCCGACACAATCAGTGCCCCGGCTGAGACTGTCAAAACACCAGCCGCAGCAAACTGAGCAAATGCTGCCACTTCGGTCCAGTTAGTCACGACTGGCACCTAGCTTTGCTCACTTCGTCTACCTCTCACGAACTGGTGTTCGATGGTAGGCTACCAAAACAGGCCGTGACCGTGGTGGACCCTCTCTACCACCACCCGGCTACCGAACCAACTGCGATCACAACCCCAGCGAGGGCAAGCACTACGGCTGCCCAAGTCCCGATTAGCGTTCTTTTCGTGGTTGTTGCCAGGCGCATGTCTGCAACAATCCGAATGATCGCAATGTTCGAGTCGGTTGGGTCTCTGACAGCATCATCCAGCATTTCGAGGTAGCTCATCTTTTTAAGGTTCTCGACGTGGCGTGCAATGTGCTCCTGATCTGCCTTGATCGTGTTTCCAGGACCGGGCGTGTGCACATTCAGGCTCATGATTCCTCTTTGAAGCTTAGCCTTTGAGGCTCCGATTTATCCGCACCAATCGTTTTCATGGCACCACTGACAGCCAGTCATCAGATGCTTTGGGGCAGTACGCTCCGGTGTAGCCCGAGACTCCACCAAGTTTAAAGGGGCCGACAGAGGCAACGTAGGTGGCTCCAGTGTTGGGGTTGGTGCAGATGAAGTGATAGCCAACCGGCACTTGGCCTACTCCTTCGTCACTGTTAGAAGCTACCGCCTCATAGGGGAAAGTACTTGATGGACAAGACCAAGTTCCGGCTGAGTTCGTCACTGCCGGAATGACTGCGCTACCGCCTTGGTCGTAGCAGACGTACTCGATATCACCACTTGCAGGACCAATCGGACCTTGAGCCTGTGGTTGGGTGGTTGTCGTGGTCGTCGGCGGTGCAGTAGCAGCCTTTGAGCACCCGGCCATCAGCACCAGCACTAGTAGAACCAACGGGAACTTCCTCATGTTCCCTGCCGCCTCTCTGGTACAACCTTACGCCTCAGGCGGTGGTGGTGGAGTTTGCCTCTGATCCACCCCGCACACTACGAGAAGGGAGCCAGGTAGTTGCTAGAAGGTGAAGTTGCAGCCGTAGTCGAAGGTTCGATCTAGGTTCGTCACTAACGCAAAGTCCTTCATGCTACCCGACGAACTTATTGCTCCGACCACCCGTTCACCTGGCCTGAGAGTGACGTGAGGACCCTGTAGCGTCTCACCGGACGAGCAAACTCCATGTGTACCGTAGATCGCTCCTGTACTCGTCACTACCCAGTACCCGTTTTCCATCCCGTTCTCTGCAAACCCAACCACGTTGTTAGTCGGAATGTTGAACGAGCCGTAGAACGGAGCGCCGTCTATCGTCACGACCTTGCCGTTACTCCAAACGATGTAACCGCCTGTTCCACCCATACTCACGTCGTTCGGCCACGCACTGATGATGTGCGGCGCAACTCTCGGCTGTGGGCTACCAGCCGCCGAAGTTGCGACTGGGACAACGACAGCCAGAGCGAGTGCTGCTGTTCCAGCAAGAGTTGCCTTCAGGATCTGACGGGTGGTCATGGTGTTCCTTCTTTCTTGGGTACCTCAGTTCGGTCTTGTGGTGGCGGTCCATTGCACGCCATCCCAGTATCGAAGCTGTCCAGAACCCTGAGGATCTGGAAACCAACCAGCCGGTACGGTGGGCGGTGCTGCTGGTGTTGGCGCATAAGCCGGGACAGACCGGAAGTCGTAACCGCACTTCTTGCATTGGAGTTTTCCAGCCTTCACCGGTAGCCCACAGGCCGGACATGGACGCCTGTTGCCTTTTGTGACAAGCCAGAGAATCCCAAGGATGAAGTCTCCGACTAGCCAGATGACGATGATTATCCCCACGCCGACTGCTGTTCCTACGTTGTTTGCGGCGTTGCAGGCTTGCTGGCTGAGGCCACTGGCAGTGCAGTTCTGTGCATTGTGAGAACCCGCCACGCCTACGATGATCCAGACGACCATCAGGACGTTCCAGATCAGCACCACCCAACTCATCTTTCGCCAATGCGGCCTGATCCTCATGTGACCCTCCTTTCCGGAAAGGTCAAGTCAGTCAAGATGCTACTTCGGCGCAAGCCTGCTCACAGGCTGAGTTACCAAAGTGGGCGGTGTTGTTGGTGGAACCTGGCTACCTCACATGAGCGTGCGCCGACGCTTGAACGCCGCCACGTCCTCTCGGGAGAGCACGAACCACTCACCTTTGTAACGCCTGTCTGCAAAACGCTCGTGCCAGTAGTGCTCGATTCCCACCGGGTCATCAGTCGGAATCGAGTGCACTAGGTGGGCGTTTACGGCTTGTTGACGGATTATCTCGTCACTTCGCCGCCCGAGATTTGCAGTCTGCCCAATCTTGTACCGGTCCCCTGACCGGATCATGTAGACGAAACCCTTCATGACAACAGGCGGGTCTTTTGCGGGCGGTACTGCGGTTTCCGTTAGGAGGCCGGTACTGATCTCGTGAACGTCCGAGTAGTCCGGCTGTTTCTGGCACCACTGCTCAAGAGCAGTGATGATTCCGTCACGCCCACCAAAACGCCCAAACACCTTGGAGTTTGGGAAGTCTGGTTCCTGGTACTTTCTAATCCGTAGTTCGGCAGAGGATGGAAAGTGCCCCAAATGCCTTATGTAATCTGCTAAGTGATGCAGTAGGTACTCATCGTCAAACTTCGCCTGACGCTCGTTTCGAGAAAACCCGGCTTCCTCAAGGGCTTCATTCCACACAACCCAATGGACGCCCCGCCAGGCTGAGGATCTGATACCTGTCATTGTTTCAAAGGTTCGAAAGCCAGGCGCACGCCCACCCAGCTCCTGAGCACAACGTTGGATCTCGCTGAGTATCTCGTCTTTCGTGATGCGTGGCACGGAGAAAGCGTAGGGCAGCCCCGTAACGCCTACAGGGATGTAGCCCGGCTAAGACACTCCCCCGCCGTTTCAAAGGCGCCTGAGTCGTTCTAGGCGGTGCTCAAGGTAGGCACGTAGACAGCCTTAGGCAACAAAACGGGCAACAAAACGGGCTTGTGCTACTACTCTAGTGGCAAATGGGCTACAAACATCCTGGTCAACTGGTGGGCCGTACAAGACTTGAACTTGTGACCTCTTGCGTGTCATGCAAGCGCGCTACCAGGCTGCGCCAACGGCCCCTCAGGGGCCGACGCTACCATCGTGCGGCGACCTTCTGGGCATCGGATCGACCGGGGTGCGGCCACTGCGGCGCTCCCCACGACTAGATTGCCGCCGTGCAGGCCATCGGCGAGACGGTGCGCCCGACACGCGGCGAGGCGATCACAAAGGCCCTCGGGTTCGTCGCAGTAGTCGGAGCGACGATCTTTGTGATCTGGCAGCTGCGACCCGACCTTATCTTCAGCCCGAACATGGATGTCGGCGGCGACAACGCCGGCCACATCGTGACGCCGTACTTCCTCATCCACGACCTGCTGCCCCAAGGGCGCATCACAGGGTGGGATCCACAGTGGTTCGAGGGCTTCCCGTTGTACGTCTTCTACTTTCCTCTTCCCGCTTTGTTCGTCGCCGCGTTCTCGGTCGTGTTCCCCTACGCCGTGGCCTTCAAGCTCGTCACGGTCCTCGGCCCGGTCGCGCTCCCGGCGTCGGCCTGGGCCTTCGGGCGACTGGCGGACTTCAGGCGGCCGATCCCCGCACTGATGGCCATGGCGACCTTGCCCTTCCTGTTCAACACCTCCTACACCATCGAAGGTGGGAACCTCACCTCGACTCTCGCCGGTGAGTTTTCGTTCTCTCTCGCGCTCACGACCGGACTGCTCTTCCTCGGAGTGTTCGCGTACGCACTCCGGACGGGCCGGCTCCGTTGGCTTGCGGCCGCCCTGTACGGGGTGACGCTGCTGTGCCACGTCGTCCCGGCACTCGGCTACGCGGCCATCGCGGTTCTGCTCGCGCTGGTCCACTGGAACAGGAACACGTGGCGAGTCCTTGTTCCCGTCGGCGCGGTCGGCGCATTGCTCGCGGCGTTCTGGCTCGTCCCGTTCGCCGCCGATCTCGCTTACAGCTCCTCGATGGGCTACACGAGGGTGACCGGCGTTTGGTCGAATATCTTCCCGCACGGCTATTTCTGGATGATCGTCCCCGCGGCGCTGGGCATAGTCATCGCTATCATCGGCCGTGACAGGACGCCCATCGCGCTCACGATCGCGACGGTGGGCGCGGTTGCGGGATTCCAGTGGCTGCCCGCCGGTTTCGTATACAACGGCAGGTGGCTGCCGTTCTATTTTCTCTGCACGACGCTTCTCGCCGCCTACGGACTCGGAGAGCTCTTCCGCCTGGGAGGCCGCTGGCTGCAGCTCGACGTCTGGCAGGCGCCGTTCGCGATCGTCCTAGGCAGCCTCGCCGGCCTGATCGGCGCGTTCGTCGCTGGCGGCATTGCGATCCCGGGCTTCCAGCCCAGCGGCAGCCAGATCGAGGTGCCCGGTTGGATCTCCTGGAACTACACCGGGTTCCAAGGCAAGTCGGGCTGGCCGGTCTATCAGGACATCGTGCGCATGCTCGACCAGGCGGGCCGCACCTACGGGTGTGGACGGCTGCAGTACGAGTACATCACCGAGACAACGAACCCCTTCGGTTCCACGGAGGCAACGATGGCGCTGCCGTACTGGACCAACGGGTGCATGGACACGATCGACGGCGTCCTGTTCGAATCCTCGACATCAACGCCGTTTCACTTTCTCGATCAAGCCGAGTACTCACTACCGGGCGAATCCTCTAATCCTGTCTCGTTCCTGACCTACCCCGCCTTCGATCTTGCCGACGGGATCCGGCACCTCGAGGCTGAAGACGTGCGTTACTTCCTAGCCGTGTCACCTCAGGTCGAGACCGCCGCCAAGAGCGTCCCGGGGCTCGTCAAGATCGCGTCGACCCCGGGCTTCTCGGGCACGATCGACCAGGTGGTCGTGAGCCGTCCCGTCTGGGACCTCTACCTCATCAAAGGCTCACGGCTCGTGACACCACTCGACTACCTTCCGGTCGTGGAATCCGGTGGCTCTGCGCAGAGGTGGCTCGACACCAATCTGGTCTGGTGGGAGGGCGAACGGTACTGGCCTGTCGCGCTCGCACTCAGCGGGCCGCCGAACTGGCCCAGGGCCGCTATCGGGACGCTGGTTCCCCCGTCGCACGGAGTCCCTGTCAAGCCGACAACGGTGGCCAACGCGCGCACGACGAACTCGACGGTCAGCTTCGACGTCGGGCGGCTCGGCTCTCCGGTCCTCGTGAGGGTGCCCTATTTCCCCAACTGGCACGCCACCGGCGCGATCGGTCCGTACGAGGTCTCTCCGAATCTGATGGCAGTCGTCCCGACAGCACACCACGTCACCCTCAGGTACGGCACAACGGGAGCCGACCAGCTCGGCAAGCTTGCCTCACTCGGTGGCGTCGTCGGTCTCGGCATGCTCATCACGCTGCACCCACCCGTCATGAGGCAACCAGCCGGCACGCCCGAGACGCCGGCCTCACCGACGCGCGACGACGAGCCCGAAGCTGACCTGCCGAGTCGCTCGGAGGACGAGGGCGAACCGGTCGCGAATGCCGGCCAGGAGCTCGACGGCCCCAGGGGACCGGAGCCGGAGCCAAACCCGGTACCGGAAGCCGGACCTCATGGTGAGCCGGGAGACGACGTACATCCGGACTGACCTCAGATTCAAGCTCTTGGTGGGTATCCTCGCTTTACGTGCCCAGAGATCCCGCGATCCGCTCACTAGGGGGTCGCCGGGCCGTTCATCACGCCACCAAGGGCCGCCGATGGCCCAAGCGTGTGCTCATCGGCCTAGCCGTCCTGCTCGTCCTGGTGATCGTCGGCGGCGTCGGAGGTTGGTTCTACGTCAACTCGGTGCTGGGCTCGATCAAGCGAGTCCCGGTCCCTGGCATCACCTCGGAGACCTCTGGCGCGCCGATCGACATCCTTCTCGTCGGCTCCGACTCCCGAGCTTTCGTCGACACCGCTGGGCAGGCCTCGTCCTTCGGGAGCGCAGCCACCCAGACCGGACAACGGTCCGACGTGATCATCCTCGTACGGCTCGTAGCCGATTCGCGCCAGATCGAGATGCTCTCCATCCCACGGGACACATACGTGCCGATCCCCGGTACCGGCGGTTCGAACCGGGTCAATGCGGCCTTCAACACCGGTCCAGGCCTGCTCGTCGAGACGATTCAGCAGGACTTCGGAGTCCCGATCAACCACGTCGTGGTTGCGAACTTCCCGGGCTTCGAAGGCATGGTGAACGCCCTGGGCGGCATCTCCCTCGACTTCCCGTATCCGGTTCGCGATCTGGACTCCGGCCTGAACGTGACGACGGTGGGATGCCAGACCGTGAACGGGAGTACGGCCCTGGCGTTGGTGCGCAGCCGGCACCTCTACTACTTCAAGGACGGGACCTGGAGCTACGACGGCATGAGCGACTGGAGCAGGATCCAGCGTCAACAGGCGTTCTTCCATGCCGTCATGAACAAGGCGAACAGCGAGTTCCCCAACCTCTTGGCAATCAACAGTTTCCTGCAGGCCACCGCTGACGACCTCCAAGTGGACTCGGGGTTCACAAGTCGTGAAATGATCGACCTCGGGCTACGCTTCAGAGGAGTCGCTTCGGCCAGCCTCGCGACCGAGGTGCTACCGACCTACGGCGCCACCGTCGACGGAAATGACGTGCTGATGACGGCGCAGCCTTACGCCCAGCAGATGATCTCGAGCTTCCTCGCATTCGGGTCGTCGACCGGCTCGACACCGACGGGCACCTCCGCCAGCGCGACCACCCGGCCGGGCACTTCGGCGACACAGCCCACCACGACCACGTCGGCACCGAACGTGGCCACGACCACGACTCCCGAGAGCCAAGTGGTCTTCGACAACCCCAAGGACTTGCCCGAACCCTGGAACCCGAAGCCCTGTTGACTAACGAGGACTCGCTCCCGGGCGCTTCCAGGCACCACAGACCCGGGCACCGGGCCGTTCGCCGATCGGGTTGCTGGGTTGCAAGCGACCGTGAGCCCTCAGCCGCAGTCGGCCTTGGCGGCGGCGTTCGATACTGCCACGAGCCGATCGAGCGCGTCTTCGGGCATTCCCGTCCTCGATGGTCGCGCTGGCGATCTCGAGGCCGTCGGCGAGCTCGTCGGCGAGACCCGCCACGACAAGGCCGGCCGCGGCGTTCAAGCACACCAGGTCGCGTCTCGGGCCGCGCTCACCGTCCAACAGCCGCAGTCCTAGTTCCGCGTTCTGGGCCGCGTCCCCACCGGCCAGATCGCCGAGCGTGGCACGCTTCAGCCCGAGCGAGGCCGGTTCGATCTCCAGTCGACGGTGGCGGCAGGTTCCGTCCTGTTCGCGCACCGACTCGATCAGGGTCGATGGTGCCGTGGTCGACAGCTCGTCGAGACCGTCGTGACCGAATACCACCATCGCGTGCACCGAGCCGAAGGTTTCGAGCACGTCAAGCATCTTGTCGGCCATCGCAGGGTCAGAGACACCGACGAGCTGGCGTGTCGCCCCGGCCGGATTCACCAGAGGGCCGACGAAGTTGAAGACAGTAGTGACACCGAGCTCGCGGCGCACCGGTGCCGCGAAACGCATCGTCGGATGAAAACGCGGGGCAAAACAAAAGGCGATCCCCGCCTCGTCGATGCACCGTCGTATTCCGCCAGGGCCGAGGTCGATCACCACGCCGAGGGCTTCGAGCACGTCGGCCGAGCCTGCAAGAGACGAAGCCGCACGCCCGCCGTGCTTGCAGACGACCGCGCCTGCACCGGCGACCACGAAAGCGCTCAGCGTCGAGACATTGATCGTGCCGCTGCGGTCCCCTCCCGTGCCGCAGGTGTCCACGACTTCGACTCCGACTTCGAGGCTCTCAGCGTGAGTCCGCATCGCTCGCACAAGGCCGGTCATCTCCTCCACGGTCTCACCCTTGGTTCGCAGGCCCGCGAGGAAAGCGCCTATCTGGGCAGCGGTCGCGGCGCCTTCGAGCACGTTGTCGAGGGCAGCAGAAGCCTCCTCCGCCGTCAGATCCTGCCGGCTCAGGACTCTTCCCAGGATCGCCGGCCATCCGCCGATGCTCTCGAGAGAGGCCACCGTCACCGCCCCGATCCCACCAGAGGAGCCAGCGCGGTCAGCCCTTCCGCGAGGTCGAAGTCCATCCGTGGAGGTTACCGCGACGCTTTCGCCGCTCCGTCTCCGCGACGAACCGAAGACCGGGATGGGTCAGGCGGACTTGCGGTGCTGGCGGACGATCCGGCGACGCTCGCGCTCGGTGAGACCACCCCACACACCTTCACGTTCGCGTGCGGCAAGCGAATACTCGAGACAGGCCTGGCGGACCGAACACGACGCGCAGACCGCCTTCGCCGCTTCCGAGTCGTCATCCGACACCGGGTAGAAGATGTCCGGGTCAACTCCTCGGCATGCGGCTCGTTGGCGCCAACTGGCTTTCATCCCCGTTCACTTTCGTCGTCTGTCGGCCATCGGCGGCGACCTGCCGCGCCAGGATCGAATTGCAGGAGATCGGGCGGCGGCATCGGCGCTCTTGTCGTTCGCCAGGGGGTCGGCCGACCGAAATCTCGATTATGAATGATCGTAACGAAACTGTCAACAACTGGCATTTGTCCAGTCCACCAGGCCGTGCCTGGCAACTGTTGCTAGTTGTCCTTCAGATCTTCGGCCTTCAAGGCCTCCGCCTTAACAGGCAAATCGGCTCCCGAACGAAAAATCCTGTGCACGACCGCGATCTGAGGCTGCTTGTGAAGCGCGCAAGGGGCGCCGGCAGTTGCCTGCGAACGGCGAGGCGATCCGGTCCTGTCGTCGGTTTGTGGCAGGCTGTCGAGACGGTGCCGTGATGAGACGACCAGCGACCATGTTCGACCGTGATGTCGCTCTGTCCAGGCTGGCAGACGAGAGCTTCGACGTTGTCGTCGTGGGGGGAGGGATCACCGGAGCCGGCGTTGCGCTCGACGCGGCCTCGAGGGGGCTGCGGGCCGCGCTCGTGGAACGGGGCGACTTTGCGTCCGGCACGTCCTCCAAGTCGTCCAAGATGGTGCATGGTGGCTTGCGCTACCTCCAACAACATGAATTCGGCCTCGTCCGTCAAAGCCTCACCGAGCGCCGTCTCCTGCTGCGGAACGCACCGCATCTCGTCGAACCACTCACGCTCCTCATTCCCCTTTTCGGCAAGGGAGGAGCGGTCGATCGGGCCACCGCACGCGGGTACTCGACCGCGCTTTGGATGTACGACCTCGCCGGCGGCTGGCGCATCGGCAAGCGCCATCGTCGCATCACAGCCCAGGAGCTCGCCTCCCACTTCCCCACCCTGCGCGCCGACCGTCTCGTTGCCGGGTTCGTCTACTACGACGCCTGGGCCGACGACGCCCGGTTGACTCTTTCCGTGTTGCGAACCGCCGTGCTCGAGCACGCGGCTGTCGCCGTGAACTACGCCCCGGTAGTGGGCCTCGTTCACGACGCGGCGTCCCACCTGACCGGTGTACGGGTCGCGCCCATTGCAGAACCTCGCTCTGGCTGCCGGCTGACAGAATCGTCGGAAGACGACTCCCACGCTGATGTGATCGAGGTCCGGGCGAAAGTCGTCGTCAACGCGACCGGCGTGTGGGCCGATGATCTGCACCGCCTCGACGACGCGGCCTACCCGACCTCGATTCGCCCCGCCAAGGGCATCCATCTCACGGTCCCGCGCAACAAGTTGCCCTGTGACATCGCGACGGTACTGCCGGTGGCGGAAGACCACCGCTCGATCACCGTCATACCGTGGAACGAGCACACCTATATCGGAACGACCGACACCGATTACAGCGGCCCGTTGGACGACCCCCGCGTAGAGCCGTGCGACATCACCTATGTGCTCAACGCAGTGAACGCGGCCGTCTCGTCTCGGCTTGGACCGGAGGACGTGACCGCGAGCTGGGCGGGACTGCGTCCCCTGCTCGCCACAACGGATGCCCACGGCCGTGCCCCGAGCGCGCGCACAGCCGACCTGTCCAGGCGCCACAAGGTTGTGCGATCGGCGTCCGGGCTCATCACCGTCACAGGTGGCAAACTGACGACCTACCGCAAGATGGCGGCTGACGCCGTCGACGCCGTCCAGCGCGAGCTCGGATCTACCGCCGTCGCGTCCCGGACGAAGAAACTGCCCCTTCGCGGCTCGGAACCCGTCGACGCCACCCAACTCCGCGAGCTCACCGACAAGCTCGGTCTCGACCCACTCGTCCTTGACCACCTCCGACGTCGTTATGGAGGAGAGACGATGGCCGTGCTCGGGCTCAGCCTCGACCGGCCAGAACTTCGTGAGCACCTCGTGGGAGGCCTTGCACACATCGCGGCGGAAGTCGTGTACGCGGCCCGGTTCGAGATGGCCACCTGTGTCGACGACGTCCTGTCACGACGCACCCGCGCCCTCCTGGTAGACGCCAGATCCGCAACCGCGGCGGCGGTCCGGACCGCTGAGCTGCTCGCAACCGAGCTCGGCTGGGACGCCGCGCGGGCGCACGAAGAGTCCGCGGCGTTCGCCCGCATCGGCCGGCACGACCTCGCCGCGGCCGCGTCCCTTGCCGGCCAAGCCTTCCCGGCCTCGGAGCCCTGATCCCTCGTGGAGCACAACCGCAGGGCGGTGCCAGCCCCGATCGAAGTCGGTGTCGGGACCGGCGAGCTTCGAGAGCGGCTCGGCGGTCGCCGTGTCACGCTCGACGACGCCTTCCTCGAGCGCCTCTCCGGCGCGTGCGCCATCGTCGACGTTGCTCCCGAGTCCCTCACCGAGTCGGGTCGAGACTGGTGGCCCATCTCTCTCACATGGGCGCTTTCAGGTGCCGTGCCCGCTCGGCCCGGTGCCGTCGCTCGGCCGGGCGGCACCGCCGAAGTCGCAGCCGTACTCCGGTGCTGCAATGAAGCCGGCATCCCCGTCACCGCTGCAGGTGGGCGAAGCGGTGTCTGTGGCGGCGCCGTACCGGTCTTCGGTGGTGTCAGTCTCGACTGCTGCGGCCTCGCAGGCGTGCAGGAGGCTCACGGCGCGACATCGCTCGTCGATGTCCGGGCCGGCACCTTCGGCGACGACCTCGAGCAGGAGCTTCGCTCGGTTCATGGGATCACGATCGGCCACTGGCCCCAGTCCGTGGCTCTGGCGACCATCGGAGGATCGATCGCGTGCCGTGGCGCGGGCCAGTACTCAACTCGCTACGGGAAGATCGAGGACATGGTCGCCGGTCTCGAGGTGGTTCTCGCCGACGGGACCGTAGTGCACACCGGCCAACTGGCCGGACGAGGGACCGGTCCGCGCTCGGCCATGGGCCCGGACCTGACGAGCTTGTTCGTGGGCAGCGAGGGGACGCTCGGGGTCATAACCTCTGCCCGGCTGAGGGGGCACCCGGTCGCACCCGAGGAACGACGAGCGGCGTGGGCGTTCCCGAGCTTCGCCGCGGGCCTCGAAGTGCTCCGCCGAACCCTTCAGCGCGGGGCGACCCCTGCGGTGCTGCGCCTCTACGACACGACCGAGTCGAAGCGAAGTTTCGAGGGCCTCGACACCAACGTCCTAATCGCCCTCGACGAGGGCGACGGGTTCATAGTCGACGCCGCCATGGCGGTGCTCTCCGAAGAGTGCAGGACCGGAGAGCCGCTCGACGTCGGCCTCGTCGAGCACTGGTACGGCCACCGCAACGATCTATCGGTGCTCGAGTCGGTCATCCGGGCCGGGATCGTCGTCGACACCGTCGAGATCGCCGCGCCTTGGGATGACCTCGCGGCGATCTACGAGAGCGCCTTGACGGCGCTTCAAGAGACGGCCGGAACCATCGCGGCCTCGGCCCACCAGTCGCACGCGTACCTCGACGGCGCCTGCCTCTACTTCACGTTCGCGGGTTTGGGCCCTGACAAAGGTGACGACGACTGGGCGGAAGCCTTCTATCGCCAGTGCTGGCAGGCAGTCCTCGGAGCAACTTTGGTGAACGGCGGCTCGATCAGCCATCACCACGGCATCGGGCTCGTGCGCGGCCCGTACCTGCCAGATGCTCTCGGCGCCGGTTTCGAAGTACTGAAGAAGCTCAAGAAGGCGCTCGATCCCCGGGGCATCTTGAACCCCGGAAAGCTTGCCCTCCCCTCACCGTTCGGCGCCTCGCCATGGCCGGCCGGCCGAGCACCTGGCGCACTTGGGACAAGGTGAACGCGAGTGCCCAAAGTGGCAGTACGATCGCTCAGCGTGAGGAGTCTTTCATGACAACCGATGACCTCGTGAGGGAGGCCACCGTGAACCCGTCGCTCGACGATGCCCTCGAGCTGGCGGCGTCGCTCCAGGCAAACCTGAACGCCGTGGTCCTCGGCACCCCGGGCGCGGTCGTCGCAGCGACCACTGCGGTGCTGGCAGCGGGACACCTCCTCATCGAAGATGTGCCGGGCGTGGGCAAGACGATGCTCGCGAAGGCGGTCGCGGTCTCCATCGGCACTCGACTCGCCCGGATCCAGGGCCACCCGGACCTGCTCCCGTCCGACATCACCGGCGTCTCGATCTACTCGGCCTCCTCCGAGACTTGGGAGTTCCGGCCGGGGCCCGTGTTCTCCCATGTAGTGCTCTTCGACGAACTGAACCGGACACCACCGAGAAGCCAGGCAGCGCTGCTCGAAGCCATGGAGGAGAGACAGGTCACAGTCGACGGCGAGTCGTGGCCCTTGCCCGAGCCGCATCTCGTGCTGGCGACTCAGAACCCGATCGATCAGTCGGGCACGTTTCCCTTGGTCGAGAGCCAGATGGACCGCTTCCTTCTCGCTACGCGCCTCGGTTACCCCGATGAGGCCACCGAGACGAGGCTTGCTCTCTCGCACGGGGCACAGCCGTCGCTCTCCTCGCTCTTGGCCGTTTGCACTCCGAGCGGCCTGGCAGCCGCCCAGGCGGCCGTCGCCGACATACCGGTAGCGACCGCGGTCGCGAGATATGCCGTCGCCGTGGTGCGGGCGAGCCGCGCCGACCCTTTCATCCGCCTCGGAGCAAGCCCACGGGCGGCGATCGGGCTCCTCGCTGCCGCACGTGCACACGCCGTGATCGCGGGCCGCGACTTCGTGCTTCCCGACGACGTGAAAGCCGTGGCCGTCAGCGTGCTCGCTCACCGCCTGGTCACCGATGCCGCTCCGGTCGGCGCCTTCGATGCCGGGATCGCGGCAGTGGAGGCGATCCTCGAACGAGTTCCCTCGCCGAGGCCCTGATGAAACGGCGCTCCCGCCGGCGCGTCCCGGCGGCCGGCCGAGCGCGCAGTCCGACGGTCTCGAGCCAGCGTGTCCGTCACTTGGCGCTCCCCGAGCGCGCCTTCGTACCGGTCGCCGGATCGGTGCTCTTGTTGTTGGTCTGGGCCGGCGTGGCGCACGCGAGCGGTTCCGGCTGGGTGCAGACGGTGGGCGCCGTGGTTGCCGGTTTGCTCCTTCTCGGCCTGGTCGCCCCGGCGTTTGCGGCTCCGGGCCTCACCCTCATCTGCCAGGGGTCCCCCACCGACGCAGTCGCCGGCTCCGTTGTGGAGCTCGACGTCGTCGGGAATCGATCGATGCGCTGCACTCCGCGATCGGTTGGAGGCACGCCCCTGCTGCTCGCAGGGAAGATCCCTGCCCGCCTTGTCATCGTGCCACCCCGCCGGGGCGTCGTCCCGACGATCACGGTCCGCGTCGCCACTGCGGCCCCCCTGGGCCTGCTCTGGTGGTCGCGAGATCAAGTCCTCGAGCTCACTCGTCCGCTGTATGTCGCGCCGCAACCCTGCGAACGTGGTCTCGAGCTGCGCCAAATGCTCACACCGGAAGAGGGTCAGGGACCGCCGCGCCCGGCACTCACCGGGGACTTGCGGGGCATTCGCCCCTACCAGCACGGCGACGCGCAGCGACGCGTGCACTGGCATGCGAGCGCACATACCGGAGACCTCATGATCCGCGAGTCCGAGAGCCGCCAGGACGACCCGATCCGGATGGTCGTCGATCTGCCCCGGGAGCTCGACGCCGCCGACCGGATCGCCGAGGAGGCGATGGGAGAGATCGTGATGCAGCTGAATGCCGGTCGCCGTATCGTGCTCGAGACCACTGAGGTCACCGGCAGGGTCGTCACCCCCGTGGCCGACCGCCTCTCAGCCGGTCGGCGCCTCGCCCGCTCGGTGGCCTCCCCGGATGCGCGCTAGGCAGGTCGGCGTGCCGAGGGGCTCTGGCTTGAAGGACCACGGGGCGAGCCAGGGCGCGGCGGGCCCCCAGGGCGCGGTGGGCCCCCGGGGCGCGGCGGGCCCCCAGGGCGCGGTGGGCCGAGGCGCCGCGGGACGCTCGCACGTCGGCTTTGTCGAGATGGTCCGGCGCGCGAACGCTCCTCTCCCGCCGGAGCACTCCGTCACGTTCCGTGTCGCGACCGCAGTCGCCGTCCTGATCGGCATCCTGGCCTGTGCCGCGGTCGGCGAGCTGTCGGTCGCCAGCGCCGCCCTCGCCTCTGCAGGGTCCATGGCCGGCATGGTGTTCTCCTATGCGACTCGTGCCAGGCCGTGGCAGTGGGTAAAGATCCTGCTCGCCGTCGCGGTCCTCGGCATCTTCGCCTCTTTCGTCCTCCAGGTCGTCACCGCGGCCCACGTCGGCCAGCTGAGCTCGATAGAGGTCCCACTCGCCGGCCTGTTTGCCTGGGTGCAGGTCATCCACTCCTTCGACGTACCCGCAAGACGGGACCTGCTCTTCTCACTGGCCGCGGCCGGCGCCCTCCTCACCCTAGGAGCGGCCCAGGCGGTCTCCATCGGCTTTCTGGCCTACCTCGCCGTCTGGCTCGGAGCCTGCCTTGTCGCGCTCGGGTGCTCGTGGCGTTCGATGACTGGAGGACTCGGTCCCCTTGCACTGGGCTCCTTGGCGACCACGGGCCTGGTGGTCGTGCTGGCCGGTGCAGGCTTCCTGGTCTTCCTGCCGGCACCCCGAGCCGCTCAGGCGATCACTCTGCCGTCTTCGCTCATCTCGTACCTTCCCCTTCGAGATCCCAGTGGCGTCACCGGGACCGGGGCCCAGTCGACCGAGCCTGCTCAGGCCGGCGAGCCGAGCGGGAGAATCGGGGTCGGCGGCTACCTCGGATTCGCGAGCGAGCTCGACATCGCCATCCGCGGCGCGCTCGGCAACCAAGTCATCATGCGAGTGCGAGCAGACCGGCCTGGCTACTTCCTCGGGATGACTTACGACACATGGGACGGCCAGAACTGGAAACGTTCTTCGCCGACGGCCAGGATCGTGCAGCTGACGACCGGGTCACCCTTCGAAGTGGGCTCTGCCCTGAGCACCTTCGCCGGGCCGCAGGCCCAAGCTGCTGGCGGAGCGGTTCCGAGCCTTTCCGGCAAGGGACTCGGGTTCGGGCCGGTCAATGTCCAGACCTTCTACGTGGCACAGCCCATCGCGAACCTGTTGTTCGCAACCCCCGATCCCACAGAGGTCTACTTCCCGGAACACTCACTGATAGTCGGAGCCGACGGCTCGATGCGATCCACGATCGCGATGACCCCAGGCACCGTCTATACGGTCGTCTCCGCCGACACTGAGCTCGCGCCGGCAGCCCTCGCGAAGACCCAAGCTCCCCAATCCTCTGTGCTCCCGGCCGCCATGGGACCAGATCTCGAGCTCCCACCGGGACGCTACGAGCGGGTGGCTGCGCTTGCCCGCCAGATCGTGAGCGCCGCCCGGGCGACGACGACTTACGCGGAGGTGACTGCTCTCGAGGCTTGGATGGGCAGCCATCTGCGGTACTCGACCGACATACCGCCGCTGCTGCCCGGCGAAGATGCCGTCGACCAGTTTCTGTTCGTCTCTCGGGTGGGCTACTGCGAACAGATCTCGACGGCGCTCGCCGTCATGCTTCGCACGCTCGGGGTGCCGACCCGCGAGGCGATCGGATACGTGCCAGGGCCGTTCGACCCTCTGAGCGACCTCTACGAGATCCAAGCCGACGACGCGCATGCCTGGGTGCAAGTGTGGTTCCCGGGAGTCGGATGGCAGAGCTTCGATCCGACCGCACAGGTGCCCATGGAACCGCCGGACCCCGGTGCCGTTCTGCTCTCCGACCTCGGCCATGCGCTCGCCGGCCTCCCGTGGGCACCCATCGCCGGGGGCCTTTGCTCGATCGCTGCCGCCGCGCTCGTCGCTGTCGAGGTGCGCCGGCGGCGAAGGCGCCCGACGGGCTGGGTGGGAAAGGTCACAGCTGAGCTCGAACGCCGCGGCGCGGCAGCCGGATTGAGGAGGTGGCCGACCGAGACTCTCGGCGAATACGCCTCGCGGCTGGGCACCTCAGGCAGGTGGCGGGCGGGCCCAACTGCCACGGCCTCGCTCCCGGCCGCAACTGCACTTGTCGAACGCGCCGCCTACGGCTTCTACGAGCCGGATGCCGCAACCCGAGCCTTCGTCGAGGAGGTCGTGGGCGGGCTCCATCCAGCGCACGGCTCCCGCCGGGCGAATTCCACCAGCCGGCTCACGACCGCGTGAGTGCCAAGGCGTCTGCGAAGCTCGCTCCCCGCTCGAGCAGGGGCCGATAAGCCATGAGTGCCCTGGGCTTGCTGAACCCGAGGGCGCCGGCCAGGCGCCCGCCGCGTCCGAACACGACCAGGAAGCCAAGCTCCTCCAGCGACCCGTCCACCACCACGGTCTCGTCGGCTGGCTGCGGAGTGCCGATCACTTGGATCTTGCAGTCGTACTGGTCCGACCACAGGTAGGGAACCGGCGCGAACGCCGCGCGTGGCCCATCACCGGCGAGAAGGCTTCTCGCCGCGTGCTCGCCTTGCTCGGCAGCGTTCGTGCGGTGCTCGACCCGCACGCACTCGCCAGTCACCGGATGTGGCCACCGGACCAGATCGCCAGCTGCCACCACGCCGGGAGCGGCAGTGAGCGATGCGTCGCACAGGAGCCCTTCCGGGCCGATGTCGAGCCCGGATCCCTCGAGCCAAGAGGTTGCCGGAAGTACGCCCACCGCGACGAGCAGCGCGTCCGCCTCGATGCTCTTGCCGTCACTGAGCCGGCAGGTCACGCCCGAGGTGTGCTGAGTACCGGCTTCAACACTGTCGAGCCTGGTGGCAAGCCGGAGATCCACGCCGTGCTCACGGTGTACGAGCTCGCAAACCCTGCCGACAAGCGGTCCAACGGCGCGTTCGAGCGGGACTGCGAGGGGCTCGACGATCGTCACCTCGGCGCCGAGCCCCCGAGCCGTCGCGGCGACCTCGAGGCCGATGAAGCCGGCCCCGGCGATGACGATCCGGGCACCGGCACGGGAGACGACAGCACGTAACGCGATCGCGTCGTCGAGGTCGCGCAGCCTCAGCACGTCCGGACGCCCTGTGATGCCCGGGAGCGGGCGCGCTGTCGCTCCGGTCGCTATCACGAGCCCGTCGAAGTCGACACGACGGCCGCCGCTCAGCGTGAGCGAGCGCGTCGTCAGGTCGAGGCGCTCCGCGGTCGACCCGAGATCGAGCTCGATCCCGAGCGCGTCGATGTCGCGCGACGTCCTCAAGGTGCATCGCTCGATGTCCCAGGAGCCCGCGAGCAGTTGCTTGGACAACGGCGGTCGGTCGTAAGGCAGGCGACTCTCACTGCCCACCAGCCTCAGGCGCCCTTCGAAGCCCTGTTCGCGGAGGGTCTCGCAGGCGCGAAGTCCCGCTACGCCTGCGCCGACTGTCACGACGGTCCTGAGCGGAGTTGGTACTGCTACCCGCCCTCGTCCTCGTGGGCCGAGTCCTGGCCCACTGCCTCGAGCCGCGGCAGGAGCGAGCCGACCCTCTCCCGCGCTCCGCGGATCCGGCGATCAAGCTCCTCGACGATCTCGACCGCTCGCCGCAGGCGGACCTCGAGGAGGTCGACGTCAATGACGCCGCCCTCGAGCTCAGCGATGATCGCGTCGAGCTCGTTGGACGCGTCGGCGTAACCGAGATCGACGACCGGTACGGAGTCGATGACGGGGTCGGGTGCGCTCATGGGATTCCTCCGTCGTTGGCTGTTTCGCCGTTGGCTGTTTCGCCGTCGGTTGCCGCGGTCTGGATCGGCGGTCGGATCTCGTCGACGACCGAGCCTGCACTGCCATCGGCGAATGTCGTGACCAGCCTCTCGCCCAGCCTCACCGAGGCCACCGATCGCACAACCCTTCCGTTCTCGTCGCGCGTGAGCGACCAACCGCGTTCCAGCTGGTGCCGGGGGTTGAGCAGCTGCAACAGCTCCCGCTTATGGGCGATCTGCTGGGCTTGCACGGCGAGGTGTTGGGACGAGGGCCCCGCCAACCTCTGGGCGCGGTTGACCAAACGTCCCTGGCTCCGCTCGATCGCCACCAGCGCTGCGTTGCCGATGCGCGTCTCGATGGTGCGCAGGTGCAAGGACGAATGCTCGAGGCCCTGGCGAGCCACCCGGCGAGTCGAGGCACAGGATGCGACAAGCTCCTTTCCTGCTTGGTCGAGAAGAGCCTCGACGCGCTGTGCGAGATGCCGCGAGCGCCGGTCCACGCCTTTTAGGTAAGCAGCGACCAGGGCCACAACCGCTTCGCCGCACTGCGTCGGAGTCACGAGCGCCTGGTGCGCGACTTCGTCAGCAACCGAACGGTCACCGGTATGCCCGATACCGGTCCAGACGGGGAACGGCGCCCCGGCAATCGCTCGGGCGACCGGCTCGGAGTCGAACGCCGCGAGATCTCCTCTCGCCCCGCCTCCGCGAACCACGACCACGAGCTGAGGCTCGAAGGCGCCGAGCCTGGTCAAGGCGCCAACGATCTGTGCGGGCGCCTCGGGTCCCTGAACGAGCGACGGCTCGAAACGGACGTCGAACAGGTACCCAGACCGTTCCAACTGACCCGTGAAATCTCGGTAGGCCTCCGAGCCTGGACTCGTGACGAGCCCGATCCGCAACGGGACCAGGGGCAACGGTAGGCGGCGGTTCGCCTCGAGGAGATCCTCCGACGCGAGGGTGCCCAGCAATCGCCTCCGGGCCGCCGCGATCCCGCCTATCAAGGCCTCGACGTCGAGGGCGGTCATGGAGAAACGCAGCTTGCTGGCACCTTCCCAGACGGTCACGGTGCCTCGCACGCGCACAACGAGCCCAGGGGTGAGCTCGACTCCGACGGCCTCCAGCTCGTACTGGACGACGGGCCAGTCCCGAGCCCAACACGCGACCTCGAGGGTGGCGCTCACATTGCGAGCCGGACCGCCGCGGGCTGCGATCAGGCCATCGGAGGCGGGCCGGTCCGGCCCATCGAGACGGTCTGCCAGCTCCAGGAAGTGATGACCACGGGACGTGGTCACCTTGCGGATCTCTCCTGTGACCCACACCTCGTCGGGAAAGGTCTCCCGGAGTGCGCCTTTCACACGGCTGTAGAAATCGCTGATCGATAGTGCCGTGTCGGAGGCAGATCCCGCCATGACGAGCGGCTCGGAGGCGACAACCGAGAGCATCGGTGGCTGTCCCGCGGCGACAAGCGGCTCTTCGATTGGCCGCGTCGCCGGTGCCGCAAGAGCGGGCGGAGGGCTCAGCGGATCTCGCGCTTGATCCTCACCCGCGGCAAAATCGAAGCGAAGCTCTTCGACATCGGGCTTGTTCACGTCCCGCCCCCGCTTGGCTCGGGTGCCGGTCATTGCCTCAGGCTACTGCTGGGGCACGACGACGCCTCCGGATCCTGGCCCGCAGGAATTAGCTCGAGGACCCGAACTGAATCGCCACATCGAGCTCCTGCACCCTCTTCCAGCGGGCACCGCTGGCAAGCCGCCAGTCCGTGCACGAGGTGTCCTCGACCGCGAGGGCGTCCACACGTCCCGCCAGGCCGAAGACGACTGCGGCCGTTCGCGCTGGTGGCGATGGCAGGGTTCGCCAACTCATATCCGGCTCGCCCAGGACCGCGAGGATGTCAGGGTGAGCCGAGCTCGAGACCAACGCGTACAGCCCCAGGGCGCCCGCAGGGCCGAACGAGACCACGGCCTCCGGCCCGCTCAGCAACATCGCCGGCGAGATGCGCCACTCAAAGCCGTTGCCGGTTGTGCAGGCCGCAACCAGATACGCACTGCGCCTGCCGGTGACACCAATGAGCGCGCACAAGCCACTCGCCGTCGGCTGCAGGCCCAGCACTTCGGCACTCGAGTGCCCGAGCGCCTGAGAGAGCCTGGGCCCGACGAGACGCCACGTGCCCTCGTTCTCACTGAACAGGCCGACGATGCCTGCTCTGCTACAGCTTGCCCCGATGAGCCCACGCCCTGCCCCATAGCCGACGGCCGTGAGCGAGAGCAGGCCACAGGCGCGGCCCGCTTGCGAGGTCGCCAGCTCGTTCTCGGTTACCAGCTGTCGCCAGCTCGCGAGTCCGCCCCGGCTCGCGAACACACGAGTGGCCCTGCCATCACTCACGAGCGCCATCGCCTCGCCTCCGTCGGCGATCGTCAGCGCGTCGGGCTCGTCGGCGAGCGCGCCGATGGGGCCGGCGGGCAACCACGAGCGTGCGTCCGAGGTGACGATGAGAGGCGAGTAGTCGAGGCGGTTGACGGGTCGGATGCCGATGGCGAGCGACCTGTCGCCGTGTGTGGCGACGATCAGGCCCCCGTTGGTGGCGACTGCAAGCGCCGAGGCTCTGTCGGACCAGAGCGCGGCCCCGCTCGGCCTGAACAAGAGCTGCCAGAATGTGTTCAACGGCTGGCCGACGTGCCCCATTGCGACGGTCGCCCAGGAGCCTGCCGAGGTCTCGATCGAGGTCGCCAGAGAGGCGCGGATCACTGCACCACTCACTTGCGCGATCGGACCGGCGACGGGCGTCCCGCAACCAGAGACCGCCGACGCGCCGAGCGCCGCCAGTCCGAGCGCCGCGGCAAGAAGACGCCATGGCGGACGCGGCCGCGCTCGCCGGGAACAAGGTCCAGTGCTCATCAAGATCCGAGCACGGCTTTGAGCTCGCCGGCGAGCAGTGCTGCAAAGGAGGACTTCGACGCCTGGGTGCCGGGGCCCGGGTTGCTGTTCAGGACGTAGCGGGTGTGTCCCCTGGGATCGATGACATAGGAGATATCGGTGTGGGCGATCATCGCGCCACCGGGGGCAAAGGCGACCTGGACACCGAACGAGTTCCACATCCGCCTGAGCTCGGAGCTCGAACCCGTGAGAAAGTGCCAGTTCGAAAGCTTCTGGAGACCTTCCTGTCGGTCGAAAGCAACCAGATAGGCGCGCGCTCGATAAACCGGGTTTGCCACGATGGCCACGAGCGCGACTCGGCCGGCCGTGTCGCCAAGCAGGCCGTCGGCCTGCCGGAACTCCTGGGCTACGAGCGGGCAGTCTGACACGCAGACAGGATCGAGGAACGTCACGGCGACCGCCTTGCCGCGAAGGCTCCGTAGAGACACTGTTGTTCCGCTTTGATCCACGAGGCTGAACTGGGGCGCCGGGGTGTTGAGGACACCTGGGGTGCCATCGATGGCCTCGGCGATGATCGGGTCGGCATTCGGGTTCATGGAGGCCGCGGCCATGGGAACGACGCCGATGAGAATGACCCCGACCGAGGCGAGGGCGGCAATGGCGCGGAAGAGATACGCCGGCCGAGTGGCGAGCCGTCCCCAGAGCGACGAGGCGTCGCCAATCGCGGTCGTGACCGGAACCGGCGCGCCGACCATGGCAGGGACGCGCGTCATCGCCAGATACCCGGCGACGAAGACAAGAGACATCGGGATCATGCTGTTCGGGTCGGTCCCGACGCCGCCGAAGAAACCGAAGTCCTCAACGAGCACCCAGTCTGCGATGCACAGCACGATCCCGGCATAGACGCCGACGTGCACTATCCGGGCCTGCGCGCTCAAGAAGGAAATTCCGATGGCAGCGAGACAGACCACGAGGAACAGGTTCACGGCCCAACCGTGCGCGGCGTCAAAAGCGGCGAAGCTGGTCAGCCACGAGGAGATGAACGCAGGCTGGGGTGTCGCCGACATCTGCTGCACCATTCCGGTGAGCGTTCCCCCGACCGCGTTGTGGCCCGGATGCCCCTGCCAGAAGCCCCGCCCCGGCCAGGCCTGAAGCACTGCCATGCCGACGAAAAAGAGACCCATGACCGAAACGACCGTCCGGCCGAGTCGTGGGCTCGACCACAGTCTCTCAGGTAGGGCGATGAGCAGCCCGGCAAAGCTGTAGAACAGAACCGCTCCGGGGGCCCCGAAGGCCCATGTGAGTGCCGGAGCGAACACCCCACCGAAGCTTTCGCCGAAGATCCAGACGATGATTCCCCAGAATCCAGCCGCGAGACCGGCGAGCCGTGACCAGTAGCCCCGGGGCGCGACGATCAACCAGACGCCGAGACCGACCTGGATCCACACGGCCGAGGCCGGCGCCGTGATCGGGTGGTTGCTCCAGATCGTCGCCCCCGCGTTCACGAGGTGTTGCACCCACACCGGCGACGTGGCCGCGGTGGGCTCGATCACCTGGCTCGTCATGCCGAGCGGCATCGAAGGCTGAGCCTGGAGCAGACCGTCGAAGATCCAGATGAGACCAAAGGCGATCCGGAGCAATCGCCGGCCGACCGCTTCGGGGTGGGGCCAAGTTCCGTCGGGCGGCCCACCAGCTCTCGCCCGCCGCAATTGCAACGCGCGCAGCAGGTTCCAGGCCGACGCGAGCAACGCGAGGATGACAACGGCGATCAATGCCTCGTGCAGGAGCAGGGAGCGAAAGGCCGAGACGATGGTGGGATTGTTCGGCGAAAGCCCCGAGCTCATCCCTGGCATTGCGGCTTACACACTCCTGTCATTGGCGAGCTGGCCCGGCTGGCCGGCTCGTTGCCGGCGGCCTCGCATTGTATGTGGGTGGTGCCTCCCGGCCGACTCTGCGTCACTCAACCTAGGCCGTGGCGGCGGGGATCCCTGCCGAGGAGGCCCAGCTTTGGACATGGCGGGTCAGTCCATCAGTGCCAAAGAAAGTACGGTGACTGCGACGGCGCACCGGTCGTTAGATCTCTGCATTCGCCACACTCCGGGTTGCGGTCAGGGCACGTCCTCCATGAGCACGAAGAAGCCGGCGATCCGGGCGTCAGGGTCGAGAGCGACGCGGCCCTTGCGCTTGCCCTTGTCATAGGCGATGGGGATGTCGACAACGGTGTAGCCGGACCGGGAGCTCACCGAGGGATCTCCCACTTCCAACACCTGTCCCAGCTCGCCGGTGAGGCTCGAGCGCACCGAGTCGAGCAATGTGACGGGGCAGCCTTCCTTCATCCGCTGGTCGAAGTCTGCCCGTAGGGCTTCGAACTCCCCGTCAAGGAACTGGCGCAGAGCTTGCACGCCGCGCTTTGGCGCATCGGCCAGTACTTCACTGCCCATCTCCGTCGCCTCCCCCGCACGGGACCCGAACCGCTGGAACGCCGCCTGGCGGCTTACCTGCAGGGCATAACCGATGGCTGCCCATGAATCGCCTTCCGAGCGGGCCTGGCGCACCAGGGCGACAACGACGTCGTCCAGCACCGACCCGAGGCTGGTGGCCGCGGCGAGGGCAGCGATGGCGGAGCCCTCCTCTGCGGCCGGCGGTTGCTCCAGCCGATCTACGAGCAACTCGGCGTTGGTCCGGAGCATCAGGCGGAGGACATCCCGCTCGAGGTCACTTCCGGAGGCGTCGAGCGGCTCGTTCACTTTGTCAACCTACCTTTACATGATCCTGATGTCAAGAATTCTTTACCCGGTGGCCGGTGATCCCTGGGTTCAGTTCCTCTTCAATACCTGGGCCAGCCATTGGAGTGTCACTTGGAACCGCTCGCGCGAGCGCCCGCCATGGTTGCCCGTGTTCTCGGTGGCCTCGTGGGCGATGCCCGCCTCGCGCAAATGGTGGCTCAACAGCCGGTGGCCCCATTGCAGGTGGTAGTCGTCGTTGGAACCCACGTCCAGGAGGATGCCGGTCAGTCGACGGAGGTTGTCGAAACGCTCACGCCAATTGACGACCGGATCGAAACTCAGCCAGCGGTCCCAGACCTCCTGGATCAGCTCGCCACTCGGAAAGGCGACAGGAAGGTCAACGTAGAACGGTGGGTTGTCCGGGTTCGGCGAGTAGCACGCGGAATATGCGTAGACGATCTGTGACAGGTCGTTTCCTTCAACAGGGCCGGCTGGCGCCTCCGGCCAGATGCTGTTCAGGTAGTCATACAGAAATGTCTTGTGCGTCATGTCCAGGAACGAGTCACCCGAAAGCATCGCCATGGCGCCGAAGGTGTCCGGATTGCGAGAGGCGAGGTTCCATGCCCCGAAACCTCCCGATGAGAAGCCGAAGACGCCACGGCTGCATGAGTCCGGGAGTGTCCGGTAATTGGCATCGACGTGCGCGACGACCTCGTGCAGCACGTACTGCTCGAAGTTGCCGGTCACCGGCGAATCCACCCACTGGCCGCAGCCGTAGCGCGTCCCGCCATCGGGGACGACGACGATCATGGGCGCCGCACCCATGCGACCGAACACCGGATCTAGGACATCTTCGATCGGAGGTGCCCATCGCCGACCGTCGGTGGGAGGGTGCACCAGTTCTTCGGCGTTCTCGCCAAAGGCGTGAAGCAGGTACGCAGTCGGATACAGGACATCGGAGTCGTGGTAGTCCGGCGGTAGGTACACGAACAGATCCCGCCTGCTCGGATCCTGCAACAGGTTGCCCGCAAGGTGAGCACTTTCGATGTGCGAGTGAACAATCATCGTCGCCTCCCAGGACGGTTCATCGCCCTGACAGCGAGCCACGGTCGGTGGAACCGATCATCGCTTCCGTCGGACAGATCTCGGGCTTGAGGGAACGCTACCCGGGCCAGGCGAGCTGAACCCGATGTGAGTTCGCCGGAGAACCGGGCGTCGGGCCCGTGGCCTCAGCGGTATCTCCGGGTATGGTGTCAGCCCCCGAACTCGTCTCCTTCGTGGGGCGGACTTTCAGGAACTGGGGCGCCGACCGGGCCCAGGCCTAGAGCGTTAGCCTTCGGCGCAATGGAGCTCCAGGACGCGTTGAAATTCATCGCTCAGCACCACCGGGCCGTGCTGGCCACCACTCGCCGAGACGGGAGCCCTCAGCTCTCCCCCGTAACGGCCGGCGTCGAGGGCGACACGGTCGTCGTCTCCACCCGCGAGACAGCAAAGAAGACCAAGAACCTGAAGCGGCGGCCCCGGGCCTCGCTGCTCGCGTTCACCGACGCCTTCTACGGCGACTGGGTCCAGGTGGAGGGCGCCGTCGAAGTGGTCCGGCTCCCCGAGGCCATGGACGGCCTCATCGCGTACTACCGGCAAGTCGCGGGCGAGCATCCCGACTGGGACGACTACCGCGCAGCCATGGAGCGTGAACGGCGCGTCCTGTTGCGGATCACCATCGAACGCGCTGGGCCAGACACGGCAGGGTGACCCCTGGCAACCTCAGGGCTCCGGTGAGAGCTTGCGATAGCGGCCTCGATAACGGATCAGCGGTTGCCCAGCATCTGCCGCGACCTCAAGCAGCTCGATGAGTCCTCGCACGAGCATCTGGAAGCCCAGCTCCTCAGATCCGCCCAGGCGGCAGCCAAGGGTGTGGCGAGTGCCGCCAATGACCGGGCCGAACTCGCCGTCCACCGTTTCGACCTCCTCGAAGGGGTCGACCGGGTAGGCGCCGGCGAACATCCCGGCAAGTCGTCGATCGGTCGTCGCGAGGACGTGGACGACGAAGCTTCCCCGCTCGACGAGCACGTCGAAGAGGGCCGACAGCGGATCCAGGAGCCCAAGCACCTCGGCAGGGTCACCCTCGGCGACGAGCATCGACGAGACAGTCAGCCCGGCGCGTCGGGCTCCCGATCCAGCAGTCCAGACCGTCACCGGGGCGACGAGGCGACCCCGAAAACGCCGATCCAGCCGGCGCTCTTCCAAGGGCGTCGCAAAAGGGTCGTCAGGGCCGAGGCCGGCGTCGTGGCTCTCCGAAGGACCGGGTGACTCCCGGGAGGGATCTGGGGAATTGGCCACTGTCTTGGTCTACCGGAATTGGCACCTGCTCGCGTCGCTCCGCCGTCGCTCAGCGCGTCAGCGACCCGAGTGCGCGGCTAGACGGCGAGCCCGTCGATCACCTTGACACCCGGCAGTCGCGTGAACAACGCTCCGGGGAGCAGGATCTTGGAGCGGCGCACCCCTGAACCGATGAGAACCACATCGGCCTCGACGACCCTGCGGTCGACGAGCACGGGCCAGCGAGACGGGAGGCCGATGGGCGTGATCCCGCCATATTCCATGCCTGTGAGCTCCACGGCGCGGGCCATCGGGAGGAACGACGCCTTGCGTACGTCGAGGAACCGCTTTACGACCCTGTTGATGTCGGCCCGGGTGGTGGCAAGCACGACGCAGGCCGCCAACCGCTCGATCCCCTCGCGCTTGCCGCCGACGACTACACAGTTGGCGAGCGAGTCGGGCTCAAGCCCGAACTCCTGCTGTGTCGTGGCCGTGTCCGAGAGGGCCGGATCGATCTCGACCACCCCGACGTCGTCGAGCAAGCCCGACAGAGCCAGCGCCCTCCGGGTCGGCTCGGCCAACAGATCGGGGCGGTCCGATGCCGGGACGCTCGAGAGAGTACCGAGCTTGAGCGTTCCCATGCCTGCCATCCTGCCATCCAGCCCGCCGGGCATGTTCATGAGCAACTGTCTTCACGACAGGTGCCCGCCTTCGTCGGCGTCATCGCACGCATCGTCTATGTCATGAAGGGGGAACCGCCGTCCTCGCAGCCCGCACCACAGCACACAAGAATCTGGTGGAAAGTGGCTGTGGCAGGTGCGGTGATACTTGGTGCCAGCGGCACGCTCGCGATGACCTCGACAAGCGCGTCGAAAAGGCGTGCTCTCCCTGGCGTGTCCACTGTCGTTCCGCCGAGGCACTCAACAGCCCGCCGTCCCGCAGCCCATCAGGCGCCCCGCTCTCTCCCGCCGCATGCGAGCGTCTCTGCTCCGGGGGTGCTCGTCCTCGACCGCAACTTGCCGGACCCGGTGGTCGTTGAGCTGGGTGGCAGGTACTACATGTACTCGAGTCAGACCGGTTTCGACACTCCCCCGGTGTCGCTGACGACAAGCAACGGCCCGACTCTTCTTCGCTGGGACAAGACCGGCACGGCCCTGGCGACCGTGCCGTCATGGGCCGAGACGGGCTTCACGTGGGCACCGGACGTCCGCATGATCGACGGGCGCTACGTCATGTACTTCGATGCCTGGGCCGAGCAGTCCATGTTCTTCCGAGCTGACGAGACGGGCTTCTCACAGCGTGCCCAGTGCATCGGCGTCGCTACGGCAAGAGAGCCTGCCGGTCCGTTCACCCCGGTCTCCGGTCCGCCGCTTGTCTGCCAGTTCAGTCATCACGGAGCGATCGACCCGCGGACCTTCGTCGCCCCGGACGGCCAGCTCTACCTCGACTGGAAGTCAGACGACAATGCAAACCCGGGCGCCCCCCCGACACATCTGTGGGCCCAAGAATTGTCCAAGAACGGTGAGAAGCTCAAAGGGGCCAGGCACCTGCTCATGAGCGGGAGCCGGCACGTCTGGAACGGCGGCTTGATCGAGGCGCCCGACATTGTCTATGCCGCGCAGACGTACTGGCTGTTCTATTCGGGCTCGTGGTTCAACGGGCCCGGTTACTCGATCGGAGTGGCGAAGTGCGCAGGCCCGGCCGGGCCATGCAAACCGATCTCGGCACGTCCATGGCTGGCCGCGAACTCCCAAGGCGGCGGGCCTGGCGAGGAGTCGTTGTTCCGCAACTCGCAGGGCTGGTGGATGGTCTACTCACCCTGGTCGCTGTACGCCCATGACTATCGGCCGGTCGAGCTCGCAAAGGTCTGCTTTGCGGCTTCCGGACCGTATCTGGCGAGGTTTTCGGCCCGACCGGGCTACGGTTTGGTGCCGTCTTGGGGCGGACGGAGCGAAAGGACCGGCAGATGAGCGAGTCTGTTTCTCGAGAGCTCGGGGAATCCTCGGACGATCAGAGTGCGTTGGAGGACGTTGCGGCTACCCGCTATGGAAGGCGGGCGCTCATGCTCGCAGCGGCAACAGCCGGAGCTGGGATCACGGTCGATCTGGTCAGTGGTACCAGACCGGCCGGCGCCGCAGACACCCAAGGCAAAGCGGTGCTCCTCGGCCAGAACGGGTCGAACACGAATACGGCGACCAGCACGACCCAGATCAACACCTCCAGCGGGGACGGCCTCCAAGCGAACACCAGTGGCGACTCGGGCTCACACGGCGTGTTGGGAACCTCGACCGTCGGCACCGGCGTCCAGGGCCAAACAGGGGGGAACGGCCATTCCGGAGTGTCGGGCATCGACACGAGCCCGTCTGGGGGACACGGCGTTTACGGGCGTTCCGTGAATGGCGTCGGCGTCTACGGCGAGAACCTGGCGGGCGGCCAGTTCGGCGTCTACGGCGAGGACGCGAGTCAGAGCGGCGGCTACGGCGTCTGTGGTGATTCCACGAATGGCTACGGCGTCTGTGGCCTGACTTCCTCCGGCGACTCCGCTGGTGTCCTCGGCAGTGACCTGAGCCCGGGCGGTGCCATCGGCGTCCAGGGTTCTTCCACAGTTGGCACGGGAGTGTTCGGCCGCACGAAGGGCGGTGGTCCGGGCGTCATGGGTGAATCCATCACCGGGCCCGGCGTCCTGGGTTCGTCCGTCGAGGGCAACGGCGTGTCCGCCTCGATCACGCACGTGGCCAATTCCGCCGCTGCACTCGAGGCCAGGACGGCCGGCACCGGCAGTGCCGTCGCGGCGTCGATCACCAATGCCGGAAACGCCCGCTCTGCGGTAGCGGCAACGACGAACGGCAAGGGCTCCGGCGTCTACGGCGAGTCGACCAATGCCGCCGGTAGTGGCGTCACGGGACGCGGGACGAACGGCGCGACGGGCCTCTACGGCCTGAGCGACAGAGGCGTGGGCGTCTACGCGACGAGCACCGCGGGTGACGCGCTCCAGGTCGTCGGCAGGGTCTCGTTCTCGCGGAGCGGCCTTGCGACCGTGCCTGCAGGAGAGACGAGCGTCAGGGTCCATTTGAACGGTGTCGTGGACACTTCCATGATCCTCGCCACTCTGCAGACCGACGCCGGTGCGATCGCGGTGGCGAATGCGGTTGCTGGGACAGGGTCCTTCACTGTCAAACTGACTGCGGCTCCTACGAGAGACGTCGAAGTCGCCTGGATGGTGCTCGGGTAGACAGAGCCGAGACCGTCGCCAGGATCACGATGTGATCTCAGCCCGGTTGGCGCAGGATCGCGGCGACTGCCTCTGGGTCATCACAACCCACAATCAGCTCGTCGTACTGAGCGCCCTCCAGGTCTACCCGGACACCGCGCGGGGTGTCGTGGTGGACCACGGCGAAGATCTTGTCGTCGCGGGAGCTGAAGGTGCCTATGGCCACCGACCCAGGGATGCCTGTACCGACACGAAACCCGTGGACCGCTCCCACCGCGTCGTCGAGCACCTCGACCGTCCTGACCGATCCGAGCGGCACCCTGACCTCGCCGTGAACGGCCTCGACCCTCTCCACTGCTCTCAGACGCACCACCAGCTCGTCTCCTTCAACGATGAGCTCGGCCATGTCGCCCTCCTTCCCAAGCCCGTCCCGCCACAAACGAATCACTCACACTATTCGGCCCCGGCCCGAGGAGGTGTGGTGCGATTTCGGTACTCCTGTTCTGTCATTGGAGGAAGGCTTCTCATGCCGTCATAGGACCTCCAGGTCCGGCGCCTCTCTGGGGCCGGCCTCCCGGCACCGTGGACCGATCGAGGCGGCGGGCGAGGGCATAGACGAGGGCGGCCAAGGCGAATGGCAGCCCCAGTAAGACCACGAGCGCAAAGGCGGGATCGTGAGCGTCGCTCCATCGGCGCGCGTCCAAGTTGGCGAGTACCAAGTCCATCGAGGCGGCCACACCTATGGCTCCGATGAGCACACCAAGGGCCACAAGACCCCCGGCCCGGCTGGGACGCCTGGAACGGAGCACGCTCACCGCCACCCACAATGAGGGCACCGCGGCCAAAGCCGAGGTTCCCGCGAAGGCTGTCGATCGGGCCATGAACCCGTTCGGAGCCCCAGAGAACCCGAAGTGGCTGGCCCGCGGGTCGGGCAGGCGACCCCAGAGAACGAGCGGCGGGACAACGGCCATACAGATCACCGTCACCGGGACGAGACCACCGAGCACCAGTCTGGTCAGTCGGAAGGAAACCATGTGACGCTCCCGCTCCGGGTGGCTGATGAAGTCGATTCGACTCTAGTTGCCACACCTTGAAGACCGCCGCTGCTCGCGCCCTGTCGTCCGCCGGCGGCCGGTGAAGAGGAGGTGGTCGCCTCTCGACGCGCTTCTGCCCTGTCGTTACGGCTGCAGTGCTTTCAATTGCCGCAGATGCAGGTCGAGGTGGAACGAGGCGTTCCCCTCGATGAGCTTTCGGATAGGCATCGGCTCGTCGACCACGACAGTGCCCGAGTCCAGGATGACCGCTGGCAGCAGGTGGTTCTCAGTTTCCCCATCGAGGGCTGCCCACGCCTTGGCGAGACGCCGGGCCGAGGTCTCGACGGCATCGGCGAGTCCGGCGAGGCCACCTGCTGAATCCGCATAGGAGCGAAGCGAGTCGTCGTGCACTGCGGCGCTGTTGTCGTAGGAGGGCTGTTCGCCCGCGACGATCCGCTCTGCCGCCTCGGAAATGAGATCGTTGTTGCGACAGACGTGCGCCGCCACGAGTTCGGCGGGCCATCCTTCCGCCGGCACGGCGAAGCGGGTTTCACGCAATGCCGCTGCGAAAGCTGCGTAGGCGCTCCGGATCGTGTACTCATCCATTGGTGCCTCCCGTTGCGTACCGGGTGGCTTCGCCTGACACTTTCCAGTCAGCCGGCCACCTCAAGAAGGTACCCGCACATGATGGGAAGCGAAAAGCGGCGCCTCTCGATCGACGCTTGCGGGCACAAGGCGCTGAAGCCTTGGACTCAAAGCTGCGCGCGGATCTTGGGGAGGTCCCTTGATGCAGCGGCTGTCCAGGTATCCTGCCTCGGTGGCCGAGGACCAACGACGGGTAGCGGACCTGCTCGTACGCTGTCTCGAGAACGAAGGCGTCACCTGCGTGTTCGGTATCCCTGGCGAGGAGAACATCCACTTCACCGATGCCCTGGTCCGGTCGTCCATCCGGTACGTCTTGGTACGCCACGAGCAGGCCGCGTCGTTCATGGCCGAGATCTTCGGCCGCCTCGCCGGGCGCGCAGGGGTGTGCTCAGCGACTCTCGGCCCGGGCGCCATCAACCTTCTCCTCGGGACAGCCGACGCCACGACCAACAGCACTCCGGTGGTGGCCCTCTCGGCCCAGGTCGGGCTCAACCGCATCTACAAGGAGTCCCACCAGAGTGTCGACCTCGTGTCGATGTTCGCCCCGGTGACCAAGTGGGCGGCTCTTGTCCCCACCCCGGGGGCGGTCCCCGAGATGGTCCGCAAGGCGTTCAAGCTGGCTCAGACCGAGCGCCCCGGCGCCGTTTACCTGGCCGTGCCCGAGGACATCGAGGCCATGGCTGCTCCAGACGAACTGGTCCCGCTCGACCTCAACATTCCCCGTCCGGACGAGCCCTCGCCGTCGCAGATCGCACGCGCGGCAGCCGTGCTCAACGGAGCTCGCCAACCCATCGTCCTGGCCGGGCACGGAGCTGCCAGGACCGGCGCTGCGGCCGCTCTGCAACGCTTCTCCGATCAGCTCGGCATCCCGGTTGCCACCACCTTTCACGGCAAGGGCGTGTTCCCTGACGATCATCCGCACGCGCTCGGAGCGGTGGGTTTCATGAGCCACGACTACGTCAACTTCGGTTTCGACGAGGCGGACGTGATCATCAGTGTCGGCTATGAATTGCAGGAATTCGATCCCGTGCGGATCAATCCTGCCGGGGACAAGCGAATCCTCCACCTGAGTCGCTTCCCGGCCGAGGTGGACGCCCACTATGACGTCGAGGTCGGCGTTCAGGCCGATCTCAGCCGGACGCTGGACGCCCTGGCCGCCGCTACTACTCGCCGGTTCGCAATGGGGGCCAGCGGCGAGAAGATCCGCCGGCTGCTGGCCGACGAGCTAGCCCGTGGTGGGGCTGACGACGGCTTCCCGCTCAAGCCTCAACGGGTCGTCTCCGACACTCGTGCCGCCCTCGACCGCTCGGACATCGTCCTCGCCGACACCGGAGCGGTGAAGATGTGGCTGGCGCGGCTGTACCCCACCTACCGGCCAAACACGTGCCTGATCTCCAATGGGCTGTCAACCATGGCGTTCGCGCTGCCCGGAGCCATTGGAGCCAAGCTCGCGGTGCCCGAAAGACGAGTCCTGGCCGCAGTGGGTGACGGTGCGTTCCTCATGAACTCCCAGGAGATCGAGACAGCACTGCGGGAGCGTGTCCCGATGACCGTGCTGATCTGGCAGGACGACGCCTACGGGCTGATCCGGTGGAAGATGGATCTGGAGCTCGGCCACGACGTGGCCGTGGGGTTCTCGAACCCAGATTTCGTGGCTTATGCGGAGAGCTTCGGGGCCCGGGGTTTCCAGGTGGGTTCGGCCAACGACCTGCTGCCGGCCCTCGCCGAAGCATTGGCTTGCGACACTGTTTCGGTCATCGCCTGCCCGGTGGACTACACGGAGAATGTGCGGCTCACCAATGCTCTCGGCCAACTGTCCGGACCGTTCTGAATCTCCGCACGCGTCCGACAAGAGGCTCCAAATGGCTTGTGGCATAGTGCGGCAATGCCTGAGGACCATTTCGGTGAGCAAGTGGCGGAGCGGTACGACACGTCCGCTGCCGAAATGTTCGCGTCTGCGGTCGTTGAGCCCGCCGTCAACTTCCTCGCCGAGCTGGCGGCGCAGGGCGACGCTCTCGAGCTCGGCATCGGCACCGGCCGTATCGCCTTGCCGCTCAGCCAGCGGGGCGTTCGGGTGCACGGCATCGACCTGTCGTCGGCGATGGTCGCGAAGCTGCGGGCGAAGCCAGGCGCGGAACACATCACCGTGACGCTGGGCGATTTCGCCACCACGACCGTTGAGCGGACCTTCAAGCTCGCCTATCTCGTCTTCAACACCATCATGAACCTCACTACCCAGGACGAGCAGGTCGCCTGCTTCCTCAACGTCGGCGCGCACCTGGAGCCGGGGGGCTGCTTCGTGATCGAGGTGGTCGTCCCAGACCTTCGGCGCCTCCCGCCCGGAGAGACCGTGCGGCCGTTCGCCCTGAGCCCGACGAGGCTTGGTTTCGACGAGTACGAGGTCGCGAGTCAGGGCCTCGTCTCCCACCACTACTGGGTCGAAGACGGCCAGCTCGAGGTTGCCTCCGTTCCGTTCCGCTACGTGTGGCCATCCGAGCTGGACCTCATGGCGCGGCTCGCCGGGATGAGGTTGCGCGAGCGCTGGAGCGACTGGAACCGCGAGCGGTTCACCAGCGAGAGCTCCAAGCACGTCTCAGTTTGGGAGAAGCTGGCTTCGCCGCCTGCTCGTTAGGCATCTACGACTCGCACACTGTGCGCGACGCGGTGGTGGCGAGCCGACGGCGCTGATCGGGCGATGGGCAGAGGCGACGCGGAGCGATGCCGCGTCCGCGAACATACGCTTGCGTGTCGCCACCGGCCGACTGTCCGGCAGGTAGCCGCTGTCCGATGAAGGAGGATGCGCCAATGGTGGAAGATCTCCAGGATCCCCGGCGGGCCGAACCGTCGTTCCTCCTCGCGGACCGACAGATGCTTGACGCGTGGCTTGAGTTCCATCGCACCACGCTGTTGCTGAAGTGCGAGGGGTTAAGTCACGGCCAACTCAAGGCGCGACCAGTCGTGACGTCGAAACTGTCTCTGCATGGACTCGTGAGGCACATGGCAGAGGTCGAGCGCAACTGGTTTCGCCGTGTCCTGCTGTCCGAGCCGGACGCGCCGCCGATCTGGTACGACCCCGCGGTAGAAGACAGTGAGCTCGTTCCGCTCGATGACGCGAGCTGGGTAGACGACCTGGCCGCCTGGCAGGCCGAGTGCGAGGCAAGCCGTCGAACGGCCAGGCTTCACGAGTTGGATGACACGGGCCTGCGCCGTGGCAAGCCGTGCTCATTGAGGTGGATCTATGTCCACATGATCGAGGAATATGCCCGACACAACGGTCATGCGGACCTGATCCGGGAGCTCCTCGACGGCGCGGTCGGCTGGTGATCGGACGGCAGGCAAGTCGCTGACGGAATCAAGCTCGGGCGTCGACCGCCTCCACCACGACCGGTGAAGGCGGCTCAAGGTTGGCACGACCTACACACCCGACTCGAGAGCTGGTCTCCAACAGTTCCGAAGCCGGCTCGAAGAAGCCGAAAAACTCTGCGACCGGGTCGCCATCTTGAACACGACGTTGCGAACCGTCGGTCGACCCGCAGAGCTGCGCGAACAGCTCTTCAAGAGCGCGCTCGTCGTCAAGACGCCGCACCTGAGGTGACACGGCGCCTCGTCGGTGCCGGAGCCGATGTCCTGTCCATAAGCGAAGCACACCATTCGCTCGAAGACGTGTACCTCGAGCTGATCGACGAAGACGTCGAGGCCAGCAAGCAATGATGGGCCTCGATATCAAACGAATCCGCGCCGTAGTCCACAAGGAGCTACGGGACTACCGTCGCAAATGGTCCATCGTCGTAGCCATGGTCATCCTGCCCGCCATCTTCGTCATCCAGCCCACTCTTTCGGTCTTCCTCGGCTCGCCGACCACCTCGAGCGACACTTACTACAGCCTCCCTCTCCTCCTCCTGCTCTTGATTCCGGTCATCACGCCTTCGACGCTCGCTGCGTACTGTGTCGTCGGTGAGCGCGAGCAAGGGACACTCGAGCCGTTGCTCACCACGCCGATACGCAGACAAGAGTTCATCTTGGGCAAGGCGGCGGCAGTCATGATTCCCGCGTTGGCGCTTTCCTACACGGTGTTCGGACTCTTCCTCGGCGCCGTCCGGCTGTTCGCCAACCCCGCAGTCGCCTCAGACGTGTTCCACCAGGGTCCGGTACTCCTCGCGCTGGCCCTCTTCACCCCCTTGTTGGCCGGCTGGGCCATCGTGGTCGGAATGGCGGTGTCTGTCAGGGCGAGCGAGATCCGCGTCGCCCAGCAGCTGGGGCCGTCTTGTACGGTTACTCGACGCTGATGGCAAGCTTGCCGAGGGTGCCGGCGGCGAAGTCGCCCAACGCCTGCGGCACATCAGTCAGCGGATACGTGCGCTGGATGGGCACATGGATAGAGCCGTCGGCGACGGCGGCGACGAGCCGGTCGAGCGTGGCGGTGGCCGGGTTGGCCATGATCGAGAGAACGGAGAACTCGCCCCGGCCGACCTGCTCGGCGGTCAGACCGAGCGTGGAGGCGAGACGCCCGCCGCTGCGGAGGGCGGTCGCGATGGTCGGACCGTCTCCGGCGAAGTGCAGGGCGGCGTCGACGCCGTCGGGCCGGAGGACTTTGACCGCAGCCACGAGGTCACCGCGGTAGTCGACGGTGTCGTCAACGCCGAGCTCGGTGACGAAGGCGCGCTCTCGAGAAGTGGCCGCGGTGGCGATCACCTGGACGCCTTTGGCCTTGAGCAGCTGGATGGCGATGGCGCCGACGCCTCCGGTCGCGCCTGCGACGAGCACGGTCTCGGCGGGACTGGGGGCGATGGCGTCGATGGCGTCGATGGCGGCGGTGCCTGCCAAGCCGAACGCCCCGGCCGTGGCCAGCTCGACGCCGGCAGGCACTTTGGCGACAAACGCTGCCGGGGTGGCGAGGTACTCGCCGAAGCCGCCGTCACCGAGGTAGGGCTTCATCACCACGCCGTAGACCTCGTCGCCGGGAGCGAGGCCGTCGACGCCGGTGGCCACCACCTCGACGACGCCAGCGAAGTCTTTGCCGAGCACGACGGGGAAGCGGTGCTCCATCATTCCCTGCAGATAGCCGTTGGCGACGGCAAGGTCGAAGCCGTTGACGGAGCTGGCCTGCACCTGGACCAGTACCTCGCCCTCGACAGGTTCGGGGGTGGGAAGGTCGTCGTGGAGCGTGGGCTGGGCGTCGGGTCCGGCGATGGCGATGGCTTTCATGGCGTTGTTGCCTCCTTTGAGGGTGGTGGTGAAGGGTTCAAGCGGTGGCGGTGAGGCTGCCTGGGGGTGCATCGCGGAGCACGGCGCGTACCCGGGGTGCGATCTCGGTGGCGAGGCGGGTGATGGACTCCTCGACGAGCGGGCGAGGCAGGCCGCCCCAGTCGATCTGGCCGATGAACCGGTCGACGCCGAGGAGCTGGTGGACGTCGACGATCTTCTCGACGAGCTGGTCGACCGAACCGACCATTAGGGCCTGACCTCGTCGAGTGCCGACCGCAAAGCTCGCCGGGTCGACGATCCAGCCGCGCCCACCGGGGGTCTTCGGTCGGAGATACTCGTGGTAGTAGGGGTGGACGGCGAGGGCCTCGTCGGGCGTGGCTGCGGCGTAGAAGTGGGTGGAGATCCCGACCCGGAGCTTCTCGGGGTGCCCGGCAGCGTGGCCGGCGGCCCGGTAAATGTCGATCGTGCGATGGGCGTGGGCGAATGTGCCGCCGATGAACCCCAGAACTATGGGCAGCCCGAGCCGCCCGGCGCGCTCGGCGCTGTCCGGAGACCCACCGACACCCGCCCACACCGGCAGCGACTCCTGCAGAGCCCGGGGCACGATCGGGGCGTCACGCAGCGGTGGCCGGTAGCGGCCTGACCAGGTGACACGGTCCTCGTGGGTCAGCTGAAGGAGAAGGCGGAGCTTCTCGTCAAATACGGCGTCGTAATCGTGAATAGGCACGCCGAAGAGAGCGAACGGCTCAGGGAACGCGCTGCGCCCGGCGACGATCTCGGCCCGGCCGCCGGAGAGCACGTCGAGCTGGGCGAAGTCCTGGTAGACCCGTACCGAGTCGGCGACACTGAGGACCGTCACCCCGCTGGCCAGGCGGATCCGCTTGGTGCGGGCTGCGACGGCGGCGAGAACGACGGCAGGTGATGCGACGGCGTAGTCGTGGGTGTGGTGCTCGCCGAGGGCGAACACGTCCAATCCCGTCCGGTCGGCGAGGGTGGCGTAGCCGATGGCATCATCGACCCGCTGGGCCGCCGTCGCTCGCTTGCCAGTGGACGGGTCCGTTTGGATGTCGCTGAGGGAGATGATCCCGAGTTCCATGATTAGCGTTCGTTCGGTTGGGAGCACGGACGCAGCCGGGAGCTGTGGGCTCGCATGGCGAAGCTCATCCGGCAAGGCGTCGGCGGCTTCGGCCCATCGGTAGCCGCCTCGGCCCGCATCCCATCGAGGAACAGGTGCACCAGGCGTGCAGACGCAGCGCTCGCACTGCCGTGGGTCCGCTCGACCAGCCCGGCGTTGGCCATCAGCAGGACCAACACGTCCTCTGGACTGAACTCGGCCCGCAGCGCCCCGGCCGTCTTGGCTCGATCGAGAAGGGTCACCAGTCCGTCGAACGCCTGTGCACGGAGCGTCTCGATCTCGGGCGCAGCAGAGAGGTCCATGGTCACCAGGTCGGCCAGTCCCCGGTTGTTCGCCTGCATCGTCGTGATCGCCACCAGATACGAGCGCAGCCCCACCCAAGGATCGAGATGGGCGAGGCCCGCCTCCACCGCAACGACATGATCGGCCATCTGTTCGGCGAATACTGCCGCCACCAGGTCCGTCCGCGTCGGGAAACGTCGGTAGAGCGTGGCGTTGCCGATCCCGGCCCGGCGGGCGATCTCGTCTAACGCCACGTCCAAGCCCTGCTCGGCGAACACGGACCGTGCCGTGTCGACGATGGCTTTGCGGTTGCGGACGGCATCGGCTCGGAGGGGCATAGAACCCGACAACGTGGCAGAAGCGGGGACTATTCCCCATTTCTGTTCGAGACTGGCCGGGAGCATCCTTCCGCTCGTCACCGACCAGCTCGCGCAGGTCCACGAACGACAGGCCGCACTCGAAAAGAACCTCACCGACTTCCGGACCGGTGCCGGACAGTGGTCCGCCACCCGCCCGCGCCACCGGTGTAACTCGACCGGACTATCACCTGTGAATCGCGATGTTGGCTGCCGAACCGGCCAACCTTCGCCGCCTGATGTCCGACGCGAGATTCAGCCCCGCCAACGCCGAAGCGATGACGGGACTGATCCTACGTAAGGTCTTGCGAGCGTCGACTTACGATCCGCAAACGACGTAAGCGGTGATACTTCCGCCGCTGTAGAAGGCATTGACAGAATAGTCAACCATCCATCCCGTGGCCGCCGAAGTCGTGGAGCCACCAGTCGGTTCCGAGTCCATCAAAGTGGAATCGCCAGGGTTTATGTCGGTTGTGTCCCCGCCTCCACCGACCGCATACATCCCAAAAGGACACGACGCCGAAGCACCGTAAGCACCAGAGTTAGCTTGCACGAAGGTGGTCGCTGCACTTGTGACTACGACGGAGTTAACAGCTCCGCAAACGACGTAAGCGGTGATACTTCCGCCGCTGTAGAAGGCATTGACAGAATAGTCAACCATCCATCCCGTGGCTGGCGAAGTCGTGGAGCCACCAGTCGGTTCCGAGTCCATCAAAGTGGAATCGCCAGGGTTTAGGTCGGTTGTGTCTCCGCCTCCACTGATGGCATACATCCCAAAAGGACACGACGCCGAAGCACCGTAAGCACCAAAGTTAGCTTGCACGAAGGTGGTTGCTGCACTTGTGACTACGACGGAGTTAGATGCGTCGAATGCCATCGTGCTACCCGCCGGTCCCGTCGCTCCGGTGTCTCCCTTCGGACCTGCAGGCCCCATGATGCTCTCGTTCGAGTTCGCCCATTCAGTATCGGTGCACGTGTAGACCTCACCATTCGCGAGGTCGACATCGCTGTCACCGGTCGTGCACGAGCCGCTTGGGACGCCCGCACTGGTGTGGATGCTCGCGCCGTTGGTTCCGTCGGTTCCGGCAGGACCCGTTGCGCCCGGCGCCCCAGTGGCACCAGTGGCTCCAGCGGCACCCGCAGAACCGGTTGCGCCGGTTGCGCCGGTTGCGCCCTTCGCGCCGGTCCTACCTGTGGCTCCGGTCGGGCCCTTCGCGCCGACTTTCACCAGGACGGTACCTGCCGGGCAGCTCCCGTGCACCTCTAGAGACAACACCGACTTCGCGTTCGAGCATGCATTGTACGGTGCTGCCGGGGAACTGCCGTTTGTTACGGCGGCTGCTGTGCCGACGAGGCCGAGGGTCAAGCCCGCGGCCGCGCCTATAGACAGCAAACGCATTTTCTTCGTTAGGGGTCTCATGCCCCCACCTCCACGCACTCGATGGGCCGTCTGTCCGGTGAGTGCCGCGAACGATGCTACGACTCTTCCCGCGCGCTCGGCCCGTTCTCGTACGCCGGGGCGCTCAGCAAGTCAAAGTCGAGAACCAGGACTACGATCCAGACCCTTCGACAGGTGCAGCAGGTTCGTCGCTCTCAGCCCCGTCCGGACACGCGAAGCGAGCCGAACCCCGCGCTCGTCCACCTCAACTTCATCAAGGCCAACCCTGAGCTGGTCGACCGTATCGACCAGCTGCGCCGAGCGTTCGTAACCCAACAAGCCAGCGCACATCGCCGCTATCCCGGCGGCAGGAGCGCCCTGATGTCGCCACGAGTCGGCCAACCAGAAAGCAACAGGCACTCCTCGGTCAGTGAGTGAGCGCAGATCGCCGTTCGCGGCGTACGGTCAACTTGGACTTGCACCGACCCGTGCGCACAGATCGCACCGCTATGTCTGGGTTTTGGGCGTTCCGGAACGCTATACAGCAGCGGCGGGTCGGATGTTCGCGTTGAGGTGAAAGATGTTGTCAGGGTCATAGGTAGCCTTGACCCTGCTCAGCCGGTCGTATTTCTCTGGCCCATGGCTGGCCATGACGCGGTTTTGATCTAAGTCGGTCATGAAGTTCACATAAGTGCCAACCCCACCGGAATGGGGGACGAGAGCAGAGCACTGGTGCTCAGCACGCTGGCCCACACAGAAGGTTGCTTCTGGCAGTTAACGGGCCTAGTTCTGGAAGGCTTTGGACTCTGGTGGCGCGACTGCCTATGCTCTGCCTCGCCGGAACACGGAGCCTCCACACGAGAAGGGAAGGGGGGAGCGTGAAGGACTGTGGCGACAGCCCACCCCACAGCCCATCCCCGTGCCGATGGCAACCACCGGGCGCCTGGCGACCGCTCCTCCTCACTGCGTTACTACTTTGCTCGCTCCTCCTCGGCTCGACCAGCGCGCATGCCGCTGGTCTCACCGGACCCACGTTCGGGCGCTACAGCTCCTCAGGCACTGGGGCTTGGCGCGTCGTCCGCGCTCCGCAGGGCGCCACTAGCGGGCTGGCCACCGTCACGTGCCCGACCAGCAGGGAATGCCTCGCCGTCGGGGTAGGGGGGGTCGTCCTGGGCAGTACGGACGGCGGTGTCAGCTGGCACATTCGGCGCAGCGTAGTCGGCCGGGGCCTAGGACCTGTGTACCCATGCCCGAGTGATTTCAAAGCGCCGGAGGGTAGTCAGCCGCCCTATGTATGCAGGATCTTTGTCGACCCCAGCCTGGACGCGATTGACTGCCCCACTAGTAGGGCTTGCCTGGCCGTGGGCGAAGCCGGCAACATCGTGGCCAGCGTGAACGGCGGCGTCACTTGGCAGAGCCGCCCCTCTCGTACATACAACGCGCTCAGGGGCATCGCCTGCCCGACCAGCAAGGACTGCCTGGTCGTGGGTGGCAACGGGCCGGACGTGTGGGTCGGCAATGGGGACGAAGTGGAGCACGCCGAATCGGCCACGATCCTGGCCAGCACGAACGGCGGCGCCAGCTGGATGCGGCGCTCCTCGGGCACTGGCACCTATACCGCGCTCTATGGCGTCGCCTGCCCGACCATAAGGGACTGCCTGGCCGTAGGAGGCGGGGTGGTCGGCGGAGCGGCCATCCTGGCCAGCACGAACGGCGGTGCCAGCTGGAAGAGGCGGTCCTCGGGCACTGGCACCTATACCGCGCTCTATGGCATCGCCTGCCCGACCAGCAGGGACTGCCTGGCCGTCGGCTCCCAGGGCGGTGCGGGCACCATCCTGGCAAGCTCGGACGGTGGCGCCACCTGGCACAGCAGCTCCTCGGCCATGCAGGCCGTGGCCAGCATCACCTGCCCCACCAGCAAGGACTGCTTGGCCGGTGAATCGGCAGCCGGCAATTTCATGGTCACCGCGGACGGGGGCGCCACCTGGACCAGCCGCTCGACCGGTTCCGACCAACTCGTGTTCGGCTTCGGCTGCCCGACCAGTAGCTCCTGCCTGGCCGTGACGGAAAACGGCGCCATTTTGAAGAGTCCAGACGGCTTCACCTTCTGAGCACGCGTCGCTACCAGCCGGGGGACACCGAGGCCCACCCTCGGACACGGTCGTCAGCGCCAAGCGAAGACACCGGTCGTTGCTCGGCGAAGTCCCCTCCGGCGCCGACCCCGCCTCGCCCTCTCGCTAGGCAACGACGCTTGACCAGTCACGACAGGAGTGATTGATCGTCTCTTCTGTGCCGGCTCTGCCGGGCACCACTGGTCACCACGTGCGGCTGGCAGAATCTCAGGCATGCCTGAAACTGTGTATCCACCGGGGTTGGTCCTAACAGAGCGTGAGTTCGACGTGCCGCTGCGCTACTCAGATCCGGACGGAGAGCGGATCACGGTGTTTGCCCGGGAGGTCGCGGCGCCTGACGGGCGCGACCGACCGTTTCTCGTCTTTCTGCAGGGAGGTCCCGGCATGGAGGCGCCGCGACCGACGGCTCACCCGTCGGCACCAGGCTGGCTGGAGCGCGCCCTGAAGGACTTCCGCGTGCTCATGCTCGACCAACGGGGAACCGGCCGGTCGACCCCGGTCGCAACCCTCGAGGCGATGAGCCCCGAAGAGCAGGCTGACTACCTGGCCTGTTTCCGTGCCGATTCGATCGTGAAAGACGCTGAGTTCATCCGCGAGGAGCTGGGCGTCGAGCGCTGGAGCGTGCTCGGTCAGTCCTTCGGTGGTTTCTGCGTGCTGCGCTACATGTCGGCGGCACCCAGTGGGCTGTCTGAGGCCTTCCTGACCGGTGGGTTGCCACCGGTCGGCCGCCATCCCGACGAGGTCTACCGCGCCACCTATGCCCGGACGCTGCAGCGCTGTCGCAGCTATTACGAGCGCTACCCGGCCGACCGCGAGCGCGTGCGCAGGCTGCAAGCCTGGGTAGCCGAGGCAGACGTCTTCCTGCCGGGCGGGGACCGGCTCACGCAGCGGATGTTCCGCCAGCTCGGCCACATGCTCGGCATGAGCGACGGCGCGGAGCACCTCCATTACATACTTGAGCTCCCCGAAGACTCTCCAGGGTTCCTGCACGACCTCGAGGCCGGCCTTCCGCCGTTTTCTCGCAATCCGCTCTACGCAGTCGTCCACGAGTCCTCCTACTCCGACGGAGCCGTGACCAACTGGTCGGCAGCTCGCGTACAGCCTGAGGAATACGAGATGCAGGCTGAGCTCTTCACCGGTGAGCACGTGTTCCCATGGATGTTCGACGACTACGGGGCGCTCCGGCCCCTGCGCGAGGCGGCCAACCTGCTTGCCGGCTACGAGTGGCCGAGCCTTTACGACCCCAAGCGCCTGAGTAGCTGCGAGGTTCCGGCGGCTGCGGCCATCTACGCCTGCGACATGTACGTGGAGCGATCGTTCTCCGAGGAGACAGCGAAACTGATTCCCACCATGCGCACCTGGCTGACCAACGAGTTCGAGCACAACGGGCTGCGCGCCGACGGCGGGCGAATACTCGACCGGCTGATCAGCCTGGCGCGCGGCCACTGAGGCGCCGGGCCGGAAGACCCTGATCTGGGCGGATAGGGCTCAGACAGCCAGCCGAGGTGATGGTGTCGCGGAACGCCGACCATGGGCGCCACATAGGGCGCCGCCAGCGTGGGACAAGGCCAACCCAAGCGCCTTGTGCGCGAGCGCCCCTGACATCCACTTAGTGGCCGCAGCAGCGGCCACTCGCGGTGCCGGAAAGACGGCTATCCACAGTCAGCGTGGAGCGTCAAAGAGAAAGCACAACGATCGCGAGAGGTTGAGCAGCCCCGCAGTCGTGTGGAACTCGGAGGGCAGGACCTCGGAGTCCATCACCAGGCTGGGGTAACGCCGGCTCCGCAGCGCGGAAACGAGTCGCTCCAAGGACTTGGAGGTCGGGCATGTCGGCGAAGCAGCGGCGCGGCATGCTCAAGCGTCCATTCTGGGCGCGAGCGACCTATTGACATCGATCCAGCTCCCTCATAGTGTCCGCGAGCGTCGTAACAACTGCCAAGAGGGGGATCCGATGAGAACACTTCTGCGAGTGCGCGTCGACACGTCCGCAGGCAACCGTGCCGTCCCTAACGGGACGATCGAGCGAGTCATCAAGGAGTTTGTCGAGAAGGCGAAGCCCGAGGCCGCGTACTTCTTCCCAGACCAGGGAAAGCGCGCCTCCTCCTTTGTCTTCGACATGCAGGACAGCTCCGAGATCCCCGGGCTCGTCGAGCCCTTCTTCATGGAGCTTGGCGCGGAGGTTCAGCTCACTCCGGTCATGAATCTCGAGGACCTCCAAAAAGGGCTTTCAGTCTTCGGACAATAGGGCAAGAGCTATCGCTCGCCACGGAGGTGCCTGTCAGCGGTCGGTCGTGAACACAGATCGTGCGTCCACGGGTGCCGCGGGCACTGTGAGAAAGCGGCGACAGATCGACGACCAAAGCGGTTGGCCGAGCGGCGCTCGCCCGCTCGAACTCCTCTTCCCCAAGGGTCTCGACGAGCCGCGCGCGGTTGAGTTCGCGCATCTCGACGTCAGTGGGGACCAGATGCCGCGAGATGGTTCGGGCAAGCCTGCGTCGATGACGTCGTGGGCGCCGGTCAGTTCCGCTGCACGCGCGAAGTCTCCTTCGCTCGTTGCGCAGCACGCGAGGACGAAGAGGTTCCAGACGCTCCGGTCCTGCGGACGGTCGAGACGACGGACAGATGGCAGCGCACCTCGAGTCTCACGACGTAGCCGGCAGGTAGATGTCGGCTCGCCATCTTCTGACAGGACGGGGAGCACTCAGCGCATCGACTGCCCGCAGTGCCCACACGAGCACTTGCTCGTTGGGCTCGTCGTAAGGAACGCGCAAGACAAGCCCTCGACGAGGGTGATCCTGTTCGACGAGCCAAGTCTCCGGAATTGGAACGGCAAGCGAATGCAGCTCGGCGAAGACGCGATGGCCAGTGACATGCGTGATGCCGAGGCTCGGCTTGATGAGTCCACGGCGCTTGTGGCTCCCAGGGATCCAGGTGCACATCGTGACACCGATGGCGCCGCCACCGAACAACGTGAAGAACCCGAGCGACGTCGGCCTCTCGTCATTGTCGGTGATCCTGGGTATCAGGTTGATCCACCCATCTTCGGCGCCGGTCAGCTGTGCCATGCACGCGACGATTTGCGTGAGTTCGTCGATGCTGAATTTCACTCGTTCGATCTGTCGCAGCTCGCGAGCCACGCGAGGAGTATCGCAGTTGGCAGTGCTCCGTAGAGCCGGGCCCCTAGTGAGCTGGTCCAAGCGCGGGGCGATCCGGCGATGTGGTCGGTGACGGTGGGCGGGCTCTATGCACAAGTTCAGGACACCCCACACAAAACGACGGATCTCGTCACGGTTCTGCAAGAGCCCGCGCACTCCAGTGAACGAATCCGGCGCCGGGCATTTGGACCCCGACTGCGCGCACTGGAGCGGAGTACCGGTCGCCATCGTCACTCCCCCCAAGCGATGGCACGCACCGGCGAGCCGTCGAGGCCGGTCAGGCGCAGGGGCAGAAAGGCGAAGCAATAAACCGTGCCCGGCTCGAGCTGCTCGAGACCGGTCAGGTTCTCGACCAGCAGCACACCGCACCCCAGCAGCGTCTCGTGGACGTGAGTCGTGCCCTGAACCGACGAGTCGGGATTCATGGTGTCCATGCCCACGATGCCGGCGCCGGCATCGGCCAGGCCGCGAGCCGTCTCAGCGGCCAGGTAGGGGTGTCTCAGACAGCGCTCGTCGCGGAGGTGGCGGTCCCAGCCGGTGAAGAGCACGGCGGCCCCGCCGGCGGGCAGCCTTGCGAGACCCGGCTCAACCATCTCCCAAGTGATCGGCTGATCGTCGGCCAGGCCCGGGGTGGCGACGACCACGCCCGGCACGACGAAGCGAGCGACCGGGTAGCCGTCGATCGGCGTCGCACCCGCGACGTAATGGCGGGCCGCGTCCATGTGGGTGCCCGTGTGGCTGCCGAGGTGCAGTTCGCTGACCATCCAGGGCGGCTCACCTTCGACCTGGGCGATACGCGGCTCGGGATCGCCCGGGTAGTAGGTCATGCCGTTTTCGACCGGCAACGTCAGGTCGAAGAAGCTCACGGCGCCGCTCCCATCACGCCGCTTTCGAGCCGCTTCAACGGGTGGCCCCCACGACGCCGCCCTCGAGGGGCGCCCCGCCCGATTCGAGCGGCACGGCCACGGTCTGCCCGCGCGTCTTGCGCCCGGCCAGGTAGAAGACCACGCCGACCGCGACCAGCACGATGAGCGGGATGATCTGTGAAAGCTCGTACCGCAGGCGCTCGTGCGAAAAGCTCAGGGCGGCCAGGGCGTCGTTGGGATTGGCGTGCTGGCCAAACCAGTCCACGCCGAAGCCCGGCCAGATGAGCGCGACGGTGGCCAGCAGTGCCCAGAGCGTGGTCAGTACCGACAGTACCCAGGCCATGGCCGGGCCGCCCGGCACTCTGTAGGGCCTCTCGACCTCGGGGTACTTGTAGCGCAGGCGCACGAGGGCCGGAAAGATGAACATGTACGAGATCGTCGTCGTCGAGATGGTCAGTCCGAGCACTGCCTCGAAATAGCGGTTGGCGTTACCGCCGGTCAGCGTGAAGGCGAGCACCATGAGCACCGTGGCCACGACGCCAGAGAGCAGGTTCACGGCGATCGGCGTGCCCAAGCGCTTCGAGAAATAGCCCAGAAGACGCGGTCCGCCGCCGTCGGCCGCGGCGATCGCCTCGCTGCGGTCGGCGCCCATGATCCAGGTTGCTCCGGCCGAGGCGATCGCCCAGATGAAGGTCACCGCAGCCACGTCGCCGAGTACCTTGCCGGCTCCGGTGAGGATCACGGTGCCGTTACTTGACACGTGGCCCCCGTAGACAGTGAACACGGCCCTGGCCGCGTCGATGAACCCGGTGAGCCCGAAGATCTGGCTTCGGGGAAGCACGATGAGGATGCCGAGGATGGGAATGCCGTAGGCCAGCACGGTGGCCAAACCCGACCACAGCACGGCGAAAGGCACGTCGTGCCGCGGGTTGGTCATTTCTTCGCCGGCCGCCGAGGGCACCTCGAGGCCGGCGAAGTTGAAGAACAGCACCGGCACAGCGGCAATGAACATGGCGTAGGTCGGCGAGAAGTCGCCAAGGCCGAAACCGTGCACGCCGTGTCTGGTGGCGTAGACGATCACCGAGATGGTGAAGAAGCCGAGCACCGCACCACGGGCCCAGGCGCCGACCGTCGGCACCCATTTGCCGTAGCGGAGCGAGATGATCGCCGTGCCGATCGTGAACCAGATGAAGGCCAGCGCGAACAGGTACTTCGAGGCGCCAGTCAACGGAGTGAAGAACTCACCGATCGTGGCCAGCGCCACGATCGTCAGGCTGCCTCCCACCCAGATCGGGTTCGACACCCAGTAGATCACCGAGTTGACGCACGACACCAGCCGGCCGAACGCGAGTCGGGTCCAGACGTATTGGCCGCCCTCCTCGGGGAACGTCGAACCGAGCTCGGCGACGATCAGCGCGTAGGGCAAGAAGAAGAATAGGGCGAGGAACACGAGCCAGGTGAAGCCCTGCGCCCCGTCGCTGGCCACGGCGCCGATCGTGTCGATGGTGACCACGGTGCAGATGAGATAGAAGAACACGTCGAAGCGGCGGAAGTGGCGCTGGAGCTTGCCCTTTTCGACCTGGGTCGCCCGCGTCGTCTCGAGGATCAGGGTCGCCATAGTCACCTCCTTGGTTGCAGACGCCTAGAACCTACAGCGCAAGGATGACGCCTTTCACACAGGCGAAACGCACCGGCGACCGAACGGGGTGCGCGAAGCAGGAACGACCCGGGTCCGACGGCTTGATCTTGTTGTGCCCCAACCACCGTCGACGATCTGGGCGTGAGCGGTCTCGGTCCCAAGGTGCTGGGCGGCTCGCACGCTTGGCCGTCCAGATCTATTGAGGATCGAAGAGGTCGATTTCGTCCGAGTCCGGAACTTCGAAATATCGATCCCACCCTTCGAGTTGGTCTCGTGAGATCGGAGCCCTGTTCCACATCGCATCGCCGTTGCGTGCCTCGATACGATCGCGCGCCTGCTCGTCTTGGATGTCGAATCCGAGGGCGACCATCCACTCGTCCCCGCTCAGACGGATTGCGGGAATCTCCGCCTCGAACCGTCTGGCAAGAGCGCTCTTGCCGGCCCCTGGGAGTCCGGAGATCAGGACAAGCCTTGGCGCGCCTGCATTCTTCATGCGCTCCATGATCTCGCGTCAGACAGATGCGAGGTCCTGTCTTTCCCGCCGTCCAAGCGTACGCTGCGGGTGAGCGCCTGCCGATTCTGTGCGCGCTCCGTGGAGCCGCCACCGCCGTCTATAGGCCTGTTCGGTGAGCGACCTGTACGCCCTGAGGCGGACCCGCGAGGCACGCAGGAGACCACGGCACGGCCGCACCGACTCGCGCTCACCCGACAGGCACGGTGAGCGTCCCACACGAAGTGCAGCCTGGCATCCGATTCCGGGTCAACGTGTCGACGATCCGATGCGCCATCGGGCCACTGGCTGTGACCTCTACCTGTAGGGACGGCGCGTAGTAGTCGCCTTTCGCGTCGCGATAGGCGGTCACACCGTTGAGTACGGCGGGCTGCTCACCGGCGTAGGCCGAAGCAACCTGGCGCAGAGGTAGGAGGCACACGACCGTGTCCCGAAAAGGCCCCACGCATGTTCCACCGGAGGCGGAGGAAATGGGAACGTCTACGGCGAAGACGCCCCCCGGCCTCGGAGTGCTGCTCTCGAACGACGGAGGAAACGACAGCTGGGCGTCGCGGTAGCCCATCGAGTCCCATCCGACCGGGGTCACTCTCGCACTGGTCGATCCGCCGAGCCCAAAGGTGTTCGTCGCCAACAAGGCGGCCACTACGACAATGAGTGCCGCACTGCCCAACAGCACCGCGAGAGTGCGGGTTCTGTTCCAAGAGCGAGCTCGCTCGGCGAGCGCCGAAGTCGTCAGCTCGAGGGCGAGGCGCGACCGTGACACTTCGCCTACTGCCAGAAGTTCTTCGGAAAGACCAGCCACCTCCTCGCTGTAGCGCTCACGCCAGTTCTTCGGGTACAGCATCAGCAGCGAGCGGAAGAGCCGAGTTTTCACGACATTGCCCCCGCAACCCTACGCAAGCCAATCTCTGCGATGCGAGCGGACTCGGCGAGCCGCTCCTTCACTGCTTCTAATCCTGATGCGGTGATCCGATAGGGATGCCGACGGTCTTCTGAGGGCAAGGCCTCCACAAGGCCCGCCTTTTCGAGTTTGGCAATACACCCGTACAGCGTCCCCGGACCGAGCCTGAGGCCCGCAAAGCCTTCGATGTCCTTGATGAGTGCATAGCCATGTTTCGGGCCACCAGCCAGACTGGTGAGGACGAGGACGCTGCGATCCGACGACCCGCGAATGCCCTCGACTGTCATTGGGAACGCTCCTTCTGAGACGGCATCACTCTAGACACGATACATCGAAAAGTAGAGTATTGCAAGGGTGAGGGGTCGATGTGGCGGGATTGGGTCGCGCCTGGATCGATTGCAACGGACATGACCGCCACTTTCGCGTGCGGCCAATCGTTGTCGCCTGGTTTGGACGAGGAGGAGAAAAACGGTATGTTTTCCTGGCCCACGAAGCTGTCGCTTGCCAGTCTTAAGGGACCAGGCCGTTGCCAGAAGCATGGGACCGTGGCGCGCCAGGTCGACGGCTACGGGCGCTGTCGGGCGTGGTAGGTCTTGGCCACGAACCAACGGAGTGCTGACACGAACTGACCCGGGGAGACACAACCCCCGGGTCAGTTCGGACACCAACTGTCTAACAATTCAACGGTACTTGGGATAGCAACGCAGTTGGCGGATTTCCCCAACGTACGAAGCAAATCCCCTAGTTATCCTCCGTATGAGTCACACGAACACTGCTCGCGGGCAAGTCCGAACGGTCGTTCGAAGCCTCTCCCTCCAGTAACTGGCCACCCTGTTGGCCCGAACGGTGCGCCCAGCCATCAAGTCGGCAGGATCATGACGGCCGCTCAGAGCCGTCAGGCGAGCAGCAGGCGGTAGGCCAGGAGCGTCACCTCTGGCACTGGCGACCAGTCTCGTTCCGGGAATCGCTCGAAGCTGGCCGTCTCGTACAGGTGTTGCGCCACTGACATCCAAGGCGTCGTATGCAGCAACAGCGCTCCTCGTTCGAGTTGGCGCGCTCTCGAGACGCAAGCGTCGAGCAGGGCCCGCCCGATTCCACGGCCCTGCGCGATCGGCAGGACCGCCAGCATGCGGATCCCCGCCTCGCTCTCCTCCAGCAGCTCGGCCCAGGGTGAGGAGCCGTCGGGGACGAACGTCACACAGCCGACGAGCTCGCCGTCGATGGCGACTAGCACCTCGGCTTCTGCTGCCCGGCGAGCCACGTCTGCCAGCAGGGCTGCGTACTCGTCAGACAAATGGCTACCGGGCAGTGCGCGGTACGCGGCCACGACCAGGCGCCCGGCGTTCTGGTGCTCCTCGGCTCGGACCTGGCGGATCTCCACCAGCGCCACACTACGCGCATCGCCCCGGTCCGGCCGCTGGCCCTGGGAACCGCCAGATTGGCGGCGCCTCCTGTGATTCTGAGTGTTTGAGCGTTGGCTTGTCCGCTCATGAACTCTGCCGGGCCGATCGAGCTCGTTTGAACCGGTGGGGGTGAGCGTGACGAGCCAGGCGCGCCCTGATGGGTGCCACCGAACTGACCCGTGCCAACCTGTACGCAACCGACCTGACCGACGCGTGGTCAAGCACCACTTGCCCAGCGGCACTAACAGCAAAAATGAAGGGGATGTGTGCTCGGCGTTCCGGACAAGCGGCTGTCACGCACGACCCAGCGAACACCGTCTGGGGACTCCCCCACAAGGACCTCACGTGGGCCTTCCACGTTCACCTTCCTCCTGATCCGTTTCGCGCTACTACGAGACGCTCGCCACCAATGATCTCATTCGGGCGTCTTGTGCGAGAACGGTCAGGAATCGCTCTCGACGCTGACATCGGGACCAGGAACGAGCACGGTCTCGTGAGCGTCGTCCCAACGGACCTTGAACCTACGGTGCGTTTCGTCGCCGAGGATCTCGACGATCTTCCCACGGCGTTCCGGCTGGCCGACCTTCTCTGACGGTGCCCTAATCGTGTCACCAGGCTTGGCTGCCATCGTGCTCTACCTCCTATGAAGAACTTGCGCCCTTCTTGGCAGATCACCCGCAAGTGTCCGCGGGTAGCAGAGCCAAGACTACCGGCACTGCGTCCGGGCGTTCGGGGCGGTGACGCCGGCAGTCCGACACGGGTTCACCGAGCGCCCCGTTTGGCCCGATGCTTGATGCACGGCTAAATCGAGGAGACCGTACCGACTGGAACGCTCCATCAAGAAGCCGTCGAGTTCTTCGGCGGCACCCAGCTTGACGATGGCGGTCCACACTGCCTCAGCGATGACATCGTCGTCATCGCTCCGGGGCTGAGACTGAAGCTCACGGCTGAAAACCACGTCCGTCACCATCGCAAGCGCCACTTGATCGCTAATGAGATCAGGTACGCCTACCGCCCGCCTAACAAGCTGGCGCCACTGGGAGCAAGTGGCACATTTCACCAGTTGGAGGACTCGACACGGACGATGTTGTGCGTCGTGGTAAGCGGATTTCGCCTGGGCCTGTTGCCAGACCGGCCCGGGCGAACCGACTTGGGGAACAGGCTCAGCTCCCGGCCGTGAGGTTCTCTCCGGTCGGCATGCTCTACTCGCGATCCGGTGCGTCGCCTCGGCCAGACCAAAGCGATTGCCGCCTTACGGGCAGTTCACGCGCTTTCGGTGAACGCGAGGCGAAACACCGGGTGGCCGGGCGCGATGCGAAGGAGGTCGGCATCCGAGGCATCGGCACCGACCCCGCCGAAGAAGACACCTACCTCCGCTTTCCAACGCTTGAGGTAGGCGCGGAGGACCTCGAGCTTCTCCGCGTCGGCCAACTCTGTCGCCGAGAAAACCTGATTGTGCCGCCCCACCCGTAACTCGCCGTTACCGGCGACGCGCAGGTTGCGAACCCACTGCGTGTCGCCGCGAGGAGCAACCAGGTAGTGCTCGCCGGCGAAGCTGAGCAGGTTGACCGGCGTTGACCTCCACTCGCCGCTCTTGCGCCCGCGAACCCGTAGTTCGCGTGACCCCCACACGCTCATACCAGCTCGGGTGAGTACCGCTACCGCACGGTTGAAGACGTTCCGGGTGAACCACCCGGGCTCCACGTATCTGCGAGGGAGTTGCGGCTCGGCCATGGGTCAATCTTCGCCGCGAACGCGCCACCTTGTCGATGGATCATGTCGCGGGCTGTGCACCCTCTATCCCCGAAGTGCCACCGAAGCGATTCTGGCGTGCCGCCACCGCCGGAAACAGCCTCGATCGGTCAACCTCGCCTTCACCATGCGAGGTTCGTTGTGCTATCGAGAAACCGTCGACGGGAATGCGACGTGGGCCTGGTCTGCGCGTAACCCTGCCGATTCAGCGTGTTCAGGCACCGGGCCGTCATTCTGCGCCCGCGAACCGCGGGATGGAAGCGCTACGAGACCCCTTTACTCTCGTGTCGGCTAGCAGCGGGTCGATACCAGGGCGACCCCATCGCCACGTTCCGACCCCCTGTCGACTCATCCCGGCCATAGTGTTGTTCTGGCTTGCCCAGCGGGGAGCGGATGGGGGTACACGATGGACGCGGCTGAACGCGACACGCAGGTGCGGAATTTCGTCGAGGAAGTCTGGAATGGCCGAAACTACGAAGCGGCCGCCGACCTCTACGGCGAGAACTACGTCAATCCCTTCGGGACAGGTCCTTCCGCAAGAGTCGAGCCCATCCGCCACTACCACGCGGCGTTCCCGGACTTGCACCTCGATGTCGAAGAGCTGATCGTGGCCGGCGACACGGTCGTGATCAGGCTCACATTTCGGGGGACCGACACTGGAGGGTACGTGGGACGACCTCCGACCGGGCGGGCGGTAGAGGAGTGGGTGGTTGACATCATGCACTTCGAGGGTGACCGGGTCGTCAGTGAATGGATTGGAGCCGACAAGCTCGGCCTGTTCATCCAGCTCGGAGTTCTCGACGACCCGTGGCCGAGCCAGGTCGAGGAGTCCGCCCCAACGTGATGAGTGCCGGCCATAACTGAGGAAGACAGGGCCGCGCGGAGCCCAGCCGTCCCTGCCGATTATCCGTGGCTGTCGGCGACCGAGAACGTGCCGGAGGCGTCGATCAGATCGTCCAGTTATGGCACTTCGCGTGTGACGGTTCGCTGGGGTCGCCCTGGCTGCCGGCTCGGTTCGCGCATCTGGAGGTTGCAAGTCCTCAGTGTCACCCGAACGGCCGAGACCGGCCGAACTCGCCCTGCGCGCCTTGCTACCAGCCTGGTCGCGTGGGGCTGGCCAAGCTCAACTCGGCGGCAGACCGAGGTCGCTCCGAACAACGTCGCCAGCGCTTATTGCCGTCTCCCCAGTGGCTATGAGTTGAGCCTTGTCTTTCTTGATTTGGGCCACAGTTTCTGTTTTCACGGCTTCTAGGTTCTTGATGACGACACTGTCATCGGCGACCAAGGTCCGAATGTCGGTTTCCGTTTTGCCGGTGACGGCGATGCGCGATATCGCGTTGTCGAAGGTCGTCAGCTCACCTGCGTAGGTGTCACAAGGACCGATTGCCGGGCCGACCGTGGTCAGGCCTTTGATCGCGGCCCTCCACGTGAAGTAGGCGGCCTTAGCGACAGTGGCGACCGCCAGGAACTGCTGAGACGCCTTTGTCGACGAGACCGCCGTTGTAGTCGTCGGACTTACGGTCGTCGACGTCGATGTCGGACTGACGGTTGTTGATGTCGATGTCGGACTGACGGTTGTTGATGTCGATGTCGGACTGACGGTTGTTGATGTCGAAGTCGACGGAGGCGCCGCCGGCGTGGAGCTGGAACAGGCCGCCGCCAGGACCGCCAGTCCTATCAAGACGATGTGTCTCGCCTTCATCGAGCCTCCTCGCTTGCAGACTTGAAACCCCATTCCCGGGTGGAGCCTGCTCAGGCGCTCCTTGTCTCCGGTTTGGTATTTGTCGGTCATCCTGCGCCTTCGGCGCATCGGTCGTCAGGGCCGAATGTCACAAAGGTGTACGTCCCAGGCGCGTTGCTCAAGCAGGCTCAAGTCATAGATCTGGCAGCCTGCGAGCAGGTCGTGCCGGTTCCACCATCGCGCTGAGTGTCGGCCAGGCGGGGTCGCACCTACTTTGGAGGGTCACAAAGAGATTGCTGTTAGCAGATCCCCTGGCACAGAATTTCCGATCGGGAGCAACCAGCATCGTTGGTGGTCATCGTCCTCGTTGCCTACGCTGCGGGCACGCATGGTCGGACTTCGAGGAGAAGCAGACGGACGTCAACTTGGCCGTTGAGATTATGCGAGACGCCCATCTCGACCTCCGACTGGTGATGGGATCCGCGTCGGGGTGATGGGTGAACACCGGCCTGCCGATTACGCGTTTCTGCCGATTCCCCAAACGCCAGCTCGCGACGCACGCCGAACGGCAGTTCTGGCGCGTCGGAGCCAGTGGGCAAGGCCAATCGGCTCGTGACCTGACCACTGTTTCGAGGCGCACCGGCCGAGCTGCGTAGGCCCTCCCTGTATGCTCGCCTGGCAGTTGAAGCCGTGGTCTGCTTCTACGAAGAGATACGTCCTTCGCCCGCAGAGCTCGCATCGAAGGGGGACCCTCTATGACACTCAGAATCGGAGACACCGCGCCAGATTTCGTGGCGCAGACCACCGAGGGCCCGATCCGCTTCCATGACTGGATCGGCGACTCATGGGCGGTGCTCTTCTCGCACCCGAAGAACTTCACCCCGGTCTGCACGACCGAGCTCGGCTACATGGCCAAGGTCAAACCCGAATTCGACCGCCGAGGCGTGAAGGTGATCGGTCTCTCCGTCGACCCCGTGGATAGGCACACCTGGTGGGCGAAAGACATCGAAGAGACACAGGGGATGGCGCCCAACTTCCCGATCATCGGTGACGACGAGTTCAAGATCTCCAAGGCCTACGAGATGCTCGGCGCCGACGTCAGCGGAGACCCGGCCGACCAGACCGCGGTCGACTACCTGACCGTCCGCAACGTGTTCGTGATCGGATCTGACAAGAAGATCAAGCTGATCCTCGTCTACCCGATGACGACCGGCCGCAACTTCGACGAGGTGCTGCGAGTGATCGACTCGCTGCAACTGACCGCGAAGCACAAGGTCGCCACGCCGGTGAACTGGAGCTACGGCGAGGACGTCATCATCTCCGGCTCGGTGTCCAACCAGCAGGCAAAGGAGATCTTCGGGACCTGGAAGGAACAGAAGCCCTACATCCGGATGGTCCCCCAACCGAACTGACGGGTCGCCAACCGGGGAACGCTGTTGAGGATCTGATCTGCAACCCAGATGGGTCGGCCTCCACAACGACCATCGAGAATCGGCTTGACCCTCCCAAGGGGATCGAGACGACGATGATCGGCGGGGCGTTCGATGGAATCCGATTCGTTCGTACCTACACGCCGATCGGCGGCAGGACGAAGGTCGCGTCGACGTTTCCTCGTGTCACCTGCGTGTCACGCCGCGGAGGCCGGCACCTAAAACTCCTGGTCAAACGGGTCGTGGTGCTGAGTCAACCTGTAGGCGGGGAACAGCTCAACAGGGCCTCTGAGACGCGGTTTTGTCTCTCTAAGAGCGGCCCGGTCCTCATCGCCGGGATCCCGGCCGAGGTCTGCGAGCTGCACTCCACCCGCTCGGCGCAGCCAGTTCGACGTCGTCAAGCTGGTCGCCGGTCCCGGTGTATACATCTGCAATGAGTGCGTAGACCTTTGCACTCAAATAATCGCTGAGGAACTCGATCTCAAAGGAAGTCGGGCAGGTGACGCGATTCCTTCGACCAAGTCGCAGATTCCACCGACCCTGAAGGCCTGGGAGGCGTTATCTGACGATGACCTGCTCGCTGAGATGGTACGAGCTCACGCTGCTCATCAGAACATCGACCGCGCCGTCGCTCACCACGTCGCCGCGCTCAGAGTGCGAGGCGTCAGTTGGGCGCGCATCGGTGGAGCACTCGGAATGACGTGCCAGTCGGCATGGGAGCGCTTCTCCGCGGAGCAGTAGCCGGTGTCTCCACCACACAAGCGATCAGGGGCGCTTGGCGACGGGCTGCTGACTATCGGTCAACTCGGCTTCCGACCCCAGGCCGACACCATGGGCGAGGTTGCCAAGTCGAGCTGACCTGTAGCGACGTTGGATAGGTGCTGTTCGATCTCGTCCGCGGTCGCCAGTTGTGCGGCGATCAGGCTCTGCCGGATCTGTTCCGCGGTTGCACGCTCGAGCCGATCTACCGCAGGGCCGCCGATCGGAAAGTAGGCATCCGACTGCACGTCCACAAGGCCCGCAGCTCTGAGCAGTCTTGGAAGCTTGCGAGCGAATGTCAGATCCACACCTCGTTCGGCCATAAGGGCACGAAACGCCAGTTTCAACTTGTTGGCGAGTTCTTCTGCTGGGCCGTGGTCGTCGGGACATGCAAGAGGCTGTAGACCGGGGTCAGCTTCTTCGACCAGGAGCCATCCACCAGGTTTGAGGGCGTCAATCATCGTGGCGAGGGCTTCGGACCGCTGAGGGACGTGGACGAGCACAAGTCGAGCGTGGACGAGGTCAAACCCGTGGTCGGGTGCTGGCTCGGTTCCGATGTCGTGCCGTTTCACTGCGAAGCCGTCCTCGGCGGCTTCCAGCCAGGTCGTGTCGATGTCGGTGGCCAGCACATGGCCCTTGGTCTGTTCGGCGATCCAGGCGGGCACGCTTGCACCTCCGGCCCCAACCTCCCACACTCGCCAACCGGGTGACAGGCCGATCGACACCATGTGCCGGAAGGTCGACGGGTTGAAGAGCGTCCCGAGAGCATCGAAGCGTTGTCCCGCCTCGCTCTGTTGATTGTCGAGCAGGTAGTGCGCACGAGCCATTCCAGGATCCTACGGACAGACCCGCTCGGGTGACCCACATGCGCAGATCAGAGTCAGCGCCGAACGCACGCCCGGAACCTCCGAGCTTACGGGGATCGGACCACGCCCGATCGAGGCTCGGAGTGCGTCAACGCCCACATCGATTCGACGGCAAGAACAACGATCCGCCCTTCGAGCGTCGCCCGTGTCCGCGCCAGCGGGACCGACTACCGCAGCGGACACCCCTTGGTGCCGCCCGCCGCGGGCCCCGACATAAACTCGGGCGTCATCCAATGATCATCGACGTGGAACCGCTCTATCTCCAGCACCTGACCGAGGCCGATCGGCGCCTGATCGCCAGCGTGTGCAGGCCGGGCTACCCGCTGAGCACGGCGCTGGGCGACCCCGCTCTCGAGGAAGCGGTGTTCGGGCCAGGGACAGCCGACGCCATCCGGGCCGCGATGTCCCCGTTCCTCTGTTTCGCCGTGGCCGTGCATGGCACTCGGGCTTATCTCAACACCACCACCTACGTCGAGGAGCGCTGGGCTCCCCGTAGACGAATACCGGTGTTCGACGTGGGCCCGCTGCGGGACCTCCTTGCGGACCCGGGGCGTCGGCTATTCCTCGCGGAGCTGCTCGGCTCCTACACCCACGTGGCCAGCGGGGCCACGTGGCAGCGGACCCGGCGGGGGTGGCGTCGCCGGCGTTTCAGCGAGCTGGACCCGGTGCGCTTGGCCGAGCTCCTCGAGGCGGTAAGACCGGAGGAGCGGGCTGGCATCTACCGCCGCCTCGGGAACTTGGCGCTGTTCCTGACCGGTGTGTTCCCCGACCATCACGCTGCGCCGGCCACGGGCCAGCTAGCCGCCAACCGGCTGCTCCGGATCTCGGGGCTTCGTCCCGATGACGATGCCGTGCTGGGCCCTGAGCTGCTCGGCCAGCTCGGCCCGCGCTGGTACGCCATGGCGGCCCGCTCCGCGGCGAGGCACGGAGCGGCGATGACCGCGGGGCTGGCGGTGGCGGCGGAGATGGGAGAGCGCTTCGGCGAGGCGCGCCGGGTGCTGAACGTGGTCTCCGACCGCTACCTGTTTCCGCTACGCGAGCGGTGGTTCGGCCTGTCCTGACCGGCGTCTACGGGGGTTGGCATCGTCTCGGTCGCAGGGCGGCCGATGGCAGGAGCGTGCACAAACGACGATGGGCTGGCTGTGGCAGGGCTCGTGGTCTCCGACCCGGCATGGTCGCTGCCGGGCGCGAGGGTCGCCTTCATCTACTCGCGCTACGTCAATCGCCTCCCCGAGGTGGACCGGGGACCGCGTCGTCGGGTGAAGAGAGTTCCCGGCGGGCGGCGAGGACGACATGAAAGGCGGGCGCAGGATGAGGGCTCTCGCTGCCCGGCCTACGGCCGCTCCTCGTACATGGCGCGGCCGGGAACGAAATCGCCTTGGCGTAGGAGAGCCATGATGCGGTGGAACACGGCCTGCTGGCCTTCATGGAAATCCTCGCCGAGGTCCGAGTGGTCTTCTTCCGCGCGATCGGACAACTGTTGGAGCCACCGCGCGATTCGCGAGGTGGTTGCGGTACAGCACGGGCTCCTCGATGAGCAGCCGGTCAGCCGTCGCGCGGTTCCATCCCGCTATTTCACTTGTATCGAAATCGAGCAACTCTTCGTCGGGTGGAAACTCAGCCATGACGCGAGGATAGGACGACCTTCCGCCGCACCACGCGCTTCGCGTAGGCCCCCGGGCCGACGCGATGGCGGCGCGATTCCTGAGCCGTGCGGCCCGGTAGAGGGCGCTCGCTAAGCTACGGCGCTGCAGACGAGGAGGCTTTTTTTCGCGGGCCGGAGGGCCTTGTCCTATACAGAAGAGGGGGGCGAAGCAATGCGGTTTTTGCTTGATGACTCGGTTGACGTCTCGCGTTCGTTCGAGGCCGTACGGGAGCGATTCGCCAGTGAAGAAGCTTGGTTTGCGCCGCTCGCGAATGCAGCCGAGGAGGAATGCGAAGCGCTTTACGTCCGGATCGGACCGTCGTGGGCGAGCGGGCGAGTCGTGCGTGAGGTCCGCGTGACGCTGGGTACTCCCAGCGACCGCGGGGTCACGCTGGTCGTGCCCATATCTTGGCAGTCGAGTGAACTCCCTGGGCTCTTTCCCGTGCTCGAGGGCGAAGTGGAACTCTTCGCGCTGGGCCCCGACCGCTGCCGCATCTCCCTCTTTGTTTCCTATGTACCCCCGTTCGGGCAGCTCGGGGGCTATCTCGACCGCGCCTTATTGCACCGCGTCGCCCAGTCGACCTTGCGTTCCTTCCTCGTGCGGTTGGCCGAGAGCCTTGAGAGGGAGAACTTCGCGGTCGGCGCCCCGGGACGTCGGGCGTCCGGAGAGATTGAGCCCAACCGGCAAGACCTGCCACGACCGGCTCAGGCGATCCTCGATTGAGATCGTGTGGCACTCGCCCGGTGAGGAGACTTACCGCCTTATCTCGCGTCGTCCTGCGCTGGGAGCATTGACACCACGACCTTCCCAAACACCGATTAGTTGTATTACACTTATTAGTTAGAGGTCCATCCGTCGGCTCACCGCCACCACGTCCCTGACACAGACATCTCCCAATGCTTACGAGCACGCCATCGCCTCGGTGGAACTCGGCGACGATCCCTACCGATATCTGGTGGCTAGGCCCGACCGAGCAGGCAACCTCCTCGAGCTCGTCGTTCTTGAACTCCCTGACACCATGCTCGTGATCCACGCCACGGCCCTGCGACGGTCAACCCGACAAGAACTGTTCGGAGACGAACCATCATGACGAAGAGAACCTACGGACACACTCGAAGCGGCGAGCCCATCGACGACGCCATGATCGAAAGGCTTGCCAACGAAGCCGAAAGGGGCTACGAACCCGGCAAGCTGCTCGCCAAGCCTCGCGGCCGCGGACGCCCCCCTCTGGGCGAACTCGCAAAAGAGGTCGAATCCGTTCGACTCGACGTCCAGCTGCGAGACGAGACCACGCGGCGAGCCGCTCAGGAAGGCATCACCGTCTCGGAACTAATCCGTCGAGCGCTGCGGCAGTACCTCCGCGCAGGCTGAACTCCGCGCCCGCAGGGGCGGAACCACTTCTGGGCCGCAATACGATGGCGCCGAGCGGGTCAACGACGGCGACCGTTCTGAATGGGCTGTGTCCCCCGATGATCACCCAGCCGTTCTGGGTGGCGAGCACCATCGAGCCAGGTGGCGATCTCGGCCGGGTCGAATCTGACAAACCACCCGACCTTCAGGTACGGCACGGAGACTGGGCCGGGCCTCGAATCAACCAAGGCTGGCACCAAGCAACTGTTCGCCATGATGAAGGCCGGTTTCCCCGATCTGCGATTCGACGCCGAAGACATCCTTGAGAGTGGGGACAAGGTCGTGGCTCGGGCCCGCGTAACAGGGACCAACAAGGGCGAGTTCATGGGCATCCCCGCCAGCGGAAAGAGCATCGACATTCAGGCCTGTGAGACAGTCTTCATCCCGGACGGATACACGCTGGGGCAGGCGCTGACGAAGCTTCCTGTTCACTGGCCCGGCACCAATGAAGCTGTCGGGTATGCCAACGTGGCCCTCACGAGCTTCGGGACATTAGCGGTGCGGTAGCCGGTGCAAACGCCCAGCGCGGCATGATCTCGGTCAGCTCGTGAGTGAGCGGAGCACATGGCCGAACGTGGCCGTCTGAGGTCTCGGTGAACTCGACCTTGCGGAAGGTTCGACGCTCAATCAAGTCGAGAACGAAGCCCTCCGCCTCGGGCCGTACCGGCTCGACCAGGTCTAGCGCCGTCGACTGGCGGCCTCGGGCGTCGTTGTGGACGATCCTGCCTTCTCGCTCGACTCCCAGGCGAAGCCTGTGGGCAGACTCGAGCGAGCACGGGGATGGTCAGGTGCTCCCCTTTTCGATCAGCGTTTACACGACGCTCTGCGCTGTGGGCTGAAGCCCCCTGTGGTTCCGTGACTGGTTTCGGCCGGTCTTCCACTCCCCCAGGCCGTCGTGGGCCGTTCTGACGCGTGCCGGTGAGCAGACAGCCTTTTGAATCCGACAGGTGGCACATTTGAACATCTGGAGGACTCCAGGCAGAGGACGGCGTCGCATGCCGCCACCGCCGGAAACATCTTCGAGTGGTCAGCCTGGCGGTGGCCGCCACCATCCGAGGTTCGGTGGCGCTGTCGAGTTGTCGTCGTGGGAATGCGACGTGGGCCTCCCCTGGGCGAGTCGGCGGGGGGAATCGCACCCCCCGCCGCTCTCAGGACCGGACGTGACAGTCTCCCGTCATCCGGCCCCCACAGGCCGGCCGTCGGTGAATGCGACGAGTTGCCAGTGGGCGAAGAGTTTGGGGTTGCGTCGGTAAATCCGTTGCAGCCATTCCATCGCCCGTAGGTATCTCTTGCGGAATCGCTTGAACTTGTGCACGGCCCATCTGGTGAGATGCTCATTGATGCGCCATGCGAGGAAGCTCAACTCGGAGCGGTAGAAGCGCCCGTAGTAGTTGATCCAGCCGCGCACTTGGGGATTGATTTCCTCGGCGATGCCAGACAGGTCCATCCCGGTTCGACGACCGAGATGCCAGGCTCTGATCTGTTGGCCTTTCGCTTTCCTCGCCGCTGCCGAGATGGCCGGCAAGAAGCCAGCAAAGTAGCCTCTTGGCCCTTTGGCCAGGCGAGTCCGGAAGGTGTAGCCCAAGAAGTCGAAGCTGGTGTGCTCGTAGCTTCCGGGGCGGTTCGCGTCCTTGCAGAACACGATCTTGGTCTTCTCGGGGTGCAGCTCGAGACCCAGGGTCCCCAGCCGCTCGGCGATCGCAGCTCTCAGATTTCGGGCCTGTTCTTCGGTGTCGCAATGAGCGACGATGTCGTCTGCGTAGCGCTCCCAGGGACATCCCGGGTGTTCCCGGTCCATCCACCGGTCGAACGCGTAGTGCATGAACAGGTTGGCCAATACGGGCGAAATCGGAGAACCCTGCGGGGTTCCCTTCTCCCGTGGTGTCAGGGTCCCGTCCGCCATCTGCATGGGGGCTGTAAGCCACCGTTGGATGTAGAGCAGAACCCACCGCTCGCTGGTGTGGTGAGCCACCGCTTGTAACAGCAGATCATGGGGGACGGAGTCGAAGAAGGCCCGGATGTCGCAGTCGAGCACCCAGTCCTTCTCCCAGCACCGTCTCCGACAGACAGCCAGCGCGTCATGGGCCGAGCGGCCCGGACGGTAGCCGTAGCTGTCAGGGTGGAAGATCGGCTCCAGCTTCTCCTCCAGCAGCATCGCTGCCGCCGTCTGCGCCACCCGGTCGGCCACGTTCGGCACCCCGAGGACGCGCACGCCCTTCCCGTGATCCTTGGGTATCTCCACCGCCCGCACCGGGCCAGGGAAGTAGCTCCCCGACGACATCCGGTTCCACAGCTTGTAGAGGTTGTCCCTCTCCCGCTCTTGAAACCCGTTGATGCTGACGGCGTCCACGCCCGGAGCCCCGTAGTTGGACCGGACCTTCTCCCACGCCCGAAAAACCAGGCGCTTGTCGATCTCAAACGACTTCACTTTCGGCTTGGGTGTCTCCCCAGGCTCCTCCCCCGCAGGGTTGGCCTCGGACTTCCCCTGGTCTGCGCGGCCCCTTGGCTCCAGCCCCATTACAGGACCTTCATCGCTACTGCGAGCCGCCCCGTCCCAGTGCCCCGCATCGGTACTCTGCCCCTCACGGTTGACGCCGCTTGGGGTCCTCCCTTTCGCGACCAGGGGGTCAACAACACCCGTTTCGACTGGCCGACAGCATCGGGACGACTGGTTCTCCTGTTCCGTATCAGCGCCTGCGACGAGCTCACGCCACCTCTACACCGGACACCACCAGGCCAGCACACAGGCCACCGCCTGGCTGAGGGCGCGCCAAGTCGGCGCGCCTTTGTCACGGGAACTATGCGACTCCCCGCTTTTGGCACCATCGTTTCGGCTTTCGATGCTTCAGACAGTGGTTCACTCACGTTCGTCTTCTCGTCGCCCACCTGACCGGCTCCCGGCCGGCCTTTTCCGCAACGCTCACCACCCCGGCTCTTAACCGACGCAGCTTGCGGTGGTTTGGGATCCCCGCCTGCACGGCGAACCCGGAGGGCCACCCTCCATCACTGATACAGCACGGTTCGTGCTGGTGGCTTCTACCTCACCCTCACTCTCCTTTCAGGACACACGGCGTAACGCCGATTATTTCCGCAGCGCGCCGATCCACTGGGCCGCTCTCCGGCATTCCCCGCCGCGCATTATGCGTTTGCCCACGTAATGAGGATTCAGTCGTACCCTGACATCTCGCCCATGTCTGTTCGCCTTCGCTTGAGGGCTTTCAGCGCGTCCTCCCTGGCGGCCTCGACCCTCGCATCCCGACCGACCGCTTCAGGGCGGAAGACACTCCATGGAACTTCTGTCGCCAAGCCGGTCGCGGTATCCCCTCCACCGTCGCTTCGCAGGTCGAGACCGAGTATCAGCCGACCGGCGTCGGCGATGGCGTTCACTACGGCTGGTGCGACCGCCAAGGGCCACATAACCTCGCCGGTTTCTGTCCTGATGGCACTGGACAGGAGCTCGGCGGGAAGAAATGACAGGTCAGCGCCTGGCACATCGCCCAGTCTGCTCCCTGGTAGCCGATGCCGCAGAACGCCAACCGGTGTTCCCCACTCTGCTCCTTAGCCGCCTTCAGGCCTCATTACCACACACTCGTATTCGCGACTCTCTTCTGGGCGAGCCGCTTTTCCCCTCCAGTCACGCAGGCCGCTCATGTGTAGGCGGACTCGTCCTTCAGGTTTTGGCGCAGCCAGGTCCTCACCTCTTCCTTGTCCTCGTGCCCATGAACGGTCATCGCATGATGTGTGGCGGCGGCGAGCACTTCGTCCTCCTCACCCGAAATTGTGAGCGTGCAGCCGCTATCGCTCGGGAAGTCTCGGCAGTCGGCAACTTTTCGGCTCATTGGGTCTCCGTTCTCTCGATCGCTGTGGTGGTCACATTTCCTCGACGCTGCGCACGTCCAGGTTGCGGAACAGCATCGGCCCGTCGCACAGCTGGCCGAGGCGCTCGGCGAAAGATGCCGTCTCAGGGAGGTCCGAGTTGACCATGGCATCCTCATAGGAAGGGAACTCCACGATCTGGACATAGGTGTTCGGCCGTTCCCTGTCCTGGGTGAAGGTGCCCCGCTGAGCGGTCCGACGTCCCGCTGTCTTCGTCCGCCACTCGCTGACCAGCGCCTCGACTTCGTCTGGCCGGGTCGTCGTGAACTCGATGATCTGGACGAACGCCATCGCGACATCTCCCCCCGGGAGCCGTTTTCCCGCGGCGGGACTTCGCCGCTGGGTTCCCCCCCTTCGCGCACGGTAACGCTGTTCGCGGACCATTTCAATTGGTTCTTTGCGCCAGATCGCCAGGTCGACAGCACCCCGCAGCTCAATTGCCACGAGGCCCTCCGGCCACACTCATGAACGGTGGTCTTCGCGAGGTCCCTTGTGCCGTCGACTGGCTGCACTCGGCCCACCGAACGTCCACGTAGCGCGGATATCACTCCGTACGCAGCATCAACGCCGTCTGGGTCCTCCCCGCCACTCTCCCTGGGAAGAAGGCGACGAGGTTCGCGAGGACGACCGCGCTGAGCGCAACGAAAACGATGGACATGCCGGGCACCGTGGGATCCGGAACCGCATAGATCTCACGAGCGAAGAGAATCCAAAGCCACCGCCCGAGCACGACCCCGACGGGCACGCCAACGATCGTCCCGACGACAGCGACAAGGGACGCTTGCCACGCGACGGTGGCTGCAAGCTGTCGTCTCGTAAACCCGAGCGTCTTCAGCAAGGCCAGGTCTCTCCTTCGACGACGAACCGAGGCAACGAGGGTGAGGCCAAGGGCGACGATCGCTCCGACCGCAAGCCCAGACACAAGAATCGTGGGCGTAGCTCCCATGGAGCGGTAGTTGACAATCTCGGCCGGATGCTGGACCGGCAGTACCACGATCGTTCCACCACCTTGGCCATTCGGAACGGCCGCGAGGGCTTTGGTCCCAACCTCAGCGATCCGCTGCAGCGAGGCCAGCCCCGCCGCCGGACTCACTCCGTCTCGCAACCGCACGACCACCATGGTCGGACCATTCAAGGTCGGATACGGACTTGTGGTGGCCCGTATCATCGCGGCCGGTTGGATCCCGTTCGCTACCAGTGCTCCTGTACCCATCGAAGGGTGCAGGCTCTCCGAGTCTCCGATAGCAGGCATGGTCGCTGTTCCCACGACGACAAGGGATGTCGGCGGAATGTAGAACGGTGCGTCCTTCGGGGACCCGTACGACACGACCACGCGATCGCCAACACGCCTATGCAACTGCGCGAGCGTGGCCGAACCGAGCACAATCTGGTCGTTGGCTTCAAGTGCGTGTCCGGTGAGGATCGGCGGAGTCACTTGGGCGTGCACGCTCCCGGCCAGTATCGGTACGGTTTGGCCGTCAATCCGCGCGCTCCCAAAGTTGAAGCCAGTCCACCCTGCAACGTCTCGGGAATGGTTTAGGAGTGCTCGAGCCTGAGGCGGTACGTTTCCTCCCGTTGTCTGTTCCAGGGCGTAGTTCCAGTTCCACCCATACAGTGCTGGGTGGGACACGAGGGTTTGGAGACTGCTGCCGAAGGTGAGGGTTGCGACCACCATGAGTACCGCGAGAGCTGTGCCGAATAATGCAGAGCGGACCGGCACCGCCGTTCGACCGCGTCCTGGAGCAACGGCAAAACCGAGGCCGACGATCGCTGGAGCCGCGAGGCCGGAGGACACAGCGGCACGCACGATTCTTGATCCCGATCCTCCGATCCGCCTTCCCTGACGCGTGATGCGATCAGACGATCTCCAATATGCGAGTGCCAAAGCAAGCACGCCGAGGCCGATGATCAGTACCATGACCCCAACGCTCAATACGTCCCAGTCGAAGGCGATACCAGGAGACGGATCAACCTCGCGGACCGCTCCGATCGGCGCGAGCGGCGAAAGCCCGACAGCCACGCCCGCGGCAAGAAGTGAACCGCCGATCACCGCGCCAAGCACGCCGATCAGTCCGCCGGTCATCACCATCGTTGGACTGGCACCAAGTGCACGCAGCACGTCAAGGTCGTCGTCGTCGGCTCGCAGTTGACGTCCGATCGCCTGGCCCGCGATGAGCAGCGTGGCGAGGGCCGCGATGGCTCCGAACACCCCGAGGGCGATCGTCTCTGGTTTGATCGCCCGCTGCACCTCTGCTTCGACGACCGAAAGAACGTAGAAGTTGTATTGCGAACCACGCGGAACGAGTCCGATGATCTCCCCCTCGACGGCGGCTAAGTCGTTGCTCCCGTGGTCCAGCTGGAGGCCATAGACAACGAACGGCCAGAAGCTCGAACCTGCGATTAGAGATCGTGTGAGCCTCGGGGTGAAGAGCGCCTGGGCGACGAAGTGGTCAACATCATCATGGACAACCGCATGATTGTTGAACACGACAATCCCGACGAGCTTGGCAGCGAACCGGAGGTGCGCTTTGATTGTGGAAGCACCCGTTGCCGCTTGAGCAAGCGTGAAGGCACCGAAGGGGATCGTCTCGTTGAGGTACCACCCCGCCAGTCGTGCCGTTTCTGAGTCAGTGACGAACTCGTTCTCCCGCGCCGGATTGGCCATCCGCCCTTCAACGACAGTGACGCGGTCTTGTTTGAAGAACAGCCCGTTTGCACTTCCGATCGCTTGCGTCGAACCCGTGACAAAGGCGGACGAGCTATCGATGGTTCCATTCGGTCGAACCGGACCAACGAGGAGTTCCACATAGTTCGCCACGTGCTTGACGTAGGGAAGGTGGGCCAGCTGGTTCTTCAGGCCAGCGATGCCTGAGGAGGCCGTGCTCTGGGAGACGAACGCGACATCGAGGTCGGACGGGTTGGTGCTGGCCAAGTACGCGGGATACGAGGACTCTGTGCGGCGGGCACCTGCAATAGAGCCCATGGCGAGTCCACCGACCGACCCGATAAGAAGGACGAGCGACAAGTAGCCAACCCAACTGCGACCGAGAGCGGCGCGGAAGCGGTACCACGCGACCCGCATGACCTGTGCGTTCATGGCATCGTTCGCCCCTGGCGCGGCCGCTGTCGCCGCGATTAGCAGTTTGGGCAACCTCGAGATTGCGTCCAAGGTGGTCAGCCCATCGGTCACCCTCGTGTTAGCACCACTTCGATTCGGCGTACGAGGTCAGGGCGGCTCGACGGCAGGCGCGCTGATCCGCCGATACTCGGAACTGCAGGCCATAGGTCCGGGACGGTTGGGAGCAGCTGTACCGTTAGTGGCTACTTGCGCACATCGCCCCGAATACCGGCCCAACCGAAAAGGGCCGAGGCGACCGATCGACGGATCCGGACGCGATGGCCGATCAGCGCCCAGTCGGGCGTAGCTGCGCGTGTCCCAAACCGCCGCGTTCCGTGCTTCCGGGAACTGAGGTCGGGAACTAAGCCTCGACGAGGATTACGAGGGTTTCAGGCAGCACGCCGTCGTGCGCCATCGCCTCGGCCGCCGCCTCGGTTTGCATCGCGCCCATGAAAGCGTCCATGTCGGGGACGTCCATGAGGACCGCAACATGCGTCGGGTTCTGCGGGTCGACGAACCTCCGGATGTTGGTGACACCAAGGGGCCCGAAGAGCTCTTCGCGCTTGGGCGATGCAAGCCAATGTTCCTTGTCCTTCACATCGTGGTGACCGATTATGGTCGGCATGGCTCCCCCTCAAGTGCTTGGACCCGACGGCGGTGCCGAGCCCGGTGCGCCGACGCTACACCTACGTAGGTCACGCCTGCGTCGAAGAGTCGGGCCATGCCCTGAGTGATGGCGATGGGGGCAGGTGGAACAGTTTGACGTATCGAATACCGGCCAAGGTCCACGAGGTGGGCGAGCAGATCGAGATGTGTCCGTCTAACTGGCGCCGAGTGCTAACGGGCCGCCCCTGCCACGAATGCAGCGACGATGTACGTGGCGTGCCTATCCAAAGACACCCGTGCCCGGTCGTACCGCATCGTCGTTCGTGGGTCGGCGTGCGATGCCGCCTCCTGTACGTCGCGGAGCGGCACCCCGGCGTCGAGCGCGGCGGTGATGAAGGCGTGTCGGAGTGTGTGCGGACTCACGGACTTGGTGATCCCTGCACGCCGCGTGACGCGTCGGACGATTCGGCCGGCGCCGTGGCGGTCGAGGCGGCCGCCGTCAATACCGAGGAAGATCGGGCCCTCGCAGCGCTCACCGACTGCGAGATCGACCGCACGGGCCGTGCGTGGGGCGAGCGGGATCGTGACGACTTTGCCGCCTTTACGCACAATCGTGAGGGTTCGATGTCCGCGTTCGAGGCCGAGCGCCTCGATGTCGGCACCGGTCGCCTCTGAGACCCGCAACCCGTGAGGGCGAGCAAGGAGATGAGGGCGTGCTCGACGGCCGCTCCGAGCCCGGCGGCTACAAGTAGAGCGCCGAGTTCGTTGCGATCGAGGCCGGTGACGTGCGACTCGTAGTCAAGGCGAGGCCGGCGGACATGGACCGCTGGTGAGTGCTCGAGAAGCTCCTCCTCGACGGCGTAGCGGTAGAAGCCGGCGACTGTGCAAAGCCTCCGGGCAACCGTCGCGCGAGCGCGGCCGCGCTCCTCGAGGTCGCGACCGAAGCACTCGATGTCCGCGCGCCTTACCTCGAAGAGGTGGACGTGGTGCTCCTCGCACCAGGAGGCGAACTGGCGCGGGTCGAGCACGTAAGCCCGCGGGTGAGCCCGCTGTAACCGGCAAGGAATCCGGCGAGAGCGACTCGCTCGGCGTCGGTGAATACGGGCTTTGAGACGACGACGGCAGTTGACGGCATCGTGGTGGTCATGGCGCACCTCCAGGTCGAGCTGAGACCCGGGGCTGGGCCGAGCGGGCCCCAGCGATGATGAGAGGCTCACCGTAGGCCGGTGTGCTCGCACACGCTCGAGGGGCGCGGTCAAGAGAGACATGCCGCCGATTACAGGCGGTGGTGCTGAGGCTCCACGGTGGGGTGCGGAGTTTGGTTATCTACGAAGTGATGCGAGTTGTTGTTCTCGGTCGAGGTGGAGCTGGCAAGAGCACGCTCGTCGATGGGCTCGCTGCCGCGACGAGGCCCAGTGCCCGCGCGTCGTGATTGGTCGGGACCTCGACGCTCGAAGTAGTTCCACGGCTAACATCACCGCCACCGACTACACAAGGGGGGACAGTGGGTAACTCGGACACTCTGCGCCGCGCGTATGAGCTCGTCAGTGCCGGTGATCTGGATGGGTTCTTCGACTACCTAGCGGACGACTTTGTTGAGCACGAGACTGGGCCGGGCCTCGAATCAACCAAGGCTGGCACCAAGCAACTGTTCGCCATGATGAAGGCCGGTTTCCCCGATCTGCGATTCGACGCCGAAGACATCCTTGAGAGTGGGGACAAGGTCGTGGCTCGGGCCCGCGTAACGGGGACCAACAAGGGCGAGTTCATGGGCATCCCCGCCAGCGGGAAGAGCATCGACATTCAGGCCATTGACATCCTCCGCTTTGGCGCCGACGGATTGGCGCACGAGCATTGGGGCGTCATGGACATCATGTCGATGATGCAGCAAATAGGCGCCGTACCCCAAGGCCCGCCTGCCTAGTGCTGGAAGGACCCCCGACGTTCGCTCACCGGCATATTCGCTGACAGCGTTCCATCAGGTTCCTTCCGGAGCCCGCAGATCGGCCAATTTCAAGCGCGAGTTCCCGCGTCGCTCCGTACGCTCTGGCAGTACGGAAGGACGGCTCGGCGTGCGCACGGAGCGCCGAATATTTGTGTACCCGCTACGTCTCGCCGGCCTATGTCACGCGTCGTTCTGGCTGACGAGATGAACGCTCTGCATCGACTTCGGTTGCGGACGGCGACGACCAGAGCACACGCTGAAGCCGGGTCGCCTGGCGGAGCGGTCCCGCTCTACGGGCCGATCCCGGCGAGGTCGACCGGGACAGTGCCCGCCACGTAACCCCAGCACTCGGCTCCGCCATCTTTCAGCACAGCGCAAGCGCTTCCGGTGCCGACCTCGAGGCTCGCAATGCCAGCGAGGCCCTTCACCGTGACAGGAACGTCGGAGGCGCCTTCGCTGCCGTCATCCCCGAGTTCCCCGTAACCGTTCTGCCCCCAGCACATGGCCGTGCCGTTCTTGAGTACGGCGCAGTAGGTGTAGCCACTGCCGGTGGAACCGTTGTCGTCACCGCCCACAAGGCGCGCCGCGCCGGCGAGCCCCTTCACAGTGACAGGTATGTTCGAGAACGGCTGAGCAGTGGAGGGGCGGCCGTCTCCCAGCTCATCTGAGGAGTTGGATCCCCAGCACTTCGCCCCGCCAGTACGCAACTGGGCGCAGTAGCCGTAGTCGGTACCCGCGAGGCTCACCGCGTCGGCAAGACCTTTGACTCTGACCGGAACGTCCGAGCCGTCATTGGTCTTGGGGTTGGGCTTGCTGCCATCTCCCAGCTCGCCGAACGAGTTGTTTCCCCAGCACTGCACCTCGCCGCTGCCCAGCAGGGCGCAGTAGCCGATGCCGTCACTCGCCAGACTCGACGCGCCGGTGAGACCCTTCACCACGACTGGCACGTTCGAGGACACCTGGGTCGAGGAGCCGGAGCCGGCGAGATCACCGAGCTGGCCGTCGCCAAGTTCGTTGTAATCGTTGTCGCCCCAGCACTCGGCCCGACCGTTCTTCAGCAAGGCGCAGTAGCCGGCCTGGTCGCTCGCCAGGCTCTTGACGTCGGCGAGCCCCTTCACCGTGACCGGCACGTCAGAAGAAGTTGCGTTGCTGCCATTGCCTAGGAGTCCGCTGGCCGTCACACCGCCGCCGATAACAGCGTCGTTACTCCCCCAGCACTTAACTCCGCCTCGCCCCCAGACTGCGCAGAAGCCGAACGCGGAGCCGTACCCGTTTCGATCGCTCACCAGGCTCTTCACTCCGGTAAGGCCCTTTACCGCCACCGGTACGTCCGAGAACTCTTCGCCGCTTCCATTGCCCAGCAAACCCGCGGCCTCCCCTGGAGCACCCGGAAAGCCGCCGTGGTTGTAACCCCAGCACTCGACCAGCTCACTTCTCAAGACAGCGCAGTAACCGTCGCCGTCGCTCACGAGGCGCGTGACGCCAGAGAGGCCCTTGGCAGCTGGAGCGACATCCGAGTACCACAGAGACGCAACAGTGCCGTTTCCCAGCGCTCCGTAGGTGTTGGCACCCCAGCACTCGACCGCGCCACTCCTCAACAATGCACACGTGCCTTGGTCGTCGCCGACCAAGGCAGCAGCAGGCTCGAGCTTCGTTGCCGTCGTCTGGATCGTCGTTGTCGTCTGGGCCGTGGTCTGTTGGCTCGATCCATTCGTCGCTGACGCAGCAGCCACTGCCGCACTCATCAGCGCTACCGTCGCCACAAGCGCGGCAAATATCCTGAAACGCATAGCCCTCCCCCTCCATAAATCTGGGCTCGGCGCGTGTTGAGGCTGAACCCGCCGGACTCTCTCGCCTGGTGGCAGTCATCGTACAGGAGCGACCGCTCCCGAGTCGGGGCGGACGAAGTCACCAAATCCGGCCCGGCAGCCTGAGGGCGCTCGCTATTGCTTCCTCGTTGGTGCGCAGCGCGGGTACGTGTCGAGCCGCCCATCCAGCTCTCGCAGGTAGGTCCACTGGGCCTCGGTGAGGCTCACGTCCTCGTGCCCGTCTACTTTGTCCGCTTCACCGACCCCCAAGGCGCGGCTACGTGGCAAACCTCATCGCTCCCTCAGCGCCCGCACGAGCTGGTCGAGGATCGCGAGCGGCGCGTGCCCGGATAACGAATCCTCTTGTGCAGGTCGGGTGACGACAGTGCGCTGCCACGAAAATCACCACACGAGAGGATCAGTCAATGCTCTTAGGGGGGACCTACAAGTTCCGGACAGGTGTTGACCAGCGCGTCGGGCTGAAGAGATTCCAGGCTTGGATGCCTCCGGCCGGCTTCACGTTTCATGGCCACTGGGCGAAGGCCGATGGCACGGGCGGAATGTTCATCGCCGAGGCGGAGAGCGCCGCGGCTGCTTTTGAGGCCACGGGGGCGTTCGGCGACCTGATCGAGTTCCACCTCGTTCCCGTGCTGGACATCATGGAATCGGTGCCGATTAGTGCACGAGTGCTCGGCTGGATCGACCCTGTCGGCTAATCACCCTCTCATGCCGTAACTGGCCCTTGGCGGCGCACGGGAGGAGCGACATAACGCCTCATCCGGATCCTCGAGCCGGAGGCTTGACGGAACCAGAGGCCCGGCCATATCGACGGCTCGGCGTGCACACGAGATCCTGGCCGAGTCTGTCGCGGCGTTCGCGTCGACGGGTGCTGACATAAGTGCGTCGTAAGATGTGCGTCGTTCTGTATCCGTGCGCCACTGAACGCCGGCTCGGTGGTGTGGACCGGCTAGACGTCTCCCCCGTTGCCGCGTCTAGCCAGCTCTACCAAGCGACCCACGTTCACGGTCCAACCCACGCCGAAGCCGTGCGGCATCAAGATTCGCGAATCGTCAGGAGACCATACGGACGCGAGGAGCCGTCGAAACGTCGGTCGCCGGAGATCGTAAGGCACGATGCCAGCGACCTTCCCAACCCACCGTCTCTCGTCCGGCGGCTTCCTGAGCTCCTGGATAATGGCGGCTGCCAGCAGTGCTGCAACGACGATCAACGAGACGGTTCTTTCGGTGGATCGCTCAGTCTTATTCGCCATGTCGCCATTGTCGCGGCTGCCACACCGACCTGCGACTCCTATTGCTGCCGGTTGGGTGACGCTCCCGAGCGTCGTTCTGCTCGCCTCGGCCAGGGCGCCATAGTCCTCAGCGCCTGGCGCGTATGGACCGATATGGATCTGTGGCTTCGTCAGCCGTTCGCGTAACGAGCGAGCAGGGGCACAAGCACTCCGGCGTTCGGGCTGCCCCAGCCGGTTACAGGGTCCCAGCCCGGGCCTGCTCGGTAGCCAGTGATCGTCCCGTGGGGGAACTCGGCCGTGTTGGCGGGACCGGCTGTGATGTCGTGGAAGGCCTGGTGGTAGTGCGGGCCGCGGACGATTTGGTAGATCGCCGGGTTGACGAAGCCGAGGTGACGCTTCGCGTACTGGTCGGCGAGGGCGATGATTCCGGCCCACAGGGGAGCGCTGGCGCTCGTTCCGCCGTGCCCGCTCGCGTAGACCCGGCCGGCGTTGGCCGTGACGACCGGAAAGCCGGTGTGGGGGTTGGCGTCAGCGGCCACGTCGGGCACCCCACGGTAGGCACCGATGCCCACCACGCTGTTCTGGTAGGAGGGCCGACTGAAGAGATGGCTGAACCCCCCACCCGATGCCTGGAAGCCGGTGCCGGGATCGCCGTAGGGAAGGCCCCAGGCGGTCTCGCCGATCCAGGCACCGGTCGTGTGGCTGGCGTCGAGGGTCGTGCCCCCGACGCTTAAGACGAGCGGGTCGGAGGCGACAAGGACGACTTCCTTCCTCGGAACGAAGCTGCTGCTGATGCCGCCGGAGAGGGCGTCGATGAGGGCGCACGGCTCGCCCGCCGCGCCGGTGTCGCCCGTGGCCGCGACAATGGTCACGTGGTGGTCGGCATCGGTTTGGAGCGCCGTGTTCAGCTGGGCGAGCTGGGCGTGGTCGACGCAGTGCTCGCCGCCGATCTGGCCGGCCGGACTGAGCGAGATGATGCCGCCCTCCGAGGCACCGAGTCGCAATGCGGCGACAGAGGCCGCCACCGCCTGGCCGGCGCTGTCGAGGGAGGTTCCTTTGACCAAGACGATGGTGAGCGCGGCGCTTGGAGCGATCGTGTGGACGACCTCGGCATCCAAGACCTCCTCCCCGTAGGCAAGCCACGGGTCCTTTGGCCCAGCGAAGGTGCTCACGACCCGCAGGCGCGGCGCCGGCAAGTGGAACAGCCGGTCGAACGCGGCGAAGTCCTGTCGCAAGTCAGTAACCAGTGGCGGTGAGAGCTGCGACTCGGCCAGCTCGGGCAGCACCACGGTCTCGCCGCGGCCATCGGTACCGCTCTTAAGGAGCGGCTGGACGCCGTAGGCAACCTCGAGCTGCTGTGGCGTGTAGCAGGTGGTCACCGAGTTGCATTCGGCGGTCCCGCTCGTCGGCCCCGGTTGGGGCCTCCTGGCGCTCGATGAGGCGGCCGCGGTGAGCGTGGTGGCCGCGACCAAGGAGATCGCCGCGGCACTGACGACGAGGAAGTGCCTGCGAGGGATCATGACGCCACTGTAGGCAGCGGGTGCCGCCGGCACGTCGGGCGACGGAATGAACGCGCCCCATCGCGAAGGGTGTGCCTGCCGTTCATCAGGCAGTCAAGAGAATTCATCGAAGCCCTCGCCACATCTGAACGACGCACATCAGAACGCGGCCCCGGCTCGGTGGGACCGCCACGCCAGATCGGATCTCGAGCGCCTCCGCCGTCCGAAGCGGAGAGCCTCTCACGCGTGCGAGGACTCGCGCAGCCTGTCGCGCACTGGCGGCCGGGAGCACTCCCGCGCTTGCTCAACGGGACGTTGTCCGGGAACAGTCGACGGCACCGGGATCCTCAGTGCTCGTAGTGATACCTCGCCTGGAGGACCACGACGTCATCACCGTCAATCAGGTACACGAGGCGGTGCTCCTCGTCGATCCGCCGCGACCAGCAGCCCTGCAGAACATGCTTCAACTGTTCGGGCTTGCCGATCCCTGACAGCGGATCGCGGAGTACCCCTTCAAGCAGGCGATTGATCCGCTTGGTCGTTGTCCGATCCGTCGCCTGCCAGTAGAAGTAGTCCTCCCAGCCGTGTGGCGTGAAGACGAGACGCACTATGTGATCTCGTGCTCTTCACGCTGCCCATCGAGCGACTGTCGGAGGCTCTCGAGCAGGCGACGGGCGTTGGCCGGAACACGGAGCAGGTAGGCCGTCTCCTGAAGCGCGTCGTAGTCCACTCGAGACATGAGGACGGCATCGCCCCGCTTCGAAGTGATCTCGACCGGTTGGCGGTCGTCGTTCACCTGCTCGATCAACGGGAAGAGGTGCTTCCTCGCCTCGCTCGCGGTAATCGCCATCGCCCTCTCCTCTCCGACTGGTACATTATATGGTACCAGTGTGCGTTGTCTCGCCCGACGCAGCTCAAGTGCCGGTCTCCGCACGTTGATACGGAATAAGGCATTTCTTCAGTAGGGACGCCCCGTTTGGCAAGGATGACCGCTTAGGTTGCCGCCTGGGTCCAGGCTCGACGCCTCTCCTGACCGATCCGGGAGGCGACGCGTGTCCAAGGCCGATCAACTTGCCAAGCCTGACGCCCTGAGAACACAAGGGGTCTTCTCCGAGGCGGAACTTGCCGCTGAGCCAGCAAGACTGCTTGAGCCACCGGCACCGAGCAACCTTCCCGTCCCCGCGCCGTGGGCCCTGAGCCTCGTGGCCGCCGTCTGGTTCGTCCTCAGCGAAGTCGTCACTCAATGAACCAAGCAAGGGAACAGTCATGAACACGCCATCAACACCACGAGGGGCGCAACTGCTGACGAAGGTGGGGGTCGCCGGCCTCTGCGCGGCGCTACTCCTCGGTCCCCTGAGCGTGGTCGCCGGGGCGACAGCCTCGCATCAGGTGAAGCGGATCACCATTGGCGAGTTCGCCCGCGGCAAGACCGCACTGACCGCGGCGTTGGCGAGGCAGGTGAATCAACTGGCGGCGACCATCGTGCGCGATGGCGTCACCCACGTGTTGCTCGAGGGCTACACCCCGTGGCACCTTGACAATCCGGTCATGGCGGGTCGGGCCAGTGCTCGAGCACATCACGTACTCGCCTACCTCGGGCGTCGCCTGCAGGCCCTCGGCGACGCGAAGGTGCATCTCACTGACGGGGGTGCCGTGAGCGGATTGTTCACCAACCACTCGAACGACCGCGTCGTCGTGGCCAGCTTCGCGGTGCCAGGGGTCAACTACCGGGTCACCTTCGACGCCAACGGCGGAACGGGCACGATGCCGGCCGAGTCCTCAAACGGGGCGGCCGTGCGCTCGACCGACACCTTCCTATGCACCGGCTACACGTTCGCGGGCTGGAACACCGCCGCCAAAGGCTCGGGCATGAGCTACGCCGACGCGGCGACCTACCCCTTCAGCGCCAGCGCGACCCTCTACGCGCAGTGGACGGCGCTCGCGGTACCGACCCAGGTGCTGATCGGCACGACGACGACCTTCGCCAGCACCACGTTCAGCGACGCGTTGGCCAGGAGCGCCTTCGCGAGCGCTCTCACCTACGCAACGACCGGATCCAACGCCGACCTGCTCGTGTCGTCGAACGGGGTCGTCACCACGGCCAACGGGCCACTCGACGTCGGCACCTACGAGGTCAGCGGCACGGTGCGCGACGCGCTGGGGGGCACCGGGACCTGGAGTTACACGTTGGTCGTGGGCACGAGCGGGCTGCTGACACAGACCGGCGGAGTCATCACCCAGACCGGCGACGTCAGCGGGGTCACCACCGACGAGGCCTCCTCCTCGTTCACCGACCAGCTTTCGGTGAGCGGGGCGGTCGGGGGTTCGTCTGATGGGTGCGCCGCGCTGGTCACCCGCTACTGATCGCGATGAGTAACCCTCACGGTCCTTCGGGCCTTCGAACACGAACCAGATGGCCACGCACGACGACGATGCATCCTGTGAGGTCGCCGAGTTGCTCGTTGCTCAGAAAGCTCCGTACCGTGCTGGTTACTGTTTCGACGTCCTGGTGCTCAGCACGGATGACGGCGATGCCAGGGTGGCTACCAGGCGGGTATCGACGGACATTGCCAAAGCCTCGATCGAGTGTGATGACAAAGCGCTGCTCCCTCATCGCTGCGGCGAGGACATCGGGGTCGCCGGCGCCCGTAAGACCTTCGTCGATCACGGTGTCGACATCGTGGCCCCGGGAGGCGGCGGCAAGCCGCGCTGCCTCTGGGAGATTCTCGTCTAGCTTCAGCCTCACCCCGGCGACGGCTCGAGTGGGTGCAGCTCCTCACGGGCGAGAAAGGCCGCGTAGGAAAGGGCGGCGGCGACAGCACCTGGCGGAAGTGACGGGTACTCGACGCGGATCTGCTCCTCGGTCATTCCCGTGGCAAGGCAGTCAAGGATGACGCTCACCGGGATGCGGGTGCCGCGAATCCGGGCCTGACCGTGCACGACCGCCGGGTCGGCGTCGATGAGGTCGAGGGGCTCGATTGCCATTGCTCCATGGTCCCACATCGGTCTGCCAATCGGTCATCCGATCCGCGGGCGAAAGCCTCGTCAAGTGGGTGGTGATGGCGAGCCGGCCTGTAGGCGGGGTTCTGTCCGCTGTGCTATTTGACCAGGACTCTTGTCTGCCGACAGGTGATTTGGGCCGCAAATGGGCCGCAACACCAGACGCGGGTCTGTGAAATCAGCCTTCGATGGGCGCTCGCGCTGCTATATCGGAAGCACGCAAGCCTCGATCTACTGCTGCCCGAGTCCGGTCGTCAGTATCTGGCCACAGGTGGCCGTAGGTGTCGAGCGTCTCACTGGCTGTCGCGTGCCCGAGGCGGGCCTGAACGATCTTCACACTCTCGCCGCCGTCGATCAGTAGCGACGCGTAGTAGTGACGGAGAGCGTGAAAGCCAGTTCCATTAGGCGCGCCTGCCGCTTTCACTGCCGGACGCCAGACCTCGGAGAATCGCGTGCGGCGCAACGGCCCGCCCTGTGGATTGGTGAACAAGAGCCCGTCCGAGCCAAGCGGATAAGCCGCCATGTGAGCTGCGAGCTCACTGAGCACGACGTCGGGGAGCGGGATCGTGCGGACGCTCGCCGTCGTCTTCGGGGGGCACAGAATGATCCCGACGATCGCGCCAGATCGACGTTCTTGTGCACTTCACTGCTTCCGTTGCGATTCATGCGAGTTCCCCAGCCATTTCGTGAAGCAGCAGCATCAGGCAGTCTTGGCGAGCACCAGACCCCAATAACGCTGCCGCGCCGTGGCCGCGTCCACGATGCCCGCAGACCGCCCACCCTTGCGCGTTGAGGCACGCAATCGCCTCTTAAGTAGAAGGGCCTAACAGCAACAATCTCATCGCCAAAAACGCAATACGGGCCATTCGGAGAGCCTCTGCTTCACACCGCCTTCGCGGGTTCCGGGTCCGCTAAATCGGCCCGCCATTGTCGTCGCCTAGTGCCATCAGACTCGCTTCTAACTAACGATAAGACTGGTTTATCGTTGGTCACAAACGAGGAAAAGGGGAGGGCGCCGTGACGCTGCTCCAAAGCACCAAGCAAGCCGTCGAACTGGCCGAGATCGCCTCCGATGCTCGGGACTACGTGGCCGCGAGCCGGGCCGAGAACACGACCTGTGTCTACCGCGCCGGCTGGGCGCAGTTCACCGCCTGGTGTGACGAGCACGGGGTGACGGCTCGGCCCTGAGGAGCTGGCGCCGCTCTTCCAAGATTGGCAATGGCGGCCGAACGCTTGTCCGCGAACGTCGCCCCACGCTGACGTGAGCCTCCCCCGGTTTTCCGGAGGGGTTGGGAGGCGATATGGCAACGACGATGGGCAGACGGAAGGCGCGCCGCGGCGCCATCCCCAACGCCGCTCGAGTGCCGTCACCGGCGTCGACGGGGACGTGCTAGGTGCGGCTCGGCGTCGTGCCGGCGCGGCGGATGTCCTCCACCAGGGCGGCCAGGCGGTCATAATGCGAACCCTGCCAGTAGATCCGACTGCAGTCCGGGCACGTCGAGAAGTCATTGTAGTCCCGCCGTGTCCGGGGCGGCAGGCGGTGTTCAACGTCCTGCTTCGCCACACGTTCGAGCACGCCGTTGCACTCGAGGCATCGGCCGAACGGGGCGATGGCCCCGAACAGGTCGAACCGGCGCAGGATCTCGACGACCTGGCGACGGTAATTGGTCTCCCGCACTAGATGGCCGTGTGTGACTTTGGCGTGCTTCAACAGGCCTCGATCCCTGGTGAGGAGGATCCGCTTCTCGTCCACCGAGATCGTCGCCAGTTCGTGGTCGGTGATGTCGTTTCGCCACACTGAATCAAAGCCGAGGAGTCGTAGGATTCGGGCGAGCCGGCCGAGATGGACGTCGAGTACGAACCGCGGCTCGCGCAGCGGTCTCGGACGCAGCAGCACGAGCGACGACACGTCGAGCGCCTCGAACACCGGATACACGCTCACGCGGTCACCCTCACCCACCTGGTGGACGAAGTCCACGGACTCGCCGTTCACCAGGATCACCTCGATCTCGGTGTGTGGCACCCCGAACGACTCCGCCAGGTCCTTGACAGTGGTGCCGGCGGCCACCTCGAGCGTGATCGGCCGGCCACGCCGGTCCGGTGGCAGGAAGTCGTTCAACTCGGCATAGAAGCGGACTTCGACGCGGTGGCGCATTTGCGTCGAGCGTAGGGGCCGTGGATGCCGGATTCCTGTGGGGTCCGCTCCAGCTCCCCGGCCAAACGCACGAGACTCTCGTCCAGACTGGCCGGCGATCTGCGCCGCGGCCTGCGCGAGTCACGGTCCGCTCGGCCTCGGCACCCCTGGTCGTCGAGTTGCAGGCCGACCTCGAACGGTGGCGTCTCTGCGGCGCGCCAGCCATAGTGGAACTGTTCACGGGCTACTGGCTCTGCCGCCCGTGCTGCGATCGCCTCGGGCGTGAGGCCATGAAGCTCAGCGGGGAATGGTCCGGCCTGCACTCCGCGGCGAGGCTGCCCACGCCTTTTCGCGCGCGGCGACCCCGCCCAGATCGCCATTCGTGCGGGCGTCTTTTGGATTAGCAAGCTCCACGGAGGAGCCAAAGAACCTCGGTTATGTCTTCGCCCGCGACCTCTCCGTTCCCGTGCCCGCTGTCATCGTCCAGCTGGCCTGCCCCAGTGATGGCCCTCCACGTCGCACACCTGACTAGGACGACGTCATCGACGACTGAGGGATAACCATCACCGTGCCTCTGCAATGAGCATGGGCGGCAGTGCCGCACCCAGGTCGGTCCCGGCGCTGTGTCGCTCGCCACCCTACGGCATGCACGTGCGGTGCCCACCTCTTGCGCGTCAAGGTGCTGGCGACGCATGCTTGCGCGGTGGGCCCAAGGCCTAGCTGGAGGTAGCCGACGTGTTACCCAACGGTCATCCCTGTGACGGGCCGTGGCCGGAACTGCCAGCTCGTCGCCGTCCCCCTGTCGTGGCGCTGCTGGTGGCCGCGCCGTCCCCCATTTGTGACACGGGTGCCAGTGCTTTAGGCCCTCATGACACCACGACCGTCATCGGCATCATCCCAGGAGGCGTGAGTTGATTCGTACTTGGCAGGTACGCAAGGTTGGAGCAGGTCGTCTGTGGCTGTGCCTCGTTTGTGTTGTCTCGACGGTTGCTCTCTCGATTGCCCCGGTGATGCTCGCTGGTGCTGCGAGGCCACCTTCGAACGCGCCGCTCGGGTTCTGGAACAGTTACGCGTACATCACTGACTGGGGCCCGACGTTCCCGTCCGACAAGCCTCCGGGAGGGCCTTTCCCCAACCCGACAACAATTACCTCCTACGACCCGACGACAGGCGCTTTCTCAGGCACCGACAATGCCTGGGGCATAGGGCTGGAGAAGATAACCGGGACGCTCTACCCCGACGGCGCCGTGACGTACACGATCGTTCACGCCGATGTGGTGCTGAATGGCAAAGGGACCATTACGTTCAACGCTGATGGAACCACCGCGATCTGGAAAGGTACCTGGAGCAATTCGATCGGCGAAATCGGCACGGACTACGGCGAATGGAAAGGATTCGTGCTGACGGGAACGGTGGAGGCGGACCCGTGCGGGCCTGACGCTACGTCGTGCTCTGTTCCGCCGACTCCGGTGTCCGGTGTGACAATGACCGCCACCGGGGCTTACCACGTTTCGGCGACAACTGACAGCAAGGGCGACTACTCGATGGTCCTCCAGGTGGGGACTTACACCATTAGGCCGACCATGGATGATTTCACCTTTGACCCCCCGTCGCGTTCAATCCACCTCGAGACCGACACGACGGATGTGGACTTCACGCTCTTGAGTTCTCCGTACAGCATCGACTGGCAGATGCCCAGCCGCGTGAAAGAAGGCACGGATGTCTCTTCTGACGGCGGCCTGCCACCTGCCAGCTATGTGTACCCGGACATGTGGTCGGCGAAGCTGTACCTGACCGAAGGTGGCACGCGGGTGACGTCCTGCCCGTCGGGGTCTGTCTGGAAGTGGCATGTGACCCCGCTCCACACGGTGGGCAACCGGGAGCCCACCATCACCGAACCGGAGGACGGGTGCGCAACTTCGTTCGAGACAACCCAGCTCGGGACTTACAGGGTGGTCGCTCAGGAATACAAGCGGACCCCCAAAGGCCTCGTCAAGGACGGGCCCGCAGTCGCCACGCCCGACGTGGTGCTCAACGACTTGTTGATCGTCGGCCTGGGCGACTCCAACGGGTCGGGCGAAGGGTACCCACCGTTCTACTTCAACCAGTGCCACCGGGGCACAGCGTCCTACCAGTACCAGGCAGCGCAGATGCTGGAGAAGCTGTTGGAAGGCCACACCAGCATCACGTTCGTTTCCGCCTCCTGCTCGGGTGCCAAGATCCAGAACCTGATCTCCCTCTCCTACGACGGCTTCCCACCGGGGAACTCGCTGGAGCCGCAGGTCGGTGCCGTGCGCGCGCTCATTGCCGACAGCGGTGGACAACCGCCCCGCAAGGTGGACGCCGCTTTCGTCTCGGTCGGGGTCAACAACATCGCGTTCGGGCCGGTGATGAGGTACTGCATGGCTGTTCATCTTTCGTACACGACGTGCTCAAACCAAAATGTCACGCCGGTCTACAACGCGAACGGCCTTATCAGCGGCTTCGAGCATACGATGTCGTTTAGAGCTTTGACTTTGTCGGACTGGGTCGCCAAGCTGACAGCCGACCTGCCCAGGCTCTACGGCACGCTCGGGCCAGTGCTGGCGGACCTGGTTGCCCCCGAGGACACGTTCATCACGCAGTACCCGACTTTCGCCTACGCCGATACCAAAGGCAATATCTGCAGCATGCTCGGCCACGACAGCATCTTTACCGAAGCAACCTGGAAGTGGCTGATGGACGTCAACTTGGCGCTCAACGCCCAGGTCGCCGCCACTAGAAGTCTCGGCTGGCGGGTCGTGCCCGTCGCGCCCGCTTACTTCCTGGGCCACGGCTACTGCGCCACCGACTCCTGGTTCGTCAGTATTACCCGTTCCATATTCAACTTGAACATCGACGGCGCCTTCCATCCCACCGCGGACGGTGCTGCCGTGACGGCCAAGCTCGTCGCAGACGACTCGTGCCTGTGGCTGGTAGGAAAGCCCGAATGCGGCTATCACATCTTGCCTGTTGCTGGACCAGCTACGGGCTAGCTACAGTCACAGTCGCCCTCTTCCTCTTGCTTGGTTGTGCCAGCTCCGGCGGCCGTAAGTGGTCCGGTGGATAAGGGGACGCGTCGCTCCACCATGAGCCACGGCGGGCCGTGCAGAACTCCAGGTCCTGGACGCTCCCAGAACCCTCGCGGCGAGTGCGTCGTTGAGATTGGCGTAGCCCCGGAGCTGAAAGCAAGCCCAGGTGTCGTCAGGGACGCACGGGTCATCTCGCTATCCGCACCGATCGCCCCTTATTGAGTGGACGTTTTCTCGGTGCCCTGGGTGGATAGAGAGCGCGGAACGACGGGTCTAGCGTACGTCGCTGCTCTTGTCGCGACCCATGCGAGTGCCCGGGCCATCTCGACAAGAAAGCTACGGTGCGGTTACCGCGTCCACGATGCCCGCAGACCGCCCACTGTTGCGTATGGGGGGGCGCAATCGCATCTCGAGTAGGAAGCTACCAGCGAGCAATCTCATCGCCTAAGCGCCGTCCGGGGCCAACGGAGAGCCGGTACTTGCATGCTGCATTCGCGAATCCCAGGCCCACTGACTCGGCCTGCCATTGTCACCTGTCAGTGTCCTTGTGACTCGCTTCTAACTCACGATAAAGCTAGTTTATCGTTGGTCACAAATGAGGAAAAGAGAGGGACTGTGACGCTGCTCCAAGACCGATCAGGAAGGCGCCGGGCGCGCTGTCGGCATCCCCTACGGGTCGAACCCGGTTACCTGCCCGGTGCGTGCCTGGCGCGCGTGGCTCGAGGTCTCAGGCATCACCGAGGGACCGGCCTTTCGCCCGGTGGACCGCCATGACCGCATCAGCACGACACGACTAAGCGCCCAGGCGGTGGCCCTCGTGCTGAAGCGCCACGCTGGCCGTGCGGGGCTCGACCCCGGCGAGGTGGCCGGTCACTCGCTCCGCGCCGGCCTTGCGACTTCGGCTGCTGCTGCCGGCGTACCCGAGCGCGTCATCGCCGAGCAGACGGGCCACAGGGGCACGGCCATGCTTCGCCGCTACATCCGCGAGGGCTCGCTGTTTCGTGAGAACGCCGCCGGGGCGGTTGGGCTGTAGGGGAGGCTGGCGGGCAGGCGCGCCGGGCACGGTCGAGTTGTTCGCGAACTACCGGCTCTGCCGGCCCTGCTGCAACCGCCTCGGACGCGTAGGCGAGCCGTTGCCAGCGGTAGGAGACTTCCCGCTGGTAGCGCATATCGGCCAGCGGGCTGCCGTGCCTGGGCCGATTGCATTGTCCTCGTCGGGTACAACATGTGTCGGACCAACGATCCGTACCTGGAGGACCTTCATGGCGACGAGCCCCACCGTCACGCTCAACAACGGCGTCGAGATTCCTCAACTCGGCTTCGGTGTCTTCAAAGTCAAGCCAATTGAGACCGTGTCCGCCGTGACCACCGCACTTCGGGTGGGGTACCGCCACATTGACACCGCGGAGATGTACGGCAACGAGAAGGAGGTCGGCCTGGCCATCACCGCCTCAGGACTCGACCGGGACGACGTGTTCGTCACGAGCAAGCTAAACAACAACCACCACCCTTACAGCGATGCTCTCGCCGCCTTTGACCAGACACTGAGCGACCTTGGCCTCGAATATGTCGATCTTTTCCTCATCCACTGGCCTCTGCCGGCCGTTGGCGACTTCGTCGAGACGTGGCGCGCACTCGAGAGCGTGTACAGGGACGACCGCGCTCGGGCCATCGGCGTCTCTAACTTTCACGCCGACCACCTCCGCCGCCTGCTTGACGAGACGGAGCTCGTCCCGGCAGTCAACCAGATCGAGGCACACCCCTACCTGACCCAGGAGCCGCTTCGCGCTTTCAACGCCAGCCACGGCATCAAAACCGAGGCCTGGTCGCCGATCGCCCGGGGCAGGGTACTGGACGATCCGACCATCAAGGCTGTCGTCCATCGGACCGGTCGGACAGCGGCGCAGGTCGTATTGCGATGGCACATTCAACTGGGCAACATCGTGTTCCCGAAGTCTGTCCGGCCGGATCGAATCGAGGAGAACTTCAACATCTTCGATTTCGAGCTCTCCGGCGAGGACATGGCGGCAATCTCGAAGCTAGACCGGGGCGAACGCACCGGCCCGGACCCCGACACGTTCAACTACGTGCCGGACTGAGTTCATCGGTGGGCATGGTCGCGCCCAGTTCAGGTCGTGGAGGTATCTGCCGAGCTTGACTGCAAGATGGTCGCGAAGCACCGGTGTGACTCCTCCGGGCATGGGCTGCTCGACCTGGCTGCCTATGACGACTACCTGCAATGGCGGCTCGACCTGGGCTGAACAGGGCTCTCCGCCGCTTCGACCGTCGGTCGGCCTAGCGAGCCCAGTCCGGATCGAGCTGACTGAGGAACAGCGCACAGCGCTGCGCCTCGTCGATCTCTCCTATCGCTTCGGCAGCTCGGCGCAGGGCCTCGACTGAGCGCAGGAAGCCACGGTTCGTCTCGTGCCGCCAGCGCACGTAGCCCGAGCCTCGCCAGCCCGCGGCGCGTAGCGCGTCGAGCCCGCGGTGATAGCCGACTCGGGCGTAGGCGTAGGACTCCACTTCGTCCTCGACCAGCTCGGCCAGTGAGGCCCAAGCCTCGAGGAAACGCGGGTACGCGCGGGCAACGGCTTCGACCGCGGTTTCACGCTCCGCACCCGACATGGCGAACGCGTCCGCGAGGGCCTCCGTCCACTCCTCGGGCGGAGCGGGAAGCACCGTCTCAGGGAGGCCTCGGCTGAGATTGACTGCTGCGTCGTCGGTCATGGCTTCATCCTTGCTCAGGCCGCCGCGGGCTGGGCCACGGCGCTCAGGCCATCCTGTACGTGCTGATCGATCCAGGTCACCTTGGTCGGTCACTTACCCGACATGTATCGCCGAGTGGGAACTCTCCCGATGGTCTGGTCTCGGGACTACTTAGCCGCTCTGGCCAACGTGATCTTGATCTGTGGTCGCCACGGCACCGACGCTCGCCGGATGCTTCGGAAGTCCTCGTCCTCCAGCATACGATCGAGGACTATCGAGGAGCTAAACCTGCCTTCACTCGGCCGTCGTGCCAAGAGCCAGCGGAGCCACCGCGCGGCAAGGATGTCAGTCAGGACGAAAAGGCCACCGCCACGAAGTACACGCCGAATCTCGTGGAGGCCCAGCTGCTGATCCGCCCAGTGATGGAAGCTGAGGGTCGTCAGGACAAGATCGAAGTGGGCGTCGGGGAAAGGGAGCTTCTCGACCGATCCATTCACGAAGCCGATATGGTGATCTGCCCGAGACGCTTGAGCCTGCTTCACCATTCCAAGAGCGGGGTCCACCCCGACAAGCTCGGCGTAGGGGAAGCGACGATCCAACCGACGTAGCAGTTGGCCAGTCCCGCATCCCACATCGAGAACAGCTTGGACCGACCGGGCGTTGACAGCGGCTTCGGAGATCGTCGCCTCTTGGACTGGTCCGAAGAAGATGCGCTGCAGGACGGAGCGGTCATAGTGCGACGACTGTTGACCGACTGACTCGATGAGCACGGCGACGGCATCCACCTTGATCATGACTGATGGTCGTGCCGTCGCCACTCGTGTTCACCGTGTCGAGCGCGAATGTTCAGGCTGTCGGCATCACTCAGCGGTGATCTCCGCCACCGCCATTCGAGCCGATGATTCGTCGACGATCGCCTTCTTCTCACCGTAGGCGGCGACGAGGGACTGGACCGCCAGGTTGTTCACCACGCGGGGCAGGCCGCGGCTGACCTGGTGTATGAGCGAGTTGGCGTCGTCGGAGAACAGCCGGTCGCTCCGTCCCGCGAGCGCCAGGTGATCCGCGATGTAGTCGCCGGTCTCCGAAGCGCTCATGCCCTGCAGGTGGTAGCGCAGAGCGATCCGCTGCTCCAAGGCGGCGAATGCTCCGAGGCGGATGCGCCGGCGCAGCGTCGGCTGGCCGCAGAGCACGAGGGAGAACGGGCTCACCGAGTCGAGCTCGGCGTTCATGAGCAGGCGCAGCCCCTCGAGCTGCTCGGGGGAGAGAAGGTGAGCCTCGTCGACCGCGAGGATCACCTTCTTCCCCCGCTCGGCGGACTCCTGCGCGAGGAGGTCGGCCGTCTGAGGGACGAGCGCCGCGGCATGGAACCGGGGGACCCCTCCGAGCGCGCTGACGATCGCTGCGTGCATTCCGCGCACGCCGATCGTCGGGTTGGCGAGGTAGACGACGGTATGGCGCGACGAGTCGAGTCCGGCGACCGCGGCCCGAAGAGCCACGGTCTTGCCGGAGCCGACTTCGCCGGTGAGCACCCCCGCCGCGGACTCCACGACGAGGAACCCGACCCGGGCGACGGCCTCCAGGTGGCCGGCGTGACGATGCAGCGCCCCGGGGGCGACGTCCTTTCCGAAGGGCATCTTCGAAAAGCCGTAATGGGCACGAAGCAGCTCGATCGTCATGACCGTCCCTCTCGTGTCTCGATGGGCCGGTCGGTGACGAGGTCCCAGCTCGCCGGGCGGGTGACGACGATGCCGTCCAGGTCCTGCTCGCTCGGGCCGGCGCCATCGGGCAGGTCGGTGTAGGCGATCCTCTTGGCCATCTCCTCGCTGTGGCGGGCCTCGATGAGAGCGAGGTAGTCGATCCCGGTGGGCACAGGTGGTGGCTCGGGGTCCTTCGCGACCCGGGGATGGCTGTGACGACGGGTGACGTGCGGCACCGCCTCACCCATCGGTCGGCCCTCGAAGCGGACCTCGACGGCTTCCAGATGGAACGGGTCGAAGACGAGCTCGACTCGCCGACCGATGAGCGCGGGATCGACCTCATATGAGTTGCCGAACAGGTTGACGGTGCCGGTCTTTGTGACCATGCGCCGCTCGGCCCACAAGAAGGCCTCGTGAAGCTGTTCGGCAGACGGCGGAGAACTGGGTGCTCCGCCGGCGAGGAAGCGCTCGATCGGCGCCTCGCCGGTCTCGGTGTGCCGGCGGCGGTGATAGACGGACTCGACGAAGGCGGAGAACAACGAGTTCATCTCGTCGAGGCCGCAGACCTTGCCGGGATCGAGCTCGACCAAGAACTGCTCCCGCACGGTCTTGAAGACGCGCTCGATCTTCCCACGGCCTTCCGGTCGACCCGGCTTGCTGTGATGGAGCTTCATCCCGAGCACCGCGCACGCCCGCAGCAGCTGGATAGAGACCATTGCGCTCCCGTTATCGAGGTAGATGGCCTCGGGGATCCCACGTCGCTCGATGCCCGAGCGGAGTGCGGCCTCGAGGCGGAGCGTGTCCTCGGCGTGTCCCCAGCGATAGCCGACAAGAGCTCGGGAGTAGTCGTCGATGAAGGCGAACAGATAGGTCTTCCTCCCCCCGATGACCGGCCCGTGCAGGGCGTCGCCGGTCCACAGCTCGTTCGGGCGGTCCGCCTCGAAGCGCCCGAAGGCGAGTTTCGGCCGGCTCTCGGACCGGGCGAGGCCGACACGGACGAAGTGGCGCTGCAAGGTGCGCTCGTGCGGTGCCCAGCCCCCGACGGTCCGCAGCAGCTCGCAGATGTGCGCCGCGGTGCGCTCTGGGCGCTCGCGCCGCAGTCGGCAGGCGAGGTCCAGCAGCTCCTCGGGCGTGCGGGGGTTGGCATGGCGCGCCTCGGGCTTCAGTGCCGCGAAGCCGCCGGAGCGGAGCATCCTCGTCCAGCGGTCGATCGTGGCGCGTGACACGTACACCTCGGTCCCTCCCGGCCCGAGGTGGGCCGTGCCGGCCAGCTCTCGCGCGAGCCGGCCACGTTCAGCTCCCGACAGCGACTCGTCGACGAGGCAGCGCACGAGCGAGTAGCGGAACAACGCGACTTCGGTCGCGTGGTCTTCCATGGTCCTCCTCCTTCTTGTCTTCGGCCCTTTCCAGGTCGCCAAGAAGGCTCGCGGGCGCTCAGGACCCTGACGAGGGGGAACTCGTGTTGGTGAGGAGGCGGCCCGAGGTGATCACCGCCGCCCATCCCCACCCCGGGCGCGGACCGAGGCGCCGGGTGGCCGTGGCCATCGCGAGACCGAGCGCTGCGAGCGCGTCGGCGAAGGGCGATCCGACCGGTGTGATCGCCCCGAGGGACGCGTCGAAGGCGTGCGCCCAGGCCCAGCAGCGCACCCGCAGCTGCTCGGCTGCCGCAGCGAAGCGACGGAACCATCCCCGCACGGTGTCCGGCGGGATGGACAGGCGCGCCCCGATCACGCGTCGACCGTCCCCGGCTGCTTTGGCGAGGAGCGCTTTTCCGATCGTCGCGAGCGCGTCGCGTCGGCGCAGGAGACACGAGTCGGGCAACAAGACGTGGGTCTTCTCGCACGACCTGCAGCGTGAGCGTCTCGGGACGAGCGCGGTCTCGACACCTTCTTCACGAAGCGCGCGTTTGCGTGCCGAGCCCCAGGGTCGCAACTCGCCACCGCAACCCGGGCAGAAGAGCACCCCCGCCCCAAGGGACTGCTCGACCGCGGCGCGGTCACTCTCTACGATGAGCACGGATGCCTCCGGGCGTTTTAGGAGGACCCCCTCGTGCTCGGCAAGAGTTGGCGAGGGGGTCCTTGCATTTACTGGACGTCCTCACCCTGTCGTCGCTCGACCGACAGCGCAACCACTGCTGTCAGCTCAGCGCGTCGACACCTTGAATGCCCGGAAACCTCGCGGCGGTGTTCAAGGAATGTGTCGTTCTACAACGACCAGCGATCGAAGTGGGCAACATCTCGGTCCTCCGCCATCCCGCTAGTGTGCGGTCCGCCAACGTACCTCGCAAGTGCCCACCAACCCGAACTCCCGGCGGCATCTTGGGTGTGATCACGCCTCCGTACACAACGTGCCGGTTGTGCGCCGAGACGCCCGAACTCGCCGGCGTACTCGGTAGCGACGCCCGAGGGAGACACATAATGACACCCCGAATGACGATCCGAGCTCAGGGTCGTACCGCGCCAGATCGAAGGTTCCGGAGCGGCTTCTCCAACGGCCTATCCGGCCCACGACGGCCAAGCGCAGACCCGCCAGCCGGAGATCGTTGACGTCGGCCCTCCGACACGAACGTTCCTCCTTAGCTCGGACGTGCACGACCGAAGCCGATCTATTCTCGCGGACGTGGCCAAGTTCTTGAGCGTCTGGACCGAGAAACTGAGAGAAGAATCTGGCCGCCATTCTGCACCCGAACTTTCCGCCGACACGGACGCCTTTGGCGCGGTCATGTTTTACGTCGATTTCTACATCTCCGACTACGCAAGAACCCGACGAATCGCTAAGCACCGAGCAGCTCGGGTCGTATCGATTACGTCTCTCTTCTCAGGGTTCATTGTCACTACTCATGCCCGCAATACGTTGGCGTCCTTACCGTAGCTAGGAACAGCGAGCTGAACCTAGACCGCACGGCCCCACTGGGACGCGTGCGCTACCTTCACTCAGGCCAGTCGATCAGGGGTCGCGCGGGCCGCGGATGGGCCGCGTGACCACCGCAAGCGCGTGATAATCAACGATAACGAGTGACACGTGAACAACCTGGTCAGGGGGTATTTCTACCCATCTCACCAGGTGGTGATGGCGAGCCGGCCTGTAGGCGGGGTTCTGTCCGCCGGCCGGCAAGCCGGTACCGACGGGGTGGCCATCCATCTACGCGGCCTACCTGGGGACATCGGGCGGGCCACCCGTCCCACGTTTGGCCTTGCTCCGGGTGGGGTTTACCGAGCCGACCGGGTCGCCCCGGCCGCTGGTGCGCTCTTGCCGCACCTTTTCACCCTTGCCTGTACACGGCGTGCCGTGCCATCGGCGGTCTGTTCTCTGTGGCACTGTCCTGCGGGTCGCCCCGACTAGCTGTTAGCCAGCACCCTGCCCTGTGGAGCCCCGACCTTCCTCAGCCGGCTGCGGCGCCGAAACGCCACACCGGCCGCGGCCACCCGGTCGACTCGCCATCACCGGCGCCATTCTCCCACGTCCCGGGCGCGGCAGTCACGGGCCTCCACAATGAGCAGAAATCCTCATCGTGTCACATGATGAGTGGTTGAATATCGAAAACATGAGTGTTATACTGTCAGAAATAGTTATACGGACTGTATACAGTAAGGAGATGAGCAGTAGAGATGATGCGTTTTGATCCATTTCGTGAGCTCGATCGGCTGGCGCAGCCACCCTGGAGCGCCCGGGCGTCTGTGCCGCTTGACGTCTACCGCAAGGGTGAGAAGTTCATCGTTCGTGTCGACCTGCCAGGAATCGACCCCGCGAGCCTCGATCTGACGGTCGAGAGGAATGTGCTCTCGATCAAGGCCGAGCGCACCTGGGCGCCCGCTGACGATGACGAAGTCCTGGTCGCGGAGCGTCCCCAGGGAACCTTCACCCGTCGGCTCTTCCTCAGCGAAGGCTTGGACGCCGACAAGATAACCGCCCAATACGAGCACGGCGTGCTGACGGTGACGGTGCCGGTCGCAGCCTCGGCGAAGAGCCGCAAGATCGACATCACGCTCGGCGCCCCGGACGACTCGAACGTCCTCGACGTCCAGGCAACCTCGCACTGACCTGCACACGCCCAGGCGTCAAAGCGCCTGGGCGCCCGGTCACGAGACCTGATATCCCCTCACCGGTGATGGACGCGAGGTCTCCCGTGCGTGCCCAGCTGAAAAGCTGAGGGTCCCGAGGGGCCCGAGCGTCGTCTCCCAGTGCGACGGGGCGAGTCTGAAGTGCGGCGGTCCGCGCCTGCGATCACCCGAGACCGGCGAGGTGTGCCGTCTCGTTGAAGCTGACCAGTGCCGGACCGAACGAGTCACCCGTCGAGATCCGGCTGATCGACGCGACGCCGAGCGACAGCCGCCATGACATCTCCGGCCCGCCACCAAGCGCCCAGGTGACGGCCGCCCTGATCGGCGACAGGTGGGTCACGACGACAACGTCACCGCGGGCTGCCTCGGCCGCGAGCTCCTCACAGGCGGCAGTCACCCTGACCCTGACCTCCTCGAGGGTCTCGCCGCCAGGCGCGCGCCAGCCGGCGTCCGAACGCCAGCCTTCCCAAAGCCCGGGCGGGAGCTCCCACGGCAGCGTCCCGTCAAGCTCGCCGTAGTCGAATTCCACAAAACGCTCGTCGAGCTCCACGCGGGGAAGCGCGCCGGGTCCGAGCGTTCTCGCGTAAGCCGCTGCGATCGCCTCCGCAGTCTGCCCGGCACGCCGGAGCGGGCTCGTGAAGATGTGGCAGGCACCAGTGCCACGCGTCGCCAACACGTTGCCAAGCGCGATCGCCTGGCGGTGCCCAAGCTCGGTCAATGGCGAGTCGATCCTTCCTACGAGCAGCCCTACGGCATTGGCCTCGCTCTGGCCGTGGCGGACGAGGAGGAGCATCGACTGCTAACTACCTGCCTGGTCGCTCGTGAGCACCAGTATTCGGCCGCACTGGTCGCAGTAGACAACCGAGTCCGGCGTGGCGCGGCGCAGCCTGTGCAACTCGCCTGCCGGCAGCAGCAGGTGGCAGCCACTGCACGCGCCACCCACGACGTGGGCGGCGCCGATGCCGCCGAGCTTGGCCCTGAGACGCTCGTAAGACGCCGCAAGCTCGGGCGCTACGCGCGTGGCCAGCTGATTCCTAGCCGCACGGACCACGGCTGCCTCGTCGTCGATCGCAGCCGTTGCCAAGCCGAGTTGCTCGCGGGCCAGAGAGAGCTCCTCGGCCGCCGAGGAAGAACTGGCCGTGAGAGCCGCCAGCTCCTGGTCCAGTGGCTCCAGTGCCTCCATGACCTCGAGCTCTTGATCCTCGATCTCGCGGCGAAGATGGGTGAGCGACGTCACCTCCTCCCCCATCGCCTGCTCGTCGCGGTATGAGCCGGCTCGCCCGGAGCGCAGCCGCTGTTCGATGGTCGCGATTCGCCCGCCGACCGCTTCCGACCGCTGATCGAGGGTCAGCTGCTGCAAAGCAACCTTGTCGCGCTGGTCTTGAGCTTCGGCGACGCGCGCGGTCAGCTCGGCGAGCCTCGCGGCGAGCTCGGAGACGGCGACACGTTCGGCAAGCTCACGGCGTCGGTAGGCGAGGCGGTCCAGCGCGAGGTCTGCCTCTTGAAGCTCGAGCAGGCGCGCGAGCTGCCGAGTCGACTGGGCGGTAGGGACCTCGCTGTCGGGGGGCTCGGCGTCGCTCGTGGACATCGCTGCTCGAGGCTACCGGCGCCAGGTCGCCCTGGCGGCGAGGAGCTCTGAGAGCAGCGCCGAGCTGCTGGCGGCCACGGGAGTCCGGCGACCGGAATGGTCCCGCACCACGAGGTCCCGTCCCGCGGCATCGACAACAGGCGCACCGGCCTCGGCACAGACGAGCAGACCGCCTAGGTAGTCCCAACTTCCGTGCGCATCGCGCATGCAGTCGATGTACCCGTCCAAGGTCCCATCCGCGACCGCGCACAGGTCCAACGCGGCGGCCCCGAGCGACCGATACCACCGCCAGCCGAGGTGACGGGGCGGGTACCCCGACAGTCCGATCAACGAGCGACCGAGCGACTCCACGTGAGAGGGCGCGATCACCTCGCCGTCGCGCCGTGCTCCGCAACCTCGCACCGCCTCGTAGCGGGTGCCGGTCGCCTGGTTCACCACCAGCGCGGCCAATGGCCCCTCCTCATCCAGGACACAGATGCTGGTGGCAAACCACGGGATGCGACGAGAGGCGTTCGTGGAGCCATCCAACGGGTCGAGAACCGCGAGCAGCGCCTGTTCCGATGCGCCTGGGCTCAGACCGGACTCCTCGCTGAGCACCCCGAGGCCGGCGCCGGTGAGAACCCGAACCGCCACAGCGTCCGCGGCGAGGTCGGACCGGTACTGTCCGGGGCGGGTCCCGGCCAGTCCCCAGTCGGTGAGCCCGCTCAACGAACCGGCGACAGCGTCGGCCGCTTCGCCGAGGACTTGAAGAAGCTCCGCTCCGTCCACACCACCGAACCGTAGCCTGCCGACCGCGCCTCGTCGCTCGCCTACACTTGCCTTCCAGATGGCCGTCATCGACGTCGCCGGTTATGTTGCCGAGCTCAAGGATCATGCGGTCGACCACAAGTTCCACGTGCACGACGAAAGGCATTTCGTCGAGACGTACTCCCTTCGCCAGTTCTGGGAGGTCGACCTCCACCCCGAGGAGGGATGTGGCGGACCGATCGACTTGCACCTCGCTCTCGAGGTGGAACCCCGCGTGCTGCTCGACTTCGAGGACGCCGTTGTCGCTCTGCCCGAGGATGAGGACCCTCCCGACAAGTGGTTCTTCCCGCTGACTTTCAACTGGGGTGTCCCGCCACTGCCCAAGGGCCCCGACCTGCTAAGGCTCGCGATCGACTTGGCGGGAGTCGGCGGCGTCGAGCTCCCACTCGAGATCTCTGCTACCGACTCGTTCGGCTCGGTGACCGACGCACCGGTCCGGCGTCTCACGATCGTCGCCAGGCAACAGGTGTCGCTGGCGCGGGTGCTCGCGGGCGAGGAGCTGCTCTGCGACACCTTCGACCGGGCGCTCGCCGTCACCCGTTTCTTCCTTGACAATGCTCCGAATTGGCTCGGGGAATAGATCGGCGCGGCCGCGTGTGGTCGCCTGCTGCGTCATGCTCGCCTTAGCTGGCGGCGGCCTGTTCACCGGTTGCGCCAGTCAAGATGCCGCGCCACTTGCCAGGCAGGCGTGCACGCACGTCGAGCGCGCCCTGGCGGCGGAGCACGAGGCGGCCGCCGGCGGCGGCGCGCAAGCGGCGAGGCTTCAATCCGATGTGCTCGACCAAGTGCGTGCGGCCCTGCCGCTCGCGGCGCAGGCGGCGGGAGACGACACGACTTGGCAGCCGCTCGACGCCACCTTGAGCGAGTCGAACCGCGTGCCGGTGCACTTTCTGCTCCCTGCTCTGGCCGCCCAATGTGCCGGCGTTGCTGGACAGGGCTGAGGTCAGCACCGGACAGACCGTGCTGGTCATTCCGACAGCTCAGCGCTCAGGCAGCTCCCAGAGCTTGATCCCACCGAGGATGCCAGCGACGTTGTCGACGATGGTCACCGACGGGTCGACGTAGCCCGCCAGCAACCGCGAGTTGCCGCCTCCGATGTAGAGCCGGTCGTAATTGAGCAGCCTGTGGAAGTTGGTGAATGCCTCTGCGGCGCGCTTGCGCCATTTCTTGAGGCCGATCCTCCGCAAGGCCGCGTCGCCGATCTGCTGGTCATAGGTCTGGCCGTTGCGGAACGGATGGTGCGACAACTCGAGATGCGGCATCAGCTTCCCGTCCAGGAAGAGGCCAGTCCCGACTCCGGTGCCGAGCGTGACGACGAGCTCGAGTCCGGAACCGCTCACGACCTCCAGACCCTGAAGGTCTGCGTCATTGGCGACGCGGACCGGATGGCCGAGACTTGTCTCCAACGCGCCAGCGAGATCGAACCCAGTCCACGCGGACAACAACTTGGGCACCACTGGCGCTCCGGCGGCGCCCGATCGAGTCACGAAGTGCGGCGCTGTCAGCACGACGCCCTTGCGGACGACACCGTTGAAGCCCACCGACACGCGGTCGAAGTCCGGGAGCGGGGCGACGAGCCCGGCAAGAGCGTCGACGAGGTCCTTGGGTGTGCACGGGTAGTGCGTAGGCACACGGACGCGGTCCGCGACGAGCTTGCCCGCCGCGTCGAGCACCGAAGCCTTGAGGCCGGTGCCGCCGATGTCGATCGCCAGAGTCGTCGGTCGCAACGGGGGCACGACGGCTGGTGCCGCCGGAGCGCCGGCTCTCTTCAGCGTGGCCGCCGCCGTTGCCTTGCCGGGTGTGCTACGGGCGGTCTCACGTCGCGTCGCCGGCCTTGCGGCGTCGTCCCCGACCGGCTTGGCCTCAATCGGCACGACAGGTCCTGTTGGCTCGCCGGCGTCGTCCTCTCCTGTCATGGGACCACCTTTCCTCCGGCGGCGCCCGCCGCCGGCGAGTTGAGCGGCTCATACGCGCAAAGGAGCTCGAGCAGCGTGCGAACCCCGAAACCTGTGGCACCCTTGCGGAGCTCGCCCGAGTCCTCGTCCGAACGCGAAGGGCCGGCGATGTCCAGATGGGCCCACGGCCGGTCCGCGACGAACTCCTGGAGCAAGAGGGCGGCAGTGAGAGCGCCTCCCCAACGCTTGCCCTGGTTCTTCATGTCTGCGACTTCCGAGTCGATGTCCGCCCGGTACGCGTCGGGAAGCGGGAGCTGCCAGGTCGGCTCACCGGCGCGCTCGGATGCCGCCTGGACCGCCGAGATCAACCGATCGTCGTTGCCCATCAGCCCGGCGATCCTGAGGCCCAGGGCGACCACGCAGGCGCCCGTGAGAGTCGCGATGTCGATGATCGCGTCCGGAACCTCCTCGGCCGCGAGCGACAGACCGTCGGAGAGAACCAGTCGCCCCTCACAGTCGGTGTTCACGACCTCGATGGTCTTGCCGTTGCGGATCTTGAGAACGTCGCCGGGCTTGGTAGCGCGCCCGCCGGGCATGTTCTCGGTGCTGGGGGCGAATCCGACGACCCGGACGCCAACGCCGAGCGCCCGGCACGCGCCCAGCGTGGCGATCACGTCGGCGGCGCCGCTCATGTCCGTCTTCATCGTCAGCATGCCCTCGGGTGTCTTGAGTGAAAGTCCCCCGGAATCGAACGTGATGCCTTTGCCGACCAGAGCGACGGTGGGAATGCTCCCGTCAGGTCGCCTTCGGGCCTGGGCCGCCGAGGGCTCGTAGACGAGCTTGATGAGCCGCGGGGACTGGACCGAGCCCGCGGCGACACCGAGCAGGCCGCCTAGGCCGGCTTCAACGATCGCCGCCTCGTCGAGGATCGTCGCTTGGAGTCCTCCGCGCTCGGCGATCTCGACGGCCACCTCCGCAAGCTGGACGGGGGTGAGCGCACCGGCCGGCTCGTTGGAAAGGTCCCGCGCGAGCCGTGTCGCGTCCGCAATCACGCGGCCACGCTCGAGGCCGCGCTCGGCAGAAGGGACCTCGTCGGGTCGCGACGACGATCGTGAGCGACTCGAGGGGATCCGGATCGCCGGTGTGGTAACGCGTGTAGCGATACCGAGCCCCCCAGAAACCCTCGATCGCCGCTTCCACGGCCTGTTCCGCCCCGATACCGAGCTTGGTGATCCCGGTGAGGTCCAGCGCGACTGTCCTCGCTTCACCGGTGGAGACGGCGAATGCCGCCGCCGCCTTGCGCAAGATCGTCGCGCCGAGGTGCTCGCGATCGCCGAAGCCGAGCACCACGTCCACCCGCCCGCCTTCGCCCGGAGCTACGAGCGTGTCACCAGGCTTGGCCTTGAAGCGCCTCTGCTCGCACCAAGCGGCATCCAGCTCGAGTCCGGGCCGCGCCGTCTCGAGGCCTTCGAGTGCGCCCCAGCCGACAGCCTCGACCCGATCGGGGGCGGAGCGGGCGACTTCGGTCGGGAGTGTCAGTGACGAGTGCATGACCGCCATCATGCCTCGCCTCGGGGGGCCTTCACCCGCCGAGCGCGGGCCGTCAGATGCTCCTGCTCGGATGAGCGGGCGAGCAGCCAGCACAGGTCTGACAGGCGATTCAGGTACCGCACCACATGCGAGCCGTCCTCGATGCCAAGAGCGACGGCCTTACGCTCGGCACGCCGGACGACGGTGCGGGCGAGGTCCAGCGCCGCACTGGCCCGGTTCTGGCCTGGCACGACGAACTCGGACGGCGTCGTGCCGGACGCCTCGAGCTCATGCACGCGCCGCTCCAGGTCATCGACCATCTCCCCTGTGACGAGCGTCTCACCCGCAACAAGCCTGGGCCTGTTGCGGGGTGCCGTAGCGACCTCTGCCATGACGACCCACAGGCCTCGCTCCAGGCCTGCAAGCTCGTCGTCAAGCTTCGAACCGCGTACCTCGGCCCGAGCCAGGCCGAGGGCCGCCTGCGCCTCGTCGATGACGCCGTTGGTCTCGATACGGGCCGAGTCCTTGCGTACTCGGTCGCCGTGGAGGAGGCCGGTGGTGCCGTCGTCGCCTCGTTTGGTCGAGATGCTCATCGGACCGCAGCGTACCGGCGATCTCCGAGGCGACGATACCGACGAGGTGGCCGCAGAGGGTCCGAAGAACACGCAGGGGCCAGGTCGGCGTCCATAGACTCACCGTGTGCCGACCAACCGAACCTACGGGGTCCCGCGGCCGCGGGCCCCCCGATCGAGCCGTTTGACAAGACATGCCTCTGGCGTCCACAGGCGCGGCCGGCCACAGGCGCGGCCGGTCCGTCGCGCCGCCGGGTTGTGCGTCTCGGCGATGGTCGCGCTGGGGCTCGCCGCCTGTGGTTCTTCCGGCGCGCCGACCACGACGACCACGACGCTTCCGTCACTGAGCGCGTCCACGGCCGCCATAAAGCAGGCCTACACGGTGCTGTTCGATCTCGCGGACCCCGCGCTTGCGCCCAAGCTCGCCGTCGTCCAGGGCGGCTCGACGCTCGAGTCGGCGATGAAGACGGCGCTCAAGAGCGCACTGGCCAAGAGCGCCGGAGGTGCGTCACTGAGCAAGATCACGATCGAGCACGGAGCCGATTGCAAGAACGAGCTCCTGCCGAGCCCGTGCGCCAAGGTGGTCTATGACGTCTTGAGCCCGACGAAGACGGTGGTGCTGCGCAACGCGGGCGGCCTGGCTCTCTACGAGCACGGGCACTGGCTCGTGGGCAAGATCACGATCTGTGCGCTGCTCGAGCTCGAGAACTCGGGAGCCGTGCCGCCGGGATGTTGAGCGCCTAGGAGCTGTCGCGCGAACCGGGCAGCAGTTCGCGGGCCAGCTCGCTGAGCCGGTCGACAGGCCCAGCCTCGACGACTTGACCCTTGCGCAAGATCACGAGTTGCTCTGCCAGCTCGAGTGCCCGCGGCAGCTGCTGTTCGATGACGAGAAGCGAGGTGCCCGCGTCGCGGATCTGCCGCAGCGCCCGGTACACGTCGTCGACCACCCGCGGCCCGAGCCCGAGGGAGAGCTCGTCGACTACGAGCAGCTTGGGCGGAACGGCAAGAACGCGGGCGAGCGCGAGCATGCGCTGCTCGCCGCCCGACAGCGTGCCCGCGAGTTGGCGTCGCCTGTCGGCGAGGCTTGGAAAGCGCTCGAAGGCGCGCGCGAGCGCGTCGGCTGTCCCCTTGCGGCCGAACGCGCGGATGAAGGTCAGGCGGAGGTTGTCCTCGACGTCCAAGGTCGCGAACACCGAACGCCCCTCGGGCGCGTGAGCAACGCCCCGGCGGACGAGCCTCCAAGTCGGCAGACCGGTGACGTCCTCACCGGCGAAGAAGATCCGGCCCTTGGTCGATGGCACGAGCCCGGTCACGACACGGGCGATCGTCGACTTCCCGGCACCGTTGGGTCCCACGAGCGCGGTGACCGAACCCGCGGGAACTGACAACGACACGCCGAACAGCGCCCGGAAACGACCGTAGGCGGCCGAGACGTCACGAAGCTCGAGCACGGGAGGCTCCCGCGTGGCGGAAGGCGACGTGGCAGAGGACGCCGCGACCGTGGAAGGCCCCGTTGCCGAAAGCGGCTTGTCAGCGGCGTTCATGAGGTATCACCGAGATATGCACGGCGCACCACGGGATCGGCAAGAACCTCGTCGACCCGTCCGGACGCGATCATCTTGCCGAAATCGAGCACGTAGGTTCGCTCCACGACACGCCGGACGAAATCGAGATCGTGCTCGACGAGGAGCATGGCCGTCTGACGGCGGGAGCGTAGCTCGAGGAGGACTGTCGCAAAACCGATGGCCTCGCGCGTGTCGAGACCCGACGACGGCTCGTCGAGCAACAAGAGCACTGGGTCCTGGACGAGGGCGCGCCCAAGCTCGACCAGGCGCCCGTGGCCGTGGCTCAGCGACTCGATCGGGTCGTCGGCGACCTCGTCCAATCCGAGCTCGTCGAGGAGCTCCTCGACGCGTGCCACAGGCGTTCTCGCCCTTCCGCGACCGATCAGGTCCTTCCAGAACCGTCCGTCGGCCCGATGCACTCGCTCCGCAACCATCAGGTGCTCGCGTGGGCTCATCCCGGCGAACAGCTCGAGTCTCTGGAAGGTACGCCCGATTCCAAGGCGCGCACGCTCATAGACGGGCATCCGGTCTATCCCTCGGCCCTCGAAACGTACCTCCCCTGCGTCGAAGCGGAGCACGCCGTTCAGGCAGTCGAACAGGGTCGTCTTCCCGGCGCCGTTGGGACCCACGAGGCCCACGGCCTCACCCCTGTCGATGACGATCGAGACGTTGTCGAGCGCGACGATGCCGCCATAGTGCTTGCTGATCCCGGTGCCCTCCACGAGTGCCATGTCAGCCGACCGCTTCGGGGTGCTTGCGCCAACCGACGACGATCTCGACCGCGCGCCGCTTCTGCCATTCCACGACACCTTCGGGATGGAGCGCATAGGTGACCGCGCCGAGGCCGAACAGGATCGGGAAAAGGTTGCGCCACTCCGAGGGCAGGTAGTCGAGCACCTGGTACAAGACGACGTAGGCCATTCCCGCCTGGATCGCTCCTTGCACGCTGTAGACCCCCGTCGTCACCACTACGACCATGAACACCAGCGACAGGATCGAGTTGAAGTCGTCCGGCGAGACTGTTCCCTGAAGCGAGCCGTACAGGGCGCCGCCGACGCCGGCGAGCGCTGCGGCAACCGCGAAGACCGTGATCTTCAGCTTGGCTACGTTCGTGCCGATCGACGCGGCCGCCAGCTCGCTGCCCCGCATGGCCGCGAGCTCGCGCCCGGTGGTGCCCTGGCGAATAGCGAGCACGACCGCCGAGCAGGCGATGAGCAAGACGAATGCCAGGACGAAGAAGGCTTTTCCGCTCGTGAAGTCGAGCGAGCCGAGTTGGGGGCGCGGGATGCTGACTCCGGAGTCGCCGTTTCCTGACCAGGGGAACTGGAAGCCGACGTTGTCGGCGAGCAGCCCGAAGGCGAGCGTTGCCAACGCCAGCGCGAGGCCGCCCAGGCGGAGCGCGGGCACGGCCACCACAACACCGACGACTGCGGCGACCGCGCCTCCTGCCACGATCCCCGCCAGCACCGAGACACCGAAGTGGGTCGCGAGCTGCGCGCAGGTGAACGCGCCGATGCCGGCGAATGCCGCCTGGCAAAGCGAGATCTGGCCGCTCATCCCCGTCAACAACACGATGGACAGGAAGATGATCGAATAGGCGATCCCCTGGGTGAGGGTGAAGGTCCAGTTGCCCGGCATCCAGGTGAGACACGAGACGAAGAACACCGCGAGCACCAACCATCCGCCACCGCGCAGCAGTTCCTCGAGCCCGTGACCTCCGATCGTCGTCGCCATCGGGGGAGGTGGCGGATCGCAGCCAGAAAGGGGGTCGTCGTGGAACCACCGTTCGCGAAGGCCCGGCAACGCGAGCAGGAGGACGATGAGCACCGCGAAAGGAAGGGCAGGCCTGAGCCCCGACGAGAGCACGCTTCCACTTGGGAGGTATCCCCCGAGGAGCTCCTGGACGACACCGAGGCCGATACCGCCCCAGAAGGCGAGCGGGAGACTCGTGAGGCTCCCGAGTGCCGCAGCGGCGATGGCGGCGACAAGCAGGTCGGTGAAGTTCAGCGCCTGCAGCTCCGCGAACAACGGGGCGAGCATCACTCCCGCGAGGCCCGCGAGAGAACTGGACAGGACCCAGATGGCGACGCCGACGCGCTCGGAGTTGATGCCGGCGAGCTGGACCATGCGGGGGCTCTCGGCCATCGCCCGCATCCGCAGCCCGATCTGGGTGAAGTGAGACATGAGGGACGCCAGCAGCACGACGGCGAGGGTCACGATGACCGTCGACAGCTCCGTGCCGTTGATGGCGTCACCTGCGACGTGGAAGTAGACCGAGCCCGGAGGTAGCCACAACGAAGGGGGCGCCAGCCTTTCCTGGCCCCCGAAGATCAGCTGGAGCGCGCTCGGGATCGCGATCAACATGCCGAGCGCGCTCACGAGCTTGACCAGCACGGGGGCCGACCGGATGAAACGGTAGAGGAAACGGTCCATCGCGAGACCCAGCAGCGGCGCCACGACGACGACCGCCACGAGGAACCCGGCCCAGCTCGGCCAGCCGTCGTTGACACAGACGTAGAAGATCAGCGCCGACGCGTACGCCTGAGCCCCGTAAGCGAGGTTGAACACTCCCGAGGTCTGGTAGGTGAGGACAAGGCCCACGGCCATGAGGGCGAATACGCACCCGTAGGGCAGGCCCGGGATGGCGTAACTGAGAAACTGGGTCACTCGATCGCCGACCCCGTGCTCAGGTCCTTCACGTCCCGGGCACGCCGGGAGCCGGCGCCACCACGACGACTCTTTGGGCGTGGGCCGGCTGAGGAGTCTCGAAACAAGTGAACACGGTGCGGGACGACCCGAAGAGAGGCACGAAGTGACCCCCGATCGCCTGCACGTAGACATTGCAGTCGACCGGCCCGTTGTTCCGGTGCTCCAAGCGCCAGTCGATCGGCGAGACGATGCCGTCGGCGGTGAAGTCCGTCAACGAGTTGAGGGCGTCAACGAGTCTGGTGCGGGTGAGGTCCCGCCCCACGAGGCGCAGCCCAGTAACGAACATCTCGGCGTCGACCCAGCCGGCGAGAGACGCCTCGCCCGGCAACTCCCCCGGGAAGTACTCCGCGAGCTTGCTCAGGTACAGGTCGATCCCCGGGTACTTGCCCGGGGACAACCTCGCCGACTCGAAGGGGACGTGCCCGATGAGGAAGTACGCGCCCTGCATCAGCGACGAGAACTTGGCGATGGCCGCCTCGTCGTAGCCGCTCAGCCAGTACTGGGCGACCGACCCCATGCCGTCCTGGCGCATGGTGCGCGACAGAAGGACGTTGCCCGAGAGATCCATGCAGCTCACGACGAGGTCCACGCCGAGGGCGTGCATCCGGTTGACATCGGTGGTGAGGTCGACCGGCGGGGCCTGGACCGAGAGGTCCTCGTAGGCGACCGGGATGTGAAAGCGGTTCATGACGAAGGCCATCCCTTCGCCGGCCGCTTCGGACCCGCCAACGTTGTAGGCGAGGATCCCGACCTTCTTGGCATGGAGCTGCTCGGCCAGGTAGGCGGCCTCAGGGCCGGGGCGGGTGAAATCGAGGAAAGAGCCCTCCGAGCCGAACAGGCTGGGCCCGGCCGTCCAGTCGGTGCTGACGTCGTAGCCGAACGTCGGCACGTTGTTCGCGGCGAGATAGCTCGCCCCTGCAAAGCTCGGCGTGCCGACGCCGACCACTGCGAAGACGTGGTCCTGCTCGACGAGGGTGCGAACCTGGTCGGTGTCCTGGGAGGCGTTCGAGCCGTCGTCGAGGGGATAGCGGAACTCGATCTTGCGACCGTCCACACCTCCGGAGGCGTTGATCATGTTCAGATAGGCCTTGACCCCGTGGAAGATCGGCGCGAAGTCGGCCGGGATCGGGCCGGTCAAGGAGGCCACGCCGCCGACGGTGATCTCCGAGCTGGTCACACCCTGGGCGTTGCCCGCGTTGGACACAGTGGTCTTGGCGTTGCCACACGCCGCGGCGACGATGACGACGGCCACGAGAACCCCAAGCGATCTACGAGGACTACTCACGCTCCTACCCCTTGCTCTCGGCGCCGAAGCGATCGCCCGCGGTCGGGGACGCTACCAGAGCAGGTCATGGCTCCGGCCGGCTGCGGCGGACACCGGCCTATTCTCGTCGGCCTTCCCGCCGGGCAGGCGGATGCACGGCCCGGCCGGCAGGTCGAAACGCCTGCTGGCGACCGGGGCTCACGGGCCATGGTCCCCGCCGCCGTACGATAAGGACCGTGAAGGTGTCGACTCGTGGGGACTATGCAAGCCGCGCTCTGCTCTCTCTAGCGCTTCGCGAGGACGTCTCACCGACTTCGGTCCGCGACATCGCAGAGCGGACGGGCCTTCCACAGCCGTACCTGGAGCAGATCCTGCTCGCGCTCAAGGGCGCCGGCCTCGTCCGTTCCAAGCGCGGCGTGGGAGGCGGGTATGTTCTCGCTCGATTGCCGGAGCAGATCACCTTGGGCCAGATCGTCAGTGCGGTCGACGGCCCTATCGTTGCAGGAGATTTCGGCCAGCCGCACCAGAACGGCGCGTGCGACCACGAGGGCCAGTGCGTGTTGCTCGCCGTGTGGGCCGACGTGGGTGAGCACATGCGCCACCACCTCGACTCGTTCACCCTCAAGGACATGGTGCTGCGCGCACGGGGCAACCTGTCGCCGCTATCGCCGCTGGATTGACGAAAGCCGGCCGCGCGGCCGCCGGATGGGCGCCGGCAGCTTGGCACGAGTATCAGGGCAAAAGCGGAATGGCGGGGCCCCGATTCGCGTTGTCATGGATGAGACCAATTACTGGGAAGGGAGAGGGGCGCCATCACAGTCGAGAACAAGATCGTGGATGTCAACGCGCCGGAGCTGACCGCTGCCGAGCGGAGTCGCGTCATGAGGGAGCCCAGCTCCAGCGGGCCCGACTTGATGCGGCTGTTCCTCGACGATCTCGGTCGATTCCCGCTTCTCAGCGCCGCCGAGCAGACCGAGCTCGCCAAGAGGATCGAAGAGGGGGACGAGGAAGCCCGCAAGCAGATGATCGGCTCCAACCTGCGCCTTGTCGTGCACTGGGCACGCCGGTATCAAGGACGCGGCGTCGACATGATCGACCTCGTCCAAGAGGGGACGTTCGGACTGATGCGGGCGGTCGAGAAGTTCGATTGGCGCAAGGGATTCCGTTTCTCGACCTACGCGACCTGGTGGATCCGCCAGGCTCTTCGAGCGCGCCGTGCAGTCGAAGGGCCGCGCCATCCGGCTGCCCGAGGACGCACTTGCGGCCGAGCTCGAAGCCGACCCCGATCATGTCCGGCTTCCACGTGTGGTGGCCAGCCTCGACCAGCCGTTGACCAGCGACGCCACCGCGACGCTGGGCGACGTGGTAAGTGGCGACGAAACTCCCTTCGAAGACGAGATTGCACGGACGCTCACCCTCGGCAAGCTCGACGCGGCCATCGACCGCCTGCCCGAGTTGGAACGCGACGTCGTCCGGCTGCGTTTTGGTCTTGACGGCAGCTCCCCCGCCTCTTTGGAGTCGACGGCGCGCACCTTGGGCATCGGTGTCCGCCGCGTGAGGCGCATAGAGGCCTCAGCCTTGGCCTTCCTCGCCGTTCAGCCTGAGGTCGAGGGAGTGCACGACGCCGCCTGAGCCTCGGGCGGAGCTCAGGAGAACTGCTCGAGCACGACGACGAGATCGTCGGGCAACGGAGAGCTGAAGCCGACCTCCTCATCGGTCGCCGGATCGACAAAAGCCAAGCCCGTTGCGTGCAGGAACGGGCGCGCGCACCCCGATCGCCTCCGGTCGCCCCGATAGCGCGCGTCGCCGACGACGGGATGGCCGATCGCGGCAAGGTGCACACGGATCTGATGAGTGCGGCCGGTCTCCAGTCGCAACTCCAGATAGGTCGCCTCGAGCGGCTCGGCGTACCTGGCGAGCACGCGGTAGTGCGTGCGCGCCGCCCGGCCTCCGGCCGCGACGGCCATCCGCGTGGGATCACGCAGCGACCGCCCGATCGGCGCGTCCACGACTCCCGCTTCCGCGTCGAGCGCCCCGCACGCCAGAGCGAGGTACGTCCGGCGCACTGTGCGTGCCGCCATCTGGGCCGTCAACGACCGGTAGGCGTCCGGTGTCCGGGCGACCACCAGCAGGCCGGAGGTGTCCTTGTCCAGTCGGTGCACGATGCCTGGCCGGTCGCTCTCCCCGCAACCGAGTTTCGCCAGCTGGGCGAGCTCGGGGTACCTGGCCAGGAGACCGGCCACGAGCGTGCCCGAACGATGAGCCGCGTCGGGATGGACGACGACTCCCGGTGGCTTGTCCACGACGATCACCGCCTGGTCGTCGTAGACGACGCGGAACCGGACCTCTCCGGGCGCAGCAGCCCTCACAGCCTCGCTCTCGGTCTCGACCAGGAGCCGGAGGTCGGTCTCCAGGAGATCGCCGGTCCGGACCCTGCGGCTCCCTGCGGCCACGACGACGTCCGAAAGGCGCACTCCCCCGGCTGCGATGAGCCTCGCGACCTGTGCCCGGGTGCAGCCGGACAGCAACGCGACGACCCGGTCCACGCGCTCGCCGGAAAGCGCGCCCGGGATCGCGACAGGCGATCTCGTGCCTGGGTCGATCATGGCAGGAGCCGCCGGTCGACGTCCGGGGACGCCTGGTCGGCCCCGGCGGACGGCTGGCCGGCCCCGGGGGACGCCTGGCCGGCGACGGGGCACGGCTTTGTGGCAGTCGTCCGCCACATTGCGATGGCGAACACGACACAGCCACAGACGACCGCCGAGTCGGCCAGGTTGAAGGTCGGCCAGAAACCGGAACGGAGGAAGTCGACCACCGCGCCGTGGTGACCCCTGAAGAGCCGGTCGGAGAGGTTGCCGACGGCGCCGCCGAGGATCATGCCGACACCGACCGCTGCGGCGGTGTTCGGCACGGTCCGGGAGAACCACGCAAGCAGGGCGACGATGACCACGACGATCACGATGATCGGCAGTGTCAGGCCCGTACCGACGCTGAAGGCGACGCCTGTGTTGTAGGACAGAACGAGCGCGAACGGCCCGATCAGGTGTACGGGCCCCGACGAGAGCCGAGAGACCGCGAGCGACTTGGTCACCTGGTCGGCGATCACCACGGCGAGCGCTACGGCAAGCAACACGCGAATGCGCCGGGCACGTCGCCTCGCCTCGCCCGAGATCACTCCCCCGGTGGCGCCGGGCCGGTCCTCGCCGGCCGTGTTCAACGTTTCGACAGCCCCCCGCTCTTGCAGTCAATGCACAAGCGGGCGTAGGGAAGGGCCTCGAGCCGAGCCTTGACGATCAACCGACCGCAGTTCTCGCAGATCCCGTAGCTGCCGTTGTCCAGTTTCGAGAGGGTGTGGTCTATCTCCTCGACGGCGACCAGCGCCTGTGCCGAGAGTGCCAGGTCACGCTCCCTGTCGACGGTGACGGTCCCACCTTCGCCCGACTCGTCGTCAAACTGGATGTCGCCCGGCTCCATCTCCTCGACCAGCGCCTCCGCCTCGGCTTTCAAGCTTGCCGCCTGCTCGAGATAGGTCGCACGCTCGCGTAGGAGCGCGGCCCGCTGGCTTGCCAGGAAACGTGCTTCCTTGGCATACCCTTCGCTGACCCGCTTCGCGGTCGCGACCTTTGCGCCAAGCCCGCCACCTGTGCGTGCGGAGCCTGGCGGCGCCTTGCGCGCCTGAGAGGGCGCCTTGGCGGCCCTGGTCTTGGACGAGTCGGCGGCCTTGGCAACGCCGGAGCTCGCCCTTGTGCTCGCCGGCTTTCTCGTCACCGCCACCGCGTCGCGCGTGCGGGCCTTGGCCACTGACCTTGCAGCCGGGGCTGCCGGCCGCTTGGTCGCCGCAGTCGGGGCAGTGACGGCCTTCGAGCGCGGGGCCGCGACCTTGGGCGCGGCCGGGGACGTGACGGCGGACTTTACGGGCGTCTTGGCTGCTGTCTTGGCCGCGGCAGGCGCCGCTTTGCCCCCCGCCTTGGCCGCCGCGGGCGCCGTTTTGCCGACCGCCTTGGGAGCCGCGGGCGCCGCTTTGCCGACCGCCTTGGCCGCGGCCTTTGCCGGCACGGCTCTCGGAGGCTTGGCCACCCCTGGCTTGGAGGCATTCTGAACGGTAACGGGCGGCACCGCGATCCCCTTTGACTTGGCCGCGGACGCAGCCTTCTTCGACGGCTCAGTTGTCGTGTTGGACGACGCAACTTTCACGGACGCCTTCGAGGCGTTCTCCTTCACGACGACTCTCTTGTCAGCATTGGCCGCCACCATGGTCGTTGGCACGATCGGTCCCTCCTGTCGCGGCGAGGGTGACCGACGATAGTCCTGCCGGCCACCTGTCGCCAACAACACATCGCCGATCTCACGAGCTCGATCGACCCGGGCGCTCGGTGCGCTCGTGTGAACCGGGCCGGACAATCGCCGAGCGGAGCTCTTGCGCGATCGCGTCGCGCGCCCGGTCAGGGTCGATGTCTGTGACGCGGACGCGCTTGAGGCGGCTCTTCTCCCCCGAAACCAGCTCGACCTGGGACTTGCGGACACCGAGCAGATCGGCAACGAACTCGACACACTGTGCATTCGCGCGGCCGCCAATCGGCGGAGCGGCCACCTTCAAAGCGAGCGCGTCACCGTGACGTCCGGTCACCGACGAACGGCCGGCACCGGGTTGCACACGGACCCGCAACACGATGCCGACGGGCCCGCCTTCGGGTGACTCGACGTCAAAAAAGTCATCTGCCATGGCCGCCTACTGTATGACCATGGCAGAGGCACCCGGCGCGAGCCCCTATCCGCAGGTCCCCGCGCAGCCGCGTTATCCGTCCCTAGAGGAGCAGATTCTCGCCTCCTGGCAGGTGGACCACACTTTCGAGGCCTCGGTGGCCCTGCACGGCCCCGAGACCGAGTACGTCTTCTACGACGGGCCCCCGTTCGCCAACGGGCTGCCCCACTACGGCCACCTCCTCACCGGGTTCGTGAAAGACGCCGTGCCTCGCTATCAGACGATGCTCGGTCATCGCGTCGAGCGCCGCTTCGGTTGGGACTGCCACGGTCTTCCCGCCGAGATGGCCGCCCAGCAGGAGCTCGGGCTGTCTGGCCGCCAGGCGGTGATCGATTCCGGCATCGGCAGCTTCAACGCCTACTGCCGCCAGCTCGTGCAGCGGACCACCGACGCCTGGGAGCGTTATGTGACTCGCCAGGCACGCTGGGTGGACTTCGAGAACACGTACAAGACCATGGACACCTCCTTCATGGAGAGCGTGCTGTGGGCCTTCAAACGGCTCTACGACAAGGGCCTCGCCTACGAGGGCTTCCGCGTCCTGCCCTACTGCTGGGAATGCGAGACGCCCCTGTCGAATTCCGAGACCCGCCAGGACGACGCCTACCGGAACCGCACCGACCCGGCGATCACTCTGCGCTTCGACCTCGAGCCGGTCGAGGACGGGCCCGAGCTGCTGAGAGGCGAGATCGGGATGCTCGCCTGGACCACGACGCCGTGGACCTTGCCGTCGAACCTCGCCCTTGCCGTCGGACCGGAGCTTTCCTACAGCGTGCTCGCCTTCGGTGAGGGCCGTGTCGTGATCGGCGAAGAGTGCCTGCAAGCCTACGAGCAAGCCCTCGCAGGTGCCGAGGTCCTCGGCACTGTGGCCGGGGCGGATCTCGTCGGGCGGCATTTCCGCCCCCTTTTCGGCTACTTCGCCGACACTCCCGGCGCCTTTGTGGTGCTGGGCGCGGACTTCGTCGCGATGGACGAGGGCACCGGCATCGTCCAGATGGCGCCCGGGTTCGGCGAGGACGACCAACGCGCTTGCGAGGAGGCAGGGATACAGGTCGTGTGCCCGGTCGACGATCGCGGACGTTTCACCTACGAGGTCGGCGATCTCGCCGGTGTCCAGGTCTTCGACGCCAACGCCCGGATCGTCGAGCGGCTCGCCGCCGTGGGGGCCCTCGTAAGCGTCGAGGAGTACACCCACAGCTACCCGCATTGCTGGCGGACCGACACACCGCTCATCTACCGGGCGATGAGCTCATGGTTCGTGGCCGTGACAGCTTTCAAGGACCGCATGGTCGAGCTCAACCAGCAGATCCGCTGGGTGCCCGAGCACGTGCGCGACGGCTCGTTCGGCAAGTGGCTGGAGGGGGCACGGGACTGGTCGATAAGCCGGAACCGTTTCTGGGGCACCCCGATCCCGGTGTGGAAGAGCGACGACCAGGCTTACCCGCGCGTCGACGTCTACGGCAGCCTAGACGAGCTCGCGGCCGATTTCGGAGTGCGCCCCGACGACTTGCACCGCCCGTACATTGACGAGCTGACCCGGCCGAATCCCGACGACCCGACCGGTGCTTCGACGATGCGCCGCATCCCGGACGTCTTCGACTGCTGGTTCGAGTCCGGCTCCATGCCCTTCGCACAGCTGCACTACCCCTTCGAGAACGCCAAGCGGTTCGAGGACCACTTCCCGGCCGACTTCATCGTCGAGTACGTGGGCCAGACCCGGGGCTGGTTCTACACCTTGCACGTGCTGGCGACGGCCCTGTTCGACAGGCCGCCTTTCAAGACCTGCATCGCCCATGGCGTCGTGCTCGGAGACGACGGACGCAAGCTCTCCAAGAGGCTGCGCAACTTCCCCGATCCCGAGGAGGTGTTCGCCGCCTACGGGGCCGACGCGATGCGCTGGTACCTGCTCAGCTCGGCCGTGCTACGCGGCAACGACGTCGTCATCGAGGAGAAGGGGCTGGCCGAGCCCATCCGGCTGGTCTGCAACCCGATCTGGAACACGTGGTACTTCCTGTCCATGTACGCCAACGCGGACGGCCTCGGAGGACGGGTCCGAACCGACCAGACCGGCGTGCTCGACCGCTACGTCCTCGCCAAGACGCGCCGACTCGTCGAGGATGTCACCGCCGCCATGGACACCTACGACCTTGCGGGCGCGACCGGTCACATCTCGCTGTTCCTCGATGCGCTGACCAACTGGTACGTGCGCCGCAGTCGCGACCGCTTCTGGCGCCCCGTGGACGCCGGGACCACACCCCTGACCCAGGAGTCCCCCGGGGCCCCGCCCGACGACAAACAGGACGCCTACGACACGCTGCACACCGTTCTCGAGGTGCTCTGCCGGGTCTCGGCGCCGTTCCTCCCGTTTCTCAGCGAGGCCGTCTACCGAGGGCTGACCGGCGAGCGCAGCGTGCATCTCAACACCTGGCCGCTCGCCGACGAGCTGCCTTCGGACCCAGGCCTCGTCGAGGCGATGGACCTCGCCCGGGAGGTGTGCTCGGCCGGCCACTCGATCCGCAAGGCGGCCGGACGCCGGGCGCGCCTGCCGCTGTCGTCATTGACGGTGGCGGCGCCGGGCGCCGGTCGTCTCCTGGCCTACGCGGACCTGATCGCCGACGAGGTGAACGTGCAGCAGGTCAAGCTGGTCGAGACGGTCGGCGACCTGGCGGAGACCGTTCTCAACGTCATCCCTGCCGTGCTCGGCCCGAGGCTCGGGGAGCGTACCCAGCACGTCATCGCGGCCACGAGGAGGGGCGACTGGTCCCGGCTCGCCGACGGCAGCGTGGAGGCCGGCGGCGTACGGCTCGAGAACGGTGAATTCGAGCTGCGCCTGCGGCCTTCGCAGCCGGGTTCCAGCCGGACGCTGCCCGGCGAGGTGGGGATAGTCGCCCTCGACCTCGAGACGACCCCTGAGCTGGAGGCCGAGGGCCTGGCCCGGGACGTCATCCGTTTCGTGCAGCGCGCCCGACGCGACGCAGGACTGAGAGTCACCGACCGGATCAGACTGTGGATCGGGCTCCCGAACGCCTCAGCCGCCGTCGTCGAACGGTGGAAGGCTCACATCGCGGCCCAGGTGCTCGCGATCGAGATCGAGATCGCGGCCCTGGCCGACTCCCGAGCACAGACCACGACGCCCGATGACGTCTTCACAGCCGTGGGCGAGCTGTCGGACGGCGACGACGTCGTCGCCCGAGTCCAACGCCTCGGCTGAGCGCGACGCCCCCCCGGCGTAGGCTCCGCGGACAGGGCAAGGGTCGCTCAGTGGGGTCAGGCGATCCAGTCCGATCCCATGGCACCGAAGTGGTGCGGGCCTGCATCGGCTTCGGTCCCGCCGACTTTGCCTCGTCCCGGGCTGAAGAATGTCATGGACTCGGCCTGCCAAGCCTCGGTGGGCGGCCCGGAGTCCTCGAGTGGCGGAACCGCTGCGAGGTTCCTCGGCCCGCTTTCATCCTCCTCGTCACCGGCGTCATCGGGAGGCGGGACCGACGGTGCCGCCGCAGCAGCGTCTTCGTTGATCTGGTCCTCGATGTCGTCGGTGACGCCCTCTCCTGAAGGAGTCGGGGCCGGGCGGTGCTTGGACATCTCCTTCGACGAAGTCAGCGTCTTCTCGACCAGACCGAGAGCGGCGCGCAACGACTCTGTCAACCTCTTGCGCTCGGTCTCGAGCAGCTCCGAGAGTTCCTTGAGCTCGCCTGTGACCTGAGCCCGTTCCCCGTGGAGCCGGGCCAGGTCGTCGGCATGCCGGCGCTGGGCTTCAGAGGAGAGGTGGAGCGCTTCCTCCCGTGCATCGGCCAGCAGCTTGTCGGACTCGCCGCGAGCGGTGTCCATGAGAACCGCAGCCTGCTCCTGCGCCTCGCGAATGGCGAGATCTGCGGTTCGCGTCGCCAACACGAGAGTGCGGCGGATACTGTCGTCGTCCTCCCCGACCGCCCTGTCGGAGGCCGACCGCTCTGCCGCGCTCGGCCCGGAGAGCCAGCTGGTGCATGTTCTCTTGCAGTTCCTCGAGCGCGACCGCGACCTTCTCGAGGAACTCGTCCACCTCATCGGTGTCGTACCCCCGAAGACTGGTACGAAACTCAACCTCTCGCAGGAGTTTTGCAGACAGGTCCATGCCCGGATGGTATCGGTCGCTCGGGAAAAGATGGTGGATGCTGGGTCGATCGACCTACAGCAACCCCCTCACGATCAAGATGACAATCCACACGATGATCGGTGAAAGGTCCACAGCCGTGCCACCCACGCGCAGCGGCGGCACGATGCGGCGCACCGGCCGCAGCACGGGCTCGGTGATCGCTTCGAAGAACCGGGTGATCGGCACCAGTGCCGAGCCCGGCGACGCGGGGAGATAGGAGAGCACGACCCGCACCACGAGCACGAACAAGAAGAGGTTGAGGACGTCGATGACATAGGTCAAGGCTCGGCGCCCCTGTCGATCGGGCTCGTGTCCCTGGTGAGCTCAGCGAGCCTCAGGGCCGGAACAGACCGTTCTCCTGAAGGCGCTGGCGCTCCTCGGGTGAGACCTCGACGTTCGACGGTGTGAGCAGGAACACCGATTCTGCGACCTTCTCCATCGATCCCCCGACCGCATATGTGAGTCCCGAGCAGAAGTCGATCATGCGCCGGGCCAGGTCCTTCTCGCTCGCCTGCAGGTTGACGATGACCGGCGAGCTCGCTTTGACCATGTCGCCGATCTCCTGAGCGTCCGAGAAGCGGGCCGGGGCCACGACCTGGGGCTTGGAATGGCGTTGGGTCACGAACGGCCGCACTACAGCGCCACGAGCCACCGGCGTCGACGGCTCACGCCCGTCTTCGCGCGCGATCGGGCGCACCGTGGCGACGCTCGTCCGCGGCGGCGCAGGTTCGGGATAGGAGCTCTGCCGCACTCGGCCCGCGGCAGTCTCTGAGACCTCCTCATCGTCGCCGTCGTAGTCGTCCTCGTCATCGATGTCCTTCAGACCGAGGTACATCAGCGCTCTTTGCACAAACGAAGCCATCGCCAGCCCTCCTCCGAGAACTCTATTGTTACAGCCTGCGAGGTTGCGGGCGAGGACCGAACAGGCAAGTCCCGAGGCGAACCATCGTCGCGCCGGCCGCGACGGCCTGCTCGAGATCGGCCGACATGCCCATCGAGAGCTCGGCGAGACCCAGCTCGTCGCGCAACCGTGCGACCCGGTCGAATGCCGCTCGTGCCAGGCTCGCCTCGCCGGGAGGTGCCACGGTCATAAGTCCGTCTACGCGGCAGCCGATTTCCCGCAGGCCTGCCACCACGCCGGGCACCTCCCCCGGTGCGCAACCGCCCCGGCCCTCGATACCGGTCGTATCGACCTCCACCAGCAACGACGGGGGCTCGAGCCGATCCCCGGCCGGCCGCGACGCGACGGGAGAGGTGCTCCGGCGGATCTCGGCGCGGTGCCGCATTATCGCCTCGCCTTCGACGACTCTTGCCACCGCCTGCCAGCAGTCCACGAGCCAGGCGAGACGGCCAACCTTGTTGCGCTGCACAGCCCCGAGGAAGTGCCACCTTGCCGTTTGGCCGACCGCCTCCCACTTGGCGATCAGCTCGTCCGCGTAGTTCTCGCCGAATTCCCTCAGGCCTGCGGCGAATGCCGCCGCGACCTCGCCGGGCCCGAAGCCCTTCGTCACCGCCACGATCCTGACCGTCTCGGGATCGCCCCCGGCGTGCGCGATCCGGTCGCGCGCCTCGCCAACACGTGCGGTGATGCTCTCGACGAGCGCGCCATCGACGCTCGCGAACGGCGGCCGGGGGCTCACCGCTCCCCCGTGACCACGAGAGCGTGGCGTCCCGTGTCGTTCCGGGCGCGCCAGGAGAACCAGCCCGGATCACAAGCGGTGCAGTGCACATGGTCGGTCGACAGAGAGACCGAAAGCGCCTCGAGCGCCCGGAGCACTCCGGCGCGCAAGTCGAGCGCCGGATGCCCGTCAGCGGTCCTGGAGCGGACAGAGGGCCCGTAGCGCGCCTCCAGCGGCTCGAGGTCGCTCTCGCTGAACTCGTAGCACTCGGGCCCGATGCAGGCCCCGAGAACCGCCACGATCTCGGTCGCCCCCTGCGAACGCATGGTCGTGGCAGTCGCCTCGAGCACGCCTGCCAGCAAGCCCTGCCAGCCGACGTGCGCCGCCCCGACGACACCCTGCGGGCTGGCCAGGCCCACGAGCGCGCAATCAGCGGCGAAGACTGCCACGGGGGCACCGGGCATCGTGGTCACGAGCGCGTCGCCCTCCCGCCCCGAACAGGGCTCATCTGGGCCCAGGACCACCACACCGCCGCCGTGGGACTGACTCAACCACCGCCAGCGCCCGGGTGCGACGGACTGGCGCCGCGCCTCCAGCGCCTCGAGCGGACAAGGCGAGCGCGGCCCGAGGTCGCCGTCGGAGGCGCTGCTCAGGACGACGGTCGCAGGAGTTCCCGCGATCGCGATCCGCCTAGCGGAGGAAGGACGGGACGTCGAAGTCGTCGTCGAGGTCGAGATCGTCGTCGCCGCCGACGTCGAAGACGTCGCGTCCAGGCTCGCGCCGCGGCCCGGGACCGGGCCGGCGAGATCGCTCTCGGCCCTGTCTCCAGCTTGAGCGCGCGACGTGGGCCGTGCGGGCGGCTGGCCCGCGGTCGTCCGTGAAGCGCCCGTAGAGGGTTTGCGCGGCTCCTCGACGGCGTCGTAGCGGTCGAAGCCGGCTGCGATCACGGTCACTCTCACCGTGTCGCCCAGAGCGTCGTCGATGACGTTGCCGAAGATGATGTTGGCGTCGGGATGAGCCACGTCGTGGATGATCGCTGCGGCCTCGTTCACCTCGAACAAGGTGAGGTCGCTGCCGCCGGCGATGTTGAGCAGGATCCCCCTGGCGCCCTCGATCGAGGCTTCCAACAACGGGCTCGTGATCGCGTGACGGGCTGCGTTGACCGCGCGCCCCTCACCGGAGCCGGTACCGATACCCATGATCGCGGAGCCCGCGTTGCTCATCACCATCTTCACGTCGGCGAAGTCGGTGTTGATGATGCCGGGCACGTTGATGAGATCGGTGATGCCCGACACGCCGTGGAGCAGCACCTCGTCGGCCATCGAGAACGCCTCTACCATCGAGGTGCGCTCGTTCGAGATCGAGAGCAGGCGCTCGTTCGGGATGACGATGAGGGTGTCCACCTTCTCGCGCAGGCGTTGGATGCCTTCATCGGCCTGGGTCGACCGGCGCCGGCCTTCGAAGGCGAACGGCCGGGTGACCACTCCGATGGTGAGCGCGCCGAGCGCCTTGGCGGCCTCCGCGATCACCGGGGCCGCACCCGTGCCTGTGCCGCCTCCCTTGCCGGCGGTTATGAAGACCATGTCGGCGCCCTTGAGGACTTCCTCGATCTCCTCGAGGTGCTCCTCGGCCGCCAGACGCCCGACCTCCGGGTCGCTGCCGGCGCCGAGCCCGCGTGTCAACGTGCGCCCGATGTCGAGCTTTATGTCGGCTTCGCTCATCAACAGGGCCTGCGCATCGGTGTTGACCGCGACGAACTCGACCCCTTGCAGGCCGGCGTCGATCATGCGGTTGACGGCATTGACCCCGGCTCCCCCGACACCTACGACCTTGATCACAGCGATGAAGCTCTGGCCTGGCGTGCTCATCCGCGCTCCATCCTCTCCTGAGTACCAGTTGGGTGATCCCCGAGCAGCAGTGGAGCGATCCTGGTTGGCTTCCGAGTGGCTCCGAGCGGTCATGACTTCTTGCCCTTCGCCTTGCCAGCCGGACAGCAGCTCCGCCGGCCCGCGTTTACCGCTGGTCAGCGATGCAAACTACCCCGGCGACCTCGACCACCCCTTCAGCACCGGTCTCGTCGCGGGCAATCTCAGCCATCACCCTTACCATGAACGTTAGAGGGGCTGACCAGGGGGGTCAAGACCGGGGCAGCCGCGACCCGCAGGTCGATCCCGCCGATGCCCGCCAAGTTGACCCCGTGGAGCACCGTCGCGAGCGAGACGAACTTCTGGACCAGTGCCTCGTCGTCTCCTACGACCGCCCTCAAACCGCCCTTCAGGCGCAAGACGACCCCGTCGGCGCGAGAGACGACGATCTCCTGCAAACTGGGCAAGAGCGACACCGGGAGCTGGGCGGCGGCGGTGAGCAATGGTCGGGCCGAGGCTCCGAGCGAGCTGCCCGGAGACCCGGGGGTGCCCGGCACGGCGACGAGGGGAAGTGCCGAAGGCCGCGATGGTTGATCTTCCAGGACCCGCCCGGTGGAGTCGACGAGCGCGTAGTCTCCCGCCGGCAGGGCGGTCGTCGCGACCGGTACCCGCTCGACGATGGCAACTGCGACCGTGGACGGCCAGTCGACGTGCACCGATGCCGTGGCCACCCATGGGAGGCGTTCCAGCCGGCGCTGCATGGCACCGGTGTCGACATCGATGAGCGGAGGCTCCCGGTCGAGTCCCGTGACCTCGAGGATCTCGCTTCTCGGGGTCTGGACCGCTCCGGCGATGACCACCGTCCGTGCGCTGAACAGCGACGAGTGCGCGATGGCCACAGCGCCGGCCACAGCGCCGGCTGCGACGAGCACCCCGAGGAGGAGGCTGAGGCGGCGGCGGCCGCGCTGACGCTCCACGCGCACCCGCCTGGCCTGGATCCTCGGATCTGTCATGACCCCCCCTCGAACCCGACGAGGTGCAGCTCGGTGCGGAGCTCGACCCCCAGCCGCTCGGCGACGAGAGCGCGTACCTCGTCGATGAGCCTCTTCACGTCGTCCGCCGATCCGCCGGGATCGGCTTGGATGAAGTTGGCGTGCCTGTCGGACACCACGGCGGAACCGATGCGCAAGCCCTTGAGTCCCGCTTCCTCGATCAGGCGCCCGGCCGCGTCGCCCGGCGGGTTGGTGAACACCGAGCCTGCGTTCTGGCCTCCTGGCTGGTGCTCCCGGCGCCAGCGCACGATCTCGTCGATCCGAGCGGTCGACAAGGCGGCGTCACCGTGCCGGAGGTGGTACGACGCCTCGGTTACGACGTCGTAGGGGCCGATCGACGAGTGCCGGTAGGAGAGATCCAGCCCGCTTGCCACGACGAGGTGCTCGGCTCCCGCCTGAAGGTTGACGATCCTGCAGTCGACCAACAGGTCCGAGGTCTGTGCGCCGTGCCCGCCCGCGTTCATCCTGACCGCGCCGCCGACCGAGCCCGGTATCCCGACCGCCCACTCCAGCCCGGCGAGACCGGCCGTCGCGGTTCGTCGCGCCAGGACGGGGTAGGCGGCCGCACCGCCGGCCCGCACGAGATCGCCCTCGATCCCGATCCTGGCAAAGACGTCGGAGAGCCGCACGCACAATCCGGCGAACCCGCAGTCCGCGACGAGAAGATTCGACCCCTTCCCGAGCACCACGACCGCGATCCCGGTCGCGCCGACGGCTCCAGCCAGGCGTTCCAGGTCCGCGACACTGGCCGGTTCGCTGAAGAGCGCTGCCGGGCCGCCGACGCGGTAGGTCGTCAGCTCGCCCATCGGCCGGTCGCGTCCCGCCAGTGGGCCGAGCAGCTCGGCGGCCTGCTCGATCGCGGCCCCTGTCCGGCTGCGGGAGACGGCGCTCACGGGTGGTCGCTCTTGCCGGTACCGGCGGCGAACTCGGCGGCGAGGTTCGTCAGGTCGCCCGCCGCGAGCGTGAGGCACAAGTCGCCCGGGCGAAGGTTCGTGCGGAGGTAGGCGACGACGTCTTCGCGCTTGGGCACGTACACCGCCGCAGCGTCAGGGTGAGCTCCGAGGATCGCGTCGAGGACCAGCCTGCCAGACACGCCCGGGCGCGGCATCTCTCCCGCGGAGTAGACATCGGTCACGACGACCAGGTCCGCTCCTTCGAAGGAGTCCGCGAAACCTGGCGCGAGCGTCGCTACGCGCGAGTAACGATGAGGCTGGAAGACGCAGACGACTCGCCCGAAGCTGCCGCCCAGGGCAGCGTCCAGCGCGACGCGCACCTCGCCTGGCAGATGGGCGTAGTCGTCGACGAAGGTGACACCGCCGAATTCCCCGCGGAACTCAAAGCGCCTTGCGACCCCGGCAAATCGGGCGAGCGCCCGGCGGGCGTGGTCCGGGTCGACCCCGAGCGCGAGGGCTGCCGAGACCGCTGCAGCAGCGTTGCGGGCGTTGTGGAGACCGGGCACCGGCAGCTCGAACCAGCCGAGGCTCTCACCGGATGTCACGAGCTCGAAACGGAGATGGTTGCGCCCGGACTCGACCCCCACGATCCGCACCTTCGCACCCTCGCAACAGCCGTAGGTCGTCGCCGTCGCCGGTGCCAGGGATGCCGCGACCGGGTCGTCGGCACAGACGATCGCCGAGCCAGCTTGCCCGAGGAAGACCTCGAATGCCACCTTCAGCTCCTCGAACGACCCGTAGTACTCGATGTGGTCGGGCTCCACGCTGGTCACGATTCCGAGCTCCGGCTCGATGTGCAGGAATGTCCCGTCGCTCTCGTCGGCCTCGACGACGAGCAGCTCACCGGAGTCCCAGGCCGCGTTCGTCCCGATCTCGTTCACCTCGCCGCCGATGATGAAGCTCGGGCGCAAGCCGGCCTCGACGAGCACGAGCGCGAGCATCGACGACGTCGTGGTCTTGCCGTGGGTACCCGCGGATCGCGATCGTCCTGCGCAGCGCGACGATCGCCTCCAACATCGCGGCACGTGACAGCACCGGGATCTCGAGACGGCGGGCTTGTCTGATCTCGACGTTGCTCTCGGACACCGCCGTCGAGTAGGTCAGCACGTCGGCCCCGACGACATTCTCCGGCCGGTGGCCGATCTCGACCGCGATGCCGCGAGCGCCCAGTCGCTCCAGCGACCGCGAGGACTTGATGTCGCTTCCGGTGGTGTGATGGCCCATGCCCGCGAGCACGGCCGCGATCGCGCTCATGCCGGCTCCGCCCACCCCGACCACATGAACGCGAAGGGGCCCACTCAAGTCGATCTGCGGTGTGGTCGAACCGCTCACGCCCGCACCTTCGACACCGACTCGACAAGCGCGGCCACCCGTTCGGCGGCGTCCCGATGACCGGCCGCTGCGGCGGCCGAGCTCATGGACTCGAGACGCTCCGGGTCGTCGAGCAAGGGTGCGACGATCTCCTCCAGCCGCTCGGCCGAGCAGTCCTCGTCGGGGATCAACCTGGCCGCCCCGGCCCAGGCCAAGGCCTCGGCGTTGCGTGTCTGGTGGTCGTTCGGCGCACCTGGCAGCGGGACGAGAGCGCTCGGCGTCCCGATCGCCGCCAGCTCGGCGACTGTCGAGGCCCCTGCCCTGCAGACAGCGAAGTCGCAGGCGGCGAGAAGGGCCGGCATCTGGCGCTCGTAGCCGACGAGGCGGTAGTCGAGACCGGTCTCCGGCAGGGCCTGAGGGCCGAGGCCGAGGCCGCCGGCCTCGCGTGTCACCTCTGCGAGGTTCCGCTCGCCGGCCACGTGGTAGATCGTGACATCGTTCCGCGACGCCCAGGACTTGGCGAGCCCGAGCGCCGCATCGTTGAGGCGGCGAGCACCCAGGGAACCGCCCTCGACCGCGAGGAGGAAACGTCCCGCAGGTACCCCTAGAGCGGCACGGGCCGCGTTGCGCCCGTGCGGGGAGCGGTCCGTGCCGAGGACAGCCTTGCGCAGGGGTGCCCCGGTCACGACCTGGTTGTGCAGGGAGGTCCCCTCGAAGGCCACTGCGCACTTGCGGGCGAAGCGCGCCACCAGCCGGTTCGAGGCGCCCGCAACCGCGTCGCAGCTCACTACGACAAGCGGCACCCGCAACACGATCGCCGCCAGCGAACAGGCAAGTCCGGCGTAGCCGCCGACGGTGACCACGACGCGCGGCCGCCGTCGCAACACGATCGCAAAGGCGAGCGCGCACGCAACGAGCAGCCCGCCGGCAGCCTCGAGGTTTTCGCGCGTGAGCCGGCGCTGGACCCCCCTGCCGGGCAAGAGGATCACCTCGAAGCCCGCCTCGGGCACGAGCCGGCCCTCCATGCCGCGGCGCGAACCGACGTAGAGGATCGTCGAGGGTTCGTGGCCCAGGTCCACCAGCGCCTCACCGACCGCCAGAGCGGGCTGCACGTGCCCGGCGGTCCCGCCTCCGGTGACGAGCGCGAAGGCGCCCGGCGATCCGCGCCGGGGCCGCATCGTCACCGCGGCCCCGCTGCCGGTTGGCGCCGCGCGATCCCGAACAGCAGTCCGACCCCGATCAGGGCGACGACCAGAGAGGAACCACCATAGGAGATGAACGGGAGGGGGATGCCAGTCACCGGGAGCGCGTCGACGACGCCGCCGATGTTGATCACGGCCTGCGCCAGCACCCAGCCGGTGACCCCGATCGCGACGAAGCGTGCGAACGGGTCCCTCTCGCGGGCGGCGATCCTGAAGCCGGCCCAGCCGAAGGCGCCGAAGCCCGCGAGGACGATCAGGGCTCCCACGAGGCCGAGGTTGCCGGCGATGACGGCGAAGACGAAGTCGGTGTGCGCATTGGGGAGGAACCCCCATGGCGTGATCGATGCCCCGACGCCGCTTCCGGTGACGCCACCGAGCCCCAGGGTGGCAAGCGACTGCACGACCTGGTAGCCGCTGGTCGAAGCGTGGGCGAACGGGTTGACGAACGACAGCAGGCGATCGCGCCGGTACGTGGCCGAGAGCGCCACCGCGGCACCGATGGCGCAGACCACAGCTCCCGACCCCGCGAGCAGCGGGATCCGGGTGCCGGCCGCGAAGAGCATCGAGAAAGTGATGCAGCCGAGCACGATGGCCGTTCCGAGATCGGGCTGCTTGACGATGAGCACCGCCGCCACCGTCATGAACAACAGCAGCGGCCGAACGAAGGCGTGCCACTGGTCCAGGCGTTTGGCGCGACGGGCGAGCATGTCGGCGGCGAAGACGACCATGGCCAGCTTCATCAGCTCGGAGGGCTGGAGCTGCATGGGGCCGATCCCGATCCAGCGGCTCGAACCGCCGGCGTAATGACCGAGGCCGGGCACGAACACCGCGACGAGGAGGGCGAAGGCCAAGAGAGGGAGCGCGAAACGAAGTTTCCTGACCAGCCCGACGGAAGTGCGACTCACGACCACTGCGGCGCTGGCGCCGAAACCCATGTAAATGGACTGGCGGATCACGTAGGACCACGGGGAGCCCCCCGCCAGGATCGCACCCGGGGCCGAGGCGGACAGCACGATCGGAAGACCGAGGAGGCAGAGACCGACCACCGACGTCAGCAGCACTTTGGCCTCGAGGCTGAGATGGGCGGTCCTCCGCCGACGCGTCGGGCGGGCGCCCCCCTCGACGAGATTCATGGGTCGGCGCGTCTCGCCCGCCGCAGGGCGCCGCCCCCCAGCGCCGCCGCGCTCTGGCATCGTCGGTGCGCGAGCCTCGGCCGGCCGGGTCACTTGACCGCCCCCGCCGAGAGGAAGTCCGCGTAGAACAAGCCCACTCCGAGAGCCACGCAGAGGCCCGAGAAGATCCAGAAACGGACGGTGACGGTCGTCTCCGGCCACCCCTTGAGCTCGAAGTGGTGGTGCAACGGTGCCATCAGGAACACACGCCGGTGGAAGACCCTGAAGCTGATCACCTGGACCACCACCGACATCGTCACGAGGACGAACAATCCGCCCATGATCGGCAGCAGAAGCTGAACGTTCATCGCGAGTGCGAGGCAGGCCAGGCCCGTCCCCAGGGCGAGCGAGCCCGTGTCACCCATGATGATCCGGGCCGGAGCTGCGTTCCACCACAAAAAGCCGACACACGCGCCACCCATCGACATCGCAACCAGGGCGAGGTCGAGCGCGCTGTGCACTGCGTAGATGCCCGGGTGCCGGTACTGCACGAAGCCGACCAGTGCCAAGAACCCGCACACGAAGGCCGCGGAGCCGGCCGCGAGCCCGTCGAGGCCGTCGGTCAGGTTCACCGAGTTCGCCGTTGCGAAGATGATCACCGTGCCCCAGATCACCCAGCCAACCGAGCCGAGCTCGACTCCCGGAAGGTCGTAGCGGGTGAACGAGAGCGTGGTGTGGACCCCGCCCCAGTGGACCTCCGCGATGCAGAACAGGATGGCCACCAGGACGAGCCCGATGGTCTTCCACCGCTTGTTGAGCCCGAGCGAGCGCAGCCTGCTCACCTTGATCCAATCGTCGGTGGCACCGACGGCGCCTGCGACGACGATCGCGCCGAGCACGAGCCATGCCGGCCGGGTGAACGGAGCGGAGGTGCCTACGTGCCCGAGGAAGTACCCGGCCACCACCGCGACGAGGACGGCGATGCCGCCCATAGTCGGCGTGCCGGCCTTCACCGTGTGGTGGGCGGGCCCGTCGACGCGTATCTGCTGGCCGATCCGCCAGCGGATCAGCCACCGCAGCAAGATCGGCGTCCCAAAGCCGGCCACCAGGATCGACACCGCGCCCGCGGAGAGCAGAGGGATCACGAGCGCGCTCTTCCCGCGCCGAGACGGACCAGCTCCTCGGCAATGACGACACGATCGTCGAACTCGATCGACTTGCCGCCGATCTGCTGCACCGACTCGTGGCCCTTCCCGGCGACGATCACGACGTCGCCCACGCCCGCGGACTCGAGCCCGGTCGCGATCGCGTTCCGCCGGTCCGGCTCGACGACCAGTCGGGCGGTCCCGTCGCAGCCCGCCCGCACCTCGTCGATGATCGCGGCCGGGTCCTCGCTGCGGGGATTGTCAGAGGTGATCACCGCGACGTCTGCGAGGCGGGTGGCGATCGATCCCATGAGGGGGCGTTTCGCCCGGTCCCGGTCCCCGCCGCACCCGAAGACCACGATCACCCTTCCACCACGGGACGTGGCCTCGAGACGCGCGGCGTGGAGGATCTCCGCGAGCCCTTGAGGAGTGTGGGCGAAGTCCACGACGACCGTGGCACCGATGTCGTTGGGCACAGCCTCCAGCCGGCCGGAAGGACCGGTGGCGGCCGAGAGGCCGGCGGCGATGTCCGAGGGGGGCACGCCGAGCACCCGGGCGGCGCCGGCCGCTGCGAGCGCGTTGCGGACGTTGATCTCGCCCCCCGGCCGGAGCCGGACCGGCGCCCCGTCGAGAAGGAAACGACTCTCCTCCAGGCCGACCCGTAGCTCTTCGGCCTGCGCGAGCGAGAAGACGCTCACCGGTATCTCGGCCGTCTCGATCAGCCGCCGGCCGAACGGGTCGTCTGCGTTCACCAACGCCCGGCTGGCGTGCTCCGCGGTGAAGAGAAGCGACTTGGCCGCGAAGTAGGCATCCATGGTCCCGTGGTAATCGAGGTGGTCCTGGCTCAGGTTCGTGAAGACCGCCACGTCATGGCGGTAACCGTCCAGCCGGTGCTGGACGAGCGCGTGCGAGCTGACCTCGAGCGCCACCGCCGATCGCTCCGAGTCCCTCGCGTACGCCAGCGCCCGCTGCAGCTCGGGCGCCTCGGGCGTGGTGCGCGGCCCCCCGAGCGTCCCGATCACCGACGTCGGCCAGCCGTGCGCCTCGAGAACCGAGCGGAGGAAGTAGGTCGTCGTCGTCTTGCCGTTGGTCCCGGTCACCCCGACTGTCCTCAGCGACGACGCCGGGTCGTCCCACAGGGCGCACGCGGCATGCGCCATCGCGGGACGGGCGCCAGCCGGCCCGACGATCAGCTGGACCGCTCCCGCTGCCTCGGCGCCGAGCGGGCGCTCGCATACGAACGCCACCGCCCCCGCCCGTCGCGCGGCCGGAGCGAAGTCATGCCCGTCAAGGTGGTCTCCGGGCAGGCAGCAGTGCAGCGCGCCGGGAAGAACGCTTCGATGGTCGTAGGTCACCGAGGTGACGACGACGCCTGACACCTCGCCGATGACCCCTGCCGGCCTCAGCCGCGCGACGACCGCCTCCAGGGGGAGTTCCGGGCCGGTATGCACGACCGCGGCGCGGCTCACGTGCCACCGACAGCCGACGTGCCCGCGGCGAGCCCTTGACCTCCCGTGGGCGCGACGTCGAAGTGGCGCAGCGCGTAGCGCATGACCGCGGAGAAGACCGGAGCGGAAGCAAGGCCTCCGTAGATGAGGTCGGGGTGGCTGAGCATGACAAGGGTCGTGAGAGCGGGGTTCTGCGCCGGCGCGAAACCCACGAAGGTCGCGCTCCAAGCGCCTGGCTGGTAGCCGGGCCCTGTGGTGCTCGGGATCTGCGCCGTCCCGGTCTTGCCGGCGACGGTATACCCCGGGATGCGGGCCGCGAGCGCGGTCCCGTCCTCGGTCACCTTCTCGAGCATCGGCAGCAGCTCGCCGACCGTCTGCGGCGATAGCGCCCGCCTTCCGTGCTGCACCGGGAGGACGTGCTCGACGCCCTTGGCCGAGATGGTCGCGTCGACCAGTCGAGGAGCGATGTACTCGCCGTCGTTCGCGACCGTGTTGTACGCGTCCAGGATCTGGAGCGGCGTCACGGCCTCTCCCGTGCCGATCGGGACCGTCCCCATCGAGGAGGACGACCACGTGGCCGGGTCGCTCGGGCTCGGCACGAGACCGTCGGTCTCGCCCGGCCACTCGAGACCGGTCGGCTGGCCGAAACCCAGGTCGCGCAGGAAGTACGAGAGGCGGCTCGCCCCGAGGAGGTGGGCTATCTCGATAGTCCCGATGTTGGACGACTGGGCGAGGATCTGCGTAGCGGTGAGCTGCTCGGTCGGGTGGTAGTCGGCGTCGGCGAACGGCCAGCCTCCGAGCGAGATCTGATAGGGCACTGTGAAGACCGAATTCGGGTTGATCAACCCCTCCTGGAGCGCACCCGAGATGGTCACCAGCTTCATGACCGAGCCCGGTTGATAGACCGAGGTGACCGCCAGGTTCTGGTCCGAGGGGACCACCTCGCCGTGCGGACCGACGACGAGGTCGACCATGGCCAAGATGCCGCCGGTTCGCCTGTCCTCGACGATCGCCACCCCACCGGTGGCGTGGGTGGCTGCGATCTGTTGGGAAAGATCCTTGGTGACCTCGAACTGGAGCGGCTCGTCCAGACTGAGCACGAGACTGGTGCCCTGGCGCGCCGCGACGACTGATGTGGCTGAGCCCGGGAGCCCCTCGCCGTTCGGGCCGGTCGGCACCACCTCCGAGCCGGCAGACCCGGCGAGCAGCGAGTTCTTCGAGGTACTCGAGCCCGGAGAGACCCTTACCGCTGAAGCCGACGATGCCGAGGACGGGAGAGAACAGGTTGCCGTCCGGATCGGTGCGCGAGAGGTCAGGCGCGAAGCTGAGATAGGGCAGGTCGAGGCTGGCGATCTTCTGCTCGACGGTTCCGCTCACCTGGTATGCGAGCGGAACATATCCGTTGTGCTCGCTGAGCTTGGCCCGCAGCGCCGGTACCGACAGCCCGAGTACCGAGGCAAGACGACTGAGGCCGGTCTTCGGGCCGGTCACGAGATAGTCGTCCGCGACGACGTCGACGCGCGGCGACGAAGCCGCGATCAGGCTCCCGTTGCGATCGTAGATCGCTCCACGCAACGCCGGCAGCGCGACGCGCTGGTAGACCTCCTGGAACCCGTAGGCGGCGTACCGAACAGCGTCGACACCTTGGATCTGGACCAGTCGGACCGCCAGGCCCGACAAAGCCAACGCGGTGATGACAACCATGGCGACAAGGCGTTTGCGCAGCCGTGCCGGCCTCGGCGAGCCCGGGCCCCGTGCGACCGTCCTCGAGCGGGCGGGCGCTCCCGGACGCGAGCCGGGTCGGGCCTGGGCTTTCCGATCCGACGGGTCCAACTCGCTCACCCGGTCGGCGAGGTGATCGCGGACGATCGGGCACCGGCGAGTGAAGACCTCCTTGTTGTCTTGGCCCCGAGCCCGTCACTCTTGGTGGACCCGGCGGGCTTGGCTGACTTGGCTGACTTGGCTGGGCCGGCCGTTCCGGCTGGGCCGGCCGTTCCGGCTGGTCCGGCCTTGCGGGCCGCGACAGCCGCATCCAAGGCGGAGCGGGCCGCGTCCGCTCCTGCCTGCGACACAGATAGCCCCGGGTCCACCGGCGCCAGGTACGACACCGACTCCGGTGAGACCATGCCCAGCTGCCGCTCCGCGATGGCCAACACTCGCGCCGGGGACTCGAGCTCGGCGCGCGAAAGCTGCAGGTCTTGCTGCTCGGCGAGTGTCTGTGTGAGCTGGCTCTGCAGGGTGTCGATCCGCTGCTGATCGGATGCGACGAAAGTATGTGCGGCGGCGGTCACGGCCAGGGCGCCGACGACGAACATGACGCCGAGACCTCGCAGCATGTTTGCCTGGCGATGGACCGACCGCGCCGCCGCCCGGCGGTGATCGACGACGTCGAGGCGGGGGCGGGCCGCACCCGCGTCTCCGGGCCGCGACGACGCCGGCTCGACAGCCGGCAGCGCCCGCGCAGACCTCGAGACTGCACGCGCGGTGCTGGCCATCAGCCCGCCTTCTTCTGAAGGCGCTCCGCGGCGCGCAGCCTGGCACTTGCCGCGCGCGGGTTCCGAGCCGTCTCGGCGGCGCTGGGGAGACGGGCGCCACGCGTGAGAACGCGGACGGTCCCCACCGCGCCGCACACGCACGGGAGGTCAGCGGGACAGACGCAGCCGCCGCTGGCGGCGCGCATGAAGCATCGCTTGACCAGCCGGTCTTCTCCCGAGTGGTACGAGAGCACGACGCAGCGGCCCCCGGGGCTCAACAAGTCGAGGGCGCTCTCGAGCCCCGCCGCCAGCACCTCGAGCTCCTGGTTGACTTCGATGCGCAACGCCTGAAAAACCCGTTTGGCCGGGTGGCCCGCCCGCTTCCTGGCGACAGGGGGGAGCGAGCGGTCGATGACCTGGACGAGTCGGGCGGTCGTCTCGATCGGCCGGCTGGCGACTATGCCCTCGGCAAGACCACGGGCGAAGCGGCCTTCGCCGTTCTCGGCGAAAAGCCGCGTCAGCTCAGCAACGCCGAGTCTGTTCACCAGGTCTGCAGCCGTGGCTCCGCGGGAGCGGTCCATCCGCATGTCCAAGGGACCGTCGAAGCGGTAGGAGAAGCCCCGTTCCGGCTGGTCCAGTTGCGGTGAGCTCACACCGAGATCGAACAGGACGCCCGCGACGGGTCGACCCGGCGCCCAGTCCCGCACCACGGCGGCCAATTCGTCAAAGCGGGCCTTCAGCACCCGTGCCCGGTCGCCGAACACGCGGAGGCGCTCCGCGGACTCGGCCACGGCGTCGGCGTCGACGTCGAGCCCGACCAGCTCGTGTTCTGGCAATCTGGCCAACAATGCCTCCGCATGGCCACCGCCACCAACCGTCGCGTCGACCAGAACGCCCGCGGGGACGTGCTCGAGCATCGACACGACCTCGAAGACCATGACCGGCGCGTGCCTGAACTCCTGGGTCATCTGCAACCCCCCGACCAGTTCGAGGGAACCGCATCCCTCGAAGTGAGGATGAGATAGGGCGGAGAGGGTTGTGATGCCATCCGGCACTTCAGCCGAGGGGCTGCGGGCAACCCAGGAGCGACAAGTTGAGGATCGACGGCGCCGGGACCGCGAGACTTCGACGGGCCGGCCATGGCTCACGGCCCGACCTTTCCGACCGCAGGAGCGCCTGGCGATTCGGCACGGCGTGCCGACCAGCTTGCGGGCGACCAGAGCTCGACCCGGTCCAGCACCCCGACGAAGAGGACTTCCTGCTCGAGCTTGGCGAGAGCGCGGAGCTCAGACGGCACCGGCATCCGGTTCTGCCGATCGAACTCGACCCGCGTCACCAACGATGCCCAGTCGCGCAAGTCGTTGCGCGCCTCGACGCCCCGAGCGTCCTTCGCGTGCTGTCGTTCGGCCTCGAGCTCGAATTCCTCCTCGGGCCACAACGCCAGGCAACCGTCGGCGCCGGGCGTCAGGTAGCCGTCCTCTTGGAAGTGGGCGCGCATGCGCGACGGCAGTATCACTCGACCCTTGGCGTCGAGCGAGCGGGGGAAGTTCCCGACGAACTTGAAGCTTGGCGTCACAGCAGCCTTCGTTCCCACTGTCATGGAGCACGCCCTCCCCGGGCCCCCACTTCACGCCACTCTATGAGACTTCGCCCCCACTCGTCAACAATCCGCGTTGCTCTCTCCCCACCTGGGTCGCCCCGGATCGGCGTGATGCACAGGGAACGTACGCGACGCCTCCACAGCCGCCCCGGACGGTGCGCGACCGGTCAAGGCGAGTCGGAAGTCTGCTTCGGAAGTCCGCTTCGGAGCGACGTCGCGGGCCCACGGGCCCGGCGCTAGGGCAGGCGGCCCAGAATCTCCTCGGTCAGGGCGTCGGCCAGGTACTCCGCGTCGCCGAGCCCGGCGTGCTCGAGGCTTGCTCGCGCGGCCAAACGGCGTTCGGGAGGTCCGGCCAGCAGATCGGCCAGCTCGCCGGCTCGATGGCTGAGGAGCGCCATCGCGTGGACCCAGGCACCCGAGCGCTCCCTGCGCTGCGACATCCCGACGACCTTGCGTCCTGCGACGGTCACCTCGCCGGCCCCGAGTCCCGTGTAACACAGTGTCCTGGACCAGGGCGTGCTCTGCCTGGGCCCGCGGTTCACCTCGACTTCCGCCTGGCCGAGGGAGGTGCCGAGCACGCTTGCGATCGCCGCCGCGAAAACGTCGCCCAGCCAGTGGAAGGACTTCCCGACGTCTGTTTCCGCCAGCGCGTCGCCGTTGGGCACAAAGACGTCGAGCCACACCTGCAAGCCGGGTACGACGAGGACGGCACCGCCTCCGCTGCGGCGGCGGACGAGGTCGACTCCCGCGGCGGCAAGCCTCTCCCCGTCGAAGTCGGACTCTGGCTGCGCGCTCCCTATCACGACGGCCTGATCAAGAGGCAGGCAGACGCAGGCAAGACGTGCGCCGAGCGGATCGGGCACATTGCCGTGGAGGGCCGCAGGCGTGGCGTGGCGTTCCAGGACGCGCCAGTCCCGCTGGCGAGCGGAGGCGGCTCGCGTGGTCAGAGGCCGACGGCGCGGCCGAGCACGGGCTCGACGTAAGGAGCCCATTCGTCAAGGACCTCACCACTTGCGGCAAGCAGCCACAGCCGTGAGCGGGGCGCTCGAGGCATCCTCGCGAGCCTGAAGCCCGCCTCGTCCAGCAACCTGTCCTCTTTGCGGCTGTTGCAACGCCTGCAGCACGCCACGACGTTGTCCCAACTGTGCGTCCCTCCCCGGCTCCGGGGAACGACGTGATCGATGTTCTCCGCCTGGGCGCCGCAGTACTGGCAGCAGTGACCATCACGAACGAACACCGAGCGGCGGGTGACCGCGACGCGCGCCTGGTGCGGCACCCGGACGTAGTTGACGAGCCGGACGACGGACGGCTCGGGGAACCTGGCTCTGGCGGAGTGGAGGTCGTGGCCGGTGCCGTGCACGAGAACGGCCTTGTCGGCCAGCACGAGGACGAGGGCCCGCCGCGAGGCGACGACCGACAGCGGCTCGAAAGACGCGTTCAGCACGAGCGCGCGGCCGATCATCTCAGCCTTCCTGCGGTCCCGGGCGAGACATCAGGCCGGAGGCTACCGCAACCGTGCGCGGCGCCGTGACGTTCTGCACCAGTCCAGCCAGGCGACGACGTCGTCGGGCGCGGGCCGTGCGCTCGCGTCCCCATACGCCGTCTCCATCCGGAAAGCCAGCCACCCCGGCGAAGGCACAGGGGCGGGCGGCCAACGGTGCCACCATCCACGCGGTGCCATGGCCATCGACTCGAGTGCCGCGGTCGGCCACAACCAAGGCCTGCGTCCGACCGCCGACGCAGCCTCGACCCACCAAGGGTGCCCGCCCGGCGATCCTCTGCCTCCGCTGCGGCCACCGTGGCCGCGGCGGGGCCGGGACGCACCGCTCACGAGCCGGCGAATACGCTCAGGTTCGATTCCCGAAGCGGGACCGCAGGCGGCGCCGCATCTCGGACCATTCGTCGCCCACGCCCGACCGTCGCGAGCCGCCGATGAGACCGCCGAAACCGGGCGAGTCCGCGTGCCTTGCCTGGTGCACAAAGGCCATCGTTGCGGCGAGCATGATCAGGAACCCGAGGCTACCGAGGAGCACCGACGAGCCGAATTCCACGAGCAGGAGCACGAAGCCGGCGACGAAGACGACGACCCATCCCCTGCCAGTGCGACCGTGCGGGCGATGTTGCGACCTGGTGCTGACACGATCGGCAAAAGCTCGATCGTGCTGGTACAGCTTCTCCTCCATTTCGTGGAGGATTCTCTGCTCTTCCTCGGAAAGCGGCATCGTCACCCCCTCTCGCACAACGACTCTTGCTGCAGCAATTCAATCATCCCACACGGGTAAGGACCCGACAACGGCGCGCGCACGGCTTTGCTGGCGATTCCAGCCTCCTTGCGCTCGATGCTCCCGCCAGGTCCTGATTCGGGCCTGCCGGCCGACTGGTCAGTCCGATGGCCCCCATTGGGAGTCACCGAGCTGCTTGACCCGCAGCCCCGAAGCGCCGACCAGGGCGGCAGGGCCCACCGAGGCGACCCCGTAGCGCTCCCTGATCGCGTCGACGGCCGCGTCGAGGTCCGAGCGGGAGGCCGAGGACCCATGCACCTGGCCGTCGGAAGGCCTCGCGGGGTCCCAGAGCGAGAGCTGCTCCCCGGTCCCATCGGCTCGCGCTTCGAGCGACGACACGCTCACGCCCAGTAGGCGCACTCCCGGATGGACCTCGGCCCCAGACAGCAACGCCGCCGCGATCTTCACGAGCTCGGCCGACGAGGCGACCGGCCGGCGCAGCGAGTGCGAGCGGGTGATCGTCGTGAAGTCGCCGTATCGCAGCTTCACCGTCACGGTTCGGCCCGCCAGGCCGCACGCGCGAAGCCGACTGCTGACCGCGTCGGACATCCGCGCGACCTCGAGACGGAGCTTGTCGGGATCGTGCACGTCGACGGCGAAGGTCTCCTCGTGGCCGACGGACTTCACCGGCCGGCCCATGACGACGGGCCGGTCGTCCCTGGCCCACGCGAGCTCGTGGAGCTGGGCTCCGGCCGCGCGCCCGACGAGCCGGGCGAGGTGCGCCGGGTCGACCTTGGCGAGATCGCCGATCGTGCCTATCCCGTAGCGGGCGAGCCGCTCGGCTGTCCGGGGACCCACGCCCCACAGGTCCGAGACCGGCCGGGGATGAAGGAACGCCAGCTCGTCCTCGGCAGGCACGACGACGATGCCGGGCCCGGCGACCGGCCCGCTCGCGGACGCGATCGGCTTGGCGGCTCTCGAGGCCAGCTTGGCCAGCAACTTGTTGCGGGCGATACCGACCGAACACGACAGCTTCAGATCCTCGGTGACACGTGCGCGGATTGCTTCGGCGATCTCCATGCTCGAGCCGAACAACCGGTGGCCCCCCGACACGTCGAGGAAGGCCTCGTCCAACGCGATCGGCTCGATGAGCGGTGTGAACACCTCGAAAACCTCGTGAAGCCGGCGGCTCACCTCGCCGTAGCGACCGTGCCTGCCCGGCAGAACCACGGCCTGAGGGCACCGGTGCCGCGCCTCGACCATCGACATCGCGGAACGGACCCCCGTGGCCCTCGCCTCGTAGGAGCACGCCGCCACCACGCCCCTCGGCCCGGTCCCACCGACGATCACCGGCAGCCCCAGCAGCGTCGGGTCGTCGAGTACCTCGACGGCCGCGAAGAAGGCGTCCATGTCGACGTGCAAGATGTCGAGCGTCGCGGTCACTGTGCCAGCCAGATCCGCCGGAACGGCTCTGCGTGGGCGACGCCGACCTCTTGTCCGGCAAGCTCGGCCCCGTCGCGAAGCGCGCTCGCGAGCCAGTCACCGGCATCGGCGAGTTGTGAGACGTGGCAGGACACCGCCTCGATCTTCCGGTCGATGGTCGAGCTCACGTCCACCCAGACATTGGGCTGCAAAGATCCCGACAGGTAGGCCGCCATGACCTGGTGGGCCATCCCCATACCCCTGAAGTAAAGCGGCGATGCCGCGGCAGGCGCAGCCGCGTCGAGCGCTGCCCACCCGACGACTCGATGGTCCCGATGGTTGTAGTGGTGCTCGCCGAAGAACACCGCGAGCGGGTCCGGAGTGACTATCGCCTCGGGTCGCACGTCCCGGATGATCTGCACCAATTCGCGTCGTCAGGGCGATGTCGTTCTCGATCTCGCCGTCGAGATGGCCCAGAAGATGAAGGCCTTTCGCCGCGAGGACCTCGACGGAACGCTCCGCTTCGACGATCCGCGACGCTGCAAGGGCTTGAGGGTCCACCTCCGGATCGGTCGCTCCCTTGTCGCCCGCGGTGCAGATGACCACACGGACCGTGCTCCCGGCGGCGGCCCAGCGGGCGAGCGTGCCTCCACAGGAGATGACCGGGTCGTCGGGATGGGCGTAGATCGCGAGTGCACTCGCCGGCGTCTCGTCGAGCAGGGCGCCGCTCATGGCTTACCGCCGCCAGACGTCCCGCCCTGATCACCCCGAGGATCCCCCGCGCCCGGCTCGGCCTGCCGTGTCGCATCCTTGTTCAGGAGCCCCAGTTCGCGGGCGAAGTCGTCGACCTGCTCAAAACCCTTGTAAACGCTGGCAAAACGCACGGCCGCCACATCGTCGAGCTCCCTCAGGGCCTCGAGCACGGTGAGACCGACCTGCTCGCTGTGCACCTCGGGCCCCATCGACCAGGCCGTCTGTTCGACCGCCGCGGCCAGCGCTTCGAGCTGCTCGGGCTCGACCGGCCGGTTCTTGCAGGCCGCGCGGGCGCCGGCGATGACCTTGCGCCGGTCAAAGGGCTCACGGCGGGCCGAGCGCTTGACGACCCACAGCACCGCCTGGTTGACACGCTCGACAGTCGTGAACCGGCGCGTGCACGAGATGCACTCGCGACGGCGGCGGATCGCCTCACCCTGTTCCACCTCGCGTGAGTCCACGACTCGGTCCTCGGTCGCTCCACACCACGGGCAGCGCACGAACTGACCGTAGCGCCGATCCGACGCGCGGCGGGGTGCACCGACGCGCAACCCCGCGCTCTGATCCAGAGCGGGGCAGCCGTCCCGGCCCCCAGACGAGGCCTCTCCTGAGGAAAGGTCGTCCTCTGCCCGTCTCGGGCCGGACGCGCGGCTCAGGGCAGCGTGAGCCGGTCACCCGCGACCAGCTCGGCACCGTGCAGCTGCTGCTCGAGCTCGGCGACGAGCGGTCTCGGGTCCCCGCCGGGCTGGAGCCCGGAGGCGATCGACCACAGCGTGTCACCGGGGCGGGCGACATACAGGTAACCCCCGCGGATCTTCACGGCCGCAGCCGGAACCGTCAACGCGGGGCGGTGAAGTGTCGAGAGCGCCCCGGTTCCGAACCAGACGCTCGCCAAGACTGCGAGGGTGGCAGCGCCGGGGAGGAGGCGCCGCAACCCTCGCGATCGGGGGGCGACTTGCCGGGATCTCCCCGAGCTCGCACGGTCCGCCGCCACGACCGTCGACGGTGTCGCCACGGCCGTGTGGGTGCCAGCGCGCCTCGAGGTCAACTCGTCGTTCACGCTTGCGGCTTTGCAGGCGCCAAGGCGGGTGGGGGCGGAACCTCTGGGAACGGCGCGCCGAGCTCTGGCAAGCTCGGTCCGGCGCGTGGCGCGCTCTCGCGGGCCGATGACGGTCAGCTCGGTCGCCGGAGGGAAGGGAACGAGCTCCTGGGCGAGCACGTTCCAGCTCGTCCGGCGCCGCTCGGTAAGCGCTTCTCGGCGCTCGCGGGTACGCCCGGGCCGACTCGGCCCGGTCTCGCCGGGCCATCCCGGAGCTCCGCGGTCGCTGTGTGCCAGTGCTCCCATCACACCTCCTCGCGCCTGTCGAGGAACCGCCCCGAACCGGCCGGCCCTGTCGCTTCCGGCGGTTCACGCCGGCGCACGTATGTTCGACATCGTTATCAGACCACGAACGCACGTTCGTTGTCAAGCCTCCAGGCGAACGCCTGTTTCACGAACGGGTGTTTGCATTCGGCCCCGGGACGGCTTAGCCTTGAGACGCGAAGACCGGAGCTGCGGTCCGAACGGGAGGAGCACGAATGTCCGAGGCGACCCTGGCGGGAAAGCGACGCAGGATCCTCGAGTTCATCGCGGAGCAGATCCGCGAACGGGGCTATCCGCCTTCGGTGCGCGAGATTGGCGAGGCGGTGGGCCTCACCTCGCCGTCCACGGTCCACACCCACCTGCAGGTGCTCCAGCGTGAGGGCTACCTCCAGCGTGACCCGACCAAGCCGAGGGCGATCATCGTGCGCTGGGAGCCGTCCTCAGGGGCCGCGATCCGCGTGCGCCCGGTGGCACACGTCCCGTTGATCGGACATGTCGCAGCAGGCACCGGAGTGCTGGCGGAGGAATCGGTCGAGGAGCTCCTCCCCATACCGCAGGACTTCACCGGCTCCGGCGAGCTGTTCATGCTGAAGGTCCGCGGCGATTCGATGATCGAGGCCGGCATCCTCGACGGCGACTTCGTCGTGGTGCGCCGCCAGCCCGACGCTGAATCGGGTGACATCGTCGTCGCCGGAATCGGGGAAGACGAGGCGACCGTCAAGACGCTTCGCAAGCGGCGGGCGAAGGTCGTGCTCGTGCCGGCGAACCCCGCCTACTCCGAGATCGAGCTCGCCGCCGACCAGGTCGTCATCTACGGCAAGGTCGTCACCGTGCTGCGGCGCCTCTGAGCCCGGCTACTGCCCGACACGCTCAGGCCTGGCTGGAGACCAGCTTCTCCAGGCTCGCCAGGACGAGCTCGAGATCGTCCCGGCCGACCCATTCACCGGCGGTGTGGGCGAGCTGCGGATTGCCGGGGCCGAAGTTTGCCGCGGGCACCCCCCGGGCGCTGAAGAAGCTCACGTCGGTCCAGCCGAGCTTGGCCCGCGGCACGCTCCCGCTGGCGGCGACCAGCGCGGCAAGCAGCGGATGGTCGAGGTTGGGAGCCGCCGCCAGTGAGAAGTCCTCGAGCTCGACCTGGTCTCCCAGTTGCTCGTCGATCACCGGCGACAAGAGCTCGCATATCGCCTGGAAAGCCTGATCCTTGGTGCGGTCAGGGGCGTAACGATGATTCAGGACCAGCCTCACCTCGTCCGGCACGACGTTGTTCGCAACGCCGCCGTCGACCCGGACCGCCTGCAGGGACTCGCGGTACTCACAGCCGTCCAAGGCCGGCATGCGCTCGTCGAACCCGTCGACGAGATCGAGGACCATGCCGAGGCGGTGGATCGCGTTCACGCCCATCCAGGACCTCGCCGTGTGCGCCCTTTCGCCGCCCAGGCGAACCGCGACACGAAGCACGCCTTGACATCCAGCCTCCACGACCCCAGAGGTGGGCTCGCCGAGCACCGCCGCGTCGGCGGCGAGGAGACCCGGGTCGACGTGGTCGATCTCGACCAGGCCGGAGTAACGCTGCTCGACCTCCTCGCAGGCGTACCACACGTAGGTCAGGTCGACCGCGGGCGCGACGGCGCGCCTCGCGAGCTCGATCATCACCGCGACCCCGCCCTTCATGTCCGCGGACCCCAGCCCTGAGCAGCGGTCGCCGTCAATTGCCGCACGCTCGTTGCCGTTCGGCGGCACGGTGTCGAGATGGCCGGCAATGAGGAGCCGGCGGGAGCGGCCCAGCAAGGTTCGAGACACGACGTTGTTGCCGACCCGGGTGGTCACGAGGTGGTCGGCGCCGCTGAGCGTTCCGGCCACGAAGGCGGCGGCCTTCTGCTCGTCGTGGCTGACCGACGGGACGTCGACGAGCTCTGCTGTCAGCTGGAGAAGCGAAGCCCCCGAGACGCTCATGCCGATGTCCCGTGCTCGCGGAGTATCTCGTTCAGCATGGCCTTGTCGTGGCGCTCGCCGGGTGTGAGGTTACGCACGACCAGCACGCACGGCAGGAAGAACTCGCCGGAAGGGTACTGCCTGCGCCGCATCGCGCCAACGGCGACGCTCCAGGGAGGCACATACCCACGTCCGAGCTCGTCGCCCGACCATGCGTCGAACACAGGGATCGACGGGTTGAGAATCGTCCCCTCGCCCAGCACCGCCCCCCGCCCGACACGTGCACCTTGGGTGACCATCGACCGGCTGCCGATGAGCACGTCGTCCTCGATCACGACCGGACGGGCGTTGGGGGGCTCGAGGACTCCGCCGATCCCGACGCCGCCCGAGAGGTGAACCCGCTCCCCTACCTGGGCGCACGACCCGACGGTGGCCCAAGTGTCGACCATCGTGTCGGCCCCCACTCGGGCGCCGATGTTCACATAGCTGGGCATCAGCACCACGCCGCGCCCCAAGAACGCTCCGCGCCGTGCCGAAGCCCCTGGAACTGCGCGCACCCCGGCGGCTTTGAGACCGTGCTTCAGCGCCAGCTTGTCGGTGTACTCGAACGGCCCGTACTCCACCGTCTTCAGCCCGGAAAGGATGAAGAGCAGCAAAATGGCCTGCTTCAGCCATTCGTGGACGACCACCGCGTCGGTCTCGGCCAGGATCTCGGCGACTCGGACCTCGCCCCGGTCGAGGAGGTCGACGACTGCGTCGACCACCTCGAACGCGTCGTCATCAGCGGGCGAGAGTTGCGCGCGGCGCTGCCACAGCTCCAGGACTGCGGAGCTCAAGTCGTCCATCACCTCGAGGTTATCCGGTCGACCGCGCGCGGCCGGGTACCGCAGCCCGAAGCTCGAGCTGTTCAGGTCGAAGCTGCTCGGCTGACTCTCGCGCCCGCGAGCCTCCGGGCGACGAGCTCGAGGCGATCGTCCGGCTGCACCATCGCGACGCGGACATGGCCGGCCCCGGCCGGGCCGTAGGTGTCGCCCGGGGCGACCAGGACGCCGCCGTGCCCGGCAAGCCACCTCGTCAGCGCCCAGGCCGGGTTCGGATCGCCCGTCGCGCCGGGTGGCGGCAGGCCCTCTGGAGCCGCCACCCAGAGGTAGAACGACCCTGCGGGGATCCTGGCATCGATGCCGCTCCCGCACAGCACCTCGGCAAAACGCCTCAGCCGCCCGAGGTACCTCGCTCTCTGCCGCTCGACGTGTGAGTCGTCGCCGAGCGCTACGGCCCCGGCGTGCTGCACGGGCCCAGGGACCATGAACCCGGCATGCTGGCGCAACCTCGACAGGTACCCGACGAGATCGGCGTCCCCGGCGAAGAAACCGGCTCGCAGCCCCGCGAGGTTCGACCGTTTCGACAGCGAGTGGACCGCAACGACGCCCTCGGGGCCGTGCTCGAGGATGCTGCGTGCAGGCCCGGCCCAGGTGAACTCTGCGTAGCACTCGTCGGAGAACACGGGCACTGCGTGCGAGCGTCCCCAGCTCGCCACCGCCTCGAGGTCCTCGAGCTGGCCTCCCGGGTTGCCGGGGCTGTTGACCCACAGGCACAGAGCCCGAGCCGCGTCCTCCGGCGAGATCGACGACAGCTCCATCGTCCCGTCCGGCCGGGTCGGCACGGCGACGGCGCGGCACCGGGCGAGGATCGCGCCCATCTCGTAAGTCGGATAGGCGACGAGCGGGCACAGCACGGTGTCGCGCGCGGGCGTCCTCAGCCGCAGCCAGTGAGGGACACCGGCAACGAGCTCCTTCGTCCCGATGCACGCAGCGACGGCCAACTCGGCGGTCTCGACCCCGAACCTGCGGGACATCCACGCCAAGGCGGCCTCGCGGTACTCCGCGGTCCCGATCGAGGAGGGATACCCGCGTTCGGTCCCGGAGGTGGCGAGCGCCTCGAGGACCCGATCGGGCGGGGCGTCGCACGGGGTGCCGACCGACAAGTCGACGGCACCGCCTTGGTGGCGCTGCGCGAGCCGGGCGAGCTCGGCCAGCTTGTCGTAGGGATACGCCGGAGGCACGAAACCAGCCCCCGCGCCCTCGGCCTCCCCTGCCGGTTGCGCCTTGTCGCCGGACATCGCCAGGCCGGTCAATCCAGTACGAACTCGGCGTAACGCCGAGCCCCGCGCTCGTCGAGGCGGGCCGTCACGAGCACCTGCTCGCCCTCGTAGCGCTCGCCGACCACCTCGCCTTCCCGATGGATGGCCGCGACGACGTCGCCGCGTGCCACGGGCACGGCCAGCTCCACCACGCGATCCGCGATCCTGAGCTGATCCGCGACGGCTCGGAGCAGCTCAGGCACACCGCGGCCGGTGAGGGCCGAGCAGGCCACCGAACCGGGGTGCGCGGCCATGAGCCGTCCCGCCTTGCGCCGGTCCAGGTCGGACTTGTTGAACGCCAGAAGCTCGCGAACCTCACCGGCCCCGATCTCTGTCAGGACACCGTGAACCGCGTCGATCTGCGCCGGTGGGTCGGCGGCGGAGGCGTCGACGACGTGCACGAGGAGGTCGGAGGACCCGACGACCTCCAATGTGGCGTGAAAGGCGTCCACAAGCTGATGGGGCAGCTTGCGCACGAAGCCGACTGTGTCCGAGCACAGCACCGACTCGCCTCCGGGCAGGTCGAGACGTCGCGTCCGAGGATCGAGGGTGGAGAAGAGCTTGTCCTCGACGAGCACGCCCGCATCGGTGAAGACGTTGAGGAGAGTGGACTTGCCGGCGTTGGTGTAGCCGACCAGCGACACGGTCCGCAGCGCCCCCCGTTTTCGCGCCTTGCGCTGGGTCCGGCGTGTCGACTCGAGATCTCGGAGCTCGACCTCGAGCTTGCGGATGCGTCGCATGATCCGCCGGCGATCGACCTCGAGCTGTGTCTCGCCTGGGCCCCTGGTCCCGATCCCACCGGCCTGCTGGGACAGCACGAGGCCCATGCCCCTAAGGCGCGGGAGCCGGTACCTGCTCAGCGCCAGCTCGACCTGCGCACGGCCCTCCTGGGTGTGGGCATTCTGGGCGAAGATGTCGAGGATCACCGCCGTCCGGTCGATGGCGGTCCTGCCGAGGATCCTCTCGAGGTTCCTCTGCTGGGCGGGCGTGAGCTCGTCGTCGAAGACCACCGTGTCGGCGTCAACGGCCTCGCTGATCCTGCGAAGCTCCTCCGCCTTGCCGCGGCCGATGTAGGTCGCCGGGTCAGCGGCCTCACGCCGCTGCACGACTCGGGCTGCCTCGTCGGCACCTGCGGTGTCGACGAGCAAGGCGAGCTCGTCGAGGCTCGCCTCGACCTCCTCCACCGTGCGCGGCCACGCGACCATGCCGACGAGGACGATCTTCTCCCGGAACCTCCGGTCGATGAGGGTGGTCGTCACCAGTTTCACGACGCGACCCCGACCGCTCCCGAAGCGCCGAGCCAGGCAGGCTCGACCTGGACCCGGGCGACGCGCCGGGCCGGGCCCGCGAGCGTCGCCAACGGGGCGAGCGGATCGTCCCCCGAAAGAGTCACCTCCGCGGTCCCGCCCGGGTTGTGAACCAGCACTCGAGCAGACGAGATCCGCGCGGAGTGCAGGGCGGCGGCTGCGGCCACGCTGCCGCTCCCACAGGCGAGGGTGACCCCGGCACCTCGCTCCCAGACAACGAGCGACAGCTCGCCGTTGCCGGGCTCGTAGGTCACGATCTCCACGTTCTGCCCACCGGGACGCGTCTTCTCGAGCGTCGGGCCGATGGCTGCGATCTCGACACCTTCGAGCGAGGGCGCGAGCAGGACGAGATGGGGATTGCCGGCGTCCACGAACCAGGCGGGCCACGGCGCAACGGCCGAGCCCGGGAGCGACGGTTCCGCGACCGGGCTCAACGCCAGGACCCGAACGCGCCCCATCTCGACCGAGACGTTCGCGGAACCGAGCCCGTCGCGGTGGTGAAGCACGGCCCGGCGCACACCGGCGTCGGTCTCGATGGCGACCTCGGGGCCGGGCACGAGCCCGGCCTCGACGGCGGCGAGCGCGAAGCAGCGCAGGCCGTTGCCGCTCGTCTCGGCACGGCCCCCGTCCGCGTTGCGCAGCTCCATTCGGATCTCGCCACCCGAGACGGCGGCCCGCAGCACCAAGAGCCCGTCGGCGCCGACTCCGGTGTGGCGGTCGCACAGCGTCCGCGCGAGCTCGCCGACACGGTCCGCTTCGGCCTTTGCGCTCGAGCCGCCGGGCTCAGCTCGCGCGAGCCTGGCCCGCTCCAGGCCAGCCGCGTCGAGCCCTCGGCCGTCGAGCACGACCAAGAAGTCGTTCCCGAGGCCCTGGTACTTGACCATGGTCAGCACGCTCATCAGTGTCGCGCGGCCTTGACCGTGGCGGTGCCGCCGAGGTGGGCAACGACTGCGTCACCGAGATCGTCCCGATCGGCCCGGATCCAGACCACACGCGGGTCGCGTTTGAACCAGGCCTCTTGCCGGCGGGCGAAGGCTCGCAGCCGGCGAATCGCCTCGGCCTTTGCCTGCTCGAACGGCGCACCCTCCTCGAGGTGCCAGAGGAGCTCCCGGTAGCCGATCGCCTGACGGGCCGTGCGCGACAACCCGGCCGGCCTACGCGAGAGCGCCCGCACTTCGTCGAGGAAGCCTCGAGCGAGCTGGTCCTCGAACCGCTCGGCAAGCCTGCGGTCGAGCTCGGAGCGGTCGAGCTCGAGCCCGATGATGACCGAGCTGGTGACTGGATAGCTGACGAGGCCAGGCCCGAAGGAGGAGAAGGCTCGCCCGCTGCCGAGCGTGACCTCGAGAGCCCGCACGATCCTGCGGCGGTTGCCCGGCTCGACTCGGCTCGCCGCGACCGGGTCCAGCTCGCACAGGCGCCCGAACAGCTCCTGGAGGCCGCCGGGCTGATCGGCCCGGCGTTCCAGCTCGGCCGCTTCCCCTGGGAAACGGCCGGGGATGTCCAGCCCGTCCACGACGGCACGCTGGTAGAGACCGGTGCCTCCGACGAGGATCGGCAGGTGCCAGCGGGCATCGATCCCCGAAAGCACCCGGCGCGCCTCGGATTGGAAGGCGGCGACGGAGAACTCCTCCGAAGGATCGACGATGTCGATGAGGTGCCAGGGCACCACGGCCTGCTCGGCAGGCGTGGGCTTCGCGGTACCGAGGTCGAGGTCCCGGTACACGGCCATCGCGTCCACCGAGACCAGTTCGTAGCGGCCCGGGGACCTTCGGGCCAGATCGAGCGCGAGCGCCGTCTTACCGGTGCCGGTCGGCCCCACGATCACGACGCGGGGCGGATCGGGGCTTTGGAGGTCTTTCAGTCCGCGAGCTCCGCTGATCGCTGGCCCAGCGCGCCGTGACGAGGCCGCGAGCGCTGCACGAGGCGGTCCTGCATCCGCGTCAGCCGCTGAGTCTCCTTGGAGATGGCGGCCTCCAGGGCGGTGTTGGCCACATGACCGCTCGAGCGGACTCGGATGACGCGACCGCGAGCCACGACCGAGATCTCGCAGGTCACATGGCCGTCGTCGCGCGCCGCATGGTCGCGCGAGAAGACGATCTCGGCGCGCTGGGTCCCCTCGAGGAACCGCTCGAGGTGCCGTGCCTTCTCAACTGCGGCTTCGCGAAGCCCGTTTGGGATGTCCAAATGGCGGGTATGCACCGTGACCTCCATGGAGCAGCTCCTTTACCATCCGGGACCGGCTGAAACGGTGACGGGCACGCGCGGCTGACCTGGTCTTTGACCCCACACTCGCCTGCTGAGGGTGTCCCGTGCCCGGTGCTGGCGGCCAGCTGGCGCCGCCGTTCTCGCACCTGAGATCACGGTTGGTCCCTTCTCCCGCCGGCACCGCCGACCGGTGCCGCGCAGGGCAGGACTTACATCTAAACCGCACCATGCTCAGCGACCACGAGTCGCCTTACGTGGGTCGTTTCGCCTGCGACTGGCATCGACTTGCAACCACAGACCCGCGCAGCCCATCGCCGCGAGTCTACGCTCCGGCACCCGGGTCCAGACCGGCACCCAGGAGAGACGCCCCGCACGTGGGTCAGACGGCAGGCACTCAGGTCCCGGCCGTCCAGGAAGCCAGGTATTCCCGCTGCGACTCGGTGGGCTCGTCCATGACCGCTCCCATCGTCTCCAGCTTCAGCCTCGCGATCTCGGCGTCGATCCGAGCGGGCACACCGTGAACGCCGCAGGACAGCTTGGCGCGGTCTGAAGCGAGCCATTCGGCCGCGAGCGCGTGGTTGGCGAACGAGACGTCCATGACGGCCGCCGGATGTCCTTCGGCTGCGCTCAGGTTGACGAGGCGACCCTCCGCGAGGAGCAGGATCCGCCGGCGGGCGCCGTCGTGCGAGATCACGGTGAACTCCTCGACCATCGGCCGCACGGTCCGCCGCCGGCCCTCGGCCATCGCCTCGAGCTCGACGAGGTCGATCTCGACGTCGAAATGGCCGGCGTTGGCCACTATCGCGCCGTCGCGCATCTCGGCGAAGTGCTCGGCCCGGAGAACCTGCCTGTTGCCCGTGACGGTCACGAAGACCTCGCCCTCTCGGGCTGCTGCCGCCATCGGCTCGACGCGGAACCCGTCCATGACCGCCTCCAGAGCGCGCAGGGGGTCGATCTCGGTGACGGTGACGAGCGCGCCCATGCCCCTCGCGAGCGCAGCCACCCCCCTGCCGCACGAGCCGTAGCCGGCGACGACGAAACGCTTGCCGGCGACGAGGACGTTCGTGGCGCGGATGATGCCGTCGAGCGTGGACTGGCCCGTCCCGTACCGGTTGTCGAACAGGCGCTTGGTCTCTGCGTCGTTGACCGCGACGATCGGGTAACCCAGCAGCCCGGCCGCCTCCATGGCCCTGAGGCGGATCACACCGGTCGTGGTGTCCTCGGTGCCGCCTATCACCTCCTCGAGCTGGTGCGGGCGGAGCTGGTGGAGTCGTGAGACCAGGTCGCAGCCGTCGTCCATGGTCAGCTGCGGATGACCGTCGAGCACCGCGTCGATGTGGCTGTAGTACCGCTGCGGGTTCTCGCCTTTGACCGCGAAGGTCGCGATCGCCTCGTCGGCGACGAGGCAGGCGGCCACGTCGTCCTGGATCGAGAGAGGATTCGACGCGCAGACGAGCACGGTCGCCCCGCCGGCTTTCAAGGTCTTCAGGAGATTGGCGGTCTCGGTCGTGACGTGCAGGCATGCTCCGACGACGAGACCGTCGAGCGGCCGCTCGCGCTCGAACCTCTCGCGGATGGATCTGAGCACCGGCATGTCGCCGTCGGCCCAGGCGATCCTCTGGCGGCCGAGGCCCGCGAGGCCCAGATCCGCGACGTCCCCGCTGGTGCCTGCGCCGATCACTTGACGCGCCCTATCCAGGCGCCTGCTGCCTCGAGGAGGCAAGGAAGCGCTTCACCTCGACGAGCACCGGGACAGGTCCTGGGTCGATCCCCTCCCGCGAGGCGACGTGCAAGGAGACGAAGTCGCCGATCATGAAAAGGTCGAAGAGCTGCGCGAGCGGTCCGGACCCTTCGGCGCGCACCTCGATCACCGACGCCACGGCTTCTCCCACGAATTCCTTGACGAGGCCGAAACGGCGCTCCACCTGCGGGTGCTCGAAGTCACTCCGGAGCGTGACGATCGTCACCACTTGCCGGGTCACATCCCCGTTCTGCCCGAATCCACAGATCTCGTTGTGGCACCACTCCGGCTGGGTGGCAAAGAAGGCCGGGGCCTTGGCGTTCTCGTTCAACTGGGTCTTCCACCGGCGGGCTGCGACCGCGCCGATCCCGCTCGCGCCTTGAGGCAGGGCGATCGTGCGATCGAGCTGCTGCGCGATCTCCAGTGCCGTGCCGCCGCCGTCCACGAGGCTGTCGCGGCGCCTCTTCAGCTGGTCGACAGCTGCGCCGATCGCCGGGGTGACACCCGCGAGCAGCCCGAGGCGTTCCAGCGCGACGAGAAGAGGTGCCGTCGTGGTCGCCACCCCGGCTCGTGGCTGTGGAATTCCCTCCAAGGTCTTGAACACCGGCGCCCCGCCCGCCACGGCCAGCGCTGCCAGGCTCCCGCCTCCCGTCACGGCTATGAGCCTGGCGCCACGCCCGAGGGCGGTCTCGGCCGCCTCGAGAGTCTCTTCGGTCTCGCCGGAGAACGACACCGCGAACACGAGAGTGCTCGGACCGACGAAGCCCGGGAGGGAGTAGTCGCCGACCAACACGACCGGAACGCTCAGCTGGTCTTTGCCGATCGCCTGAAGGATCTCGCCTGCGACGCCGCTTCCTCCCATGCCGAGGACGACGATGGCGCCGAGGCCTTCCGGGGAGGGAAGACCCGTCACCTCGCCGGCAGCAGACGCCGAGGCCTCCAGTTGCTCGGGCAGCCCGGCAGTCGCCCCGAGCATGTCCAGGCTGTCGGGCGATATCCAGCTCACGCTGGTGCGGCGCCGCTGCCGCCCTCGCCCGCGTCGAAGTTCGCCGTGATCGCCTCTGCCACAGCCTTGGCAGAAAGCCGCTCGTGCTCGTCCTCGTCGACGGTCTCGGATTCGTCGACGAGCATCACCGGGATCCCCTCGACGATGCGGTAGCGCCGGCGGAGCCGGGGATTGTAAAGCGTCTCCTCGTCGGCAAAGTACAGCAGGGGGCCTTTGTCCTCAGGGCAGGCGAGGAGGGCCAGCAGTTGCGGGTCGAGCGGCATGCGAGTCACCTTTCGTGGTCATGACCACTGTGGTCATCACGTCCGGCTCTCTGCAAGCCGGTGGATGAGGCCGAGCACCTCATCGAGGTGGCGGTCGCGTTCGGGCGCGTTCGGCGCCTCCAGATTGAGCCGCAGGAGCGGTTCGGTGTTCGACGGCCGCAGGTTGAACCACCAGTCGGCGAGGCTCACGGTGACCCCGTCGAGGTCGTCGATCTCCGCGCCCTCTGCCCGGTAGTGCTCGGCCACCTCGCCCACGAGTCCCTCAGGGTCGGGCACTTCGGTGTTGATCTCCCCCGAGTCCGAGTAGCGCTCGAAGGGAACCCGGAGCTCTGAGAGCGGAACTCCGGCCTTGGAGAGGGCCTCGAGCACGACGAGGGCGGCGATGATCCCGGAGTCCACGCGGTAGTTGTCCCGGAAGTAGTAGTGGCCCGAGTGCTCGCCGCCGAAGATCGCGCCCGTCTCGGCCATCACCGTCTTGATGAACGAATGGCCCACCCGAGTCCGGATCGGGACGCCGCCTCGCTCGGTGATGATCTCGGGCACCGCGTGCGAACAGATGAGGTTGTAGAGGATCTTCGAGCCCGGGTACTTCTCGAGCATGGTGGCGCTGACGATCGCGGTCGTGAGCGACCCCGAGACCGGTTCCGCCTTCTCGTCGACGAGGAACACGCGGTCCGCGTCGCCGTCGAAGGCCAGGCCGACGTCGCTTCGGCTGGACAGTATCCGCGAGCGCAGGTCGGCAAGGTTCTCGACCTGGATCGGGTTCGCCGGGTGGTTCGGGAACGAGCCGTCCAGCTCGGGAAAGAGGATCTCGAGCTCGAAGGGAAGGCCTTTGAAGACCTCCGGGACGATGAGGCCACCCATGCCGTTGGCCGTGTCGGCGACAATCTTCAGAGGTCTCAGGTTCTCCACGGAGATGAACGAGCGCACGTGGGCCGCGAACTCCTCGAGAAGGTCGAGGTGCTCGACGCGGACGTCGTCCGCGACATTCGCGACACCGCCATCGGCCGGCGCGGTGGCGAACGCCTCGACCGCCACGCGACGGACCTCTCCGAGCCCGGAGTCGCGGCCGATCGGAAGAGCTCCGGGAAGGCAGAGCTTTATCCCGTTGTACTCGGGCGGGTTGTGCGAGGCCGTGAGCATCGCCCCCGCGAGCTCGAGCCTCCCCGACGCGAAGTAGAGGAGGTCGGTCGAGGCCAGGCCGACGTCGACCACGCCGAGACCGACGGAGAGCACGCCCGCGCTCAGCGCGCGGCTGAGCTCGACGCCCGACTCACGGATGTCACGTGCCACGACGACTCGCTTGTCGGCCACCGCCTGGGCGAGCACGAACCTGGCGAAGCCGACGCCGACGGCATAGACGATGCGGGCGTCGAGCTCGTCGGGAACCGTGCCCCGGATGTCGTAGGCCTTGAAGATGTCCTCGAAGGACGGTTCGGGCGATGGATACAGGTCCGTGGACATGGCGAGGCGAGCCTAGTCGGGAGTCACCGGGCGACCACGATGGCGATGATCGTCACGGTGTTGAACGCCATGTGAGCGACGATCGAAGGGCCGAGCCGGCCGGTGCGCCACGCCAGCATGCCCAGCACGACTCCGAAGCCCGCCAGACCGAGGAACTGCAGTGCCTCGAAGTGCACGAGCGCGAACACGAGCGCCGTCACCACGATCGACAGAGCAGGCCCGAGGCGTGGCCCGACCTGTTCGAAGCTGCCCAGGAGCGAACGCAAGAGCAGGCCGCGAAAGAACAATTCCTCGACGAGGGGGCTGCCGACGCAGACGAGCACGGCCAGCACCACGAGCCCGGTCCCGAACGCGTCGCCCGTGAGGCTCTGAGCCGGGTGACCGAGCCGCGTGTAGAGGTGGTGGACGAAGGGAAGCAGCGGCGCCTCGACCACGGGAATGAGCAGGTACTGGCAAGCCACGCCGGCGACGATCCCGAGAGGGATGTCCGGCCAGGGCCGCAGCGTGAGCCCGTAGTCGCCGACGACGCTCCCCACGCCCTTTCGGTCCGGGCGGCCGGCGCTCTCGGATCGGCCGGCGCCGGCGCCGGCATGGTCCCGCGCCGCGACATGCGTCGCGGCGAGGACCGCTCCGACCAGGCCCACCCAGAGCGCGATCAGGCTCACTACGTCCTCGCCGTACTGGCTCGGGTGCCGAGGGTGCGGAGCCACGGCCGCGTACACCGACACGGCCAAGAACGCGAGGACGAAGCCCGCTACGACCCCGAACATCGCCTCGGGCAAACCGAACCGATTCCCGACCGGGACGCGACCCGGTGCGGGACCGTCAGGTTCGGGCGCGGCCGTGGCGGCCGGCCCGGGACGCCCGCGGCGACTCTTCACGGCGCGAGCGTCGTCGGCAGGAGCGGTCGGGTCAAGCCCGAAGCCGAGTTCGGATTCGAAACGTTCCGCCAACGCCGGCCCGAGACGGTGGCCCGGAGCCGCCCGCGGACCGACATTGTGCCGGTGCCGCCTACGATGGTCGGCGTGAGCCGTCAGCCTCAGGACATGCGCCCCGGCACCGGACCGGGAAGGACCGGCCCGGGCGGCCCCACGGGCCCGGAGCAGGTCTGGCGTTGGGCGATCGCCGGCATCGCGGTCGTCTTGATCGTGCTGTTCATCGGATCGGGCATGTTCAACCGGTCCGGTTCCAAAGCGATCGACTTCTCTCAATTCCAGCACGATCTCACGACTCATCAGCTCAAGACTGCCAACTTCAACAACTCCACCGGTGCCATCACCGGCCTTCTCAACAACGGCACGAGCTACACGAGCACGGGCCCGACCCAGCTCCCCGACTCGTTCTACGCCAGGTTGACCGCGGCGAACATCAAGTACACGTTCTCCTCCCCCAGCTCGAACGTGGTCGGCGAGCTCCTCATCTACCTGTTGCCCGTCGCACTGATCATCGCGTTCTTCGTATGGATGAGCCGCCGGGCCCAGGGCCAGATGTCCGGGATCATGTCGATCGGGCGCTCCAGAGCCAAGGTCTACACGGCCGAACGCCCGCGTACGACCTTCGATGACGTGGCCGGCTATCAGGGGGTCAAACAGGAGATCAGCGAAGTCGTCGACTTCCTCAAGTCTCCCGGCCGTTTCAAGGAAATCGGCGCTCGAGTGCCAAAAGGCGTGCTGCTGGTCGGTCCCCCGGGCACCGGCAAGACGCTGCTCGCGCGCGGTTGCCGGCGAGGCCGGCGTGCCCTTCCTGTCGGTGAGCGGATCGGACTTCATGGAGATGTTCGTCGGCGTCGGCGCGAGCCGCGTGCGTGACCTCTTCCAGACTGCGCGCAAGCAGGCCCCGGCGATCATCTTCGTCGACGAGATCGACTCCATCGGGCGCAAGCGCGGCGCTGGACTGGGTGGCGGGCACGATGAGCGCGAGCAGACCCTCAACCAGATGCTCAACGAAATGGACGGTTTCGACGTCGCCGAGGGCATCGTCGTCATGGCCGCGACCAACCGGCCCGACATCCTCGACCCTGCGCTGCTGAGGCCGGGCCGTTTCGACCGCCAGATAGTCGTCCCGCTGCCCGATCTCGACGAGCGCCTGCCGATCCTGCAGGTGCACTGCAAGGACAAGCGGATGGGCCCCGACTTGGACCTGTCGATCATCGCCCGCGGCACCCCGGGAATGTCCGGGGCCGACTTGGCAAATCTCGTCAACGAGGCCGCGCTGCACGCTGTCAGGCGCGGAAGCCAGTTCATCGAGATGCGTGACTTCGACGCCGCACGAGACCGGATCCTCATGGGCCAGCCTCGCGACAGCATGGTGCTCTCCGATCTCGAGAAGGCACGAGTCGCCTACCACGAAGGCGGCCACGCGGTCCTCGCGTACGTGCTGACCCACGCCGACCCTCTGCTCAAGGTGAGCATCATCCCGACGGGCCTCGCCCTCGGGGTCACCCAGCAGCTGCCGACCGAGGAGAGGCACATCTACCCCCGCGAGTACATCGAGGACGCTCTCGTGGTCCGGATGGGTGGGCGCGTGGCCGAGATGCTGGTTTACGGCGACCTTTCCACCGGGGCGAGCGACGACCTCCAGCGCAACACCGAATTGGCGCGAAAGATGGTCCGCGAGTGGGGCATGTCCGAGCGCGTGGGGCCGATGGCCTGGGGATCGCAGGGCATGGTCTTCCTCGGCGAGGACCTGATGCACACCCGCGACTACTCCGAGGACACGAGCCGGGTTGTCGACGAGGAGGTCGCGAGGATCCTCCGGGAGCAGGAAGCTCGGGCGACCACCGTGCTGCGGGACCACAGGGCCGGCCTGGAGGCGGTCGCACACGCCCTGCTCGAGTTCGAAAAGGTCGACGGTGCCGAGATCGGCCGGCTGGTCGACACCGCGTACGGCAGGCCTGTGCACGGCGGAGAGGAAGGCGAGGAGAAGCTCGTCACGGAGCGGTACGCGCCCTCCCTCTCCGGAACGGTCATGTCACCGACGCCACCTGGCCTGTCCTCGACTGGCGTCCCTCCGACCGACCTCTGACCACCGCCAGCCCGAGACGGACGGCCCGGCGTCCCTGGCGCGCCCTTGCGATCCGCCGGGGCACCGGAGGGGCCGTTCGGGGCTCAGCGGAGGACGGGGATCGCGCCGGAGGCCGTCGTCAGCCCGCCGCGGAAGCTCAGCTGCTGCTCCACGAGGATCGGGACGGTCGCCGAAACCCGGAGGGCGAACGAGGGGGCCTTCTTCAAGACCGAACCGAGGTTCACCTCCAGCTCGGAGCCGGCGGGCAAGCTGACCGTCTCCAACCGGGCCTCGGCGGCTGAGCCATGGGTCAGTTCGGACAGTTTCACCAGGGCGCCCTTGGCTCCGGGGACCTCGAGGGTGACCACGTCGTCGACGTGCGAACTGAGCGACGCGCCTGGCAGCAGCCACTCGTCGCGGGGACCGGAGGTTCCCTCCGTGGCGTCGATCGCCTCGAGGACGCGGGTCCGGTACCTGGTCGTGAGACGAGCGACGACGATGGGCATCCCATTTTGCGCGGAGATGACGACCGAGCCCGTCCCAAGGCCGCTCCTGCCCGTGACCGGAGTCGCGAAGTCGGCAATGCCACCGGGCCGGACGTCTTCGGTGAGCGCGGCCACGATCCCCGCTCGACCGGGCGGAGCGACACTGACCGAGACCGGCCTCGAACCCGGGTTGTAGACCGAGAAAGTGCTCGCCACCCCTTTGCCGCGACTGCTGGGCCGCGAACGCCCACCGTCCCAGCCCGCGATCGGGCCCGACCAGCAAGGAACTGCCCGTTACGCGAACGTGGCTGCTGGCGTGCCCTGATCCAGGTTTTGAGACCGTTTCGACCGTCTCGGAGGTCAATTCGAGCGCTCCGACGACGAGGTCTCCGCCGGTAGCCGTGGCGGTGACCGCCAGGGAGCTCTGTTCGAAGACCCAGCGGTGAAGGTCGAGAACCACGAGGCCCGTGGCCGGTACGACCACGCCCTGGAATGCCGGGGGCGACGTCGTCGTCGTGCCCGTCGAGACGCTCACGTTGACGACGGCAGGTGTGGCACCGGGGTCGTACAGGGAGAGGCGGACGTCCGAGCCGCCATAGGTGCTGCCGGTCGGCACATAGCCCTGGGCGGCGGTCGCGAGCGAGCACGGCGACGAGAGCAAGATCTGGCCGCCGAAGATCGACGTGCCGACAATCGACTCGCCGACGCCGATTCCGCCCGCGTCGGTCTCTATCGACACCGCCGCGAATCCCGCCGGACCGCTCTTGGGCAGGGCCAGAACCGCCTGTGAGTCTCCGTCGACCTCGGCCCGGGCTCTCGAGACCGACGCCCCGCTCGAGGTCCCTCCCTTCGGGAGCCCCGTTCGCGACACCACCACGACGAGGTTGGCCGCCGAGGACCCGCCGTTGACTATCGAGATCCGCGAGCTCCGCGACCCGGCGCCGACGGGCAAGGGCCCGGGACAATGCCAAGCGCCGGGCTTGGCCATCTGCACGACCGGGAGCGTCGGCGGTGCCGAGAATTGGCCGCCGGCGCTCACCCCGCTCGGCTGGCGCACCAAGGCGTTGACGACCACGAGCAACCCCAGGCCGAGCGCGACGCCGAGGAGGGCTCGTCGCCTCGGGTACGACGCCACCCAGGAAGGACGCTTGTGACCCTCGACGGCCCCGATCATGGCAGTGCACCCGGTGGTCCGGCACTTGCCCGGCTGAGGCGACGACGCTTCCTGCGACGGGCAACGCCCTCGGCGAGCGCGAGGGCGACGGCCAGCAAGCCCGCGGCGAGGGCGGTCTCCCTCAGCCAGTCCGGAGTGCCGCCGCCTGCGGCGACGAGCGCGACGACCGAGCCGGCCGCCGGGCTGTCAGCAGTCGTCCACGCGGTGTCCTCGAAGGCGATCACGCCGCCTTCGGTCGGGAGCTGGCGGAAATCACTCTGCTGTTGCAGCGTCTGGACAAGGCTCGCCGGAGGCGGGGCCGGGGCCGCGGCCTGGACGCCGGGCAGGTCGGGAGCAACCCCGCCGGGGAGGATCAAGTAGCGGACGCCTGCTAGCGCCAGTTCGGCGCCGAGCCGGACCGTGAAGCCGGCCTCGGCGCGGGTAAGGTCCTCTTCGACCGTCGCGCCGACACCCGGGTCCGCGCTCGGCCAGAGGCGCAGGCCGTCCGGCAGGCCGTCCGCGCTGACCGCGAACCCGAGCCCGGGCCGTATCTGCCAGGCGGGCTGCGGCACGCCAGCCGGGTCACCCAACCAGAGCACGTCGTAGCCCTTGGGCCCCACCGCCGTGGTCCAGCTGAGGAGCTGCTCATAGCCGACAGAAGGGAGCGACGAACGGCCGTCCACCGACGAGACCAGCGTCGGGAACAGCCCGACGACAAGGCACAGCGCAGCCCCGGCGCTGAGGTTCTGACGCCAACCGAAGCGACTTCTCGCAAGGTCGACCTCGAAAGCGGCCACGCCGAGCCCGACTGCGCCCGCGAGACAGCATGCAGCCGGGGCCAACAAGGCGAGCGTCGCGCCGCCGCCCGCACCGAGCCACCCCACCGCGCCTGCGTACGCCACGGCCACCGTGGCAACGGCCGCGACCCACCATCGCGTCGCCCAGTCGAGCCGCTCGTCGCGTGCCACGAACAGGACGAAGCCTGCGCCGAGCGGGATCCCCCACACGAGCCAGCCCGCACCTATCGGCCCTGCGCCGAAACGGAGCAGCCGCAACACCCCGCCCGCGGCCCCACGCGGGCCCACTGCGCCCGAGATGATGCTCCATCTCGCGCCCGCCTGGAGGAAGGTGAGCGACCACGGCAGGCAGCAGAGGAAGGCGACGCCGAGCGCTCCCGCCGTGACGCCGAGCGCGCGGCCTACCGCCGCGAGGCGGCCCGCGACGGCCGCGCCGAGCACGATCGCCAGCGACAGAGCCACCACGGCCACCACTGACGGGGGCGCCAGTGCCGCCATGAACGCCAAGAGCAAGCCGAACGGGACGACCTCGGACACAAAGGCGCGCCGGCCGCCTGGGGCGACCGGGGATGAGTAGGGCTCCAGCCGGGTCGCGCGACAGATGCGCGACATCACGAACGGCATCCCGGCGAAGGTCACCAGGGCCTGCAGGTCGCCTGCGGCGATGCCGTTCCACACGAGCGGAAGGCCGAGATAGGCGATCGTGCCCGCGAGCCGGGCACGGCTCGAGCCGAGTGGCCGGAGGAGCCGATGCATCCCGACGGCGCCGACGAGGATGGGGCCGACCAGGAGCAGCTTCTCAACCTGCGCGGTGCTGCCGAGCAGGACCGCTCCCGCCAGACCTACCAGGCCGAAACCGGGGGACGCCGGCCCGGTGGCCTGCCAGCCGGCATCGTGCCAGCCACCGAAGAAGTCACGCAGCAGTGTGGATGCCGGTGGGAACGGCAGGAGCTGGCCCACCAGGGGCAGATGACCCGCCAACAGGTTGCGGATGCCGAACAGGACCAGGACGATCAGAACCGCCACGGCCCAGCCGGTACCGTGCGGGGCGACAGTTCTGGTCCGGCTCGAAGCGATACGCGCAGGCCCGAGATCCTCGTCTGTGTCGAACCGCCTCTCGAGCGCCGTTTCGACCGAGGCGACCGGGAAGACGGCGCTGACCGGGTTGGCCTCGAGAGCCGAGCGCCGGTCGCCGTGGCTCAGCATCCGCGCGACGACCCGGTCGGGTCGCTGGCGAACGGTCGCAAGCGCCCTGCGGGCCCTCTTGAGACTCCGGCGGTGGCGCCAGTTCCACCACCACGCGTCCCCGACGCGCTTGGAACGCGCCCGCTCACCCCTGATCAACGCGATCGACACCTCTGCGATCGACCCGGCTGCGAGATCGAGCACGACGAGCAGGCGACGCGGCTGGTCGTAGTTCTTGAGCACGGCGCGCAGCTCGTGGCGACGACGCAGCATGGCAGTGTCGCCCACCGTCCTCGATCCCGATCGCGCCACTTGAACGTGCCGGACACGAGCCGTAGGAGCGACGACGACTCGCGCTCCGGCCACCTGGGCCCGCCAGCACAGGTCCACGTCCTCGCCGAAGAGCTCTATGTCCGGATCGAAGCCGCCGAGCGCCCTGAACAGGTCGGCACGCACCAGCATGCAGCCGCCCGGTACGGCGAACACGTCCCGGCCCTCGTCGTGCTGGGCCTGGTCGAGCTCACCGCGCTCCACCCGCTCGACGGCCACACCGAAGCGGTCGACGCCGATTCCGACCTCGAGCAAGTGATCGGGGGCGTCCCACTCGACGAGCTTCGGGCCGACGATCCCGGCGTTGGACCGGTAGGCCTCGCCGACCAGGCAGCGAACCGCGTCGGGGGCAGGAGCCACGTCGTCGTGGCAGATCAACAGATGAGAGGCACCCTCGATCGCCACGAGCGCTTGGTTCGCAGCCGCCGAGAACCCCTCCCTCTCGCTCTGGCGAAGAATGAAGGCGCGCGGGAGCACGGCCGCGACACGTGCCGTCAGCTCCTCGTGGCTCGCGGCGTCCACCACGAGCACGTCGAGGTTCGGGTAGTCCTGGCCGCCAAGCGCTTCCAGGCATTCCTCGAACCACAGACCAGGGTCGCAAGCGACCACCACGGCGACGACCGGCGGGGCTTGCTCCTCCGGCATCGAGGCCACGCTACCGCGGACGCGAGGCGATGGCCCGAAGGGCGGCCTCGGAATATGCTTGCTATAGTTAGCATTTTGTAGTACACTAGTGAGCGCACAGCAGCGGACGCGGCGGGCGGCGCCACCTCTCGCAGGGCGCCGTTGCGAACGATGGCAACAGGAGGAGCAGGAAATGACCGATACCCGACAGGGCTTGGCCGAGGCGGCGCAGGCCCTCGCGAACCTCGCCAAGGAAGCTGCCTACGTCGCGATCGGAGTGGGCGTCCTCGAGTTGCAGAAGGCCAAGGTTCGTCGCCAGGAGATGACCTGTGCCCGCGAGGCGGCGGCCAAGCGGGCCAAGGACTTCGACGCCACGGTCGCTCAGGTGATCAAGCTCGTCGACTCAACCCTCGACCCGGTGTTCGATCGGCTTCCCCAACAGGCGCAGGCCTTCGTTCGCCAGGCTCGCGAGACACGCGACGAGCTGCGCACGCGGGTGTTCGGGTTCTCCGCCTGAGTCAGGCGAGGCGCCGGCGCCAATAGTCGAGAACGTCCGACAGCGTCGTGGCCAGCTCGATGCTCGGGTGCCACCCCGTGGCGGCCACGAGCTTGGAGGAGTCCCCGACCAGCACGGGGACCTCGACCGGACGGAAGAGGTCGGGGTCCTCGACAAAGCTCACCTCGCACGACAGCATCGCGGCCATTCGCGCCGCCAGCGCGGCGATGCCTGTCGCCCGGCCTGAGCACACGTTGTAGGCCTCGCCGCCGACCCCGTTGATCGCAAGGAGCCGGTAAGCCCGCACCACGTCGCGCACGTCGGTGAAGTCCCTGGAAGCGGCGAGGTTGCCAACCCGGACGGCCCCGCCGTTGTCCAGCTCGGCCGCGACCATCCGCCGCGCCAACGCGGCCACCACGAAGTCGTCGGCTTGGCCCGGGCCCACGTGGTTGAACGCCCTGGCCCGCACGACACGCAGGCCTCGGCCCAAGAACGCCTGGAGCCCGAGGAACTCCGCAGCCACCTTGCTCACGGCATAGGGCGTCACGGGGCGCAGCTCCGCGTGCTCGTCCAGTGTCTCGCTCGAGGGCGCCGGGCCGTACACCTCTGCCGAGCTCACGAGCACGACCACGGGCGGGACCTCGCACGAGGCGGCGGCCTCGAGGAGGTTCAAGGTGCCCATCGCGTTGACCCGGAAGGTCTCTGCGGGCTCGCGCCACGACTGGCCCACGTGGGTCAGGGCCGCGAGGTGGTAGACCACGTCCGGCCGTGCCTGCTCCAGGTCGGCGGCGATCAGGGCGGGATCGGTCACGTCGATCTCCGGACCAGGGGCAACGGCCGCGTCGCCGGCATCGGCGAGGTGGCGCAGGAGCCAGTAGCCGACGAATCCGGTCCCACCGGTCAAGTACGCGCGCACGGCGTTCAGGCTAGTTGGCGATCCGGGGATTCTCCCGCAGGACCCGGTAGGTCGCCGCGCTGCGCCGCGACCGCCCGTCAGCCTTCGGCTGCGACGTGGTACGCCGCCAGATGGCCCTCGGCGCAGGCCTCCCAGATGTAGCGAGCCGCGACCGCGAGCCCGTCAGCCCGGCGGCGGGCCCGCTCGCCCGAGGAGTGCTCGGAGATCGCTGCCTCGATGGCCGCTGCGAGAGCGAAAGGCTGACCTGGCGGGACGAGCAGGGCGCTGTCGCCCGCAATCTCGCCCATGGGCGTGCCCGAGGTTGTGACGAGGGGTGCGCCGCACGCCAGGGCCTCGAGAGCAGGAAGGCCGAAACCCTCCTCTAGCGAGGGGTACACGACGGCACACGACCTTCGCAGAAGCGCTGGGACATCGGCGTCCGACACGTAGCCGAGCCGGCGGATCCGCTCGCGTGAGCGGGCTCGCGCGACCGACTGCAGGACGGGCCCCGCCTTCCAGCCGGCGCCACCGGCCAGGACGAGCTCGAGCCCTGCTCGATCACCGGCGAGCCGGTCGAATGCGGCAACCAGGTCGGCGACGCCCTTGCGTGGCTCCAAGGTCCCGAGGTGCAGCAGGTACGGCCGGTGAAGACCGAGGCGCTCGAGCACTTCGCCGTCGGCACCGGGGCACGGCTCGTCGGCCACGAAACGAGCATGGTCCACGCCATGGGGCACCACGACCACGGGACATCGTGGAGAAAGGACGTCCCGGAGCCGTCCCGCGGTGATCTCGCTCACGCAGACGATGGCCGAGGCGTGCCGCGCCGAGTAGCGCATGGCGGCGCGGAACCAAGTCACCTTGCCCGGTTCGTGCCACTCGGGGTGATCGAAGAAGGTCAGGTCGTGAATCGTCACCACGCAGGGGACCTTGGACCGCCGGGGCATGGTGTAGTGGGGACCGTGGTGCACCTTGACCGGTGGCGAGTCCAGGCCTGCGACGACAGAGGCGAGACGGGCCTGCTCGTACAACAGGCGCGTCAGGCGGCGGGAGGGAGCGACCGCTACGACCCGCTCCCCCGGCGCCGTGAGCGCCCACCTGGCGCCGTCGTCACGCCGGGCGAGGAGCGTGAGCCGGCAGTCGGCACGACCGGCGAGAGCCCTGGCCAGTTCGACGACATACCGGCCGGCTCCCACTGGTTGGCCGGGCACCGCGCTAACGTCCAGCGCGACCGCGAGCGCACCGCTGCTCGAGCCGGCGGTCATCGCCGAGCCGGCCCCTCGGCAGCGACGCGCTCCCAGAGAGCCGCATGCGCCCGCGCGGTCTCGACCCAACGAAGTCCGGCGGCTCGCCCGAGGCCCCTTGTGACGAGTGACTTCCGCGTCGCCTCGTCGCCGGCCGCGGCCACGAGCCCCTCGGCGATCGAGGACACGTCCGTGGGATCGACCTCGAGTGAAGCGCCACCGGAGCTCGGGACCGGGCTGGAGACGACCGGGGTCCCCTGAGCCATCGACTCGACGACTGGCAGGCCGAAGCCCTCCACGATCGGGACATAAGCACAGCAGCGGGCCCCGCGGTACATGGCAGCCAGAACCCCGCCTTCGACGGCGCCGGCGAAGACGACGCCGTCGGCTGGCCCGAATGTGCCGGCCGAGGGCGACGACCCCCACCCGTCAGGTCCCACGACGACGAGTGGCCACGCCTCGGGCAGCTTCGGCCTGGCGAGGGAGTACGCCTCGAGGAGACGCCCCAGGTTCTTCCGCGGCTCGAGCGTGCTCACGGTCAGCAGGTACGGACCGGGGACGCCGAGGCGCTCGAGCAGTGCCCGGGCCGCCGGAGAGTCCGGCTCGCCGAGGTGATCTGCTCCCTCGTCCACTATCACGAGCCGGTCGTCGTCGATGCCCACGCCTGCGGCGAGGACCGCCCGGGCCGTCGCCTCGGACGGGACGACGACAGCGGCGGCCCGCGCCGAGGCGCGCCGCAGGGCGGCTTGGTGCCACCGCCTGCCCCTCGGGGGATAAGCCTCCGGCATCGATCTCCAGGCCACGTCGTGCACCGTTATCACCAGAGGTATGCCCGAGGACGGGACCGGCGCCGCCAGCGACACCGAATGGACGACGTCGCTGCCTCGCCCGACGCGCGTGAGGCCCAGGTCCCATGCACGCGTCATGAGCGGGCCCGGGAGCCGTGAGCACACGATCGGACGTCCCAAGCTCGTGAGCGGGTCCGGGAGGGAAGGCGGGCGGCTCGCGACAATCGTGATCCGGGGACGCTCACCGGCCGCGAGCTCGTCGACGCCCTTCAACAACCCGCGGGCGTAGGTCCCTATGCCACCGGGGACGCGCCGTCGCAGCTGCTCGGCCGCCAGGGACACCGAGACGGGCGTCAACCGGACCGCCGGTCGAGCACTGCCGCGCCGTAGAGATCGATCATCGACACGGCCGCCGACTCCCAGGTGAACGACGAGGCACGGACGCGCCCGGCCTCGACGAGCCTGGCGCGCAGGCCGGCGTCGTCCAAGACCCTCGCCAGCGCCGCCGCCATCGCCACGTGGTCGCCCGGCGCCACGAGCTCGGCCGCGTCGCCCACCACCTCCGGTACCGCACCGGCGGCGGTCGCGACCACCGGCACTCCGGCCGCCATCGCCTCGAGCGGCGGGAAGCCGAAACCCTCGTACAACGAGGGATACGCGAGCACCGCAGCGCCGTCCAGCAACGACTGGCGCTCGCCCTCTGGTAGGTACCCGACGCGCACCACCTTGTGAGCCACGCCGCAAGCAGCCACCGCGGCTTCGAACGCCGGCCCTCCCCATCCGTCGGGCCCGGCGACGACGAGCTCCAGATCGCCGTGTGCGCGCGCGAGCTCTGCGAATGCCCTCACCAGCGTCGGAAGGTCCTTCCGCGGCTCCACCGCGCCGAGGGCGAGCACATAGGGCGCCGAGCGTTCTCGCCCGCCCACCGACACCCGACGGCTGGCAGGAACGTGCCTCCCGGGCACGCCGAGACCGGCCGGCACGACCCGAACCCGGTCACGCTCGACGCCGAGCAGCTCGACGAGCTCGTCGCGTACAAAGCTCGAGAGCACGTGCACCATGGCCCCGTGTCGTACCGCCCGCGCGACGAGCCGGGGGTAGGCCAACGAGGAGGGCGCGCACAGCTGCGGGTAGCGAATGGCGGTCAAGTCGTAGACCGTAACGACCCGACCGGCATGGCTTGCCGGGGGCACGACGTAGTTGGTCCCGTGCACCACGTCGACGCGCCCGACAAGCCATTCGATCGGTGGCAGGTCGGCTCGTGCCCACACCGCGTTGGCGAGCCTCGTGGGCGCTCGCCAGGTCCGAACCGTGAGCCCGAGCGCGCCCGCGGCCGCGGCGGTGTCGCTGGGGGCGTGGCGAGCCACGGCGTAGCCGCACAGCTCGACGTCCTCACGTCCCACCAGCGCGCCGGCCAGACCGGCGCAGAATCGGCCGACGCCGGTCATCTCGCCCGCAAGGGCCAGGACGTCGAAGGCCACTCGGAGCCTGGTCAATGCGACCCCCGGTGAGGCGAGCTCGCCGCGGCAATCGGACCGGCGCCAAGAGGCCAGGCCGTCAACGGAACAGGTCCTCGCCGTATGGCCGGACCACGTCCTCGGTGACCGCACCTGATCCCAGCATCGCGGCGTCCAATCCCCTCACCACCGCCACGGGCACGCCTCGCGCCTTTCCCATCACCAGTTCGGCCGCCCCGGCAACCTCGTCCACGACGCAGATCTCGGTCGCGACGAGCTCGCGGCCGAGCGCGTCGGTCGTCCCGCGAAGATCGACGACGGCGCGGATTCCCGCGCAACCGATGGCCACGTCGGTGACCCCGCGCCGCCACGCACGGCCGAAGGTGTCGGAGATCACCACGGCGACCTCGAGGCCCGTGCGTGCCCTGATGCCGTCCCTCAGCCGTCGCGCCGAGCGGTCGGGGTCCTCGGGAAGAAGCGTCGCCCACCCGTCCGCCACGTTGGACAGGTCGACCCCGGAGTTGGCGCACACGAAACCATGGCGCGTCTCGGTCACGACCAGGTCTCCTCTGCGTCGAAGGACCCGAACCGACTCGGATTCCGCCAGGACACGTTTGGCGTCGGGATCGGAAGGATCGATCCGGACCGTCCGGCCCTCCGCCTTGGACACCACCTTCTGGGTGACCACGACAACGTCTCCGTCGATCAAGGGCGCGTGCTCGGCGATCAGCGCCGCCAAATCGTCTCCCGGGCTGATCTCGCCCAGGCCCTTGACCCCCAGCACCAGCAGCGAATCTGCGACCGCCATTGGCGCAGTCTCTACCAGAGGACCCGGGAGGCGCTATGCACCGGGCGCGGCCGGTGCGGCGCCCGGCGGCGGCACGGTCATGCCGGTGGCCCCGAGCACGGTACGCGCGAGGCCGGCCGCCAACTCCGGTGTCCTCATGACCGTCTCCGCGACGACGCAGTTCACGCCGGCTTGCTCGACTTCGCCGACGACATCCGCGTCGGCCTGGTCGATCACGAGCGTCCCGGCCCAAGCGCTGAGAAAGCGGGCCACGCCCGGCGCGGATGCCTGTCCCCCGAGCTCGACGAGGAGCCGGTCGGCCGGGCCCTTCAAGGTGGCGCCCGCCACGATCGGCGACACGGCCACGACCGAGTCCCGGCGCGCCCTCAGCACGTCTTGTACGCCCGGCACCGCGAGGATCGGCCCGATCGACACGACCGGGTTCGAAGGCGCCACGACAACGATCTCGGCGGACTCGAGCGCATCGAGCACGCCAGGTGCCGCCGATGCTGTCTCCGCGCCCTCGAAACGCACCGAGTCCACGACGACCGAATGGCGCAGTTTCACGAAGTACTCCTGAAAGGCCACCTCCTGCGCGTCCCGGAGCCTCAGCCGGGTCCGCACCGGGTCGTCGCTCATCGGGAGCAGGCGGACACCGAGCCCCCACGCTCGTGTGATCTCTGCGGTGACCTCCGAGAGCGTGGCCCCTTCGTGCATCCTTCCGGTCCGGTAGAGGTGGGTCGCGAGATCGCCGTCTCCGAGGCGGAACCAGGTGATGGCATCGAAGCGCTCCAGAGCCTGCATCGCGCGGAAGCTCTCGCCTGCGAGCCCCCAGCCGGTCGCCGGGTTCACGACGCCGGCGAGGGTGTAGGTGATCGTGTCGAGGTCCGGGCTGACGTACAGGCCGTGGAGCTCCATGTCGTCGCCGGTGTTGACGATGCCGACGATCTCGCCGGGATCGACCACCGCCTGCATCCCGGCGAGGATCCTGGCGGCGCCGACCCCGCCGCAGAGGACCGCTATCACAACCCCGCCCGGCGGACGTGGTCCACGACGGCCGCGACCCCTTTGCCGAGAGGGGTCCACGGCTTCCAGCCGAGGTGCAGGCCTGCCCGCCTCGGGTCGAGGGCGCTGCGTTGCACCTCTCCGGTCCGCGCCGGCGCCGGTCGCGGTGCGAGGTCGCTTCCGCACGCCTTTGCAACCAGCTCGTACAGCTCCGACACCGACGTCTCCTGACCGGTGCCGATGTTCATGACGAGGCCGCCCCCGCGGCGCGCGGCGCGCGCGAAAGCATCGACGACGTCGTCCACGTACACGTAGTCGCGGGTCTGGCTGCCGTCGCCGAACACGACGCACGGCCGCTGATGGACGAGGTTGCCGGCGAAGATCGCGACGACACCGGCCTCGCCGTGCGGGTCCTGACGAGGCCCGTAGACGTTCGCCAGGGCGAGGGCGGTGAACTCGATCCCGTGCAGCTCGCGATATGCGACCAGGTAGTCGATCGCCGCCTTCTTCGACACGCCGTAGGGCGACAGCGGCCGATGCGGGTAGTGTTCGTCGACGGGCAGGTCGGCGCCCTCCGGCTCGCCGTACAAGGTGCCCCCCGAAGCCGCGAAGACGACCTTCGACTGCCCTGCCGCGCGAGCACCCTCGAGGACCTGGACCGTGCCGAGAACGTTGACCTCGGCGTCGAACACCGGCCTGGCGACAGAGACGCGAACGTCGGCCTGGGCGGCCAGGTGGAAGATCACCTCCGGCCGGCGGTGGCGCACGAGGTCGACGAGATCGCCCGAGCGGACGTCAAGGTTGTGAAAGCGCAACGCGCCGCCGCAGGCGCGGGCATCGGCGAGGTTGGCGAGCGATCCCGTCGACAGGTCGTCCACGACATCGACCTCGTGGTCCTCGGCGAGAAGACGGTCGACGAGATTCGACCCGATGAACCCAGCACCTCCGGTCACCATTGCTCGCATGGCGTCGGCCTCCGGTCTCGAGCAGCTTCAGGACGATGGGTAGCGCGACTGGTCGAGCACCGAGCTCGCCGGCACCTCGGCTCCGACGCCGACAATCGTCATCCCGCTCAGGCGGGCCCCGTCGCCGATGACGGCGCGCGGGCCGACGATGCTGTCCTCGACGACGGCATTCGAGCGGACCTCGGCATCGCTCATGAGCACGCAACGACGCAGGACCGCCCCCGGTCCGACTCGTGAGCCGGCACACACGACACTCTCCTCCACCACGGCCCCTTCGGCGATCGACGCCTTCGGACCGACGAAGCAGTGCGGCCCGACCTGGCCGGCGATCTCTGCACTCGGGTCAACCCAGACCCCGGCGCGGATCTCGGGCGCGGGTGGCAGGATGGCGCGGCGGCGCCAGAGGATGTCGAGCTGCGCCTGAAGGTACTGATGCGGTCTGCCGGTGTCGAGCCAATAGGCGTCCGACGCGAGCGCGTACAGCTTGCCCGCGGCGACCAGCTCGGGGAACGTCTCGCGTTCGATCGAGACCCGCCTCCCGCACGGGATCAAGTCCAGGACCGAGGTCTCCAGGACGTATATGCCCGCGTTTATCAGGTTCGTCGGGGCCTCGCCTGGCGGCGGCTTCTCGATGAAGGCGATCACCCGCCCCGCCTCATCGGTCGGCACGACACCGAAATTGGACGGGTCCGGGACCGGGGTCAGTGCGACCGAGGCGTCTGCAGGACGCGAGCCGTGGAACTCCACGAGGCCCGAAGCGTCGAACTCGGTGAGCACGTCTCCGTTGAGGACGAGAAAGGTGTCGCTGATGCCGGCCTTTTCCGCCGCGAATCGTATGGCGCCCGCGGTGTCGAGCGGTTCGGGCTCGACGACGTATTCGAGTGCGACGCCTGAGAGCCGGTTGCCCGGGAATGCCTGGACGAACGCGTCGGCCCGATAGCCAAGCGAGAGCACGGCCCGGTCGACTCCATGGCGGGCCAGCCACTCGACCACGTGAGCGATCATCGGCCGCCCGACGACGGACAGCATCTGCTTGGGGATCTCGTAGGTGAGCGGCCGAAGCCGCGTCCCCTCGCCGCCGACGAGGACTACGGCGTCCATCAACCAGTGGTGGTCGTGCTGTGCACCGGCTTGGTCGTCGTGGTGCTGACCGGCTTTGTCGTCGTGGTGCTGACCGGCTTTGTCGTCGTGGTGCTGACCGGCTTTGTCGTGGTCGTGGCGGGACCGATGGTCGTGGTCGTGGTGGACGTGCTGGTCGTGGTCGTCGTCGTCTGGGACTTGACGAACGCGGCAACCAGCTTCTGCCCCGGCGGCCGGGCGACCGATGCCCCCTTCGGGAGGAAGGCCAGCATGAACATCTCGCCGTCGGCGTAGCCGATCCCCGCCGGGCTCGGGGCCGGGAACGACGTGGTGGCGTTCGGCGAGGGCCAGATGAGCAGCTGGACGCGACCAGGCTTCGCGCCGCACTTGCGAGCGCTGTCGTAGGTACCCGCAAGCTTGCCGACCGACTTGGGAAGCGTGAGCTTGTCGCTGGTCAATCTCACGCTCTCTGAGGTGAGGAACTTGGCGAGCGTTGCCTTGGCGCCTTCGAATTGTGCCGCCTTGGTACCCGCCCTCAAGGGCTCGATGTCCACTACGCCGTTGCCGGTGGTGATGATGCCCGAGCTCTGGTCCGCGCTGCGCGGCAGGTTCTTGACCTGGCCACAGATGTCGACCGAGAGCGCCACTTGCCAATGGTCGGTCGCCAGTGGAGGCGTGGTGTTGGCCTGGGTGGTGGTGGTCGTGGTCGAGACGTTCGAGGCCGCCTGCTGGCGCTCGTGCCGGCTGAACACGATCAGCCCGAGACCGATGACGCAAACTGCCAGAAGGATCGTGTACCACCCCACGGGCGTGCGCTGCCTGTAACTGCGGCTTCCGCCGATCGACGCGGCACGCGCGACCCTGCGGCTGATCGAATTCCTGGGCACGGGCCACGACTCTACCCCTAGCTGGATCCTCCATCTTCCAGCAGTGGTCCTTCCGGGGACCTGACGCCTTCGCGGCGCCCCTTGCGGCGCGCGGCCGCCTGCGACCAGTTGGAGCGAAACGTGCCGAGGTAGCGTTCCAAGGAGGCGAGCACGAGCCGGGCGCCGAGCGCGACCGCCACGAGCGGCAGCAAGAGCCGTCGACGTCCCTTGGTCGAGCGGCCTGCGAATCGCAGGATCGAGCGGTGATGAGCCGCCAGCATCTTGTAGGGCTCACGCGACGTCGAGCGCCCCTGCTCGTGAACCACCCGGGCCGCTGGCTCGTAACGCACGCCCCAGCCGGCGCGGTGCAGCCGCCAGCAGAGGTCGACGTCCTCGACGTACATGAAGTAGGCCTCGTCGAAACCGCCAACGGCTTGGTAGGCATCGCGCCGCACCAGGAAGCCGGCACCCGACACCCAGTCGGCGTCGCGGGCGCGGTGCTGTTCATCGCCGAGCAACCTGTAGCGGCGCGTCCACGGGTTGTCGTGCCAGAACAGGCCGACGAAACCGTGCCCGAGCGCGTCGCCGAGGTCCGGGAACGTCCGGCCTGACGGGTAGACCGAGCCGTCGGTCTCCAGGAGCATCGGGCCGGCCACGGCCACGTCGGGATGGTCGTCGAGCGCTTCGGCGAGGCGCTCGACGGCATCCGGCTCGGCGACGAGGTCGGGATTGCAGATGAAGAGGAGCTCGCGCCGGCTGGACCGGGCGCCGAGGTTCGCTCCGGCGCCGTATCCCCCGTTGCGCGGCGAGCGTACCAGGCGGCATGAGCCCTCGAGGGTCTGCACCAGGGCGGTCGAGCCGTCGGTCGAGCAGTTGTCCACCACGACGATGTCGGTGACCCCGTTGCGCTGCAAGCTCGCCAGGCAGCGGGCCAGCACCTCGCCTGCGTTGTAGTTGACGACGACCGCCCCGACTCTTTGGGAGACGTCCGATGTCGGCAACTCAGGCCGTCAGCTCGGCGACAAGTCCCGTGATCGCCTGCTCCCAACTGGGAAGAAGGTCCCAGCCCGACAGCCGCATGGCTGCGTTGTCGAGCACCGAGTTGGCGGGCCGGGGGGCCGGGCGCGGCGGGCTGAGCTGGGCGGTCGAGATCGGCTCGACCCGTTCCGGGCCCAGACCGGCAACGCCAAGGACCAGGCGGGCGAACCCGTACCAGGTCGTCGAGCCCTGGTTGGTCACGTGGAAGATGCCGGCATGCCTGCCGAGCGAGAGGTCGACCACCCTGGCGGCAAGGTCGGCCGCCGAAGTCGGGCTCCCCCGCTGGTCGTCCACGAAGCGGAGCGTCCCGCCTTGTGCGGCCAGACGCAGGACGGTCTTGACCATGTTGTCGCCCGTCCTGCCGTTCACCCATGCGGTGCGAACGATCGTGTGGCCCGGATCGAGCTCGCGCTCGCCGCCGAGCTTGGAGCGGCCGTACACCGACAACGGGTTCGGATCGTCCCACTCGAGGTACGGCTTGGGGGAGGTGCCGTCGAAGACGTAGTCGGTCGAAAGGTAACAAAGGTGTGCGCCGGCGATGCGGGCCGCCTCGGCGACGTAGCGGGTGCCGAGACAGTTCACGCGATAAGCGCGATCGGGATCGGACTCGCAGGCGTCGACGGCCGTCCAGGCTGCCGGGTGGATGACGACGTCTGGCTCGACAGTCCCTATGGCGGCGAGCACCGCGTCGCGATCGGAGATGTCGAGGACGCTCTCCTCGGGGGCGATGACCTCCAGCAAGGGGCCACGGCGGCGTTGCGCCGCCCGGCGGTGCAGCTCGGCGACGATCTCGGTCCCGACCTGACCGGTCACGCCGGTCACGAACACGCGCACTGGCCCCGGCCTCAGGACAGCCCGGCGGGCGGCACGGCCGTCCAGGACGTCTCGACGACCGGCGAACGTCCGATCAGCGGCTCCCACCACGAGCGGTTGTCGCGGTACCAGCCGACAGTGGCTCTGAGGCCCTCCTCGAAAGGCACCATCGGCTCCCATCCGAGCTCTGTGCGGATCTTCGTCGAGTCGAGCAGATAACGCCGGTCGTGCCCGGGACGGTCGGGGACGATCGTCTTGAGAGACTCAGGCCGGCCGGCGGCTTCGAGGACACCGTCGGCGATCTGCTCGATGCTCGCCTCTTGGCCGGAGCCGACGTTGTAGGTCTCACCGACCACGCCGCCGGTGAGGACGAGCTCGATGGCGCGGCAGTGGTCCTCGACGTGCAGCCATTCACGGCGGTTCTTCGTCGAGGCGTACAACGGGAGCGTCTGGCCCTCGAGGGCTCGTGTGGCGAACAGCGGGATGACCTTCTCGGGAATTGGTACGGGCCGTAGTTGTTGCAGCAGTTCGTGATCGTCGCTTGGAGCCCGAAGGACTCGATGTACGACCGGACCACGTGGTCGGCGCCCGCCTTCGAGGCGTTGTAGGGGGTACGCGGCCGGTAGGGGGACTCCTCGCTGAAGGACTCCTCGCTGTCGAGCGCGAGATCCCCGTAGACCTCGCAGGTGGAGATGTGGTGGAACCTCGCGACCCCGACTTGGCGAGCGGCCTCGCACAGCGTCTGGGTCCCGAGCACGTTGGTCTTGAAGAAACGGGCCGGGTCCAAGATGGCCAGGCTGTTGTGCGACTCGGCCGCGAAGTGCACGATCGTCTCGATCCGATGGCGGTCGAGCGTCTCTTCGACCAAGGGCTGGTCGCAGATGTCCCCGTGAACGAAGATCACACGACCTGTCCTCTCCAGCTCGGCGATGCTGCGACGATCCCCGGCGTAGGTCAAAGCGTCGAGAACGACGAGCTTGTCCTCCCCCCGGCGTGCAGCCCAGTACCGCACGAAGTTGGAACCGATGAAGCCCGCGCCGCCTGTGATCAGTAGTTGCATGATCGGACCAGGCTAATCGGCCTCAGCCTGGGGGCTGGGACCGCGCGGGTTCACGAGGCGCCCCGTGAGCGCGAGAGCCACGGCTCAGCGGAGGTGGACGACGTCACCGGCGGAGATCGTCCGGATGCAGGCACCGGTGGTGACGAGGAGGCACCCGGCGTCGTCGAGGTCCAGAGCCGTCCCGGTGACGGTCTCGTCCCCGAGCTCGACGCGGACCTGGCGCCCGATCGTCGTGCAGGCGAGCCGGTACTCCGACGCCAGGGCGTGGCGTCCCTCGGGGCTGGCGAACATCGCGTTCCGGGCGCCTGTAGCCCTGAGCAGGCGCCCCACGAGTTCGCTCCTGTCGATCTCACGTCCCGCCAGGCGGTTCAACGACGTGGCGCGGGTCGCGATCGAGACCAGTTCCGGGTCCGGGGAGTCCTTCGGCGGCCAGTCCACAGGCCAGTTGACGTTGATCCCGATGCCCACCACGATCCCGCCGGGCCTGCCGGCGTCGCGCCCGTCCGGGCCTTCACCGGCGCGGGCCGGCACCATCTCGGACAGGACGCCGGCGACCTTCCGCTCGGTCTCGTCGTGCCCGGGCCGGGGCCCGGCCTCCGCCCCGGCGCCAGAGGCCCCCGACACGAGGTCGTTCGGCCATTTCAGCGACAGCTCCACCCCGGCGGTCGCCCGGCAGGCTCGAGCTGCCGAGAGCGCCACCGCCCAAGCAGCGAGATGAAGCTGTTCGGGTCGGAGATCCGGCCTGAGCAGGATCGAGCACAGCACCGCCGTGCCGGGCGGCGCTTCCCATCTCCTCCCGAGCCGCCCGCGGCCCTCGCTTTGGTGCTCGGCCACCACGGCATAGCCTTCGGGGACCTGCGAACCGTCCGGCAACCCGGCACCCACGAGGCTGACCAGGTACCGGTTCGTCGAATCGACCTCGGCCAGGCGCTCGGGCACGGCGAAAGGAACCGGGCTCTCGGCGGTGGTGTCGCCCGTCGCGACAGGATCGCCGTCGCGACGGGCGCGGGTAGCCTGCTCGACTGAGCACTCCCCTACGGGTGGTCCGTCGGCTGGCGGCGCCTGCTCCATTGGGACACGAGGCTAGGAAGGAGGGCCGGTGTTCGACAAGGTGCTCGTCGCAAACCGCGGCGAGATCGCCGTCAGGGTCATCCGGACCTGCCGCGAGCTCGGGATAGCGACGGTCGCTGTCTACTCCGAGCTCGACGGCAACTCGCTTCACGTCCGCCTCGCCGACGAGGCCTACGCCCTGGGCGGTCAGACCGCCACAGAGAGCTACCTCGTGACCGGGTCCATCCTCGATGCCGTCGCGCGGAGCGGTGCCGACGCGGTACATCCCGGGTACGGCTTCCTCGCCGAGAACGCGGCGTTCGCCCGAGCGGTCGCTGAGGCCGGCGCCACCTTCATCGGGCCGCCCCCGAGCGCCATCGAGACCATGGGCGACAAGATCAGCGCCCGGCTCGCCGCGGAACGCGCAGGCGTCGCCAGCGTTCCCGGCCGCAACGAGCCGATCGCCGACCCGGCCGACGTCGTCGCCTTCGGCGAGGCCAACGGATGGCCGGTCGCGGTCAAGGCGGCCTTCGGCGGCGGGGGCCGCGGGATGAGAGTCGTGAGCAAGGCCGCCGACGCCGCTTCCGCCCTGGAGTCTGCCCAGCGTGAGGCCTTGTCGTCCTTCGGGCACGCGGAGGTGTACCTCGAGCGTTATCTCACCTGGCCCCGCCACATCGAGATGCAGGTGTTCGCCGACGCCCACGCAAACGTGGTGTGGCTGGGCGAACGGGACTGCTCCTGCCAGCGCCGCCACCAAAAGCTCATCGAGGAGAGCCCCGCGCCGCTCTTCGGGGACGAGCTTCGCCGGGCCATGGGCGAGGCCTCGGTGCAGATCTGCAGGGCCTGCGACTACCAGGGCGCCGGCACGGTCGAGTTCCTCTACGAGGACGGGAGCTTCTATTTCCTGGAGATGAACACGCGACTGCAGGTGGAGCACCCTGTCACAGAACTGCTGACGGGGCTCGACCTCGTCGAATGGCAGCTGCGTGTCGCCGCAGGCGAGCCGCTCCCGTTGTCGCAGGACGCGATCGCCTCGTCGAGCCGGGGGCACGCCATCGAGGCACGGATCAACGCCGAGGATCCGGCCGCCGGCAGGTTCCTCCCCAGTCCCGGGAGGATAACCAGGCTCCGTCTCCCGGAGGGCTTCGGGGTGCGCTCGGACTCGGGTTTCGAGTCCGGCGACACCGTGAGCCAGTACTACGACAACCTGGTCGCGAAGATCGTCGTCTGGGGCCGCGACCGCGACGCTGCCCGCCGCAGGCTGCTGCGCGCCCTGTCGGAGATGGAGGTCGAGGGCGTCGCGACCACCAGCCCGGTGATCCAGGCGGTCCTCACCCATGACGACTTCATCGAAGCCCGCCACTCCACCCGTTGGCTCGAGGAGAAACTCGACCTGTCCGACATCGCCACCGTGCCGTCCCCGAGCGGACCGCCCCGTGACACCGAGGGCACGCACGGCACCGCGAGCCCGGACGGCATCGAGAACATGGTGGTGCGGGAGGTCGACGCCGAAGTCGACGGGCGCCGGTACCGCGTGAAGCTCTGGGTGCCCGACACCGCCGCAACCGGTCAGCCGGCGCCGCGCCCCAAGCGAGCCTCCGCCGCGTCCCGGCCGCGTGCGGCCGCGGTAGCGCTGCTCGCCGACGACGGGACGGTCACGGTACCGATGCAGGGGACGATCATCAAGGTCCTCGTGAGCGAGGGTGAGATCGTCGAGGCCGACCAGACCATATGCGTGCTGGAAGCCATGAAGATGGAGAACCCGATCAGTACGGACCGAGCCGGGACCGTGAGACAGCTGCGCGTCTCGGTCGGCGACTCGCTCGGCGCGGGCGACGTGGTGGCGGTCATAAGTTGAACCACGTGACACAAACCGAGGCTGCCAAGCAACAGGCCCGCACGACGATCGCGAACGCCGGCGACCGGCTGATCGGGCTGTCGCGGATGATCCACGGCCACCCGGAGCTCGGCTTCGAGGAAGAGCAGGCGTCGAAGTGGTGCGCCGAGGCGCTCACCGACGGCGGCTTCACCGTCGCGCGGGGAATCTGCGGGCTGGCGACCGCATTCGCCGCCAGTGCCGGGACCGGGCCGCTGACGGTCGCGATATGCGCCGAGTACGACGCCCTTCCCGAGATCGGACATGCCTGCGGCCACAATGTGATCGCGTCGGCGGCCGTTGGCGCCGGGATCGGACTGGCAGCGCTCGCGGACGACCTCGGCATCACCGTTCGCGTCCTCGGAACCCCGTCGGAGGAAGGCGGCGGCGGCAAGGTCCTCATGATGCAGCGCGGTGGTTTCGACGGCGTCAACGCCGCGCTCATGGTGCATCCGGCACCGAGCGAGCTCGATCGCATGCCGTGCCTGGCGGTGAGCCACTTCGACGCCCGTTACACCGGCAAGGAAGCGCACGCCTCGGCGTTCCCCGAGCGGGGTGTCAACGCCGCGGACGCGATCACGATCGCCCAGGTCGCGATCGGGCTGCTCCGCCAGCACTCTTGCCGCGACGATCAGGTCCACGGGATCGTCACCTACGGCGGTGCCGCTCCGAACGTCGTGCCTGCGCTCGCCGTGGCGAAGTTCTACGTGCGGGCCGAGACGCTGGAAGCCCTCGAGGCTTGGGAGCAGAGGGTCGTGAGATGTTTCGATGCGGGCGCCTTGGCGACCGGCGCCTCCCTCGAGATAGTGCCCCAGGGGCCCCGATACTCCGAGTTCCTCACCGACGAGGCGATGGCCGCGCTCTACCGCAGCAATGCCACGGCCATCGGCCGCGTCTTCTCGGCCGTGACGGAAGGGACGATGAGAGCCTCGACCGACATGGGCAACGTGTCGCTGGCGATTCCTTCGATCCACCCGCTTCTTGCCATTGACTCGTTTCCGGCGGTCAACCATCAGGCCGCGTTCGCAGCGGCGGCCGCGAGCCCGGCGGCCGATCGTGCCGTGATCGACGGCGCCGTGGCCATGGCGTGGACGACTATCGACCTTGCGAGCGACGAGGTCGTGCGCAAGCGCCTGAGCGCAAAGGCATACGGGCACGGTTGAAACACCTGCCCCCTGGGGGACCGCCTCGCCGGGCGGCGGGCCCTCACGTCCGGGTCAACGGTTCGGGCGGTACTCCCCGAAGACCTCGCGCAGGGCGTCCGACACCTCTCCCAGGGTCGCGCGGCGCTTCAACGCCTCGCGCATGGGGACCAGCAGGTTCTGTGTTCCACGGGCGGCCGCACGCACGTCGTCGATGGCGGCGTCGACGCCGGCCTGGTCCCGCGATGCCCTCAGGGCCTGCAGCCGCTCGATCTGGGCCCGCTGCAGGAGCGGGTCGATAGGGAAGGCCTCCGGCTCGCTGGCCTCCTCTTCGGTGAACCTGTTGACGCCCACGACCACCTCGTCGCCCGACTCGACGGCCTTCGCGTACTCGTAGGCGGCCTGCTCGATCTCATCCTGCATGTAGCCGGCTTCGATCGCAGCCACCGCGCCGCCGAGCTCGTCGACGCGCGCGATGTAGTCGAGCGCGGCGCGTTCGACCTCGTTGGTGAGGGTCTCGACGAAATAGGAGCCCGCCAGTGGGTCGACGGTGCCGGTCACGCCGGACTCGAAGGCGATGACCTGCTGGGTGCGCAGCGCGAGCTTTGCCGCATGCTCGGTCGGGAGCCCGATTGCCTCGTCGAAGCCGTTCGTGTGGAGGCTCTGAGTGCCGCCCAGGACGGCGGAGAGAGCCTGCAGCGTCACCCGGACGATGTTGTTGTCCGGTTGCTGTGCGGTAAGGGTGGAACCACCTGTCTGGGTGTGGAAACGGAGACGTTTCGACTTCTCGTCGAGAGCACCGAAACGCTCCGTCATTATCCGGGCCCAGATCCTGCGCGCGGCCCGGTACTTCGCGACCTCCTGGAACAGATCGTTGTGGGCATTGAAGAAGAACGAGAGCCTTGGCCCGAAGGCGTCGACGCCGAGCCCCGCATCGAGCGCGGCCTGTACGTAGGCGATCCCGTTCGCGAGCGTGAACGCCAGCTCCTGGACGGCCGTCGAGCCGGCTTCGCGGATGTGGTAGCCGGAGATCGAGATCGTGTTCCAGTCCGGGATCCGCTCCGCGCAGTAGGCGAAGGTGTCGGTGACCAGGCGCATGGACGGCCGCGGCGGGTAGATGTAGGTGCCGCGGGCGACGTACTCCTTGAGGATGTCGTTCTGGATGGTGCCGCTGAGCGACGACGGCGCGACACCCTCCTCCTCGGCGACGAGCTCGTAGAGCAGGAGCAGGATCGCCGCGGTGGCGTTGATCGTCATCGAGGTGGACACCCGGTCGAGGGGAAGGCCGGCCAGCAGGGCGCGCATGTCCTCGATGGAGTCGACGGCGACGCCCACCTTGCCGACCTCGCCTTCAGAGCGCGGGTGGTCCGAGTCGTACCCCATCTGGGTGGGGAGGTCGAACGCGCACGACAGCCCGGTCTGGCCGGCCTCGAGCAGGAACTTGAAGCGTTCGTTGGTCGCCTCGGCCGTCCCGAAGCCGGCGTACTGGCGCATCGTCCAGAGCCGGCCGCGGAACATGTCCCGCTGGACACCACGCGTGTAGGGGTAGGCGCCTGGCTCGCCCAGCTCGAGAGCAGGGTCGAATCCGTCCAGGTCCTCCGCGACGTAGCGGCGACGGATCTCGATGCCGGAACCGGTCCGGCGCCCAGCTGCGCCTGTCGCCATCACCCAAGCGTAAGTTTCGCCTGCCGGGGTTGTCACCTCGCCACTCGGGCGGCGGCGGGCCGGACGCGGCCTCAGCCGGCGACGACGAGGTTCGGAGCCTGCATGGGATGCGGCATGCAGAGGTCGTCGTACTCGGCGATGACGATCTCGCCGGCGTGCTCGCCACAGGCCGGGCAGGCCGGGTCCCGCCGGATCTTGAAGGTCCTGAAGGACTGCTCGAGGGCGTCGTAGACGAGGAGACGGCCGACGAGCGACTTGCCCAACCCGAGGAGAAGCTTGATCGCCTCGACCGCCTGGATCGAGCCGATGATCCCGGGCAGCACACCCAGCACGCCGGCTTCTGCGCACGACGGTGCCAGTTCCGCGGGCGGCGGCTCGGGCACGAGGCACCTGTAACAGGGGCCCTCGTAGGGGTAGAAGACGGTGGCCTGACCCTCGAATCGGAATATCGAACCGTGAACGACCGGGATCTTCTTCACGAGCGCTGCGTCGTTTACGAGATAGCGGGTCGGGAAGTTGTCCGTCCCGTCCACGATCACGTCGTAGGAGTCGATTATCTCGAGCACGTTTCCCGCCCCGAGACGGACGTCGTAGGTGACCACGTTCACGTCAGGGTTCATGGCCGTGAGCGTCTTCCTCGCGGAGTCGACCTTGCGCTCGCCGATGCGGTCGAGATTGTGCAGGACCTGGCGCTGCAGGTTCGACGAGTCGACGACGTCCATGTCGACGATCCCGATCGTCCCCACCCCGGCCGCGGCCAGATAGAGCGCCGCTGGCGAGCCGAGGCCGCCGGCGCCGAGAAGGAGCACCTTCGACTCCAGGAGGCGTTGCTGGCCGGCCTCCCCGATCTCGGGAAGCAGCAGGTGCCGCTGGTACCGGTTGCGCTGGGCGGTGTCGAGCGTCCTCGGTGCGACCCAGTCGCGCCCCTCGTCCTTCCACCTGTTGAACCCACCGGCCATCGACGCGACGTCGGAGTAGCCGAGCTGTCCGAGTGCCTGGGCTGCGAGAGCCGAGCGAGTGCCGCCCGCGCAGTACACGACGATCTTGCGGTCCTTGTCGGGCACTCGGCCCTCCACCTGAAGCTCGAGCAGGCCCCTCGGCAGAAGGAGGGCACCGGGGACGGCTCCTTGGGCGTACTCGTCCGCCTCGCGGACATCGAGGAAGAGCGCCTGGTCGAATACGGCATCCGCGGCACCGGGCTCGATCTCGACGATGTCGCGCTTTGCCTGGTTCAGCATGTCCCTGAAGCTCGGCACCAGCCCCACCTCTCCTCGGTGCTCCTGAGTCCCAAAAACGCTACCAGTGCCATCTACATTCCGACGCCAACGAACAGCTGCGGCCTACGGCTCTAGTTGAGGTCGAGGCTTCGCGTTCGGGTTCATGGTCCATTAGCGTCCGCCGGGTGGAACTCGATGACGTCGTCCGCAGTCGTCGCATGACAAGGCGCTACTCGGACGCACCGGTGCCGACCGACGTCCTGGACCGGGTGCTGGACGTCGCCCTGCGCGGGCCCTCGGCAGGCTTTTGCCAAGGAGTCGAACTGCTCGTGCTCGAGGGCCCGGAACAAACCGGGCGGTTCTTCGAGATGACCAGCGACCCGGAGTTCCTCGCCGGACCCCGGTCGCTCCATGGCCTTCTCCGGGCACCGGTGATCGTGCTGCCGATCGGCGACCCTCGCGCCTATGTCGCTCGCTACGCCGAGGCGGACAAAGCACGCTCGCGCCTCGCCGGTGTCCCGGCCGAAGATTGGCCGGTGCCGTACTGGCTCGTGGACTCGTCCTTCGCGGTCATGCTGCTGCTCCTCGCCGCCACGAACGAGGGACTCGGGGCGCTCTTTTTTCAACTGCACCGGGACCCTGGCCCGTTGCTGGGCGCGCTCGGCGTGCCCGAAGGCAAGCAGGTCATAGGAGCCGTCGCACTCGGCTACGAGGAGCCCCCCACCCCGAAGGGGGCCACAGGCGTGGCCCGATCACCGCAACGTCGCGCGCGGCGAGCGATGGGCGAAGTCGTCCACCGGGGACGCTGGTAGGTCCGGTCTCCCCCGCCGGGCTGTTCAGGGTTGCCCGGCGCTGACCAGGCCGTCGAAGAAGATCGGGTCGAGAGCGACGTTCGTCCCGGGCTCGGCCGCTTGGATCACCGTCTCGGCCCCGAACGGGCCTGAACCCAGGTACATGACGACGTGGGAGATGGCATTCGCGCCGTCGTGGGCGAAGTGGTAGAAGAGCAGGTCTCCGGGCTCCAGGTGACCCAGGGACACAGGACGGGACTCCTCCCACTGCAGTGTCGCCGAGTGGGCGAGCTGGTAGCCCGCCGCCGCCCACGCCCGCATCGTCAGCCCCGAGCAGTCGATGCCAGTCTTGCCGAAACCCCCGAACACGTACGCAACGCCGAGGAACTCCCGGGCCGCCTCCGCCGCCTTGAGGCCCTGAGTCCTGGTGGCGACGTGCGCCACGTTGGTGCCGGCGAGGTCCGGCCCCCTGTAGGGACTGCCTGAAGGCAGTGGCGAGAAGAGCCGGGCGAACTCCTTCCGGCCGACCAGGCCGAGCAGTCGCCGGCTGATCGAGGCGTACTGAGCCGATGCCTTGTGCTGAAGGGCGCGGGCCCGGGCCCGCACGCCGGCGAGGCTGGCCAAGGTACGGGCTATCTGCCGGGAGGTCTGAAGGGCGGCAGAGCGCGAGGCGCGCGCGGCGCTTGAGGTCGCCCTGTAAAGCCCGACGGCTTGGTGCAGTTGGCCCAACGCGACGCCGGTGTAGACCCCGGCCATTTCCCGCTCGGACGCATTGCCCAAGACGAGGCCCGATCCGACCTCGTTCAGCTCGCCGGAGACGTAAGCACGGATCGCAGCCTGGCGGAGACCGGCACCGGCCGCCGACACACGGAGATCGGCGACTCGGATCCGGCGGTCGAGCGTGGCGATCTCTAGTTGCGCCTCGCCCAACTTGCACTTCTCGAGGTCGTAGAACTCCGAAAGGGCTGCCGCTCTCTGGTCGTCCTCGGTGATGAGCGCCACCATCGCCAACAGACGCTTCAACACCCGGTCGGCCGTGGGTGTGACGCCCGGAAGTGTGGTCGTGGTCGACGGCCTGTCCGGGCTCGCCAAGACCGTGGTGGGCGTGTCTGGTCCGCCTGTCCTCGGCCCAGCCGTCGCCGCGACCGAAGGAATGGCCAGAGCCACGACCGTCGCGACGACACCCACCGCGAGGCTCTTGGCACGCCTCATGGCTGACACCCTAGCGCGGTTGACATGACCACTCTAAGTGGTAGCCGTCGCCACACGATTTCGGGCGGCTGGACCGCGCCCAGCTCCAGCCACTCCGGAGGTCCTGCGCTGCCCGAGCAACACCGGTCGACTGAGCGGTCAACCGGCGATCACGGCAAAACGAGGCGTCACTCCCAACAACCGGTCGACCACTGACACCGACGCCTCCCGGGTCGCCCACTCCACGTCGCGAAGCCGCTCGACTCGAGCCGGGCCCCAGCTCGTTGACTCGACGAGCCGAACCAACAGCTCCGGGCTCGTGCCCGACCCGAACGGGAGCTCGGAGCGGAGCTCGGCCCCGTACTGTGCATGATGGTCCGACGGCTTGTTCTTGAGCCGCCCGAGAAGGACCCGGGCACGGGATCGCAGTTGCTCGGAGGGGCCGGCGTTCGCCCCCCAGCTGCTTTCGAGGAGCACGAGGGTCCCTGTAGGTGCGACCCGGCGCCAGGCCTCGAGTGCCGCCCTCGGGTCCGGCAAGGTCCAGACGAGGTGCCGCTCCACGACAGCGTCGTAGCGGGCGCCTGGTGGATCGGCTGCATTGCCCTCGACGACCTCGATGCCGAGCCCGCGGCGCTGCGCCTTCTCGCTCAGCTTCGCAAGCATGCCCGGCGCCAGGTCCAACGCCGTGACGCGGTAACCCTCACGGGCCAGCAAAAGGCTCACGAACCCGGTCCCTGCCCCGGCGTCCAGCACGTGCGCGGGCGGGGCCGGCAACAGCCTGCGCAAGCTCGCCGCCCACACTGCCAGTTCCACCGGTGTCTGCGGATCGTGCCCGGGCGAACGGTCGTAGGTTGCCGCGTCGCGGTCCCAGTACTCGCGCATCTGCCGCTCGACGTCACTCGCTCGAGACATTCTCCGGTCTCCCTTCGCCAGCTCTCACGCCCGGCAGTCCGGCCAGGCCCCGACTACAAGCTATTCAGGATGGAACGGTGCGCGACCGGAGAGCCGCCCGGTTAGCGAAAGACGATCGAGCCTCAGCCCCTTTCTTGGCCATTCCTCGCCAGACGGTCCGAGACAGGGTCAGGACACAACTGGGTCTGGCTGGCAAGCGAGTTGTGAGCCTGGGTATAGTGACGATCCCTATTCGAGGACGGCAAACGCCGCTGGCTAGACCGAGGAGAACGCGAGATGAGCAGGACGACGGCCCGCAGAAGAATCGTCCACCTAGCTGCTGCTGCCGGGACGATCGGGGCTCTTTGGTTCGCAGCAGCTGCACCGTTCTTCCAGGGCCCTCGAGTTCACTGGTAGGGCCGATGTCTGCTGGCGAGACCGTGGTCTACGTCGTCGGTGCAGACGCAAGCCTCAACTGACCACCAAGCCGGCCGTCCAGTTCCGGCATGCTGATCCTGCCCTTCGCTATCCTCGTCGGGTTGCTCGCCGGATGGGTGATGGGCGGTAGTTGGCGTGCGCTCCTGGACACGCGACTCAGGCATTCCCCGCTTGTCGTTGGAGCGATCGCGACCCAGGTAGCGCTTGAGCTTCCAGGAGTCCGCGGCTGGGCATCCGGCTTTCGGCTCGCGCTCCTCGTAGTGACCTACCTCGTCCTAGGTTGGTGGCTCTTTGAGAACGCCCGCTGCTCGTCGGGCGGTGCTCGCTTGGGGTTCGGCGTTGTCGGGGGCGGCTGGGCTCTCAACCTTCTTGTGATCGTCACGAACGGAGGCATGCCGGTCTCCGACTCTGCACTCCAAGTGACCACGGATCACAGAAATCGACGGAGCGATGCCGGCGCGGTCGAGTCCCGATGAGCCACGGCACCGCCTTGCGCGCACTGGGGGATGTCATTCCGCTTTCCTGGTTCCGGAGCGTCGTAAGCCCCGGCGACATCGTGATGGCGGTCGGAATCGGAGTTCTAGTCGCGGCGGCTATGAGAGCGGACGCGACTAACGGCGGTCCGGTCGTATCACCCTTTCCGGCAGGCCCGGTCGGCGGGGACTGATCTAGGCAAACGAAGTTCGCCTGCTCAGCAGTTTCCCGCGGCGGATCAGGTCCGAAGTTGTTGGCCGGATTCGGTCGTCGGTGGCAAGATGTCGAACACTCCTGCCAACTCCTCGAAGACGATGTCGAGGTCGGCCGCGATGTCCATTGCCTGGGCAAGGTAGCCTCGCTGTTCAGCCGTGAGTGCGAATGGTGTGCCCCGGCTCATATCCGCGAGGGCGCTGAGCAGGCTGCGAAGCAGGTCGACCGTGCTGGCATGCAGATCGAGAGCAAGCAACGGATCGTCCACTGGTAGTCAGGAGCGCGGTGCCCACACTGCGGACCCGGTTCCCCATCCCCCTTTCAGGTGAGTGGCGGGACGCCTTTCCCGCTCTCGCAGAACCATACGCGACAGTCTCGCGTGATGCAGCTCCCACGAACCGTTGGTGGTGATCCGGCAAGCTGCCAGTGGGCGAAAGGTGTTGGCGTATGTTGGTCAGCCAGCCTCAGGCGGGTCAGATCTCTATGAAGAGGGGCCGGATGTCAATGGGTTCGGCCAGCGAGATTTCGGCGCGCCAAGCCGGAGTCAAGGCTCCCCAACCCCGACCGTCAGCTGACTGCGGTGGGGGCCTTGACGCCGGCGATGCCGAATTCGGACCGCGGGCGATGATCATGGGCTCCTGGCCGCAGCTCGCCTGCGGCCCTTAGGTGCTCTCTTCGTCGTTCCTCCCGTTCTTGGTTCGAGCGGTGCTCAACTCTCTATCGCCTGCACTTGGCAAGGATCAGGTCTATGGGAGGTTCGCTCCGGTAGCGCAATTCAGAAGGGGGCCGTCATGCGGCCAGATCTGACGCGGCGCCTGCCGGAGCGAACGGCTTGTTCGTGGTCAACATCCACCAGATCGCCTCGGCGAGACGGCGGGCGATGTCGACACGGGCGATCTTCTTGCCGCGCTGGCGGCCGAGACGGGTGCTCGTTTTCTTGTAGCGCTCTGCGTACACGGGATGCCGGGAAGCATGGGTGGCCGCCTCCATGAGCGCCCAGCGCAGGTACTTCGGGCCGTTGTTTCTCAGGCTGCCGCGGTGGTCGGCCTCGCCCGACTGATAGACCCGTGGGCACAGTCCCGTGTAGCCGCACAGCTTGGTCGGGCTCGCGAAGCGTTCGATGTTGCCTATCTCGGCTGCGATCGTGTAGCCGAGGACATGTCCGATGCCCGGGGCGGTGCGCAAGAGGGGTACATAGGGATGATCGGCGCCGGCGGCCACGAGCTCGTCTTCGATCTCGGTGATCTGGAAGTTGATCGCGTCGATGAGCCGCAGGGAGGCCTCGATGTCGCCGAGCCAGGGTTCTGGGAACTCGAGTCGGGCGAGGAGTGCTCGGCCCTCGAAACCGAACAGGTCCGAGACCGGACAAGGGTGGCCGAAGGCGAGCAGGCTCGAGTGGATGCGGTTCTTCAACGCCGACCAGGTGAAGACGGAAGCGGGCAAGCTCGCGCTCACAGCGCACCGCCGGGTCCGGGAGCCAGATGGCCGGCACGAGGTCGCGCCGGCTCAGCTCGGCCAAGACGCGGGCGTCGATGCGGTCCGTCTTGCAGGCGAGAGGAGCGAGGCCCTTCACCTTCTGGGCATCGGCGATCTCCACCGACCAGCCGTAGAGCTCCAAGGTGTCGTGCACAAAGCGAGCCCCGTTCATCGACTCGATGACGGCCATGACCTCCTCTTTCTTGCCGTAGCTGCGGGCGACCGAGCGTACGAGGCCTCGCAGGCCGTCGAGATCGGGAGGTGCCGTCGTCACCTCGAGGGTCGTGCCGTCCTCGGCGAGAAGATGGACATCGACTCGGTGCCTTGAAAGATCCAATCCAGCGTGCAACATGTGTGTAAGGCCTCCCTTGGTGGTTGGGTTTCGGTGACATCAACGCTGTCACCGAGGGAGGCCCCTCTTCATGGCATTCAGAGCTTGCCACAGAACGCTTGAACTCTTGCCCATCGACGAGGTGCTCGTCGATGGGTCGTGCGAGGGAGTACAAGTCGGAGCAGTAGAAGGCCCCGTAAGAGCTAATCCAGCCTCGAACCTGAGGGTTGACGGCACTCGGTGAGACAGGACAGCTCCGTCCAGGTGCGACGGTCAAGGTGCCAGGCCCTGATCTGCAGGCGTTTCGATTTTGCCACGTTGTTGCTCATGGCCGGCGAGAGCTCACAGAATTGATCACCGAATCGAACTTCCGGCAGCGCTTGCGGCACTGCCCCACTGCCTTGAGAGCAGAGCGTCCAGGCCGGCAGCCGTAGGAGCCAGGGTGGAAGAACAGCTCCCGGTACATGGGGACCACAGTCTGGGCGAACCGGTAAACCGCGCTGGGCACTCCGAGCGTCCCTATGACTCCTGCCTTCTTCCGTCTCTCCACGGCACCGCTGGCGAAGGCAAGTACGTCTCCGAGAACGGCCGATTCCAGAGCCTGTAAAGGTTGCCGCGCAGGTCCTCCTCCAACATGGTGTTCGGCTCCCCCGGACGAGTGCCTGACTACTCCCATCGCTTGCCTAGCACAGAACCGTTCGCGAGGGGCCGAACCGCCTGCAAGGTTTAGGTTCAGGAGTACTCCCAGGCTCGCGGTGGCGGGTCGAGACGAGAGCCATGAGCGACCTCCTCATCCCATATCTGGGCGCCATTGACGAGCGGTTCTAGAGTGCCTCGACCGTGACTATGAGCTGATGCGCGATGCCCTCCGGTGTTGGCCCGACTTCACCACGGGCCTGCTGGCCAGGTCGATCACTCCGGATCACGTACTGGAGAACTAGCCGGATTGGTTGCACCTCGTCCCAGCCTTCGTTGTCACCTATATGGCGTCGCGAGCGACACGCCGGTTCCGCCTAATCCGGCAGTACGTATACTCTCCGACATTCACGACAATCGAGTAGGTGAGACCGGAGTCGCTCTTGTCCAATAACCAGTGCAAGTGGCGTCCAGCGTTATCGCCGCGCCACGGCTGGCTCAACCCCCCGACTGCCAGATCCCTCCGATCGCGTCACTCCACAATGAGTTGGACGTCGTGATCTCAGTTATCGATCCTAATGTGCCTGACCTAAGTAGCCCAGGTTGTCGCTTACAGTCCCGTGCGAACGCGTCGTTGGCCACGGCCTTGCCGCTCAGTGATAGCTAAATAGCCACTCAGGGCCAATGAAGTTATCGCGAGTTGAGCGACCCGCCGCTCGTTCGATTCGGACCGGCCGGAGACGCGTCATCGAGCATCGGCAACGGAGCCGCTGTGACCGATGGCAGCTTGGACAAGACCTCCTTTCGGATCGTCCGGTACCGCCACAACGAGTAGTTAGATGAACACACAGAGTGACTCGTTCGTCCACAGTAGAGGCACGCCGGTTCATCACAATCTCCCGCCGCGGGAGACGCGCGTAGCAGCGACGGAGTAGCCGTCAGATGCCACCTGGCGAAGTCGAGTCGCCGGAACGACGGCCAGGTGCTCACACACAAGGGCGGGCCTGTCACCAGCACCGAGCTTCGCGATCAGACGTTCAGAAATACCTTAAATTATCGGCACCTTTGGGACGCCCACCCTCGGTCGCTTTCGTATTCAAGATCGCGCCTGGGAAATCCGCGCGGGGCATGGCCGGTCGAGACGCACGTCTCTCCAGCCTTCGTGGACCGGATTCGCGAGGCTGAGGTTCGCTCGGTGCATTCCCTCGACTTCGGCACGGGTGTGGACGTGCTGTGTCAGGGGAGTGAAAGATTCCAGCTTGACGTCACTGGCTTGCTCATGTAGAACTTTGCCGGCGAGGGAAGCATCGATCTCCGGCCCTTATGTGGTCGCTTGGGCTGGTTGGAGCTAATAGCGAACCCGTCCTCGTTCGACAGCAGAGGTAATTGAATACCCACGAGCGAGGAGTGGGAGTAGATGAGTTGTCTCCGGTTCCAACATGAGACCGTTTCTTTGGAAGACCCATTGGTTGTCCACCCTAGGAACTCTCGGGGCCGTGTCTTACGCGCGCACATTGATCTTTGTCGTCTGAGCACGCTGAACGACTTACCGCTCACGCCAACGGTTGCTGCAACAAAGCGACTCTTCATGGATTCTGACCTGCCACTTTGCCGCGCCTCTAGCTCGAACGACTCGATCAGCGAACTGCCTGGTCGCTGCCCTCCACAGCACCACGCAGTTCTCACAGCTCGCAACGGGGAGCGTCTGGTGTGGACCCGAGGGCCGGACGCTCCCCGCTGCGGAGCCACAGCCCTTATCGATTCCGACGCACCGCTTGGTCACGCCTCGGTCCCGAACAGTTCTGTCAGTGAAGTGCCCGGTGGCGGCCAGTTGGCCCGCCGGGCATGTTCATTCCACAAGGTGTTGCGGTCTCAGCAAGCGGGGCACAGTTACCCGCCCCGTCTGGCCCGCATCAACAGGGACTTACCCCATCGGGACTCCCTGGCAGTAAAGGGTGACGTGATGATCCGCAGGCCGGGCCTGGTCGCCGAGCCTGCGGGGAGCGAGTGGCTGACCAGGACATTTATTGCTTGATTCATAGACATTTATTGATTGATCCATAGGAGTACCAAGTGAAGAGTCTCAAGGCGGTACGGCTCACGGTCGCGGTTTCCTGCGCCTGCGCCGTCCAAGGTCTGGTCCGGGCCTGATGGCCCCCAATAGCGCACCTGCTCCCGGCTGGGCCGGGTTCTCGCCGCCGTGGCGGCGCGGGTTGTCGCGGACCTGGTCGGCAGCGGTCGACCACTTTCCCTATCAAAGGTTCTCTTGTAGCCCGCTCGCGATCGACGCGAGCCAACGAGAGTCTCGGTCGGACGACCGGGTTGCGAAAAAAAGCCATCTCGTGACCCGGACGTCCGCCCGAGCAGGTTCCAAAGCCTCGGGCGTGATCGCATCCGCCCCGGTTTCTCATCGTTTCACCACAGTGACGTGGAGGTAGTCATGGGCGCAAACAACGTACCCAACACGCGTGTCTCTAAGCGGGAAGGGCGGTCGGCAACGACGCGGTTCCTCCGCGTCTTAGTGCCTGTGGTGGTCCTCGCTGGAATGGCCGCGCCCTTCGTGGGTGTGGGGGTTGCTTCTGCCGCCACGCTGACCGTGTCCGTGGGCACGCAGTCGCCGAGTCCGGCGATTCTGGTAGGTCAAACCGCCACCTATATCGTGACGGTGACGAACAACCAGACAAGCGCCTACGACTACAACATCGCTGTCGGCGCGGTCACCAACGTGACCTTTACGCACTCCGGCTGCCAGACGATTGCCGCCAGCGGAGGCACGGCCCAGTTCAATGTCTCGGCCGCGACCAACGGGTCCATCTCGACCGGCGCACATGCATTGACCGTGACAGGGACCCAGTACACCTCCAGCAACGCAAGTTGCACACCCTCGAGTGGGAACATAGGTACTGGTAACGGCACCTTGACGGTCGCGTCCGCTGGCTCCACAACGGTGACAGTTCCCGCCCAGTCACCCTCGACGATCGATTCCGGGCAATCATCCACCTACGACGTCACGGTCAAGAATAACCACCTGGGCAGTCACGATTTCAACCTCGCGGTGCTGAACTTGCCCGCGGGAACCACCTACACCCCACCGAGCTGCCAGACCATCGGCAGTAGCGCCACGGGCACCTTCACAGTGACATTGCAGACATCTACTTCGACGCCGGTGAGCACTACGACCTTCACAGTGGACGCATATCGCTACACCAACACGGACGGGTTGTGTGACTCCAACGATTCCTTTGCGGACGCAAACTCTGCGACAGGCTCGTTAGACATCGCGGCGACGGGTTCGGCGCCAGCGATCACGAGCGCCAGTAGCACCTCGTTCAGCCAAGGGACGGCGGGGTCCTTCACCGTCACGACCACCGGCACCCCGACGGTGACCTCGATCACCAACGCCGCCTTCAGCGGGTGCTCGCCCACGAGCCTTAGCGGCACCGGTGTGGCGCTCGCCTACACGAGCGGCTCGTCGGCGACGATCACGAGCACGACCGCTACCGCGTCGGCCACCTACACCCTCTGCCTCAACGCCTCCAACGGCGTCAGCCCGCCTGCCACCCAGACCTTCACGCTGCTCGTCGGCACGGCCTCCAAGCTCGTCATCACCTCGACGGCGGTGTCCGGCTCGACCTCCTCGACGGCCAACCTCGGGCCGATCACCGTCCAGGAGCAGGACAGCTTCGGCAACCCGACGACCACGGCCGAGACGGTCACCCTGTCGTCGAGTTCGACCGGCGGCGTCTTCTCCACCAGCCTGAACGGCACCGCCACCACCTCGGTCAGCATCTCTAGCGGCTCGTCGTCGACGACCTTCTACTACGGCGACACCAAGGTCGGGACCCCGACGATCACCGCCGCGGCGACCGGGCTCACGAGCGGCACCCAGGTTGAGACGATCACGGTCGGCACGGCCTCCAAGCTCGTCATCACCTCGACGGCGGTGTCCGGCTCGACCTCCTCGACGGCCAACCTCGGGCCGATCACCGTCCAGGAGCAGGACAGCTTCGGCAACCCGACGACCACGGCCGAGACGGTCACACTGTCGTCGAGTTCGACCGGCGGCGTCTTCTCCACCAGCCTGAACGGCACCGCCACCACCTCGGTCAGCATCTCTAGCGGCTCGTCGTCGACGACCTTCTACTACGGCGACACCAAGGTCGGGACCCCGACGATCACCGCCGCCAAGTCCGGGCTCACGAGCGGCACCCAGGTTGAGACGATCACGGTCGGCACGGCCTCCAAGCTCGTCATCACCTCGACGGCGGTGTCCGGCTCGACCTCCTCGACGGCCAACCTCGGGCCGATCACCGTCCAGGAGCAGGACAGCTTCGGCAACCCGACGACCACGGCCGAGACGGTCACCCTGTCGTCGAGTTCGACCGGCGGCGTCTTCTCCACCAGCCTGAACGGCACCGCCACCACCTCGGTCAGCATCTCTAGCGGCTCGTCGTCGACGACCTTCTACTACGGCGACACCAAGGTCGGGACCCCGACGATCACCGCCGCGGCGACCGGGCTCACGAGCGGCACCCAGGTTGAGACGATCACGGTCGGCACGGCCTCCAAGCTCGTCATCACCTCGACGGCGGTGTCCGGCTCGACCTCCTCGACGGCCAACCTCGGGCCGATCACCGTCCAGGAGCAGGACAGCTTCGGCAACCCGACGACCACGGCCGAGACGGTCACCCTGTCGTCGAGTTCGACCGGCGGCGTCTTCTCCACCAGCCTGAACGGCACCGCCACCACCTCGGTCAGCATCTCTAGCGGCTCGTCGTCGACGACCTTCTACTACGGCGACACCAAGGTCGGGACCCCGACGATCACCGCCGCGGCGACCGGGCTCACGAGCGGCACCCAGGTTGAGACGATCACGGTCGGCGCCGCGGCCAAGCTCGTCATCACCTCGACGGCGGTGTCCGGCTCGACCTCCTCGACGGCCAACCTCGGGCCGATCACCGTCCAGGAGCAGGACAGCTTCGGCAACCCGACGACCACGGCCGAGACGGTCACCCTGTCGTCGAGTTCGACCGGCGGCGTCTTCTCCACCAGCCTGAACGGCACCGCCACCACCTCGGTCAGCATCTCTAGCGGCTCGTCGTCGACGACCTTCTACTACGGCGACACCAAGGTCGGGACCCCGACGATCACCGCCGCCAAGTCCGGGCTCACGAGCGGCACCCAGGTTGAGACGATCACGGTCGGCACGGCCTCCAAGCTCGTCATCACCTCGACGGCGGTGTCCGGCTCGACCTCCTCGACGGCCAACCTCGGGCCGATCACCGTCCAGGAGCAGGACAGCTTCGGCAACCCGACGACCACGGCCGAGACGGTCACCCTGTCGTCGAGTTCGACCGGCGGCGTCTTCTCCACCAGCCTGAACGGCACCGCCACCACCTCGGTCAGCATCTCTAGCGGCTCGTCCTCGACGACCTTCTACTACGGCGACACCAAGGTCGGGACCCCGACGATCACCGCCGCGGCGACCGGGCTCACGAGCGGCACCCAGGTTGAGACGATCACGGTCGGCACGGCCTCCAAGCTCGTCATCACCTCGACGGCGGTGTCCGGCTCGACCTCCTCGACGGCCAACCTCGGGCCGATCACCGTCCAGGAGCAGGACAGCTTCGGCAACCCGACGACCACGGCCGAGACGGTCACCCTGTCGTCGAGTTCGACCGGCGGCGTCTTCTCCACCAGCCTGAACGGCACCGCCACCACCTCGGTCAGCATCTCTAGCGGCTCGTCGTCGACGACCTTCTACTACGGCGACACCAAGGTCGGGACCCCGACGATCACCGCCGCGGCGACCGGGCTCACGAGCGGCACCCAGGTTGAGACGATCACGGTCGGCACGGCCTCCAAGCTCGTCATCACCTCGACGGCGGTGTCCGGCTCGACCTCCTCGACGGCCAACCTCGGGCCGATCACCGTCCAGGAGCAGGACAGCTTCGGCAACCCGACGACCACGGCCGAGACGGTCACCCTGTCGTCGAGTTCGACCGGCGGCGTCTTCTCCACCAGCCTGAACGGCACCGCCACCACCTCGGTCAGCATCTCTAGCGGCTCGTCGTCGACGACCTTCTACTACGGCGACACCAAGGTCGGGACCCCGACGATCACCGCCGCGGCGACCGGGCTCACGAGCGGCACCCAGGTTGAGACGATCACGGTCGGCACGGCCTCCAAGCTCGTCATCACCTCGACGGCGGTGTCCGGCTCGACCTCCTCGACGGCCAACCTCGGGCCGATCACCGTCCAGGAGCAGGACAGCTTCGGCAACCCGACGACCACGGCCGAGACGGTCACACTGTCGTCGAGTTCGACCGGCGGCGTCTTCTCCACCAGCCTGAACGGCACCGCCACCACCTCGGTCAGCATCTCTAGCGGCTCGTCGTCGACGACCTTCTACTACGGCGACACCAAGGTCGGGACCCCGACGATCACCGCCGCGGCGTCCGGGCTCACGAGCGGCACCCAGGTTGAGACGATCACGGTCGGCACGGCCTCCAAGCTCGTCATCACCTCGACGGCGGTGTCCGGCTCGACCTCCTCGACGGCCAACCTCGGGCCGATCACCGTCCAGGAGCAGGACAGCTTCGGCAACCCGACGACCACGGCCGAGACGGTCACCCTGTCGTCGAGTTCGACCGGCGGCGTCTTCTCCACCAGCCTGAACGGCACCGCCACCACCTCGGTCAGCATCTCTAGCGGCTCGTCGTCGACGACCTTCTACTACGGCGACACCAAGGTCGGGACCCCGACGATCACCGCCGCGGCGACCGGGCTCACGAGCGGCACCCAGGTTGAGACGATCACGGTCGGCACGGCCTCCAAGCTCGTCATCACCTCGACGGCGGTGTCCGGCTCGACCTCCTCGACGGCCAACCTCGGGCCGATCACCGTCCAGGAGCAGGACAGCTTCGGCAACCCGACGACCACGGCCGAGACGGTCACCCTGTCGTCGAGTTCGACCGGCGGCGTCTTCTCCACCAGCCTGAACGGCACCGCCACCACCTCGGTCAGCATCTCTAGCGGCTCGTCGTCGACGACCTTCTACTACGGCGACACCAAGGTCGGGACCCCGACGATCACCGCCGCGGCGACCGGGCTCACGAGCGGCACCCAGGTTGAGACGATCACGGTCGGCACGGCCTCCAAGCTCGTCATCACCTCGACGGCGGTGTCCGGCTCGACCTCCTCGACGGCCAACCTCGGGCCGATCACCGTCCAGGAGCAGGACAGCTTCGGCAACCCGACGACCACGGCCGAGACGGTCACCCTGTCGTCGAGTTCGACCGGCGGCGTCTTCTCCACCAGCCTGAACGGCACCGCCACCACCTCGGTCAGCATCTCTAGCGGCTCGTCGTCGACGACCTTCTACTACGGCGACACCAAGGTCGGGACCCCGACGATCACCGCCGCGGCGACCGGGCTCACGAGCGGCACCCAGGTTGAGACGATCACGGTCGGCACGGCCTCCAAGCTCGTCATCACCTCGACGGCGGTGTCCGGCTCGACCTCCTCGACGGCCAACCTCGGGCCGATCACCGTCCAGGAGCAGGACCAGTACGGCAACCCGACGACCACGGCCGAGACGGTCACCCTGTCGTCGAGTTCGACCGGCGGCGTCTTCTCCACCAGCCTGAACGGCACCGCCACCACCTCGGTCAGCATCTCTAGCGGCTCGTCGTCGACGACCTTCTACTACGGCGACACCAAGGTCGGGACCCCGACGATCACCGCCGCCAAGTCCGGGCTCACGAGCGGCACCCAGGTTGAGACGATCACGGTCGGCACGGCCTCCAAGCTCGTCATCACCTCGACGGCGGTGTCCGGCTCGACCTCCTCGACGGCCAACCTCGGGCCGATCACCGTCCAGGAGCAGGACAGCTTCGGCAACCCGACGACCACGGCCGAGACGGTCACCCTGTCGTCGAGTTCGACCGGCGGCGTCTTCTCCACCAGCCTGAACGGCACCGCCACCACCTCGGTCAGCATCTCTAGCGGCTCGTCGTCGACGACCTTCTACTACGGCGACACCAAGGTCGGGACCCCGACGATCACCGCCGCGGCGACCGGGCTCACGAGCGGCACCCAGGTTGAGACGATCACGGTCGGCACGGCCTCCAAGCTCGTCATCACCTCGACGGCGGTGTCCGGCTCGACCTCCTCGACGGCCAACCTCGGGCCGATCACCGTCCAGGAGCAGGACAGCTTCGGCAACCCGACGACCACGGCCGAGACGGTCACCCTGTCGTCGAGTTCGACCGGCGGCGTCTTCTCCACCAGCCTGAACGGCACCGCCACCACCTCGGTCAGCATCTCTAGCGGCTCGTCGTCGACGACCTTCTACTACGGCGACACCAAGGTCGGGACCCCGACGATCACCGCCGCGGCGACCGGGCTCACGAGCGGCACCCAGGTTGAGACGATCACGGTCGGCGCCGCGGCCAAGATCGCCCTGTCGCTCAACCCGACGAGCATCGTCGCCAACGGCGCCTCGACCTCGAAGGCGACGGCCACGGTCACCGACGCCTTCGCCAACCCCGTGAGCGGTGAGACGGTCAGCTTCACCTCGAGCGGCGCCGAGGGCTTCTCGGCCACCACCGACAACGGCAACGGCACCTACACGGCCACGATCACCTCCTCGACTGTCGCGGGCGTCGACACGATCACCGCCTTCGACAGCCCGCTTTCGGCCACCGCCCAGCTCACCGAGACCAACGGCCCGGCCACCCAGCTCGTGTTCTCCACGAGCCCGACCGACTCGACGGCAGGCTCGGCCCTCGCGACCCAGCCGCAGGTGACAGTCGAGGACGCCTACAACAACGTCGTCACGGGTGACGTCTCCACGGCGAGCCTGGCGATCACGTCGCTCACGCCCGCCTCGGGCGGCCCGGGCACCTTGACGAGCTGTGTCCAGTCCGGCGAGACCAACGGGGTCATCAGCTTCAGCGGCTGTGAGATCGACACCGCCGGTGTCGGCTACAGCCTGACCGCCACCGACGGGTCCCTGACCGCGGCCACCAGCTCTACGTTCAACGTCACCAACAGCGCCGCGGCCAAGATCGCCCTGTCGCTCAACCCGACGAGCATCGTCGCCAACGGCGCCTCGACCTCGAAGGCGACGGCCACGGTCACCGACGCCTTCGCCAACCCCGTGAGCGGTGAGACGGTCAGCTTCACCTCGAGCGGCGCCGAGGGCTTCTCGGCCACCACCGACAACGGCAACGGCACCTACACGGCCACGATCACCTCCTCGACTGTCGCGGGCGTCGACACGATCACCGCCTTCGACAGCCCGCTTTCGGCCACCGCCCAGCTCACCGAGACCAACGGCCCGGCCACCCAGCTCGTGTTCTCCACGAGCCCGACCGACTCGACGGCAGGCTCGGCCCTCGCGACCCAGCCGCAGGTGACAGTCGAGGACGCCTACAACAACGTCGTCACGGGTGACGTCTCCACGGCGAGCCTGGCGATCACGTCGCTCACGCCCGCCTCGGGCGGCCCGGGCACCTTGACGAGCTGTGTCCAGTCCGGCGAGACCAACGGGGTCATCAGCTTCAGCGGCTGTGAGATCGACACCGCCGGTGTCGGCTACAGCCTGACCGCCACCGACGGGTCCCTGACCGCGGCCACCAGCTCTACGTTCAACGTCACCAACAGCGCCGCGGCCAAGATCGCCCTGTCGCTCAACCCGACGAGCATCGTCGCCAACGGCGCCTCGACCTCGAAGGCGACGGCCACGGTCACCGACGCCTTCGCCAACCCCGTGAGCGGTGAGACGGTCAGCTTCACCTCGAGCGGCGCCGAGGGCTTCTCGGCCACCACCGACAACGGCAACGGCACCTACACGGCCACGATCACCTCCTCGACTGTCGCGGGCGTCGACACGATCACCGCCTTCGACAGCCCGCTTTCGGCCACCGCCCAGCTCACCGAGACCAACGGCCCGGCCACCCAGCTCGTGTTCTCCACGAGCCCGACCGACTCGACGGCAGGCTCGGCCCTCGCGACCCAGCCGCAGGTGACAGTCGAGGACGCCTACAACAACGTCGTCACGGGTGACGTCTCCACGGCGAGCCTGGCGATCACGTCGCTCACGCCCGCCTCGGGCGGCCCGGGCACCTTGACGAGCTGTGTCCAGTCCGGCGAGACCAACGGGGTCATCAGCTTCAGCGGCTGTGAGATCGACACCGCCGGTGTCGGCTACAGCCTGACCGCCACCGACGGGTCCCTGACCGCGGCCACCAGCTCTACGTTCAACGTCACCGCCCAGACCACCGGCGACACCATGACCATCGTCGCTGGCAGCCCCCAGAGCGCGACCGTCGGGGCCGCCTTCGGGACCGGCCTTGAGGTCCAGGTCCTCGACCAGTACTCCAACCCGGTCTCGGGTGTCACGGTGACCTTCACCGCCCCGTCGAGTGGCGCGAGCGGCACGTTCGTCAACACCACGGACACCACGACGGCCACCACCGACTCGAGTGGCAACGCCACGGCCTCGGCCTTCACCGCCAACACCACCGCCGGCGCCTACAGCGTCACGACGGGCGCCTCGGGAGTGGCGAGCCCACCGAGCTTCTCGTTGACCAACACCGCCCAGACCACCGGCGACACCATGACCATCGTCGCTGGCAGCCCCCAGAGCGCGACCGTCGGGGCCGCCTTCGGGACCGGCCTTGAGGTCCAGGTCCTCGACCAGTACTCCAACCCGGTCTCGGGTGTCACGGTGACCTTCACCGCCCCGTCGAGTGGCGCGAGCGGCACGTTCGTCAACACCACGGACACCACGACGGCCACCACCGACTCGAGTGGCAACGCCACGGCCTCGGCCTTCACCGCCAACACCACCGCCGGCGCCTACAGCGTCACGACGGGCGCCTCGGGAGTGGCGAGCCCACCGAGCTTCTCGTTGACCAACACCGCCCAGACCACCGGCGACACCATGACCATCGTCGCTGGCAGCCCCCAGAGCGCGACCGTCGGGGCCGCCTTCGGGACCGGCCTTGAGGTCCAGGTCCTCGACCAGTACTCCAACCCGGTCTCGGGTGTCACGGTGACCTTCACCGCCCCGTCGAGTGGCGCGAGCGGCACGTTCGTCAACACCACGGACACCACGACGGCCACCACCGACTCGAGTGGCAACGCCACGGCCTCGGCCTTCACCGCCAACACCACCGCCGGCGCCTACAGCGTCACGACGGGCGCCTCGGGAGTGGCGAGCCCACCGAGCTTCTCGTTGACCAACACCGCCCAGACCACCGGCGACACCATGACCATCGTCGCTGGCAGCCCCCAGAGCGCGACCGTCGGGGCCGCCTTCGGGACCGGCCTTGAGGTCCAGGTCCTCGACCAGTACTCCAACCCGGTCTCGGGTGTCACGGTGACCTTCACCGCCCCGTCGAGTGGCGCGAGCGGCACGTTCGTCAACACCACGGACACCACGACGGCCACCACCGACTCGAGTGGCAACGCCACGGCCTCGGCCTTCACCGCCAACACCACCGCCGGCGCCTACAGCGTCACGACGGGCGCCTCGGGAGTGGCGAGCCCACCGAGCTTCTCGTTGACCAACACCGCCCAGACCACCGGCGACACCATGACCATCGTCGCTGGCAGCCCCCAGAGCGCGACCGTCGGGGCCGCCTTCGGGACCGGCCTTGAGGTCCAGGTCCTCGACCAGTACTCCAACCCGGTCTCGGGTGTCACGGTGACCTTCACCGCCCCGTCGAGTGGCGCGAGCGGCACGTTCGTCAACACCACGGACACCACGACGGCCACCACCGACTCGAGTGGCAACGCCACGGCCTCGGCCTTCACCGCCAACACCACCGCCGGCGCCTACAGCGTCACGACGGGCGCCTCGGGAGTGGCGAGCCCACCGAGCTTCTCGTTGACCAACACCGCCCAGACCACCGGCGACACCATGACCATCGTCGCTGGCAGCCCCCAGAGCGCGACCGTCGGGGCCGCCTTCGGGACCGGCCTTGAGGTCCAGGTCCTCGACCAGTACTCCAACCCGGTCTCGGGTGTCACGGTGACCTTCACCGCCCCGTCGAGTGGCGCGAGCGGCACGTTCGTCAACACCACGGACACCACGACGGCCACCACCGACTCGAGTGGCAACGCCACGGCCTCGGCCTTCACCGCCAACACCACCGCCGGCGCCTACAGCGTCACGACGGGCGCCTCGGGAGTGGCGAGCCCACCGAGCTTCTCGTTGACCAACACCACCGCCCCGACGGCGACGATCAGCTCGCCCGCCACCGGCGGCACCTACGTCGTCGGCCAGGTCGTGGCGACGAGCTTCAGCTGCACCGAGGGCGCCTCCGGCCCGGGCATCGCCTCCTGTCTCGACAGCAACGGCTCCAAGAGCCCCGGCGCGCTCAACACCTCTGCGACGGGGAGCTTCACCTACACCGTCACCGCCACGAGCAAGGACGGCCTGACCGGCACGGCGTCGATCAGCTACACCGTCGTGACCGCCACCGCCCCGACGGCGACGATCAACTCGCCCGCCACCGGCGGCACCTACGTCGTCGGCCAGGTCGTGGCGACGAGCTTCAGCTGCACCGAGGGCGCCTCCGGCCCGGGCATCGCCTCCTGTCTCGACAGCAACGGCTCCAAGAGCCCCGGCGCGCTCAACACCTCTGCGACGGGGAGCTTCACCTACACCGTCACCGCCACGAGCAAGGACGGCCTGACCGGCACGGCGTCGATCAGCTACACCGTCGTGACCGCCACCGCCCCGACGGCGACGATCAACTCGCCCGCCACCGGCGGCACCTACGTCGTCGGCCAGGTCGTGGCGACGAGCTTCAGCTGCACCGAGGGCGCCTCCGGCCCGGGCATCGCCTCCTGTCTCGACAGCAACGGCTCCAAGAGCCCCGGAGCGCTCAACACCTCTGCGACGGGGAGCTTCACCTACACCGTCACCGCCACGAGCAAGGACGGCCTGACCGGCACGGCGTCGATCAGCTACACCGTCGTGACCGCCACCGCCCCGACGGCGACGATCAGCTCTCCCGCTAGCGGCGGCAGCTACGCCGTCGGCCAGGTCGTGGCGACGAGCTTCAGCTGCACCGAGGGCGCCTCCGGCCCGGGCATCGCCTCCTGTCTCGACAGCAACGGCTCCAAGAGCCCCGGCGCGCTCAAGACCTCTGCGACGGGGAGCTTCACCTACACCGTCACCGCCACGAGCAAGGACGGCCTGACCGGCAAAGCGTCGATCAGCTACACCGTCGTGACCGCCACCGCCCCGACGGCGACGATCAACTCGCCCGCCACCGGCGGCAGCTACGCCGTCGGCCAGACCGTGGCGACGAGCTTCAGCTGCACCGAGGGCGCCTCCGGCCCGGGCATCGCCACCTGTCTCGACAGCAACGGCTCCACGAGCCCCGGAGCGCTCAAGACCTCTGCGACGGGGAGCTTCACCTACACCGCCACCGCCACGAGCAAGGACGGCCTGACCGGCACGGCGTCGATCAGCTACACCGTTGTGACCGCCGCCGGCGCCCCGACGGCGACGATCAGCTCTCCCGCTAGCGGCGGCACCTACGTCGTCGGCCAGGTCGTGGCGACGAGCTTCAGCTGCACCGAGGGCGCCTCCGGCCCGGGCATCGCCACCTGTCTCGACAGCAACGGCTCCACGAGCCCCGGAGCGCTCAAGACCTCTGCGACGGGGAGCTTCACCTACACCGCCACCGCCACGAGCAAGGACGGCCTGACCGGCACGGCGTCGATCAGCTACACCGTCGTGACCGCCACCGCCCCGACGGCGACGATCAACTCGCCCGCCACCGGCGGCACCTACGTCGTCGGCCAGGTCGTGGCGACGAGCTTCAGCTGCACCGAGGGCGCCTCCGGCCCGGGCATCGCCTCCTGTCTCGACAGCAACGGCTCCACGAGCCCCGGAGCGCTCAACACCTCTGCGACGGGGAGCTTCACCTACACCGCCACCGCCACGAGCAAGGACGGCCTGACCGGCACGGCGTCGATCAGCTACACCGTCGTGACCGCCACCGCCCCGACGGCGACGATCACCTCGCCCGCCACCGGCGGCAGCTACGCCGTCGGCCAGGTCGTGGCGACGAGCTTCAGCTGCACCGAGGGCGCCTCCGGCCCGGGCATCGCCACCTGTCTCGACAGCAACGGCTCCACGAGCCCCGGAGCGCTCAAGACCTCCACGCCGGGGAGCTTCACCTACACCGTCACCGCCACGAGCAAGGACGGCCAGACCGGCAAAGCGTCGATCACCTACACCGTTGCGGCCGCTCCGACGGCGACGATCACCTCTCCCGCTAGCGGCGGCAGCTACGCCGTCGGCCAGACCGTGGCGACGAGCTTCAGCTGCACCGAGGGCGCCTCCGGCCCGGGCATCGCCACCTGTCTCGACAGCAACGGCTCCACGAGCCCCGGAGCGCTCAAGACCTCCACGCCGGGGAGCTTCACCTACACCGTCACCGCCACGAGCAAGGACGGCCAGACCGGCAAAGCGTCGATCACCTACACCGTTGCGGCCGCTCCGACGGCGACGATCACCTCTCCCGCTAGCGGCGGCAGCTACGTCGTCGGCCAGGTCGTGGCGACGAGCTTCAGCTGCACCGAGGGCGCCTCCGGCCCGGGCATCGCCACCTGTCTCGACAGCAACGGCTCCAAGAGCCCCGGCGCGCTCAACACCTCTGCGACGGGGAGCTTCACCTACACCGCCACCGCCACGAGCAAGGACGGCCTGACCGGCACGGCGTCGATCAGCTACACCGTTGTGACCGCTCCGACGGCGACGATCAGCTCTCCTGCCACCGGCGGCAGCTACGTCGTCGGCCAGGTCGTGGCGACGAGCTTCAGCTGCACCGAGGGCGCCTCCGGCCCGGGCATCGCCTCCTGCCTCGACAGCAACGGCGCCAAGAGCCCCGGCGCGCTCAACACCTCTGCGACGGGGAGCTTCACCTACACCGTCACCGCCACGAGCAAGGACGGCCTGACCGGCACGGCGTCGATCAGCTACACCGTTGTGACCGCCACCGCCCCGACGGCGACCGCGCTGTCGATCTCGCGCTCCTCGCTCACCTACGGCGATGAGGGCGACGAAACCTTCACCGCTACCGTCACAGGAACAGGCGGCACTCTGCCAACGGGGACGGTGACGTTCAAGTTCGGCACGATCACGCTGTGCTCGACATCGACCTTCACCCGCCAGAACTCACACACGATCACTGCCTCGTGCAGCCTCACGAACCTCCAGTTGTCGGTGGGCGGCTACTCGGTCATTGCCGTCTACAGCGGCAACTCGTACTACGCAGGATCGTCGTCGAGCGCCCAGAGCTTCACCGTCGCCAAGGACAGCACCCGCGTCACCGTTTCGGAGAGCCCTGCCACCGTCACCTACGGCAATGAGTCCGCATCGGTCTTCACCGTGAGAGTGACCACCGGCAACGGCGAGGCCGTGCCCAACGGGGAAACCGTGACGGTGCACGTCGGCTCGACCACCTGCCCCGTCACCCTGACGAGCGGCTCGGGCACCTGCACGATCGCCAAGACCGCCCTGGCGGTGGGTTCCGGCTATGCAGTGTCGGCGGCCTACGCCGGTGACTCCAACCTGAGCGGTTCGAGCGGTTCGAGCGCCAACCTGAACGTCAACCGTGACAGCAGCCACGTCACCGTTTCGGAGAGCGCCGCCGCCGCCGCCTACGGCAACGAGGCCTCGGTCAGCTTCACCGCCACGGTCACCTCGGCCAACGGCGAGGCCATCCCCGCCGGTGACAGCGTCACGATCCACGTCGGCACGGCCACCTGCACCGCGACGACGAACGCCTCGGGCCAGGCCACCTGCTCGATTGCCAAGACCGCCCTCCCGGTCGGGAGCGGTTATGCGGTCTCGGCCAGCTACGCCGGTGACACCAACATCTCCGGCTCGAACTCCTCGAACTCGCTGAGCTTCGCGGTGACCAAGGACTCGACGACGGCCAAGGTCGCTGAGAGCCCGACGAGCGTCATCTACGGAGCCGAGTCCGCCTCGGTCTTCACGGTCACCGTGACGACGGGCCACGGCGAGGTGCTCCCGGGCACCGAGTCGGTGACCGTCAACGTCGCCACGGCGAGCTGTGTCGCCTCGGTGAGCCCCTCGGGCAACGGCGGCAGCGGCACCTGCAAGATCGCCAACACCGCCCTTGGGGTCGGAGGCCCCTATACGGTCACCGCCACCTACAACGGCGACAGCGACCTCAGCGCGTCGTCTAAGGCCACGGCAACGACCGGGCTCAGCGTGACCAAGGACTCGACCACCACCAAGATCACCGAGAGCCGCACGACCGTCGCCTACGGCAACGAGTCCGCAGTGGTCTTCACCGTGAACCTGACCACCGGCAACGGCGAGGCCGTGCCCAACGGGGAGACGGTGACGGTGCACGTCGGCACGGCCACCTGCACCGTCGCCCTGTCGGGCGGCTCGGGCACCTGCAGGATCGCCAACACCGCCCTGGCGGTGGGTTCCGGCTATACAGTGTCGGCGACCTACGGCGGTGACTCCAACCTAAGCAGCTCCTCGGGCACGTCCTCGACCGGCCTCAACGTGACCAGGAGCTGACATTGCCCAACTCGGCGGGCACTGTGACCCAGACGTTTACATTGACCGTTTCGTCGCACTGATGTGAGGTAACCGTGACATTCATTGAACATAGGAGGAAGAACATAATGTCAACCACCCGGGGGAAACTCCACAAGAGGCACCTCAAGAACATCGCCGAACGCGAGGAGGGCTTCACGCTCATCGAGCTTTTGGTGGTCCTTCTCATCATCGGCATCCTGCTGGCGATAGCGATCCCGACGTTCCTGTCGACGACCAAGAGCGCCAACAAGACCGCGGCGCAGGCCAATCTGCAAACGGCCCTCTTGGCCGCTGACGCGTACTTCACCCAGGCCAACCAGACCTTCGCAGGCATTGACACGGGTGGGAACGCGGGCGTGTCGGACATCTCCGCGATCGACACGGGCCTGACCTATGTCAGCGGGACCGCGGCCAACTCGACAGGCCTGAACGTGGTCTCGCTCTGGACCGACGAGTCCAATTCGCTCGTCATGGCGGCGTACTCGCCAGGTCAGAGGGACTGCTGGTACCTCATCGACCTGAAGGCCCCAAGCTCGACTATCTGGGGCGGCCTTGGCATAGGCACGTGGTACTCGGTCGACCGTGGGGTGGATGCCAGCACCTGTGTGGCCTCCAGTACGAATACGGGCACTGCTGTAACACCGCAGACAGGTGGTTGGCCGAGCGGATGACGATCCAGAGCCGACGTGCTCGGAGCAAATCTGGTCTCGTCGCCATGGACCGTGATGGACCGGTGAACGACTTCCTCCTCGTCCACGCGGCTTCCATCGAAGTTCGTCTCCTGGAGGTATCTCCAGGACGACGAGGTGCACGGCCTCCAACTTTCCTCGCAAGGCGACAGGGGGTCGTGCACCACTATCACTATTGGCGTGGGTCCTTCGGCCCTTGAACCCTTGGCTGAAATGGTGAACAGCGCGTGTGTGGCCCCAGGTACGGTTCCAAGCGGTGCGTATGTGCCGCAGACGGGTGACTCGAGCGTGGCGCACCGACGGCTCTGTCACTTAGTCGGGGTCCGGCCCGGGACTGCTTTACAAGTTCGTCGACTCGACGGCAGGCCGAGGTCCTGATGGCCAAGCCCCAAGACAGCGCTCAGAGACCAATGGACCACGCCCGCACCGAGGCCGAGGTGCACCTCGTCGATGCCGCCGCCAACAGCGAGCGGCGTTTCCAGGTCGCGTTCGATCACAACATGGCTGGCACGGTCCTCCTCGATCACGAGAACAAGGTCGTGGAAGTCAACGATGCCTTCTGCCAGATGGTCGGACGCAACAGCAAGGAGATCGTCGGGAAGGGCTCGGCACTGTTCACCCATCCCGAGGACCGCGGCATCTCCGAGGAGGCCCACCGCCGCTTGTGCTCCGGCGAGGTCGACCGGGTCAGCTACACCAAGCGGTACCTGCACAAAGACGGGCGGGTGATCGATGTCGAGGTGTCGAAGTCCGTTGCACTCGACGCCGCGGGCTCGACGCTCTACTTCATCTCGTCGGTCCGCGACATCACCCAGGAACACGCGCTCAGCGCCCAGCTCTCCTACCAGGCACTGCACGACTCGCTCACAGGCCTCGCCAACCGGGTGCTGTTCGAGGACCGGCTCTCCCAAGCTCACGCGAGGACAGCACGGCGAGGCGGGTGGAACGCCGTGTTGATGTTGGACCTCGATGACTTCAAGGGGGTGAACGACACTTTGGGCCACCTCGTCGGCGACGAGCTGCTCGTGGCGCTCGCCCGCCGCTTCGAGGAGGTGACTCGCTCCTCGGACACGCTGTGTCGCTTCGGGGGTGACGAGTTCCTCTACTTGGCCGAGGAACTGGCGTCACCGGATCAGGCCGAAGAGGTGGCCGAGCGTCTCTTGGGCGTGCTCGCCGAGCCGTTCTCCCTCGCCGGGACGCGGGTCCAACAGCACGCGAGCATCGGGGCCGTGGTCTTGAAGGCAACGAGCAAGAACTGGGCCGAGATCATCCAGAACGCCGACGCCGCCCTGTACGAGGCCAAGCGCCAGGGAAAGGGCCACCACGTCCTGTTCACTCCCGCCATGCGCGACCAGGCGGTGAGCCGCTTCGAGCTTCTCCAGGACCTCGAGCACTCCCTTAGGTCCGGTGAGCTCTCGATGCACTACCAGCCCATCGTCGATCTCGCCACGAGCGAGGTCGTCGGCTTCGAGGCGCTGATGCGTTGGCAGCACCCCAAGTGGGGACAGGTACCCCCAGAAGTGTTCATCCCGCTTGCAGAACAGAGCGATCTCATCTTCGAGCTCGGCTCCTTCGCGCTGCACGAGGCCATTTCCGAGGCAAGCTTGTGGGAGCGAGCAAGCGCTCAGGCCAGCCAGTTCTTCGTCACGGTCAACCTCTCCGCACGCCAGTTCCACGACCCGGAGCTTCTGGCGGTCGTCGAGGAGGCCCTCGCGGCGAGCGAGCTTGCACCAAAGCGCCTCGTGCTTGAGATCACCGAAAGGGTGGCGCTCGTCGATGTCGTAGAGACCAAGCGCGTGATCGAGCGCCTCGGCCACTATGGGGTCACCGTCGCGCTCGACGACTTCGGGAAGGGGTACTCCTCGCTCTCGTATCTCGCGCTCTTGCGCCCGATGATCATCAAGATCGACCGGTCCTTTGTCAGCCCATCAAGGGCGAGCATCTACAACGACACGCTGCTCGAGGCGATCATCTCGCTGGGCCACAAGCTCAACATGACCGTGCTCGCCGAGGGGATCGAGACCCAAGCACAGCTCGAGCGCCTCCGCCACCTCCACTGTGAGGTCGGCCAGGGCTACCTGTTCTCACATTCCGTTCCGACCGGCGAGGTGGCCGCCATGCTTGGCCGGGTTCCGGGTGACTGGGGGCAGAGGCTGGCACTGTCGCCCCCCGCTGACCCTCCCCCTGTTCAAAGCGGGGCCAATACGCCTCGGTCGAGCGACACCTCCCATTCAGATCGGCTGAGCAGCAGGGGGAGACACGATGTTGATGGCGGAACCTGATCATTCCGAAGCCAGGGTTGTAGGTCACCTGCGCGAGGACCTGATTGTCAAGGCTGTCGTGGTCCAGGGCGGCGAGGCCGAAATCAGCGGAGAAAAGACAGCCTTCGCCCGGATCGTCATGACCGGTGTCGGCCCCCAGCACGCGACGCTGGATGGTCAAGCACCCAGGCGACAAGAGATCGCGGTGCTCAAGCTCGACGATGCGGCAGCACTTGCAGCCGGTCTTCACGAGGTCGTCGACCGCATCGTGCGGTCGACGGCGACTCCGGCGGTCCCGGCTTCGGGGAGCTGGTCATGGACGTCCGCGCCTCTCCTCGGCGGTGACCTGTTGGTCGCTCAGGCAAGGGCCAAGGGCGCAGCCATTTCGGAGGCCACCGGCATGGCAGCGACCGCGCGGGTGGACTTCACCGGCACGCTGGTGCATCGACTCACGTCGGCCAACCCCCCGGTCCATGTGCTGGGGGCCATCTTCTCCGGTCCTCAACAGGTGCAGGCGCTCGTCAACAGCTTGAGGAAAGTCGTGCGATCAGCGCTCGAGCAACGACGCGTCGAGATCTACGTGTCCGCGGCCGAATCCCTGTCAGCGTTTCGCATCTGATCGTCCGTTCGAGTCGGCTGATCGCTCAACTCCCACGCTGATGGGCCATGATGGACCCGTGGACGACTTACTCGTCACATACCTGGACTCTGCCTTCGAGGCGACGGAGCCTCACCGGGCTCGTGTCCGAGCGTCCGCGCTTGTAGGCCGTGTCTCGGCCAAGATAGGAAGCGATGAATAACCTCTGCATTAGCTACCTGTGTGTCATCGGCGGGCCGCTCACCCGAGCCGGACTAGAACTTCCGGCACAGGAGAACCGCCTGCACCAGACGAGAAGGGCAGCGGAGTGAGGCGACTCGGTCGCGGCCGGGCGGGACCGCTGATGGTGATGGTCGCCACGGGATCGCTGTTGTTCGCGGCCTGCTCGTCGTCCACCACAACCAGCACCTCGACTACGACTACGACATCACAGCCCGCCCGCCCGATCTCAATATCAGAAGCGGCCCGCCCATCGGTCGCTGAGGCGCAAGGATGTGCGACTAGCGATCCTGCGAGCTGGATGAGTTGTCTGGTCCGAGCCGACCCGGCATTCGGCAAGCTCCCAATATCTGGCCTTGTCCTCCCCGGATCCGACAACGCCGGGGCGTTCAACCTCGACCCACAGAGCTTCGACACCCAGAAGGGTTCGTTTTGCACCGACTTCGTCCCTAGAGATGCCTCTCTTGGAGCCGAGTTTGACCGGTGGTCCGAGACCCAGGACGAGACGATCACCGCGCAGCTCGACCAAGGCATCCGCTTCATCGACCTGCAAGTCGCCTACAACGGCAACGGCAGTGCGCTGACGGGATGGCGAGTGGTGCAGTCGCAGTTCAGCGAGTGGCCCCTGTACGACTACCTGGACCAGGTCGCCGCCTGGGCGAAGGTGCATCCGAGCGAAGTGGTGATCGTCGATTTCCACAATGTCTGCTACGACAACGCTGACAGCACCATCGCCAAGGGCCTGTGGACCAACTTCGCCACACCGAGCAACGTCGGGGGAGGCAAAACCACCTTGGCACAGGTGGCCTTCGACCCCAGTGAGCTGACTGGGTCGTTCGCCATCGCCACCGTCGACCAGGTCGTGGGTGAGGGAGCGGGCCACAATGTCATCGTGCTCCTGCCGAAATACCTCGAGGACGCGAAGGTGCTCACGACCAGTTACCACGTCAAGCCGGTGTTCACCGTGGCCAGCGGGGCTGGCTCGAAGGCCTCGTCGACTATCGTGCCGGTCGCACTTTCCAACCCGCAGGTCACGCCGACATCAAGCTCGAGGTTCGCGGCTGCCAATGCCACGTTGGCGAGTTCCCCTCTCCGTGCCAAGCCAGCGCTCGGATCGCTTGTCGGGCTCGGACTGTACGAGACCCAGCTCGCCTACAGCTTCAACCCGCGAGCACAGACTTCGCTGTTCGCGACCTTCGGTGGTCTGCTCCAGTCCTACGTGCGTCCGGCGACCTCCAAGGTGCCGGTAACTACGTTGCCGGCGTGGGAGGCAGGTCTCTTTGGCGCAAGCGCGACCGGCGCGGTCAGCCGCAACCAGATCCTCACCGCATGGGATCATCGAGCCAACGTGGTGCTCGCCGACGGCGTGGAGTACGGAGGCTACATTGCTGCTGTCATCGCGCTGAACGCCAAGTAGAGACGAAATACCGCGCCGAGCGGCTCCCCGACGACACCGCAAACGAACGGCTTCCCTGGCGCCTAAGCCTCAAGCCTTATCTTCAGCCGATGTGCTCGAAGCGCCTCTCGTCCCCCAGTGATCGGCCAAGATGGACCGGTGAACGACCTCCTCCTCGTTCGCCTGGACTCCATCGACAAGCGTCTCCTGGAGGTGACTCCAGGACGACGAGGTGCACGGCCCCCCCCCACTTCCCTCGTAAGGCGAGCGGGGGTCGTGCACCTTCTATCGTTATCGGAGTAGATCGTTCGGCGCTTGAACGCAGCAACATACCCGGAGCACGTTTCACCCCGTCGTGATGGGCCATGATGGACGCCGTGAACGACTTTCTCGTCACATACCTGGACTCCATCGGCGAGCGGCTCTGGAGTACCTCGACCAGGACGAGGAGTTGAAGCTCGATGCCGTCCAACGCCTCCCCAAGCCAGCAAACGATCCCTCAGGCAACCAGCCTGTGGACCAAGCTCAAATCAACAGCTAACTTCAAGCCTAAAGTGCTCCCGTTTTCGACCGGCGCGCGCTCTTGTTGTTGATCAGCGTTCACGCAGTCCTTTTTAGCTCGCCTTTGCACGTGTCGGTCGTCGCGGAGCCGACGCCCTCGGTCCCGAAAGGCGGCTTGTAGGTGGAGTCGTAGACGACAGTCCCGTTCGTGCCGTTATCGTGCGTCGTGCAGTGACCAGTGGCAAGTCCGCTTGGCGCTCCCGTGCCCCAGCGAACATGGAAGTCGTTGGTGCCCTGGGGCTCTCCCGGACAGGGCCCGACGTCGACCTGGTGGTCCACCATCGGCCAGCTGAGAGCAAGTTCGCCCAGCGAGCCGCTGGCCGAGAACGCCCCCGTTGTGTCGAGCTTGTGCATAGTGGTGATGTCACAGTGGGAAGGATGGATCTGCTCTATCAGATGCATCGAGCCATTGACGGATACTTCGGTGGCTTTGAAGCTCACTACCTGGGAACTCGAGACGACGAGATCCAACTTGACGTGCCCTGTGATGTTGCGCTGGCCGTGCTCGGCCACCGAGCTCGACGAGTAGTCCCACACCAGGTGCTCAGTCACCGTCAGAGTGCCCACGAAATGCCTGCCCTTCGCCACACTTGAAGCGCCGACTGGCGCCGTGGGTGTCGCAGCCCTAGCCATACCTGCGCTGGCTGCCACGGGCGTCATCAGGACCAGCGTGGGAAGCACTGCGAGCACGGGCACCGTCCACCTCGGACGAGGACGCTCAGAGCGAGACAGGCGCTGCAGCCTGAATCGAGAATCAGCTGACGACATTCTCGACACCTCCTAGCCCGAAGACAGCATCGAACTGACAGTGTTCTACTACTTTCAGCGCCCTCGAAATAGCCGGAAAGCCCGCAAGTGGGCTCCAATGAACTTTAGGAGCTGGAAATCGGGCGGTGCTCCTCGAAGCGATCGAGGAACTGGATGCCGTGAGCCTCACTGATGCCGACCGGTCCTGCCTCAAGGCGCTGGAAGTGCGGCTGCACATGTATCCCGAGATGTGGACCACCGAGGAATAGCCGAGCGCGCTTGGAGGCCGCGCGAAGAAGCTGGCTCGGCGACCTCAGGGCGAGTCGGCCGTTCTGAACCGTCTGATTCACGTACAGCACGGTTCTCCCACCGTCGGCGTTCTGTTGCGACCGCCCGCGAACACAAATCCTCGGAGCGAGTCCTTGCGGCCTTCTCGGTGTGATCTGGAACAGTCCCGTCGCGCGTTGAGCAAACCGTGCACGGATATCGGCGGATCAGGACAGGACCTTTCGGCGGAAGTTGTGCAATCCGATGCTGAGGAATAACGCGCAGAATCCAACCAATACTGGGTAGATGATGTAGAGATGCATGTGCGACGCCTGAGTGAAGGCAGCTCGCATCCCCTCGTTTATATAGATGAGTGGATTGATCAGCACGATGGTCTGGAGCCAGTGCCACCCGCCAATCTTCACCGGGGTGAGCCTCGTCCACTGGTAGTAGGTACCGCCGAGGAACGTGATCGGGAGTATCACGAAGCCGAACATCAGACCGATGTTTCGCGCTTCGAAGGACGTTCCGAGCACAAGGCCGAGTGATCCCATGGCTATGCACGACAGCGGCACGAGCGTAACGATGATCCACCAGTGAAGCGAGATGTTGGCCTCCACGCCTGCGGCATGGACGACTGAGGCGATGGGCAAGACGATCGCAGCCGAAATGAGCCCCTGAACCGTCCCAGACAGGACCTTCTCGACTGCCACCAACCAGATGGGGCACGGTGCCTGTACGCGATCTTCGATCTCGCGCGTGAAGCCAAACTCCTGGGCCATGCTCAAGGCGATGGACTGCACACCTTGGAACATGATGGAAAGCCCGACGACGCCAGGCACAAGCACGGTCGCGAACGAGGACTCCTCTGTCGCCCCGTGCCCACCGATGCCTTGGCCGATCTTCGGGAAGACGAAGAGAAACACGAAGCACAAAAGGAACGGCTGGACCAGGGTGCGGATCACGAACTCGCCGAAGTGCTTCTTCAGCACAACTAGGTCGCGTAACAGTAGGGCCGCGAGCGTGACTCGGCTCGCCCCGAGGGCCGAGCGTTGGGGACGTAGCTCGATGCGGCGTTGTGGCGCAGAAGCGTCGGCCATCGTCATCAGTCGCGCAACTCCTTGCCGGTGAGACTGATGAACACGGTTTCGAGGCTCGGCTCGGCGACCGAGAGTTCAACAACGTAGAAGCCCGCGGCCTCGGCGCTGTTGACGATACGAGGGACAATTCGGTCGGACCCTTTGACGTCGATCTCGAGTCCGCTGGCGACCTCTCGCGTACGCGTCACTCCCTCGACGTCTTTCGCCAGTACCTCAGCCAGCAGATGAGGGTCGCCGGTCGTCTTGATGTTGACGATCGTGTCGGCGCCAACGCTTCGCTTCAGCTCTGCCGGGGTGTCGAGGGCGAGGATCCTTCCGTGATCCATGATCGCGACACGCCCGCAGAGCTGATCGGCTTCCTCCATGTAGTGGGTCGTGAGAAGGATGGTCTGTCCCTCGCTATTGAGAACCCGCAGAAGCTCCCAGAGTGCGAGGCGACCCTGGGGGTCGAGGCCGGCTGTCGGTTCATCGAGGAACAGGACCGCGGGGCGGTGGAATATTGCTCGGGCCACCATTAAGCGCTGCGCCATCCCGCCCGAGAGGGCGTAGACAGAAGCCTTCGCGAAATTGGAGAGCTGGAACTGCTCCAGCAGTCGGTCTGCCTCCCGACGCGACTCTCGGGCTCCCATGTCGAAGAGCCGCCCGTGAAAGTAGAGGTTCTCCCACACCGATAGCTGGCGGTCGAGGGTGTTCTCCTGGCTGACGACCCCCAGAATCTGCTTCGCGAGTGTCGGGTGCGCCACTACGTCGATGCCACCGACGAATGCTTTGCCCGAGGTCGGGATGACCCGGGTAGTGAAGACGCCGACAGTTGTCGTCTTCCCTGCACCGTTCGGCCCGAGGAGGCCGAAGATCTCGCCAGCGCCGACGGTGAGATTGAGTTCATCGACCGCCCGAAAGTCCGTGCCCTCGTAGACCTTGGTCAGATCCACGGTGCGGATGACGTCGTCGGGAGCGCCCACCGACTTTGAGACTGGGGCACCGGCAGCATCGGTCATGGCTCGGTTCAAGCTACTCCAACCGCTGAGTTCGGAGAGATCACCGGAGTCCGCTGTGGCCGCGACCCTCCGTGCACTCTCTTAGCCTGAATCCACCGATTAACCCCAGCTGCTGACCGGTAGAGCGCAGTCGCCGTTGACGGCCCTCTCGGACGTCGGTCGACCGGTGTCGGGGCGTAGTCAATCAAGCTCTCTTGCTCGGCTTGGTTGTCAGCGCATAGGTAAACGTCTGCGGCTGCGCCGATCCGCGAGGGCCGCTCAGCTAGGAGCGAGATCGAGGAGGCGAAGCTTTCCCAGCGCTTTGATGAAGGTGCCGGCCCAGGGCCATTTGTCCGGCCCACGAAGCCTCAAGATGCCCGAGCGATTGACAAGGCGCGCAGGCACCGAGAAGTAACGGGTGCGAAGAGTGCGGGTGACGGTCAGCTCGTCCTTGTCGACGATGCCGCCCAGGAAGGCACACCAGCGCACGAGGTCGTGGGCGAGCACCGCGCAGCACAACCAGGCGGAGTTGGCGAAGAAGTGCCCGGAGGGGACGTGGTCCATCCCGGCACCTTCTTTCAAGTCCTTGATGGCGAGCTCTACACGGGCGTGGTCCCGGTGGAAGGCGTCGAGCTCGACGGCTCCGCCGTCCAAGTCGGTGAGGAAGCCAAAGTGCCGCCAGTCGGGCCAGAGCTTCTCTTGGATTCCGACAAGCCGGGTGCGGCGCACGATAAGGCGCTTTTGCTTGTAGGTGGTCTCGGCGACCTCGGCGATGCCGTCTTCGGTGTAGTCGATGCCGACCCAGGCGTCCTCTTCGATCTCGGTGATCGCCGTTGCGATTGCCCTGTTTCCCGTTCGCACCGCCATCGTGTAGGAGACACCGAGGCGTGCGAGGGTCTTGATCGTGTCGTTGGACCAGAACCCCGAGTCGACCCTCAGCACGATCTTGCCTGTCGCCCCGGCCCGCCGGCACCGTGCGATCAGTTCTTCGACAAAGCGCCTCGCCCCACGGGCGGTGTTGGCCGACCCCTTGCGCATGCGGGCATGTAGCACCTCGCCGGTATCGGCCCGAGTCGCAAGCAGCGGATGGTAACCGAGGACCTTGGTGTAGCCATAGCTGGCGCCCTGCTTTTGGTTCCCTTCGACCTGACAGATCGTCGAGTCGACGTCGAGGACGAGACGGCCCTTTGGCCCGGCCCCGAGTGCCCACGCTCGCCGCAAGGTCTCTCCGATCACCTGGTCGAGCTGACGGACATGGCCGAAAGTAAAGGACCGAAGGAATGTGCCGAGCGTAGAAGGCGCCATCACCCTGTGGGAAAGCACGGCTTTGGTCGCCCCGGCACGGAGCAGCTCTACATGGTCGATGTGGCTGGCTCCCGCCACGATCGCATGCACGAGGCTGAGCACCTTGCGACCGGGCAGTGCACCACCCACACGGCCGGTTAGCCGCAGCGTCGAGTTGATCAACGCCTCGAGGCCGAGACGCACGACGAGCGTCGAGACGAGCAGAAGTCCGGCATTGGCGACGAGGTTCGGCTCGTCGAATGCCACCTCGATCCGGTCGAGACCGCGCGATACTTGTCTCACTGAAAGTGCCTCCCGAGCTGTGGGGATCTGATGACTTAAGCACCGTCATTCTCCCAGCTCAGGAGCCCTTTTAGGTGGATCCGCGGGCTGCTTCAGCCCTGGTTAATCGGTGGATCCAGGCTTAACTTTCCGGGAAGGCCCTATCGATGGCGACGAGGAGGTCGGCGTCCGACAGGTGCAGGTATCTCGTCGTCGTCGTCGCGATGTTGGAATGGCCCATCAGGCGCTGGACTACGTGGATGTCCTCGCCCCGGCGCACGAGACTAGTGGCATAGCCGTGGCGCCAGCGGTGGGGGTGATGTCAACCGGCCACACCTGCCGATGACCTGTCCGTTGCCAGCTGCCCAGGGCGGGCACGTAGTCGAAGCTGCGGACCTCTACTGTCGATCCTGAGCGCCGGGCAGCCAACGTATGACATGGACTCTGGGTCCATTTCGACCTGCTCCCGCACCAGCTCGGATCGGCGACCACGATGCCTCTTTTTCCCACTGAACCGTGACAGGCGCTTAACTTGGCCTCCTGTTTGCCGATAGGACTTGGTAGGCAAGTTGCGCGGGTTGTCAATGGGGATCCACTGGCGAGGCGGGAGGGACGATGAGCAAGACCGACGAGCTTGGCAAGCTCAACGCAGCGCATCAGGTCTGGACCCTTAGTGACACCGCGTTCGCTGTCGAGGAGGCGAGGCTGCTTGACGAGCTTCTCGCCTCCGCTGACCTCAGATCGCCTACTACGCCCAAGGTTCGATCAAGTGATCAGAAGAGGGATACCGAGACAGCTCATGGCCAAGCGACGGATCAGGCGGCGCCAGCGTCGGTTCCCCAGCAACCTCAGGAACAGGCGGTGACGGTGTCGCCATCCGCCTGCAGCGCACCGGCGACTGTTGACCTCACGTTTACGGATACGACGACGATGTCCGGTGAGACAAAGAAGTCGCCGCGTCGAGTTCAAGTCCCTCCGTCAGTCGTTGTCATCCTCGCCGCGGTGTTCCTCGTTGCGACGCTCGGCACAGGATTCGTGGCCCTCAAGCAGACTACGGCCGCCAGCCAATGGCGCCAGCACGATCAGGACACAGTTGCGCTCAATAACGCCCTCTCGACACGTAATGGCGTGCTCTCAGCAGACCTGGTATCGGCTCGCGTCGCTATCACACTCCTCAACTCCCAGACATCAGAACTGAGAGGGCAAGTCAAGAGTCTGCAAATTCAGCCGTCCTCGGTCACAAGCCCAAAGGAACAGGTGCTCGAACGGAATAGGCTGCTCATCCACCTCACCAACGAGGCGGGTAGAGTCTCGAGTCAACTCTCGGTGTGCATCGACGGCATGAACTCGTTGCGGACCGAGGTCGACAGCGACCTCACGAACCTGAGCCATGAGGACCCTCACCTTCAGTTCAACACGCACACTGCGGTCCAAGTGTGTGCCAGAGCTCAACACTACAACCAGCAAGTCCAGTCGACCTTGAGCGCGGCTGGGTGAACCATCGCGGGTTTCGATTCAAGACAGCCGTCTTAGCACCTTTCTTGCCGGTATTGGCAGGTCGACGGCTGTCGGAACGTAGCTGTCGCATCGATTCACACGCGTGTTCCCGCTACCCCGGCAATAACGGTTCGTGCCGTGACGCTCATGGTGCACAAGACCGATATGGGCCGGATGGCACTTGTCGCAGGGACCCTCACCAGGTTCACGATGAGCGCCGCCAGCCCCACCAGTGTCACGACCGGGGGCCATGACGGTCAACGGTGTGCGCAGAAGCCACAATGCCACGGCGGTCCTATCTGGCTCGCCCATGCGTAGATTTCCTCGAAAGTGTCGGCGCAGACCTTCTGATAGATCAAAGTCCAGTTGCTCCCCGATGCCCTGCTGATGGTCCAGCACGTTGCTCGGTGCAAGGTCAGGTACGACGGTCGCGGGGGCCTCTTGCAGTTCAAGACGTACCCGTCCGGATGGTCGGCTAGCCAGGCGATGTAGCCGTTGTCGTCGTCCACGAACTCAATGATCACGAATGATCACGCCCACGATTGTGACACTGGTGACTTCGGAACACCGCGGACGTGAGGGTCCACGCGTCGCAACGGCTCGGGCCTGCAATCCGCCTGAGCGCCGGACCCCTCTAGTGCAGAGCACTCCTTTAGCGCATACGACAAGTACATCGTGTCCGGCTGAGCAGCCGTGACCATCACCTGGAGCCGGGCGAGTTGGCCTGACGGGCCGTCCGACCCCTGCAGTGGACGGGAGCACGTCTCGGCTCGCCATCGACGAGCGGCTCAGAAGTATCTCCACCACCGCGACAAGGTGCACGCCCCCTGCCGTCCCTGGCACGGCGAGTGGGGGGTCGTGCACCATCTATCAATATCGACTCGGAACGGTCGGCCCTTGAACGAAGCAGATGTGCTCGGAGCCCGTCCTGATGGGCCATGATGGAGGCCGTGAATGACTTCCTCGTCGTCTACCTGGACTCGATCGACGAGTGGCTCTTGGATACCTCGACGAGGACGACGAGTTGAAGCGACGAGTTGAAGCTCGATGCCGCACAGCGCCTCAGCTTCTACACGACTGCCCTACTTGACGGGTCGATCACCCCGGAGCACGTTGACGAGGACTGGCCCGACTGGTTTGCTCTCGTCCCCGCCTTCGTGGCCGCCTATGGCTCCGATGAGCTGCGGGGGCTGGAAGCCGGGGCGGAGTTCCTCGGAGCGATCGAGGAACTGGATGACGTGAGCCTCACCGAGGCCGACCGGGCTTACCTCAAGGTGCTGGATGCGTGGCTCGTGAAACCCCTCCAGCACCCTGACAGCGTCGTCCCGTGTCCTAGGTGGTCATCGGTGCGCCGGGCGCTTCGTCCTTCGGTACCTCGGTGTAGAACGACACATTCCTTGAACACCGCCGCGAGGTTTCCGGGCATTCAAGGTGTCGACGCGCTGAGCTGACAGCAGTGGTTGCGCTGTCGGTCGAGCGACGACAGGGTGAGGACGTCCAGTAAATGCAAGGACCCCCTCGCCAACTCTTGCCGAGCACGAGGGGGTCCTCCTAAAACGCCCGGAGGCATCCGTGCTCATCGTAGAGAGTGACCGCGCCGCGGTCGAGCAGTCCCTTGGGGCGGGGGTGCTCTTCTGCCCGGGTTGCGGTGGCGAGTTGCGACCCTGGGGCTCGGCACGCAAACGCGCGCTTCGTGAAGAAGGTGTCGAGACCGCGCTCGTCCCGAGACGCTCACGCTGCAGGTCGTGCGAGAAGACCCACGTCTTGTTGCCCGACTCGTGTCTCCTGCGCCGACGCGACGCGCTCGCGACGATCGGAAAAGCGCTCCTCGCCAAAGCAGCCGGGGACGGTCGACGCGTGATCGGGGCGCGCCTGTCCATCCCGCCGGACACCGTGCGGGGATGGTTCCGTCGCTTCGCTGCGGCAGCCGAGCAGCTGCGGGTGCGCTGCTGGGCCTGGGCGCACGCCTTCGACGCGTCCCTCGGGGCGATCACACCGGTCGGATCGCCCTTCGCCGACGCGCTCGCAGCGCTCGGTCTCGCGATGGCCACGGCCACCCGGCGCCTCGGTCCGCGCCCGGGGTGGGGATGGGCGGCGGTGATCACCTCGGGCCGCCTCCTCACCAACACGAGTTCCCCCTCGTCAGGGTCCTGAGCGCCCGCGAGCCTTCTTGGCGACCTGGAAAGGGCCGAAGACAAGAAGGAGGAGGACCATGGAAGACCACGCGACCGAAGTCGCGTTGTTCCGCTACTCGCTCGTGCGCTGCCTCGTCGACGAGTCGCTGTCGGGAGCTGAACGTGGCCGGCTCGCGCGAGAGCTGGCCGGCACGGCCCACCTCGGGCCGGGAGGGACCGAGGTGTACGTGTCACGCGCCACGATCGACCGCTGGACGAGGATGCTCCGCTCCGGCGGCTTCGCGGCACTGAAGCCCGAGGCGCGCCATGCCAACCCCCGCACGCCCGAGGAGCTGCTGGACCTCGCCTGCCGACTGCGGCGCGAGCGCCCAGAGCGCACCGCGGCGCACATCTGCGAGCTGCTGCGGACCGTCGGGGGCTGGGCACCGCACGAGCGCACCTTGCAGCGCCACTTCGTCCGTGTCGGCCTCGCCCGGTCCGAGAGCCGGCCGAAACTCGCCTTCGGGCGCTTCGAGGCGGACCGCCCGAACGAGCTGTGGACCGGCGACGCCCTGCACGGGCCGGTCATCGGGGGGAGGAAGACCTATCTGTTCGCCTTCATCGACGACTACTCCCGAGCTCTTGTCGGCTATCGCTGGGGACACGCCGAGGACACGCTCCGCCTCGAGGCCGCACTCCGCTCGGGCATCGAGCGACGTGGGATCCCCGAGGCCATCTACCTCGATAACGGGAGCGCAATGGTCTCTATCCAGCTGCTGCGGGCGTGCGCGGTGCTCGGGATGAAGCTCCATCACAGCAAGCCGGGTCGACCGGAAGGCCGTGGGAAGATCGAGCGCGTCTTCAAGACCGTGCGGGAGCAGTTCTTGGTCGAGCTCGATCCCGGCAAGGTCTGCGGCCTCGACGAGATGAACTCGTTGTTCTCCGCCTTCGTCGAGTCCGTCTATCACCGCCGCCGGCACACCGAGACCGGCGAGGCGCCGATCGAGCGCTTCCTCGCCGGCGGAGCACCCAGTTCTCCGCCGTCTGCCGAACAGCTTCACGAGGCCTTCTTGTGGGCCGAGCGGCGCATGGTCACAAAGACCGGCACCGTCAACCTGTTCGGCAACTCATATGAGGTCGATCCCGCGCTCATCGGTCGGCGAGTCGAGCTCGTCTTCGACCCGTTCCATCTGGAAGCCGTCGAGGTCCGCTTCGAGGGCCGACCGATGGGTGAGGCGGTGCCGCACGTCACCCGTCGTCACAGCCATCCCCGGGTCGCGAAGGACCCCGAGCCACCACCTGTGCCCACCGGGATCGACTACCTCGCTCTCATCGAGGCCCGCCACAGCGAGGAGATGGCCAAGAGGATCGCCTACACCGACCTGCCCGATGGCGCCGGCCCGAGCGAGCAGGACATGGACGGCATCGTCGTCACCCGCCCGGCGAGCTGGGACCTCGTCACCGACCGGCCCATCGAGACACGAGAGGGACGGTCATGACGATCGAGCTGCTTCGTGCCCATTACGGCTTTTCGAAGATGCCCTTCGGAAAGGACGTCGCCCCCGGGGCGCTGCATCGTCACGCCGGCCACCTGGAGGCCGTCGCCCGGGTCGGGTTCCTCGTCGCGGAGTCCGCGGCGGGGGTGCTCACCGGCGAAGTCGGCTCCGGCAAGACCGTGGCTCTTCGGGCCGCGGTCGCCGGACTCGACTCGTCGCGCCATACCGTCGTCTACCTCGCCAACCCGACGATCGGCGTGCGCGGAATGCACGCAGCGATCGTCAGCGCGCTCGGAGGGGTCCCCCGGTTCCATGCCGCGGCGCTCGTCCCTCAGACGGCCGACCTCCTCGCGCAGGAGTCCGCCGAGCGGGGGAAGAAGGTGATCCTCGCGGTCGACGAGGCTCACCTTCTCTCCCCCGAGCAGCTCGAGGGGCTGCGCCTGCTCATGAACGCCGAGCTCGACTCGGTGAGCCCGTTCTCCCTCGTGCTCTGCGGCCAGCCGACGCTGCGCCGGCGCATCCGCCTCGGAGCATTCGCCGCCTTGGAGCAGCGGATCGCTCTGCGCTACCACCTGCAGGGCATGAGCGCTTCGGAGACCGGCGACTACATCGCGCATCACCTGGCGCTCGCGGGACGGAGCGACCGGCTGTTCTCCGACGACGCCAACTCGCTCATACACCAGGTCAGCCGCGGCCTGCCCCGCGCGGTGAACAACCTGGCGGTCCAGTCCCTCGTCGCCGCCTACGGTGAGAAGAAGGCGATCGTCGACGAATCATCGGCTCGAATGGCGGTGGCGGAGATCACCGCTGAGTGATGCCGACAGCCTGAACATTCGCGCTGACACGGTGAACACGAGTGGCGACGGCACGACCATCAGTCATGATCAAGGTGGATGCCGTCGCCGTGCTCATCGAGTCAGTCGGTCAACACCTCGGGAGCACCCAGGAAAACATCAGCAATCTCTCGTGTGAAGACTCCATATTCGACTTGCTGGGAGCCAACGTCGAGTGTGATCTGACAATCCAGTCGCCAGCCCTGCAAGCCATTGTCGTTCAGGTTCTTCGCAAGTGCATCGGCGGGATGCGATGCGCCAACCTGAAGCAACCACTTCCACTGAATGAGCTTGTACTCCCACTTCGGCATGGCATCCGTCCTTTCGATTCGCCCCGTCTGCATCGCCCACCGCTCGACGACCTCCCTCACCCAGGTGCGACCCGAAGCCAGGTCAGCGACCGGCAGGGGGAAGTCCTATCAGCGGGTCAACTGGTCAACGCGCTGACGACTCACTCTACGGGACAACAGTCTGCGCCACCCCGTGCCTACTGGTAGCAGTCGAGAAAGGCTATACCCTGACTGTCGCTACGTGGCTGTGAGGTCGCGTGCGCGAGCACGACGGCCCTAACCGTTGACGCGTGCCATTGTGCCCCGCCGTGGGCCAACTCGACGGGCCTGAAAGTGGTGTCGCTGTGGACCGAGGATCTAGTTCGCTCGTGCTTTCGGCGTACGCACCGGCCACCAAGGACTGCCGGTACATCGTCGAGATGAAGGCTGGCCCCTCCTCAGCGGTCTGGGGCCTCACCCTCAACGTCGGCACGTACTACGCGCTCGACGCCGGTATGGCGGCCAGCGACTGCACGGCGAGCACGACGCCGTCAGGCACGCTTACCGGACCACAGACAAGTGGCTTCCCGAGCGCATGACCGAGAGAAGGGTGCTCGGAGTATCTCTGGTCACACAGTCATGGCCATGATGGAGGCCGTGAATGACTTCCTCGTCGTCTACCTGGACTCGATTGACGAGCGGCTCCTTGAGTACCTCGATGAGGACGACGAGCTGAAGCTCGATGCCGCACAGCGCCTCAGCTTCTACACGACTGCCCTACTTGACGGGTCGATCTCCCCGGAGCACGTTGACGAGGACTGGCCCGACTGGTACGCCCTCGCTCGCGCCTTCGTGGCCGCCTATGGCTCCGACGAGCTGCGGGAGCTGGAAGCTGGGGCCGAGTTCCTTGGGGCGATCGAGGAACTGGATGACGTGAGCCTCACCGAGGCCGACCGGGCTTACCTCAAGGTGCTGGAAGCGTGGCTCGGCATGTACCCCGAGATGCGGAACATCGAGGAATAGTAACCCGGGCGCCCTGTACCATTTCACCCGTATGGCCAATGCCAATACTCATCACGACGGTCATGGTCGATTCGTACGAGTGATCGAGAATACCGAGCTCGACCGCGAAGCAGCCGGCTTTATCAGACGAGTTCCCCCTCTGCAGGACGAGCCCGGCATCTCGCACCGGGCCGAGGACATGCCGGTCGTCGCACGACCGCGATCAGCTGCAGAGTCCCAGGATTCCCGCCTGGAGCATTCGCTAAGCCCCGCAACGCTGCAGGAGTACAAGAAAAAAGGCCGCACCCCTCCCCCAGGAGGCTTTAGTCCCTCGGAGGGCCTTCCAGATGAGCCCGCTCCACCTGACCTTCGGCGAGGACCCCGGGCCGCCCGAGCCCGGCACTGGCTCCGAACTCAGCTCGCTGGGAACGCCCGGTCGATGGCGGCGAGAAGGTCGGCGTCTAACAGGTGCAGGTACCTCGTGGTCGTCGCGATGTTGGAGTGGCCCATCAGGCGCTGGACTACGTAGATGTCCTCGCCCCTGCGCACGAGGCTCCTATTTGCGGAAGACCGCGACCCCGGCAGCGGGTCGCTAGCGTCTTCTCCCACCGAGCGCAGTCAGATCCCGCTTCGGCAATTCATCGAAGTAGCGTGACGGTGGAACCAACTCGATGACGTGCACACGGGATATGAGCCTCTGCTGTGTTTCAGGACTGAGAGCTATTGCTTCAGATGCTGCTCGAAGAAGGCGAGAATGCGGCGCCGGGCATCCCGAGCAGAAGGCTCGTGGTAACCAGCAACGCCGGGAGTGAGTTTTCCCATGACGCTGAACAGCAACGGGCTCTTGTCCCCGGCGCCGTCGTGATCGTTCAAGAATGCGTGGCCCGCCTCGGGGTACTCCTTTACGTCGTGCTCGACTGTTGCCGCCGTCAGCGCCCGCTCTAGTCGGTCGGCAGCACCTCGCAGCGTGCGGTCCTTGCCGCCGTAGCTGGCGACGATCGGGCAAGAGCGCTGCAGAAAGTCCGCGGTGTAAGCATTTTGCGGAGCTGTTCCGTAGTTCACGCTCGACACGGCGAAGCCCCGGTCAGGTGAGAGCAGCAGGGCGAGGCCCCCGCCCATGCAGTAGCCGATGACCCCCACCTTGTTGGTGCAATCCTGCCGCGCGACCAACCATGCCCGGACAGCCTCAATCTCGGCGAAGGAGCGTCCCTGCCGCGCACGCGCCTAGCGCATGATCGAGATCATGCACGCGACTCGGCCACGACCGTGGAAGAGGTCAGGGGCCACCGCTAGGTAGCCTTCCCCGGCAAGCCACTCCGCCTGGTTCCGTAAGTCCTGGCTCATGCCCAACGCGTCGTGGATGACGACTACGCCGAGCCAGGGACCCTCGCCCGCAGGTGTCGCCAGATAGGCGGGCACCTCACCTCGAGTAGGAATCCTCACTTCGGCCATCACGTCTCCTTGGATCTTGGCGGTAGTCCCGGACGGTCCGCATTTGCGGCGCTGTTGGAGACAAGTCTCGTCGCGAGTCGTTTGCCCCATTGTTGGGCTCGGACCTCCTCCCCCCGTTTGAGGTGATTGTCCACGGTGACGAAGAAGCTCTCGGGCTTGGACACCATCTCGAATCCGTGTCTCCGAAGCGCTCTGCCGATTCCCTTCGACGCCCTCCCCCAGAGGACGGCCGGACCCTTGCGGCGGGTGTCAAAAGCGGCCACTTTTGTGTGGCCTTGGCCGAGCGACCCGAGCCAGTCACGCACGCCCGGGCCTTGGGCGGCGCGATCGAGCACCAGATCCTTCTTGGGATTCTCCGCTATGGCACCTGCCCACTTGCGGGTGCGCGCACGACTCATGCCGTGAAAGTGGGTAGGCCCGCCAACCACAAGCAGGTCGGCGTCGACCAGCAGCTCGCGGCCTGCCTCAGGCACTGGAACCACGACGACAATGCCCACTGGTTCGAGGCCGCGGGCAATGGCATCGGCGATCACGTGCGTGTTACCGAACATCGACTCGTAGACGATCATCGTCCGCATGGCCATACCTCCTTCTTCATACGCCCACCACAAGCGTACGGTCACCGCTGCCGGGCCGGCGTCGGCGTGCACGCGACCAGGGCTGTGACGTTCGCCTCTAGTTGGCGGTGGAAGCTGTCCGTGACACTGAGGCGGAAGAAGGCCGCCCGGAGTCGTAAACGAACTCAGTCTTCTGGGAAGGCCCGGTCGACGGCGTCGAGCAGGTCGGCGTCTGACAGGTGCAAGTACCTGGTGGTCGTCGCGATGTTGGAATGGCCCATCAGGCGCTGGACGACGTGGATGTCCTCGCCCCTGCGGATGAGGCTCGTGGCATAGCTGTGTCGCCAGCGGTGGGGAAAGTGCCGACCGGCCACGCCCGCCGAGGTCCCCGCCTCCACGACCAGGTTGTGCAGCGCGTGAGGCCCGTAGCTACGGCGGAGTCTCCGGTTGCCCCTGTGGTTGGCGAAGAAGTATGGCGAAGCTGGAAGCTTGGGCCGCACCTCGTCCAGGTAGTCGCGGAGCACGTCGCCGAGAAGGTGGGACCACCCGAGGTTTGCGCCCCTTGCCGACGAGCGAGATCCGACGAGCATCAAGGTCCACTTCCTCGTTGCCCAGGTTGACCAGTTCGTTCAGGCGCAGGCCGGTGTACCGCAACGTGAGGAGGAGCACCCGGCCCCCTTGCCAGCGGAGACCCGGCTGTGCTGAGGCCCACTCGATGATGGCGTCGGCTTCGGGGTCGCTGTAGAACTCGACCCTTGGCCGATTGGGACTCCGGAGGGTCACCAAGGCGGCGGGATTCTCCTCGCTCAAGCCCTCGGCGATCAAGAACCGATAGAAGCTGCGGAGCGCGAACACAGCTGTGGAGCGGGTGATCGGCGCGATCCCCCGGTTGGCATCGTGGAGGACCCACGCCCGCACCTGGAGCTTGGTCACCTCGCTCAACCGAACCGACGGGTAGTTGATCGCCAGGTAGCGTAGGAACGCCTTCACGTGGGTCCGATAGGTGCCCGCGGTCGTCTTCGGCCTGTTCTCCAGGAGCTGGAGGTGCGCGTCGTAGCCGTCCAGGAGCATTGCCTCGTCGACGATCTCGCCGCCGAGGCAGCTCATCGGCACGGGACCTTGTGCGGGAGCAAGCTCTGGGGCGACCCGGCTCTTGCGGCTTCTAGAGCCATCGTTATCTCCGGTTTCTCTTGTCATGTCACAGGCGGGCGTCAGTGGTTCTACCACGTCATATCCCTTTAGTTTACTGGACAAAGTGCCCGAAGTGACCGTAAAGTCATCCTGAATACGACAGCATTGCGCCGCGTGGCAACCTTGCTATTTGACCGACGATGGTATGGTTGCCGTGCCCGCCAAAGCCCTCCCCGGCAACACTCGACCCGGCCTTCCCTGGTCCAGGAGTGCCGCAAGTACGGGAGACTCATGGTGTTACCTGGTAGACCAGCACGGAGGTCTGAGGAAGTCGGCAGGGCGATGGAGTCCTGTACGCCAGCGCCTGATGACAACACCGGGCCATGGAACAACGACTTTCAACGGTGGGCACGCCGGTGTTAGATGACTTCAGTATCCAACGACTCGGGCCACGCCGGGAGGGAAGCAGGTAGCCACAATGTCAACGGCCGCAGGCAGGCGAACGATGCCGACACATTTCGCCGCGTCCGGTGGGATAAGCGGGAAAGCGCGCGGGCCACACAACAAGCATGCTCAGCAGGTGCTCGCTCGACGAGCGGCGATCGAACGCAAGCGGAGAACGAGCAAGGCACGCTTGGGTTTACAGCGGGCCGAGCAAGGCTGAGCCGGGTAGCACCAGCCAATAGCCAGTGGTTGCGCGGCTTGCTGCTCGACGCGGCTGTGGTTGTAGCGGAAGTCCATCTTCATTTCTGTCCCAGAGTTGAAGATCGCGCTCGTGAAGGGCTGAGCGGTGGTGCGGCCACCGCGCTCGTGCCAAGGGTTGCCGAGCGTTTTCCCTGTTGCCGCCAATGCAACGCCCGACTCAGAACCTGGGCGGTTCAGCCGGGCTTGCTGGAAGGGTGCGTCTGGGACCGGTCAGACGGGGCGACAGACCGCGCGCACGTCAGCCGAGAACCCGCTTGGTCCTGGGCACACAGTCGGGCGACGATCGCCGCCGCCCGCAACTACAACGGGACTTGGGTGCTGAAGGGGTGTGGGCCCTCGGGAGCGTCCCAAGGAGGGAACGACACCTGCGGTCAAAAGACCTGCCAGCGTGGCCGGTTCTCACCCTCAACCCCGGCTCTTCGGTGCGGGTTTACCCTCGAGGGCCCACTCACACACTACGCCCGATTGTTCAGCTGAAAGTGGGTTGTCCAACACCGGTACAGACGAGCAAGTGGCCGCACACAGCCGCAGTGTGCCTTCCGTTGCGGGCTCTCGGCACCCGCTCCGCTGGCACACTTCGGCACGGCCGGGGCACGGCAGCCAGGGATTCACCCGAAATGGACGTGGTTACGTGCCGAGCTAGGCGGCACGTGCCGGTTTGCGTAGGCTGTCGTGCTCCTCGGAGCGCCCGACCCCGGCGCACTCCGCACTGACTGGGCAACGAGCGCAGTAGACCCGGGCGACGTTGTGGTTGTCATAGGGCTCGGGGAAGAACAGCCAGGGCCGGACGCTCCTACACGCGGCAAGGACCGTCGCTCAAGCAGGCCGGCCTCGGCCGGTCTTGAGCTGAGCGTTGAGCCACGGGATGCCAAGGCACGCCAGCGCCAGCGCCAAGGCGATGAGAGCGCTTGCCAACCACGTGGGGAACATCTCCGTAAGGAACAGGCCGTTGGTCTCCAGGGAGGCGTTCAGAGCGAACACGAACAGGACGACGGCACAAAGGTAAAAGAACCCGCCAATATACAAGTAAAGAAACCTCATACTGCTACCAAGCCTTTCTCTAGATGAACTATGACCTGCGCCGACTCCGTTTTCACCGGCTCGTCGAACGCCGGGTCGGCCAACAACTCCTACACGCCCACGCCCGATGGAATCCGAGTCGCCGTCTTCGACACCAAGTTGCAGACCCGCCTGTTCCGTCCGCGCCTCGAGGCCGACAAGCCTCCTGGCCTCATCGAGCTTCGTCGCGCCATGGCCCCGACGAGCCCGTGCTCGGCTACTACGTAACGAAGCAGCTCTTTGAGTCGCTGGGTGAAATCTGTTACAAGATCCAGAGGCTGATGGACCAAGAAGATCTACATCGAGCCGGGGATCTCGCCCCGGCTCGCGGGCCCTTTCGCTCAATCGACGGCCAAGACTGCCTCGACGGCCTGTGCCACGTCTCCTGCGTAGGCGATCTCGACCTTGCGGGGCTTGGCCTGCTCGATCACGGGGATGGTGACGGTGAGCACGCCATTGTCGTAGGAAGCCGTGATCTTTTCACGATCAAGGCCCTCCCCGAGGAACAGCTGGCGACTGAAGTCACCCTGGCCTCGCTCTGCCATCTGGACCTGATCGTCCTCGGCTTGAATCCAGGTGCGCTTCGCTCGCACGGTAAGGAGATCCTTCTCGACGGTCAGCTCGATGGAGCCCGGATCGGTGCCCGGTAAGTCGAGCAGCACCTTGTACTCGTTGCCCCGACGGTAGGCGTCCACAGGGATCTGCCAAGCACGGCGTTCGCTGAGCAACTGCTCAGTGATCCGGTCGAGGGGCCGGTATGGCTCGAATCGCGCCAGCATGGCTGCGTCCTTTCGCTGACTCTCGATCAACTCGGGTGTCGGCGGCAGGCGGGTCTCGATGTCTGGACTCCACTCTACTCTAGTTATCTGTAACTAGCAAAACACTTCTAGAAAAGAGGGGCTAGGCTTGCCGGTGATGACAAAGTGGAGTTTCTTGACCAAGCATGCCCGGGTCCTGGTATGCATCGCCCACGACCCCGGGGTGCGCTTGCGCGACATCGCCACGATGGTGGGCATCACCGAGCGCAGTGCCTACGGCATTGTCGACGACTTGGCGTCAGCCGGCTACGTGGTCAAGGACAAGGACGGCCGTCGCAACCGCTACCAGATCCAAGCCCACCTGCCGCTGAGAGAACCCATAGGCCGAGAACCGACGATCGGTGAGGTACTGGAGATCTTGGTCGACACAAACGTCCCCGAGCGAGCTGGAGGAGGCCACCGGTGACGAAAGACGTGCAAAAGCCCACTGGTTTGCTGGCAGGACTCCAAGGGCCGAATGCAGCCGCCGCGGTGCTGGGCTGCCGTCCGCTCGAACCGGGTTCATCGGCTTCCGTTGCGAGCCGGAACTGAAGGCCGCGATCGAGGCGGCGGCGCGCAAGGCAAGCACGAAGCCGTCGAAGTGGATTCGGGTCGTAGCAGAGGGGACATCGAGGACGCCTGGTGACCTACGCAGAGGCGGGACCACTCGGCCGAGGGCGGGCTGGCGGGCATCCCTCATGCCGGCAAACCTCGGGCCGGTTCGGGCAGGGCAGCCACCCTGGGGCGGAGGCGGACCTCGAGGGGGCTGGGTTCACGGACCGAAACCTGGGCTTGCCCTACCTCGGGCCTATCCCCGGCCACGCTGTATTGGACCTCGGATTCGACGGAAACCATCCGCGCCGCAGGAGATAGAGGGCTACGACGACGCTGATGACGACGAGAGCCATGAGACTCGCCCATACGAGCGGATGATGCAGACGCCCGATCAGGTAGCCGATCAGTCCTCCACTGGCACAGGCGAGAAGCCACCCGTCGTGACGCTCCGCCTGGTAGCCGGCTTGACACTCGGGATCCTCCTGGTAAAGGTGCGAGGGGGGTCGGTATCCGTCGGACAGAAGTACCGTCGTGGCCATTGCGCGGCCTCCTCACATTCAACGCTACCTGCTGGCTGTGCCACCCTCCCGGCTCGTCTCGGCTCCGCTCGAAAGGCTCGGCTCTGCGGGTATCGACACGGCCGGCTTGGAGCCGCCTACCCAACCGGTATCGGTGTCATCGGCACCGAACCAAGAGACCCACCGACAGGCAGGTGCTGGAGCGACGGACTTGGCGACGAGCACGACCGGGCTACGCCACCGGGTGGAAACGTTCTTTCCTCTCCCATTCCTTGCGTTGCTGCATGCGGAGTTTGTGGTGAGCGACCCGCACGTCCCGCATGTGAAGGTGGCGAGTCTCCCACCCGTAGTCCGAGAGCCGTATCTCCGCCGCGTTAGTGAGGACGATCCCGCGGTGGGCGGATCGCCAGTCCATGATGGCGGTGCACTCGGGGCAACGCGGGTCGGGTCGGATCAGGAAGTACGCGCACTCCTCAGCCTTTTCTTCGTAGCTCCTGGCTCGCGTCACCGGCTCGCTCGCCCTTTCGCCGCAGAAGCGCTCGTTGTCTGCCGTCTGCGGCCGCCACTGCCCGACTGCTTCCCGACGACCGCGAGCGAACCCATCGAGGGCACGACTGTGGACTCCTCCCCTGCCGACCACCGCACGCGCAAGAGCGACCCGGTCACGCCGGTCACGACTCCTTCGCGGGGAGCCTCGCCGACCTTCCTCGAAGAGACCTGCACCCGATCACCAACGACTGCCATACCGAATGGTGGCACGCCGCCGCGCGTCTGGCCAGCGTTTTCCCACACCTTTCGCCTGCAAATGCCCCTCGCGACTGTTCAACGTGCCGAGCTTGAGGGATGCTGACGTCGAGGCGACCGGACGATCGAAGTCCAGCGCAAGCCAGGTCCGAGCGGGGAGGTTCACGCCGCACGTAGTGGCGTGGCGCGCCTCGCGGAGTTGCTCGGAGTGACGCAGCCGGCAGGGTACGCTCGATGATAGAGAGGTCGCCCACATGGCTGAGTCCCCAAGGCTTGTCGGCGTTCCTACGAGCTCCCACCGGCGCCTTGCCGAGGCGGTGGCCCCGGTCGGCACCCCCTGGGCAAGACGGTGGACAAGGCCTACGAGAAGGCGAAGAGAAGATGAGCACCGACCAGCCCACTGAGGCAGGGACTACCTACCACAAGACGGTGGACCAGGCCCGGACGGCCTACGACGAGGCGATGGCCTCGGCCCAGAAGACATACGACGAGGCGATGGCCTCGGCCCAGAAGACATACGACGAGGCGATGGCCCCGGCCAGCAAAGCCTACAAAGAGGCGATGGCCTCGGCCGCCAAGGCCTACGACAAAGCGGGATCCGCGGCCCAGAAGACATACGACGAGGCGATGGCCCCAGACCTACAAGGCCTGTCGTGATCCCGGTTCGGACCGTCTCGCCGGACTGAACCTCGCTATCCCACCCCGTCCTAACAAGCCGCACCGACGGCGATCCTTCGGCGACCGATCCCGGGGCAGGTACCGTTGAACACGAGGAGGGGCCGCACAATGGCCACGGCTAAAGGCGCCTCCCGCGACGCGAACGAAGAGGCTTTTGCCCCTATCGCGAGCCAGAGCCGACCCGTACCCTGCAATTTATGGAGCAGGGAGGTTGAGCAATGCGCTTCTTCCTTCAGGACTTCGCTGACGTTTCGTGTTCGTTCGAGGCGACACGACCACGCTTCGTAGGTGACGGACGCTGGTTCGCACCTCTCGCGAGCGCGGCCGAGGAGGACGGCGAAACGCTTTACTTCCGCGTCGGACCATCGTGGGCAAGCGGGCGAGTCGCTCATGAGGTCAGGGTGACACTCGGTCCGCCTCACAACTGCGGGGATGCGGTCGTCGTGCCCGTGTCTTGGGAGTCGAGCGAGTTGCCCGGGCTCTTCCCTGTGCTCGACGGTGACCTGGAACTCTCCCCTCGCGACCCGGACCGATGCCGCGTCAGCTTCTCCGCTTCCTACGTGCCACCCTTAGGCGAGCTAGGACGTCAGCTCAACCGCGCCTTGTTGTACCGCGTCGCCCGTTCGACCCTGCGCTCCTTCCTCGCCCGGGTGGCGGGGAGCCTTGAGAACGAGAACCTCGGTTGACAACCTGGCGGCATCGGGCTGCAACCGAAGGCTGAGAACCGGAACCCGGAAGGCACTTCTCAGACTGAGCAGCCCGACCTGCTCAACGACGAGGGTCTCCGGCCAAAGCGTGGCGAGCGCTGGCAAGCCACGCCGGTGGCACGAGTCCCCGGGCACCTCCATAGGCGGCCGTACGGGAAGTACCGGTCGAAATATTCGGTCGGAACCAACCCGACTGACCACCCTTGTCAGAGAGAGCTAGTAGCCCGCGAACAACTCGACCGTGCTCGACGCGCCTACCCGCCACGCTTCCTCCCCTACAGCCCCACCGCGCCGGCGGCGTTCTCACGGAACAACGATCCCTCCCGGATGTAGCGGCGAAGCATGGCCGTGCCCCTGTGTCCCGTCTGTAGGGCGATGACGCGCTGGGCACGCCAACAGCAGCAGCCGAGGTCGCAAGGCCAGCTCGCAGCGAGTGACCGGCCACCTCCCGCGGGTCGAGTCCGGCTCGGGCGGCGAGGCGCTTCAACACGAACGCCACCGCGTGTTCGAGATCGCCGAGGCGGCCGAGTACTCGAAGGCGCACGTGTCGGATATTCGGCGTAGGACGTGGACGCCGCATGTCTCGACCTGGCTGGCGTTGGCGCGCCTCGTCAATATCGCGATAGCGGCGAGACCGTTCGCCAGTAGCCGGGCGACGTAGGCTCGTTGCGGTCGATGGAAGGAGGTGGAGTGCTGCAGAGTCCGAGCGCTTCGCTCCCGCGAGCACCGAGGGCAGCGAGCACGTCAGGTGGTTCACGCAGTAGGTCCTGGCAAGTCGCAACGGCCATCTCGGACATGATCCGATTTCACTGCAGTCGAAGCGCATGGCGCCAATACAGCGTTGAGAATTGAGGCGGCGAAATCAGCACCTCGAAGGAAGGACGTTCGGTGCAAGCAAGCAACAGTTGGCCCAGGCACCACTGGAGCAGACGGCTCCGCTCGGGAAGTGCTGCGCTGCTCAGTCTGTCGCTTCTGGTCGTCACCGGTCTATCGATTGCGGTCCCTGCCTCGGCCGCCGCCACAACGGTAACCCTTGGCGAAGCGCCGGTGATACCCACCGGCAGCATTGAACTCGGGCCGATGGCGGCGAGCACTCCGCTGAGCCTTGACATCGTCTTTGCTCCGCGCGACCCCGCCGCGCTCGACGCCTTCCTCCAGCATCTCTACGACCCTTCGTCGCCCGAATACCACGACTTCCTCGCCAAGGGCCAGTTTGGTCCCCTGTTCGGCGCGGCACCAAACACGATCACCAACGTCGCTTCGACGCTCACCTCCCTCGGGCTAACCCCCGGACCGGTGAGCTCGAACGACCTGACGCTGCCCGTGTCCACAACAGTTGTCGGTGCTGAAGCGGCCTTCGGCGTGCAGATCCACCAATACGGCCTTGCCTCCGGACGCGTCGGGTTCGCGAACACCTCCCCACCGAAGGTGCCAGCAACGATCGCCGCTGATCTAGTAGGCGTACTCGGTCTCTCCGACGTGGCGATGCAGCAACCCTTGGACATGCGGTCACCTACCGGATCGCGCCGCCCAACCACATCCGCTGTGCTGTCGCCCAATACTTCTGGGCCAACTCCGTGCGCTGCCGCGTCTGATACCGGGTACCCCGACTACACCGCCGACCAGCTCGCCCATGCCTACGGTCTGGATACAGGCGCCTACGCGGGCGGGCGGCTTGGGGCGGGAGAGACGGTCGCGCTCTTCGAGCTCGAGCCCTTCTTGTCGAGCGACATCTCGACATACGAGTCCTGCTATGGGATCTCAACGACGGTGAACGTCACGACCGTAGACGGCGGAGACGGAACCGGCGGCGGCTCGGGCGAGGCGGCGCTGGACATCGAAGATGTTGCCGGGCTCGCGCCTGACGCCACGATCGACGTCTACGAGGCGCCCAACACTTCCAACGGTCTCCTGGACGAGTACACGCAGATCGCGGACGACGACAGCGCCCAGGTGGTGTCGTCGAGCTGGGAACTGTGCGAGCCTTTGCAGGGCTCTTCGACCGCGCAAAGCGAAGAGACCGTCTTCGAGCAGATGGCCACCCAGGGTCAGAGCATGCTCGCGGCTGCTGGCGACTCTGGGTCGGAGGCCTGCTATTACCCTCAGGATGATTATTACGATACGAGCCTGGCCGTTGGCGACCCCGCCAGCGACCCTTACGTGACCGGTGTAGGGGGGACGGATCTGACCGCGATCGGCCCCGCTCCGACCGAGACAGTGTGGAACGAGTCCGCCCTCGTAGAAGGCGCAGGAGGTGGGGGGATCTCGGAGTTCTGGCAGATGCCGAGCTGGCAACAGACCCTCGGCGTCAACTCCGACTCGAGTGGCACACCGTGCGATGCTCCATCGGGCAGCTACTGCCGCGAGGTGCCTGATGTGGCTGCGAGCGCGGACCCCCAAAACGGCTATGCGGTCTACTGGGACGGGGGTTGGACGGACATTGGCGGCACCAGCGCGGCGTCGCCTCTCTGGGCTGCATTGACAGCGCTCGCCGACGAGGGGTGTTCCAGCACGGCTGGGTTTCTCAATCCCGCTCTGTACGCCCATGAAGGCGACTTGAACGACATTACTTCGGGAAACAACGATTACACGGGCACAAACAACGGGCTCTACCCGGCAACGGTGGGCTACGACATGGCCTCGGGACTCGGCACGCCGACTTCGGCCCTGTTTTCACCGGGAGTGTTGTGCAACACCTCCTACACCGTCACCTTCAACGCCAACGGCGGAACCGGGACGATGGCCGCTGAGACCGACAACGCCCCGACGGCCTTGACGGCCAACGCCTTTACCTATAGCGGCTACACCTTCAACGACTGGAACACTGTCGCTGGCGGCACAGGCACCTCCTACGCCAACGGTGCCACGTACCCCTTCACCGCCAGCGTCACGCTCTATGCCCAGTGGACGGGCTCCCCGCCGAGCCTGACGACGGGCGCGGCGACCTCGGTTACTTCTAGCACCGCCACCCTAAACGGGTCCGTGAACCCGAACGGTTACACCACGACGTATTACTTCGAGTACGGCACGACCACTTCCTATGGCACGACCACCACCTCGACGAGTGCCGGGTCGGGCACGAGCGCCGTGGCCGCGACGGCGAGCCTGACGGGGCTCAGTCCGGGCACGACCTATGACTTCCAGCTCGTGGCTACGAATGCCAACGGGACCACCGATGGTGGCAATCTGACATTCACCACGTCTTCGACGCCACCGCCCCCACCGCCCCCACCGCCCCCACCGCCTCCGGTCACCGTCACCCTCACCCAGGGCAGCCCGACCTCGGTGACCGTCGCCTACGGTGCCGGCTACAGCGGCCACAGTCTCACTGTGACGAACGCCACCGGGACCGTCAGCTACACCGAAGCCACCTCAGTGGACTCCACTGACGTCGTGGTCAGCGGCACCGGGGCGATCAGCGCGGCCACCTCGCTCGCACCGGGCACCTACACGGTCGGCGGTGGCGACAGCGACACCAACGGTGACATCGGCACGTGGACCTTCAACCTCACCGTCGCCAAGGCTTCCCAGACCATCACGTTCACCGCCCCGTCCAGCGGGACCATGAACCGCTCCGCTTCGCTGTCGCCGACGACATCCTCGGGCCTCACGGTGACGCTGTCGGTCGATGGCACGACGACGAACGATGCCTGCTCGATCTCCGGTGACACCGTGAGTTACCTCCACGCCGGAAGCTGCGTCATCGACGCGAATCAGGCCGGCGACGCGAACCATCTCGCGGCCACCCAGGTGCATCAGACGATCACCGTCGGCAAGGCGACCTCCAAGACCGCGCTCAAGCTCTCTGCGACCGAGGTGACCTACGGAAACGAGCAAGTCGAGCACCTTTCCGTTACCGTCTCGCCGCAGTACTCCGGCACGACGCCGACCGGGACGGTCGCGATCAAGGCGTCGGCAAGGACGCTGTGCGTGATCAAGCTTGCGTCGGGGGCTGGCTCGTGCAAGCCGCTGTCGGCCAGGGAGCTCAACGCGGGCACCTACCAGCTCGTCGCCACCTTCGAAGGCAGCACGGACTTCGACAGCTCGAGTTCAGTCAAGGAGACCCTCACCGTCGCCAAGGCAACTTCCAAGACCGTCCTAAAGCTGTCTGCGACCAAGGTGACCTACGGGGACGAACAAGTCCCGCACCTGTCAGTCGCCGTCTCTCCGCAGTACTCCGGCTCGCCGCCGACTGGGAGGCTGACGATCAAGCAGTCGACGACGACATTGTGCACGATCTCGCTGAGCGGTGCCAAGGGCTCGTGCACACTGTCGGCCAGGGAGCTCAACGCGGGCGCCTACAGTCTTGTCGCCACCTACAGCGGTAGCACGAACTTCAAGGGTTCGACTTCCGCGAAGGAGACCCTCACCGTCGCCAAGTGAGCGGGCGCTTGCGATCCTCGGTCTGCTCGTACGAGCGCTGAGGGAGCTGCGCCAGCAGAGTCCTGGACGTCGGGCAGGCTGGCGTCAGCATGCAGGCTGAGTGTCTTCCTACAGCCCAACCGCGCTGGCCGCGTTCTCACGGAATAGGGAGCCCTCGCGGATGTAGCGGCGAAGCATCGCCGTTCCCTTGTGGCCCGTCTGCTCGGCGATGATGCGCTCGGGCACCCCGGCGGCGGCAGCAGAGGTCGCAAGACCGGCCCGCAACGAGTGACCCGCCACTTCGCGCGGGTCGAGCCCGGCTCGGGCGGCGTGGCACTTCAACACAAGCGCCACCGCTGGAGCGCTAAGTCGCGTCGCGCCGATCTGGCCATGGCGGTCCACGGCGCGGAAGGCCGGTCCCTCTGCGATGCCTGAGACCTCGAGCCACGCGCGCCAAGCACGGACCGGGCATGTAACCGGGTTCGACCCGAAGGGAACGCCCACGGTGCGCCCGGCGCCCTCCTGGTCGGTCTTCGAGCGCCGGAGGTGAACTGTGAGCCCATCGGCCCCCTCGGCGACGTCGGCCAAGTCGAGGCCGACCAGCTCGCTTCGCCGCAGTGCACCCGCGAAGCCGAGCAGGAGAAGCGCCCGGTCCCGACACCCCGCGGGGTCGGTCCCGAGTCCCCCGACCATTGTGCGCAGCTCGGGCACCGTGACCGGGCGAACCTGACGTTGAGCGGTCCCGAGGGTCCTGCGCACGCCACGGCGCACAAGGCGGACGGCCTCCTCCTTGGTCGGGCTGTCGTGCCCGGCTGCTCCGTGGGCGGCACTGATCGCGGCCAGACGAAGGTCGATAGTGGCGGGCTTGGCTACCTTGGCCAGGTCGGCCACGTAGCAGGCCACAGTTTCGGGTCCTGCGGGCAGAGCTGTAACCCTGTGCTCGTCGCACCACACGGTGAACTGCGCCCAGCCTGTGCGGTAGACACGGGTCGTATTCTCGGCTCGGCTCGCAGCAACGTAGTCCCGCGCGTCTGCGGCGATCTCGGCCAGCTCGTTGCTTTGAAGCAGCGTCACGGTCCCTCTCTTTTCCTCGTTTGTGACCAACGATAAACTAGCTTTATCGTGAGTTAGAAGCGAGTCGGAGGCACTGGTTCGCCAGCAATGGAGGACTGATCTAGTCAACCGAGGATTGGCAAATGCAGGTGTGAAGCGGCGCCTCTCCGAAATGGCCCCATACTGCGCTTAAGCCGTCAGATTGCCCGCTGGTAGGGGTTACCACTCGAAATAGGATTGCGTGCCTCCACGCGCCAACGGTGGGCGGTCTGCGGGCATCGTGGATGCAGTCACGGCGCAGTAAACGTTCTTGAGGTCTCGTGTTCGCCAAGATTGCCTGATAGTGGCCGCTTCTCGAAATGGCCGGGGTACTCGCATGGATCGCGAAGGGAGCAGCGACGTGCACAGGAACGTTGATCTGCGTGGCTACCGGCTCACGACGCGACGGCATTCGGCGGCGACAGTCTGTTTCCGGGTGACTTCCGTCAGGAACTCAATCTCGGAGGGAGGTCAAAAGAATGTCGCCTCATCGTTGTAACGCTGAGCGACGGCCCCGTCCCATGCATGCCGACCTACAAGGGAAGGCAAGATGTTTTACGAGTTCTCGTGTGACTCCCGTCCAGCACGCCCCATCGCGAATGCACCGAAAGCGGCGAGCAGAACACCTGGCCCGATCGCAAGTCCCATCCAGTAGTCCAGGGTCAAAGACGGCGACGCCGCACGGAAGTAGTTTCCGACGAGCACGGGCCAGACGACCGGGACCGACGCGAACCACGCCCCGCACAGGAAGGTCAAGAACCCTGCGCCGACGAGCCGACGAGCATCGAGCGTGCCGGTCAAACGGCGCGCGGTCACGACGATGCCGAGACAAGCGAGCAGGCCGACCGCGCCTGGCAGGACCGCGCCGAGCCCATGGACGAGATTCCAGGTCCACGAGGCCGTCCCATCTGCTGAGAAGCCAAAACTCGGGCCGATAAAGGGAACAATCCCTGCCCACGCCGACAACAAGAGCGCGAGGAAACCCCCGAGAATCAAGCTGAGCGGTGCGCTTCCCGGCGACGTCGTCAGGACCGGGACACTGTCGGGGACCACTGGCGGCAAAACACCGTCTGCTGCGGCCGGGGCCAAATGGAGCGGTCCAGGCTCGTTAATAGGTGTGTCCATGGTCACCTCCTTGATCGCTTCAGGATCTTAGCGGCCAACGGAACGGTGGCCTACGGCCTTCGCACATGTCCCCGGCGGCCGCGTCGCGATCTAGGCGAACTCAGTGAGAAAGTCTTCTGATTACTACGTTCTGATGAAGGTTGAGTTGTGATATGACAACATTATTGGTAATCCACGGGGGTAGCGGGAGACTCCCGGCGCCCTTCGAAGACGAGACCGCTGGCTCTTAACCTGGAACCACCGCCCAGATAGGCCTTTGATGGCCTGACCATCCGCGAAAAAGGTGCCGTGATCAGGAAGAATTGGACTCGCCAAGAAACAATTCGCCAGTAGATCGGTGAATATATCTAGTCATGCAGCCCCTCAGTGTTGGGTGCCGCCGCGGCGGAGACTTTCTGGCAGTAGCGGGCCAAGGCGTTGAGGATCTGGTCGGCGGTCTTGACCCAGACGTAGGGGCGGGGGTTGTCGTTCCAGTGGCGATCCCAGTCGCGGATGTCTTTTTCCAGCCCCGTGACGCTGGTGTGGGCTCCCCGCTTGATCTTCTTGGTGGTCAATCGGCGACCCACCGCTCCACCATGTTCAGCCACGAGCCCGAGGTGGGCGTGAAATGCAGGTGGAAGCGGGGGTGGCGCAGCAGCCAGCGATGCACCGCGGGTCTTGTGGGTGGCGTAATTGACAAATCGGTGCACCCCCAGGTCATCGGGGACCTCTTCGTCGAGGCGAACGAGGAACTTCTGGAACTCGCCGGAGCGGTGCCGGCGGTGAGCCAACCCATGACTTTCCCCGTCGCCATGTCCAGGGCCGCGAACAGGCTGGTGGTGCCATGGCGCACGTAGTCGGCCGCGCCGCTCGGGGTGCCGGCATCATGGGCAGGATCGGGGGGAAGCGGTTGAGTGCCTGGATCTGGCTCTTCTCGTCCACGCAGAGGACAACGGCCCGCTCGGGCGGGTCAAGGTAGAGGCCGACGATGTCACGGACCTTCTCTATGAACAGCGCGTCGGTCGACAGCTTGAAGCTCTCGGCGCGATGTGGCTGAAGACCGAACGCCCGCCAGATCAGGCTGATCGAGGTCTGGGACATGCCTGTGGCCTCGGCCATCGAACGAGTCGACCAATGCGTGGCACCATCGGCCGGCCTGTCCTCCAAGGTCTTTACGATCACCGCCTCCACCTTGTCGTCGGTGACGGTCCGCTTGGCTCCCGGCCGAGGCTCGTCGAACAGCCCTTCCAAGCGGTGGGCCACGAACCGGGACCGCCACTTCCCACTGTCACCGGATGCACCCTCAGCCGGGCCGCCACCGCCTTGTTGGTCGCACCATCTCGCGACAGGCCAAGATGATCCGAGCCCGCAAGGCCAGCGCCTGTGCCGTCTTTCTCCTATTGGTCAGCCGCTCCAAGGTCAGCCGCCTCCTCGGAGAGCACCAACGGCTCTTTGGGTCGTCCACGTTCTGCCATGCGCACCTCCATGCTCGCACGGCACAAGCGGTCTGCCGATCGGAAATTCCCGAAAACACAGATTCTTTAGCTAACTGACAACTCAGGACACTAGCACATCGAGGGAGCTGGAGCGGACCCCACAGGAATCCGGCATCCACGGCCCCTACGCTCGGCTCAAATGCGCCGCCACGTCGAAGTTGCTTCTATGCCGAGTTGAACGACTTCCTGCCACCGGACCGGCGTGGCCGGCCGATCACGCTCGAGGTGGCCGCCGGCACCACTGTCAAGGACCTGGCGGAGTCGTTCGGGGTGCCACACACCGAGATCGAGGTGATCCTGGTGAACGGCGAGTCCGTGGACTTCGTCCACCAGGTGAGTGAGGGCGACCGTGCGAGCGTGTATCCGGTGTTCGAGGCGCTCGACGTGTCGCCGCTCGTGCTGCTGCGTCCGAGACCGCTGCGCGAGCCCTGCGGTCGGTACTCGACGTCCATCTCGGCCGGCTCGCCCGAATCCTACGACTCCTCGGCTTCGATTCCGTGTGGCGAAACGACATCACCGACCACGAGCTGGCGACGATCTCGGTGGGCGAGAAGCGGATCCTCCTCACCAGGGATCGAGGCCTGTTGAAGCACGCCAAAGTCACACACGGCTATCTAGTGCGGGAGACCAACCACCGTCGCCAGGTCGTCGAGATCCTGCGCCGGTTCGACCGTTTGGGCGCCATCGCCCCGTTCGGCCGATGCCTCGAGTGCAACGGCGTGCTCGAACGTGTGGCGAAGGAGGAGGTGGAACATCGCCTGCCGCCCCGGACACGGCGGGACTACAACGACTTCTCGACGTGCCCGGACTGCAGTCGGATCTACTGGCAGGGTTCGCATTATGACCGCCTGGCTGCCCTGGTGGAGGACATCCGCCGCGCCGGGGCACGACGCCAAGTCGCACCGAGCACGTCCCCCGTCCGCGGTCGGCGACGGCACTCGAGCGGCGTTGGGGATGGCCGGCGGCGTGCCTTGCGTGGTCGAGTTCACAACGACGCCGGCGGGGCACTTCAGCTCGCCGGGTGGTCGGCGAGCTCGGCACCTTGATGAATTGCTCTAGGCCCAAGGCACCGGCTCTTATGGGGCGGGTCTTTCCAGGTACTTGCGAAGTTCTGGCGTGGATGTGGTCGA
>CAWDRQ010000031.1:0-23326 GCA_963804765.1 uncultured Acidimicrobiaceae bacterium
CGCAGTCAGTCAACTAACAAGTGCAGCTATAAAGTGCAGCAGTGCCGATCCCGACTGGATTAGGGGTCTACATCCACTTAGCTTTCATTTAAACCTTCGCCTTACCTGCTGACGTCCTCCTTCAACAGAATTCCGGTGGCTTTTGCGGCGACGGTACGCATCTGGGCCAGTAAAGCTCGGACGCGTCGATCGTTGCTGATCCACTCCTGGTAGAGCGCGGCCTCTCGGGCGGTCAGTCGCCGGGTCACGGTCTTACCGTCTACTTTCGCGGTCCACTGCCAGTAGGGCCCGTGCGGCGCAGGCGGGTCCGCGTTGCACCGGCAGCCCGGCGATGTGCAGCGCGTGTAGCGGCGGGTCACGCTCCCCGACGCGATGAGCCCGACGTCGGCGATCTGCGCGGCCAGCTCCCGGTACTGCCGCTCGTATCCCGCCAGCCGGTCGGCGGCGCTCGTCTTGGCCATGTCGCTCCTCCTGCGCCAATGGAAGCATCCCTCGCCGACGGACAGACAGTAAGCATACTGTCTGTTATGGGACGACACGCCGAGGGACACACTGGAGAGCTGACCGCCTTCCGCCGGGGGTTGTATCAATGCCTGACGCGCTGGGGCGACGCCCTCTTCGAGCTTTGCGACGCCGTCTTGTGCGGCGTGGGCCCCGTCTCCTCGGTCCCCTCGCTCAGCCTCGAGCCGGAGTTCTCCCGCAGCCACGGCAGCCTTTACAAGGCACTCAGAAAGGGCCGGATCAACGAGGACCGGCTGCGCAGGCTTCTTGTCGCCAACCGGCCAGTGGACTGGCCGGCGGTCTTTGCTGTAGATGCCTCTACCTGGGCGCGCTGTGACGCGGAGTGCAGTCCGGGACGGGGCTATTACTACTCAGCCTCCAAGCACTCTGCCGGCCAGCCGATCGTTGCCGGATGGTCCTATCAGTGGATCTCGGAGCTCTCATGGGCCCCGGACAGCTGGACCGCACCGCTCGACGCCATGCGCATCCCGCCGGATACCGACACGACATCAGCCACTACCGAACAAATCCGTCGCCTCGTCGGCCTGCTCCCGAAGAAGGGCGAGATGCCACTGTTCGTCTTCGACGCCGGCTATGACCCGATTGCAATCGGTCACGACCTCGCCGGGGAGAGGATCGAGGTGCTCTGCCGCATCCGCGACGACCGCGTCTTCTACACCGATCCCGCTCCTCGCCCCAACCGTCCGGCAGGGACCGGTGGGCGTCCTCCACGGCATGGAAAGCGGTGGAAGTGCTCCGACCCTGCGAGCTGGACGACGCCATCGGACAGCCTCGTCGCCACCGATCCCCGCTACGGCACCGTCACGGTCACTGCCTGGCACGGCGTCCATCCGCGGCTCTCGCGTCGCGGACACTGGTCGGCCGACCAGACGCCTCCGATCGTCAAGGGCAGCGTGATCCGAGTCGAAGTCGAGCACCTGCCGAAACCGATCGGCCGCACAAACAAGACGCTCTGGCTGTGGTGGTCGGGCAACGGTGAGCCTGATCTCGACCGGTGCTGGCGCGCCTACCTACGCAGATTTGATATCGAACACGGGTTCAGGTTCGCAAAGGGCACCCTCGGCTGGACCACGCCATCGCTCTGCACGCCCGAGCAGGCGGATCGTTGGACCTGGCTCATCGTTGCTGCTCTTACCCAGCTCCGCCTCGCTCGAGGGCTCGTCGCCGATCTCCGGCTCCCTTGGGAACGGCCCCGCGACCCAGCTCTGCTGACCCCTGCTCGGGTCCGGAGGGGGTTTCGGCGACTTCGTGCGACGATCGGCACACCAGCCAGTCCACCGAAATCCCATACAGCTGGTCCAGGACGCCCGAAAGGGACCCGAAAACCGCCGAGAACCCGCTATCCGGCGGTCAAAAAGGCAGCCTGACCAGGCATCAAGGGTTTAAATGAAAGCTTAGAGGCCGCGCGAATAGGGAAATAGGCCTCTTACCAGGGAGTTCACACGTAAAGAGACCATCCACCGGTCGTTGTGGTGGCCCCGAGACAATCGGGGTGCTGTCACACCGACCAACGACCGAGTGGAGGTCCCCACCATCATCCGCGCGTTCGACCCCGAAGTGAAGGACATCGTCTGGCAGGCGATCGAGCCGCTCGTGCCAGTCCCGGTAGACAAGCATCCTCTCGGTTGTCACCGGCACCGCAAGTTTGACCGTGACTGCTTCGAGGTGATGCTCGTCAGGCTCGTGACGGGCTGCTCATGGGAGGACGCGGAGCGGTTGTGTGGCAACAAGGTCTCGGACACGACCGTACGCGAGCGACGCGACGAGTGGATCGCCGCTGGGGTCTTCGAGACAATCGCGAACGAGGCGATCTCCGGCTACGACCGGATCATCGGCCTCGACCTTTCTGACGTCGCTCTGGACGCCAGCTTGCACAAGAGCCCTTGTGGCGGCTGGGGAACGGGTAAGAACCCGACCGATCGGGCCAAGCTCGGATGGAAGTGGTCGGTCCTCACCGACAAGGTCGGGATCCCCTTCGGCTGGGCCGCAGACGGCGCCAACCGCAACGACTCGGTCCTCGTGGCGCCGACGCTCGAGGATGGCGAGCGACGTGGGCTGACAGAAGAGATCGAGACCATCTGGCTCGACCGCGGCTACGACTCCGAGGCGACGCGAGTCCGCCTTACAGAGGCGAGGATCGATGACGCCGTGATCGCGAAGAAGCGCAAGCGAGGTTCCCCGCCAAGGAGACGAAGAAGCTCCCGATGGGTCTGCGATGGCCGGTCGAGCGGACGAACTCCTGGCTGTCGAACTATGGCCAGTTGAGGCGGAACACTGACAGAACAACTGCTCACCGCCTTGCTCAGTTCGCCTTCGTGGTCGCCCTGCTACTCACAGCGAAGCTCATCGACTGGCGGAACCGCTGGTCACCGACCCTCTCACCTATTCGCTGAGGCTCTTAGGTCTGTGAACACCGGCCCAGAACAGCAGGTGGTAGCTGGTGATGGTCGCGTCGGCGATCGCGGCCGGGTGCGTCGCGGCGTGCGCATTTGGACCTTCGACGACCTTCGGGTTAGGTACCCGATGTTCCTACCGCAACTCGCCGACCGTGTGGTACGCCAGGGCTGTGATATTCCCTGCCATGTTGCCGCAGGCGGCCTTTGAGCTAGGCTCTGCCCTCTCGCGTAGCCGCTTCGGCAACGTGGGCGGGCCAGTCCACGATCCCCGACTCGCCGCACGCACAAGTGTCGCTGCCGACCGGCTCCGGACCGTGTCCGGCGGGGCGCCAAGGTCCTTGAGGCAGCGGCGGCGGGTTGAACGTGAACCCGGGCAGGCATGGGTTGATCACGAGACCAGGTACCTGGCCCCGCGCGCGCCGGCGTGTGTACGCAGACGCGCCGCAGCCCCGGCCCGCTACCGTTCCCGAGTCAAGGGCAGATCGAGAGGTTGTCCAGGTTGTTGTCTTTCACCGCGTCGCTCTTAGACCGAATCGTCTCGACCTTGCAGCCATCCTTCCCGCACGTGTCCTTCTTGACTTCGGCCTTCTTGCCGGTCGATGGGCTGTAGGTCTCGAAGGTGTCTCCGGCGGTGATCTTGTCTCGCACTTCCTTCGTCGTCATTGTCTTGCTCGGGGCGCCGGAGGTGCCGCCGACTCCGACGCTGACGATGTGCCGGTGTGGGTGCTGCGTTTTCACGCAGACGATCCTGTAGGTGCTCATGTTGACTCCGTTCTGCCGCCCCTCAGAAGAGCGGCGCGCGGTGAAGGGTACGTCCTGGTTGTAACACTTTCGGGCCGACCTACCGAGCGGCGCGGGACAAGCATCAAGGAGGCGCGAGATCGAGCGCGGCGTACAGTTTCCTCGTGTTCTACTATCCGGTTCCCGGCCACGAGTCGGAGCGAACCGAGGAGCTCGACTCTGCCACCTTGGGAACGATCCTCGGTACTGGGACGCCGGTCGAGATATTGCTCAGAGGCCACCTGTACGTCGAGCAGACGCTCACGGCCATGCTGATCGAGTCGCTGCCCTTCCCGGAGCTGGTGGACCTAGACCGGTTCGGGTTCTATCGGATGATGACGCTCGCGAGCGCGCTTGGAACCGAGTGTCTCGGACCCGAGGACGTCGGCGCCTATCTCACGCTGAACCACCTCCGCAACCACCTCGCTCACCGCCTCAGTTGGGCGCCTGACGCTGCTGCCGAGGACGAGCTGTGGGCGTCGCTCAGTCCGAGGCAGCAGGATCTCGCGGACGCTGGGTTCCAGGATCCAGAAGCGATGTTCCCGGAACGGATGCGTTGTGCGATCGCGGCGCTAGCGATCGACCTGGACGCCAACAGAAAGAGGCTCGTCGAGCAGCGCCTTCACGCGGTGGAGATTCGGCAAAAGGTAAAACGTCTCCGCGAGAATGATCGCGCCGCTAGGCGGACGCCCGGTGAGCCATGAGCGACGAGATGCCTCTCAGTGAGGCGCGCGAGCAGTACGCGGCCCTCACCCACGCGAACACCTACGAGACGTACCGAAAGTACGTGGCCGAGTTGGGCACGGTTCCGCTGGGCGTGATGGTGCCGGCATACAAGGACACTCGTGGCCGTTGGGTGGTGCGGCGCGCCGACGCGGAGCGCGGCCTGAAGGCCGAGCGGGAGGAGCAGGAGCGCAGGGCCAAAGCCGGGGCGGACTACGCGAGGCGCGTCCTGCAGGGTAGCGAGGGCGAGCGCATCTGGACGGACTCTGGCTACTACGAGCGACGCGGTGACTTCCACATCTGGTTCGACCGTAGCGTGCCTCCGTGGGAGGGCGACGGCCTCCGTTGGAGATGCAATGCCTGTTGGAGGCAGGCTGCCGAGGAGCATGGCTACGACTACTGCCTCAGGTGCGACGACGGGCAGAGCTGTCGGAGCGACTGCACGCTCAGCGCCGTCGGCTGCGAGACATGCGGCATTCGCATGGAGATCCCAGCCGACCCAGACCTATACCGGGCCGAGGGGACGGCGCCCGACCGAAGGCGGTAGACAGCTCCGCCGGACTAGAGCACGACCCGCAGCGCCAGGCCAGCACGGCAGGCCCGTGGCCTGGGAGAACGGCGCCGCCACCCCAGCGGCGAACTAGAGTTCGACGCGACGCGACGGCCTAGGACGGCGACGACGTATGTGCTCGACAGCGAACATCGTCAGGATCGGGGTGGCCTTCGAGACGGTCGGCTTCCTGCTCACCCTCTATGGCCTCGACAAAGCCTGGAGGTTCGGCGATGGTGCCGGCGCGATCTCGACCCTGGGCCGGTTGGTGAGGGCCGTCGGTCGACTCGTTGTGGTCCTGAGCGTTCGCCCACTGCGCTGGCTGCGACGAAGAGCGAGCGCACTGTTCGGACACCAGCCGCCCGAGGTCAGGGTCGTGCCGATAACGGCCAACGTCTCGGCCACTGCCGGGGTGACCGCAACCTTGACCGCTATGGCGACGGGGACGGTGACCTCGACCGTGGAGGAGCGGCTCGACTTGCTCGAGAGGCAGTTCAAGGCCCTCGCGGACGAGATCGCCCGCGAGCGTGAGGCGCACAGCCAGGCCATCGCCGCGGTGCACGGCGAGCTGGACACCGAGCGCTCTGAGCGTGAGGCCGGCGACACGAAAACGCACGGCACGCTCAAGGAGTTCGTCAAGGAGTTCGCCCGCAGCGGGCTCGGGGTGGCGGTGGCGGGCCTTCTGCTCTTCTTCCTCGCCGCAGTCGCCACCGGACTGCCGGCTGGCACTGCGCACTTGATCTGCGGGTAACGCAAGAGCGGCGCCCGAAGGCGCCGCCCTTGGTTTGCTCGGGTGGTGGAGATCAGGCTGTCGCGGCAGCCTTGGTCGCCTTGGTGGTGGGCCCTTTTTTGGCGGCGGTGGCTTTCACGGGTGCCGACGACTTCTTGGCGGCGACCTTCTTGGCTGGGCGCTGGTGTGAGCACGCGCCGGGCGGTGCCCTCTAACTGGCTCATCCAACCGCCGTTGCAGCGACCGCAGACGTCACGCACCGTCTGGCGAAAGGGTGCGCTGACTCCCATGTCTCGCAGGAAGCGGTTCAACGGTCCGGCCCCATGGGCAACTGGACCGAGATCGAGTCCGCTCCGGGTGAGCCAGTCTCCGAACAGGTGCTCGCGCGTCAGACCGTCCGTTGCCCCGCAAAAGACACAAGCTCCGGCCATACAGGATCACCTTTCAGCGTCACACGTGAAGTCACCGGGGCTGAGGAACGTCGAAATGTCTGAGCTCGGAGTGCATGGCTCTGCCAGCCGTCGAGCCCGTTCTTCCTCGGACAACTCTGTGACTTCGAGTGGCTCGTACGAGGGATCAATCCAGTCGCAGTGCCGACAGATGCCGGCGACCACCTCATACGAACTTGGACCTCCGTCGCCGCGCAGGAGCCGGTAGCCGGACCATGCATACGCAGTCACCAGCTCAAACGATCGGTCTCCTGGGCATGGCCCCGAGAAACGCCGGGAAGAGCACAATGTGCAAGTCAGGCAGGCCGACTCCCCGCAGCGTTACTCCTCCGTCGTAAGGTAAGGGCGTGCCAACCACATCGCAAGCTTCCCCTCATCGTTCTGAGACCGACACCCCCGAACCGATTGCTCTAACCGCTCGCGCTATCCGAGCGTCCTGGTCCGCTGCGACAGCCGCGTCGGATAACTGGAATCCCGCACACTCCTCGGTTGGTCAGTCCGCGGTCACCGCGCTGGTGCTTCAAGACCTCTTCGGCGGCCAACTACTACAGGCAACGGTCCAAGGTGTCTCCCACTACTGGAACCGACTGCCAAACGGCACAGAGGTCGATCTCACTCGAGATCAGTTCGATCGTTTCATCGTTGACAGCCCGCCGAAGGTCCGCGACCGTACGTATGTCCTCTCGTTCCCAAGCACCTTACTCCGGTACGATCGACTTCGGTCTGCCGTCGATGCAACCCTAAGAGAACTGCAAGTGTCTTGCTCATTCCTTAGCAGTCACACTCCTGTCGTTGCATACACCTGCGGTCAGTCCTGACCTGGTTAGGCCGAAAATCGGTGACGACACACGACGACGAATGGGTGTGGTTGTTCTCATCCAATCGCCGCGCTTTATATGCACAGGACGTCTCCAACGTAGCGGGCCTTCCTGAGGGAGCGCGATATCAATTCCGCTACCGAGAGGAGTGGGCGGGCGCCTCGGTCCTGGCCGAGTGGGAACAACTCGCCGGACGAAACGCACTGATTGTCTTTTCCTTTCAGCACCCTGAACACTTGCATCCACCCGCCTTCATTCCTATTCGTCTAGCAAAGGTGACCTCCTCCAAGGCTGACGGCTCCTTCCGGATAGTGGAGTTCGAGGTCGGGAAAAGCGCTGCGCTTCCATCTCACTCGCGTCCGCGGGAGACGGCAAACAGTCAATGGGCGAGCGATGCCAGCACTTTAGTAGAGCCGTCGAAAAGAAGTTGACTGAGGGCTACCCAGGCGGAACACCCAATCTTTCGGTCGTCCTGGCACCTTCTCCCCTGCACATGCTTGATAGCCAAGTCGGAGCGACTGAGGCGTGGGAGAGGACTGTGGAATACCTGGCGGCGAGTGGGACGTATCCGGACCACCTCTTCTTTCGGGTGTCTCAATTCTCCAAGGCGGGCGGCGTCGCGTCTATCCCGACAGAAGGTAGGTACGAGATCGAGGCAGGGAAAACCTACGCATTGGAACTGCTCCACTATCGTCCCAATCCTTCCGATAACAAACGGGGCTTGGACTTGATAGCCGACCGCGACGCCATAGAAATCCACGGATCCGAGCGAGTAACCGTGTCGTCGGGCTACGACCGGGTGGCGATTCGCTTCCTCGCCACCCTCTGCGATGACCCAAAGGACACCACGCTCATCGTGGAGCCTGCCCCAGGTGAAGCCGGTACGACGATCAAGATCGATCTACGCATCAATCCGACAAGAACCGACAAGATCGTCCGCGGCAGCATTGGCACGGTGGCCATTCTTGTGGCCACTCTTCCTGCCGTCGTCTACGACTTCAGTGGTGCGGCTCTCGGGCTCACGGTTGCAGGCGTAACCTTCGGTGCAGCGGCTACTGGGTGGCTAACCACGCGACGTCGGAATTCGATTGCCTCGAGGCTACTCCCCCATTTTGCGTGCACGGGGACAACGTCACTGGTCCGCGTGAACACGGCCCTCATAAGATAGTCCTGCTCAAGCAAGGTGCTCGTTCGTCGCCGCCAGGCTCTGACGCTACCGATCGATACCGCTTGGCCGGTAGGCGTGCCGACCAGGTTCCGAGGCGGTCGTTGGACAAGGCACGTCCCTCTTCGAAGACGTGGAGTCACGTCGTCAACCCACGCCCGGGGTGCAACAGCTCCTGGGTAACAGAAGATACTGGCGTCGCGTGGCGGTGCGCAGGCAACGTCCGAATCCGAACCCGCAGTTCACTGCCGCTTTCTAGGTCGGCGGGCCATGTCCCAGTCACCCGAATCAGCCCTCATCCGGCTGGGTGTCGCACCCCTGATGCACACTTGGCCTCGTGACTCTTGCTAGTAGATGCGCTGAGCGGTACTCCCCGCCCGGCTCGAGGCCGCTCTAAAGGCTATGACCGAGGTCGGTGGAAGCGCTGAGGTGCTAAGCGTGCTGCACCAGCGCCTCGAGACACACTTCATGGCGCTGCGCACCAACCGGGACCGGACGGCTGGTCCAGGCTTTCCGATCTTCGCCCTGGAGCACGGTCTCACAGACGCCGAACTGGCGTTGCTCACGACGACCGTCCGCGCTGCGGTCCAGCGACGACACCTACCAGGCACCCCCTGGTTGCCCTTTATCATTTATGCCGCGGAAATCGGCTACGAGTACTCGGGCGTTGAATACTGGCAGACTTTCACCGCCCGAACCCCCGGCTGGGCTGAGTTCGGGGACCGTGAATACATCCGCTCGAACTTTTACAAGTTCGCGAAGCAGTTCGGCGGAGCGCGACCCTCAGGGGCGTGGGCAGACCATTTTTCGATCATCTGCTGGCCCATCACCCACGCCGTCCTGCCGACGGACCTGCAGCGGCAACTCGTGCAACTGCTCTTCGACTACCGCACGGCTCTCACATCCGACCTGCTCGCCGACCCGGCGAAGCTCGGATCGCGCTTGGCAGCTCGCACGTGGCCCTTCTCCTCCAGGTTCCAGATCTTCGCACAGAACTCCGGCCTGCTTGGACAGGTGGCAGCTGCGCTCCTGCTCCTTGATGACGACGAGTCGTCGTATCTGCTGGATTCCACACTCAAGCGCATCGTTGGGACACTGTCAGCTCACCGAGAAGCCCGGATGTGGCTCCGGGACGCTCGAATCGAGCGCCAGCCGCGTGCGGGCCCGTGGATTCCGTACCCTAGACAGCCCGAGCCGAACAAACAACAAGCTAGATAATCGGCCGCGATTGCCTGCGGCCACAGACCCAGGGTTCTTCCTGCAGCTCTCGGAACAGGGATGGGCAGCGCATCTGTACCTGCCGGATCTATCAGTGCTCGCCGAGCGTCTGCCCGGCATTCACGACTACCTCGGTCGGTTCCGGGTTCAGGTCGCGGGCACAACCGGGGCGCCACTTGCCCGGCGCCGACTGCTCGTGTCTGGCCAGCAACTCCGCCTTGACGAGTGGCCCGACCGGCGAGTGCCACTACTCCAGATCGAAGGCGAAGGGATGGAGGCGGCGAATCGTTTGTTGGCCGACCAGTGCGTGCTCAGCCCTGGTCCGATCTGGTTGTTCCGCCTTCGCGAGCCGGGACTTGCGGTGGAGGTGCGGGGCAAGTTCGTCCGACCCGGTCATGCCTATCTTCTCCTTGTTTCGGCTGACGGCCTCGACAGCCAGCACCCAAGCTGGATAACCGCCACTGCGTGTGCGACCGCCGGCGTCACCGCCTACGAAGTCCATGTCCCCGCCGTCATCAGTGACCCAGACATCGAGGCCGTGCGATCTCTCGGCCTCGGCGTGGTATCGGACGTTGGGGTGCGACCGGCCGGTGTTGTCCCCGGTGGGTGGGATGGAGAGGGAGCCGCCGAGTGGCTAGCCGGGGAGGAGATCGTCCTGGCGATCAGCTCCAACCGGGCGGTGGCCAAATGCGCCTTGACCGTGGATGATGACCCAAGCTTTCTCGATTGGCCGGACACCGGCGATGAGATCTTCGTGGCGCTCTCTGGCCTCGACATCGGCACCCACGACGTTCGGGTTGCCCTGCTCCCGGACGAGGTCGACAGCACAGTAGCGGAAGGCTCCCTCCTAGTAAGTGTACGCGCCGCGCAATCGCGGCCATCGACCGGCACCGTCCGTGAAGGGTTGATGCTGGTAGCCAATCCGGTACGGCCAACCCTCAGCGAGCTGTGGGACGGTGGTGCCATCGTCGAGTTGCTCGGGCCATCGGGGACCGAAGTCACGATCACCGCTGCCTTAGAAAGCGCCAGAGGTGCCGTCCTGGCCAAAACTCGTTTCAAGATTCGTATCCCAATGGACTCCGCAGGATGGCTGAAGACGGCATCGCGGGAAATACGTGGAGCGAGCACGCTGTACCACTGCTACAACGAGGCCGACGCGCTCGTCCTCACCACCTCTCATCCGGGATTGGGCACCGCGCAGCTGCGCTGCGAGCGAAAATTCACCCCGCTCCGTTGGATCGTGGGAAGCGATCGAGATGGGCCCTACGCCCGGCTCATCAACATTTCCGAAAGTAGTTCTATCGAGGTGACCCGCTACGAGTTCAGCTCACCAGCCGAGGCTGTTCCCGTAGCGGCCGTCTCTGAAACACCCTACCGGTGGCCAGCAGGCGGACTACTTCGGGCTCAGATTAATCGCTTTGAGTCCTCGGTCATTATGCCCCCCCACGTCCGTGATCTGGTCGACCTGCGGGTTTCATCGCATGTTGCCGATGGACCCCGAACGGTCGAGCATGTGCTGAGCCTGGTTGGGTTGTCGGCCTTGTGGATGTCGGCATCCTTGTCCGGCGATCCCTTCGCCCATCACGACCGCCGGACTGCACTTCGAGCGCTCACGTCACGGGTCGTTTCGATACCGGCGGGTACCCGCTGGGCGCAACTGGAGGAACGCGGCGCCCGCGATGATCAGTTCTCGTTTCAGCAACTGCAAGACACCGTCGGAGACGAGACCTACCAGAAGGCGCTGGCCGCGGCCATTCGACGACGAGTCGTGAGTTGGCAGGCACTGGAGCCGACAAAGCGAGCTGAGGAGTTCGCCGCTGTGCTTGCCACCTTCAGGCATCGGACCCTCGTCGATCGCATCGAGTGGCACTTCGCTGAGTTCCTACTACGCCTAGCCAGCGAGCCCGCAACGATCATGGAGTGGCCTGAAAGCGCGATACGAACGGCACTCGAGCGAGCGCTTGTGTCGCCAGTCCTGCTCCGTGCAGCCAGGTTCGTTGTTCTGGCCATCCATCTCGATGAGGCTGAAGACAGCGGAAGCACCTACCGAGGCTGGTCATGGACGTAAAGCGCCTCAGCCCCGGTCAAGTCTCAGACAGTGCCCTCCATTCGCTGGGTCTGGGCGACGCCGGGGTCGACCTCGTTTCCACCGAGGCCTTAGCAGCATCATTGCGCCGGGCGGCGTCTTTCCTGTGTTCGGCGACACCGGGCCAGATCGTCCGTTCGGTAGTAGAGGTACTTGAAGGGCTGCCTGGCTACAGCGAAGACACGAAGGGCCAACTTGAAGCACTCCTCGACGCTCTCGTTGGCTACGGCGACCTTCTGGAGTTACCGGCGGACAGCGTGGAGTCAGGCGGTCTGCGGATCTTCCTGGGCAGTCCCGCGTTCGTTCGACGAACCTCCGGCTCATGCCTCCTCATCGGAGTTCGCCCGGACGGTGCCCAGCTGGTCGGGGACGACCTCGCGGCCTTGATCGAGTACGAAGGACACGCTCGCTTCGTGCCACCATCCGAGGTACTCGACGAGTTGCTCGCCTCGAGCGGTCTGACAGAACTCAGCGCGGAACAGTGGCTGCGGGCACCCCGACAGGCGGAAGCTCACGAGCTTGTCCGTGAGTATGACGGACGGCTCCACGCCGCTGGACCCTCCGGAGACATCGACAATCCACGGATCCTCGACCCGTCGGCACGCGTCACCTATTACCGGGGACGCTGGCGACCGCCCAAGCCAGCCGATACGGGGACTTTCGTGGCTCGCCGGCCGCAGGCTTACGGAGCAGACCTGTGGTGCTTTGCCCGAGTCACCGGCGGCCACTTCAGCCAACTTGTCGACCTTCCGGTGTTCGGTTCTCTGATCCCAGGCGCCGATGAGGCCTGGCGGCTGCAGGCAGCAATCGACGCCGCAGCTGGGCACCCCCAGCTCGTGCGCGTGCGGGGCGGCGCAGCCGCCAACTCGGCTGTCCTCGACTTCTTCTCGCCGGTGCCGAGTTGGGCGCAGCGGCGTCTCGATGTCGTGGGCACGCCGCTGTTGCGCGGACGCGGAGCACTGTTCTCATACGGCTTGCCCACCAGCGAAGTGGCAGAGGAACTGCAGTTCCTCTCCGACATGTTGTGGATCTCTATCTCCGATCAGCCTGAGAGGACCGAACTGTGACGGCCACCAAGACCATCGCCGAGACGATCAGCGAGATCCGAGAGGCGCTGCGGAACTACATCGAGGCCACGTACCACATCGGTCACCCCTCGCTCGTGGCCCAGCGCCACGCTCTCTTGGAAGAAGAAGGGGTGCTGTTCCGAGCCCCGTACATCGAGAGCACTCCACGCTATAAAGCCTCTCGGTCGTTCGCCGACCTTGACATACCCCAAACGGCGAAAACGCTGTTCACCTCATTGGCCCATCCGCCCCAGGGACAGTCATCCCTCCTCTACGACCCGCCCTACACCCACCAGGCCACCGCGCTGGAAGCCACCACCCGGGACGGCATGAGCTTGGTCATCACCACGGGCACTGGCTCAGGCAAGACCGAGTCCTTCCTGCTGCCCATCCTTGCCAAGCTGGCGATTGAAGCGCAGGGTAGGCCGGACTCCTTCGAGGTGCCAGCCCTTCGGGCGCTCCTCCTGTACCCGATGAACGCCCTCGTCAATGACCAACTTGGTCGTCTGCGGATACTGATCGGTGACCCTCGGGTGTCTGCTCAGATTCACGGCGTGGAGCGGCCGACCGGCCCGCTTCGCCCGATACACCAGCCGAACGCTCTACCCCGGGGTACGCACGGTCAAGAAGGACACCGTGCGCCTCAAATCGATCGAGACTTTCTATATCGCCCTGCTCGAAGAAGTCGCCGATCCTGACTCGCCACAGCACGAGCAGGCGGCGGCGCTCGTGGCGAGCCTCCAAAGCCGGGGCAAGTGGCCGAGCAAGCCTGAGCTCCAGGAGTGGTTCGGCAAGAGCGGATCCCACTGGAAGAACCGGGCCGGCGAGTTCGTGCGCGCTGTGCTGCGCCCAGAGGACGCCGAGTTACTCACACGTCATGAGGTGTTGACGAGCCCACCCGACCTCCTCGTGACCAACTACTCGATGCTTGAGTACATGCTGATGCGACCACTGGAGCGGCCCATCTTTGACGCCACCCGTCAGTGGCTCGCCGACAACCCAACCGAACGCCTTCTCTTGGTCGTGGATGAAGCACATATGTACCGGGGTGCAGCTGGTGCCGAAGTGGGACTGCTCCTCCGGCGGCTGCGGGCTCGCTTGGCCATACCCGCAGAGCGGTTGCAGGTGATCTGCACAGGCGCGAGCTTCAATGATCTCGACTACGCCCGCGAATTTGCGGCCCAACTTGTTGGGAAGTCACCCGCAGACTTTCAGACGGTCAGTGGCAACCTGGCACTTCGCCCCGATGCAGCTCTCGGGACGGAAGCTGACGCTCAAGCCCTTGCTGCCATACCACTCAATGACTTCTACGACGCCAGCGACGAACCAGCGCGACTCAACGCTGTCCAGGGCTTCCTTGCGTATCGGGGAGTCGATACGGACGCCGACATCTGTGGTCCGGCCTTGCACCAAGCGCTACAAGCCTTCCCGCCCATGAGCCAACTGATCAACGTCACCATGAAGGAGGCCACCCCGCTCGCCGAATTGGGCCACGACCTCTTCCCGGTCGACGATCCGGAGCTAGCGGACCGAGCGGTAACAACCCTCATTGCGCTTGGCAGCGCGGCCCATCGCGCCAAAGGCGAGCCTGGGCTGCTTCCGTGTCGTATCCACGCCTTCTTCCGAGGTCTTCCGGGTCTGTGGGCGTGCCTCGACCCAGAGTGCCCAGGTGTTTCGGAGTATTCGGACAGTCCGGTCGGAGCGCTGTACTCGCAGCCCCGAGCCGCCTGTAGCAGCTGCGGGGCCAGGGTCTTCGAGCTGTACACCTGCCGCAACTGCGGGTCCGCATATGCCCGCGCCTACACCGACAACGTGCAGGACCCTCGCTTCCTCTGGCACGAGCCGGGGAGCGAGTTCCTCTCGGTCAACGGTCACGTCCCGGAACTCTTTCCGATCGATCTGTTGCTTGAAGAGCCGGTCGGTCCGACGGAGCCAGCAGAACTTGACCTGATGACCGGCCGACTCAATCCCATGGTCCTCGGTGATCGGATGCGGCCGGTCTTCCTGCGGCTTGATCGCAGCGGACAAAACAGCGGCGATGCCGATGAAGAGACCGGTGGCTCCGAACCGTCCGGTGAGTTCAAGCCGTGCGGCGTTTGTAGCACGACCGCTGGATACGGACGCTCCTCGGTGCAGGATCATCAGACCAAGGGCGACCAGCCGTTTCAAGCGCTCGTTACTCGTCAAATCGAGGTCCAACCGGCCGGAATCCAGCCCTACAGCGACTTCGCACCGCTGCGCGGACGCAAGGTGCTCGCCTTCTCCGACTCCCGCCAAACCGCGGCGCGCCTCGCCCCGAATCTTCAGACCTACTCGCTTCAAGATGTCCTGCGCCCGGTGATCCTTCGAGGGTGGCGGGAGTTGAGTGCCCAAGACCTCCTGTCGCCGTCGCTCAGCCTGGAGGACCTCTACCTCGCGGTCCTGGTCGGGTCGTGGCTCCTGTCCGTGCGCTTGCGACCCGAGCTGAAGGGCACCGAGTCACTCCATGTCATGCGAGAAGTCGACGAGGCCTTGGCTCGCGGCGCGCTCCAGGACCCCGCGGAACTCTTCCAACTGCGCCAGCTTGGCTCGCAACCGCCGCCACAAGCCCTGCTCCGCGGCATGGTCACCACCATTACCGACCGCTACTACGGGCTGGGCTCGCTGGCCCTGGCGACGCTGCGTGAACGGCGCAACCTCGAAGCTCGCCTGCTGGAGTTGCCCCCGGTACCTGGCATCGCGGCTTCGGACAACGAGCGGCTGGCCCTGGCACGGCTGTGGATCGGTCAGTGGGCGAACCCGAACGCCGGGATCTGGTTCCAGGACATGAATGCCAGCTGGCTACAGACGACGCGCGGTGTTCGGCCGCACTCCGGCACCTTCACGGCCGTGAACCGCCGGCTCCCCGACAAGGCGGCGAAGAAGGTCTTCGACCGAGATTGGCTGCCCACGCTTCTTGAGCTGTTGTGCGAGTCGGTCGCGCCGAAGAAGTACAGGATCCTGGCGAGCAAACTGGCACTCGACTCCTCGCCTGGCTGGGGGTACTGCCAAACATGCCGCACGACCCAGCGACCCTTCCCGGGCTCCAGCCAGTGCGTGAATTGTGGTCGTGATCGAGTGGACCCGATCGACCCCAATACTGACCAGGTCTTCACCGCTCGCAAGGGCTACTACCGCGGTAGTTCGCTTCGGGCGCTGAGCAACCCGCCTGAGCGCCCCATGGCCATCATCGCTGCCGAGCACACCGCCCAACTCAACGCCGCGCAGTCCGACGAGGTCTTTTCCAAGGCCGAAGAGCACGAGTTGCTCTTCCAGGATGTCGATCTCGGGATCCCTTCACCAGGTGCCCAGCGCCGAGCCGCTATCGATGTCTTATCCTGCACCACCACGATGGAGGTGGGCATCGACATCGGCACGCTCTCCGGTGTGGCGTTGCGGAACATGCCGCCGTCGCGAGCCAGCTATCAACAGCGCTCCGGTCGCGCCGGCCGGCGTGGAAACGCCGTGGCGACTGTCATCGCCTTCGGGAGCGCGGACAGCCATGATGAGCACTATTTCGCCGAGCCCGACGCCATGATTCGTGGCCAGGTCGATGACCCGGTGCTCACCCTGGACAACGCCGAGATCGCTCGCCGCCATGTGACGGCCTACCTCTTCCAGCGGTATCACCAAGCCCGTCTTCCCGACATCAAACCCGAGGACCAGCCACAGCTCTTCGAAGTTCTTGGGACGGTTGACGACTTCGTCGGCACGACCTCACCGCTCAACCGAGGTGACTTCGAGGCTTGGCTGCGCGAGAACGAGCCGGATCTCATCGCGGCGGTTCGCGATTGGCTCCCGAACGAACTCTCGACCGGCGAGCGTGACGCACTGCTCGGCAACCTGATACACGACATCCTGATCGCTGTTGACCGAGCCGTCGGTGAGGCCGTCGCAGAAGAGGACGAACGTGACGTACGCCTCACCGCAAGCACCGACGATGATGACGACACCACGGTCGTCGAGGGGCAAGCCGAGACGGGCGAAGAGCACGCTGCGACGCGGCGAGTAGTCGAGAACCTCCTCGACCGTCTCCTGTACAAGGGGGTGTTGCCCAGATATGCCTTTCCTACTGACGTCGTTTCGTTCTACGTCTTCGATCGAGACCGCTCCACCCGGTTCCGACCCGAGTACCACTACGCCCCGAGCCAAGGCCTGCCCATCGCGCTGACGCAGTACGCCCCCGGTAAGGAGGTATGGATAGACGGAAAGCTATGGAGATCCGGGGCCCTGTACTCGCCGATGTCCGACGACCGATTCCAGGCTTGGCAGCAGCGCCGGCTCTACTTCGAGTGTTCGGTCTGTCACTACGCAGCCACGAGAAACTACGGCGAGGCTGAGCGTGGTCAGCGTGAAGACTGTCCTGCCTGTGGCACGGAGGGGACGTTCGGCTCGGCGAAGAACTGGATTCGTCCGCCCGGATTCGCCCACCCCCAGGCCTGGGAAGAGGGCACCTCGCTCGATGATCAGCCCGCCCGCAGCTACGCCACCCGGGCAAAGCTGATGGCATCGGGCCCTGCAAACGCCGAGAGCTGGCACCAGGTGACGTCACGGATTCGCCAGTACTACCACCGCACCCAGCTCTTGGTAACCAACACCGGTCCGAGGCAGGAGGGCTATACGTACTGCACTCGATGCGGCCTCATTGAGCCCACTGCCATCCCGAGCACAACGGTAGGCGGATCACACCCCAAGCCCTACCCGGACGCCCGGGAGCCGATGTGCCGGGGATCCGCCTCAACCAGGGGGCTCGTGCTCGGGACGGACTTCATTTCTGACGTTCTGCTGATATCCCTACGAGTGGAGTCACCGCTCATCTTGCGGCCTGGCTACCTCGCCACTGAAGTGGCCCTGCGCACCCTATCGGAGGCCTTGACAATTGCGGCAACGGGTCGCCTCGAGATCGAGGCCGGCGAGTTGCAGGCTGAATACCGACCGGCACTCAGCCAGGGTGGCCACGAAGGGCTTGAAGCCGAGATCTACATTTACGACACTCTCGCTGGCGGCGCTGGCTTCGCCCGGCGGGTCGGCGACTTCGGAGCATCCGTCTTTGAGGACACCATTCAGCTCCTCGAAGGGTGTCCGGCAAATTGCGACAGTTCCTGCTACCGATGCCTGCGCAGCTTCAAGAACCGCTTTGAGCACTCCCTGCTGGACAGACATCTGGCCGCCAGCTTGTTGCGGTACCTGGTTCGCGGCGAGGAGCCCGTGCTCGACAAGGCCAGGCTGGAACACGCTGCCGATCGCCTGTACGAGGACCTGACCCGTCAAGGCCGCAGTGACGTGGAACTGCGTCGAAACGCTCGCGTCGACATACCGGGAATCGGCGTACTCGAGGCGCCGATCTTGGCTCGGTCTGGCGGCCGCGACCACATCATCGGCATACACGGCCCACTGACTCCCGATCATGCCTCCGACGAGGCGCTTCAGGATGCCAAAGAGTACGGCAGTGTCGTGCCGGTCAAACTGATCGATGAGATCGTCATCTCCAGGAACCTGCCGCGCGCCAGCCAGCAAGTGATCGAGGCCATCAGTTGACCGACGCGACAAACCAGTTTTCGGTCGGCGTCCAAGACGCTGATGGACGTTGGCCGACCTCGCCCCACGCCTGGAGTTACTCCAGCCTCCGAGAAGCTACCGAGTGTCCGCGTCGGTGGATGCTCAGCCGCGCCACCTATCCGGATCTCTGGAGTCATTGGGGATACCCGCCCAGACCGAGTCTCCCGGCCCTGATCGGTGACGTTGTCCACGGCGTACTTGAGACACTGCTCCGGAGCTTCCGTACCTATGGCTGCACGTCCTTGGCCGACCCGGCCGTGGTCGCCGTTCTCAAGGACCTCGGCGGGTACACCCAGCTCGTGGAGCGAGACATCGAGGATCAACTCGACAAGCTGGCCGACAATCCCCGCGTCAATGATCGCCTCGGCCCACTGCGAACGGCACTCCGCGTCAAGGTGCCGGAGATTCGCCAGCGCGTCCAGGTCGTGATCGCTCGCACGCCTTTCCAGTCGGCGCCTAGCGGAACCGAGAGTGATGGCTTGTCTTCAGGTCGCGGGCCTTTGTCCCAAGGATTCCATGCGGAAGTCGAGTTGCGTGCGCCCGAACTCCGGCTGGCTGGCCGGGCCGACCTCATGAGCGTTGCGGAGGACGCCTGCGAGATCACCGACTACAAGACGGGAGCTCCCGATCCGCACCACGCCGACCAAGTGCGGCTGTATGCCCTGCTGTGGAGCCGTGACGACGAGCTGAACCCCTGGTCTCTGCCCGTCCGCCGCCTCATCCTCTCCTACCCATCGCACGATGTCGACGTTGACCCACCTACCGCCGCTGAGCTGGACAATCTCGCAACCACGACGGCCAAACAGATTCACATTGCTGAGAAGGCACTGCGCGAGCGACCGCCGCCGGCCTACCCGGAGACAGCCAAATGCGGGCTGTGCTGCGTCCGCCAGCTTTGCGACGAGTACTGGACAGGTCTCGAACTCACCCCTAGGAGCGGGCTGCTCGGGAGAGAGACGGATTGGTTCGATTTCGAAGGCACCGTGACCAAGCAGAACGGTGCCCGGAGCTGGCTAGTGGTCACACCCACCGATGACGCGGCGCTGCTGTTGCGAACGTCATCAGAGACCGTGTCGTTCAAAGTAGGAAACCGGCTCCGTCTGCTCAATCTGCACCGCGAGGAAGACACTGAGTCATCGCTTCCGATCGGCACCCTGACCCATGTCTCCGAGGTCTTTTCGGTGAACCTCTCGGACTAATCGACGGCCGTCAGGGCGACGATCGGGACGCGGGCGCCGTGTCGAACTGGGCGCTCGACGCGGTGCTCTGCCACAGCCGCCAGGACTTCGACCGACCGTATACGTGGCGAGAGCCAGCGGCGAATCCACCATTCCGAGATCGTCGCGACATCGTCTTTGAGGTTTCGTCGGAAGAGGTAGCGAGGCACTGCTTCGGCGCCGATCAGATATGGCAGCAGGTTCGACACCAGGTTCACGCCGTACACGATCCGCTGGCGACCGTGCATCAACAGGTCTTCTGAAGGCCACCCCAGCAGGTCGATACCGTCACGCACCTTGCGTAACTTGGGATTCACCCCTTCGCCGAAGATGCTGTTGACGCGGATACCAGTCCGGCTTTGCTCGGAGAGCCGAACGAGGGCAGTCACCGTCTCTCCCGAGAGGTGCGACGTCCCGAACGATCGAGACCTCCCCAATTCCCGAAACTCGACGGAACCCCCACCGCCTAACACCTCAGCGGGAATCCGCACCCGGTTGTACTGACTCGACCCCGACCCGTAGAGGGAGGTCGTGCCCACGAAAACCAGATTCGCACGACGTCGCACGGGGCGACCGGCCATGGACGATGCGATGACGCTGGCATAGTCCGCGTATCGCTGCCGGTAGGCGCGGACAACGGACGGACTCACAGCGAGCATGCTGACGAGCTTGCCACCGAGCAGCGCGTTGTACGGTGCAATCGCTCCGCAAACCGTAAGGTCAGCCATCTCGGTTCCGATGGCCTCGGCCTTGGCTCGACGCACGATGTGTGCAATCGCCCACCGGCCATCGACATCATCGAGGGCGGCGGCCAAGCCGGCCCGGCTCGGATTCGGATACAGAAACGGATCGAGCGCTGCCCGGGAACGGAGCAGGTCGGCAAGAGCGAGACACCGCTTGCTGCGGAACAGGTCAGACTCCGCCTGCCGACGCCACGCATCGACGTCCGAGGCGTCGATGCTCTTCTTGAAGTCGGCTCGACGTACGAAGCGACGATGGTCATTCCGACGCGCCTCCGCTTCCTTCCTAAGCCACGCGATGGCGTCGATAGCCGGCGAACTCCACAGCGACGGCCAATACAGGCCGTCTTCCAAGAGGTCGTCCAGATGCAGCTCCTGAATAGATTGATCGAGTCGACGAACCACCCATCGAGCCATGGTCAGGGTCGGGCGTTCGGTCAGCGCCATGACGAAGGCGCTGGACTGCCAGCCAATCCAGTCATCCCGTTCCTTGATTTGCACGATCGGACTGCCCAATGCGGCGATACCGATGACCGGGTGAAAGCGAGCCACGCGGTCTCGAACCAGCAGCTGCATCGTTCGTCCCGGTGTGCTGGTGTATTGATTCGACCAGGTGTGTCGGAAATAGCGCCAGATGTCGCCGAGTCGCAGGCCCGTCTGCCGACAGCGGTCCGTGTTGGTGACGATCTGCACGTACGGGTCAATGACCGTCCGTAGGCTCGCCGCGGCCTCGTCGCCGCTGCCGACCGACTCCAGTGCTGAGCGCAACTCGTTCCCATCCCGCATCAAGCTGAAGATCGACACGAAGCGACCAGCGAACTCCCGAGGCTTCTCCATGTCCGCCACGAACCGGCGCACGGAAGATGCGGCGAGTTGCTCATCGCGCTTGAGCAACTCCTGGCGACGTACCCGATGCTTCTCCTCCGCGGGGTCCGCCACCACCTTGGGTGGTCGTGTCGATACCCGGTCGGCAGTATCAACTCGAACCGTCCAGCCCTGGCCAACAAGATCCGACAGCACGCGGGCGGCGGCTGTGAGACCAGGCCGATCGCCTCGCAGGCACAGGCACCGAGTCGCTTCAGTGCTTGCTTGCCCACGCTTCGTAGTGGTTGTCAGTGCTCGGGCCAGGGCGACAAAGGCTCGCTCTTCTGCTCGACCCCAGGTTGCGGGGGTGGACAGCGGGATCCAGGGGCTGATGGCCACGTCAGGCGTTCATGAAGGTCGTAAGCACGTCGCTCCAAGCATGCCTGAAACGCGCCGACGAGTCGCGGTCCTGCCTCGATAAGGAGCCGGCCTCCGCTCGGGCCGCCGCAAGTATCAAGAGGCCAATTTGAGATGCGAATTGTTGGTCGCGCTCTGATTCACTCGAAGCGAGCGACTCGTAGGCGTCTCGATAAAACGGGTGGCGCGTGTTCACGGTCACGACCAGTTGGCCACGCGTGAATTCGATCTCGTAGAGGTCGGTGCTTCCTATCTCGGCCGCGCGGAGACTGTACGGGCCCGGACAATCGATCGTGTTCGAGGGAGCCTCGGATCCACGACCGAGCCGAGGCAGAAGGTGATCGGCTCTGGTGGCCCGAGTTTCAGCAAGCGAGAGCGGAAAGGTCGTTTTCGCGACCTCAAACGACTTTCGAACGCGGGCATTGAGCGCTCGGGCGATCGCCTCGAGATCTGGAGCAATGATTCGAGCCAGTTCCTCACTAGGACTTATCTGCTGCTTCGAGTTTGTGATGCCAAACCATTCGTCGAGAACCGGCTCAAACGAGATTTCGCAACGCCACCAGTCGTCGTAATTCTCGCGCCGCTTTTCACCCATGAGCAGCCATCCACGATCGATCTCTCGCCCTGCACGAAGGATCGAGACGGATGCGCCACCCGTAAGTCCCAGTGATCGCTTCTCATTGGTCGAAAGACCATGCCACCGCAGCACCGGCAACTCGGTGAATCGAACGAGAATCTGACCCGGCCGACCATCCTGGCCGACTAGCTCGTATCGAAGTTCGTCGCCGAATTGAGTGGCTCCGGATATCTTTGAAGCTGGGTTCAAGAACAACGGATCGATTAGATCGACCGGTTCAGAGTTCACGCTGATCTTGAGACCTTCGGCGAGGAACTGCCGGTAGATCGTCCCGAGTTCCCGGCGAAGCTTCGCGGCGACAGTCCCAACTCTCTTGTTCTCGATTCGATCGCATCGCGAGAACGACTGCGAAGCCGGTCTTCGACGCAGACATCGCATCGGGCCGCTTTGCTTTGACCGGAGGCGCTATCCCGAGGCAATTCCCGGACATGACTTCGTCGACGTCAAGGTATGCGGACCAAGCTTGGTCGTCGCTCCACGTCACGACGGTCACTCGCCGGGCTTGGCTGAGTGATCCGTTTGGAAGACCCATGCCGTATCGCCCGAGCGATGATCGGTCGTCAAACCGGCTCGTACCTCCGAACGAGAGGGAACTCGCGAGCGCGTCTGGAGCCAGACCGACCCCGTCGTCCGCGACAGTGACCTCGAGCGGCCATTCGGGATTGGCACTGCGACCGATCTCGACCACGACGTTTGAAGCTCCAGCTTGAATCGAGTTATCCACCAGCTCCGCGATCGCGAAGGCCGTGCTCTTGTATCCAGAGTCGCGGATGGCACGTACGAAGTTCGCTGGTTCAACCAACTCGGCGGCGATGGGGCACATGACGGGGTTCTCCTTTGCGGGGCGATCCCATGCAGCTTCCCTCCACGTTCCCCCAGTTAGCTACCGCGTCGCGAGGGTCCGGCCACAGCCCTACTCACCCAGGCCGAGGCGGGCGACCCTCACCCGCGAAAACAATGGCTCACCAGCAGTGATCGGCGGAAAAAGTTCGGCAAATGTGGTGCAAATGTGGTGCACGGCGCCCCCGAACTAGCGACGAGGGGCCAATTTCAGCCCCGCGCACCGCCGTAACCTGGACTTTCTCTGGAGCGGACGACGGGATTCGAACCCGCGACCCTCACCTTGGCAAGGTACGGGTCGCGGGTTGTCATCCATGGGTCTCGTATCCGGTGATCAGTGCAGCCGCCACGGCTGCGGCAGGGCTGCACAGGGCACCGTCACGCCAACCAGGCGGACCCGTCGCAAAGTGCGAGCGTGGCCATGGGGTGGCGCGTGCTCGCCCACGTAATGCTTCCTAGGGCAACTTTGATAACCCGTCGATAAATTCCGTCGATAAACCTGTGGATAAGCCAGTGGAAATACACCGAAACAGCACAAAAGCCCCGGAAATCCTGAACCTTCGGCACGTTCCACTCAAATATACGGTGGA
>CAWDRQ010000032.1:0-195917 GCA_963804765.1 uncultured Acidimicrobiaceae bacterium
AAGGAGCGATCGATCTTGAGGCCGTCGGCAGGCAAACGCTTGAGGTAGCTGAGAAAATGAGTAGCCCGTGCCGAAGTCATCGACGACGACGTGGATGCCGGCGTCCCGCAGCCGGCGCAATGTCGCGATCGCCGTGGTCTCGTCCGCGAGCATGACGCTTTCGGTGATCTCGAGGGTCAGACCATCAGGCGCCAACCCACTCTCGGCGAGGGCAGTCTCCACCGCGGCGACAAAGGTCGACTCGACAAGCTCGCGGGCCGAGGTGTTGACCGAGATCCCGAAGTCGCCTAGGCCCGGTTGCTCGATCTGCCAGCGCCGCGTCTGGCGGCAGGCCTCGCGGAGAACCCACGCTCCGAGGCGAACGATGTCGCCCGTTTCTTCAGCCACCCCGATGAACTCTGCCGATCGATCGCGCGCCCTGGATGGTGCCAGCGCAACAGGGCCGCGAGGAATTCAGTCCAGGTCGAACCCGCTCGCCGTGGCGCTGGCGGAAGCCGATGGTGTCGCAGCACGTTCGCGACGCTGCCCTTGGAGACCGTGACGCCGAGCTTCTTGAGCTCCCCGACAATGCGCAGGTAGCCCCAGCGAGGGTTCTCCCGGGCGAGGCGGAGGATGAGCTCGACGGTATCGGCAGGCAGGCGAGGCCGCCCTGGTCGTCGGTGTGGGTAGGTCCAGTACCGTCGGACGAGGGCCCGGTGCCAGCGCAGGAACGTCTCGGGGGTGACGAGGAAGGCCGCCCAGCGCTCCCGAGGGACGAGCCTGGCCAGGGTTGCGACGAGTGCTCTGTCGGTCCAGCTGAATCGGGGTCGTGAGGCCTGACGGCGCAGAACGGCCAGCTGGTGGCGGAGCAGGAGGATCTCGGCGTCCTTGGCGAGGTCGTCCATCCGATGCAAGAGCACGAAGTCGACGACGCGACAGACCAGGCGGTAGAGGAAGCTGAGCGCCACGGCCTGGAAGGATCGCCTCGCCGATCGTGCCTGGTCAAGCTGGGGATCGGGTTATTGGACCCTTCGGGTCCAAGCAAAACGGCTAGGAGCGCGGTTAACTTCGCATGCCTGACCCCAGCACATCATCGCTCTATAGCTCCAAGGTGATGACAACGTTCCCTTTCTTGTGCCCTCTGTCGACGTACCTGTGGGCCTCGGCGATCTGCTCCAAGGGATAACACCTATCGATAACGGGCTTCAATTCCCCTTTTTCAACCAGCTGCCCAAGGAGAATCAAGTCCTCGCGCGACAGCTTCGGCCTCCCCTGGTCAACTGACACGTACACGCCATGTGCGCCGAGGGCTTGCTTGCAATCAGCTCTTGACGGCGGCTTTACCCGATTCCCCACGGCCACAAGGATGAGGTCGTAAAGTTCACCCATCTTCGTAAAGTCATCGCTCGTGTAGTCGATCACCGCGTCGGCTCCCAGTGATCTGACCAGGGTCAGGTTCGCAGTGCTGCAAACCCCTGTGACTCGTGCGCCAAAGTGCTTGACAAGTTGCACGGCGGAAGTACCCACTGCCCCAGAGGCTCCATAGACGAGCACGCTCTGTCCACTGCGGATACCGCCTGCTCTGAGGAAGTGCAGCGCCAACATGCCCCCGTAGGGAACGGCCGCGGCTTCCGCATAGCTCAGATTGGGTGGTTTTCGGGCCAGGACACCGCCTTCGCTCATGCACTTGCGCTCGGCGTAGGCGCCAAAAGCGAAACGGTCGAGGCCGAACACCTGCTCACCCTCGCTGAATGATGCGACACCTGTACCAACAGCTTCTACTTCTCCTGCGAATACCATGCCCAGCACGGGCCGTCTCGGCCTTGTGACGCCTAGCACTAGGCGCGCCGGGACCCACGTTGAGGCGGGAACGCTGAAGCTTCGCACGATACAGTCGCTCGATGTCACGGCACTCGCGTGGATCTTGATGCGGACCTCGCCGTGCCTGGGCGTGGGGTCCTTTACCTCCCTGAGCTGGAGCACCTCCGGGGATCCGTACTTGGTGCAAACAGCAGCCTTCATGAGCCGGATGCTATTGCGCGGCGACCGGAGCTAGGAGTTCCCCGATCCATCGCTGAAGGCCCCTTGTCGTCGATTACGTCGTAAAGCAGCTCTGATCGCCTCAGGGCTTGTCCAGCGCCACACCGGGGAGACTCAGTTCAAGACAAGAGTCTGGTGGCACGCATTTCCTCTTCAAGTTCCCATGTCGCACCGCGGTCGTGCGAGGTCTCGCCCAGCCACAGGAATGAGGTTTCGGTGATCTGCGTGAAGCGCCACCGCAACTGAGGAGTCTCCTCATCGCTGACGAGCACGATGTCGTTCCCGTCGGGCTTGCCTGTGAACCGCCGCACGACGCCCTTGAAGGGCTCGATCCAGGTGGATCTCCACACACCGAGGTCAGCGTCGTAAAAGCGAACCGTCGAGCCGTGGAATCCGATGTGCTGGTCGGCCTGGCGTACCCTGCCACGGCCTGGAACAATCCAGACGTCCTGCACAGCGCGGCCCTCAAGTACCCAACCGAAGTAGAGCTCGCCCGTCATCGGGTCTCTTTGGTTCTTCGGCCCTCTCCCTATCCATTCGAGGCTCCAGGATCCAACGAACTGCCCGAACAGGTGAAGCTCGTCGGCAAACTCTTGACACGGTCCCTTCGCGACCAAGGCCTCGCAAAAGGCAACGTCGTCGTCGACGTCGTTTCGAGCAGTCATTCGCGAATCATCTCCTCGCGTGGGTCTTCAGGTGCGTCCTCCAGGCTAGCGACAACACCTCCTGACTCCTCGTCGACACAGAGCAGCACTATGAGCTGGTTACAGCAGCCTGAGAAGAACGCCCGCCAGGCCACAGAACGCTTCATCTGGACGGATAGCGCACGTTCATTCCTTGCCGGCTGTTTGCACCAGACGGCTACGGGCGTAGTAGGCCAGATAGCGCCGAGCGCCGAGTCGGAGCGGCGCCGCTACGACTGACTCTGCCGTTTGGGACTGAGTGCTGCGAGACTTGGGGGGTGGGCCCGGAGGAAGAAGAGAAACGACTGGCCCGCTGGGCGAAAGAGGAGCTTCCCCTCTTCGGGGTTGAGGGTCTGCGCCGCGTGCGAGGCGGGAGCCAGACCGGCATGGGATCGACGCTGGTGCGAAAAGGCGAGAAGCCGCCGACGACCGTCGTGATGTCCCGGCAGGTGAGGTTCCTTGCTCATGACGGCGCGTCCATTTCGGTTACTTCTCACCGTGGCGACGATGATCAGCGGTACGGGAGCGCCCGCTCGTGGGCGCCTATCAACCCGTACCTTGCCACCCAACGCGGGAGAGCCACCGCAGCGACATGGGATAGATCGGCTCCTGGTCCCCCGGAGGATCTCGAGTGGTACGATATCACGGTCGATGTTGACAACAAGGAGACTCCGTTCGAGGTCACCGAGCTGGGGGAAGGCTTATGGGTGGCAGTCGGACGAGTCCCGGGGACGACGATAAGCATCGACAGCCGTGGCGTGCCGTTGAGCGAGGTCAGGCTCCAACGGCTAGTGGACGACCGGATTCCGCCGCCGCCTCGACCTGATCTAGGTGAGCGCGGCGATGCAGTGCTGGATGTCCTCGATCGCCGCTTCGAGCGGATTCCGTTCCATCGGATCCGCCGATCGGCTGACTACTGGGCGCTCCTCGATGTGGAGGCAGAACATGTGGGCAAGCTTGCACGCGAGCACCACCTCTCAGGACAGGATGCCCAGGCCCTTAACCAGTACTGGAATGAGCGCATCGAAGCCCATCTGGCCGAAGCACTGGAGCGCCTGCAACGCTCGCGCATGCTGGAGATACGCCAGTCCCGAGTAGCCAAGCGCTTGGGACACGGGTTCCTCTTCCAACTCTGGTTCAACACTTTGGGTCCCGGAGCTAGAACGTGGTTTGGCAGTCGTTACGTAGGCATCCGGCGTTACACATTCCGGATCAGGTGGCGCCCCTGAGGGCCACGCTTGTCCACCAGCACGACGCCAGAACGTTCATTCAGAATGCTCGCCCAGTGCATCGCCAGTGCACACCGATCGACTGTGAGGATCTTGCTCGTCCGCGCCGGTCACACTCGAGTTCCTCGTCGGCCTTTGCGACGAGCGCACTGGTGTGGGACATCTCGTGATCACCGGTCGTTCAGTACCTGGTCCAGTTCGTCGGCGACGTCCAGGTCGTCGAGCGGAACGGCATGGGAGTAGTGCCGTAAGGTCGTGGACGGGTCCCGATGGCCGAGACGGGCCTGAGCCTTGAGCAGCTTGCCCTTCTCCACCAAGTGGGTGGCGACGCCGTGGCGGAGCCGGTGCAGAGCTGAGTTCTCCACGCCGGCCGAACGACCGAGACGACGGAACTTGTGGCTGAGCGCGTCCGCGGTCATGAAGGTCTCCCGAGCAGGAGTCGGGGCGAACAGCCAGTCGCCCATCGGTGTCTGTCTCGGTTCGGCCCACGAATCGAACTGGTGATGTATGAGAGCCACAGTCGTAGCCCCGAGGGTCACACGTCGCGCGCGGGACGACTTCGTGGATCCGAGCACACCGTGGGACAAGCCCCGCTCGATGCTAAGCACGCGCCCGTCGAGATCTCCGAGGTGTAGCACAGCCAACTCACCACGGCGGGCTCCGCAGTCGGCGGCCAGCCGCACCAACAGCAAGTCCTGTTCGGCACTGAACAACGAGCGCAGCCGCCGAGGCGACGCGGGCTCGCCAACAAGGAAGGCCGAAGCCCGCTCCACCTCTTGTTCTGCGTAGCCGAGGAGCTGGCGCACCTCGGCCAAGCTGTGGTGACGACGCGGTTGGGGTCGAGCCGGGCCGCGCACACCCGCCAGTGGGTTCGACCGGAGGAGTTCCTCGGCGACCGCTCACGACAGCGCCGAACGCAAGACCAGCCAACGCCCTGAGACCGTCGGGACCGACAAGCCCTCGGCCTGCCACCTTGAGATAGCGGCTCGCACGTCACCGGCTGTCAGATTGATCAGCCGGCAGCGACCGATGGGATCTGCGACGAGGGCTTTAAGGACCGAGGCATGCGAGATCACCGTGGCCGGCTTCCAAAGATGCGGCGCGCGTCCATATCGGTTCAGCAGGTCGGCCGTGGTCAACCGCGCTCCCTCAGATGTGAGGGCTACGCGGGTCAAGCCCCACAAGTCGACAAGTTCTCGTCTTTGCCGTTGGGCGTATTCGGCGTCGCCGTGGATCGTGAACGATCGCTGACAGCTTCGCCCATTGTCCGGGTCGAAACCGACGACCACCCGGATCTCCCAGACTCCCGGAGATCGCTCCCGGAGAGATCCCGCGCCGCGCTTCGATCGCCTCTCAACAGGCGTCGTATCCCTATAAGTCGAGCTCATCCCTACAGCTATAGGGATTCTCATAGGGACGAGCGAAGCTCCCGCCGACGCTCCGAGGCTCCGGCAAGCCATCTACCAGGACTTTTGCTGGCGCGCTCGGAGGAACTCGAATCCCCAACCTTCTGATCCGTAGTCATATCGCCGTGAACGCTGTGCTCACCAGGACTTTTGCACGTCAGATGGGTGCGAAACGGGGAAAGTTAGATGCTATTGCATGCATCCCCAAGTCAACCGGTGGCGACCTTCGGAACATCGTCGCTGTCTTTGACGACAGTCTCAGGAGTACGCGAACGACTGCGGCGGGGCGTAACCTTCGTCCTGCTTGGCCGAGTGCTGAGTGTTGGTTCCTCAAGTAGTGACGAAATCTTCAGGTTGAACTCAACGTCGAGGACGCTGGAAACGCGCAGCAGCGTTTCGATTTCGGGATTGTGGGTTGCCGCTTCAAGCCGAGCCACCTGGGGCTGCGACATGCGAAGTTCATCTGCCAGCGCTCGCTGCGACAGACCATGCTTGACTCGATACGCGACCACCTGGACAGCAAGGGCGCGCGCGACGGCGGTCCGTTCCCACTCTGCCCGGAACACGGGATCGCGCTGAGCGCCTGCGAGAACGTCTTCGCTAGTTCTGAGGTCGCTTAGCTTCATCGGTCCGTCCTCATGCGTAACGAGTATAACACGCTTGATATCGCGAGACCACGTAGCATCTCTTAAATCTCCAGTTCCGCGAAACGCTCCTGAGCGTGTCTAACAGTACGGCTATATCCCACTGGATCGGTCTCAACCTCAGGGGCGACGGCTAGGATCACAAAGGTTTCTGGGCCGATCTGCCGGTAAAGAGGACGCCAACGACTCTTACCACCCCGAGGGCGCAACTCCCTTAGGCCCCTACCTTCCTCGCCCTCAACCGCTCTGCTGTGGGGTGCTGGGAGATATCGCCCGAGCTGCCTGAGTTTCTCTTCAGCTGTCATAATCGCCACACGTTCGCCAGCGTCCTTGATCTCGTCGCGTTCTTGCACCGCTTCCGGATGCCACAGGACCTCAAAAACCGGTGGCGGCGTGGGCTTTTTGGGACCTGCCACGATCCCGACGCTACAGCGCGACGTGTCGAGATGGAGTCCTCAAAGCTCCCAGTATCGGTTGCATTCTCATGTTGTTCTCGACCTCGCCCGCGACGACGCCAAAGCCAGTCGAGTCATGTGCGCTCTCAGAGCCGCCTCGGCGCGCCTGGCACGCTCGGCAGGCGGCAGAGCGCCATCGGGATCTACTTCACGCTCGAAACGGGTCAGGAACACGGCACGCGCTGCTTGGGTCGTTTCTTTGGGGTCGCGCTTGGCGTGGAGGCTGTAGGCAGCCAAGCGGGAGCGAAGGGATCGTTGTGCAGGGGTCAACCCCCCTCGGTCATGCACTGCAATCCCTCATTGCCGGTTGCGACACCGCCGGTCGCTTTCCGGCAACCGCGGACTGCCACGAGGACGCAGACTCGGGGAGCAGGGTTCTCGTACCGGTGGACACGCGATGAGCGGAGCGGGGCCGAGCCATGGCGCGATGGTGCGCTGATCGACTCACAGCACTTCTCACAGCAACACTCACAGCAATGCTCACAGACGAGATCGCGGAACGGTCTTTTGGTTCGACGATCACGGAGGGAAGGCTCTGCGCCCCCGGCCGCTCACAGAATCACTCACAGCAACACTCACAGGAACACTCACAGGCCCAGGTCACGGCCCTGTGTGAGTGGAAGGGCTCGGTCGGAGCGTCGCACAGGGCGAGTGTCGTTCCCGTCGTCGTTGACGGTCCGGCGCACGGCCACGATCGCGTTTGGTGTGCTATGGGTGAAAACCCATGTTGATCCGAGGAGACGATATGGCTCGCAGGTATGACGAGGCTTCGGCAACTAGCCGTGCGCGCCTGCCCGTCGAGGCGCTGAGCGACGGGGCCATCTTCGAACAGACCTACCGGCTCGCGGTTCAGGTTATGGAGCGGCGGGAGTTCCTCGGCCTCTCCCAGACCGGGCTTGCCGAGAAGACCAGCATCGACCAGGGCGACATCAGCAGGATCGAGCGTGGCTCGATCTTCCCAAACGAGAACACACTCATTTGTCTCGCTGATGCCCTCGGAGCGGAGTGGCGGCTGATCGACAAGGCGACGACCTGCATCGAGTTCCAAGGCCTGTGTCGAGCAACGGAACGTCCTCGTAACCGACTACGCTCCGAGAACGCGGTACGTGGCGAGTGCCGCAAGCTCGACGTCGGCGCCTGACGTCGCCGCTAGGTTTGGCACCTTGTGCATACCGTGTGCGGCCCGGACGCCCCTTGTTGTGACGCCGATGCAACCCGTCAGCACAGGTCCTAGACGTGCCCCGAGGTTGATCTATACGGGGACCGCGTGTTGGGCTCATCGCGTTAATTTCTTCCCCCTGAAAAAGTCAGTGGAGGATCCCCCTCATCAGGGCACCGATCGGCGATGATGGCCCCGACCCGTAGGACTAGTACGGATCGAGGCCACCATGTTGAGAACGGTAAACGCGCAGCCCACCTTGTGGGAAGCGCTCCTCCCCGAGATGTGTCTTGGGATGCCCGCTGAGCTCGAGGCAGGAGACCGGCTGCTCGATGACGAGGAGTTCTTCAAGCCGTTCCGGGCCCACTTCCATGCGGTCCTCGGCCGGCCCTCGGTGCCGATCGAGACTTACCTGCGTCTCATGTTCTTGAAGTACCGCTACCCGCTCGGCTTCGAGCCGCTCTGCCGGGAAGTCGCCGACTCCATCTCCTGGCAACGTTTCTGTCGGATCCCCCTCGGTGTCGCGGTCCCACATCCGACGACGCTGATGAAGATCACGACCCGTTGCGGCTCGTCGGCCGTGGAGGGTCTGAATGAGGCCCTCTTGGCCAGGGCAGCTTCCGCCAAGGTCTTAAAGACCAATAAGGTGAGGGCCGACACGACCGTCGTTCCCGCCGACGTCGCCTACCCGACCGACTCGGGCCTTTTGGCCAAGGGAAAGTAATTCGGATCCTCCGCTCGAACCCGATCCGGAGCGAGGTGACCATTTCTTGACGTCCCGGACCTGCCCTTGCAATCGAGTTGTCGGCTGCCTTCACGGGCCAAGCGACTAACGGTCGACGGCTCCGTCAGCTCGGCAGATTAATCTGCTCCTCAGGCTTTGGATCGGTTGACCCAAGTGGCATCGACACGAGCGAGAGTACGTAGTCGTATAGGAGCGACGCGCCAGAGCGAATAGCGTCGACGTCGACCTCACGGTCCTCGAAATTGGGATGGATGTCGACCTCGATTTGGCCCCAGAATCTTCCGAGTCGGGCGATGACCTCGCGCGCCTGTGTGAGGAGATCGAGGCTCACCTCATGTTCGGGGTCGACGATGTACTTCGCCATCTGGTGAGCGAGATCGTTGCGTTGAGCGCGGAGCGCACCGAGCAGCTCCACGTCGCTCTCGCGGAGAGCCTCATTCTCGACGAGCCAAGCGACCGAAGCGTCGAATATCCCCGAATCCTTCGTAACCCGTGTGAGGACTTTGTTCTGATAACCCTCGTCGTAGGTGTAGCCGTTCTCGTCGAAGCCGATCAGGTAGAAGTCCTTGACAGCCGCGACAATGTCAGAGTGGATCAGCTCCCATGCGGTGAGCATCGTCGCCACGCGCATGAGGTTGGACGCCACGTTCTCCGGCAGCAGCTTGAGTTCCAGGCGCTCGGGGTCCCATCTCTGCGTCATCGTTTGCACATTCTCAACCAGCCCGAGGTCACAGGTCGCCGCGGCGCTCGACGGTCTGGCTACACGATCGGCAGAGCCGTCGGGCCGAGCTCTGGAGTCGGTGAGAAGTACCACTTTGCGCCGCGATAGAGCAGATAGCCGATTACGGCAGCAAAGATGACGGGGATCAGCATCGAGGCGAGGACGCCCTGGGCCATGCCACCGCCGATGACGCCGCCGAGCGTAGCAAGTCCGGAGGTGAGCCCGGCACCGTTGTAACCGGCGACTCCGAGAGCGCCAACGGCATGAATTGATGTACCGACGCCGATGGCTGCTCCACCTATCGCACCATATCGCCCTACGCGACGTGCCTTTCGCTCTTCGTCGGGGAGAATCGGTTTGTCGCGAAGCGCAATGCACATCGGCCCAGCGGATAGAACGCCTGCCGCGACACTCAGCAACGTCAAGCCACCGACGACGGAACGGCCGAGCGTCGCGAGACCGGACATCAGGTTTGGTCCGCTCAGCGCTGCGGCGCCGCCGAGGCTCGAAACAACTCCTACACCGAGGGAAGGAACGACGGCCCCAACTCCGACAACGCTCACCGACGTAACAGCAGCCTCGACTTGAGTGCTGCTGTGTTCGCCTGCGACGCACCATGTCGCGAAGTGCTCGCAGTTATTGGCGAATATGTCGTATCCGGATTGACCGAGCATCGACGCCGCCCACGTCCCGGCGTCCCCGTCGCTGAGTCGCTTGCCGTACGAGCGGACCTTTATCTCCCCGCCACTGGCGAAGTCTTCGATCCGCACCCAACAGATCGCTGCTCCGCTCTTCGTGCCGTCGGCGCTGGCGAAGTGGATCGCCCAGCCGTCCTGCATCTCGACCCCGTGGTGGGTGATCAAGCCTCGATCGACGTAGATGTGATCTCCGTAAGCCATACCAGCGTCTCCTCGATGCACTGTTACTACTCAGGCGCCAAGTGGACGGCCTGTCGCATCTAGAGTAGTTCCACGCTGTAGGCGTTTAGCAGGGCATTTGGCAGGTCGAGGAGGAAATCAAGTTGTCAGGGGTGATCAGTGGGAGTACAAGAAACCGCCGACATCAGTGAGGGTACTGGGCGGATCACGACCGCGGACCTGCTCGTGGCTACCGGTGACCCTTCGGTGACGATGCGGACCCTCGAGTACTGGCGCCATGAGGGTCTGCTCCCGAAGGCCGAGCGCACCGGTCAGAAGGGCAAGCGACCGGAATGGACGTATCCGGTTGAAGCGATCGATCAGCTCGCCACCCTGCTCCGTCAGCGGTCGAAGACGAAAGATCCGGACCTTCTTCGTGCGTGCCGGTGGTTCGACGGGTACCCGCTCAACGTGACGCGTGTTCGAACCTCGATCACGGCCGTACTGAGACGTTCACTCGAGGCCATGACTAAGGAGATTGAGAAGCGGCGTGATGTTGGAGCGACGGGCGACGACGCGAACTGGGCGGCGCTCGAACAGGTCGGCCGGAGGCTCGCGCAAAGGCGCGGCTCGAACGCACTGCCTCGCTACGGGCGGCAACCGCAAGCTGAACGGGAGCAAGCGGTGACGCTCGCTCTCGGGCTCGTCCTTGGCGACGCCAGTGCGTCAGCTCGGCTCGAAAAGGATGCCTCTCGCGTCGAGCGGATGATCGGCCTCGACCGAGGTCGTCGGCCGCACGCCGGACTTCCGGCATGGCTCGATGGTCCGCCGGGCGAAGGTCTCGCAGGATTCGCCAACTTTGGAAGCTTGCCGGCGCTCATTGAAACGATGAGCACAGCCTCGGACGAGGAACTTGCTGCAAGCCGCGGACTGGCGCGAATCATGCTCGACGGGATGACCGCGTTCGCCGCGCATCGCGGACGCCTTCACCGGCATGGAGAATCCGGCGGGATTCGGAGCGATATCAATCTTTCGGGACGATCCGATGGCGGCGGTGTGGCTGGTGTCGTTCGTCATCGCGGCTACGCGATCGAGCGAGCTGAGTGAAGGGCTCCGGACGGTGGTGGAGTCACTCAGCAATCACGTCTTGCCGGTCGACGCTCGAGCGAGTGAGCTGGCGTTGCTTTCGGACGACGAACTACAAGGCCGCCTCAGCGAACTCAGCACCTTGCCATTCGTCGAGCAGGTACGCCTGAAGCGGCTGATCGCCGAGTATCGAGGTGGGCTACCTCGAGCGGACGAGCCTGATGAGCCGCATGGGTCTGACGACGTCAGAAGCTCAGGGAACCTTTTGTAGCTCTTCGAGCGCTTGCTCCACGCCGGTTCGATCCGGCATGCGGTAGTACGCTCGACGACCTCCGCGGGTTGACTCTCCGGCCTTCTCCAGTAAGCCAGCTGCAACCAGCAGACGAAGACCTGGCTTCCATGCGGGCTCGCCAGTTTGCTCTGCAACCTTTTGTAGCACCCAGCTTCCGGCGAACACCCCTCCGAACGGTTCGGACTCTCGATCTTGGAGGCAGGCGGCCTGGAGCACCGGCACCCAGTCAGGGTGCTCGAACGCTAAGGCCATCACTGCACGACGAGTATCACTCATATCACTCAGGATACTCCGATCGCGCGTATCACTCGTGTATCTCGCTGCCTCTAGTCCTTCAGGGCAGGTACGCGCTCAGGCGTTCGGCCACCTCCTCGACCGTCGCCTTGATCGCATGGACAGTCGTGCCGAGATGTAAGAGGGGTGTCTCCGCTGTATCGAGAATCGCCAGGCCACACGTCACGCGAATCCGAGTTTCCACCTCAATTCGTTCACGCTCCGGCCTCGGCATGCAGACCCGAGCGAGCACGACGCCGTTCTCGACCGGTCCGGGCTCTCGGGGCTCGACCAACGATCCCGGCAGGTCGGGATTCAAAATCACCTCGATCTGCGGCGCATAGTGGCCGACGACGTGGATGGTGCGGTGCTTGTCGACATTGGAAAGCTCGCACAGGAGCCAGAGCGGGTTCTCGTGCGCCTTCGCACCGTCATGGTACGGCTGGAGCTTCTTGACTTCATCAACGACGTCAGTTGCAACCGCGTGCAGGCCTTGTCCCGCAAATCTCGCCGCCTCGTCGTATGCCGGGAAGCTGATTCGCCGTGGCTGTGGTGGAGGATCCCCGCTCTCGAGGACGGAGAGCTCCCAGATGAGGTGGTCCAGCGCGCTTCGATAGTTCTGAAGGCAGTCGCCAAGTCTGGTCGCCAGCGCATCGCCCGGCAGGGGTGAGCCGCCGACGCGGGCGACGAAGCGGATCCATTCGAAGTCGTTGTTGCTGGCCGCGTCTTGCTCTTGGACGGTTTCGTATCTTTCGGTCTTCTCCCACTCGAGTGTCAGTGCTCTTAGAGAGTCAAGGTGTTCTGCGGCGCGCGCCAGCTTCAGCTGGACGCTCGGGGAAAGGTCGCCCACCGGCTACTCCTTGCCAATCGGCATAGATGATCACGTCGTCGATGAGGCAGGCGTCAACCGCGCGCCGGACATCGACAGACCAGGCGCGGTCCGAGCGGTTGGCTTTCCCCTCGAGGTGAGCTGTCCGGAGACGAGCGCTGGGAGCTGTTTGTAAAGCCACGCGCCGCGCCCCGGCCGGAGATCATCAAAGCCGTTCCAGTAGTAGCGGCGCGGGTGTTCGTACTCCTCACCGTCGACGGGATCGAACTGGAAGCGCCAAGTCGAGACGAGATGCGACTTCACGAGACTGCGAAAGCCACGCTGGAGCGTGTGCTCGGAGAAGGGGAAGCGAACGTGGGCTTCGGGACGATACCCGTCCGGATCGGCGAACCAGGAGTACGGTCTCGACCAGACCCCGCCGCCGAAGCGCAGATTGTCCAGTCGGAAGGCGTCCGCAAACGCCGGGTAGGCGCGTGCATAGCGTTCAGCGGTTATCGCAGCGATGTATGCCGCGAGTTCCGGTCCACGCCAGCGCGCAAAGTGTCCGAAGCTGATCAGCGTGCCAAGGAAGGTCACGTAGGAGTTGCCCTCGGAGCCATCGGGGCTGTCGAGCGGTGAACGGTCGCGCCGATCGTTGAGGATGACAAGCTCGGACCGACCTCCCGGCCGCTGTGTCCGCTTGACGAGTTTGTCGCGCTCGAGAACCCCGAGCTTGTCGCTGACCCAGTTGCGCTTCAAAGTGCGACTGTCGCCGTAGAAGTCTCCCCGACGCACGAGATCGTGAAGCTGCTCCCAGCTGATGTCGGGAGAGATCACACCGGTGACGGGCTCGGGTCCCGCGGACGCGATCGCCCTCAATGCGAGGTCCAGTTTTGCGACGCCCTCGGCGCGCGCCGACAGGGCCGGCGCCAACCAGTCGCGGACGTAGCTCTCGCGGATACGGAGTACGGCAGCCCCGTCGACGCCGGGCGCGTAGGCGAGCGGCATCAGCGCGACCGACGGGAGTTCCGCGAAACGGGCATGACCACGGCGAGGACTTCAGAAACGGCAGAGGCCGCCTCGGAAACGGAGCACTTCAAGAATCGGGCCATTGTGGCGAGCACCAGACCGACGACGATCACCAGGAGCGCGACGGCAAGGCAGACCGCCACGATGGTGTCGCCGCCGAAGCGCATCGCCCCCTGTTCAAGCCACGCGAGTACTTCCACAGTGCTCGACAATAACGGAGAAGGAGAGACTATCGTCTAAAGCGGCCTCAAGTCGATATAGATGCGGGTACCAACGGTTGAACAATTCTGGCGCGAAGCGTCGTTGGCTCGACCGTTTCAGCATCGTCTTCGGTGAAGGATTTGGCGATTTCGACGACCTCCGCGACGTCAGGAAGCGCGAAGATCCTGAGACCGATGGCAGTGGTGCACCGGAAGTGACGCGAGAGTCGGTCGAGTGCTACTGGGTGGCCCGAGGGGACATCTGGCGTCCTTGAGGACTTCCGATGGCCACGGACACCACAGCAGATCCCCGCGAAGTCTGCGACGTTGCGGGTGGGCAGTCCCCAGCGGACCACATCGGCGAGCGTCCAGTGAACGACGCGGAGCACGTTGTGAACCGACGCCGAGAGCGGCACGTCAACGCGACCACGTCGACGTCCGGATGTGAGCAGGTCCGCGTGGAAGGCCTTCAGCGCCGGCGTTGTACCACAAAACCTGAATTGCTCGGTCGTGAAGTCACCCACAAACCCTGTTGGCAAGCTCAGCGAGCATTGCGGCCCGTTGAGTGCGAAACGCCTCAAAGTCGTCCTCAAAGAGGATCTCGGTCGTTACGGCACTGTCCAAGACTTCCGTGAGGGTCGAGCCAGCGGGCATCAGCGACCGGTATTCGCTGGGTAGCTTATTACGAATCTTGTTGTTGTCGGCTCGATTCAAGAAGCAGACGTTTGCCAAACAGGTCGTGCTAGACCCCGCGATCCCAAGACGCTCTAGGGCATTCAACGGGAACATGTGGTGAAACTCGTTCCGATTCGAGGCTTGGAGTACTCGTTCCAGTGACACTTCTCCGCCGGAAATGAAACTCCGAGGTCGCTTCGATGCGAGCAGTAGTACGAACGTCGACGTCTTAGCCGTGTTCATTCGAAACTGATTGTCTAGGAAAAACTCAGGCGGGACCGTCACGGCCGGTTCCCCGAAGGTATTTGGTTGATACCTGTCAAGCTTCATAACCTCGGTGGTGTCCTGCTCTGACACCTTGACGGTCTGGCCGCTGTAGCGTTCGGAAAAGCAGCTACGCCAGAACCATGTCTTGAGTCGCGCAAGGTGGTCAGCAGGCACGACCTTAAGGGCCTCGGCATCCGTAGCGTAATATACAGCCAACGGAATCAATATTGCGGGATACGGCATATTCCGTAAAGTCTCAACACCTATTTGCTGCTTGAGAAAATCGACCGCCCCGCGGATGCCGTTTTCTGCTCGATGAAAATTCTCCCGTACAACAGCCCCGTTGAGCTCCATAAGCTTATCGGTGCGTGGACTACCGGTGATCACTGCTGAGAAGCACCTGAGGATCAGACTTGTATCCTCACCGACACCGGCAAAACCATGTTCATCGAGGGCTTCGCGAAGATCCTCGAATCTCTGCCTCAAGTCAAATTCGCCGCTCCAGGTCCAGGCTGTAAGGAGCTGAAGAGTGTCAAGCGGAACGCCCTGATGATTGATTCGCTCAAAGACATTCGCGACGGTCGCACGATCGTCAGTTCGCAACAGCTGGACCGGGATAATCGTCTCTTTGATTCGTGATTGAAAATCATCGATTGTGGGAATAAACTCGGCTGGAATAACCGCAGTGGCCGCGCGATACGCTACCGAGTCAAACACCACACTGACTGGAAAGAAGTGGTTTGGATCGGCATCTTCAGGGGCAAGTGCAAAAAAAGCAGAATCCTGAGGATCTGGCTCTACTCGATAATCGAAGTAGATATCGACCCAATCATCGGTCGAAGGCCTCGGCAGCTCCGTTTGAAACGTCGCGAATATTGACGTTACCCGTTGCTGGCCGTCGAGAACATAGTCGATTGGGTATTCTGGATCGTGTTCAGCTAACCGGTACGGACCAAGATCGCGCTCGTGATCCAACTTCTCTCGTGCACGCCAGAACAGAAGCGAGCCAAAGGGGTATTGCTTGTAAAGGCTGTCAATGAACTGGGCGATGCGGTCAGAGTCCCAGACGAACTCTCTCTGAAAGGCGGGGATACGGATTTGTCCGGTCAGCACTTCCGCGATCAAAGTTCGCATCGGCATCGACACTGGCTCAACCATTATGGGTCCGGTCCTTCTTCGAGCCGGCGTGCCCACCGGCTTTAGGTGGTGCTCTTCTAGTGATGTTAGGTCGAGTCTTTGTCGACCACAGTGATCAGGCTGGGAAGCGGGCGGATCATGGGACAGAGGTGCATGCAGAGTGGCGGGCACGGGGGTCCGAATCCATTTTCCCAGTCGCGGGGCAATCCGGGAGCTTGGCGGGGAAGTTCGGCAAGCCCTGTCGCCGCTGGAGCGCTTCCGGGGTGTCCGGGCCGAGATCATCTGACTGTAGTGTCACGTCTTCGTCACTGACGAGCCCGGACTTACTAGAAGCCTCGGTGGGCTCGTGGACATGTACTTCCATGCGGCATTAGGAACGTTGGCGACACAAAAGAACCTCGCACCGAGTTCGTCAAGTCGGCGGCTGATCAAAGGAATCTCGTCGCTGCTCAGGCCATCCTCTTCAATTTCGTCGCGCGGCGGAAGGCTCGAGAAGTCACAGTGACATCGGACATCGTGCCATGGCGTGATCGGGTAACGTCGCGAAACTGCAAATCGCAAGCACTGCGGCCTGGCACTCGGTTGACGAGGTGGGTGACGCTTGGCAAGGGGGTCTTCAACCATTTCGCGGGTTCTCACTATGCCGTTCCTTCCACTGCGTCTCACTCATAGTGGCAACTAGTCGAACAACGCAGCCCCGCGGTGCCATCACTGATGCGACCACCTGTTTTTGGTTGACGTCGATCGTCGGCTCATCTAGCTCCACCTCATAGACGCACAAGGTGGGTCCGAGCTCTCGATGGCGTTTCTCTGCCCATTGGAATGCTGAATGTACATCGGTATTCGCCCACACCATCAGGCGGTCGTCGCCAAGGGCAGGATCGACGGTGCCTCCCAGGAGCTCTTGCCCAATCTCCAGTCGTTGTCGCGTCCCGTGGAAGTAAGGACCTGACGGCACTGTGATCGGTTGGTCGGTCACAGGCGGTCTACCGGCGAGCCACCACGGCGGTAGGCGTCGTGGGCACGCTCAACGGCGGCACTGGCACCGTAGCGCTGCAGCATGTCACGCGACGACCAACCGGCAAGTCGCATCAGGTCGCCCTCTTCGCGACCGCTGGCGAGCCACGAATGAGCAAAGCTGTGTCTGAACATGTGCGGGTGAAGCTCGGGGATACCAGCCGCGCGGCAACGACGGCGCAACATCTGAGCGATGCCCGATTGCGTGAGTTGCTTGCCGCGACTGCCGAGCCACAGCCAGTCGAGGTTTGCGAGCGGATGCAGTGATCTCGCTTTCTCGTAGTTGCGAAGTGCCTTGCGCGTCTTGACGCCGTAGTCAACCGACCGGGCGCGCCGACCCTTACCCATGACGCGAATCTGCGGCATGTCGCCGTTGTCCACGTCTGAGAGTCGGAGGTTGGTGATCTCACTCAGCCGAGCGCCAGTGTCAAAGAGCAGTGACAGGATCGCGGCGTCGCGGTAGTCCTCGAAGGTCTTGCCCTCGCAGGTCTTGAGCAAGAGTCTGAAGTGGTCGTCCTTCACGAGCGGCACCGGGGGAGCGGTGACGGACGGCGGCGACATGTTCGCCATCGGTGACGCGGTGATCTGTCCGTCCTCTTTCGCCCAGCGGAAGAATTGCTGCAGCGAGCGAAAGCGGACGGCGGCCGACGCGTGACTGTGACGGTTCAGCTGGTCGTCAATGAATGCCTCGACATGTTCGCGACCGATGTTCCGAAGGTTCCGCGGCATGCCACGTTCGGTCAAGTAGGTGTCGAGCAGCTTCGCGGCCTCGCAGTAGCTCTGGATCGTGCGAGGCGAGCGGTTGCGTGCTCGCAGCGAGAGTGAGAAGTCCGGCAGTACGGCTTCGATCGTGTCCAGTCCTTCGATGTCAAGCGCCTTACTCATTGCCCGACCCTCCTGGTTAGGGCCACTAGTGGCCCTTCCTGAAGGTGGATATTAGACGCTTAGCCTGCGCTGTGCCACCCGAATTAGATTCTCTAACCTCATATAATCCCTGGTCAGCGCGCTCGGAGGAACTCGAATCCCCAACCTTCTGATCCGTAGTCAGATGCTCTGTCCAATTGAGCTACGAGCGCAAAGTGAAGCGGCACTCTACTCGACCTGCGAGGACCGACACATGCGGCGACGACACCTCCAACCGCCCTCGAGCCGATTCCAGGTACGATCCTAGACCTCTCCGCTCGGGATCGAGCCAACACGGGGTGGGAGTTTTCCTCACGAAGTCCACGGTCGCGAGTCAAGGTTCTGACAAGCTCGGACGGCATTGTACGCTTGAGTCAGGTGATTGCCTGGGCTGCGAACGTGATCCTACCGAGAGGACCCGACGATGACCTGTTGGCAGTGTGGAGCACCACTTCCGCCGGAAGTTGGTTTCTGTCGGGCGTGCGGAGCCTTCTTGCGCCCGCGGAGCGTGCCGGTCAACCGGCTCGGCATTTCGACGCCGGGTCCGCAAACGGCACCGGAATCCCTCTCAGACACCGTCGCGGCTCCGGCACCGAGTTCGAGCGCCGCAGCGTTTGGCGAGACGTCCCCACTTGCGGCTCGGACGACGCCCTTGTCGGTTGGTAGGCCGGCAGCGTCGTCACCCGAGCTTGCAACCAGTGCGAAACCCTCGACGTCCTGGCCGGCTGCTCCCGCGGCACCTTGGATACTCCCATCCTCGATGGCACGGCCCGGAACCGCCTCGAGGGGAGTGAGCCCGAACACGAACATGGGTGACGTGCTGGCCGGGGCGGGAACGGGATTCGTCTTGATCGCGGTGTTGCTGACGTGGTATCGCGTGACGATTACACCGCTCGGGGTGCAGTTCTTCGAATCGCTTGAGCGGGCGATGTTTTCGCGCCTTTTCCCACAGGTGGCCGCGGGCTTGGGAGCGCTAAGGGGACCATTGACGCTCTCGGTTTCGGCACTCGATAGCGCGGCAGGGGGATGGCGCTGGGCGATCCTGGTCGTGTCTATCGTCATTCTTCTGGAAGTTTGCTTGGCTGTGAGCTCGGGCGCGACGAAACAGGCATCTCCGAGCTGGCCACACGCCCCCATCCTCCTGATGTTGACGGTCGCGAACCTGATCCTTGTTGTCGCGGCCTTTATCAATCTGCCCTATGGCGAAACGCCGGCTGGCTACCTAACAGTGACTCGTGGCATCGGTGCCTACCTGGGGCTTGTGGCTGGGTTCATCGCATGCGGCGGCGCAGTGGCGGTACTGGTGAAGAGCTCGCCGGGAGCGACTAGGCCCTCACCGACGGGCCTGCGCTAACCAAGGTACCTCCGCGACTTCGCGCCCACGAAACGAGCGGAGAGGGAGGGATTTGAACCCTCGGACCCGGTCTCCCAGGTCAACTCATTAGCAGTGAGTCCGATTCGGCCGCTCTCGCACCTCTCCACCTGGGCTTTTGCGCTCCAACGAGGGACAATTTTCCATGCTCTGTCCATAATTGCCACGCGCGACCCGTGCCGGAGAGCATACGCGAACGTCCGACGGGCGTTTGGTAGATGCGACGGAGTTACCGCCGTCGGCCACACCGGAGGAGCTTAACCTCTTTACCAAAGTTTTACAAAGTCTGTTAAACTTCGTCTAGGCTAACAAGGAGGCTGAGTGGATCCCCGGGACAATCCGTACACACCCAACGCCGGCGCCCAGCCACCAGCTCTAGCTGGTCGGGAGGATGAGCTGACCAACTTCGACGTCCTCTTGGCCCGGCTCGAGCGCGGAGCCACCGAGCAGTCGATGATCATCACGGGACTACGCGGGGTCGGCAAGACTGTGCTGTTGGGAGCGTTTCGTTCGAAGGCTGAAGCCCGGCGATGGGCTACGGCCGAGGCCGAGATCACCAAGAACTCGGAGTTCGGGGCAAACATAGGCCAGCTCGCACGTCGCGTCCTGCTCCAGATCGCGCCGCGAGCCCGCTGGGAGGACCGCGCCCGGCGCGCCGCCTCGGTGCTCAAGTCCTTCAGCCTGACGCTGCGTCCGGATGGATCACTGAACGCGGGTCTGGACTTCGACGCTGCAGAGGGGCTCGCAGACAGCGGCGACTTCAGCGAGGATCTTACCGATCTCTTCGTTGCTCTCGGTGAGGCGGCGCGGGCGCATGGCACTGGCGTGGTCTTCCTTTTCGATGAGGTGCAGTTCCTCGGCATCACCCAGTTTGAGGCGTTGATAGCCGCGCTTCACAAGACTGTCCAGCGAAGTCTGCCGATCACCCTCGTCGCTGCAGGGCTACCTCAGATCCCCAGGTTGGCCGGCGAGGCCAAGTCATACGCGGAGCGCCTTTTCAAGTTCCCTGCGATCGGCAAGCTGGACGGTCCGGACGCCACCGCTGCCCTTGTAGCCCCGGCCGAGGCGTTGAGTGTCGCCTACACCGACGACGCCGTGGCCGCGATCGTCAGCTACACGGAGGGGTATCCCTACTTTCTCCAGGAGTACGGCAAGATCGTCTGGGACGAGGCAGCCGAATCACCTATCACAGAATCCGACGTGATCGCTGCTCAGCCACTCGTCGAGGAGAAGCTCGATGGCAGCTTCTTTCGCGTGCGAGCCGAACGCACGACAGAACTGGAACTCGCCTACCTTCGTGCCATGGCTGAGCTCGGGCCAAACCCTCAGACTGCCTCCAGCGTGGCCGTGGTCCTGGGAAGGACCTCCGAGCAACTAGCACCGATCCGATCGAGGTTGGTCGAAAAGGGGTTGCTATACACACCCGGTTACGGCCTGGCGGCCTTTACGGTCCCGCAGTTCGACCGGTACATGATCCGCAACCATCCACTGATCGTGACTGCACCGAAGGCCCGGAGGAAGCGGGCGGGTCGCTAACCGTGCAAGTGGCGTTCCCAAGGTCGGGCTCGGTGATCGACCACAAGCCTCCAGGCTTCGCCGAGGCGTGCATCGAACCGTCGGGCCCGGTTTACCTGATGGGGCGCTACTACGACCCGCAGACGGGCCAGTTCCTGAGCGTGGACCCAATGGCGCAGGAGACCCGTGCGCCCTTCGAATATGCGAGTGACGATCCAGTTGAGCTCACCGCCCTACCGGGAAGGCGAGCCGAAACGACAAGATTTGGATGAGTGCTTCCGAGGCCAACGCCATCGATCTGAAGTTGGAGGAGTCCGGATCGATCTCCGACTTGCTGGCTAGGTCCCCTGAGCTTGATGACTGGGTTTCGCTGTTCGCTTCCGCGTTCGGTCAGGTGGCGGCCAGCGTGGGTCCAGGTCTTTCTTACTGTGCAAGTATTGTTCGGAGTGCGAGACGTATTACGTATACAACGAAGCCATGCGGAGTATCGGGTTACCGCGTGGACCTGGTCATTCATGCCGTACCAAGCAGCTATATCAACCGCGATAAGGCGACCTCCCATAGGAGGTGGTATCCCACTCACGCTTTTTTGGCGGTCCAGTGGGAGTTCTGGAAGATGCTTTAAGCGGACCTTTGGAAGAGTTCGGGCAAGGTACGCGTTGTTACTGGAGGCAAGCTCGAGTTCGGAGCAACTTTGGGATAGAGCGTTAGATCGAGAGCGGCTCAACTGCTGCGTCGTGTGCGGTGAGGTAATCTCTAACAGGTTCTGGAGTACTCCAAAGGCGATGCTTTATCGTCGCACCGATCGCGGAATGATAGATGGACGAATGGTGCAGGCCCATAAGAAGTGTGTGTCCGCAGGAGAGGCCCTTGCTAAAGAACAGGGTATGGTCTGGCGAACGGGAAATAGTCAATTGGACAGTCCGCCACTATTCCCGCAATAGGCTAGCAGCCGATCTTTGAGCGCCCTTGACTGGGCAAGCATGTACGGCGCTTGCTTCAACTGAGGGCGAGAACTGTTGGAGTTGAGACACACCTTACTACGAACGGATCTCAGGGGCTCACACGGTGAACAGGGATCTCACCAGTCTGGTAAGGGTTGCACCCACCCTTCCCACATCCTGTGGCAAGAACCTCGTTGGTTGAACAACCAGATTCTTGAATCTCTGTTGCGTTATCGCGGTCATGACTTGAACGGCTCCCGGGGCCGTTGTCCAGATCTCAGCTCTACGCCCGCGTTGGCGCGGTAGCGTCGGTCACCCTGAGAACAGGTGTTCGCTCTGTGGTCAGATGACACAAGTGCCGCGGCTCGCCAGTGCTGAACGAACCGAATGGAGGAAGACGGCCTCGGGCATGAACGCTGTCCTCTCGCGGACCAAGGCGCTAGCCGCACAAGGCCGCCGCTGCTCGTCGTCCCGGCGGGGTCACTCAGCGGCCTCGTCAGCGAGCGTGGCGACCATCAACGCCTTGATGGTGTGCAGTCGGTTCTCCGCTTGGTCGAAGACGATGGAGGCGCCCGACTCGAATACCTCTTCGGTGACCTCCAGCGCCGATAGACCCCGCCTTTCGAAGATCTGGAGGCCGACTGCGGTCTCGGTGTTGTGTAGCGCGGGAAGACAATGCATGAATTTCACGTCGGGGTTGCCTGTTGCCGCCATGAGCGGCCCGTTGACCTGATAGGGGAGCAGCTGGTCGATGCGCGTGTCCCACTGGTCGGCCGGTTCCCCCATGGACAGCCAAACGTCGGTGTAGAGGAAATCCGAGTCGCGGACAGCTTGAGCGGCGTCCTCGGTGACTGCGATCCGAGCCCCCGACTTCGAGGCAAGCCCATGGGCTATCGACTGGACGTCCGAAGACGGCCAAAGTGCCGCGGGCGCGGCGATCCTGACGTCCATGCCGAGGAGTGCTCCGGTGACGAGCAAAGAATTCGCCGTGTTGTTGCGGGCGTCGCCGAGGTAGCAGTACGCCACCTGGTCGAGCGGGCGGCCGGCGTGGTCGCGCATCGTGAGGATGTCGGCCAACATCTGGGTCGGGTGCCACTGATCGGTGAGCCCGTTCCAGACAGGCACGCCTGCGTGCTTGCCGAGAGTTTCGACATTGGAGTGAGCAGAGCCCCGGTACTCGATCCCGTCGAACATCCGCCCGAGCACACGAGCCGTGTCCTTGACGGACTCTTTATGGCCGATTTGCGACCCGGTGGGTCCGAGGTAAGTGACGTGCGCCCCTTGGTCGTAGGCCGCCACCTCGAAGGCACACATGGTGCGCGTAGAGGCCTTTTCGAAGATGAGCGCGATGTTGCGGCCTGTCAGGTACTGACGTTCGAGCCGGGCACGCTTGTCCTCGCGCAAGCGAGCCGCGAAGTCTACGAGGTAGAGGAACTCCTCACGGGTGAGGTCGGTCTCTTTCAACAAACTGCGTCCGCGTAGGTTCGTCATGGCTCCATCTTGGTACGCCGGGCACCAGGAGCTGAAATACACAGGTTGTCGTTGGCCCGACGGCCCGACGGCCCGGACTGCACGGAAGGCCCTCCCACCTTCTCAGGTCATATGGTTGTCCCGATGTCAGCCATCTCTCCCATGGCCGATCCGTCGGATGTGGGTCTCGACAAGGCCCGACTCGATTGCATCGGTCGGCATTTCGACCGGTACGTGGAGGACCGGAAGATACCGGGGTTCCTCGCCGTGGTCACCCGGGGCGGCAAGGTCGCCTACGTGGTTCGCGGCGGTTTTCGCGATCTTCGAGAACGGTGCGCCGGTCGAGACCGACACGCGCTTTCGCATCTACTCGATGACCAAGCCCGTCACGTCGGTAGCGGCGATGATCTGTTACGAGGAAGGCCTGATCGCACTTGACGACCCGCTGAGTAAATTCATCCCGGAGTTCGGCGAGACTCGGGTCTTCGCCGGGGGCTCGTCGGTCCAGCCGGTCACGGTCCCGATCTTGGAGCCGATCAAGATCTGGCACTTGATGACCCACACGGCGGGTCTCACATACGGGTGGATGTTCAACCATCCGGTCGACGCCATGTACCGTTCGGCCGGATTCGAGTGGGAGACGCCCTCCGACCTCGATCTGGCCGGCTGCTGCAGCCGACTGGCGCAGATTCCCCTGCGTTGTCAACCAGGCACCGAGTGGAACTATTCGATCGCTACAGACGTCCTCGGCCGCGTAGTGGAGGTCGCGACGGGACTTCCGCTCGATGACTTCTTCGCTGAGCGGGTGTTCGGCCCGCTCGGGATGAATGAAACGAGCTTCTACGTCGAGGGCGAGGGAGCCGAGAAACTGGCCGTGCTGTACATGCCCGATCTCTTCACCGGTCGAGCGACGCGCGCCGCCCACATGGGCGAGGCGGCCCTGATCCGTCCATGTGCACCTCTGGGCGGCAGTGGTCTGGTGTCGACGGCGGCGGACTACCACCGGTTCGCCCAGATGCTGTTGCGTCGTGGTGAGCTCGATGGCGTGAGGATCCTGGGCGCACGGACCGTCGCGTACATGACACGCAACCACTTGCCAGGCGGCGCGGACACGGCCCGGTTCGGCCCGATCGGAGGCGAACAGGAGCCCGGGCTCGGCTTCGGGCTCGGCTTCTCCGTCGTCATCGACCCTGCGGCGCTGAAGGTCACCTGTAGCGCCGGGGAGTACGGCTGGGGTGGTGCAGCGAGCACGGAATTCTGGGTCGACCCGGCCGAGGAGATGACGGTGCTGTTCTTCACCCAACTGCTCCCGTCGGGCACCTATCCGATCCGTCGCGAGTTGAAGCAGCTCGTCTACTCAGCGATCGTCGACTAGGAGGGCTTGTGCAAGATGCTTGCATCGACAAGCTCACCGTCACCGCGCGAACCGCGCTGCCGGGCCACTTGACGACCTAGTAGACGTTTCCAAGTGATTTCACAGTGTGCGGGTGCATTCTGACTGCCGGCAACGGGTGGGCCGACCAAGCTCAAGGTCGGCACATCCCTCTCCAAAGGCGTCAGAAACGAGAGTGTGAGATGAGTGACGAGAATCCAGGACCTCAACAGGAGCTCGGCGAACCGGCTGAAGTGACACGGGCCGCTCCCGACAGGCGTCGGCGGGGCTCGCTGGGTCTGCGAGCTGCGGCAGCAACGGTGATCGCGGGTGGTCTGGCCGCGGGAGGCTATGGCGTTGCCTCTGCCGCGTCCGGTCACGGTGCGACGGCCCAGTCTGCGAGTCAGGCTCTCGCGACTGCGTCCAGCCCATCGAAGTCCGCGCCCGAGAATCCGCTCTTGGGCGGCCCGACTGCCCCCGGTCTCGGTGGCGGCTTCGGGCTCGGTGGCAGCTTCGGGTTTGGCGAGATCCTCGGTCATGAGGGCACGGTCACCCAAGTGACCCCGACAACGATCACCGTCGATTCATTGTTCGGCAGTGCTGTCACCGTGACGACCGATTCGTCGACTGCTTACAGCGAAGGCGGCAAGAAGGTCGCCGCGCTCCGCGGTGGCCATTGGCGAGCAGGTCGTCTTCCCCCGGTTCGGCCGGCCGGGAACCTCGAGCTCGAGCGGCTCTCAGCTCGTCACGATCGTGGAGATCGTGGAGCCGCAGGTGTCGGGCAAGGTCGTCCGGGTGGACGGGTCCCAGCTCGTCGTCTCCCAACAGGACGGGTTGAACGTCACCGTTGACACTTCGACTTCGACTACCTATGGCGAGCTGGGACAGTCGGCGTTGGCTTCCGACGTTCAGGTCGGCACCGTCGTCTCCGTCACCGGGACGCTGTCGCCGGACCATGATCAGATCGACGCCACGAACATCGAGATCGTCCTGCCCTCCGTCGGAGGTCGGGTGACGAGCGTCTCGGGGACGACGATCACGATCACGAGCTTCGATGGAGCGACGGAGACCGTGACGACCGACTCGAGCACGGTCTTCCGCGACAGGAGCGGCACGACGACCATTGCTTCGGTGGCGAAGGGCGATCTCTTGGAGGCCTCTGGCACGCCCGGTGCTGGCAACACGTTCGCTGCCGTCACGGTCTACGTCGGTGCAGGTACCACGACAGGTCCTGGCGGCTTTGGCGCTCCGGGTGGCTTTGGCGCTCCGGGTGGCTTCGCCGGTCATGGGAGTTTCGGCGGTGTGCGAGGCGGAGGTTCGTGGAGCGGCACCGCACCTGTTTTTGGCGTGCGAGCCGGAAACGGATCGACACCGATGTGAGGGTCGGGCGAGGCGTTGAATGCCGCGAATCGCAATCCGTGCCATGGCTCGAATCCCTCGGCGACGAGTTCGGGGAACACCCACCGGTTGGCGGCGTCGCGCGTGGCGTCCAGCAGTGCTTCGCCGATCACGCGGTGGTCCGCGTGGTTGAGCGATCCGGGGCCGAAGGTTGGGTGATAGTTGAGGGACAGCAGGATGTCGGGCCGGTGGCTCCGGATCACCTGGGCGATGTCACGGCGAAGCTCCAGTGAGCAGGTGAGCGCTCCACCGCCACTGCTTTTCCTGCGCCCCTCCCGAGCTCCCGGTGCGCCAGGTGACCGAGTCCCGTTGGCTGCTCGGAGAGGCTTTCTCGGAGTTCGCCGTCGGCGCGGCCTAAGTCACGAGCGCGGTGGCGGCTTCGGGAGCTGGTTCGGGACCGGTGTCGCGCGCTCCAGGGCGCCCCACCCGGTGTCGTGCTCGCGCTGAACGCGATCCAAGTGGCCCCCGCCCCGGAACCCGAACAGGCGATGTGCCCAGAGGAGGTAGGCCATTACGGCGAGGTTGATCACAAGCGCCAGAATCTTGAAGTAGCTGACCTTGACGGCCAGCTCGTAGATCTCGAAAGGCAGCAGCAGGGTGACTTCGATGAGGGTGAGGTACTCGGCCCACCGCCTCGCTCGCCACAGCCCGACCGCCTCGATCGCGTTGACGGCTGCATAGGCGGAGAACGCTGAGCCGTATAAGTACAGCTTCGTGCTCGAATCGTTGACGAGATTGTTGATCTCTCGAAGCAAGCCGTTGCGGCTCGTATCGAAGAAAGAACCTCCGATGCTGGCCTGAAGCGATGTCAAGATATGGGTGTAGTCGTCGCGGAGATCCTTTTGGTTGCTCGCGAACAAGATGATGCCAACTCCCAAGGCCCCGAGGACGAGGAAGTGGATCACCCGGTCGGCTGCGATGATGCGTAGCACGTAACGGTCCCTGAGCGGTCTGCCTCGTAGCGGCAGGTTGATCTCGTCGCGCGCCGGAGGGAAACGGTTTTGCGCCGCAGTAGGCGGGATGAGAGGCAGCCACGAGTCGCACCTGAGGCACCGGTACCAGCGCAGGCCGTCTGCCTCGCGAACCACCAGGTGATCCTCCGAGCGCACTTCGGCCGCATCTGTGCCGACGAGTTCGTGACCGTGAAGACCGCAGCCGATGAGCTCCCAGCGCAGCTTGGGACGGAAGCGCTTGGTCCGCTCGGTGCCTGGCAACCGGGCCAGTTGTGGGGCCCGGCTCAGGTGTTGGTCCACAGGCTCTTGCGGAGGATCTGTCGCCGAGTCGTCGCCGTTCACCACGACGGTTAGTCTCGCAGCTGCAGCGACGACCGGGACGCATCGCGGCTCGCTGGCGTGGGCGCGGCTGGAGACGCGGGCTTCGAGGCCGTAACCTCGAAGAGGTGAGCCAATCCATGATCGCGCCTGGCGCGAGACCCGCCGGGTCCGCTCCGTCGCCCGCGGACTTCGCGATGCGTCGTCTTCTGCGCGTCCCCGAGGGTCCACCGTCGGCCGACGATGCCTCAGCACACCGGATATTCAGTGTTTCGATCGTGATTTCCGGGCTCCGGTGCCTGCTCGGCTATGTCGTGCTCCCGATCCTCACCCCGATGCTCGGCGCGGCGGCCGGCGCAGGGCCGGCGGTCGGGCTCCCGATAGGCATAGTCGCTCTCGTCTTCGACGTCCGGGGGATCCGGCGGTTCTGGCTGGCCAACCACCGCTGGCGCTGGCCGATCACCGCGCTGTACAGCGTCGTGATCGTGCTCGTCATGACGCTCGTGATCTCCGACATCGTCCACCTCACCCATTAGCTCGCCCGCTCGCCATCCGGGGAACCTGCGAGCCGTTGGCCGTAGACGTGGGAGCTCGAGTGCCCCGTTAGATTGCCGACATGTCGAGCCCAGATAGCCGATCCGCCAGTCAGACCGTCGAGGTGTCGGGCCGCGGCGTGGAGATCTCGAACCCCGGCAAGGTCTTCTTCCCGGGTCTCGGTGCGACCAAGCTGGATGTCGTCCATTACTACCTCGCCGTCGCCGAGCCGATCCTCAGCGCGACGGCTGGTCGGCCCGCGATGCTGCAGAGGTTTCCGGATGGTGCGCTCGGGAATTCGTTCTTCCAGAAGCGTGTGCCCAAAGGCGCGCCGGAGTGGCTCCAGACGATCGAGGTCTCGACGCCGAACGGCACGACATCGAGGGCGCTTGTCATCGCCGACCTGGCTCACGTGGTGTGGGCTGTGAACCTGGGCTGTCTGGGGTTCCACCTCTGGCCGTTTCGCGTGCAGGATCCCGAGCACGCCGACGAGCTGCGGATCGATCTCGACCCCCAGCCCGGTGTTCAGTTCGACCAGGTCCGCGAAGCCGCCTTGTGTGTGAAGGCGCTCCTCGACGAGCTCGGCATCGTCGCGTACCCGAAGACGAGCGGCAACCGTGGGCTGCACATTTACGCCCGCCTCGAGCCTCGCTGGGATTCGACAGAGGTCCGCGCCGGGGCTGTGGCGCTCGCACGTGAGCTCGAGCGTCGACGCCCCGATCTCATCACGGCGAACTGGTGGAAGGAGGAGCGAGGCCAACGGGTCTTCGTCGACTTCAACCAGAACGCGCCCCACAAGACGGTGTTCGGGGCCTGGTCGGCCCGGTCGCGTGCCCACGCCCAAGTATCGGCGCCCCTCTCGTGGGATGAAGTGTCCGTCGTCGATCCCGACGAGCTGACCATCGCGACCGTGCCGGACCGGCTCCGCCGCCTTGGCGATCCGTGGGCCGCGATGCCTGACCGGCCGCAGTCGCTCGAGCCGCTCCTAGAGTTGGCTGCCCGTGACCGGGACGCTGGACTTCACGACGCGCCGTGGCCCCCGCAGTACCCGAAACAGGCCGACGAGCCCAGCCGTGTGGCACCGAGCCGGGCAAGAAAGGACTGAGGGACCAAGCCGGTGGGACCCGCCGAAGCGCTCCGGCGCATCGCCTATCTGCTCGAGCGTGACGGCGCCGAGCCCTACAAAGTCCGTGCCTTTCGGCACGCGGCGATCGCCGTCGATGAACTGGAGCCGCGCCGCCTCGAGCAGCTCGCGTCGTCCGGGCGCCTGAGAGAAGTTCCGAACCTTGGCGAAACGACGGCGGGCGTTGTCGCCGAGGTCATTGCGGGTGGGACGCCGAGCTACCTGGCGCAGCTGGAGGCAGTCGAGCCCGGACCGCTCAGCCCGGACGCGCTCGGGCTCAGGAACATGCTCAGGGGTGACTGCCACAGTCACTCGGAATGGTCCGATGGTGGCAGCCCCATTGCCGAGATGGCCGAGGCGGCCATTGGCGTCGGGCACTGTTATCTCGCCCTTACCGACCACAGTCCGCGCCTCACCGTGGCGCGCGGGCTGACCGCCGAGCGTCTCCGGAGCCAGCTGGAAGTGATCGCGGACCTCAACGAGGAATTGGCACCGTTTCGCCTACTGACCGGCATCGAGGTCGACATCTTGGAAGACGGGTCACTCGACCAGGACGAGGAGTTGCTCGCCGTGCTCGACGTCGTCGTCGCGAGCGTCCACTCCAAGCTCCGGATGGAGGCGCCTCAGATGACCAGGCGCATGGTGGCGGCGGTGGAGAACCCCCATAGCGACATTCTCGGCCACTGCACGGGCCGGCTTCTGACGGGCAAGGGCCGTGAGCCGTCGCGCTTCGACGCCGAGGCCGTGTTCAGTGCCTGCGCGACGACCGGGACTGCGGTCGAGATCAATTCGCCGCCCGGAGAGACGCGATCCGCCGGAAGAACTGCTGAAGCTCGCCGTCGACCTGGGATGTTGGGTCAGCATCGACACTGACGCCCATGCGCCCGGCCAGCTCGAATGGCTCGGGTTCGGCTGCGAGCAGGCCGTACGAGCCGGGGTGCCTGCGGCCTCGGTCGTGAACGCGTGGCCGGCCGAACGGTTGCTGGAGTGGACGGCGACTCACGACGAGACCTCCGTGTCCCGTCGTGGCAGAACGCCCTGACCGTTACGATCGTTCGGTGGAACTACCCGTCATGCCACCGGTGGCCCCCATGCTGGCAAAGCTCTGCCGGCAGATCCCCGAGGGCCGTGGGCTGCTCTTCGAGCCCAAGTGGGACGGCTTTCGTTGCATAGTCTTCCGCGACGGTCCGGAGGTGGAGCTAGGCAGCCGCAACGAGAGGCCGCTCACGCGCTATTTCCCCGAGCTCGTCGAATCGCTGCTGGCCAATATGCCCGCGCGTTGCGTCGTAGACGGTGAGATCGTGATCGCCGGTCAGTCGGGTCTCGACTTCGACGCCCTGCTGCAGCGGATTCATCCGGCCGCGTTCGCGGATCAAGCTCCTGGCGTCCGCGACACCTGCGTCGTTCGTCGCCTTCGATCTGTTGGCCCTCGGTGACGCCGACCTGCGCGGCGAGCCCTTCGGATCCAGACGGTCAGCGCTCGAGCGGGCGCTCGGCGATGCCGAACCGCCTGTGTACCTGACCCCGGCCACGCCCGATCCCGTCGTGGCCAGGGACTGGTTCGAGCGCTTCGAAGGCGCCGGTCTCGACGGCGTCGTCGCAAAGCCTGTGGAGCTCGTCTATCGGGAGGGCGAACGTGTCATGTTGAAGGTGAAACACGAGCGCGTGGCCGACTGCGTCGTGGGTGGTTTCCGGTGGCACAAAGGCGGCCGAGGTGTCGGCTCACTGCTGCTCGGGCTGTACGACGAGCATGGCGCGCTTCACCATGTCGGGGTGGCGTCCGGCTTTGCAGCGACATTGCGCGAGAGCCTCGTGGACGACCTCGCTTCCTACCGGACGGAGAATGTCGACGGTCATCCCTGGAAGTCGATGACCGCAGGTGGCGACAGCACGCGGAGGCCGGGGACATCGAGCCGGTGGAACGCGAACAAAGACCTCTCGTGGGAGGCCGTGTCGCCTGAGCTCGTGTGCGAGGTCGGCTACGACCATCTCCAGGGTGACCGGTTCCGGCACGCCACGTCGTTTCGCCGCTGGCGACGCGACCGCGAGCCCGGCTCGTGCACCTATGCACAGCTCGAGGTCGCCGTGCCAGAAGAGCTTGCCCAGGTCTTCGGCGCCGGGAGTTAGACAGCCTCGGAACCTCGGAGTGCCGCAACGCGTTCAGCCAGGGGCTCATCGCGCAGGTACCGGCACGTGCCCGCGAATCCCGGTCCCGGCCCCCGCCAGCGCAGCTCGTCCACGTCACTCAGCAGCGTGCGCTCTACTCGCAGCGTTGCAAGGAGACGGAACAACATCGCCGATTCACGTTCGGCGGCCAGGCGGGCAGCCAGCTTCGGGGCGCTGCGTACCACCCGGGTGAGTTCGGGATCCCAGGCCGCGACGTCGTCCGGGATCGCATCGATGTGGCCGTACCGAGCGAGGACCGCGGATGTCGACTGGCGGCCCCAACCGGACAGACCGGGGAAACCGTCGGCACTGTCGCCGACGAGTGCGAGCCAGTCGGGGATCGACGCCGGGCCGATCCCGTAACGGGCCCGGACGCCGTCTTCGTCGGTGACGGCCCCGGTACGGCGGTCGAGTTGGACAACTCGCTTGGCGACCACGCTCTGGGCCAGGTCCTTGTCGGGAGTGCAGATGAGCACCTGGTCGACGCGGGGGTCTTCTCGGGCGACGGCCGCAGCGGACGCGAGGGCGTCGTCCGCCTCGAGCTCGATCATCGGCCAGACCCGCACCCCGAGCGACTCGAGTGCTTCCTCCAGCAGGGGGAACTGGGACCGGAGCTCGGACGGCACGTCGGCACCAGTCTTGTAGCCGGCCCACAAGTCGTTGCGGAACGACTCGATGACGTGGTCGGTCGCCACCCCGACGTGGGTGACACCCTGGGACAGGAGCGAGGCCACCGACGAGACCACACCGCGGGTGGCCGCCATCTCCGCGCCGTCGGCGGCCACGCTGGACGGCCGGCCGAAGAACTGGCGGAAGAGCTCGTAGGTGCCGTCGATCAGATAGACCTGCACGGTGCAAGCCTGCCAGCTGCGAGATCCGCGCGAGCGCCTTGATCGCGGCGCACGCCCGCCAAAGAGTCCCTCGCTTCCTGCCGGGTGCAGAAAGTGGTCAAATGAGCGCCGTCGTCCTCACCGCCCTTAGGTCTGGATTCGCGCAATAGTGGTCCCCATCGGGTACGCCGGCCGGCGTATCCCATCGACAGCGGGAGGACACATGATCGCGGCGTTCTCGGTGAGCCCTGCCGGCGCGGAGGAGGTCGGTGCTGCAGTGGCGGAAGCGGTGAGGCTCGTCCGCGAGAGCGGCTTGCCGAACGAGACCAACGCCATGTTCACGAACGTCGAAGGAGAGTGGGACGAGGTGATGGCACTCATAAGGTCGTGCGTACTGCGTCTGGCGGAAGACTCCCCGCGCGTGTCTGTTGTCATCAAGGTCGACTACCGACCCGGTGTCACAGGCGCGCTACGCGGCAAGGTGGATACTGTCGAGCGCCACTTGGCCGGGCCGCGGGCCTAGCATGCCGCCGTTGGCGTTCGCCGGTCGCTCCCCAGGTCTCCGCTTCGAGCGCCTGGGGGTCGAGGTCTAGCTGCCCAAGGCGGGCTCGGCACCCTCGGTGTATTCCAGCGCCCAGCTCGCCGCCGCCTCGGCGACGCGTTCCTCGGCCTCGCGCAGCTCTTGGACAAACGGTCCTCGCGGGTTCTCGATGACGCGATCGACCACTGCTTGATAGGCAGCCGACGCGTCGCGAAGGGCTTGTTGAGCGGCTCGGGCTTTGTCGGAGAGGTTCACCATGGTCCGGTCATGATATGCCGGCGCGATGGTGGCCGAGTTCGCGCCCTCGACCACCAGGCCGTGACGGAGGAGCCTCGATCGGGTCAGTTGAGGCGCCGGCGCCGACCGCCGAAGAGGCTGCGCCTCTCACCGGGAGCGTCGCCTCCAAAAGGCCAGGTTGCGTTGGCGAGCCTCTCTGCTATGTAGCTGGCAAGGTCCCCGATACTCGTGTCGGTCGGCAACGTGCCCGCGTGAGTCCAGATCGTGGACTGACTGTCCGCCGAGTCGGAATCCGGCCACCCGTTGTACCAACACTCCGGGTCGAGCCAGAACCCGACAACCGTCTTGGGCGAGTACACCCGCAGCAGCTCCTCGTTGTCGGGGTCCCAGTCGACCGCCGTCGACTCGACGCGAAGGCCGATCAGATCGCTCAATAGACGGACGAGCGCCTTCTGGAAGGCTTTCGCACGCTTCTCACCGTCGTCGCCCTTGTCGATGGGAACCAGCCTCGAGCGGTCCTCGTCGATGAGCAGCTCGGCGCTGAGGTACCAAGCGGTCTGCCGCGCCCGACCCGTCAGCAGACCTGTCATCGCAGCCAGCTCCGAGTCGAGCTCGGCAGCCAAGCCGTCGTGCTCAGCAGTTTGGAGGTGCCTGCACCAGTCCCTCCACAGGAGGGGTCGCAGGTTCCCTATCCAAACGCGTTCAGTGAAGCCGGCAGAGTCGGTTTCGACGGGAGCGGGTTCCTGGCCCGGACCCGGGATCAGTGCCTCGATTCGCGCCTGGAGGTAATCGCTGATCGGCGCATCGCCGAGGATCACGCTCGTCGGCAACCTTGGCAACCATGGTGGTTGACCGGATGTCCGCGGCGGAGCCTGGGGGGAGCTGTGCGGTCGCCGGGCGCTCGGTCGGGTCCGGCCCCACGCGCTCGTCTGTGAAGACGCCCTGGTCCTGGAGTTGGACCCACCGGTGCCACCGGTAGCGCGAAGCGGCGTTGAGGACGTTCTTCGCGACCGTGGCGAGCTTCAATTCCTTGAACACGGCCACGGGATGATTCGCCCGTTCCGGCAGGTCAGGCCAGGAAGCGGTCAGCTCGTGCTCGTTCCCGTCGCTTGTCACCTGGTATGTCGTCATCGTCTGTCCACCTGGCAGTAATGCGGCAGCACTGTCAGTCGGCGACGCCGACTTGGTCCCGTCCGCTGGCTTTCGCGAAGTACATCGCCTTGTCGGCGCGTTCCACCAATCGCTCGAAACTTTCCCCGTGGTCCCGTAGTGCCACGCCCACGCTGGCGGTGACTCTCGGGCGGTCGTCGTCGGGTTCGGCTACCGATGCGCGGACGCGCTCTGCGACCCACCGCGCGGAAGCGAGGTCGACTCCGGAGAGGAGCACGACGAACTCCTCTCCGCCATAACGGACGACGACGTCACCCAGCCGTGCCCCGTCGAGTATTGATTTCGCGACGTGTTGCAGGACCTGGTCGCCGACGGAATGGCCGAAGGTGTCGTTGATTGCCTTGAAGCGGTCGAGGTCGATCATGAGTGCGGCGATTGTCGGGCTCGAGTTCCGATCGTCACGCGCGCACAGCCGCCGCGCCACATCGGCAAGGTACTGCCGGTTGTACAGCCCCGTCAGCTGATCGTGCACGGCCTGCTCGTAGAACGCGGCGCGGTCGAAGTCGGCGACGTGCCGGAACAGCTCCCGCTCGAGACCGACTTCCACAAGGCCGAAGATCTTCTCCAAGAGGGCCCGTGTCGGTCCGCTCAGCGTGGGAGTGTCACGGAATTCCAACACGACCGCGCCGCTCACCAGACCTGAGGACGGTGACCGCAGCGGCAACAGAAGGCGCCGTCCCAAGGCAGCGGTGGCACCAGAGAGCGCGCCGAGAACGTCAGCCGGCGGCTCGGCGACCCGTCCGGCGAACCCGTCGTCCTCGTCGAAGCTCAGCATCGTGCTGCCTGTACGGGTCCACAGCTCCAGGCGCTCGGCAGCGACGAGCTCCTCGGCTATCTCGGCGAGATGGGCGACGACGACGGAGAAGTCCCCTTCGCGCACGAGCGTGTCGACGATCTCGCGCACGACGCGGTTGGCCTTCAGCAGGAACTCCAAGCCGGGATCCTCACGGGCGAGCATATAGATGCCGCACTCGAGCTCGGCGAGCCGATCCGCCAAAGGCATGGCGAGATCCTCTGGGATCACCAGGCCGTGCTGCGGCGCGATTCGACGTATGGGAAGGCGACGGATCTCCTCGAGCGCGTGAGCGAGGATCTCCCCACTAGGCATGTAGTGCTCGTGGAAAGCACGCATCTGTTCGAAGTAGTCCATCGAGGTGGCGAACAACGTGTGGTCGTCGGCGAAGCCGCCGAACAGATCGGATGAGAACAGCGTGCCCGAGGTCTCGTCGAAGGTGCAGAACGCGCCCGCGAAGTGGGCGTAGGGCGTGAACAGGAACCGGAGAGCCCGGTCCTCGAGCTGAAGCCGCCAGTCGTGTTCCTCGATCAGCCAGTACGGCAGGTCGACTCCGCCGTGGCGGATGAGCGTCTTGTCGCGCCAGTGCGTCACGATCGCCGCGTCTGGATGCAGCCCATGCGCGACGAATGCCGGCATCGCCGAGATGATGTCCGGGTCCGTGTGTGAACAGACGAGCCATCGCACGTTCTTGACGCCGATCACGTCATCGACCTTGCGGACTACATCGCCGGCGGTCAGAGCGGAGCCAGGGTCGATCAGGACCGACTCGTCGCCCTGCTCCACCAGGTACACGTGACACTGGAACTGGTCTCCGGGGAGCAGCGCACCCACCCACCAGATCCGCGGGGCCAATTCGATAGCACGCGAGGTGTCGAGGCCCACAACACCCATCATCGCACCTTTCTGTTTCGCCATTTCGTGTCTGGCCTGATGCTCTGACATGCGCGCGACAGGTTTGGAGCCATTCCTCGAGGCACCTGGCCGGGTTGCGACGTCTGCGCGACCACGAGAAGGTGTCATTTGCCTCTGGAAAGGTCGGCCGGAGGGTCGTTCAATGATCTCGGGTGCTCGGAAAGGAGGCTCTGTGCAAGTTCTCGTCGCTTACGGATCCAAGCGTGGAGGCACGGCAGGGCTCGCGGAGATGATCGGCGACGAGCTGGCAGCGGCCGGGCTGAAGACGTCCGTTCAGCCGGCTCGCGACGTTCGGAGCCTCGACGGGTTCGACTCCGTCGTGATCGCCGGGGCTCTGTACGCCAAACGCTGGCATCGTGACGCCCGTCACTTCGTCCGCCGCCACGCCGGGGAGCTGCGCGGACGGCCCGTCTGGCTCGTGAGCAGCGGCCCGCTCGACGACTCCGCTGTCGCCGGCGCCATCCCTCCCGTCAAGCAGGTCGCAACGGTCATGGCGCGGATCGGTGCCCGCGGTCAGGTCACCTTCGGGGGCCGTCTCGAATCCACGGCGAAGGGCTTCCCGGCCAGTGCCATGGCCAAGACGAAGGCAGGTGACTGGCGCGACCGTGCGCAGGTGCACACCTGGGCAGCGACCGTAGTCCATGAGCTCGGCCAGTCCTAAAAGTGCGTCCGCGGTGAGCAAGAGGGGGCCGGACGTGACGGTGACCGGGGCCACACGTGGATTTCGGCCCTGGTGGCTGTTCTCCGAGTCCGGCAGCGAAGGGCGCTCGGTCGGCAGATAGCGTTTGCCGAGTGTCAGGGGACTCACTAGACCACGTCCGGGCCAACGCCGAGGCTTGGGAAGCGCGTCGCGACGATCAGTCGCGGCTGGCCCGACGCCAGTGGGCGGCAACCGAGCCGGCCTGGGGCGTCTTCGGCATTCCGGAGAGTGTCGCCGGGATTCTGCCGTCGCGCCTCGACGGCGCGACGGCGGTGGAACTCGGGTGCGGCACAGGGTACGTCTCCGCTTGGCTGGCGCGCCGAGGCGCGCTTGCTGTGGGTGTCGATCCCACCCCGGGACAGCTGCGCATCGCACGACAGTGTCAGGACGAATTCGGGCTGTGGTTCCCTCTCGTGCGCGCCGCAGGCGAGCAGGTTCCCCTGCGGGACGCGTCCTTCGACCTCGTCATCAGCGAATACGGCGCTGCCGTCTGGGCGGACCCTTATCGCTGGATTCCCGAGGCCGCGCGCCTGCTGCACTCTGGCGGTGAGCTCGTTTTCCTCGGCAACAGCACTTTGTTGATGCTGTGCGCGCCCGATGAGGACGGCGTCGCGGCTGGCGACCGCCTACTTCGCCCTCAGTTCGGCATGCACCGTTTCGAGTGGCCCGACGACCCGACGGTCGAGTTCCACCTTGGTCACGGCGACTGGATCCGACTGCTGCGCGCCAACGGGTTCGAGGTCGAGGACCTCATCGAGCTCCGACCAACTGCTGGCGCTGCCAGTGACTGGCCCCTTGTCGACCCGGAATGGGCGAGTCGATGGCCGTGCGAGGAGGCCTGGCGCGCTCGACGGAGGTAAGTTCCTTGCCACCTACTGGTCACCGTCTTGAGGATTGACCTTCCGACGGGAGGTGTCCAGGCTCAGACCTGGACTGGAGGACTCGTTGCCGAGGCACGAAAGCGGTTGTCGAACGAAGGTTGTCGAGCGACCACGAGCCAGGGCAGGTGGGCGAGCGCGTCGATGAAAAAGACGGCTCCGCTCCCCACCCAGACGCCGCCGAGCACGTCGGTGGGGTAGTGCCATCTGAGCGCCAACACGGCCCAAGCGACGCCCGTGACCGCCAGTGCTCCAGCCAGAGTGCTCAGTGGGCGCAGAAGGCGAGGGGAGACGACGAACACTGCGGCGGCGAGCGCCGCGACCGCAGCAACCGTCCCCGATGGATATGTGAAACTGCCCGCTCCAATCTCTCTTCCAACCATTGGTTTCGCGATGTGCTCCACTACCTCGACGGCAACGATCGGAGCCGCAGCACAGGCGAATGCGCGCACCCAGTCGCGAAAGATCATGACGGCGAAGATCACGCCGATGCCCGAAAGCAACACTGGAATTGAGCCGATCTTCACCAGCTCGTTTGCGAGATGGGAGCTCGGATCGGACGGCACGTAGAAGTAGCCCGCCGCGTCCACGCGATTTGGGCCTGGCCTCTTGGCGAGCAGCAAGCCGCCCAATGCCGCGGCACCGAGGAGCGCGACGCCCAACATGAACTCGATCGCGGTCCACACGCGAGAGACCGCGGCCGGTCCTCTGCACGGCCGCCGGGGACTGACCATCATGTCCAACCTAATTGGTGCCGTGTCGTTCCGTACGTCGCGGCGAGCCCGGTCCTGGCGCCCACGCGAGTCCCACACGAGTCCTCGGCCCCGATTTCGGCGGTCCAGGGGCACGGTGGTCGGGCAGCCGGCTTGCATGATCTCCGACAGAGCTCTCGGCTTCGGCTGCGACCTCGGGTTTCCTGAACGCCGGAGGGTCTCGACGCGGTAGTTGCGAACTGGCGATCCTTAGGGAATCTCGCCCCGACATCACGCGTGGAAGGCAGCTGCGGGCTGCTTCACGGCTCCGAGGTCGTAGTGGGGCTGGGTGGCAAGGTGTCGGAGTTGGTTGGTGACCAAGGCCAGAGCTCTGCTCAGCCGGCAATCGGCGAGGTGACCCGCACGAGGGTGGCCACCAGCGCGTCGAGCTGTTCGCGATCCAGAGGCCGGCCGAGCAGGAAACCCTGGGCGAGGTTGCAGCCGGCTTCCCGAACCGCGTTGAGCTGGCTGGCCAGCTCAACGCCTTCGGCGACGACTTCGAGACCGAGACTCCGCCCCAGCGAGACGAGGGTTTGCACCACCGAGGCGTCCTCAGGTGATTTCGAGATGGACTCGACGAAGGAACGGTCGATCTTCAGCACGTCGACCGGGAAGCGCCGGAGGGAGGCGAGCGAGGAGTAGCCAGTGCCGAAGTCGTCGACAGATAGGCGCACGCCGAGGCCCTTCAGCTTGGTCATGCGGGCTACGACGGCGTCCGGGTCGTGCATCATCGCCGTCTCGGTGACCTCGAGTACCAGCCGCACCGGGTCGAGGCCGCTCTCGGTGAGCGCACTCGCTACGTCGTTCACGATCCCGCCGGACTCGAGCTGGCGGGCTGAGATGTTGACCGCAACGTCGAGGCAGGCGTCTAGTCGCTGCCAGCCGGCGGCGGCGCGGCAGGCTTCAGTGAGAACGTATCGACCGACGTCCACGATGAGGCGTCCGGACGCCTCGGCCAAGGGGATGAACTCGCTCGGTGGGAGCAGACCTCGTTCAGGGTGTTGCCAACGGACGAGCGCCTCCATGCCGCAGATGTCGTTGTGCTCCAAGTTGAAGATCGGCTGATAGTGGACGCGCAGCTGGCCTTCGTGGATCGCCGTGGCGAGATCCATCTCGAGTTGGAGGCGCGCGTGGGCGGCATGGCGCATGCGAGGCCGGAAACTGACGCAGCAGTTCTTGCCGGAGCTCTTCGCCTTGTACATGGCGACATCGGCCTCTTGAAGAAGGTTCTCGGCACTGCCGTCAGAAGTGGTGGCAATCCCGATGCTCGCACTGACCAGGTACTCGCGGCCACCGAGGAGGAATGGCGGGCGCAACACGTCCTGCACACGCTCGGCCAACAGCCCAGAGGCGTCTGCCAACGTTCCGTTCTCGACTAGGATCACGAACTCGTCTCCACCGAGGCGGGCCACGGTGTCGGTGTCCCGAGTCACCCGGCGCAATCGTGTTGCCACCGCGGCCAAGAGCTCGTCGCCGGTCGCATGCCCAAAGCCGTCGTTGACCTCCTTGAAGTTGTCCAAGTCGATGAAGAGCAGCGAAGCCGAGCTGTGAGTTCGGCGCGCAGTGGCCAGCATCCGCTCTGCCCGGTCGAGCACCAGGGCGCGGTTCGGAAGCCCCGTGAGAGAGTCGTGGAGCGCCTGGTGACGCAGCTGTTCTTCGAGGTCGCGGCGGTCGGTGATGTCGGTGATCGAGCCGACCAGGCGCGTTGCCGGGTTCGGTGCGCCGGGGATCGCCAGGGCACGGCAGTGCACCCACCGGTACGTGCCGTCGCTGCTCCTCAGGCGGTGCTCGGACTCGAGGACCGCAGATCGACCATTCCTGCACGCATAGAGTCCGGTGTCGAGCGCCGCTCGATCTTCGGGATGTACCCGCTCGAGCCACTCGTCGGGGCTCGTCCCGATCTGGTCGGGTTTGCAACCGACCACGGCCTTCCAGCGGTCGGAGAGAACGACACGGCCGTTGAGGACATCCCAATCCCAGAGCCCGTCGTTGGCGGCACGCGCGGCGAGGGCATAGCGCTCCTCGCTGGAACGCAGCGAACGGACCGTGCCCTCCTGCTCGAGCGCCACGCTGAGCAGTGCCGCGCACTGGAAGTAGAAGTCGTGCCCCGTGTTTGCGGTCGTCTCGAGGGGTCCGACGAGGGCCAACAAGCCCCAGTCTTTGGTCGCGGTTCTGACCGGGAGCAGGGTGGTGATCTCCGCATCGGCCGGTCTGGCAAGCGAGACGAGCGCGGAAGGGGGGAAGGACTCGACCCCGACGTGGCTTCCGACCGGGAGGTTATCGCCGGCGTCAGAGACGAAGGAGCCGGCAAGCTCGATGGTCACGTCCTCGCGAGAGCCGTCGGTGCCCTCCGAAGGCGCCTGTCGCCAGAGCCCGAGGTAGGCGGCTCGCACCCGGGTCTGGCTCAGGAAGGGCAACCCGCCTTGGGCGTTCGCCGGATTTCGCAAGAGGTCCATGCTGATGTGGTATTCGTCGCGAAGCGAGCTGTAGAGCCGGCGCTGCTCGTACTCCTGCTCGCATGCGTACGCCCGTGTCAACGCGAGCGAGATCTCGCCGATTCGGCGCTCGAGGTCACGGCCCTCAGCCTTCTGCGACGCAGACTGCAAGCCGAAAGCACGAGCGCACGCGACCGACGCGGGGACGACCTCAAAACGTCCCGTCGAGGAGCAGAGCTCCTCGGCCACGACGGCGAGCCGCGCAGTCAGCTCCTCGGTCAAGTTCTCCTCAGGCGCCTCGAGGACATCGGCGACCACCTCGGCCGCGCGCTCGGCCACCGCTCCGGCCTCGTCTTCGCTGGCCCCCTGTTCGGTCAAGAGACCCAGGAACGCGTGGCGCAGCCCCCCGCGAACTGGGCTCGCTCGAAACTGGCCCAGCCAGGCCGTCCGGCGCACAGCCGCAGGAGGACCGACCGACATATCGGGTAGGGACCCGGTAGTGAAGCGCCGGCACCTCCTGGCGGCCGGCGAGCTCAAGGACCAGCTGCGCGGCCTTGGCCCCGATTGCGTTGAAGTCCTGGCGAACGCTCGACAGCGCCGGGGTGCTCAGCGCTCCCGCCTCGGTGTCGTCGAAGCCGACGATCGCCTGGTCGCTGGGGAAGTACCAGACCCGCCCCTTTCAGGACACCCATGGCTCCGATGGCGTTGTAGTCGGTCCCAGCGACGACCGCGGTCGAGGGAAGCCCCGCCGCCAGCATGGCCTCGCCGGCCTCGGCACCACCGCGCTCGACGTTGTCGGTCGCCTCGAACAGCAGGCGGTCGTCGGGCTCAATACCGTGGTGACCGAGGGTCTGGCAGTAAGCCTCGTAGCGTTCGCGTATATCGCTCTGTCTCAGGTTGCCGACAAAGGCGATACGACGATGTCCGTGATCGACGAGATGATCAACGGCTGAGACAACACCTGAACGGTTGTCCGAGGAGACGACCGGACATGTGAGCCCTTCGACCTCGTTGCTCACCAAGACGACTGGGATTCCAGCCGCCTGGAGCTCGAACAGGTATGTGGAGTTGACGGCATCCACCAGGGCGATCACGCCAGCAAAGTGGTTCCAGCCTGCTCTGCTTCGAAACCGTGACACGGCGCGATTGACGTCGGCATCACCCGGATCGAAGGTCTGGATTCCGATCACTGCAGCGCCTCTTTGGACGGCGACCTTGCTGATACCTACGAGTACCCCGCCGAAGAACGACGTCGCTAGCTGAGGCGAGAGGACGCCAATGATCAGCCTGTCGTTGTCCGAACGGGGCAGCTCTCGGAAAGAGCGGATCTGCACCGTACTTCTATCGACCTAGCAGGTAATCCACTTGAGCTGCACACAGACAGAGGGGCGCCGTTTGAAGAGGCCGTAAGGCAACCCGAAGTGGCCTACCCGTCTTGCCAACGCGCCCCACGTCGATACCTGCGGCGTCCATTTCCCGCGCTTGAGGTGCTTCGACAGGATCTAGTTGAGGTCGGTGGTGTCCGCCTACGGATCTTGGAAGTTACCTGTTGTTGGTCTAGAATGAGTGCCCGATGAGAGTCCGTGTCCCAAAACCGTGACCCGTTTTCGATTCCTCGACAGCTCTTCAGTTTTCTCGCGGCAGATGAGGAAAGTTCATGACATCGTGAGCCATTTGGCTCGCGCGGGTCGTCTGCTCCGTCGGTTTGCGGCCGCCCTTGTGGTAGTCGGCACGATGGTGATCTTCGGTGGGGTCGTCGGCACGTGGAACGCTCTGCCCAACGCCGCCTTTGCGCAAGGCGCGCCCGCAGTCGCACGCGTGGCTGTCACGTCCTTACCCACGTCCGTGGTTCATGTCGTCACCGAAACGGCCTCAACTCAGGTCAGCTCCCCTTCGGCTGCCACTGGGCTCACTCCCAGGATCCTGGTAAGTGCGGCCGCCACCGCGCCCGCAGTCAGCCAGTGCGACCCCCCGGCCTTCCCCACCGGAGCCGGGTTCCAGGTGACCTGCTTCGTCACGGTCGAGAACACCATGACGTCCCAGGGCGTCACCAGCTCGACGGTCACCGCCACCGCGTGCTTGGCGGCCGCGGGCGTGCTTCCGCCCTCCGGCTGCACGACCACCGTCACCACATCCAGCCAACTCGTCACCTCGGTCGACCAGTGCAACGGCGTGGTCTATGGCGGCGGCAGCAACGTGACGTGCAGCGTCACGGCCATCAACAACATCCCCGTTGGCACGTCGACGTCGGGCGTCACGGTTGATCAGTGCATCGGATCGGGTACGGGCGGTGGCACCCAGCCGACCGTCGTGTGCAGCCCGCTCGGCAGTACGACCAGTGCCACGATCACCCAGTGCAACGGCTCCGGGAACGGCGGGGGTGCCGCGATGCGGGTGCAGTGCACAGTCTCGGGTGCCGCGGCGGCGCTGCCCGTGACCATCACTCAGTGCAATGGTTCTGCCAACGGCGGCGGAAGCACCGTGACCTGCTCGGCCACGGTCACCAACAACTTCGTAGCCGCGGCCACGACCACGACCACGACGTCGCCGGCCACCACCACGACCACGACGTTGCCGGCCACCACCACGACCACGACGTCGCCGGCCACCACCACGACCACGACGTCGCCGGCCACCACCACGACCACGACGTCGCCGGCCACCACCACGACCACGACGTTGCCGGCCACCACCACGACCACGACGTTGCCGGCCACCACCACGACCACGACGTTGCCGGCCACCACCACGACCACGACGTCGCCGGCCACCACCACGACCACGACGTCGCCGGCCACGACCACGACCACGACGTCGCCGGCCACGACCACGACCACGACGTTGCCGGCCACGACCACGACCACGACCACGACGAGGCCGACTACGACTACCACGAGGCCGACCACAACCACGACCACGACAACGACGGCGCCGACCACGACCACTACGTCGCCCGTCGTTCCGCCGACGACGGTTCCCCCCTCACACACGGGCGAGCCCTGGGCCGGTTGGCCGTATTGGGTGCTCGTTGGCCTCGCCGGCTTCCTGGGTCTCGCGTTCGTGGGACGTGCGGTGCACATACGGCGCAGGCGGGCGTAGCTCACGCCAAGCCGTCTTCGGCGTCATCGGTCCTGGCCGTTGCTCGCGGTAGGGGGGCTACTTCTTGTCGTGTGCGCGGTCGGGATCGGATACCCGCTTTGGTGGATGCACCGGTCCGGGGCGAACGGGCAGGCGCTCCTAGCTCAAGTTCGTCATCGTGAGGGGTTGGTAGATCGGTCCGGCTCGGGATCCGTCGGCCCCTCCGTCAAGGCGTCCTGCAAGGCCATTCCGACACGCGTCAGCGATCTGGAACCGAAGTTGCCGGCCATCCTTGCCGTTCCTGCAATTGGGCTCGAAGCTCCCGTCCTGCAGGGCCTTGGAGACCCGGTGCTAAACGAAGCTGTGGGCCACGACCCTGCCACTGTCTGGCCGGGCAGCAACGGGATCAGCATCCTGCTCGCCCACGACGCGAGCTACTTCTCGGGCCTGGGTGCCGTCCGCGAAGGTGACCGGGTCTCCTGGATCGACGACTGCCGAAGCCTCGTGTTCAAGGTCGACCGAATAGAAGTCACCCGACCTGGCGCGTCTCTGCCGCCACCGCCGAACGGGATCGGGGTGGCGCTGATCACGTGCTGGCCCACCAATGCGCTCTTCTGGACACCTGATCGCCTGGTCGTTCTCGCCAGCTTCGTGAGCGCGCAGGCGATACAGCCGCGGACCATCCTGGAGGCTCCTCCTCTCGATATCTCCCTTCCCGTGCCTGCGGCAGTTGCGGCCCAGGGGCTCGGCCTGTCACAGAACGGCATCCTCGTCGGTCACCTCCGCCTGACGGGTACGCCTGACCGATCGTGGTCGGAGGGTGCCGACCCGCTGTCTGCCCGCGCCTCGCGTTCGACGAGCTTGCTGCTGCGAAGCTCACGGTCGAAGCCGGGAACAAGAGCTGGTGGTCAGCCATCGCCCTCCCCGGAGTATCGATGCCCTCTTTGCTCTCGGTCGCGGGGGACTTCGATGCCACTCTTACCGTGCACGGAACGCGTGTGAGTGCCGTGGTCCTCACCTCACCGGCATCCACCGTGGTCTTGGTCGTGCAATCGGGCAAGCTTTATGTCTCGAGCGTGCGCTAGAGGCCTCTATCCACCTCCCGAGGGGCAAATGTTTCCGAGTCTGGTCTCTCGCGTCGAAATAGCCGAGCCGTGTTGCCAAAGCACTGAGGCAAACTCCTGGCTACGCTTTTGTCAACTCAAGGGGCCAAACATGAAGAAGAGCCTCATCATCGTTATCAGCGCTATGTGCATCGTCGCTGCCTCGGCGACCATGGCCGTGGCGACTACGACGACGCCGAAGTCAGAAGCTAGGTCCACCGTGTCAGGCGCTTTGTCTGCTTCCTCGGGTTCCCGACGGCCTGCCCGCCTGCTGCGGTGGTAGGCAAGGCGCTCGGGCTGACCCTGTCCAAGCCTGCCGTCACCAAGGAGTCCGGGACGCCCTATTGGCTTCTGAACTGCAAGTACAGTGCCACCCCGGCGATCACGGCGAACCCGCTCCTCGAATGGCAAAAGCAAACGCCGGCCGCATTCTCCGCGGCCGAGAAGACCGCCATCAAGTCCGAGCACGCCGTCGCCGTGTCAGGCCTCGGTAACGCGGCATATCGGGTTCCCTACAGTGCCCTGAACGCAGCGCTCAGTTCCCCCCTGTACGTCTTGAAGGGAGGGGTGGTCTGCTCTGTCGACGCGTGGTTCAGCTCCACCAGTAGACCTGCCGTGGTTGTCGGTGGCATAAAGGTCCACCTCGAGTCGACCGTTCATCTGGAGACCTTGGCCAAGGAGCTTCTCAAGTCCTACTGGTAACCGCCCTTGGCTTGCTCCAGCTCACTCCGACCCGACTCGAGGACCTGGGCGTATCTCGGTCAATTGTGCGAACTGACTGTCAACGACTCCCGCTGGGCAATTCAACTAGCTGCGCGCGAACGCGCTGAAGGGGGGCGCGCCCAGAATCAGCCAGAGTCGTCCATTGTCCAGCGTGGCACGATGTGATCAGGAGAGAACCCCGCGGGCGTTTCGCCGGTGAGGAGATAGACCGCATAGGCAACGTCCGCCTTCACGCGGTCCTTGTTCTGGAGCAGGCCAGCATTGGCTGAGTTGCAGAACTCGTTTGCAAGGCCTCCCGGTTCGCCGTTCACCCAGTACTCGTTGAGGCAATTAGTCAGTTCAGCGGCACCTTCACTGGCGTTCTTGTCCCACCGGGCGGCGAAGAGCATCCACCACACCTGGCCCGGATTGACTTTGGAGCTCCCCCAACCATATGACCAGTAGATAAGGGTACAAAGTTAGATCCGTTCCATCCCCACCCGTCCAGGTTCCCTGCGATGGCTTCGTATGTCCCAGACGGGCCGACCACCCCGTTGAGTAGGTGGTCCTCTTTGTAGATCATCTGCCTGGTGTTGTCGACGCGCACCATGTTGTAGTAGGCCTCTTCTGGCCTCAACCATTTCCAGAAACTAGTTGTCAACGCGAGGTGGGCGCTGCAGTCCTTGTGCAACTGCACGACCGTGTTGGAGCACTCCGTATCAAGGAGAACAAATGCGTCTTGGTAGCCGGTCCGGGCGCCGTAGTTGGCTAGCGACGCGAGACCGTCCTTGACCAGCTGAGCCTTCTCCTCTGCCCCGAGTTCAACGCCTCTCATCCTGATTTGAGCCCCGGGAACTGCCTCGCAAGCTTCTGAGCAGGTAGATCATCCAAGGAGTTCTCAGCGGGGAATGTAGGTGTAGGGGCGAAATGATGCTCGACATTGGGGTGACGCAGCTCTAATATATGAGTTGTGTATGTGAAGACCACGGTGAAGCGTCGTGGCGAAACCGAGTACACGTACCTGTCGCTCGTCGAGGCGGTGCGAGACGGCCACCGCGTGACCCAGCGCACGCTGTTACGCCTCGGCGAGGTATCCGAGCTGCGCAGCTCCGGCCAGCTCGATCGCATCATCGAGGCACTCTCCCGCCATGCCGCGGGCACCTGGTGCCAGGCGTCGGCGATCTCGGCGGCGCCCGATGCTCCAGCCGTCGGGGCGATCGAGGCGGCATACGCGTACTGGTGCCAACTCGGTCTCGACGAGCACTTCGCCCGGATCGGCAAGGCGCGCCGTTCCTCCTCACTCGCCGATGCGGTGTTCGTGATGGTGGCCAACCGCCTCATCGACCCGTGCTCGAAGCGAAGGGCGATCGGCGACTGGCTCCGCGCCGACGTCGTGGCCCCACAAGGCGTGAAACTGCCGAGCCTTCAGGGCTGCTACCGGGCACTCGACGTTGTAGCCGAGCACAAGGAGGCGACGGAGGCCCATCTGTTCTCGGAGATCTGCAGCCTCGTCGACCTCGATCTCCGGCTCGGGCTCTATGACCTGACCTCCTCCTACTTCGAGGGAGACCCACGACCCTCGACGCGCTTTCCCTCCAAGGCCTTCGGCTACTCACGCGACCACCGACCAGACCGACCCCAGGTGATGCTCGGGCTGTTGACCACGACCGAGGGCATCCCGATCTCCCATCACGTCTTCCCGGGCAACACGCGTGATTCGAGCACGCTCCCGGTCGTGGCCGAGGATCTGTCGAAGCGCTTTGGCGTCGGGAGGCTCTGTCTCGTGGCGGACCGGGGCATCATCACCGCAGACAACCTGAACACCTTGTCTGCGGCGGGTATCGACTACGTGCTCGCTACCCGGCTGCATCGAGACGAGCTGTGCGAGCAGGCGCTTGCGGCCTCGGTCGGCCCCTCGACGGCTTGGGTGCCCGTGCCTTCTGCGTCGAGCTTCGCCACCGAGGTCGCTATCGACAACACCCGCTGTGTCGTCGTCGCTTCCCCCGAGCGGTGGCGGCGTGACACTGCCAGGACGAAAGAGCTCGTCAAGCGCACCGAGGAGAAGCTGGTAGCCCTCGAATGGCGCGTGCGCGACGGTGAGCTTGTCGACCCGGGCAAGATCGGCCGGGCGGCACAGCGCATCCTCGGCGCCTCGGGGGTGGCGAGGCTGTTCAGCCTCGAGATCGGAAAGGGCCGGTTTGTCTACGACTACGACCACGAGGCGATGGATTACGAGAAGGATCTGCTCTGCGGGCGCTACGTGCTCACGACGTCGCTTCCGGCGTCGTCGACCTCGACAGCATCCGTCGTCACCGCCTACCGCGGATTGCTCGACGTCGAGGACCGTTTCCGGGAACTGAAGGACTTCTTGGGCCTTCGCCCCGTCCGGCACTTCACCGAGTCGCGCGTACGCGGGCACATCGGAATCTGCGTGCTGGCGGCCACGATCGAGGCGCTCATGGCACGGGACCTGCGCAGGGCCGATGTCCGCGACCCGGACCTTCGCTTCCAACACCTCACGGCCCGGCGCGCCCTTGGTGAGCTCGACCGGGTCCGCCTCGTCGCGCTCGCTGCCGGCGAGCGCACAGTCGAGGTCGTCACCCGCCGGACCGCCTTGCAAACCAAGGTGCTGAACGCCTTCGGCGTCGACACGAGCGCCTGGGATCAAGCCCGCATCACCTGATCCCGTCGTCCCAGCTCAGCAGCGGTGTGTAGGGGGAACACATCTCAATCGCGGTCCCGTGACCAGGGACTTCGCGATGCACCCGTTGAAGTCGGGTCTGCCACAGCCGCCGCGACAGCTTCACCGTCGGATCCGGAAAGCTTCACGACGTCTGCCGTCTCCAGATCCCCCGACTCGTCTCCATGCGTTGAGATGAGCACGACGCCTGGACCATTGAGCCTTGGACCAGCACCCCCTGAACCCTTCACCAGCTCATCGGCGGTCCCCTCTAGCGTGGCGTTCTTGTCGAGTAACGGACTGATCGTGTAGCCCTTCTTGGTCAGGGTCTTTTCAACAGAGTCGATTGCGTCTGTCGAAGTCAGCGAGGTATGGGTTGCTGGATACCGCTGCCAGGAAGGCTTGGTGAAAGGAAAGAACAGCACGGCCGTCTTCTGGAGGGGGTCGAACTGGCCGTCGGGGTGCACTGACGGGTCCAAGTAGACGCGGGGGTCGCTGGCGAGCGCGCTGTTCACGAGGGGAGTATTTTCCGGTCCAGACTCGGGCCACGAGTACTGGTTGACGAGCAGGGGCGGCGCATCCTTGTAGAGGATCCCGATGTCGTCGCCGAGACTCTCCACACCCGTGATGCCGAGGCTCGGTGGGGAATCTGCTGCTTGCAAGTGGCGCTCTGAGAGACGCACGGATGAGGAACGCGTGGCCACGCCAAGGGACGACGGGATGGTTACCGCACTGATCACCAGTGATCCAGGGATGTGGGGCTCAGATCGCCCAGGGCGGTCCGGCCACGATCCTGCGATCACAGCCCGCCAGTAACCGCGTCACGTCTGCGGTGCTAATGGCCCGCTGCAGCGACGGGTTCCAGCCAGCTGGTGACAGCACGGCCCCGTCGAGCGCCAGCTCGGTCAGGCCTTCGAGACGCAAGAAGCGAAGGAAGGACCTCAACGCCGAGACGACCTGACGGGCCGAGGACAACCCACGGGTCGCGCAGGTCCGCGCTGTGAACCCGGTCACGTCGCCCGCCCGCAGTCCCGCCAACTCCATCCCGTCTCGGTTGAGTCGCTCCGAGACGAACAAGCGAGCGACGTGAAGGTAGAACCGTACCGTTCCGTCGACAAGGGCCCGCTCGCTGACCAAGTAGACCCGGAAGCGCTCAACCAAGACCTCTGCCGGGCGTGATGCCACGACCGCCGGTGGGTCACCCATCACGCTCACTCGCCGCGGATACCCGACGAGGGGCACGACCGCTCTCGGCGTGAGCAGGTTGGCGTAGTGTTCGGCGCGCCTGGCTTGAAAGAACCGCCCGACTCGAGGCGTTGCCAGTTCGAACACCTCGAGGTTCTCGTCCTCGAGCCAGGCGCTCAGGCGCGCCATGAGCTGCAGTTGTCTCTTCGCCGCTGACTTCGAGTAGCCGAACTGACTCGGCTCGTCGCGGAACCCCGGCACATATGGTGCCAGCGGCCCCCTCAAACACTCACGCGATCCTTTCGACACGACGCCTCCTCTTCTCCTTAAGTTGGGAGATAGAAGTGTCGGTCGGCCGGCGCGATTATGCGGATTGGTTCGCCGCTACGCACCCGCTGTGAGCAGCCACGACGATCATGCCGAACGGCCGAGTCCGCATGATCGCCGGTTCCACATAGAGGCCGTTGCTCGCTTGAGCAGATCGACGTCCATTTGCAGCCGCCGGTTCTCCCGGCGAAGCCGGATGAGCTCGGCTCGCTCCTCGGTTGTCAGCCCAGGTCGCTCGCCTCGGCCTGGTGCGCCCAGGCCCGCATAGCCGTCTCACTCAGATCGAAGTCCTTGGCTACTTGGGCGATGCTGCGATCGCCTTGCCGGCAGAGCTCGACGATCTCAGCTTTGAACTCCGGGGTGAACGACCGACGAGGACGGGGCTTCCTCCGTTCCGTGGTTTCCATTTTGGACATCCTTTCCGGGGCGGTGCCCCTGATGGTGGATGTCCGTCACAGCGGAGGAAACCCACTGGGCCCACTCTGCATGGGAGTACAGGTGGGCGAAGAACATCACCGCCGACGCGTCGCGCCCAGGTGCAAGGTCGATCACGACTCCGCGTTCAGGGTCGGAGAAGACCGTCGCGTACACGAAGTTCTTCCTCGCCGAGCACTCGTCGATGCCGAGATGGCAACCGAACCGTCCTCTCGTGCGCTCAAGGGCCACACGACGACGCCTTCCGACTGCGAGCCGCAGGTAGTGCTGGGGCACCTTGAGGTCGATCGCCACGCGTCTTGTCACCCGGCCACGCTGGAGATCCGCGAAGAACGCGAGCGCCCGCTCTGTCGCACCTCCACGGCCGATGCCTTCGAATCTCTCGTCGAAGGTGTGCTGGGCACAGTGTGCTGGGCACAGTCCTCGAACCCGCATACGAAGCGGCCAACGCAGATCGACAGCGTCACGACGACTGTCCGCACGACGTCGATCACGTCGCGCCACCCGCTTCCGTTGGTCGTCACCGACGGCCTCGAGCAGCTCGGGCACAGCGCGACGGGGTGCCGGCCCGCCACATGCACGACCGGTCGTCTGCCATCCTCGTCGATCGTGCGAAAGACGTTCATGTCGCGCCTTCGAAGGCGCAAGTTGATACCGTCAGCCACGGTCCTTGGCTCCTTTGCTCGATTCCTTTGTCAGAACCGAAGCTTTGGAGCCCGGGACCACCTCAGTGGTGGATGCCCAACAAGATCACGGCGTCGAAATCAACCCCCGCTCGCGAACAGCCACAAATCTGACATAGAGTTTCTACTATGACCATTGACTCCCGTGGACTGGAGGTGCTCGTGGGGAAGTCCCGAGGCGTAGGTCTCGCCGTTTCTCTCATGGCCGCCGCGGTTATGTCGCTGAGCGCAGTAGGAACAGTTTTTCTTGTGGCCTCATCGGGATCGTCCGCTTCGGCCACGAACACGCCGGTGCCCGGTACAGCCGCACAAGTGGCAGCCGCCGTCAAGTCGTCGACCTCGATCAAGTCGATCCCTTCTGATCTGACTCCGTCGCTGCAGTCGTTTGAGAATTCGACCGAAGCATATGAGCTCTCTGGTCCGGCTTATTTCGGATCGTGCGATGCATACGACCACACGAAGGAACAGGACCACCCAACGCCGTGCCTATTTGGCGACACGCAGTCGACCAAGACTGTCGTCCTAGTTGGTGACTCTAACGTTGGTAATTGGGCTCCAGGACTGGACATAGGGCTCAAGGGCGCGGGTTACCGTTTGGCTGTTTTTGGATTTGCAGGATGCTTGACGCCAGACGTGAGTTATAGCAGCTTACCTGGTTCGACTGTTCCAGCCGCTGAATGCAGGAGATGGCACGCCGCACTTCCGTCCGCAATCCGTTCTTTGCACCCGCTAGCGGTGATCGCAGTGTCTGGCGCGACAGCCTTGGCCTCGTTCACGAAGAGGCAGTGGATTGCAGGTTTCGAGAAGCTTTATTCAGAGATTGCTACGAAAGCAACGGTCCGAGTTCTCATGGGTACGAGTCCATTGTTTCCGGAGGCTATCCCGGCGTGCCTCGCTGCTCACCCAGACCCGCAGACCTGTGCTTTGCATTATAAGTTCGGGACCTGGTGGTACGGAGAGTACATTGCAACAGACCTCCAGATCGCATCGGCCTCCCATGCGAAGTTGGTCCCGACGTACCAGTGGTTTTGCAACTCAGGCATGTGTTCACCGATTATCAGCAAGTACCTGGCGTACGCCGATGTAGATCACCTGACGATTGCATATGGCGAATACCTGGCAACCGTGGTCACTGATGGGTTGCTCAAGGTCATCAAGGGGCACTGACAATCGGCACTGAAGAGGTTCATGGTCGCGCGTTAGGTCCGGACACGACTCGCCAGGATTCGCTGCGCGACAGGAGCACGTCCTTCAGGCCCGATGTTCAGGGCCTGCGCGGAGTCGCGACGAAGCAATATTCGCCGCTCCCAGGTAGAAGTTCCATCGTCTCCTTGGTGGTTCCACTGGGGAACCGGGAGAGCAGGGATACCTCCATGCCAACAGATCCCAGATACGACGCAACCGCTGGGAGGTTCTTTGATGCGGATTCGAACACAACCACCGGTCTGTCGTCGGTGAGGACGCGCCGGGCACCTCGCAGGAGCGCCAGCTCCGCTCCTTCCACATCGACCTTGAGAAAGGCGATCCGCACGTCGGCTGGCACGCAGTCGTCGAGCCGGCGCACAGCCACCTCGAGCAGCTTGACCGTTCTCCGAATCTCCCAATTCGGTCGATGGATCAAACTGCTCCTCGCTGGATCGTCGGTCAGGTAGCGAAACTCCGCACTCCCTTGGTAGTCGCCGAGAGCAATTTCTTCCACTACGATGCCAGGGAACTTTGAGCGGAGGCCTTGGCAGAGCGACGGAATCGGTTCGAACGCATAACCGTGACCCCGGGGTGCCATCTTTACCAGTTGCTTGAGCACTGTTCCTGCATGCGCACCGGCATCTACGAAATTCGAGTCTTCGTCTAGAACGGACCGAGCGATTTGAAGCATGTCTCGTTCGTATTGGCGCTCTTTGCGCTCGGAGGCTGAAAGGAGCCGGTCTGGAAGCCGCTCCCGATAGGCGACGTAGAACTCGCGGGCCAACCGATCCCCCCTGCGACCGGAAAACCACCGCGAGAATCTTTCCCGCATCCGTGACAGGCTATACCTTCAAGGAGAATGTCGTGCCAACTCCGATGCCATCCGGCTCGGCAGTGTGGGTTCCACCGTAGGTCTGTGTGACTGCGACGAAGTTGTCCGCGTCTAGTTCTCGCTCAAAGCGATGGCGACGAATCTGGAGATCCGTGAAGCGTCCGTTGTCAACGATCGGGTCCAAGGTATGTACGAACTGCTCAACAGTCTTCGGCCACGGTGCAGCGAATGCGTCGGCGAGGCGTCCCTCGAAGAGCTGAGAACCCCAGGCGATGACCTCGGTCCACACGATCGCCAGTGCACCTGGTGCTAGGCAAAGGATCACCGACACCGTGCCCACTGGGATCGACGGTCGTCCACGCCGGCGGTGCGAGTAGGTCCACTTCCGTCGCACCAGATCTCGATGCCATCGGCAGGGTCTCGGGCTGGACAAGGAACCGTCCTCGACGAGCAGGCGACAGGAGCCGGCTCAGTCCAGCGAGGACGGCTCTGTCCCCGGCCCGCAGTGCCGGACGCGCCACCTGTCTTCGCAAGACCGCAACCTCGTGGCCAAGCATGACGACTTCGATGGCGATGTCCTGTTGCTCACCCCACGAGAGCCGAACCAGTTGAAGCGAACCGACGAAAGCAATGTAGAGGAAGCAGAGTGCCAGGCTCCATCTTCGTCACCAGTGTCACAGCAGCAAAAGTCCAGGTCGATGGGTCCGGATGACGTTTTCGCCATGCACACGAGTCCCGCAGTGTGTGATCTAGTCCTGCCCAGAGGCCATATTCGGGGTACCTTTCGGGGTGCTCCATGCTGCCCAGTCCTGGCTGGTTATGGGCGGTTTGTGACCACCCTTGTGACTACGCCCAGGCCCTTCGAGCCACGGGTTCCGACCTAGGACAAGCACCCTTTGCCCCGAGTCGCGCGCTCGTTTGCGATTCTCGGTCAGCTCGTGCAGGCGCTGTTGGGTGTGGTCTGGCGCAGGCCAAGCGCTTCGGCACTCGGCATCGTGAAGCTCTCCAAGATCGCCGAGGCGGCCGGCTGCTCGAAGGCGTACGCGTCCGATGTCCGGCGTGGCAAGTGGACGCCGCATGTTTCGACGTGGGGAATGTTGGCACGAGGCGCTCAGATGGCCGCGTTCGGAGAGCGTGCTCGTGCGTTTCGGGTGGAGGTCGGGTTAAGTCAGGAGCAACTAGGGGAAGCATCCGGGTTGCACAGGACGCGCGGCCCGCTTGTGGCCTTTTCCCACTATGTACAAGGAGAAGTCGACTACCCCGACGGCCCGACCTGCGAAGTATGCTGCGATAAACAGAGTGTTCACGGCCACGGCTCCGATGTATCGACAGCGGTAGCAAGCAGGACCGGACGCGACGAACTTGGCGTGTACATGTCGTTCACTGGTAGCGAGCAGGTACGCCGGCAGCGGCAGTCGCGCGATCCACGGGTATCTCGAGCGGGCGAGCCATGAAGCGGCAAGCACGGCAAGCGCACCGCCAAAGGCGATGTCTGGTAGTCGGATCTGGCGATAACGGAAAAGCTGACGCGTTGCGCCGCGCCCAGTTTGGAACAACCACGCGACCGACCTGCTCAGCGACTTGTTCTCTCGATGCTCGACTTGGAGGTGTGGCAGACAGGCGAGCCGATAACCACGGGCGAGCAGCTTGCGGTTGATATCGGTGTCCTCTCCCTCTCGGAGCTGCTCGTCGAACATGACGTGCTCAAAGACCCGACGACGGTACAGACCGTTGTTTCCTGTGATCGTTGTCGTCGCAGGAACCTTAACCGCGGTCAACCGGAACGCGTTGAAGAGATAAGTAACGTCACCATCCGGCACCGCGGTACCGCCGACAACATCGTACTCCTCGATGTTCGATAAGCAGGTGGCAAGCCAGGTACGTGGCAGACAGATGTCTGCGTCGACCATGGCGATGAACTCGCCTACGGCAGCCGTCACCCCCACGGCCCTGGCGGCCCCTCGACCGCGATTCTCCTGTTCGATCAGACGCAACGAGTCATTTCGGACCTGCATCTGACGTACGAGATCGACAGTGGCGTCTGTCGACCCATCGTCCACCACGATCACCTCGTGCTTCGCGAGCCCTTCCTGGGCCTCGATGGCGTCCAGACAGAGACCGATGTGATGCTCCTCGTTGTAGGCGATGATCACAAATGAGATCAAGAGAGAGCAACCGCCGGTACTTTCACGGACCGACGTGTCCATGATCCACCAATCGCCTTACGACCACGCATTTCGACCCCTGCATGCGTGGATGTAACAACACCGACCACTTGATAACATGCAGACAGCATACTCAGACGCTCGCGTGCCGCTTCGAGAAGGTGACTCGCTCCTCGGACACGCTGTGTCGGTTGAGGGGCACCAGTTCCTCTACTTGGCCGAGGGACTGACGTCCCCGGCTGAGGCTGTGGCGGTGGCCGAGCGTCTTTTTGGCGTGCTCGCCGAGCCGTTTTCCCTCGTTGGGGCGCACCTCGAACAGCACGCGAGCATCGGGGTCGTGGTCTTCGATGGGACGAGCAAGGACTGCGCCGAGCTCATTCAGGACGCCGACGCCGCCCTGTACGAGGCCAAGCGCCAGGGCAAGGGCCGCCACGTCCTCTTCACCCCCACCATGCACCAGCAGGCGATTAGTCGTTTCGCGCTCGTCCAGGAGCTTGGGCACTCTCTTCAGTCCGGTGAGGTCTCGATGCACTACCAGCCCATCGTCGATCTCACCACGTTCGAGGTGGTCGGCTTCGAGGCGCTGATGCGCTGGGAGCACCCCGAGCGGGGACACGTGCCCCCCGACGTGTTCATCCCGCTTGCAGAGAAGAACGATCTCATCTTCGAGCTTGGCTCATTCGCACTGCGCGAGGCGGTTGGGGAGGCGAGGTCCTGGGAAGGAGCAGTTGCTGAGGCCAGCCAGCCTTATGTCACGGTCAACCTCTCCGCGCGCCAGTTCCTGAAGGGTGCCACCTGACAATCGGTCACCCTCTGTGGTCGCCGTGCGCAGTTCAATGACGGGCTGGATTCGCGCAGCAGCCCGCGGAGAGAGATGCAACGCCAACAGGCCGCGTTTCAACCGGGTCATTCCGAGGGCGCCGGTTGAACGGACTGGCGGCCAGCCGGTCCGTGATCGAAAGGTTCAGGCGGCCTTCCGGTAGTACTCGTGGATGAGCCCACCGAGGCGATCGCGGCGTCCGATCTCGCTCGGGTCCGGGCTCAGTGCTCTGAGAGGTTGTGGCCCGCCAAGAGCGCCGGCCGGACGTACGTGTTCACCAAGACGGCGTCCCGCTGGACACAGGCCGCTGAACTAAAGGGGTCTGACACCGTCGCCAGCGACAACTTCGGTGAGTCAGTGGCGATCTCTGGCACCACTGCCGTCGTGGGTGCCTGGCTTCACGCCAAGAGCGCCGATAGCGCACGTATGGGCATGATCTTGGCCGCCCGGCCCCGTTCGCCCATGCCCGCCTTCGTTGAGCCAGGCTCCATTTAGGAACGCCTTCTTTTTTATGGGTTTTCGGTGTCGTGACCAAATTCCCCATACTAGTAAGGCGTTTTCGCGCATAGCTGTCTACGGGTCCGCCGTTCCCCTTCACCTGAAACGAGCGTGCCGGCCCGAGTCGCCCCAGCCAGGAACCCCTATGACCGAAGGTGATCTCACTCCCCAGGCCCCTAGCGGGCAGGCATCACGCTTGGGTCAGGGTTAGTGCAGGACAGCGCTAGTTTCGGCCCACCTTCTCACCCGGCAGTCAGCTGAGCACCGAGCGGCCCTTCCCTTTGGCGTGGTCCGTCACCAATGATATCTTCTCCTAGATGGTCTTCACTTCTCCACATCCTGCGGTGCCCTGTTCACCCGTGCGCCCCGTTAAGCGCCACCGCTCTCCGTCCCAGCTTGCGCTCCTCGTGGCACTCGCGCTCGCCCTTCCCGTTACCCTGACGCCGGCCTCGAGCCAAGCCAGCCCCTCTCCCTTCCGAGCATCCGCCTCGCCGTCCCAGGCCCTTCCGACCCTCTCCCAACTCGAAGCCGACATCCAACAGTCGGTCCAGGTGAAGGTCGCTCCCAACCCGGCCACCACTGTCCCGCCTCTCTTTCCGTCGGCACTACACCCCCCCAACTGGACCACCCCGACCCGGGCGCCTGTTACCCCAACGCCAACGACGCAACGACCGTTCCCGAGGACCTCTCGACCGCTTGCGTGTGGGGCGACACGTCTGCCAAGCGCTCTATTTTCCTCTTCGGCGATTCCCAGGCCTGGATGTGGCTGCCGGCCTTCGACGCGATCGGTCGCACCATCGACTGGAAGATTTACTTCACCGCCATGCCCGGGTGCCCCCCGTGGATAGACCCGACAAAGGTCAACTACGACGGCTCCTCGGCGGTCGTCTGCAACGAGTACCAGCACGCCGAAATCCGCGCGATAGACGCCCTGCACCCACAGTTCGTCATCCCCCTCGGCATGGAGATGGATTACGGCCGTGGCCACTGGGCTACCCATGCCCAGTTCGTGAGCCAGCTCCAGTCGCTCTCCAACGCTCTGCGCCCGAGTGGAGCGAGGCTTCTCTTCTTGGACCCCATCCCTCAGTTCAATCCCGAGTTTACGAGCGCCACCCCGCAGACCTGTCTCACAGCACACGCGTGTGAAATCCAGTCCTGCTTCTTTTCCCCGAAGGACCTGGTTGCCCCGTGGCTGCTCCAGGGCATCGCCCAACTCGTCAGCCGCAACCCGGGCTCGGCGTTGGTCGATACCACACGCCTCTTCTGTACTCAACAGCACTGTGCCCTCTTCGTGGTCGGCGGTCGAGCTGTCCATCTGGTCTACGAGGATGCGTACCACATGAACCTTTGGTACTCCTTCTGGATAAGTTCGGCGCTCCAAACCCGCCTTGCCCCCGAACTGCACTGACCCGTCCGAACGTCGGCCGTGCCTTGACCTCACGTCCCGAAGAACCAAGCATGTCCAGATCGGCTCCAGTTTCTATACCCAATTCCACGACTCCCATGCCAACCTTGGGACTACCTGACCGGAAAATGGCCACTGCACCTGTTCCCAAGGCCGAGGACGGCCGGGATGCCCCCTCGTCGACTGCGGGCCTGCCGCCATCCCCCCGCACTCCCTCGGCGTTCCGCAAGGATATCCAGGGCTTACGCGCCCTTGCCGTCACGCTCGTGATCCTTGCTCACGCCGACGTGCCCCACTGCGCCGCTGGCATCGTGGGTGTCGACGTCTTCTTCGTGATCAGCGGTTACGTCATCACCGGCGTCCTTGTGCGTGAAACCGGGTCGATCAAGGCCAGGCTCCTTTCCTTCTACAGCCGTCGAGTTCGTCGGATCCTTCCCGCCGCCACCTTGACCCTGCTCGCCACCCTGGTCGCCACCTACCACTACCTTGGTGCTATCACCGGTCGCGGCTCTCGGGACCGACGAACGCTGGGCATCCGTCTTCGCAGCAAACTGGCATTTCACCCTCAGTGGCGAGAACTATTTCTCCAGCCAGCAGCCACCCTCCATAGTGCTGCATTTCTGGTCGCTCGCAGTCGAAGAGCAGTTCTACCTTGTCTTCCCGCTGTTCCTCTTCATCGTCTGGCGAGTCGCTCCTGCGCGGCATCGCAACATGATCGTCTTGGTCGCCCTCGGGCTACTCGTCGTCTCGTCGTCCTGGTGGTGCATCCACGAAACTCAGGTCGCCCCGATCTCGGCTTACTACTCCCCGTTCACCCGTTTTTGGGAGCTCGGCCTGGGAGCCTTCGTGCGCCTGCTGCCCCTCGAGATTCGCCTTCCTGACCCACGAGCTGCCGCAGCCGTCGGCTGGCTGGGGCTCGGCGGTATCTGTCTGTCCTGCGTTTTCCTGTCGGCGACGAACTACCCCGGCGTAGCCGTTTTCTGGCCAGTCGGAGCGACAGCCCTCGTCTTGTGGGCCGGCACGACGTCCACCGGCCGCGGACCCGAGCTGCTGCTGTCGACGCGCCCTGCCGTGTATGTGGGGGACATTTCTTACTCCTTGTACCTCTGGCATTACCCGTTCTTGGTGATCCCCTTGCAGTACTCCGTTTCGGCTTCGCTCTCACCGCTGGCGCGGCTAGAGCTGATTACCGCGGCGGTAGGGGTCGCTTCGCTTTCTTACTTCCTCGTGGAGAACCCGATCCGACGCTCGAAGTGGCTGCGCGCCCATAGGCCGGTCGTCTTCCTGATGGGCCTGTGCCTGGTCGGCTCCGTTTGGTTGCTCACCGGACTTCTCCAGGCGTTTGTTTCGGTGTGAACTGTTTAGCCTCGATCCTCGGGAACCCATAAGAAGCTGGTCCGGCGACCAATTGACCCGGTACGGGGGCGAGGAAGAACTGCGCGGAAACTGGCGGTAATCGCTCGGACGGCTCGTCTCGCGTGCGATCTCCGCAGCTCAGAGGTGTCGATGCCCAACGCCTGAGGGATAGTCAAGAGTTGTGGATCGGCCCGACCCGCTGATCACGCGGCGGCCTCCGCTTGCTTCGAGATGTTCTCGACCAACACCCCCTTTCGGAACGTTGCACCTGTTCGGACCCTGTTGCCAACCGGTCCGCGGTCTTACAATCAGGTCATCGAGGCCCTTGAAGCGTCAGTCCGTGACTGGAGGCGTCACATGCATAAGTCCCGGATGGCCAGCGTGTCCGCGATCGTCGGGATCGTGGCGTTGAGTGTGCCTGCGTTGGGGTCTTTGTCGGTATCGTCGGCGCGGCCCACTTCTGTGCATTTCGCGACGCTTCGCAAACAGTTCCCTGCGTTACCGAGCACCGACACGGTCAGGGCGTGGGGCGCGAACAATCATGGTCAGCTCGGCGACGGCACGACCAATCCCAATGTGTCGCCGGTGGCGGTGGTCGGTCTTAGTGGCGCTGCAAGCATCTCTTGTGGGGAATCCTACTGTCTGGCGCTGTTGACCGACGGCACCGTAAAGGCTTGGGGATCCAACAGCTCTGGCCAACTCGGTGACAACTCCACGACTGACAGTCACGTTCCAGTGAGTGTCAGCGGCTTGAGCGGAGTGGTTGGGGTCGCGGCAAGCCGGGGCGGGAGCCACAGTTTGGCCTTGTTGCGCAACCGCACCGTGAAGGCGTGGGGATCGAACAGCTCAGGCCAGCTCGGTGACAACTCCACGACCAACAGTGATGTTCCGGTGAGTGTCAGTGGACTTACCGGCGTCGTCACCGTCGCCGCAGGTGCGAACCAAAGCTTGGCCTTGCTGCGCAACGGCACCGTGAAGGCTTGGGGATCCAACGGCTCAGGCCAACTCGGTGACCACGCCACGACCGGCAGTGATGTTCCGGTGAGCGTCAGTGGACTTACCGGCGTGACGGCGGTGTGCGCCGGAACAGGTTTCAGCGTTGCGCTGCTCCACAACGGCACTGTGAAGACCTGGGGATCTAACAGTTTCGGTCGCCTTGGTAACGGGTCAGCGGTGAGGAGTCTCCTTCCAGTGACGGTGACCGGACTGACCGAAGTTCGAGCCATTGCCTGTGGCACGGGACACACCTTGGCGCTGCTGCGAAACGGCACCGTGAAGGCTTGGGGATCCAACGGTTCTGGCCAGCTCGGCGACGACTCCACCACCAACAGTGATGTTCCCGTGAGTGTGAGTGGTTTGACCGGCGTTGTTGCCGTCGCCGCAGGTGGGGACGACAGTTTGGCGCGGCTGTACAACGGCACCGTGAAGGCGTGGGGATCGAACAGCTCTGGACAACTGGGCGAGGGTATTGGTCAAGAGCCGGACTTGGGCATAGGAGCTTTCGCGAGCGTGCCGACCACCGCGGAAGCGAGCGGCGTGCTTGGGATCGCCGCTGGCGACACCGAAGGCCTCGCCATCGAGGCAAGCTACCAAGGCGCACCCCAACCCACGTTCCCGATCCGAGCCACCTTCTACTACCCCTGGAACCCGGAACACTGGGACACTGGGAATCTCGGGACTGCGATCGTGTCTCAGTACACGCCGACGCTCGGACACTACAGCGCTGCGGACCCGACAGTGGTCACGACACAGATAAGCGACATGATCTACGCCGGTATCAACGTCGCGATCTATTCCTGGTGGGGACCGAATCAGCGATCCCTGTACGAATGGGACACCGAAATGGACAGCCGGTTTCAGAGCTTCCTGGACGCGACCGGAGACAAACCGCTGAAGTGGGCGATCTATTATGAATGCGAGCGCCACGAGTACGGCTTGGGTGCTGCAGGCTGCACCGGTCCCAGCGCTGAGCCTGTGATCGCGTCTGACCTTGCGTACATCAAGGAGCGGTACGCCGGAAACCCCAACTACCTGAAGGTCAATGGCAAACCGGTCATCTTCGTCTACAACGCCTTCACAGACCCCAACAACCCCTGCTCCGCTCCGGAGAACTGGGCGGCAGCCAACACGTCGGAGGGCTTTTACCTGGTCTTGAAGGTGTTCGCCGGGTACCAGTCATGCGCCGATCAGCCCGACAGCTGGCACGAGTATGCACCAGCTTTCGCTGAGGAGGACATCCTCGGCTACTCCTTCTTCATCTCGCCAGGATTCTGGTCCGCTGCCGATGCGACTCCTCGCCTCGCCCGCGATCTCGCCACCTGGACCCAGAACATCCAAGACATGATCTCTTCGAAGGAGCCTTGGCAGCTGATCGAGACCTACAACGAGTGGGGTGAAGGAACGGCGGTCGAATCGGCGACGGGAACCTTGCCGAACGGCTGGCAATCGCCCTCGGGCCACGGACTGTTCATTGACGAGTTGCATCAGGCACTCGTAGATCCTTCAGCGACCTCGACAAGTGTTCCTGCGTGCTTACCCCTTTTTCGGGCGTTAGCAGTCGGCCAAGGCCGCTCAATCGGCTGAAGCGAGCTGGAGGCAAACGAGGAGGGATCATCGTCGAGAGGTTTCACCTTCTCGGCCTCGAACTCCTCCTGAGTCAGAACGCCCGACTTGCGCAGCGAATCAAGCTTGGCAAGCTCGTCGGCTTTGGACATACCTCTCCTTTCGGATCGGTCAGTAGAGCCGTGAGCGAACCTCCCGGGGGCAACCTGAGTTGTCAGCCACCTCGCACGGGCGTCCCTGCTGATGACAGTCAAAAACGAGCACGACAGCCCTAACCGTGGCTCGCTGAATGCAAGACTGACTCTGTGCGCACGATTCTCAACTTGATCTGGCTCGTCCTGTCGGGCTTCTGGCTTGCTCTCGCGTACACGTTCGCCGGAGTGATCATGTGCGTTCTCGTCATCACGATCCCCTTCGGCGTCGCGTCGTTCCGCCTCGCCGCCTACGTGCTGTGGCCGTTCGGCAGGACAATTATCCGGCGACCGGGCGCTGGAGCCGCGTCCATGGTCGGAAACGTGCTCTGGTTTCTTCTCGCCGGAGTGTGGATAGCCGTCGCGCACGTGCTCCTCGGCTTGATCCTTTGCTTGACCATCATCGGAATCCCGCTCGGGCTGGGGAACTTCAAGCTGGCTGCGGTCGCCGTAGCACCGCTCGGCAAAGAGATCGTCTCGACAAGCGACCCTCGCGCCGCGCTTGGGGCCATCTCGTTTTGATCGGCGTGCCGGTCTGTGACGGCTGGGTAAGTTCACGGCTTGTCCTTGCGAGACCAACGGAGAAAATGTATCTGTCCCACTAGGCGCGGAAGCCTTCGCGTTGCCGACCTAGTGAGCGTCAATCCTCCGTTAGTACCTTCGTGGGTCAAAACCCAAGTGGACCTTGACCGTACATTGACGCCACGAGCCAGCACATCGACCATGACTGGTTCAGTTCCGAGCGGATAACTTTGCCAACTCGTGTATCGAACTCGGTCGGTGAGCGCGTGACACTGATTCTCTCCAGGGAAGCTGCACGCGACGTCCAGCTTGTAATCGACTCCGTTGGCCGGGAGATCTTCTTGATGTGGTACCTGAGTTGACTCGTAGGGAACACGCTGATCGGTGTGGGACCAGCAGGCTGGAAGTTCGTAAAGAGTTTCGGTATCTCGCCAGAATCCCAAACGCACTTGAACTGCGTGAGCAGGAGCCGCGCCCGCTCTTAGTTCGTTGCGGATATGAAGATAGACAGCCTTGAGACCGGAAAATGATCCTGGCACGGCCGCAACGCTTGCCGAAGTAGTTGTCGACGTTGCGAATGCCGTGGACGACTAACCGGCGGGCAGTGCCGCGACGTCCAGGCGAATGGGATCTACAACGGGATTAGGGACGTGAGTGGCGGGGCGCCAGGCAGGATGTCCTCGTAGAGACTCCGCATCATTTCTGTCATCGTGTCTCGGACTCCCAAGCTGGGACCGCAAGGAGCGCGTCGGAGGAGACGTGTGATGGACTCTTTCACAAATACCGCCTCTGACCTGCGCCCCCGGCAGGACTCGAACCTGCGACACGCGGTTTAGGAAACCGCTGCTCTGTCCCCTGAGCTACGGGGGCTAGCTGGGGCTAGCCGGGCTGGTCCGTACTCTACGATCGCATTGGGCCCGCGTCCCAGATGCCACGATTCCTAGGTGGTCCCGACGGGAGCCTGGAGGCTGGAGATGCCAGTGCAGAGCGCAGGATTGCTGCCTTATCGCTTCGGCGGCGGTCGGATTCTCGAGGTGCTCGTCGTGCATCCCGGCGGCCCTTTCTGGGCCAACAGAGACGACGGTGCCTGGTCGATCGCCAAGGGCGAGTATGAGCCGGGTCAGGATCCGCAAGAGGCGGCGGACAGGGAATTCGCTGAGGAACTGGGCCAAGAGGCTCCCGCAGGACCCAGGATCGACCTAGGCGAGCTTCGCCAGCCAAGCGGCAAACTGGTTCGTGTGTGGGCCGTCGAAGGTGATCTCGACGTCGAGAACCTCATCAGCAACGAGTTCGAGATGGAGTGGCCGCCGCACTCGGGCAAGATGGCGTCGTGGCCGGAGGTCGACCGCGCGGCGTGGATGTCGGCGGCGTCAGCCAGGCGCAAGCTCTCCAAGGGCCAGGTCGGCTTCGTCGACCGACTCGTCACGCGGCTCCGGGAAATCTCGGAGAGCGGTTCTTCTCTGGGCAGTTGACCGCTGGCGAGTTACTCGACCCGCGAGCGCCATGCCGGCAGCATGTCAATGCGGAGCGCAAGTGCCTGCTCGAGCGCGAAGGCGATCCGAATGAGCAGCGGCTCGCTCCAAGCTGTGCCGACCAGGCAAAGCCCGACTGGGAGCCCGCTGGCCTTGCCGACCGGCAAGCTGATTGCCGGGTAGCCTGCCACAGCCGCGGCCTGATAACCCGCACGAGTGTGCGAGTCGCCATTGACGTGGTCAATGCACCAGGCCGGGCCCATGGTCGGGAACGCGAGCACGTCGGCGTTCGCGCCATGCAGGGCAGCGTCGATCCCGTCCTTGCGCGCCCGTCGCCAGTTACGTGCTCGAGCCTCGAGGTAGAGAGGGCTGTCGAGGCCACCGGCCTCGCAGGCGGCCATCAGGATGTCCTGCCCGAAGAAGGCGAGCTCTTCGGCGGCATGGCCTTTGTTGAACGAAACGATCTCGGAGACGGTGCGAGGTTGGCCCGGGGCTGCCGGCCTTGCAGCGAGGTAGGCCTCGACGCCTGCCTTGTATTCGTGGAGCATCACCTCCATCTCGTCGTTGCTCTGCCAGATGGCCTCGGCGGTGGCGACGTCGGCAGGGTCGACTATCACCGCGCCCGCGTCTTGAGCGACTTGCAAGGCAGCTTCCACGAGGGCGTCGGCAACCCCGCTGTAACCGAAGTAGTGCCGGCGCGGGACGCCGACCCGTACACCCGAGAGCCTACCGGAATCGCAAAAGGCCAGGTAATCCTTGGGCAGATCGGTTGGGCGAGTCATCGTGACGGGATCGGACCGGTCTGCACCGGCCCCGCCTCCCGCCAGGACGCCGAGAAGTGCCGCGGCATCGGCCACGCTCCTCGCGATCGGCCCTACCGTGTCCTGGCTCGACGAGATCGGGACCACTCCGGTCCGGCTCGTGAGGCCGACGGTCGGCTTGATCCCCACCACGCCGTTGAGAGCCGCTGGGCAGAGGATGGACCCGTCGGTCTCGGTGCCGACCGCGATCGGGGCGAACCCGGCAGCGACACCGGCACCCGACCCCGAGCTGGAACCTCCTGGCGACCGATCCAGCACATGGGGGTTGCGGCACTGGCCGCCGGTGGCGCTCCAGCCGCTCGAGGAGCACCTGTCACGGAAGTTGGCCCATTCGGAAAGGTTGGCCTTCGCGATGACGATCACGCCGGCCGCTCGCAGCCGCTGGACGACGACGGCGTCGGTTGCGGGCCGGGTCATGGCCAGCGCCAGCGATCCCGCCGTCGTGCCCTCGACGCCCGCGGTGTCGATATTGTCCTTCACGAGTGCCGCAATGCCGTGGAGAGGGCCGCGGATATTGCCCTGCCGGCGCTCGGCGTCCAGTTTCTTCGCCGTCTCGATCGCATCAGAGCAGGTAGCCAGCACGGCGTGCAGTCCGGGACCTTCGCTGTCGGCCTCCGCAATGCGTCTCAGCAAGGTCTCCACGATCTGCAGCGAAGTGATGGAGCCTTGCTCGAGCAGACGACGCGTCCCGGAGACCGATTGGAAACCGATCTCCGCCGTTGAAGGACTGGGATCGGTCACCGTCTCAGTCTGTCCGACTCCGCGTGCCAACGGTGGGACCAGGAGTCGTGCAACCGGACGCCGGCCAGCGCTCATGCGGCCGAGCCTGTCGCGACAAGCTCGACGTCTGCCGGCACAAAGCTCGCGGCGCGAGCTGGGCGCGACCGTGGAATGACAGCGGCTGCTGTGATCGCACCGGCGAGGGCGATGCCACCCGCGACCCGCATTCCAAGTGCCATCGCGGTCGTGAAGGTGTCGTGTGCAGCTTGCACGATCTGGTTGCCGCGCATGCCGCCGATCCTCGCGCCGACCGCGTCTGCGGCGGCAATGGAGCGGGCGGCTATGTGAACCACGAATCCGGGCGCGTGGTGAGCGGCGAGCTTGGCGCTGAGACGGTTGCGATAGACCGCGGCGGTGAGGCTGCCCACAATTGCGACACCGAGGGTTCCTCCCAGCTCCCGAATCGTGTCATTGACGGCGCTGCCCGCGCTCGCCTGGTGCGCCGGCACCGTCGTCATGATCGTCGAGCTCGCCGGAGCCATCACGAGTCCCATGCCGGCTCCCATGATCGCGACCGCGAGGGCCAAGGCGGGATAGCCGGTGTCGACTCGTGCGGTCGAAAGATCGAGCAGCCCCAGTCCCATGAGGGCGAGTCCCGTCGAGATGACAGCCCTATTGCCGAGACGCTTGGCCAAGACCGGCGAGAGCGGTGAGATCGCACCCGTCGCGAACGCAAACGGGAGAGCCCGGACGCCAGCCGAGAGCGGGCTGTAACCGTGCACGAGTTGGAGGTACTGGGTGAAGACGAAGAGGCTGCCGAACAGTGCGAAGAAGGTCACCGTTATGGAGCCAGACGCGGCCGAGAAGGCTCGGGAAGAGAAGATTCGTAGATCGATGAGCGGGTGCTCGACTCGGAGCTCCCACCAGACGAAGATCGCGAGTGCCGCCAGACCCGCGGCCGCTTCGGCGAGGGTCCCGAGCCCGGTCCAGCCGCGGGCTGGCGCCTCGATGATGGCGTCGACGATCGCCACGAGCGCTCCGCCGACCAGCACCGTACCGACGGCATCGAGAGAACGTCGCCCAGGCTCCGCGGTCTCAGGCACGACCCACAGCACACCGGCGAGCGCGACCACGACGATCGGGACATTCACGAGGAACACGCTGCCCCACCAGTAGTGCGCGAGAAGGAGACCGCCGAGCGTCGGACCGATTATGACCCCGACACCCGCCACCGCCGACCATGCCGCGATCGCCTGTGCCCGCTCACGCGGCGGGAAGACGGCGTTCAGGATCGAGAGCGTCGCGGGCATGACGAACGCGGCGCCGAAGCCCATCAATACCCGATCGGCTATCAGCACTCCAGCGTTCGGGGCGAAGGCCGCGGCCAGGCTGCCGAGGGCGAAGACGACGAGCCCTCCGATAAGTGACATGCGGCGGCCGTAGCGGTCGCCGAGCGCGCCAGCGGGGATCAGCAACGCAGCGAAACACAGCGTGTACGCGTCTACGATCCACTGCAACGAGCTCGTGCCGGCGTGCAACACTCTGGCGAGCGTCGGCAGTGCGGTGTTGAGCACGGTGTTGTCGATGACCCCGGCCAGCAAGCTCAGGCAGAGCACGAGCAGTATCTGTTTGCGGCGCGGATGGCCGTCCGGCCACCGCGAGCTCGCCATGCCACCGGTCGAGCGAGGATACGTCGGTGCAGCAGAGGTGATATCGGCGCGCATGCGGCGTCTCCTTAATTCTGGACTAACGGCTGTTGACTTACGGCTGTAAGTATAGACAGATGAGCTAACGGTTGTAAAGTAAGAACCGTGAGGAATCCTCGCTTCGACTCGATCATCCAGGTCAGAAGTGACCGGCAGCAGGCCGAGGGACGGCCCAAGCGGAAGCGCAACGCAAGAGGACAAGGTGCGCGTCTGACCGAGGACATCGTTTCTGGGGCTCTCGAGATCATCGAGCGTGAAGGGACCGATGAAGCGGTGACGCTTCGCGCTGTCGCCCGCGAGATCGGGATCGCCGCTCCGTCGATCTATGCGCACTTCTCGGATCGGGCGGCGATCATGCTGGCAGTCGTCGCACGGGTGTTTGACGAGCTGACCCAGGTGATCTTGCAAGCGCGTCTCGCTGCAGGCGACGGACCCGTCGAGCGCCTGGTCGCCGGCTGTGAGGCATACGTGGCCTTCGGCCTTCGACACCCGGCTCGCTATCGGGTGCTGTTCTCCGAACAGCGGCCGGGCCGCGACGACTCCTGGAGGGACTATTGCAAGCCGGTCGTTTTCGGCCCGAATGGTTCTCCTGTGCTCGCGTTCGGTGCCGAGAGCTTTGCGCTTCTCGTGGACTCGCTCGCAGCGTGCATTGCGGCCGGACGGTCGGCGAGCACCGACGCGATGGCTGACAGCACGGCGATCTGGGTTGCCCTGCACGGGACTGTCAGCCTCAATTCATCGACGCCGGGGTTCCCTTGGCCCGAGTCCGACGACTTCGTCCGCCAGTTCGTGCTGCGCCTTGCTCGCATCACGCCGGAGCCGCCAGCCTAGAGATTCGCCCGCATCACGACGGGGCCGCCGGTTTGATGTCCCCCGCCTGATCGCTGCTTCGCGTACGGTTACGAGCCATGAGCACGTTGGAGGAAGGATGAGCCTGGGCGTCACCGGCGACCGCAACCGTTTCGCACAGCGCCTGTTCACGGATCTACCGACCCGTTATGACCGCCTCGCCGAGTCGCTGTCGTTTGGACAGAACGCCAGGTGGCGCAAGGCGATGGTTGACCACATAGTGCCGGGTTCGCCTCGACGGGTGCTTGACGTCGCCTCAGGGACCGCAGGCGTCGCGCTCCAGCTCGCGGACCGCACGAGCTCACACGTCGTTGGCGTCGACCTCACCTTGAGCATGCTGAAGATCGGCCAGCGCAACGTGGCGCAGGCCCACCAGGTGAGGCGTGTCCAACTCGTGAACGGCCGCGCCGAGGCGCTCCCGTTCCCCGATGCGGCTTTCGATGCGCTCACCTTCACTTACCTGTTCCGTTACGTGGACGACCCTCAGGCAACGTTGAACGAGCTCGCCCGCGTCGTGCGGCCAGGCGCCTTCGTGGCAAGTCTCGAGTTCATGGTGCCTCCCAGTCGCTTCTGGCGCTGGTGGTGGTGGGCTTACACGCGTCTTCTGTTGCCAGTTGCAGGACTCGCGGCAGGCGGGATGGAGTGGTACCGGGTGGGACGTTTCCTCGGGCCGAGCATTTCGAAGCTCTATCGCCAGTATCCCGTTGCCTGGACGATCGACGCATGGCGTCAAGCGGGATTCGAGGATGTCGGCACGAGAGTCATGAGCCTTGGCGGCGGGCTCGTGATGTGGGGCCGGCGATCCGGTGGCTGACGAGCGTGCGAGCGTTCCTCCCGCTCGTGAGGACGCCCCGCCGGCCTGTGACGCCATCTTGCCGACCCGTGACTCGGTGGCACCGGCCTTCTACGGCGTGGGGACTGGTGGCTGGCGGGACTGGTGGATAGTTCTGCACCCGCCGTACACAGCGTGGCACCTGTCGTACATAGTGGTCGGCGCCTGCCTGGCCCCCTTCGTGAACACAACCCGTTTGGTGGCCACGCTGCTGGCCTTCTTCTTTGCCGTCGGGATCGCTGCGCACGCCCTGGACGAGTTGAACGGCCGACCGCTCCGAACGCAGCTGCGCTCCGAGTATCTCGTTGCTGCGACAGTGGTTGGCCTCGCGGCGGCCGTTGCTCTCGGCGCCATTGGTGTGACCCGGACCGGTTGGGTGCTTGTGCCGTTCATAGTGATCGGTCCGCTGATCGTGATCGCCTACAATGCCGAGCTCTTCGGCGGTGTCGTGCACAACGACGCCGGCTTCGCCGCCGGGTGGGGAGCGTTCCCGGTCCTGACCGCGTACGTGGCCCAGACCAAGACCTTGGCCTTGGCACCTGTGTTGGCGGCCTTGGGGGCCTTCGGGCTGTCGGTGGCTCAGCGGCGCCTCAGCGCGCCGGCCCGGGCTCTGCGCCGACGGACCGAACATGTCGAAGGCACCGTCACGGCTTCGAGCGGCGAGGTCCGCACGATCGACAGGCGTTACCTGCTCGCTCCTCTCGAGGGCGCGCTTCGGGCCTTGGCATGGGCCACGGTCCTGTTTGCGACGGCGCTCGCTGTCGCACGACTGACTTGAGCACGGGACCGTGTGAGAGTGTCGTCGGTGCCGCTGTGACGCGCGGCCACGACAGTGCCGGCCCCGGCGGCCCGGTCGGTCGAGAAACGTCACCGGGGTCGAGTCGGGCCTGATGGGTGCCTAATCGTCTTGTGTCACGATCGGGAGGTCCGCCTGCTCCGCGTTCGCCCAAGTGTCGTCGATGAGGACTGGCGACGCGCCCCATCCTGCCAGGAGCGAAGCCGCGACCGCGGCTCGGAAGCCCGCACCGCAGTGCACCCAGACCTGCACCGTCGTCGGCACCTCAGCTCTGTGGCCGACGAGCTCTGGGAGCGCCAAGTTACGGGCCCCGCGCAAGTGGCCGGCCTGCCACTCGTGACGGTGCCGGACGTCGACTACCTGAGGCCTGGAGGCCTCGGAGTCCGACCATGCCTCCGATAGGTCCGAGAAGCTTGCCACCGGGTAACTGTTGAGCCTGCTGCCTCCTGGAAGTTGTGGACCGCCCATCTTCGAGACCGTCGTCCCCCAAAGTGCCGTGCCCGAGAGTGCGTCGCGGCCGATACGGGCGATCAGCTGGCGGGCCTCGGCGATCTCGGCCTCGTCGTCGGCCAGCAGGACGAGATCGCTCTCCCAGGGCACGATCCAACCGAGGTAGGTCGTCAGGTTCTCTCCGAGCTCGAGATTCAAGGTCCCGGGAAAGTGTCCGGTGGCGAAGTCTCGTCGCTGACGCAGGTCGACGACCCATTCGGCACCTCGGATCGCGTCCTCCAAGGCTCCCGCATCGAGCTCGGGGGCGGGCTCGAAGGACGGCACGGCCAGGCCCTTGCGGTTCAACGGAGCCATGTAGCGGTAGTACGCCGGGATCGGCAGCGGGTCGCCGAGCAACGTGGCGACGAAATCCTCTTCGTCGAGGAGCGCGGCAGGGTTCTGCTGGAGCTCCTGACCGATCGTGGTCACCCCGGTGATGTCGCCGTTGGTCGGTGTCGCGGAGCAGAAGCTGCCGAACCCGTGTGTCGGAAGGATCCGGGTGTGCCTCGGAAGTGTCGTCAAGAGCCGTCGGACCGAGCGCCACTGCGAATGTGCGAGAGTCTCGGCGAGGGTGATGCCGAGGAGGTCGGTTCGGCCCGTCCCGCCCGCCAGCAATGAGCCACCCGTGCAAACGACATGCTCTCCGGCCTCTGCATCGTCCTTGCTGGCTGCGAAGGTGACCAGGTAGGCGAGGTGGTGAGGCGTGTGGCCCGCCGTCGCGATGGCGGTGACCTCGAGCCGCCCGGCGACGACGGTGTCGCCGTCGTCGAGAGCACGGAACTCGTCGGAGAATGACACCGGCTCACCTGCAGGGATCGCGTACGTGGCGCCCGTCGCTCTCGCAAGCGCCAGACCACCGCTGACGTAGTCGTTGTGAATGTGGGTCTCCAGCACAGCGGTGATGCTGACCCCCAGCTCCCCCGCCTCTTGCAGAAAAGGAAACGGGTCCCGCTGCGGGTCGATCACGACGCCCGCCTCACCGTCGCTGACGAGATAGCTGCGGTCGCCGAGGCCGGGAGCATCGAAAGTCACCGTCGTCATGGCGGCGGCTTTTCGGGTGACACTTGCGTTACTCATTCGGACATAATAATGCTAAAACGCTAGCAATTATGGATGGGCCCTCCGCGTGAGCCGTCGAACCGCCACGACGGTAAGGTGCGAGCCTCATGGACCAGCCGCAAACAGTTGAACAGATCGGGCCCGATGCCGCCGTCCGGCTGCTAGCCCAAGGCGCCGCACTGATCGACGTTCGTGAACCGGAGGAGTGGCAGATTGGTCGGGCGCCCGAAGCGGTCCACATCCCGCTCGGCGAGCTCACGGTGCGGCTGAGCGAGGTCCCGACAGACCGCAAGCTCATCATGGTCTGCCGGTCCGGGGGCCGTTCGGGCACGGCGGCGGCGGCTCTGGTCGAGAGGGGATTGCTGGCCCTCAACCTTGCCGGGGGGATGCAGGCGTGGAAGGCCGCGTCATTTCCTGTTGTGGCGGACGGTGGCGTTCCCGGCGAGGTTGCCTGAGCGGCGCTAGCGCGGGCGGCTACCCGCCGAACAGCGCGAGCCAATCCTTGGCGCTACGAGGGGCGAGAACGGGGTTCTTACGTTTGGTCTCGGCGAGGGAAGCCGACCCGTCGGGCGAGTAGAGGTGCCCCGGATACACGAGCGTGTCGTCGGGAAGCTTGGCGAGGCGGTTGACCAAGCTGTCGTACATCGCGGCAGGGTCGCTTCCGGGGAGGTCCGTTCGCCCACAGCCCTGGAGGAAGAGCGTGTCGCCTGCAACGAGACGGCCGTCCACGAGGAAGCACTGGCTTCCCGGAGTGTGGCCTGGCGTGTGAAGCAGGTGGATCTTGATCTCGCCGACTTGCAGGACATCGTCGCTCTTGTGGGTCACGAGGCTCTTAGGCCCGACTCCCGTCGTGCGCTCGATCCAAGGCGCCTCGTCTTGGTGGACGTGGACAGGTACCTCGGTCTGTGCGAGTAGCTCGGCGATGCCCGCGATCTCGTGACCGAACAGGCCGCCGCCGACGTGATCGGAGTGGTAGTGGGTGGCCAGTACGCCGGTGAGGCGCATCCCATCGGTTGCGAGGATGTCGACCACCTCGTCGGGCGCGTACGCGGGATCGACGGCGACGGCCTCGCCGCTTTCACGGTCCCCGATCAGGTACACGAGGTTCACCATTTGACGAGCCAGGGGATCGTCGCTCGCGATGTCGCGGCCCGCCAGCAACTGGCGGAAGTACAGCCGGTCGCCCGTCAAGCTTGGATCGGCTTGGTCGACCAGTCGGCCAGCTTGGCTAGACGTAGGTCGTTCGAGAAGATCTCCACCAGTGGAAGCTGGAGGCCGATACGTCGCTGGAGCCGCTCGATGGCGAGCTCCTGGTCCCAGAGAACGAGGGTCACGGCCACGCCGCCCTCACCTGCTCGGGCCGTGCGGCCTGACCTGTGCAGGTAGGCCTTGTGATCTTCGGGCGGGTCGTAGTGGACCACGACGTCGACCCCGTCGATGTCGAGGCCCCTGGCAGCGACGTCGGTCGCGACGAGCGCCGGGAGCTTCCCGTTGGCGAAATCCTCGAGCGCCTTCTCACGCGCGGACTGGCGTAGGTCCCCGTGAATGGCAGCGGCGCGCACGCCTTCGCGACGGAGCTCGTCAACGAGCCGGTCAGCGCCACGCTTGGTGCGGCAGAAGCACAACGCCTTGGTCGCCCCTGCGATGATGGCGGCACACACCTTCGCCTTGTCCAGTTGGTGAACCTTCAGGAAACGGTGCTCCATCTCCTCGACCGTGACCTGTTTCCCTTTTACCTGGTGCAGGACGGGGTCTCGGAGGTGCCGTCGGACGACCTGGTCGACTGCCGAATCCAGCGTCGCGGAGAAGAGCAACGTCTGGCGCTCGACGGGCATGAGCCGGAGCAGCCATTCGACTTGGGGCAGGAAGCCCATGTCCGCCATGCGGTCGGCTTCGTCGACGACCAGAGTCGAGACCTTGTCGAGCCGGACCGCCTTGCGGTCCGCGAGGTCGATGAGCCGGCCCGGGGTCGCCACGACGATGTCGGTGCCACTGGCGAGCTGGCGGGCTTGGCGATCTAGGTCGGTGCCGCCGTAGACCGCGAGAACCCTCCGGTCGACAGTCTTTGCGAGGATCTCGAGCACGTCGGCGACTTGAACAGCGAGCTCGCGCGTCGGCACGAGGACGAGAGACGTCGGTGCGCCGGATCTGGCACGAGGAGTCCGCATGAGCATCGGCAAGCCGAATGCGAGCGTCTTGCCCGAGCCGGTCTTCGCCTTGCCACACACGTCGCGGCCCGCCAGCGCGTCTTCAATCGTGAGCTCTTGAACGGGAAAGGGGCGCCTGATGCCTTGGCTTTCCAGCGCCTCGACCAGTTCGGGCGCAACACCGAGACCCGCGAATGTGGTCCCGATTTCCGTATCCGTCGTCATGTACTTCCTCGCTGTCTCCGACAAGGCTACTGGCGATACCAGGTCGCCAGGTTCGTCGCAGGTAGTGCGATCATGGAGGCATGACAACACTGGCCAAGGGCGACGTGGCCCCTTTGTTCTCCCTGCCCGATCAGGACGGTGCGATCGTCGGGCTCGGGGACTACGCGGGCCGCCGGGTCGTCGTCTACTTCTACCCCGCTGACGACACGCCCGGCTGCACCAAAGAGGCTTGTCAGTTCAGCGATCTCGTCGACGAGTATGCGGCCTTGGGCGTCGAGGTGCTCGGCATTTCCCCCGATGGCGGATCCAAACACCTGAGGTTCCGAGCCAGGTACGGGCTCCGGATCGCCTTGCTGAGCGATCCCGAGCACGAGGTGATGGCGCTCTACGGCGCCTTCGGCCCGAAGACGCTTTACGGGCGCAAGAGTGTCGGAGTCATCCGATCGACGTTCCTCGTTGGTCAAGACGGGAAGATCGAGCGCGCCTGGTACAACGTGCGGGCTGACGGTCACGCCGCCAAGGTGCTGGAGGCTCTCGTGGACTGACCGATCGCGAACCTTTGGTCGTGGCCAAGGGCGATGTCTTGTCAGGTAACCTGCACGAGGTGCACGAGCAGAACCTTTCAGCGTGGCGGAGCGCGTTCGGAAAGGCCGGGCGAGTTTTGGGTGATGCCCACACTTGCCACCGTGTCGAGGCTGACTATTGGACGACGCTCAGTGGAGCCCGTGACGCCAGTTTCAACATGGTCGTCAGCACCATCCGATACCCGAAGGCAGCGTAACCATCTCCAGAAGACCGTCGATAAGCCGTGTGCGGAAAAACCGCACGCATGGATTGAAAGGGGGATGGGGAAACGCGTCCGCTGTGCGGAAAGCGCGCCCCTGACTACCAATGCCTCCCGAGAAGCTCCACTGGTCTCACCTCTATCAGGAGGTCGTGACCTCCGGTCTGTGTACAGGGTGCTCGGCCTGCGTGGTCGTCTGCCCTTATGACGTGCTCGGATACGACGACCAGAATGGTGTGTACCGCCCGTTCCACGTCCCGGAGATGGGAGGGACGGACAACTGCACCTACGGCGAGAGGGGCTGCACTCTTTGCACGAGGGCCTGCCCACGGTTCCGTTCCTGGGAGCCCGAGGTCGACACGTTCCTTTTCGGCCGTGAGCGCGAAGAGAACGAGGTGTACGGCATCGCACAGGACGTGATCCTCGCCCGGGCCACCGATCCGGAGCTGTTGGCAGCCGGCCAGGACGGCGGCCTTGTCTCGGCGCTGTTGATCTGGGCGCTCGAGCATGACGTGATCGACGCTGCGCTTGTCTCGAACCTCGAGGGGGACGGGACGACTTGGAAGGCAGTGCCAGGTGTCGCGCGCAACAGAGCCGAGGTGATTGCAGCGGCAGGCTCCCGCTACACCTACTCCGCCAACCCGAGCGCGTATGCCGCAGCAACCGAGGGCGGCGCCGAGAGGATCGCACTTGTTGGCATGGGCTGTCAGGCCTCCGCCCCGGCGATCATGTCCGCGCGCAAGGCCGGCAAGGTGGCGAGGCGCTTCGTGCTGACGATCGGCCTCTTGTGCTCGAAGTCCTTCGACGACGCGATCTTCCCCGAGCTGTTCGAAGCACGCTACGGCTTGGCCCGTCAAGACATCGTGAAGATGAACATCAAGGGCATCTTCCAGGTGTGGACCCGCGACGGCGTGCTGCACGAGGTTCCACTCAAAGAGGCGCACCAGTGGACGCGAGAGGGCTGCAACCACTGCCCCGACTTCGCGGCCGAGCACGCGGACCTCTCGACCGGTGGAATCGGCGCTTTTTCCGATTGGACGCTCACAATGGTCCGAACCGACAGGGGCAGGGAGCTGATCTCGTCGATGCACGCTGCGGGAGCGATCGAGGTGCGCTCGGCTTTCGACGACGACCCCGACGCGATATCGCTGCTTCGCAAGCTCTCTCGCGTGAGCCGTCGCCGGTGGCCCGAGGACGCGGAGCAAGCTCCGAGAAGGATCCCGGTCGCCAGCGTCTGAGGCCCAGATCCGAAACTGTCTATGCGCCCAGCTCGCCGGCGCGCGCGAGCAGTCTGTCGAACATCTCCGCGGTGAGCAGCCCGGTGAAGACGTTGCGCTGGCTCGGGTGGTACGAGCACAGCAATGTGCGCGGGCCTCCAGCCTGCCGGCGGCCTTGCTCATCCGAGGCAAGCCCTCCAAAGGGTGGCAGTGGCAGCTCCAGGCCATGTGAGAAACGCTCCCGTTTCTCCTTTGGTCGTCCTCCACCTTCCGGTAGTCGCCACAGTGCCTCGTAGGCGAAGGCGCCCAGGGCGAGCAGTACCGCGAGCGCCGGTGAGTGCTTGCAGCTCGGAGGAGAGGTGACAAGCGCACGTGTCGCGCTCGAGCGTGGTCGGTTTGTTGGCGGGCGGGGCACAACGCACCGCGGAGGTCACCCAGGCCCCGGACAACGTGAGGCCGTCGTCGATCGACCGGCTGAGGGCTTGGTTGGCGTAGCCCGCACGATGCAAGGCGGCGAAGAGGAAGTCGCCCGAGCGGTCCCCTGTGAACATCCGACCGGTTCGGTTCCCGCCGTGGGCGGCCGGGGCGAGGCCGACGATCACGAGCCGCGCGTCTGGGTCGCCGAAGCCCGGCAGAGGGCGCTGCCAGTATGTCTCTGTCGACCGCGAGGCGGGTGGGTTGGACGCCGCCTCGTGGCGCCAGGCCACGAGCCTCGGGCAGAGCGAGCAGCCCGTCACATCGCGCGCGATTCTCTCCAGGTTCCCGGCGGTCGATCGCACGAGCAAAAGGCTACGGTGTCGGTCGTGCCGATAACTCACCCCAAACTGCCTCGCCCTACGGTGGTGTGCTTCGTCCGACACGGGACGACTGCAACCACTGGCAAGGTGCTGCCCGGTCGGGCACGGGGTCTGCACCTGTCTGACCAGGGCCGCAATGAGGCGACAACGGCCGGCGAGGCCCTTGCGGGTATGTCGGTGTCGGCCGTGTACGCATCGCCGCTCGAGCGGGCGCGCGAGACGGCTTCGGCCATCGCCGAGCGTGTCGGCAAGCCCGTCGTCGTCGAACGGGGCCTCATCGAGTGCGACTTCGGGAGCTGGACCGGAGAGCCGCTTCCCCAGATTCGCAAGCTTCCCGAGTGGCAGGCCGTCCAGCGCGTGCCCTCGAGTTTTCGTTTCCCCGACGGCGAGTCGTTCGCAGAGCTCCAGGCGCGCCTCGCCGACACTGTCGCCAGGCTCTGCAAGGAGCATCCCGGCGAGGTCGTCGTCGCGGTGTCGCACGCGGACTGCATCAAGGTTGCGCTCGCGAGCGCGCTCGGAGTGCCACTCGACCTCTTCCAGCGGATTGTGGTCGCCCCGTGCTCCATCAGCACGGTCGTGTACGGCCCCGACGGGCCGACGGTGCTGGCCATGGGTGCCGCCGGCGCGCCAGCAGGCGCGCTTTCAGCTCGTGAGACATCGCGTGGCTGAGGAATTCGAGCTTGCGAACCCCGACCGGGTGACGCTCGGGGCGGTCGGGCCGGTGGGCGAGCGCGTGTTCTTGTTCCAGGCGCGTGAGGGGCCGACCCTCAAGACGCTCAAGGTCGAGAAGGCTCAAGTGTCGGCGCTGGCGCGTTTCCTCGGCCGGATGCTCGCCGAGCTCGAGCGCCCGGGTGAACTGCCGTCCGGCGACGAGCTTGCCCTCGAGCCGTTCGGAGAGCCGGACTTCGTGGTTCGCTCGCTCGGTGTCAGTTATGACGACGACCTGGACCGCATCATCATTGTCGCGGACGAGATCGACCGCACCGAAGCCGAGACCGATGTCGAGGCGTTGTTCGGTCTCGCCGAGGATTTGGAGCCCGAAGCCGAAACAGGCGAGAGCGTGCGGCTGGCGATGACTCGGGAGCAGGCTGCCGCTTTGGCCATTCGCGGGACAGAGCTCATCGAGGCGGGTCGTCCCCCTTGCCCGCTCTGCGGGTATCCGCTCGATCCGAGAGGCCACGTGTGCCCGAGGACGAACGGCCACCGCCCGCCTCTGACCTGAGCGGACCTGCCTGGCTCGAGCTTCTCGCCGAAGGAGAGCTCGAGGTCCTGGGCAGGCTGCCGTGGAGCTCGAACTACTCGTTTCTCGCGGCGATCCGGCTCCGAGGGATGCAGCAGCGTGCCGTCTACAAGCCCGGGCGGGGCGAGCGCCCGCTGTGGGACTACCCGGGCGGCCTGTTCCGCCGTGAGGTCGCTGCATACGAGCTGTCTGCCGCGCTCGCGCTCGGCATCGTGCCCGAGACGGTGCTGCGCTCCAACGGGCCGCATGGAGAGGGGTCGGTGCAACGTTTCGTCGACGCGGACTTCGCCGAGCACTACTTCACGCTGTTGAACGAGCCGCTCCACCATGCTCAGTTGCGACAGATTGCGGCGTTCGATCTCCTCGCGAACAACGGCGACCGCAAAGGCGGCCATGTCATCATCGACTGGGAGAGACGGATCTGGGGAATAGACCACGGCCTGTGCTTCCACGTGGAGGCAAAGCTCCGAACGGTGATGTGGGACTTCGCCGGCGAGGAATTGCCGGCCGAGGTGCTCGCGGGCTGCGAGCTGGTCGTCGACGCGATCCCGGATCGCGTGGCCGCGCTGCTTGAGAGCGACGAATGCGCGGCACTCCGGCGCAGGGCCGTTGGGATGCTTCGTAAGCCTCTGTTCCCTTCGCCGCGCGACGACTACCGGGCTTACCCCTGGCCGCTCGTCTGAGTCACCGGCACGAGAGCCCGAGGCACGACGTGGTGCCTCACAGAGGCCTTCATCGCGCCTGAAGCGACTTCCGGGGCGAGCCTTCCTCCTCAGGGAACAGACGAAGGGAAGCATCTGCCGGCTTCCTAGGTGGCTGACGCCGCGCCGGCGACGCCCGCGTGGCACGACGCCGCGCGTACAGGTCGGTGTCGGCGACTGCGAGCAGCTCCGCGACCGCGGCGCATCCGGTCGACAGGTAGCTCGCGGTACCCCAGCTGAATGGCGGGGCACCCAGGCGCACGGCTCGGGCGATGAGGACGGCCGCGTCGTCCGGGGAGGTGTCCGGCAGCACCAGACCGAACTCGTCCCCGCCGAGACGGTAGATGCCGTCCATGCTCCGCAGAGCCTTTCGCAAGGTGTCGACCAAGAGCACCAATTGGCGGTCACCAGCCGCGTGGCCCGCGCTGTCGTTGAAGGCCTTGAGGCCGTCGAGGTCGATCGCGACGACGCTCAGGTCGAGCTCGGCACGCGCGCAACGGGCCAACTCCCGGTCGAGGTCGCGCTCGAAGGCCCGCCGGTTGGCGCACCCGGTCAACGGGTCGCTGAAGGCCGCCCTTTGGAGCTCGTCAGTGGCTCCACGACAGGCGTTGACCATCGTGAGGTCGATCAGGCGGGTGATCGCGCGCTGCCCTGGATCGACCGCCACCAGGACCCGGAGCTGGACGAGCTGCTCGACAACGAGGACCGGCGATCCAACCCGAGCGCCCCACCGCGTCGCCGCGGCAGCGAGGATGCGCCGGCGTTCGATCGGGACTGCCGTGCTGGTCGCGTCCGGTGGGAGCGGAACCTCTTGTGGGCTGGCCGTGTCCGGTGAGCTCGTGCCGTTCACGGTCTTGGGCGACCCAGGGTTCTCGCCGGGAGGACCCACCTGCCCGAAAAGCTGCGAGTGGCCGACAGCGGCCGATGCGAGCGCGTGGAGCAGGAGCTCACGTTCGTCGGCGTCTGCGCGGCCAGAAGCGCACCGACGCGCCTGGCACCTTTGCCACCAGGTCTCAGCCAGTGCTTCGATCGCGGAGGAATTCGGCATCACGTTGGTCGGCCCATGTCCTGATCGCTCGACGGGTCGAACCTACCATCGGGGGGACACGCCGCCGCGGATGCCGCCCCAGCCCCGTTTCCGGCGTCAGCGGGATCGTCAGCCGCGACCGACCTACCTGGCAAGCTTGTAGGGAAGAGGAGGAGGCGCCCGATGTCCGCGGATTCACCGGTTCCTGACGGGCCCGACGCGACCGTCTCCTCGCCGAAGTTTCCCACGGTCTCGATCATCCTCCCGGTCCTGAACGAGGAGACCCAGCTCGAGCGCTGCCTGCGCTCCGTCGCCGGGCAGAGCTACCCCGCCGTCATCGAGGTGGTCGTGGCCGACGGGGGCTCGACGGACGAGACCCGATCGGCGGCGTCCAAGTTCGCGAAAGTGCGCCTCGTCGACAACCCGAGGTGCATCCGTCCTGCCGGGCTGAACACTGCCATTGCGGCCGCTTCGGGCGACATCGTCGTCCGGGTTGACGCTCGCACCGCGCTAGCGCCCGACTACGTCGAGCGCTGCGTCGCGGCCCTCGAGCGGTCGGGAGCGGCCATCGTCGGCGGGCAGATGCGCTACGAGGCTCATGACGCACGCCAGCGCGGGATAGTGGCGGCCATGACCTCCCGCTTCGGAGCCGGGCCCGCGGCATTCCGGCGCGAAGGTGGAGAGCCGCGCTATGTCGACACGGTCTACCTGGGTGCCTTCCGGACGAGCACGATCCGCGAGATCGGAGGCTACGACGAGTGGTCAGGTGGCAACGAAGACGCCGAGCTCTCATGGCGAGCCCAACGATTCGGCGGGGTCTACCTCGACCCGTCCATCAAGTCGTACTACCTCGGCCGCGACGGGCTTGGACCGCTGGCGCGTCAGTTCTACCGGTACGGCCACAACCGCGCCCGGACGATCCGCAAGCACCCCGGATCGCTTTCCTGGCGGCAGCTCGCTGTTCCCGCGCTGTTCCTGGGGCTGGCAAGCCCGTGGCGCCGACAAGTACTCGCGGCCTATATCGCGGTCGTACTCGGGCGAGGGGCCTTCGAGCTCACCAGGGACCCTCCGGCTGTGCCGACACTGCTCGCAGCCTTTCCCACGATGCACGCAGCCTGGGGGCTGGGCTTCGTGCGGGGCATCGTGAAAAAGAAACCCCTTGATCTCTCAAGTGGCGTTCCCCATGGGTTGATGTCGTAAGGCTAGTCATCTTGCTGGCCGCGACCGCACGTTACTTGTACGACCCGCCTCTGGCGGTGCTGACCTGGCGCGAAGGCTGATCATCTTGGTGGTGGAAACGGTGACGGTCGATACTCATCTGGCGCAGCCAAGTGCTCCGGTCTCCAACCTATTGAGAAGAGCCGAACGGCTCACTCCGCGATTCCTCGACAACTCGCGATCTGGTAATCTACGATCAAGATATGACAGTCTTGTCACGCCGCAGTGGACATTCTCCGCGTGGTGTCATTAGGCGGCTACTGAGTGACCGACGGATAGCGTTTCCTGCCGGATTTGTCCTAACGCTAGCGATCAGTATTTCTAATCGTAGACTGTGCCGAGTGCGGCATAGGATCGACTTCTGGGAATACCGATGGAGCGAAGGAATATTCGCCAACTTCACGAAATACCCTAAGTTGCATATAACTCCCGAAGACCCGACTGGCCAGTGCGACGTCTTTTTTTGGGATTATCAACCGAAGTCGAATGACATTGTCTTAGACGTGGGCGCTGGACTTGGCGAAGAAGTCTTCGCTTTGCGTACCAGAGTTGGTCCGAGCGGTCGGGTGTTTGGGTTCGAAGCGCACCCAGCCACATTTGCCAAGCTTACCTTGCTATGTGAGTTGAACGGCTGGAGCAACGTAGAAGTCTTTCAGGCGGCAATTATCGATCACTCAGGGCCAGTATGTATTTCGAATGACGACGATTACCAGACCAATAATGTCTTCTGCCCGGGGGCGCATGAGGTGGAGGGAATCGCGTTGGACGACTTCGTGGTACAACGTGGTATTTTGCACGTCGATTACATAAAGATGAACATCGAGGGGGCGGAGCGACTTGCGATTCTGGGAATGGACGAGCTCGCGAAGATCACGGATCATATTTGCATCAGTTGTCACGACTTTCTCGGTACGGAATGGGGAAGGACAAGTGAACAGGTCCGGGCATGGCTCGAATCAAAAGGGTTTAGTGTCCTCAACAGACCTAATGACCGGCGTCCTTGGGTGCCGTTCTACATGTACGCCTCAAAGACCAACCCTAAGACAAGCGATCCCGGGCAATCGTAGGTCCTGAGGCGTCGCTGGAGCCCGTTCGGACCCGCGTGGGACGCGTGGTGCCCCTGGGACGCGGGTGACAGCGGGATCGAAGGTCGCAACGGCGCCCGTTACTGCCATTTTGCGTAACCGGAACGAGGCGTGGGCAGGCTGGCGACAAGTGGGTCGCGACCCAACGGGCTCTTCTCAATGAACTGGGATGCGTGAGCAACTGACCGCGCTCCGGTAGGTATCCACCGGCGCGGCCCAGGGGTCCCGCCATTCTCGTGGTTGTTCGACGACCTAGAGAACGGGAGGACCCCTGGTAGTTGGTGACGGTACAGAATTCGATGACGCCTTGTAGGGATTGTTCGGCTTCCGAGTGCTGGCAGTGACCGAAGATGGCGATGAGCTACTCGTCGGCATCGATACGATCCGTCGGGCGGCCGCGTGTCCGAGCTGTGGCGTGATCGCCAGAACCAAGGACCGGCCCCGGGCGGTCATAAGACGGGCCTCCCGGCATGAATGTGGGTCGATTCAGGGATCAACAACCCGTGATCGTTCGTGAGGTAGGACATGCTCGATTGGCCCGACGGTGAGCATGATGAGAGCGAGGGCAGCCCTGGCGGAGTGAAAGCCGTAGGCACGGTTGATCAGAAGTCGGACGCGCTGGTTCAAGCCTTCATGGCGGGCATTCGATCCCATCGTCGAGTGCACCTGATCCTCAAGATGTAGCCGATCGCCAACGGGTGCGGGTGATCCACCCGTTTCACCCGTTGGCTCGCCAGTAGTTCGAGTTCGTCAAGCGTCGCAAGAACTGGCGGGCTGATTGCGTCCAAATCTACGACGCAGCCGATGAGCTGGTCTCCTTGCCTGCGGAGTGGACGGATGTGGTGCCGGCCGACCCCTTCGTCGTTGTTTCAGCGGGGCGCTCGCCGTTCCGCATCGCCGATCTGCTCGAGCTGTCTGAGTTCCTCAACGAACTGGGTGCTCGCCGGTTCGGCAGTGTCAAGCGAACTACGCCGGAGATGTCCAGCTAATCGTGCCAGTCGTCTTTCCCCAACCCCAGGCGGTAGCCAGTGGGGGATGTCAATGTGCTCTGGCTAGACAGGTAATGAGCGACATCATCACACTGCTATCCGCCCCTGCCATCCCATAGTAGGCATGAGCAGCTGGACACACCCTGAGAGGAGGAACAGTGGCCAAGCGAACAGGGGGCCCGAAGGCCGCGGCACTGGCCCGGACGAGGACGCTCAACCCGAACCCCGAGCGCGTCGTCGACGAGGCGTTTGGGTCCTCCGAGCTCTTCGACGCCCGCGACCTCGTGCAGGTCAAGTACGAGACGGTGCGCAAGGTGGAGGCCCACGGCGCCTCGGTGAGTGCCGCCGCGGCAGGCCTTCGGTCTCTCCCGTCAGTCCTATTGCACATCCGCCGCAGCCTTGGCAGAGGAAGGCCTCGCCGGGCTGCTTCCGGCCAAGCCCGGTCCTCAAGGGGCGCACAGGCTCACCGACGAGGTCCTCAACCGCCTCGAGGGGCTGCGCCTTGTCAATCTCGACCTTTCCTCCGCCGATCTGGCGAGTGTGGTGGAGGAGCGCTTCGGCGTCTCGGTGCATCCCCGCTCAATCGCGCGCTCCTTTGTCTGACCCATCGACCCCATCATGTTCCCATCCCCAGACCGCACCGCTGTCGTCCCTGCAAGGCGCTGGCGAGATCGTCGCCGTGCTCGCCCAGATGGCACTTGACAACCTCTGACCAATAGCGCTCTGGCGCCCAGCCACCAAGGAGCCGAAGATGAACGATGTATCGCGCAAGGTCTCTGCCGAGCAACTTTGCCGCGACGCGTATTGGTATGTCTGCCAGTCGAGTCTCTACCAGGTGGTCAACAACACCGAGTAACGATCAGGATCCATGAAAGAAAGGCGCAGTGTCAACCATGCCCGGCCGGCCCGGCGACAACGAAGTCCTCGGCCCGGCCGACCCACTCGAGGCTTCGCACCGAGCGCTGTTGGGCTGCCGGGATCGACGAACGGGACGCCATCCAGCTCTCGAAGGTCTTTCTGGCGGGAAGGCGTGCCTTTCGCCGTCGGGCTTCTGGCGTTCGCCAGTCTCAGCGTCGACCCGCTTGTCGCTGACCCTTGGTGCTTCGACCCCGACGGCGCCGGCGACCGTCTTGACGCGGCGTGGTCCGGCACGGCCGCTGCAGACGACAAGCCGGTGACCAAGATCGTCCTGGTCCTCCAGATGTTCGGCGACGTACGCATCGACCTCGGCCTCGACGGCCACGGCCAGCATGCGGCGTGTCCCGACGTCCGGTCACCCCTGTAGCCTCATCGATCAACCACCGTGGGAACGTCGCCCTCAGAACTCCCGACGCCACGCTGTCGGAAAGACGTTGTCCCTCGGTGAATCGCACCTGGCCGGCCCGCGGCAAACCACCGAAAATGCCATTCCGGTAGATCTATGATATTCGTAGTCGGCTCAACCAGGATGGACGCGTTGACCACCAAATCAATTGGCCCCAGGGTCCGATCACGCGTACCCCCTTCTGTTGCAGATCGCACTCTGGCGGGCGGCACCAAGGGATTGGAGAGTGGACAATGACGTCAGTACCGAAGGATTCGCGAATCTTTGTCGCAGGCCATGCCGGCCTGGTCGGATCTGCTGTGCTCCGGAAGCTCAAGGCTGAGGGCTACACAGCCCTCCTCGTCGCTGGACGCGACCGGCTTGACCTGCGCGACCAGGCGGCGGTCAACTACTGGTTCCGGGCCAACCGGCCCGACTACGTGTACCTGGTGGCAGGCACGGTCGGTGGCATCATGGCCAACTCCACCCGGCCCGCGGAGTTCCTCTACGACAACATGATGATTCACGCTACCGTGGTTCACGCGTCGCATCTCTACGATGTAAAGAAGCTGTTGTACTTGGGCAGCTCGTGCATCTACCCCCGCCACGCCACCCAGCCGATTACTGAGGATCAGCTACTCACGGGCCCGTTGGAACCGACCAATGAGGCATACGCCCTAGCGAAGATCGCCGGCATCAAACTGTGCTCGTCGTACCGCGCTCAGTACGACTGCAACTTCATCTCGGCTATGCCGACCAACCTGTATGGGCCGAATGACAATTTTGACCTAAACAGCAGCCACGTCCTGCCTGCTCTGATCCGCAAGTTCCACGAAGCGAGGGTCAATTCGGCAACTCAGGTCGAGATCTGGGGGACAGGCAGTGCCATGCGCGAGTTCCTACACGTTGACGACCTCGCCGATGCATGCCTCTTTCTCATGGAGCATTACGACGAGGAAGGCCACATCAACGTCGGCACCGGCGAGGACCTCAGTATTCGTGAGCTAGCCGAGACCGTCCGGGACATCGTCTACCCAGAAGGCAAGCTTCTCTTCGACACGACGAAGCCAGACGGAATGCCTCGGAAGGTTCTGGATGTCTCGAAGCTCAGCGGCCTCGGCTGGAGTGCCAAGCTCGGGCTCCGAGACGGGATTGCGTCAACCTACGAGTGGTATCTCGCTCAGAGCCCGGAGGCGATCCGGGGTCTCGGCCCGTTGATAGTGGGAAGCGATCAAGCCTGAGTACCGCTCCATGGAGGAATCCGGGCTGGTGCTCGGATTCCAGACGGAGTACTTCCCCCGCCGATCCGAGTTCGAATGCGATGCTCTATGGTCGCCTCGTCGAACAGCTAAGTCCGATCTTCGCGCGAGTGGACGTGGTACACGCGGCCCTTATCGTCGACGAGATGGACGGCGACCACTTGGTCGGCGCGAAGTCGAACCAACCCAGCCTCGCAGAGGCGATCGAGTCCCTCCCCGGAGGGTCCTTCTCCCCCTGAACGCGAGACGACCGACCGGGGGCACGGGCGGATCGAGCGCAGGTACGTCTCGGTCGCGCCGCTGCCCGAGGGCCTGTTTCCCCATGCTCGCCAGGCGGTCAAGGTCGTGCGCGACCGGGTGAACCTCCCCGGCGAGTCGTCATCGATCGAGATGCCGTACTTCATCACGAGCCTCACGCCCGACCGCGCAGCGCCGAAGGAACTCGCCGAGATCATCTGAGGACACTGGGGCATAGAGAACCGTGTGCACTGGATACGGGACGTGACTTCGACGAGGACCGGTCCCAGATCCGGGTCGGCAATGCGCCACGGTCATGGCGACCCTGCGCAACCTGGCGATCGGTCCACTCCGACCGCCGGCCACACCAACATTGCGCCGGGATTCGCGCAGTCGGTAGCAACGCCATCCGGGCGCTCGATCTCCTCGGCCTGTGATCGCAGGACTTTGACGTTCACTCTGGATCTCACGCCACCTACACCAGGCACCGCTGGGGCCACATACAGGCAGCTCCCCAGCTCCAGACTCGGCCTCTTCCCCAGGGTTAACTCCTCACCCCGGTTCCGATGCCACCATCAATCCTTTCGATGCGTCAGCAGTGGTTCACACACGTTCGTCTTCTCGTCGCACACCTGACACGCTCGCAGCGGGCCTTTTTCACAGTCGCTTCCCACCCGGCTCTTGACTGGCACGACACTGCGGCGGTTTGGGCTCTCCGCCTGCACGGCGAACCTGGAGGACCTACCTCCATCACTGGCACAGCACGGTACGTGTTGCCGATCTTCTACATCGTTGTCACATTCCTTTCAGGACACACGGAGTCCTGGACTCGTCGAAGGACTCGAGATCGAACGCCCGGCGGCGATACGACACTGAGCACCCGCTGAGCCAGTCCACGGGGACGGCACCGACGTCCCGGGCGACCAGCGTGTTGCGCCCCGAGGGCAGCACCCGGCCCTGCGCGTCGCTGAAGAGGTAGAAGAAGTTCTTAAGCAGCGAGTGCGAGCTCACCTACTCGTTCGCGATGAGACCGCCCACTCCGAAGACGCGACCGTCCCGATCCTTCTCGAATTCCCCCAACGATCCCTTCCAGGTACCCCGGCTCGCAGGCCACATCGTCATCGAGAAAGTGCACGACGTCGCAGTCGGCCGCTTCGTTGACGGCGATGTTCCGCTGGCGGGTGAGCCCCGGGGTCGCGGTGACATGGTTGACTGGGACCGGGGGGATGATGTCCTGCAACTCGCGGATCCGCGCCGCGGTCTCATCGCCCGCCGACGCGTCCACGATGACAATGCGGGACGGCAGCCTGGTCTGGTCGGCGAGTGACTGGAGGCATCGCTCGATGTCGTCCGGCCGGCTTAGCGCGCAGATGGCGACCACGTTGTCGAGACGCCCTTCACTTCCGGTCATCGTGCGCTCCGACCCACCAACTCAGTGAACAGACGCTCGTACTGCCCGACGATGGTGGACCACCGGTGGTCGCGGTCCCACCGGGACCGTCCGACCTGTCCGAGCCGCTTTCGGAGACCCTGGTCCGACAGCAGCGTCTCCAGGCCCTCGGCCAGACGAGACGTCGGGACCACGAGCCCGCTGTCGTCGAAGTCAGCCACGTTGCCGACCGGGGTACTCACGAAGGGCAGAGCCGATGCCATCGCTTCGATGATCACGAGCGGCGCTGCCTCCACCCGGGAACCGAAGAGGAAGACGTCGGCCTCCTGATACCACTTGATCACCTCCGATCGTGGCGCCCCGCTCCGCAGGATGATCCGGTGATCGCGCGCTGCGGCGATCCGGCAGTCGATGGAACAGGACACTTTCGGGTCCCGGCTCGGCACCTCACCGACGAGGACGAGCCGATCCTCCGGCCCCGCCACCCGGCGAAACGCACGGATCGTGTCGCGATGTCCCTTCAGTCGATAGTGGTTGGCGACGCAAAGGACCGTTCGGGCCCGTCGCTCCTCCCGGTGGGGCACTTCGGCGAACTCGTCGTCGTCGGCCCCGTTGGGGATCAGTCTGGCCAGGCCTCCAAGCCCCGCACTGATGTCACGCCGGTAGTCCTGGTACGAGGAGGACATGTAGACGAGCGCATCGGCATTCGACAGGAGCTCCGGCAGTTGCCTGAAGTAGGCGCCGAAGGCTGGCTTGTGGAGACCCGAGTAGCCGCACGGGACGACGACGGTCGACGACGGCATCGAACCCAGCAGGGGGAGCGCCGCATCGGTGGACCAGATCTGGGCCGCGTAGAAGAGCCAGGCGTCACGATCGCTCGTGAGCAGGAAGTGCTGGTAGCCCAGCACATCCCCCTGGAGGCCGGTCGCGCTGCGGCCCGAGACACCGAATTCGCGTACAGGCACCACCATGGCACCCGGATCGCGGTCGGGGTGGAAGGAGGTCGCCACGATGACGTCATGTCCTAGACGGCTCAGGCCGACGGCCAGACGCTCCACAACCTCCTCCGAGCCTCCCTTCTGGGGACTGAAGTACCCCACGGCCAGGCCGATCCGCATGACTCGCCACGATAGCCATATTCCCTCGACGAACGACCCGGCTCGCGAGCCGCGCCGGCGGCAGATTCCTCCGCCGGCCCTGCTACCCGGCCCTGTCGCCATCGGCCCCGGTCACCGTGTTGGACGCCGCCGAAAGCCAGATCACGACCTTCACCGATCCTTGGCCCTTGGACCCCTCCACCGAATGCTGTCAGATCGTCAACCATTCCGCGGGAGTGATCTCCGGGGTTCCAGTACCCGGTTTGCTGAACCATTGCTTTGGCGCCACGACGATTTTTTCCTTGCTCGGGTTGAGCCATGCTCCCCACCAACTGAACGAGCTGTTGGCGACGATGTGGTGCTGGCATTGCGCCATCAACCACATGTCCATGTAGGCGAACTCACTCGTGTTCTGAGTGACATAGGACGTGGGATGGTCGAGCCGGAGGTTCTCTTGGCACCATGCCGGATCGTCGGAGAAGACGAAGAAGTGCGGTCGCTCGACCTTGGATGCCACGATCTCCACCGCCCTGGCGTAGTAGGCAAGGCTCATAGTCCCGTGGAATTTGTTGGTGGCACTGTTCGTCACATAGTCACCGCGCCGGACATGGAGGGACACGGAGGTGACCTTGTGAATCAGCTCGCCCATGGCCTCGTTGGTCGGGTCCAGGCGGGCCGTCAGGGAGAAGTCCTCCAGGAGCCGGGAGCGGATACCTAAGAAATACCTCTCGTTCTGCCAGTATCCGCTCAGATACGTCCCGTCCGGGGCGGTGAGGACGCGCTGGTCGAAGGCGATGCCCTTCTCTTTGATGATGTTCCGACCCCCGAACCCCACCTTGGCCAGCACTCGCCGCAGCTGGATCGGGGCAGGGCGCCCGCGGCTCGCACCCGGAGACGGCGAAGCCCCATGCAATTCGGCTCGGACGGGAAAGCACCCGAGGTCGTATTGCCGCGGTGGGTCGCCCTCGCATCGGTTGGCATAGCCACTGATATCCAACAGCAGATCGGTTTGGAGGTGGTCGGCAAGTCGTCGGCCGGTTGCGTATTGGAACATCTGGTTGCCGAGGCCGCCAATCAATCTTGTCGTAATCATGCGTTTGACAGTACTGGGGATTCATTGGTATCGAGGCACTTCGATGAAACGGAGGTCATGCGGCCGTGGGTAGTGCTGGCGGTTGGAGACTAATCTGCGGTTGGGTTGTCGATGGTTCGGGTGTCGGGTCACCGTTCGTGACGACACTTGTGTTCGAGCTAGGTCATGAGGACCGCTCGGATCCCGGGGATGGACCAGCTAACACCGATGTCGCCGCGGCGGTCTATCTCCCGCATCACGCGTTCGAGGACGTTGGTGCCGACGTCGGGCCGTCCTTTGAGGCCGGTGACGGGCCAGCCGGCGTCGGGGTTGGTCAGGAACGTGAAGATCTTCCCGGCGACGTTTCGGAGATGGACAGCCGCGGCGTAGCCGTCTCGGCTGTCGAGGGTGTCGGCCAGGGCGTTGAGGGCTTCGACGGCGTCGGCGAGGTTCTGGGTGGCCCAGGTGTCGCGGAGGAGCTGGTCGAGCTCGGCGCCGGCCTGGTCGACGACGTGAGGACCCGGTCCTCGTAGTGCAGCAGGCGGACCAGGGCCCGGGCCAGACGCCACAGGCACCGGTGGCGGGGAACGCCGAGGAACCGCTCGGCGCACAGCGTCGACCGCTCCTCCTCGCCGTCGACGCTGATCAGGCACGGAGTGACCTCGGCGACCAGGTCGAACAGGACCAGCCACGGCTCGCCGAGGGCACCGCGCTCTGTGAGATCGGCACCTACACGAAGCATTCGGGCGCCCATGGCTATGGCTGGGTCGGGGACTGCCGCACTAGAGTGCGGGGTAGAGCAGAGTCATTCCGGGCAAACCTGTCGCTGAATCAATGCGATGGTACTTGTCTGGTGACTCCCTCATGCATTCGCCGATGGCGCGGTACGGGCCGACATTGTAGTGAGAGCCCTCCTCCTGGTAGAAGGTGTCGTGCAAGAGAATCTTTGCCTTTGGCGCCGACATCATGATATTTGAGAGCTCACGCTTGACGGAATTGAAGGAGTGATCGCCGTCGACGAAGAATAACGAGGTCGACCCGAGCTGTTCATCGCCTTCCAGCGTCCCCAGTATCTGCAATGACGTGTCCAGACCGTCGCCTTGGTGAAGGATCACATTCGTGAGGCCTCGCACCAGCTTTCCCCGAGCGCTTCCTGGATGCTCGACGTGGTCCATATCATTAGGAAGATCGATGGAGTGGATGACGAGAACCAGCCCCACCGCGGCGGCGGTCTCATAGAAGGCTCTGGCCGACTTGCCGATGTGCGTCCCCCACTCGAGGATATGTCTCGGCTTGAAGCGAACAACTGCTCCGCTGAGCAACATGAGCTCGTTGAGAGGAAAGGGATGTACACCGACCGCTGGGACGATCGAGTTAAGTACGATGTTCGAGAGCTCCCAATTATCGACCTCGAAGCGCCCGAGATCTTCATTGGGCACGAAGTCAGCGGAGCGCTTATTCCGTCCCCAAGCGATTCGAGAGATCCTTCGCATATGGACATCGTAGCCCACCTAGTGGCAATGGAACGGCCGGCCCAGTACGCATATCACGCGGGTTGCCCACGGGTGTGGGCCGAGCCACATACGGAAGGAGCCGACCGTGTCCACCAAGAAGTCTGCAGCGCGTGATCTCACTTTTGTCGGCCTCCCGGCCCTGTGCCGCGCCAACGCTGACTCGCGGGCACTCCCGAAGTAAGAACCCGACCACTGCGGTGCCCGTGAGGTCTTCGACGAAGCGGTTGCCATCGGCTGTCAGACGTTCCTCGAGGAACCGGCGCGCCGAGTTCTCATAACGCAGCACGGTCGGTGCAGCCAAGCCTCGCTCGACCACAAGCTACGTCGTGTAGCGAGCTACGAGATCGCCGACCGGCGTCCATGGAGCGGTCTCTGGGGCTATGACCCCCTCGCTCCTTAGGTAATCGAGCAAAGGTGCAAAGCTCCGGACGCTCGGAACACGGCGGCGTCCTGTCGAGCGACGTGCGCAGATGAACGCCTCGAGCGACTCCTTGGTGAGCTCAGAGACATCGAGGTTCTCTTCCTCCAGCCACCGACCGATGGCGCCGATGTCCTTCAGGGCGTTCCTCACCGTGCCTGACGTGTAGCTCAGCTCCAACAAGCGAGTCTCGAACCCGATGACGTATGGGCCCATCCGCCTCGGCTTCCTTCTCGTCCCGACATGGGTGTCACCTCCTGTTGGAGCGCGGTGTTCCGACGGTCAGGAGGTTGCATCAAGCACTGTAACTATGCCGAGCCATTCTCTCCGGGGCGGCGCGAGAGGCCCACCGTCTTGAGGCTTTCAGGGGCCTGGAGTTTGAGTTGTCGGTATAGTCGCGGAGTCGGCATAGGTCGACCTATACGGACGTCGGCATGAGTCGACGGGTTTGGCTTCGCCCCGCTCGACGACGCCGGTGCACAGCTGCTGTTCAGGTTCGTGGCGGCGGCCTACGAGCGCGTCTCGCTCGGGATCGGCAGCCACTGGCCCTTCGACCAGTGGGGCCGGTTCCTGCCCGAGCACACGACGGCGGTCAGCATGCTCGACCGACTTCTGCATCACGGAGTTGTCGTCGTTACCGACGGCGAGTCGTTCCGCATGAAGGAAGCACGCCATCGATTTGCCGGGCGAGATTGCCGCGCGGAGCGCCGACGGCGGAGACGGCTGCAGAGGAGGTGAGCGACAACATCTGAGAGCTCGCTGGAGTTGCGGTCTGCCCGAGATCGAAGGGTTGGCCGCTCGCCGGCACCGACGATCTGAATCAAGGCAATGAACCGCGATCGTCAAAGCAAAGCATCAAGAGGGGTGGGTGATCTTGCTGGCCACTAGTGCACCACAAGCTGGCCGTTGGCAAGGTGGCTCCGCCTTTCTCGGGATCGTGCTGAGACAACTGTCATACGCTGCTAACAGCGATACAAGATCAAGAGTCGTTTCTATTGTGGGTGCCCGTCTCCGCTGCAACAGCCATATTTGCACCGAGGACACCATGTGACAGCGATCGAGGGATCGGCGTGCTTTCCGGCCGTGTAGTCGTGCGCAGCCGTGGAGTGTCACGGTAACGGAAAGAACCAAAACGAGGTGATCGTCTCGGCGCGCGCCGTTTCGCCCCTACATAGCGGCCTACAGCTGGCATGTATTGTCAACAGGAGATGTGAGGCCGCGGACGACCCGAAGGTCGAGCGAGTGACAGGCAGCAGAGCGCGCCTGAGGGTCCAGTAATGCGGCAAGCGTGTGAGACCGCACAACAGCCGGGAGCCTCACTGCGAACAGCTGCTGCACCGAGGATACCGACTTGCGTGTGCTTCACTATTTCTTGATTCGGTAATCTGAGCCGACGTCAGATCCGAGAACCGTGCGGACGGTTGACTAGTGATGGTCTGGAAGCTTGTTTCTGGCAAGCTGGTGTCGCACTGAAGGAGGTTGTTGGATGTGCTTGGGGTTCGCTCCTACAGAGTGCGGGGCATTTGTCCTCCCAGCGACGCTGTCCGACGGTCTCGGTCATCCCTCCGGTGTTGAACGAGGCAGGCCAGCTCGAGCGTTGTCTGTGCGCCGTCGCCGCGCAGACCGATCCCACGATCGTGAAGGTGGTTGTGCCCGACGCCGGCTCAACAGATGAGACGCGGGCGGTGGCCGCGAGAGTCGAGAACGTGCGCGTCATTGACAATCAGAGGCAAATCCGGCGCGCTGGTTTGAATGCCTCGATTACGTCAGCTGGTGGTGAGATCATCGTGGGAGTTGACGCACGCACCAAACTCGCGCCCGACTGTGTCGAGGCTCTCGTGCGAGCAGGTGCCGCCATTGTCGGTGGGCCGCTGCCTTTTGAGGCTCACGAAGCACATCAGCGAGGCATCGTGGCAGCGATGACCTCCCGCATAGGGGCCGGCCCCGCGGACTTCCGGCGGGAAGGTGGGCAGCCGCGATATGTCGACGCGGCCAACCTGGGGGCATTTCGTACCAGTGTGATCCGCGAGATGGGCGGCTACGAGGAATGGTCAGATGGAAATGAAGATGCCGAGCTTGCCTGGCGCGCTCAACGCTTTGGCCGGGCCTACCTCGATCCGTCGATCAGGTCGTTCTATCTCAGGCGGGATGGGCCCAGGCCGCCCGCACGTCAAATCTACCGGTATGGTCACGACCGCGCCCGCACCATCCGTAAGCGCCCCGGCTCGCTTTCGTACAGACAGCTGGCTGTTCCTGCTCTCTTGGCTGGACTCGCGAGTACGTGGCGGCGGCTGGTGCTGACTGCATATGCCGCGATCGTTCTCGGTCGAGGCGCATTCGAACTCACCCGCGACCCCCCAGCAGTGCCTATGCCGCTGGGGGCCTTTCCCACGATGCACGCCGCCTGGGGGCTGGGCTTTGTAAACGGCATCCCAAGAAAGAAAGGAACCTATTGATCTTTCGAATAGCGTTCTTCATTTCCACTAATCTGGCTATGAGGGTAAGTGAACGTGTCGTCCGCGACCGATCACATTTTACTCTACCCGTGGCTGGCGATGCTACTCTATTCGTTAACTACGGAGGTTTGGGTGCAGGTTTGAAATTCACGGCATCGAGCTAATGGATGTTCTTCAAGCTCGGTTCAAGAATGACGCATAACTCATATGCCTATGCCTGACGCCAATCGACGGGAGGTACTCAGAGGTACTATCTGGTCCGCCCTCTCGTGGTCAGTCGGTCTTCTCACCGGGCCGGTTGTCGCGGTGTTCCTCGTCCGCTCAATGTCGCATCAGCAGTATGGCGCGCTGGCACTTGCCACAGATGCCGTTGGGCTAATCGCGGCGACCCTCAGCTTCGGTCTTGGCCCAGCGCTGACGCAGATCGCTGTGACGGAGCGGGTCCGCTCCGGGTTCGCTGGAGAGCGAGCTGCCATAGGCCGTACCGTCTGGCTCTCTTTGGTCGCGACGGCTGCGTCGGTCCCCTGCGTTGCCGCCGCCGCAGCTATCTTCCTGTTTGACAATCACCTACATCCAGCATTGTGGGCACTCTGCGTGATGGCCCCGCTGGCCTTACTGGCCCCAGTTAGTGGCGTCCTATCGGGCGCTTTTCGGGCACTGCAGTGGCCGCGACTGCTTGCGTACACCACGATCGTCAGCTCGGTGGCGACTGGGTCGGTCGTTCTCGGTCTCATCCTCTGGGGCTCTCCTAGTTCAGTGAGAGTCGGACTTGCGTTTGACATAAGGCCGATTGTCGCCCTGCCCCTGCTAGTACTGCCTCTTGTCCGCTGGTGGCGAGCGGGTCGTCACCTTGAAAGCACCAGTGTGTCGACGGTCACGACTCGACGGATCGTCTCGTTTGCCGTCGGCTTCATGTTCGTCATGACCTTTGGTGCGGTGATCTCTCAGCTCGACGTCCTCGTGCTGGGTGCCTTCCGGGGTGCCCGGGTGACCGGTTTCTACTCTCCTGCATCCGCGATGGGGAATTTCGTTCTCGGCATTCCCGCGGTTGTTGGCTCCTTTTTCCTTCCGGCGGTGACACGCTTATCTGCACAACACGACCAGCGAGGTGTAGCCGCCCTCTACCATTGGACTACACGAATCAGCATCGCGCTCGCGGCACCCGCGGTCGCGGTGCTTCTCGTGTGTCCGGCCGCGCTCCTCAGCACTATCTTCGGACATGCGCTCAGCATCGAAGCAACGCCGCTTCGGATCATAGGCCTCGGTGTGCTCGTTTACGTTCTCGCGGGCTTCAACGGTGTCACGCTCGATGCTCAAGGCCTTGTCAGGCTGACCACGTACCGCCAGCTCATAGCCATCGGGATCACCGCAGCAGCGTGCGTCGTGCTCGTGCCGCCATTCGCCGCGGTAGGTGCGGGTGCCGCTACTGCTGTTGGTCTCACTGCCGACAACGTGATCTGCTCGTTGACGCTGTTTCGCCGTTATCGGCTGCTGCCTTGGGACTGGCGCGCGGCTGCCGTTGCGGCGGCCTTTGGTCTTTCACTCATCCCCAGCTTCCTGATGCAGTCGGTCCTTTCCGGCAACTTGGCCCGCTGTGCCATAACGGCGGTGTGCGCCGCAGCGATCACTCCAGCTGCTGCCATCATCTTCGAGGAGAAGGAGGAGCGGCGTTCGATGATAAGTGCCATCAGGAAGCGAATAAACCCCTTCAAGTCCAAGATGGCAGTTGCACCCGGTGGAGAGACAACTAGGTGACCACGATTGTATGTCGTCTGATCTATTGACAGAGGTACCAGTAACTTCGCTAACCAAGCCGCCTCAAGACGCCGTCTCCGATTCCAGCAAAGATGATGGCTATTTCCCGAGGAGCAGCTAACGGTCCATTCACGACCACGTATGCCCAACTCGAAGTGCCCATCGCGCGAATGAGGGACCGCCGATCCGGCGTGCCGAGTCCTGCCGACAGGGCGATCCTCGAGGCGCAGATCGCACACCTGCGGATCCGCGGCTCACTGCCCGTGAGGCGCGCCCGCCGCGTAGTGCCAATCCTCCGCGCAGCCCGTGGAGGGGGCTATCGCCGCCTCAGTAACGGTTGGCGGAACGCCCTCGGCGATGTCGTGCGCGCCGGCGACTAGTTGGTTGGCTTGCTGCATGAGCAATCTCTTGGATGAAGCTCGCCACGCGAACAATCTGGGCATCGAGCGTCTCGCTTGCCGCCCACTCCCAGGCCGCTCTGGCCATCGCCGAGCGCTGGCGAGGATCGACGCCTAGTTTCGCAATCGCGCGGACGATCGCGTCAGCGTCGTTCGGCGGTACCAGGACGCCGCGCTCGCCGTGCGCCAGTGCCGCGGGAACACCTCCGACTGCTGTGGCGACGATCGGAAGACCAGCGGCGGCAGCTTCGTAGAACACCTGAGGCTGTCCCTCTGTGAGCGAGATGTGGAGGAGCAGAGTCGACTGTCGGTAGAGCTCGAACAAAGGGTCATGACCCAATCGGCCAACCATGGCGATGACGTCGTCGAGCGACTCGGATCTCACTTGAGCGGCAAGCTCGCCTGCCAGCGACCCCGTTCCTGCCACCACAAGTCGCCACGGCCCGGTTGGTTTCAACACCTTCGCCACATCGATCAGGAGCATGGGGTTCTTCTCCGGGTCGAGCCTGCCTGCGACCAGAAGCTGGTGACTGCCGGGCCAAGACCGGGAGAGCACATCTTCGAGCGGAACGAGATCGGCAGGTCGCACCAATGACACCCCCGTCGTCAGCACGCGGGTGCGGCCATTCGTGTAGCGCTGGGAAATGTCATGACCGATCGCGACGACTCCACCGCCTCGGGCCAGGCGCCTGTGAACGAACTCGAGAACACGGCTGGCCGTCACGGCTGCTGGTCGCCGCCAGCCGGTGGCGCGGTGTGCGAGATACCGGGGAAAGTCCTGACGCACCCCGACGATCACGGGCACGTGGGCGAACCGCGCCTGCAGTCCGAACACGACGGCATAAGGATGTGGACCGAAGAGCAGCACTGCGTCACACCCGCCGAGTTCCTGGCGCCAGAGCCTCGCTGAACGCCCTGTTGCGGCAGCCACTTTGGCGATTCGGTGAAGGCTCTCGTAGTAGGGCAGGGGTACGAACTTGATGTTGGTGCCAGAAAGCTTGTGGTCCGCGCGACCGGGCACAGGGTGGGTGCGACCGAACACAATGAGCTCATCGACATGATCGCTGAGTCCACCCAACCACGAGACGAAGGCAGTGGACGTCGAGACCCCGTTGCCGTCTTGCCAGTAGACGAGGTCCGCGTACACGGCAAGACGCACCGACTCAGTGTAGGAGGCGGCAGTGCAGGCGGCGGACCGTTCACTCGGGGTCATGGTGTCGCGATGCATCTCTCAAGGGGCGCGTTATCCCCAGCCGGTACGATGCGGCTCATGTACTGGGAGTCTGTGCCCGTGCGACCCTATCGGTGGGTCGACCTGAGCCTCCTGCGGCCGGCATGCTGATTTGATGGGCCCCCTAAGTCAAGGCCGAGGTGACGTCTTACTCTCCGATGAGCTGATCGTCTGCACGCTCAACCGCCCTGGGGAGGTGGAGCGATGCCTCGACTCGGTCACGAGGCAGACGCGCCTCCCCGGCGCGGTTCGGGTCGTCGACGCCAGCGAGGACGTCGGCACCCGGTCAGTGGTCGAGCGCTACGCAGCTGGCGCGCTCTCGGGACGGTTGATCTACCAGGCCGCGAAGCCAGGGCTGACAGCACAACGCAACGCGGCGATACGAGAAGGATGGTCGGACGTCATCCACTTCGTCGACGACGACACCGTCTTGGACTCGCGCTACATCGAGTCGATACTGCGCGAATTTCGCAGCCGACCTCGAGGGCACGGTTCTCGGTGTCGGGGGCTTGATCACCAACCTCCATCGCCACCGCGTCCCGGTGGCCAAGCGCGCGTTCATGCTCGACAGCCCGAGAACCGGACGGGTGCTGCCCTCGGGACGGAACCCATTGGTCGTTGACGTGCAGTCGGTGACCGAGGTCGACTGGCTGAGCGGTTGCTCTATGTCTTTCCGGCGTGCCGTGTTCGAGACGTTCTCGTTCAATGAGGAACTCAAGGGCTATTGCCTCGGCGAGGACGTCGAGTTCTCTTACCGCGTCCACCAACGAGGTCGTCTGCTCGTTACGCCTGACGCGAGAATCGAGCACCTGCAGTCCCCCCTGAACCGCATGGCGATGCCGCAATACACCTATGACGAAATCGTCAACCGGGCACGACGAGTGAGGGCTCGCACCGGTTGTCTTCGTATGCGCTGGTTCTGGTGGTCGGTGGTCGGACAACTGTTGGCTCTCGGCGGCGCCTCCGTGCTCGACCGATCGGCGGTGCAGCGAGCGCGGCTCCGCAAAGGGTTCGCGGGCGCTCGGGCGGTAATGCGCGACGCGCCCAGTGGTGATGACGATGTCCGAGCGGCAAACCGCGAGTAGCGCGGTACCTTGGCGGTCGCGCGAGACCGAATGCGTCGAGAACTAACGGGCTCTTCCCTCGAAGATGGTGCGCAACGTTCGGCCAAGGATCCGTAAGTCCAGGCCCAAACTCTGGTGGCGCAGGTAGAAGAACTCGTACTGCAGCTTCTCGAGGGCGTCGACATCGCTCGATCCGTAGTCGTAGTTGATCTGTGCCCAGCCCGTGACGCCCGGCCGGACGAGATGGCGCAATTCGTAGAAGGGAATGGTCCTGGCAAGCAGCTCGACATAATGCGGTTGCTCCGGACGTGGACCCACGATCGACAGATCGTGGCGAATGACGTTCCACATCTGCGGGAGCTCATCGACGTGGAGTTTCCGAAGCACCCGCCCGACCTTGCCGAGCCGCGGGTCGTCGTCCGCGGTCCAGTCCGAGGATGAGCCGCCAGAGCGCATCGTTCGGAACTTGTGAATCGTGAACACGACGCCGTCCTTGCCTACCCGGGGCTGGCTGTAGAACAGGGGCCCGCGATTGCCGAGCAAGTCAAGAATCGCAACGATCGGAACGGCTACAGCAAGGGCCAGCATCCCTGCCGACGCGATCACGAGGTCCAAGACTCTCTTGTTCCGCGCGTAGGCGGGTCTGTGGATCTCGTTTATGTCGAACAAGAGCGATATGCGTTCGAGCTCCGAGAGCGGCAACTTGCCCAGCCAGACGTCGTAGAAGAGCGAGAGCGTTCGAATCCGCACCCCCTTCGAGTGGAGGTCTGCGGCTTGGGCGACGATCTCCTCGCGTTGTTGTGACTCCCGATCGAGCACCAGGAGGTTCGCGTTGGCGGTCTCGACGAGCTGTGCCAACGGCCTGGGTTGATCAGGCGTCGGCATTACGTCGTCAGGTCGCGCCACCTCGATCAGCCGGGCTGGCCGCTCGGTGAGCTCTTGGGTGTCGCGGACCAGGCGTTCCGACTCCTCACCCGCGACGATCGCGATCACTCGGTCTTGGTGCGCGCGCCTGCGCTGGGTCGCGCCGGACAGTCCAGAGACGAGCACGAAGACCGGCACCAGGATCGCAGAGCTGACGAAGACGACGAAGCGCGGAAGAAGTTGAGCACCTGTGAAGAGCTGAAGCACAGAGATGATGAGGTCGGCAGCCACGAGTGCGGCAAGAGCTCTGGCGGCTCGACGCGGAAGGCGACCCCCAGAATCTGGCAGTCCGGCCGCGTAGCTGGCCGCCCAGATCAGGGCGATGAAGACCAAGATCCATCGGAAACGTGGCTCTTGAGTCAGCGAGTAAACATGCCGAGCTACGTAGTGTGAATGAACCGCCTCGGTAGCGAGGACGACGGCTAGCGTCAGGACGGGAAGGAGCCACTTGACCGGACGAGTCATCACCGACCATTCAAGCTCACCGGAAGACATCGGCGGTGCCAAGGGTGGAGCAGTCGCATCTGGGTCCGAGACGCCGGCGTCACCCGGAGCGTCATCGCGGAGCCGCCCCAGCAATGTGAGCGGGCTTGGCGTGTTTGCAGCGTTAGGCGCGGCCGTTCTCTGTCTTGCGTTCTCGCCCAAGGTGAATTCGGAGACGTTCACGCCGAAGTTCGCCGTCGTGCTCCTTTTTGCTGCGGTCGGCATCGTTCCCCTGGCCCGACTTGCGAGGGCACGTTCGCCGCTGACTTGGCCGGCAAGAGCTGTCGTGGCCTTCCTCGCTGTGGCGCTCGTGTCGGCACTGACCTCCTCCTCGTCAGTCATAGGGATATTCGGTCTCTACCTGTGGGGCACGGGTTGGTTGTTGTGGCTCGGGACGGCCGGTGCGTTCGCGATCGGGGCCTCACTTGGCCCGAATGACCGCCGGTGGCTCTTCGCAGGACTGCTCGCCGGCGCGCTCGGCAACGCGCTCGTAGCAGTCATCCAGATCGTCACAGACTCCCAGACAGGGGGTCTGGCCTTGTTCGACGGTACTCAGGCGGACGGGCTCCTCGGGAACCCGATCCATTTGGAAGCACTTCTGCTCGGTGCGCTCGCGCTCGTACTGGGAAGAGCGTGCCGGACACCCCTGCGTTGGGGCGCTGCGGTCCTGCTTTTCGCGGTCGGGCTCGAATTCACTTCCGAGCGCTTCGCTGTGGTGATTCTTGTTCTGCTGATCCTTTATGCGTTGTACTCCTACGGCGTTCGTCGCGGCGGCACATTTGCCGTGTTGATCGGTGTTGGCTACGGAATTGCCTTCCTGAGTGGGGGCTCGGGCCTCGGTTCGCGCGTCGTATCTGCAGCCAGCGAGACTCCTTTCGGCGTCCGGCCTCGAGTGTGGTTGGCAGGCGCCCGCTACGTGTTGCATCACCCTTTGCTGGGTGTCGGCCCGGGTCAGTTCCGCGACGCGGTGAACTCGACCGCTACGCTTTCGTTTTTCCAGAATGTGCTGTCTGGCCGGATTCTGACCGACGGCCACGACATCTTCGTGGAAGTTGTTGTGACGACTGGTCTCCTCGGCCTGGTCTGCTTTCTCGTCTGGTTGCTCGGCGCAGCTCGGACCGCTGCACGTTGCACCTTTCTCGGGTTTGCCGCGGCGATGATCGCGGTCGCTCTTGTGGAGCCCATGAACGTTGCCGTCCTCCCCCTGGCGTTCTTGGGTCTCGGAGCCGCGACGGCAGTGCGCCTGAGACATGGCGAAACGGCAGGCCTCACCTCCTGCCAACCAGCCTCCGAGCAGCCGAGGGGCGTCTTGCCGGCGAACGAGCAGGCCCCGGCTCCGTATGCCCGCGTGATCACCCTCGTCACAGTGGCGATGGCGCTCTTTCTCGGAGTGACGATGGTGATGGGGGACGCTTACGTCGTGAACGGAACGAACCAGAGTTCGGGCCGGCCGTTCAATCTCGCCGCTGCAAAGGACGCGAACAGACTCTTGCCCTACTGGCCGAAGTCAGCGCTTGAAGTTGCTCAGGTCCTGGCGTTCGACAGCCTGACGAGCGGGCACGGCGCCAAGGCCGACCTGGCCGAGTCGCGCCACTGGACGGCCGTCGCCGTCAGCCGAGACTCGAGTGACCCTGATCTTTGGACGCTCCTGGCCGGAGCGGACGTAGAGCTCAAGGCATACGGGCTCGCCCACACCGAGTACCAGCGTGCGCTGGAGTGTGACAGGTGGTACACCCAGGCGCTCGAGGGTCTTGGTCAGCTGGCTGTTGTTCAGCGCAACTGGAAGGCGGCAGTCCATTGGTATCGGCTTGCCGTCGCGACCGATGTGAAGATTCCTTCGGCCTCGGCGGCGTTACGTCGCTTGCTTGCTGGTGCAGAGCGGAAAGCGGGACTTGTACGCAGGTGACGAGGAAAGCAGTTCAGCCGGTCCTTCCGAAGACCAGGAACATGTCGTGGCAACGAACGGGTACCTACCTGCTCGCCGCAGAGCGAAAGGTGGCCCTCCGAGCTCACGTCCTCACGCAGAGCGTCAGAATTGGGCTAAAGTCTTCTCGGACTGCGGACGATACTGTACGTGGTTATAACTAATTGACCCGAGGAGGAGCTTTATGATGAATGTCCACAGAAGGCTTCGCGCGCGGCGCCTACGGATCGAGCAGGGGGGAGACGAAGGCTTCACGCTGATTGAGCTTCTCGTCGTCCTGCTCATCATAGGCATCCTGCTCGCGATCGCGATCCCGACGTTCTTGTCGGTGACCAAGACCGCGAACAACACTGCCGCGCAGTCCAACCTGCAGACAGCCTTCACAGGTGCGAAGACGTACTTCGAACAGGCGAACCAGACCTACCAAGGGCTCACCACCAATAGCACATCGGCTTCGGACATCACCCAGGTCGATACCGGCCTTTCGTTCGTCAGCACCAGCACCACCGTAGGTTCCACGGCATCGAACATCATTTCGGTCCTAAGTGGTAACAGTGGCACGTACCTCGTATTGACCGCGGCGTCAAAGCCCACTGCAGACTGCTGGGGCATCCTCGACATCACGGCCACGCAGGGCACCGCCGTATGGGGTTACAAGGCGATTGGCACCTACTACGGAGTGTGGAAGGGCTATACGACTACGGGGTCCAATACCGGTTGCGCGGCCTCCTTTGGCACAGGGCCCGGCACTACCTCAACCACTGGTTTCCCGCCCGGGTAACCACTTAGACCGCCCGTCCTCCGACTGCCTATGGGATGGCATGTCGATTGTACGATGAGACAGCGAGAGCCCTCCGTGACCGTTGGTCGCGGGGGCTCTCGTCGTTTTCGGGGACTCACGTTCGGTTCATGCGAAGAGTTGAAGCGTCGCTCTGAGGACGGCGTCGAGGGCAGCCGGTTGAGGCCACCACGATCCAGGAAGCAGCCAGTGGACGAACCCGCCGATCATGCCTAAGAGACCAGGCGTGGTGCTGCCGCCGATGTATTCTCGTCAGGTGCGAAGCATGGCGGCGGTGCCGCGCGCGGTGAGGCCGCCATGCGATTCCCCTCGCGGGAGCGATCGCTCTCTTGGGCGTGTACATGGGAGCGAGCCTTTATGTCGAGCCGCGCTTGCACCACGTGCATGCGTGGTTCTATCCCTTGGATCTCTTCAACTACTTCTTCCTCGCCCGCTACATTGATATCGGCAATTATCAGCAGCTCTATGGGGAGTTCCTTGGCCAAAACGCCCTGACCACTATGCCAGGGGCCGTGGTTGTTCTGGTACCGGTGTGGGCGCTGAGCCACGCCGCCGGGATATGGGTCGACTTGTTGGCTCGCCCTCAGCCGCGCCCGGCGGTGTGGCTCATACTCGGACCTTACGCAGTGCTCCTCAGCTCATCGGCATTGTTCGCTGCGGACGCCGTCGCCGTTCGCATTGGAGCCTCGCGTGCACGGCGGCTGCTGATTTGCGCGGGCGAGGTGTACGTGCTCTACAACGTGCTCCTGTGGGGCCACCCCGAGGACGCGGTGGCGGTGGCATTCCTTCTTTATTCCTGCCTTGCAGCGTCGGACAGGCAGTGGCCGTTGGCGGCCTGGTTGTTCGGTGCCGCAGTAGCGTTCCAGCCCTTCGTCCTACTCGCGCTGGCTCCCGTGTTCTTCCCCGCAGGGGTGAGGCGGCTTCCCGGTCTATTGGCGCGGGCGGCGGCACCAGCGGCGGCACTGCTCGTCGTCCCACTTGCGCTGAACTGGTCGGTTACGACGCAGTCCTTCGTTATCCAACCGGCGTTTCGCTCCGGTGGTCGTGTGACACCGTGGATACACTTTGCACCGTCCCTGGCCCATTTCGGGCCCATGGGCAGGTACCTTGTGGCCGGCGGACCGGTTCGGCTAGTCGGGGTCATCGTTAGCATCGTCATCGGTCTCTGGTTCTGTCGGGCCCGCCGCAGCCTCGCTCTGCTCATCGCCGTGGTGGCGCTCACCATGACGTTCAGGTGCCTGTTCGAGAGCGTGATCGCGCCTTATTACGTCTTCCCGACCATCGCTTTTGCACTCGTCGGCCTCGGTGTGTCAAGCCGGCCGAGATGCGTCGCCGCGACGCTGGTAGCCGTGATCGTGAACTGGACCAGTAACTTCGACGGTCACCGCGCTTGGGTTTGGTGGCCGATCGTGTTCGGGCTGGTCGCGTTGGTCGCAGTATCGTGGCCCGCACGCACGGCCCACGAGCGTGGTTCCTGTACCGGGGACAGCGGACCCTTACTCGCTGCCGGAGCAAGCGTCAGGGCAATATCCGAGCAGTAAGCTCGAGTTAGAGCTTGGCGCCCATCCTTCAAGCTGCCGCAACGTAGGTCGTATAGGCCGTTGCGCTCACGGTCAAGTCGTACTGCTGGCCGTCACCCACGGCCAAGATGTTCGGGTTGGCGCCCGTCGGAGCGAGACCGACGCTGCTGATTGTCATCAGGCGCGTCATCTTGTAGAACTTCGACAAGAACGCGAACACGTTCTTATGGGTTCCCGAAATCGAGAAAGAAACTGATATCTCTGAGAGACCGGTCACGCCGCTGGCGCTCGGGGTGTCCGCGGGGGTGACGGACAAGAGGTCGCAGCCCGTCTTGTCCGCAAGGGTGTTGAGTGAATCGACGATCCCGGGCGGATCCTCGGTCGGCGGGATGGCCGTCGTCACTTTCTTGAGATATGGGAGCTCTTTCAGCACGAGCTTCTTTTCAGCCTTCAGCGAGGCGAGCTCCAGGTTCAACTGGGTCACTTGAGCACTGTCGGTGGTCACCTGCTGTTGAACGGTGGTGAGCTTGCTGGCTTCCGGCGTCATCCACGCGAACCACCAGACGATGAGCAGGAGTATCACGCAACCGGTGACGATGAGAACCACCTTTGACTTCAGTATGTCGAGGTTGGGACTTGGCATTCGACTCATCATGGCACCTTGAACTCGTTGGCCCGGATTGAAACGACGTCTCCTGTTACTCCCACCGTCGCACTGAAAGTGACCTGCTTGGCGGCAGCTTGCGAAATCCCGCTGAAGCCGTTGACGGTCAGCTTGCCGGATCCGCTGACGGAGTAGTACCAGCTGTGGAAGTAGGTGTACCCGGTCGGCGATTGGAGAGAGATGTTCACGGTCGCGATCTGCGTCTCGGCCGGCGTGAGCGGCGGCGGTGCAGGAGCACCGGCTGTCGGAGCAACGGGAGCCGCGCGTGGAACCGAGCTGGCGGAGAAGCTGGTGATCGTGCCGCCTGTCGGTGTGGCAGTCGTGAGGGCCGCGATCACGCCTGGCCAATAGACTTCGTCGGTGACGATCGGAGTGCTGATCGTCTCGAGGCCAAGGATCTCGGCGTGCTCCTGCTGGACCTTGTCGTACTTCGGGATCTGGGTCCTTATGTATGCGATCTGTCTCTGGAGACCTGCCACCTGATTCTCGGCGTTGTGCACCTTGAGGAACCTGAGGACTCCGAGGCCGGCCATCGCGACGACAAGGACGACGCCAACCAGGATGATCGAGCGCTCCAATTGCTTGCGCTGGCGCCCGAGCAAGACTTCAGGTGGGAGTAGGTCGAGCTCCTTGACGTCCTTGGAGCCAGGCAGCGCAAGGCCAACTACAACGGCGACTGCGGAGTCGAGTCGCGCGATCTCCTGAGAGGGCACGTTGAGTCGTGAGCAGTCGATCCGGCTCAGCGCGCTCCCTGCACCACAGGCAGCCGAAGCTGCTGCTGCAGTTGCTCGACGAACCCGGAAAGGCAAGATCCGCCTCCGGTGACCACGACACGGCGCACTGGGTTACGACCGGTCAGAGTCCCGTAGTAGTCAATCGAGCTTCGCAGCTCGGCGATCAGCGACATGGATGCTTCGCGTGCTGTGGCCAGCGCGACACGAGCATGGGGCGCAGCTTCGTCCAGATTCCGCTTTACCACCTCGGCATCGGCGACCGGCAGGCCGAGCACGCTCGCGATCGCCGCGGTGACGGCATCGCCACCTTCTGCAATAGTGCGAACGAAGTGGGGAACCCCGTTCTCGTGAACGGCCACGTTGGTGAGCCCGGCACCGATCGCGATTATCGCTTCGGGGCCGTCCAACGCGGTTGCGGGGTCGAAGAGTGCCCTGATCATCGCGGAAGACGTAGGTTCGACGCTGACCGGGGTCAGTCCGGCCGCAGTCACGATCTGGACAAGGGGATCGACGAGGTCGCGGTGGGCCGCCGCGACAAGGACGCGTCGCTCGGGCAACCCGTTCGCGCCGACGGTCTCCTCCAGGGGACGTGCGGAGATGAGCGCCCTGTCGATCGCGAACGGGATGACGTCAAGCGCCTGCAGCCGCACTGCGGAGTCAATTTCCGAGTCAGGCAGGAGCGGCATGCCGAGCTCGCGTGTAATGGCCCGAAGTCCGACAATTCCCAAGTGCACGTCCCCGGCCGAAAAGCCGCCCTCCTTGATACAACGCTCCAGCGCAACGCGAACCGCGGCGAAGTCGAGGATCACACCATCAAGAACGGCTCGCGGGAGGAAGGGCGACTTGGCCAATACGGACGAGCTCAGGCTGTCCGCGTCCCACGGCCACCTCGGCCATGCGGACCGCGCTGCTGCTGATCTCGACACTCAAGCGCCCCGCAGCCATCAACGTGCTCCTGACACTGAGAATGAACCCATAGCGTTGCAAACTACCCGGGCCATATTAGCGGTTGGCCTGCCGAATAACTGGTATTCGAAGGTCCTGGACTTTGGCCGAAGCCTGTCGACAGTCGAAGAGACAACATGCACGAGATCCTTCATATCGGCTCTTTCGGAACGCTTCTTGAGCCGGGGGAGCAGAAGCGTTCCGTTGAGGCTCTCCCGCTCACGTCGGTTCGCCTCTCAACCGACAGTCAAGCCCCTGGCTGCTGTAGCAGTTTGACGTAGTCGAACATCGGGAGGTACAGGCTCACGACGATTGCTCCGATGCATGCACCCATGAACACGATGATCAGCGGTTCGAGGACGGAAGTCAGGCTGTCGACGGTCGCACTTACCTCGTTGTCGTAGAACGTCGCGACTTTGTCGAGCATGTCGTCGAGCGCACCTGACTCCTCGCCGGTCTCGATCATCTGGGTAACCATGACCGGCATGACGGGGTACTGGGCGAGGATGGACGAGAGAGTCCTACCCTCGCGGACGCCTTCCTGGGCTCCGACAAGTGCGTCGGCGACGATTCGGTTGCCTGCGTTTGCGGCGACGATGTCGAGCGCCTCGATGACCGGCACGCCGGCCGACAGCAGGGAGGAGAAGGTTGTGCAGAACCGGGCAAGGGCGACCTTGTGGGCAAGGGGGCCGAATATCGGCGGGCGAAGCTTGAACGCGTCCCACTTCCTCCTGCCGCCCGGTGTCGCTATCCACCGGCGCATCAGAACAACGATCGTGACGATGATCGCTATGACGGCGAGCAGCCAGACGCTCGCCACGACGTTGGAGATGGCGATGACGATCCGGGTCGGGAGTGGCAGTTTGCCGTTCAGGCTCGTGAACAAGCGCTTGAAGATCGGCACGATGAAGATCATCATCGCCGTGACGATCACGATGACAGCGCACATCACGATGGCCGGGTACGCCATTGCCGAGCGGACCTTCTGGCGGAGCTCGACCTGCTTCTCGAGGGTGGTCGAGAGCTTGAGGAGCACGGAGTCCAACTGGCCTCCGACCTCTCCGGCCCGGACCATCGCGATGTAGAGCGGCGGGAACACCTTTGGGAGCTTCTCGAGCGAGGTCGACAAGGACGAACCCTGTTCGACGTCCGTGCGTACCTGGAGCATGGCTTCGCGAAGGGGCTTGGACTCGATCTGTCCGGCGAGCACGCTGAGCGCTCGAACGAGGGTGAGCCCCGCGGATACCATCGTCGCCAGCTGGCGGCTCATGAGAGCGACGTCCTTGAGCGACACGCGATCGGTGAGGCCCGGGATGTTGATCTCGCGCCTCAAGTTGATCGAAACCGGCTTGATCTCGACAGGCGCGTATCCCATGTCCCTGAGGCGAGCTGCGACAAGAGGGATGCTGTCGGCATCGAGCTGGCCTTTGACCAGCCTGCCGTCAGCGTCGCGCACCTTGTAGTCGAAGGTCGTCGTCGGCATCGTTCAGTCCTCCAGACGAGAGGCGATTGAATTCATCGCGGCCTCAGGTAGTCGCGAAGCTCGCTCGGATCGTGGCAGCGATCGAAGGCCATGGCTTCGGTGATGGCGCCAGACAGGACCGCCTTGGCGAGCCCTTGGTCCATGGTCTGCATACCCGCCGCCGCTCCTGTCTGGATGAGCGAGTAGATCTGGTGCGTCTTGGCGCTCCGGATGAGGTTGCGGATCGCCGGGTTGCAGAGCATGACCTCCGCGACCGGCGTGCGACCAAATCCGCTGGCGCTCAGCACGAGCTGCTGGGTTATGACTGCCTCCAGTGATCCGGCGAGCTGGATCCGGACCTGGTCCTGCTGGGCACTCGGGAACACGTCGATGATCCGGTCGATCGTCTGGGGGGCGTCTTGGGTGTGCAAGGTCGCGAATACGAGGTGGCCGGTCTCGGCAGCGGTGAGCGCCGTGGCGATGGTCTCGGTGTCGCGCATCTCGCCGATGAGGATCACGTCCGGGTCCTGGCGCAGCACGTGCCGAAGTGCCTCGGCAAACGACTTCGTGTCGGTGCCGACCTCGCGCTGGTTGACGATTGAACGGTTGTGGGTGTGGAGGAACTCGATCGGGTCCTCGACAGTCACTATGTGAAGTGGCTTCGACTGGTTGATGATGTTGATCAAAGACGCAAGCGTTGTCGATTTGCCCGAACCTGTCGGTCCGGTCACCAACACGAGCCCGCGACGCAGTTCCGCCAGGGAAGGAACGACCAGCGGCAGGCCGAGGGTGTTGAACGGCGGGATCTCGTGCGGGATCGCTCGCATGACGGTCCCTATCGAGCCTCGTTGCTGGAAGACGTTGACCCGGAAGCGTCCGACGCCCATGATCGTGTGGGCTGTGTCGAGCTCTTTTTCCGCCTCGAAACGCTCACGCAGTCCCTGGGTCAGGATCCGGTACACCATCTCGCGAATTTGCTCGTTGTCGACGCGCGACAAGCCTTCGATCGGCCGCAGTGAGCCGTCGATACGGATCGCGGGCGGCAGCTGGTTCGCGAGGTGAAGGTCCGACGCGCCGTTGCGCACCGCGTAGGTGAGCAGTTCGTCGATGTCCAAGGTGCCGTCGGGGTTGAGCGTCGGCGTGAACGGTTCCATGTCCGGCATGCCGCCCGAAGCCGCCGGCAGGGTCGCACGCCTGACGTCGACTCCGTAATCGGCCTGCCAGTCACTCGCGTCATAGTGCGGCTCGAGAGAGCCGTTGGAGGACACGTCGTAGGGCAGCTGGGTGCCGGCCAGGACCGGCTCGGGGACTTGAGCCGGCGCGTTCACCATCGAGCTGGTCAGCTGTGTCGCGCCCATTTCGGCAGTTGCTGGGGCCGAAGCGGTGGTGGCCATCTTGTCGCCAGAGGACAATCGGGGGTAGACGGCGTTCATGAGATGCTCGATGGCGACAGGATCGGCCAGGAGGCATCCGGCGACCTCGACACCGAGGAAAGCCGAGATCTCGCGCTGTTGGGCAACATCTATCGGCTCGGCGCACGCGAGGGTCAGGCGTTCGTCCTCGAGCTTGTACCCGATCGCCGTCAGCTCCCGGGCGAACAGCTCCGGAACCAGGCGGAACGCCTCGCCCATGGGCCGTCTCTCGGAGATGTCGACAGAGGTCATCGCGGAGATCCGAACAAGCTCGGCGAGCGACACAGCTGGTTCGACCAGGCCTCGGTCGGTGAGCACTGCTGCAAGAGGTCGACCGCTGGAGGCCGCCTCGGAGAGCATTACGGCAGCGGTGTCGCCTGGAATGCGGCCGCTGGCGACAAGCGCCTCGGCAAGCCGCTTGGACCATTCTGTCGGGGACCGGTGGTCGGCACTCATACGACCACCCTGAGTATCTCTTCGAGGCTCGTGATGCCGAGCGCTGCTTTGCGCAGTCCGTCGTGACGCAATGGAACCATCCCCTGTTCGAGGGCTAGGCGTTGGATGTCATCGTTTGAGCTGTGGGCGATAACCGCACGCTCGATCTCCTCGTCAACGAGCAAGAGCTCCTGAAGGGCGATACGACCGCGGTAACCGGTACGGCTGCAGGCTTGGCAGCCGACAGCCCTCCGGAATCGCACCTTCCCGTTCGGCGGTTCGTCGGCTTCTGTGAAGCCGATCAGTTCGAGGTCCTCGACTGTCGGAGAATAGTCCTCGAGGCAGTTCTCGCAGAGCTGACGCGTGAGTCGCTGAGCGAGGACGCAGTCAAGGGCGGAGCCTACGAGGAACGCCTCCACGCCCATCTCGACGAGTCGCATCGGGGTGCCGGCCGCGTCGTTGGTGTGGAGGCTCGAGAGCACGAGGTGGCCGGTCAGAGCGGCCTCTATCGCGATGACGGCCGTCTCGCGGTCGCGGATCTCGCCCACGAGAACCACATCCGGGTCGGAGCGCAGGATGGAGCGCAGGGCGTTCGCGAAGTGGAGACCGGCCTTCGGGTTCACCTGGACCTGGCTGACACCGCGGAGCTGGTACTCGACCGGGTCCTCGACCGTGATGAGGTTGCGCTCCGGCGAGTTGAGCGCGTTCAGGGTCGCGTAGAGGGTCGTCGACTTCCCCGATCCGGTGGGGCCCGTCACGAGTATTGTCCCGTACGGCTTTCGGTAAGCCACTTCGTAGCGCTTCTCGACAGTTGGCAGGAAGCCGAGCTCGGAGAGGTTCAGGGACGCGCTCGACTTGTCGAGCACTCGAAGAACGACTTTCTCACCGTGCACCGTCGGGAGCGTCGCCACCCGGAGGTCGATCTCGCGCCGGCCCGCGGTAAGAGTGATGCGTCCGTCCTGGGGAACCCGATGCTCGGCGATGTCGAGGCTGGCCATGACCTTGAGGCGTGTCGTCACACCACCCTGGATCGCCTTCGGCGAACGGGTGACCTCATGGAGCACGCCGTCGATCCGGAACCGAATCCGGAGATCATCGGCGCTCGGTTCGATGTGAACGTCCGAGGCGCGCTCTTGGAGGGCCTGGCGGAGGATCAGGTTGACGTACTTGACGATCGGGGCGTCCTCGACCACCGAGTGAAGATCGGTGAGCTCGGTGATCTTGGTCTCGTCACCGGCCGAGGTCTGTGACGCAGCGGTCTGGGCGGCAAGAGTCGTCTCGCGGTCGTGCCGGTACACACGCGACAGGTACTCGGCTATCTGGCCACTGCTGCATACAACGATGTGCAGGTCGTTCCCGAGCAGTGAGCGCAGGTCGTCGATGGCGAACACGTCTGACGGGTTCGCCATCCCGATCACGGGCGTGTCGCCGCGGTAGGCGAGCGCGAGCACACGGTGGCGGCGAGCGAGCGCCTCGGGGATCAGCTTTGTCGCCTCGGGGTCGAGCGCTTGTTCGTTGAGATCGACGAACTCCATGCCGGCTTCGGCAGCCGATGCACGGATCAGGTCCTCCTCGGAGACCAGGCCGAGCTCGCTCAGGATCTCTCCGAGCGATCTTCCCGTCGCTGCCCTCTCGCGCAACGCGGCTTCCATCTCCTCGCGGGTGACCTGACCGGAGCTCACGAGCATCTCGGCGAGGTCCGGCGTCGCCTGCTTCGGGGTGTTCAGGTTCCCTTTGCGCGAGCCGCCGCCCCCGCCGGAAACGCCGGCGAACTCGGCCGAAGCCAGGAGAGCGTCTACGGCCTCGGCCTCCACGCCGGTGGTCTCGACCGCCTCGGACGGGCGCGGCGCGGGCAGGACCTCGTCGAGCAGGTCCAGCGCCGGCGCCGGCTCGGATTCCAACACCTGAGCCGCGGGCGATGGCGCCGTGGTGCCTGCCGGCGCGACTGGCTCTTGTCCTGCAGGCACGTCGGGCTCCGGTGGAGCGGGGGGAGGCGGAGGCTCGGTGACCAGCGGCGCCGACGCGGACGGAGCCTTCTTGTCATTTTCGGACGCGGCACGTGCCGGCCGAGCGTGACCTGTGACCGATGCCTCCGCCCGGGCGTACATGCGCTCGATGTAGGCATCGATCTGGGATTCGCAAGCTACAACAGCGTGGACGTCCCTCCCGATGATCGTTCGGAGGTCGTCCATGGTCATGAGATTGTCCGGACGCGCCACCGCTACGACAGGGGTGCCGTACTTCCAGCCGATCGCGAGCGCGTGTTGACGGCGAGAGGCCTGCTCGGGCAGCAACGACGTCGCCGCTGCATTGAGCGGGTAGCGGTCGAGGTCCACATATTCGAGGCCGACCTCCTTCGAGAGGGCCCGCGCCTCAGAAACCTCCGCCTTGGAGGGTGACACTTGCCGCCGCGAGGCCGTTGGCGTGGTCTGTTCGGTGGTACTCATCCCCTAATACCATCGGGCGCGCACCGAGGTTTCTTTATCCGTTCGTTTCGACACCTGGTTGCCATGCGCGTCTTTCCCTCCCAGCGAGCCCTACGCGCGGGCGCGCTAAGCGGTTACAGCCGCGCGCTACGCGTTCATTCTAGCTTCGATAGGGTACGCGCGATACCACCCCGGGACAAGGCCGGGCAGGAGGTAACGGTGCACCAATTTGGCTTGCCCGCGTCCGCGCGAACCAGCCCGGAGGAGCAGACCGTCGAGCACGGATGCAAGTGACTTCGGAGGCCGTGGCCGGCGTCGTCGGTCTGGTCATCGGCTCGTTCATCGGCGTAGTAGTCGACCGGTTCCCGCGCCAGGAGTCGGTCGTCTCGCCTCCTTCCCATTGCATCGCTTGCTCGGCGCCCATCCGGGCCTACGACAACGTCCCTGTCGTCTCCTATGTCGTGCTCGGCGGCCGATGCCGGTCCTGTGGCTCGCGCATTCCACCTCGTGACGCCTTGCTCGAGCTCGGGACGGGGGTCCTGTTCGTGCTGCTTGCCTGGCGGTTGTCCTCTGTATGGGCCCTGCCCGCGTATTGCGTGCTCGCTGCCTCGGTCATCGCGATCTCCGCGATCGATTTCGAACACATGAGGATTCCATCGGCGCTCGTGTACGTGACGGCCGCGCTCGGCGCTCCGCTGCTCGTCCTCGCCTCGGCCGGCACTCACCACTGGTCCGCGCTCGCTGGCGCTGCCATTGGCGGTGCAGTCGCGTTTGCCGCCTTCTTCGCCCTCTTTTTCGCCGTGCCCAAGGGGATCGGTTTCGGCGACGTGCGACTCGCGGGCCTGTGCGGTGGGTTTCTCGGCTGGATGGGCTATCGCGAAGTGATCGCCGGCTTCCTCGCCAGCTTCATCGTGGCGGGAGTGCCTGCCGCTCTACTGCTCGCCCTGCGCAAGGTGCAGCGGAGCACGCGGATCCCTTTCGGCCCGTTCCTCGCCGCCGGCACGATGATCACCGTGCTCTTTGGGGCGCCGATGGTCCACGCGTGGTCCACGCTGTGACACCTCCGGCGGGTCAGCTACCGGGCGGCCGAACCGATCAGGCCGCGCTTTTGGAGCGCGACGCGCAGGTCGTGCGGGTTCGAGGCCGCTTGCGTCGCGGCACGCAAATCGATCGTGCCCGCCTCGAGCAGGGAGACAAGCGCCTGGTCGAAGGTCTGCATCCCGTAGTACTCGCCCTCGCGGATGATGGCGGTGATGTCGCCGCCCTGCCCGGGCTCGATGATGCACTGCTGGATTCGCCCATTGATGATCATGATCTCGAGCGCAGGCACTCGGCCTGAGCCATCGGCGGTCGGGACGAGCCGTTGGCACAGCGTGCCCTTCAGCGCTCCGGCGAGACTGAGGCGCGCCTGGCGCTGCTGAGCGGACGGGAAAAAGTCCACGATCCGGTTGATCGTCTCCACGCAGTCAATCGTGTGGAGGGTGGCGAACACGAGGTGCCCGGTCTCGGCTGCGCTGAGGGCGGTTTCAACGGTCTCGGTGTCGCGCATCTCGCCGACGAGTATCACGTCCGGGTCTTCACGAAGCGCTGAGCGAAGGGCCACAAGGAAGCTCGAAGTGTCGAAGCCGACCTCCCGCTGGCTGACCGCGGACAGCTCGTCGTGGTGCAGCACCTCTATCGGGTCCTCGATCGTGACGATGTGGCACTCGCGCGTCCGGTTGATGTGGTCGACCATGGCGGCCAGCGTGGTCGTCTTGCCGCATCCTGTCGGTCCGGTCACGAGGATGAGACCTCGCTGTTCGTCTGCGAGGCGCCGGACGGCCTCGGGCAGGTTCAGCTCGCCGAAGGACCGCGCGTGAGAACGGACGAGCCTGAAGACCATCCCAATCGTGCTGCGCTGGCGGTAGGCGTTGACCCGGAAGCGGCCGAGGCTCGGGATCGAATACGCGAAGTCGGCTTCGTTCGTCTGATCGAAATGGTCCCACGTCCGTTGCTGCATGACCTCTTTGGTGATCCGCACCATGTCATCCGCCTTGATTACCGGCACATCGGTGACGCGAGTGAGCTCGCCGTTGATCCGCATTCGTGGCGGAGACCCCACTTTCAAGTGGAGATCGGAGCCTTCAGCAGCGGACAGGCGGCGCAGCAGTGAATCGACATCAGACCTCTCCATACCTACAGCGTCGCGCAACTCACCGAAAGTGGCAATCCATGACGGGAAACCGTCCAACGGCTTCTCCAGCGGCGCAAGCGGCGCGCTATCGTGCGGTAAGGCTAATGACAGGGTTGTAGTTCGTCCACAGGCTGTGGACCGAGCCTGTGGACAGGGAGTGGGTAGGCAGTGGTCGAGGCGTCCGACGGCAAAGCACACGGTGGCGCATCTTTCGTCCATCTGCACACCCACACCGAGTATTCGATGCTCGACGGGGCGGCGCGCATCGGCGATCTGGTTGCTGCCGCGGTGGCCGATGGCCAGCCGGCCCTGGCGATCACCGATCACGGAAACATGTACGGCGTCCTCGACTTTTACAAGGAGTGCCGGGAGCGCGCCATCACGCCGATCATCGGCACGGAGGCCTACATGGCAGCGCAGTCCCGTCACGAGCGCCCGGTGCGGCGTGGCTGCATCGACGACACTGGCGGCGAGGGGGAGCGAGGCGAGAAGCTCTACTACCACTTGACCGTCCTTGCAGAGACCACCCAGGGCTACCGGAACCTGATCAAGCTCTCCTCGGCCGCCTACCTCGAGGGTTACTACTACAAGCCCCGTGTGGACTGGGAGCTGCTCGAGCGCCATCACGAAGGCCTCATCGCGACGACCGGGTGCCTGGGCGGCGTCGTGGCCCAAGCCCTCCTCGCCGAGGACTTCGACACTGCGCTCGCCCTGGCCGGAAGGCTTCAGGACATCTTCGGCAGTGAGAACCTGTTCGTCGAGTTGCAGGATCACGGCCTGGATGCACAGCGCAGGACCAATCCCGGCCTCATTCGCATCGCCGCGCGCTCTCGGCGCCCCGCTGGTCGCCACCAACGACAGCCATTACTGCAGGCGCGAGGACGCAGTCGCTCATGACGCTCTGTTGTGCGTGCAGACCGGCGCCACGATCCACGACCCGAAGCGCTTCAAGTTCGAGGGCCAGGAGCACTACCTGAAGAGCGCGGAGGAGATGCGGCGCCTCTTCAGCGAGGTGCCGGCCGCCTGCGACAACACGCTGTGGATTGCCGAGAGGGCGAAGGTCGAGCTGGAGCTCGGCAAGCCGGCACTCCCGCAATTCCCGGTCCCGGAGGCATTCCAGAAAGACACCTACGAGCAGTCGGCGGCCGGCTACCTGGAGCACTTGACATACGAGGGTGCCACTGCACGCTATGGCCCCCAGATCCCGCCAGAGGTGGCCGAGCGGCTCGACTTCGAACTGCGCTTGATCTCCGAGATGGGGTTCTCGGCATACTTCCTGGTCGTCTGGGACATCATCCGCTACGCCCGCGAGGAGGGGATCCGGGTCGGTCCGGGCCGTGGCTCGGCGGCGGGATGTTGCGTTGCCTACTGCCTGCGCATCGTCGATCTCGACCCGATCCGCTATGACCTGCTCTTCGAGCGTTTCTTGAACCCGGGCCGCAAGCAGATGCCCGACATTGACATGGACTTCGACGAGCGCCGCCGCGGCGAGATGATCCGGTATGTCTCAGAGCGTTACGGCGCGGATCACGTGGCTCAGATCGTCACGTTCTCGACGATCAAGGCCCGGGCCGCAGTGCGCGACGGTGCTCGCGTCCTCGGCCTTCCCTATGCCCTCGGGGACAAGATCGCAAAGGCGATGCCACCGCTCGTAATGGGTCGCGACACGCCACTGCGGGCCTGTCTCGAGCGCGTCGAGGGTCACGAGGACGGCTACACGGCCGCGGCCGACCTTCGCGAGATGTACGAGCAGGACCCGGACGCGAAGCTGGTGATCGACGTCGCCAAGGGCCTGGAAGGGCTCCGGCGCCAAGACGGCATCCATGCCGCGGCTGTCGTGATCACCCACGAGCCGCTGACGGAGTACCTGCCCGTCCAGCGCAAGCCCGAGCCCGGCGCCGATCCGGGTGACGCCCCGATCGTCACGCAGTACGAGATGCACGGTGTCGAGGATCTCGGACTTTTGAAGATGGACTTTCTCGGGCTCCGCAACCTGTCGGTCATCGAGATGGCCCTCGATCTCATCGAGCAGACGACCGGGTCCCGTCCCGACATCGACTCGGTGGCCCTCGACGACGAGCCGACCTTCGAGATGCTTAGGAGAGGTGACTCAATCGGGGTGTTCCAACTCGAGGGTGCCGCCATGCGCTCGACGCTGCGCTCGTTGGCTCCGACCAGCTTCGATGACGTCGCGGCGCTTGTTGCCCTGTACCGGCCGGGCCCGATGGCAGCCAACATGCACCGTGACTACCCCGACCTGAAGAACGGTCGCAAGGCCGTCGCCTACCTCCACCCGGACGCGGAGGCGATCCTCGGCGACACCTATGGACTGATGCTCTATCAGGAGTCGGTGATGCGGGTCGCGCAGCGCTTCTCCGGCTACTCGCTCGAGGAAGCCGACAACCTGCGAAAGGCGTGTGGAAAGAAGAACCGCGAGCTCATCGCAGCGGAGCGGAAGAAGTTCATCGCCGGTTGCGTCAAGGAGGGCTACGGCGAGGTGCTCGGCAAGCAGTTGTTCGACATCATCGAACCGTTCGCCGACTACGCCTTCAACAAGTCCCACGCGTACGGCTATGGCCTGGTCGCCTATCAGACGGCATGGCTGAAGGCGAACTATCCCGTCGAGTACCTGGCCGCATTGTTGTCATCGGTGAAGGGCGACAAGGACAAGACGGCCGTCTATCTTGCCGAGTGCCGCACGCTCGGGATCGAAGTCCGCGTGCCGGACGTGAATGCTTCGTCCTCGAACTTCACCACGATCCGGGGAACAGCTCCGGGCGGCGGCTCCGGTGGCCGCGACGTGATCGTCTTCGGGCTTTCCGCGGTTCGCAACGTCGGAGAGGCCATTGTCGAGCACATCGTCGCCGCCCGCGAGCGCAGTGGCCCATTCGTCGACTTCTACGACTTCTGCCGACGGGTCGATTCGAGCGCGCTCAACAAGAGAGCTGTCGAGTCGCTCGCGAAGGCGGGCGCCTTCGACTCGCTCGGCCATCCGCGTAAGGGCCTCTGTCTGGCGTTCGAAGGCATCGTCGAGCGGGCGCTGGTCCGCCGGCGCGAACAAGAGCAGGGGATCGCGACCCTGTTCTCGCTCTTCGACGAAGAGTCGGGGGACGCCGCGTCCGGAGGTGCTACGCCGGCAAGCTTCGACGGCACCTGGGTCGCGATCCCGGACCTCGAGTTCGACAAGGGCGAGCGGCTGGCATTCGAGAAGGAGATGCTCGGCCTGTATGTGAGCGACCATCCCCTGATGGGGCTCGAGAAGGCCTTGCGCAGCGTCACCGACGTCACGATCCGTGACCTGCTCGATTCGTCTGCTCTCGGAACGGAAACAACGGGAGCACTTGGCGTCGGCACCGGTCCGGGCGGTTGGACCGAGAACGTCACGATCACGACCGGAGGCGTCGTCACCGCGCTCGTTCGGCGCTACACCCGGCGTGGCGAGCTCATGGCGACGTTCGTGCTCGAAGACCTCGAAGCGGCGATAGAGGTGATGGTGTTCCCGAAGACGATGCTCGAGTACGGCGGTCTGCTCGAGCAGGACGCGATCGTCGCTGTACGTGGCCGGCTCGATCTGCGGGAGGACCAGCCGAAGCTCATCTGCAGGGATCTGCGACGTCTCGAGCTCACCGCGCCCGGGAGCGATCCCCCAGTCGAGGTCGTGCTGCCGCTCAACCGGCTGACCGACTCCCTCGTGCGCCAGATCCGCGATCTCGTGAGCGAGCATCCCGGCAACTGCGCCGTTCACCTGCGCGTCGGGGAGAAGGTGCTGAGACTCCCGCCACAGTTCAACGTCGATCCCCGAGGTGGGCTCGTAGGCGCTCTCAAGGAGCTCCTGGGCAGCGCTGCCGTCGCGCGGTGAGTGGTTGGTAGAGCACCACGTGGCAGGTCATCGGTTTGATCCCGTACACTGTTGATGGTCCGAGCCGGGACGTGCGCGCACAGCCGGGCACGTTCGGGGTTCGGCGTCGCCACGAGCGGCCAGTATCTGTCAGGCGCGGTCCCGAGCCGTGTCCCAGGCTGGGCCGGGCGGCAGGGTGAGAGCGACGCACGGGAGCATGAGACTGTCATGGCCATCGAGATCGAGGTCGCCACGAAGGACTGTACGGCGCTCACAGACGCGGAGCTCGCCGAGATGGCCGACCTCTCAGCGACGGACGCTGGCGGCTGGGAGGCGGGTTTCCTGTCGAAGCAGCGCGAGGACTGGGTGCTCGTCACCCAGGTTCGCGAGCGGTCGGAGCTTCAGGGCTACGCGCTCGCAACCCTCGAGCGGATAGGCGGCACGCCAAGCCTCTTGGTCGGAGTGGCGGCGTTCACCCGGGGACGCAACGCGACGGCTGCTCTCGATGCCGCGATGCGCGACCTTTATCGCCGTGCTGTCCTCGCCTTTCCAGATGAAGACGTCCTGGTCGGGACCAGGCTCGCCCGGGCCTCCGGATTTCGCGCGTTCGCGGGGCTCGAGGACGTCGTACCACGCCCCGACCACCGGGCGACCGGTGAGGAGCGTGCCTGGGGCCGCCGGCTCGCCAAGCGTTTTGGCGCTGACGGCCAGCTCGACGACAGGACCTTCGTGATCAAGGGTGACGGTGACGCTGCCGGGCTTTTCGATTACGACCCTCAGGAGCCGTTGGGCGAGAGCGAGGCTCTCGCCGGCCTGTTCACTGTGGTGGACGGCCAGCGCCGCGACAGCCTCGTGGCCTTCGGTTGGGCGATGGCTGAGGCGCTCGCTGCGAGCACGCTCCCGGTCTGAACCACTCGCTTCTGCTGTCTCAGCCGAGTCCGAGCAGGCAGCGGCGAGGGCCGTCCTTCGAGCTTGTGATGGGTCGCAGCGGCCTCCTGCGGCCGTGAATGTCGCTCTGGTGCTCGAAGCCGGGTCAGGGCCGTGGCAAGACGCCGAGCACAAGCTTGGGTGCCTGTCCTCGGTGTGGCGCTCCTAGGGCGACGACCAGGTACCTGGGAGCTCCACCAATGGCCTTGATGACGTCATCGCCTGTCAAAGCGCCGTCCCGGGCCCGATCCTTGGCCTCGATGAGCCGTTCGTCGACCACCGGCAGGCGGTGCTTGCGGCCTCCGAGGCTGAACTGGCACCACGTGCCTACAGAGTCGCTGGCGAAGGCGGGCGTCCGGTCGGGCGCGACGACCGCGACCGACGGGTGCGAGCCGTCGAGGTCCACGTACGAGATCGAGGGACCCAGTGATCCGAGCAGAGGACGCTTGGGGTCGGTCGGGAGCAGCTCGTGCAGGATCCGGCGCGCAGCCCGGTGTCGAGGTGTGCCGACGCGTTCAGGTGCATGCCGGACCATGACGGCTTCAGGTCGTGCCGGATCAGCCGGTTCGTCGTCGTCTGCGAGCTCGATCTCGACGAGGTCGAGCTCCGGACCCATGTGAGTCCCCCCCCGACGTCCGTCGAGGGACGAGCCGGCGACAAGGCTCGAGTCCGTGGCCACCACCGGCCAGCCGGAGGCCCGGCTCCGCACGAGGGCGCCAGTGGCGACGTCGACGACTACCCATTCCGGGCCTCGGGCGAGCAAGAGGCATCGAAGCACGTCGCCCGGTCGATTCGCTCGGACGGCGCCGGGTCGGCGGTGCCGACGCGAGGGGAGCCTCACGGCGTGCGGTCTCACGGCGATGCGACCACGGCGTCGAGGGCTGACAGGAGGGCATCGGCGTCACCGACGGGAGCGAGACAGGCGCCGCGGCGACAGAGGTATGCAAAGCCCTCCTCACGGTCTCCGAGAAGTGGGCTCTCAAAGGGCACGGCCGGGCCGTCGCCCCCGAGCACCCCGAGCGAGGGCGAGCGCCAGGCGAGCACAGCTCCTGGCACAAAACGGCTCCGAGCCGCGTGAACCAGGTCTTCCCGGCCGCCAGTGACGACGATCTCAACCGGTCCTTGCTCGACAAGTGCGAAAGCGAGGAGCAGTTCCGCGAACGCCGACGGTGCAGCCGCCACGCCGGCTGCGAGTGAGCCGACGATCCGTTCGGCTGCCGCGGAGAGCTCGTCGTCGCCGACGAGGACGCCGAGGCGAGCCAGCGCTATGGCCGCGACCGAGCCTGCTGAAGGTGTCACGCCGTCGTGGGCCTCACGAGGTCTTACGACAAGCGGTGCCGCGTCGCTCCCAGTTGTGTAGAGGCCGCCGTTCTCGTCGTCGGTGAACAGCTCGAGCAGCTGCCGAGCGACAGTCACGGCCTCCATCGTCCAGCGATGATCGCCCGAGAGCTCGCCGAGGCGGGTGCAGCAGTCGATCAACCACGCATAGTCCGCGGCGTAGCCGAGTACTCCGGCGCGCCCTTGGCACCAGGAGCGCAGCACTCGCCCGTCCGCACCCCGCAGATGCTCGAGCAGAAACGTCGCGATCTCCGCGGCTGCCTTCGCCCAGTCTTCCCTGCCGGTGGCGGCGGCGGCCTCGGCGAGGGTCGAGCACATCATGGCGTTCCATTCGGTGATGATCTTGTCGTCGAGGCCCGGCCGGACGCGGCCGGACCGTGCAAAGAGGAGCTTGGCCCTGGCCGTCTCGATATGCGGCGGCCGGAGCAGGTCGCCGCGGCGGGCGCGGTGCAGGACTGTTCGGCCTTCGCAGTTGCCTTCCGCCGTGACGCCGTACCATGCGGCCGCCTCCGCTCCGAGTGCAGGCCCGAGCAGCGAGGTCAGCTCCTCGGCCGACCACAGGTAGTAGCGCCCTTCCTCACCCTCGGAGTCCGCATCTTGTGCCGCGTACAGCGCGCCGGCCTTGTCGCGCAGGTCGCGCAGCACATAAGAGATCGTCTCGGCGAGCACCTGCAGCCATCGGGGATCGCCGTCCAGTTGCCAGGCGTGCAGGTAGACACGAGCGATGAGCGCCTGGTCGTACAGCATCTTCTCGAAGTGTGGCACCTCCCAATGTGAGTCCACCGAGTAGCGGGCGAACCCACCGCCGAGATGATCGTAAATGCCGCCGGAGGCCATGGCCGCGAGGGTGCGCTCGACGATGTCGAGCGACGCGCCCGCTCTGTTGCGGAGGTGATCTCGCAAGAGCAGATCCAATAGGAGCGGTTGGGGAAACTTCGGGGCGGAGCCGAATCCGCCGTCGCGAGGGTCGAACATCGCCGAGAGCCGTTCGGCCGCTTCTCCGGACAGCTCGTCCGCTGGCCTCGGAGCCTGCCCGCCTGCGATCGAGGGCTCCGGCGGCCCGAGCCGGCTCGCGACCGCGCCCGAGAGGGCGCGCGCCTGGCCGGCGACATCGTGACGCCGCGAATCCCAGGCCTCGATGACGGCGTCGAGCACTTGGCGGAAGGAAGGCAACCCGTGGCGGGCACGACCAGGGAAGTACGTGCCGGCGAGAAACGGGAGCCCCTCCGGGGTGGCGAAAATGCTCATCGGCCAGCCGCCGCGCCCGGTGGCGGCCTGCACTGCCTCCATGTAGATGGCGTCGAGGTCCGGCCGTTCCTCCCGGTCGACCTTCACGCTCACGAAATGCCGGTTCATCACCTCCGCTGTCGCCGGGTCCGCGAACGACTCGTGACCCATGACGTGGCACCAGTGGCACGAGGAATAGCCGATCGAGATGAAAAGTGGCCGGTCCAGCTCCTTCGCACTCGCCAGCGCCTCGTCGCCCCACGGGTACCACTCGACGGGATCGCCGGCGTGTTGGCGCAGGTAAGGGCTTGTCTGGCTACCGAGCCGGTTCACCTGGGGCCTCCGCCGGAGAAGCATCGGAACGCTTTCACGCTCCGGAATCTATGGTCTGAGGCCATGGGCCGAGCGCTTCGGGATTGTCACGTCGCGTACTGCCGGGGAATTTCGAGGATCTCACCCGACAAGGGCGCGAGGGCCGTCGAGCGTCGGCAGCTCGGCTCGGCTGACCTTGCCTATGGCGGAGCGCGGCAACTGGGCCACGACGATGAGTTCGCGCGGAGCGGCAAACGAGGCCAGGTGCTCTTTCACGAGCTCACGCAGGTCGGCGAGGATCGCCGCCGGCTCGACGCCTTGTGAGGCCGGCGACGGCACGACGTAGGCGACGAGCCTGACGCCCCAGACAGAGTCCGGGCGCCCGCCGACCGCGACATCGAGCACCGACGAGTGGCGCCTGAGCACCGCTTCCACCTGCGCCGGCCAGATGTTCTCGCCGCCCGAGATCACAAGGTCGTCCAGCCGGCCCTGGATCGAGAGCCGCCCGTCCCCGTCGATCTCGCCGGCGTCACCGGTGGCGAACCAGCCGTCAGCGGTCTTAGGGTCGGTCCCGTCCCGGTAGCACCGCAGCAGCATCGGGCAGCGAAGCCAGATCTCACCGGAGTGGAGGCTCACCTCTACGCCTTCCAAGCCGGCACCGTCGTAGACGACACCGGAGCCGGTCTCGGTCATGCCATAGGTGGCGACGACGTTCGCAGGCCGCCCGGCAGGCGGCTGTTGGCCGCCCACGACGATGGCCCGGAACAGAGCCGCCCCTTCGGACCCGAGACGTGCAAGGGCTGCAGGCACGAGGGAGACGAGCGTCGCGCCCCGGTCCTGTGCCGCTGCCCTGGCGTCGTCCACGGCAAAACGCGGCTGGATCTCCACGGGCGTCCCTGTCACCATCGCCCTCGCTAGGACCGAGAGGCCGCCGATGTGAGCGAGGGGCAGACAGGCGAGCCATCGGTCCCGGGACGGGTCGACACCGAGACGGGCGCTTGTTGCTCGGGCCGACGCTTCGACGGCCCTGTGGGTCAGCACCACACCCTTGGGCCCGCCTGTGGTCCCGCTCGTGGCGACGACCAGGGCGTCGCCTTCCTCGACCGGTTCGCCACCGGGGAGCGAGGCCGAACAGCCCGAGGCATCGACGATGACCGAAGGGCGCAGCGCCTGGAGGACCTGCGTGACGGCGGGCTCTGAGAGACGCAGGTCGAGCGGCAGCACGGCGTCGTTGTCGTCCCAGCAGCGCCGGAGCGCCTCGGCGAAGGGAGGGCCGCCGGGCATGGCGAGGGCCACGAGGCGGTGCACACCACAAGCGTACGGGGACGGCGACCCCGTCGGGCATTAGCCTGCAACAGATGCCCGCCACCGAATGGACCAGGCACGGCGACTTCGAGGACATCGCCTACGAGACGACCGACGGGATCGCGAAGCTCACCATCTGCCGGCCCGAAGTTCGCAACGCCTTCCGCCCGCAGACGCTCTTCGAGCTCTCGCGAGCCTTCGACGTGGCGCGCGACGATGCCGATGTCGGCGTGATCATCCTGACCGGTGAGGGTCCGGACGCGTTCTGCTCCGGGGGCGACCAGCGGGTACGCGGCGACGACGGCTACTTAGGCGACGACGCCGTGGCCAGGCGTGGCATCGGCCGGCTCAACGTCCTCGACCTGCAGATGCAGATCCGTCGGCTTCCCAAGCCCGTCGTCGCCATGGTCGCGGGCTACGCGATCGGTGGTGGCCACGTGCTCCACCTGGTCTGTGACCTCACCGTCGCCGCCGACAACGCCCGCTTCGGCCAGACCGGGCCCAAGGTCGGCAGCTTCGACGGCGGCTACGGCGCAGGGCTGCTGGCGAGGACGATCGGCCTCAAACGGGCCAAGGAGATCTGGTTCCTCTGCCGCCAGTACGACGCCGCCCAGGCCCTCGACTGGGGCTTGGTCAACGCGGTCGTGCCCCTCGACCGCCTCGAGGCCGAGACCTTGGAGCTGTGTCGCGAGATACTCGCGCTGTCGCCGATGGCACTTCGCATGTTGAAGGCAAGCTTCAACGCCGCCGACGACGGCCTTGCCGGCATCCAGCAGCTCGCGGGGGACGCGACGATGCTGTTCTACATGTCCGAAGAAGGCCAGGAGGGCCGCAACGCCTATGTCGAGAAGCGCCGCCCCGATTTCTCACGGTTCCCACGGCGCCCCTGAACGTGGCCGCGCCTCCAACGTGACCTCTGTGCGTGACTGGGTGGCCGGGGCTCGCCCGCGTACCCTCGCAGCCGCCGTCGTGCCTGTCGTAGTCGGGACCGCCGTGGCGGCAGCGGACGGCTCGGTGATCTGGTGGCGGTCCCTCTACGCGCTCATCGTCGCTCTCGGGATCCAGATCGGCACGAACTACGCGAACGACTACGCAGACGGAATCCGGGGGACCGACGCCGAGCGGCTCGGGCCCGTCAGGCTGGTAGCAGCCGGCATCGCCTCCCCGCGGGCAGTGAAGGGGGCGTCGTTCTGCGCCTTCGGTGTCGCGGGTGTGGCCGGTCTCGTGCTCGCCCTTGCCACTACGCCATGGCTGCTGGTCGTGGGCGCTGCGTGCTTCGCCTCGGGTTGGTTCTATTCTGCCGGTCCCCGGCCATACGGGTACGCGGGCTTCGGCGAGATCTTCGTCTTCGTGTTCTTCGGCCTCGTCGCGGTGGTCGGCACGGCCTACTTGAGCCTCGGGCGCATCACCGCCCTCGCCGTGATAGCCGCGGTCCCTGTCGGCCTCCTCGCTACTGCATTGCTGGTCGTCAACAATCTCCGGGACATCGACACCGATCGCCGAGCCGGCAAGAACACCTTGGCAGTACGCACCGGGGCCACGGTGACCCGCTGGTTCTATGCGACCTGCGTGATCGGTGCGTTCGCGCTCGTGGTCGTCGTTGCCTTCTGGCGGCCCATCGCTCTCATCGCATTGCTCGCCGTCGTTCCCGCCCTGCCACCGGTTCGTCGTGTGCTCGGCGGTGCCGAGGGCCGTGACCTCATCACGGCGCTCGCCGGGACCGGAACGCTTCAACTGGCTTTCGGCTTCCTTCTTGCCCTGGGAATCGTCCTGTGAGCCACCTCGAGGGGCCTCGGCTACTCGGCGGGGTTGAGGAACTCCCTCACGAGCCCGACGAACGCGGCGGGGCACTCGAAGCAAACCGCGTGGCCCGCCCCGCTCACGACCGCAAGCCGGGCGTTTGGCCCGATGGCGTCGACCGTCCGCTCCGCAAGTGCCCTGAACTTGTCGTCGAGCGCCCCCGTCACGACCAGGACGGGCATCTCGAGCTCGCCGAGGCGATCCCACAGAGGCGTCTGAGTGCCAGTCCCCACGGTTCTCAGCGAGGCGGCCAAGCCGGCGGCCGAGTTGGCGAGGCGCGACCGCCGGTCAGCCTGCTCCTCGGTCAGGTGAGCGAAGAGTGGTCCCTTGAGCCATGCCTCGATGAAATCCGGCACGATCGCGTCGCCTCCGCGTTCGAGCTCGGTCGCGCGCCGCTCGTCCTCAACCTGGCGCAGGCGGCGCCCCGGCTCGTCAGAGATGCCCGGATGTGCTCCGACGATGACGAGGCGCTCGACCAGGCACGGCGCTTGGAGCGCCAGATGCAGGCAGCACCGGCCTCCGAGCGAGTAGCCGACGTAGCCCGCCTTGCCTCCCGCCTCGCCAAGAGCCAGGGCGGTCTGGCCGAGGTCCGAGCCGGGGTCGGGCATCGGAGAACGGCCGTGGCCGGGAAGCTCAGGTATCACGACCTCGAAGTCTCGTTCGAGCTCACGCGCGACGCCCGCCCACGAGGTGCCGGTCTGAGTGAACCCGTGAACGAGCACGATCGTCGGTCCATGGCCTTGCCTCGTAGCGTGGAGCTCGAGCGGCCGACCGCCGAGTGGCGTTGCGTTCTCGAAGGACATCGCGGGTGACCGTAGCGGCTAGCTTCGCGGCCACGCTCGTCGACGAGTGGGTGCGTGCCGGGCTGACCGACGCCGTGGCGGCTCCCGGTTCGCGTTCGACCCCGCTCGTGGTGGCTCTCGCGCGTGAAAGCCGGATCGCCTTGCACGTGCGGCTGGACGAGCGGTCGGCGGCCTTCTTCGCGGTCGGGATCGGGCTCGCGACTGGCCGGCCGGCGGTGCTCGTAACGACGAGCGGAACTGCGGCGGTCGGGGTTCACGCGGCTGTGGTGGAGGCCCATCTGTCTCGAGTGCCGCTCATCGTGTGCACCGCGGACCGGCCCCCGGAGCTCCATCACGTCGGCGCGCCCCAGACCATCGAGCAGGCCGGGTTGTTCGCGGGAGCGCTGCGGTGGGCAGTGGATCCCGGCGTGCCAGACGATCGGGCCCGATCGAGCTGGCGCTCGCTCGGCAGCCGCCTCGTCGCCGAGGCGACGGCCGGTCCCATGGGGCCCGGACCGGTGCACGCGAATCTCGCGTTTCGAGACCCGCTGTTGGCGAACCCCGGTGAACTGCCCCCAGGCCGCCGCAACGCCCGGCCGTGGCACCGGGTCGACACCGTCCGGAGGGTTCTCGACCCGGGCTCGCTCGATGCCTTTGTTGCCCTCGCTCGTCCGGCGGCAAGAGGACTGATCGTCGCGGGTGCGGGTGCGGGCCGACCCGAAGTCATCCGTCGCCTCGCCGTCACCTTGGGCTGGCCCGTCCTTGCCGACCCGCGATCGGGTGCCCGGACCCCCGGCGAGCCGGGCTCGCCGACCGTTGCCGCCGGCGATGCGCTGCTGCGCGTCGAGAGCTTCGCCAGCACGCACGTGCCCGAGATCGTCCTGCGCCTGGGCCAGCCGTGGGCGTCGAATGTGATGGCCAACTGGCTGACGTCCTGTGCCGAGTCCGGCGCGGTCCAGGTACTGGTCGACCCTTACTGGGCCTGGCAGGACCCCCGTCGCGAGGCCGACGTCGTGGTGCCGGCTGATCCGGATCACGTCATGGAAGTCCTGATGCTGCGCGTCCCCGAAGGCGGCATGTCCGGGCGCTCGGCCTGGGCGGCGCCTTTGACCTGGTCGGATGGATGGGCGGAGGCCGAGGCGGCCGCACAGCATGCGATCGGGAGTGCACTGGCCCGTCACGGCGAGGCCACCGAGCCCGGCCTGGCCAGGGCGCTCTATGCTTGGTCGCCGCCTTCGTCGACGGTCGTCACGTCGTCTTCGATGCCGGTGCGCGACCCTCGAATGGTTCGCGGCCCCACGTTCGGACCCGCCGCGCGTGCTGGCGAACCGGGGCGCCAACGGGATCGACGGTGTGACGTCCACGACGCTAGGTGTCACCGCCGCGGCGGCGGGCACAGGAGGTCCTGTCGTGGGCCTGCTCGGTGATCTCGCCTTCTTGCACGATTCGACGGCGCTCGTCCGCGGCCGACGGGAGCCCGCCCTTCCCGCGGTGCTGGTTGTCATCGACAACGGCGGCGGTGGCATCTTCTCGTTCCTGCCGCAGTCCTCGGAGCTCGAGGAGGCGTACTTCGAGAGGCTGTTCAGCACGCCGCAGAGGATCGACGTGGCCGACCTCGCCAGGGCCGCGGGGTGCGACACGATCGAGGTGACATCCCAGCAGGAGATCCCGACCCAGCTCGACGCAGCGCTCTACAACGCGGCGCGGCGCGGTCCGGCAGTTGTCGTCGTACGCAGCGACCGCAAGGCGAACGTGGCGCTTCATGCAGAGATCGAGGCCGAGGTCGCCCTCGCCCTGGCCTGACCGATATGGGGCCGTCGCGCCTGGCGGGGTCCGCCCCGGTGCGACCTGCCCCGGCGTTCGCCCCGGCGCCAGCATCGTGGCACGCTTTGGGCATGTTGAAGATCTCGGACGACATCGCCTTTCGCGGCCTCGTCCACCAGGCGAGCGACGAGGCGCTCTGGACCCTGCTCGACACGGGGTCGACGACGGCCTACGTCGGGTTCGACCCCACCTGCGACAGCCTTCATGTCGGCAATCTTCTGGGGATCATCACCTTGCGCAGGCTCCAGGAGGCCGGGCACCGCCCCATTCTTCTTGCGGGAGGCGGTACCGGCCTGATCGGCGACCCGGGCGGCAAGGCCGACGAGCGACCACTGCTGTCGGCAGAGCAACTCGCGGCCAACCTGGAGGGGATCCGGGCTCAGCTCGGGAGCCTGCTCGATCTGTCGCCCGCGGCGGGGGAGGCCCGGGGCCTGTTGGTCGACAACTCCGACTGGCTGTGCGCTTACGGCTTCATCGACTTCCTCCGCGAGGTAGGCAAGCACTTCACCGTCAACCAGATGATTGCCAAGGAGTCCGTGAAGTCGCGGCTCGAGAGGACCGACCAGGGCATCTCCTACACCGAGTTCAGCTACATGCTGCTCCAGGCCTACGACTTCCTCTACCTGCACGACGCCTATGGTTGTCGTCTCCAGCTCGGCGGCAGCGACCAGTGGGGCAACATCACGATGGGCCTCGAGCTCATCCGCAAGGTCCGCGGGGCTGAGGCTTTCGCGCTCACATACCCGCTCTTGTTGCGCGTGGACGGCACCAAGTACGGCAAGAGCGAGTCCGGGGCGGTGTGGCTGGACGCTGCAAAGTCCTCGCCTTATGAGATGTACCAGTTCTTCGTGCGGACCCCGGACGAAGAGGTGGGTCGCTTGCTCCGCTACTTCACGTTCCTCTCCCATGAGGAGATCGAGGCGCTCGACATCGAGATCGCGGAGCGGCCCGGGCAGACAAAGGCGCAGCGGGCTCTGGCGCACGCGGTGTGCACCCTCGTCCACGGCGTGGCCGAGACCGAACGCGCCGCTGCGGCTTCTCGAGCCCTGTTCTCCGAGGATGTCGCCGCCCTCGACGAGGCACTGCTCCTTGAGGTGTTCGCGGACGCGCCGTCGTCGAAGTTCGCACGCTCGTGTCTTGACTCCGACGGGTTTCCGCTGGTCGACGCGCTCGTGTCGACGGGCCTTGTTTCCTCGAAGACAGCAGCGCGCGCCGCCGTCTCGCAAGGAGGCGTGTACGTGAACAACCGCCGGCGGGCCGACGTCGAGGCGTGCCTCTTGCGCGACGACCTCCTGGCCGACCGGTACGTGGTGCTGCGCAAGGGGCGGCGGGACTACCACCTGCTGCAGTTCGAGTGAGGCCAGGTTTGCGGCACCCGCTCGGCGGAGCTGCGGTCCTCGCCGCTTTGCTCCTGGCGCTGGGCGCTCTCGCAGGATGCACGTCGTACACCGGCACGAGGGCAAACCAGGTGCGCGAGTGGGCCTCGATTGCCCTGGTGGCCTCCAACGACAAGCTCATCGTGCAGGACATCACGGCCGTCAAGGCTTCATTGCGAGCCAGACAGCTCAAAGATGTCACGAGCAATTGCTCTGGGCTCGTGTTCGACACAGGGACCGCCTACGGGAACCTGCCCACGCCGGACATCACCTTGACCAACGAGCTGAACGTCGCCTACGAGGATTTCGCCAGTGCCGGCAGCTCGTGTGCCGCGGCCGCCAGCCTCCACTCCAGCCGGATCGCGGGCGCGTTGGCGACGATTGCCCTGGGCGCCGTCTCGCTCGACAGAGCGACCCGCCTCCTGGCCGCCGACGGTGTGCATTGATTGTGCGTCGCCGGCGGCGGGTGCGGTGTGAGTAGCGCCTTCTCGAATTCTGCCGTGGGGGCGCGCGACAACCCCGTTGGCACCGCTACGGTTCGACTGTGAGCACCCGCGCCGTCCCGGTCGGTCCCTTCCCCGATGATCTCGACGCGGCGGAGTACGACCGATTACGGCGCCGCGTGCTCTGGAAGTTGCCCACGGGCCTGTACCTGCTCGGGAGCCGCGCCGGGCAGCACCGGAACCTGATGACCCTGAACTGGGTCATGCAGGTGTCCGTCGACCCGAAATACGTCGCCGTCTCGGTCGAGCACTCTGCGGTGACCCACGGCCTGGTCCTCGAAGGCGGCTGCTTTTCGGTCGCGCTCGTCGCCCGTGAGGACAGGGAGGTGGTGCGCAGTTTCGTGAAGCCGGCCGAGCACGACGTGGCTGCTCACACGCTGGGTGGAGTTGCGTATCGAGACGGGGTCAGCGGGGCGCCGATCCCCGAGGTCGCGGTCGGATACTTGGACTGCGGGCTGCGTCAGAGCCTTGATTTGGGCTCTCACTCGTTGTTCGTCGGAGAGGTGCTCGACGCAGGGTTCGCAAACGGGGGCGAGACAGTTCCGGTTCTTCGCATGGAGGACACCCGGATGAACTATGGCGGCTAGGGCAGTGGGACGCAGAGGTGGCGTCAGTGACCGGAACGGGCCGGGCACCGCCTTCCGGCGCTCCGAGGGAAGCGACGGCTCGGGCGATGACGCTCCAGAGACCTGGGCCCGGGATCCGCTCAGTGGCGCCGACACCGTTGCAAGGGGTCCCGCCGGCGTGGGTGACTACCGCTGGATCGGTGACGCGGCGGCCCTCGACTCCCTCGTGGAAGAGCTCGTGTCCTGCGAGGCCTACGCCCTCGACACCGAGTTCCACCGGGAGAGGACCTACTTTCCGCAGCTCGCCCTGATCCAGCTCGCGTGGCAGGGCGGCATCGCTCTCATCGACCCCCTTGCGATCGACGTCTCTCCTTTGGCAAGAGTGTTGGAAGGTCCGGGTCTCGCGGTTGTCCACGCTGCGGAACAGGACCTCGAAGTCCTATGGCAGGCGTGCGGGACCGTGCCGACCAGGTTGTTCGACACCCAGGTCGCGGCCGGGTTCCTGGGCCAGGTGTCCCCCTCGTTGGTGAACCTCGTCGAGCGCATCCTTGGGGTGCGGCTGCTCAAGGGGGATCAGCTGACCGACTGGACCCGGAGACCTCTCTCGGCTGGACAGCTCGCGTATGCCGCCGGCGACGTGACCCACCTTCTCGAGCTGCGCCAGCGAATCGCGGAGCGCCTGGAGGAAAAGGGCAGGATGGAGTGGGCTGCCGAGGAGTTCGCCATCGTGCTGTCCCGGGACCGGTCGTCTACCGAGCCGGAGGAGGCGTGGTGGCGGATCCCGCGCTCACGGCAGCTGCGAGGCGCGGCCCGCGGAGTCGCGGAGTGTGTGGCGGCCTGGCGTGAACGAAGGGCCCAACGAACGGACCTCCCGGTGCGTTTCGTCCTGCCCGATCTCGCCGTGCTGTCGATCGCCCAGCACCCGACTAGCACACGTGAGGATCTTCGGCGCACCCGGAGTCTCGACGGGCGCCATCTTGGCGGTGGCGCTGCTGAAGAGCTGCTGGAAGCGGTCTCCCAGGGCCTCGAGCTCGCTCCGTCCGAGCTGCGCCTGCCGCCCGCGCACGAGCTGGAGCAGCCCAATCGGGCCGTGACGACGCTCGCGACGGCCTATGTGGCCCAGAGGGCGGGCGACTTGGAGCTTGACCCCGCGATCCTCGCCACGCGCGCTGATCTGGTCGACTTCATGCAAGACCCGCCTCATGGCAGGCTTGCCAGCGGCTGGCGCAACGACCTGATCGGAGATGGGCTCCGGCGCCTCGCCAAGGGGAAGGCGTCACTTTCGTTCGACGGGCGCGGGGCTCTCGTGTTGGAGGAACGTTCGTTCCGGCCTGTGGACCGCTAAGCGCTGGTAGTCGAGCTCTCGTTGCCATCCGTCGCGGGTCGCAGATCGATCCTCAAGGTCAACACCCCGTCTTCGAGCGAGCCAGCGGCATCGCCGAGCATGGCGAAGTCCTGAAAGTCGAGCTGCATCTGGCGCACGATCATCTGTCGCTCAGCTCCCTCGACCGGCGGCATGCCGCGTCGGCGCACAGCTGCGGCCCGCTCCCTGAAGCGTGCGATCATCTCGTCGGCGTCGAATCCTTCGGTCATCCCCGCCACCATAACGGCGGCCGTGGCTTTGGCGCGACCTGCCCGAATCGTGACCTGGGTGGATATGCTGTAATCAGGTGGTAGGCGACCTAGGGGGCGCTTGGCGGCCAGCGTTGCGGTGGCGCAGCCGGGTTACCTCATCGCCGCCGTCTGAGGCGGCATCCGCGAATCTTGGGAGCGGCTCGTGAAAAAGGGACGTCATCGGCGTTTCGAAGAGGCTCGCAGCCTCAAGCGCGCAATCGAAGTAACTGTAGAGCCGTGCCCCGAATGCGGGGCCGACCCCGAGGAGGAGCATGCCTCCTGGTGCCTTTACGAATCAGAGGAACTGGACGAGCTCGACGAAGTCGACGAGCTGCGTCCGAGCTCGCACTTCGCGACCCCGGACATAGAGAGCAACGGCGCGCACAACCGGGTCGAAGGCGAGGCTTCAGGCCCTCGGCAGGGCTAGACGGCTCTGTTCGCGGCGCTCGGGTTGGTGGAGCGCTCGCGGACAGTGGGATGAGCGAGCAGCTGCACTCCTCGGCTTCCCCGGGAGGTTCGGGTCCCCAGATACGCGGCGAGCAGGTCGTAGACGTCCTGCCCGACCATGGCGATGATCTCCTCCCGGAGAGAGAGGTACACCGGGTCGCGCGTGGAAAACGCCAGGGGTGCCTCGGTGCACCACCAACTGAATTCCGCGCCGCCCTCCCCCCAGTGTCGCCGCCCCCATTCGCCGAGCGAGCTTGTCACGTGCCCGTTCGCCGCGACCGTGTCCTCACGGCGGAGCGGCAATTGCCAGCAGACATCAGGTTTGAGCTGCAGTGGCGGCACGCCCCGCTCGATCGCAGCGCGGTGCAGAGCGCAGCCGGCACCCCCGGGGTGAGCCGGACGGTTCAAGAAGATGCAGGCGCCGTCGACGAGACGAGTGGTCGTGACCCCCTTCGAGTCGCGCTTGAGCACACCGGACTTTCGTCGGCCTTTCGACCGGAACTGCCACTGCTCGCCGGATAGCGTCGCCGCAGCCGCTGCGACGCGCTCGGCGTCCGCCTCGTCGGTGAAGTGCGCGCCGTACGAACAGCAGCCCTCCATCCGCTCGGGCGTCGGTTCAGTGAGGACGCCCTGGCACCCGGCGCCGTAGATGCATCGCCAAGGGCTCGACAGGAACGTCACGTCGACGAGCCAGGTCCGCTCCTCGGCGGGGTCCGCGAAGCTCACCCATTCATGGGCGTCGACAGGTGCGTCGGGCACAACGGCCATCCGGTCACGGTAGCGTCCTCGCGGTGAAAGAGGTGATCCGCGTCACGCCCGCCGCACTCGAGGTGGTCCGCAAGGTCCTTGCCGATGAGGCCAAGCCGGAGGGTCTCGCCCTCTGGCTCGAGGTGAACGGCAGCGCGAACGGTGTCTATACCTACGACCTCTGGTTCGGGTCGAAGTCCCAGATCCGGCCGGGTGACGTCCAGCAATCCGAGGGCGACCTCACGATTGCGATACCGGAGCAGAGCGTGGAACGCGTTCGTGGTGCCGTGTTGGACGTGAACCAGCTAGGCGGCGAGGTGGGTCTTGTGATCATCAACGCCAACACGCCTCCTCGGTCGCCCGCACCCGTCCCGCCCCGTGGCGATCTCACCGGCCCCGTCGCTCAACGCGTGCTCGAGGTGCTCGAGAACGACGTCAATCCACGAATTGCAATGCACGGCGGTAAGGCCGCGCTGGTCGCGGTCGAAGGCCCGATCGCCTACGTCGAGATGTCCGGTGGCTGCCAGGGTTGCGGCATGGCTCGGGCGACGTTGAGCCAGGGCATCGCCGTCGCCATCACCGATGCGGTCGCGGAGATCCGCGAGGTCGTGGACGTGACCGACCACATGTCGGGCATGAACCCGTATTTCGAACCGGGACTGGCCTGAGCCCCGCCCCGCCTACTGACCGGCAACAGCTCAGGGCAGGTGGGTGTCGAATCTCTCGAGAGCGCGGGCACACGCGTCTCGGCACTTCGGTGGCGGCGTCACTGAGGCTGCCGCCGCGCCGGCCCAAGTGACAGGCCACAGAGCGGACAGGCCACAGGCGGGACAACGACAACTACGGTGGTGGGGTGAGGTGTCGGTGACCGAAGATGGGTGAACACGTGCTGCTCGTCGGGATGATGGGCTCGGGCAAGTCGACGGTTGGCCGCATCGTGGCGGACCGGATGAGGCGGCCTTTCCGAGACAGCGACGCCGACGTCGAGAGGCGGACCGGGAACAGTGTTCCCGCGATATTCGCCGCCAGAGGCGAGCCCGCCTATCGTGCCGAGGAGCGTGCCGCGCTGTGTGCCGTGCTCACGTCCTCCGTGCCGTCGGTCATCGCTGTCGCAGGCGGCGCGGTGCTCGATCCGGAGACGCGCCGCCGGCTGCGGCACGCCGGCGTCGTCGTGTGGCTCGACGTGGCGCCGTACGTCCTGGCCGCCCGGGTCGGTGCCGGCATCGGCCGGCCCCTCCTCGAGGTGGATCCGGCCGGCACTCTTCTGCGCCTCGACGCGCGCCGGCGGTCCGTGTACCGAGAGCTCGCAGACGTCGTCGTGAAAGTCGGAGGGCGGCGTCCCGAGGAGCTCGCCGAAGACCTGGTGCGTGCAGCCCGGGCGCAACTCGACGCGCCGACCGACGGGTGGTCGTCGCGGTGAGCGACCGCACACCCGGTGCGGCCTGGTCTCAGAGCGATCCGAGCGGTCCCGAGCCGATACGCGTCAGGGTCGAGCTAGCAGAGCGTGGCTACGACGTGTTCGTGGGTCCCGGCGTGAAGGATCAGGTCTCAAGTCGGCTGCCTCCCGGTGCTCGCCGCGCGACCGTCGTGACCCAGGCCGGCATCGGGGTCGAGGTCGACCCGGGCGTGCCGTTCCAGGTCGTGACGATCCCGGACGGAGAGCGGGCCAAGTCGCTCGCCACAGTCGAGGCGATCTGCCGCGCCATGGCTCGTGGCGACATGCACCGCACCGACGTCGTCGTGGCCGTCGGGGGTGGGGTCGTGACCGACGTGGCCGGGTTCGCGGCGTCGAGCTACCACCGCGGCACTGCAGTCATCAACGTCGCGACCACGCTGCTTGGACAGGTCGATGCCGCGATCGGCGGGAAGACGGGCGTCAATCTACCGGAGGGCAAGAACCTGGTGGGCTCGTTCTGGCAGCCGCTCGCGGTCTTCTGCGACACCGAGGCCCTCGCGGGCCTGCCTGCTCGCGAATGGCGATCCGGCCACGGTGAGATGGCGAAGTACGCCTTCTTGGGCGTGGAGGACCTCGACAGCCTGAGCCTTGTCGAGCAGGTGGCCCGGTGCGTGGCGTGCAAGGCCGAGGTCGTCTCCAGCGACGAACGCGAAGGAGGTCGGCGAATGATCCTGAACTACGGCCACACCCTGGCTCATGCTCTCGAGGCGGCCGGCTTTGCGAGCGAGGACGTGAGCTGTTCTGAGGCCGAGCTTCGCCACGGTGAGGCGGTCGCCATAGGCCTCATGTTCGCGGCGGAGCTCGCGCAGCTCATGGGCAGGATCGGGACTTCCCGAGTCGAGCGTCACCGTCGAGTCGTCGCCGGCTACGACCTGGCGGTCAACCTTCCTCCCGGCGCCGACCCTGCCGTTCTGGTCCAATTCATGATCCGAGACAAGAAGTCGGCGGGTGGCCTCACGTTGATGCTCGACGGCCCGGACGGTGTCGAAACGGTCCACGACGTTCGCGCCGAGCTCGTGTACGAGGCGCTCGATGCAATTCGAGGTGACCGATGAACGCTTCCGGGAACGACCGCACCGAACGACGCCCGATCCTCCTGCTCCTCTCGGGCCCGAACCTCGGCCTGCTCGGCGAGCGCCAGCCGGAGATCTACGGCACCGCGACACTCGCGGACCATGTGGAGCGGGCCGGTCGGGCGGCGACCCGCTCGGGATTCGAGTTGAGACACCTGCAGAGCGAACACGAGGCGGACCTCGTCGCAGCCGTTCACGGCGCGCGAGGCACCGTCGACGCGATCGTGGTCAACGCCGGCGCCCTCTCGCACTCGAGCTGGGCACTTCACGACGCCCTGGCCGCTTTCGACGGTGTCGTCGTCGAGCTTCACCTGTCCAACCCCGACGCCCGAGAGCCCTGGCGTCGCCAGTCGGTCGTGGCGCCGGTGGCCGACGGGACCGTGGCCGGCTTTGGCGGGCTCGGTTACGAGCTCGCCGTCGAGGCGGCAGCGCGACTTGTCACCGGGCGCAACGACAGCCTCCCCGGCGCCTAGCATCTCCGCCCATGTCGACTGGCTCTGATCGTCCCGACCTCGCCGCGATGGATGTCGCCGGCCGCATCCCGCGGCTCGCAGAGCGCTTTGCCGAGCTCGGATGTGACGGTCTCCTCGTCACCAATCTCACCAACGTCCGGTACTTGACAGGCTTCACCGGATCGGCGGCGCTGCTCCTTGTCTTCAAGGACGACGCTCTGCTCGTGTCCGACTTCCGTTACCGGGACCGGGCGGTCGCGGAGGTCGCCGCAGCGAGGGCACCGGTGCGCATCGAGATCGGCCAGCCGTCTGCCCAGTCGGCGGTCATCGAGCAGGCGGCAAAGGGCTTGCGACGCCTGGGGTTGGAGGCCGACGGCATCAGCTGGGGCGCTCAGCAGCGCCTCCACGCAGCGCTCGCAGCCGGGACGAGACTCGTGGCGGTGCCCCGTGCCGTCGAGACGCTTCGGGTCGTCAAGGACGAGGGAGAAGTCGCGCGGATCGAATGCGCGGCGGACATCGCCGACGTGGCTTTCGCTCAGGTGAAGGAACTCCTGTGCGAGGCACCGACGGAAGAGGAGTTCGCGATCGCCCTCGACTTCGAGATGCGCCGTCGCGGGGCCGAAGCGGTCGCGTTCGAGTCGATCGTCGCGAGCGGCCCGAACGGAGCACTTCCTCACGCTCGACCGTCCAGCCGCCGTATTGACGGCGGCGAGCTCGTCGTAGTCGACTTCGGAGCGATCGTCGACGGTTACCGGTCGGACATGACCCGGACGGTCAGCGTCGGCGCTCCTCGTCCCGAGGACCGCGAGTTGCTCGAGGCGGTCATGACCGCACAACGTGCCGGGGTGCGCGCCGTTCGCGCCGGCGTGACCGGGGGCGAGGTCGACGCGGCGTGCCGGGGGTCTCTCGCTTCCGCCGGTCTCGAGGCGGCGTTCCTGCACGGGACCGGTCACGGGGTCGGCCTCGAGATCCATGAGGCTCCATCGGTCTCGCAGGAATCCGCTGATATCCTCGAAGCGGGTGCCGTCGTGACCGTGGAGCCCGGCGCCTACCTTTACTCAAACGGCGGCGCACGCATCGAGGACACTTTGGTTGTCACGGCGACGGGCGTTCGTCTGCTCACCAAGTCGACCAAGGACTATGTGCTCTGATGGCCTTTTCCACCAATGACCTCCGCAACGGCATGACCCTCGACCTCCCTGAAGGACTGTTCACCGTCGTCGAGTTCCAGCACGTCAAGCCGGGCAAAGGCGGTGCCTTCGTCCGGACCAAGCTGCGTAACGCCCGTAGCAGGGCGGTGATCGAGCGCACCTTCCGGGCCGGTGAACAGGTCGAGCAGGCAGTGATCGACAAGAGGGAGATGCAGTACCTGTACCGGGACGGCCAGGAGTACGTCTTCATGGACAACGTTTCGTACGACCAGATCCACGTGAGCGGATCGTCGCTCGCCGACGCCGCGTCGTACCTCAAGGAAGGCGACTCGGCGGTGATGCAGATGTACGAGAGCGAGATCGTCGGTGTCGACCTGCCGGCCGCAGTCGAGCTCACAGTCACCGATACCGAGCCCGGTTTTCAGGGTGATCGAGTCTCGGGTGGTCGAAAGCCCGCGACCCTCGAGACCGGCCTCGTGGTCCAGGTGCCGCTGTTTGTCAATCCCGGAGAACGAATAAAGGTCGACACGCGGACCGGTGAGTACCTCACCAGGGCCTGAGGGCTCGTCGCGCCACATACTGCCGGGCGCCAGGCGCCGGGCGCGTGAGCGGGCACTCGAGTTGCTCTACGAAGCCGAGACCAAGGACCTGAGCCCCACACAGCTGCTCACCGAGCTGCCGGTCGCGCCCGAGGAGTACGCTCTGCAGCTCGTCTTGGGCGTCGAGCGACGAGGCGAGGAAGTGAACCGCCTTCTTGGCCGCCACGCCACAGGGTGGGCCGTCGAGAGGATGCCGATGGTCGACCGCTGTGTGCTTCGGATGGCCGCATATGAGCTCTTGGACGAGCTCGAAGTGCCCGTTGCCGTCGTGCTCGACGAAGCGGTCGAGCTCGCAAAGACCTACTCGACGGAGGACTCCGGCCGATACGTCAACGGCGTTCTCTCCGCGGTGGCGCACGAGGTTCGCCCTGAGGAACGGGGAAATGCCGACGCGTCGTCCGGCGGTTCGCTAGAGTGACATCTCGCACGTAAAGCAGGTCCAGCGAGGCCATACGTACGAGGAGGAGCCCGAGTGGCCATTAGGGATAGAGGTTCGACGCGCCCGAAAGGGCGCGTTTTTGTCGCCCGTACCCAAGTCATGGACCGCGACGAGGTTCGCCGGGCACTGGTGCGCATCGCGCACGAGATCGTCGAACGCAATCGCGGGCTCCAGGACGTTGTCGTCATTGGGATTCAAAAAGGCGGCGTGCCGCTGGCTGAGCAGCTCGTCGCGATCCTGAGGCAGATCGAGGGTACGGACGTGCCGTTCGGGACCATGGACGTGGCGTTCTACCGCGACGACATCGGGATGCGTCCGGTGCTGCCCGAGGAGGTCACCGACCTGCCCTTCGACTTGACGGGGCGCATCGTGGTCCTGTTCGACGACGTCTTGTTCACCGGGAGGACGGTCCGCGCTGCGCTCGAGGCCCTCGCAGAGCGCGGACGCGCCAGTGCTGTGCAGCTGGCGGTGATGGTCGATCGCGGTCACCGGGAACTGCCGATCCGCCCCGACTTCGTCGGCAAGAACCTGCCGACGCGGCGCGACGAGCTCGTCGAGGTAGCCGAAGACGGAGTCACGATCGGCGATCTCCTCGTCGCCGGAAAGGACGGGGAGGTCCGATGAGCGCGCCTGGCACGTCGACAAGCACAGGAATCTCGCCGGCCGGTGCCGACGATGATCGGGTCGCGGCATGGGCGACCGAAGACCTTGACGCGACGAGCGCGGGCCCATCGGTCGCAGGAGAGGACTTGCTCGCTGGGCACCGAGCCCAGGCGGTCCGGCACCTGCTGTCCATCGCCGATCTGGACCGCGACGGCATCCTCGAGATCATGCGCCTTTCCGACGCGTTCGCCGAGGTGGCTGAGCGCCCGATCCCAAAGGTGCCTGCGCTCAGGGGACGCACGGTGGCGACGGTCTTCATGGAGCCGTCGACCCGGACGCGCCTGTCGTTCGAGACTGCCGCAAAACGTCTCTCCGCCGACGTCATGACCTTCACAGCCTCCACTTCGGCTGCGGTCAAGGGCGAGTCGTTGCGCGACACCGTCGAGACCATCGACGCCATGGGCATAGACGCGATGGTCATCCGTCACCACACGTCGGGGGCGCCGCTCAGGGTCACCGACTGGGTGGGCGCGAGCGTGATCAATGCCGGGGACGGCACCCACGAGCACCCGACCCAGGCGCTCTTGGATTGCTACACGATCCGTGAGGCTCTCACGGCGCGGCGCGACGGGGAGGTCCAGGCCGATCTGAAAGGGCTGCGCATCGCGATCGTCGGCGACGTCAAGCACTCGCGAGTCGCCCGCTCGAACGTGCTCGCCTTCACCGCGCTGGGCGCCGAGGTCGTGCTCGTGGCGCCACCGACGCTCATGCCCGCGTCGTTGGAGGGCTGGCCCGTGACCGCGACCGGTGATCTCGATTCGACGCTCGGGGAGATCGACGTCATCTACCTCCTCCGCATCCAGTCAGAGCGCCTCGGCGAGGTCCTGCTGCCGTCGCTGGACGAGTACCACTGGCGCTACGGTCTGACCCGGGCGCGGGCCGACGCACTCAAGAGGGACGCTTTGGTCATGCATCCAGGACCGATGATCCGCGGCGTCGAGATCTCGCCGGAGGTCGCCGACATGCCTGCCTCTCTCGTGACGCGTCAAGTGAGAAACGGCGTCGTCGTCCGCATGGCCGTCCTGTTCCACCTGCTCGGATCGGGGGTGATGTGATGGCGCGCGGCAACGCAGTCACCCAGACAGCAGAGATCGTCGTCCGCGGCGGCACGCTCGTGGACGAGACGGGGGAGCGGCGAGGTGACATCCTCGCGCGGGAGGGCCGGATTGTCGCCGTCGAGGAGGCGATCGAGGCGTCGAAGGGCACGACCGTGCTCGACGCGGGAGGTTGCGTGGTCGCGCCCGGTCTGGTCGACCTGCACGCCCACTTGCGCGAGCCCGGTGGGGAGATAGCCGAGACGGTCGAGTCCGGGTCGAGAGCCGCCGCCCTCGGTGGCTACACGGCCGTGGTCGCCATGCCGAACACCGAGCCTGCCATCGACTCTGCAGCCGTCGCCCGCGACGTGCTCGCGCTCGGCGAGTCGGCGCTGACCGAGATCGCGGTCGCGGGTGCGATCACGATCGGCCGCCGTGGAGAGCGACTCGTCCCGATGGCGGAGCTGGCAGCTCTGGGTGTGCGGCTGTTCACCGACGATGGGCGAGGTGTGCAGCACGCCGGACTGATGCGCCGCGCGCTCGAGTACGCGTCGGGGCTCGACGTCGTGCTCGCTCAGCACTGCGAGGACGAGCAGCTCGCGGCCGGCGGTCACATGAACGAAGGTGCTTGGTCGAGCCGTCTCGGGATCGCAGGCCAGCCCGCGCTTGCGGAGGAAGCGATGCTGGCACGGGACCTCGCGCTCGTGCGGCTCACAGGCGCGCCCATGCACTTCCTGCACCTGTCCACAGCTGGGGCCGTCGAGATGGTCCGGAGGGCGAAGGCCGACGGGCTTCGGGTCACAGCGGAGGTCACGCCTCATCATCTGGCGCTCTGCGACGCGGCCGTAGCGAGCTTCGACCCGGTCTACAAGGTGAACCCGCCTCTGCGAACTGCCCTCGACGTGGCTGGGATGCGGGCGGCCGTCGTGAACGGCGTCGTCGACGCCATCGCGACGGACCACGCGCCCCACGCGCCGGAACGCAAGGACGATCCCTTCGACGAGGCTCCCGCTGGGATGCTCGGTCTCGAGACAGCGCTCGCTGTCGCTTACAGCGCACTTTGCGCGAGCCGCGAGGAAGGCGACGACGCCGGGGCCGGTCCCGGCTGGGTGCCGCGGGATGGGGGAGCGCCCTTGTCGATGAAGGACCTCTTCGCCTTGTTCTCCTGGCAGCCGGCCCGCATCGCCGCGCTCGACCGGGACGGACGGGGTACCCGTGGAGGCCTTTCCGGTCAGGGCGGCCCGATCCGGCCCGGCGCGGCTGCGAACCTCACGGTGTTCGACCCGACCGCCGAATGGGTTGTCGACCCGAGCCGTCAGGCGAGCCGCAGTCGCAACACGCCCTATGCCGGTCGCCGGCTCACCGGCAAGGTCCGCCACACGGTGTTCGCGGGCGAGGTCGTCGTCCAAGACGGCGCCGCCCAGCGATGAACGAGGCTCCGGGCCCGGCGTTGTGAGGCATCGCAGGCAAACCGCCGCGGTCGATCTCGGGACCTCGGTCGCGACCGTCCGGCTCCCCGCTGCGGTGATGACAGCCTCGGGTACCGCCGGGCACGGAGCCGAGCTCGGCGCGTATTTCGACCTCGCGGCCATCGGTGCGGTCGTTGTGAAGTCGTTGTCGGCCGATCCGTGGCCGGGCAATCCCAGTCCTCGGGTCTGCCAGGTGCCGGGGGGCATGCTGAACGGGGTCGGGCTCCAAGGACCCGGTGTCGCGGCGTGGCTCACCGATGAGCTGCCCGCCCTCGAGGAGTCCGGCGCCCGGGTGGTGGCGAGCATCTGGGGGCGCCGGGTCGAGGACTATGCGCGTGCGGCGTCACTCCTGGCGGAGGCCCCGGCATGCGTGGTCGCCGTCGAGGTGAACGTCAGCTGCCCGAACCTCGAGGACCGGAGCCGCATGTTCGCGCACTCGCCAACAGCGACCGGCGCGGCCGTGGCGGCGTCCGCGGCTTGCCGCCGGCCGTGCTGGGCCAAGCTCTCGCCGAACACCTCCGACCTCCTCGATGTCGCCGAGGCTGCGCTGGCGGCCGGTGCGGAGGCGCTCACGCTGACCAACACGCTGCTCGGGCTCGCGATCGACACCGAACGGCGGGCACCCGTGCTCGGCGCGGGCGGCGGAGGGCTCTCGGGAGACGCTCTCCACAGCGTCGCCCTGAGGGCCGTCTACGACTGCAGGGCGGCTTTCCCCGATGCCGGCATCGTCGGCGTCGGCGGCGTGAGTGACGGTCAAGGGGCCGTTCGAATGCTGCTTGCCGGGGCGGATGCGGTCCAAGTCGGGACGGCGACGTTCGCCGACCCGAGGGCCGTGCTCCGGGTACAGGCCGAGCTCGCGGCGTGGTGCACCCGACATCAGGTGGGCGCAATTCGCGAGCTCGTCGGGGCTGCGAACGACAAGCTGAAGCGAGGCGAGCCGTGACGATGCGGGGCGAGGTTCCGCTGAGCGTGCGGGACCGTCTTGCGCTCGCGCTCGACGTTGCAAGCCTCGACGAGGCGGTCGACCTAGCCACTCGACTGCATCGGTGGTTCTCGGTCGCCAAGGTGGGTTTGGAGCTCTTCTCCGCCGAGGGCCCGCTGGCGGTCGACACGCTCTTGGACGAGGGCTTCCGGGTGTTCGTGGACCTCAAGCTTCACGACATCCCGACGACGGTCGGCCGCGCCGCCCGGAGCATCGGATCTCTCGGCGCGTCGTACGTGACGGTGCACGTGGCCGGTGGCGAAGAGATGTTGAGGGCCGCTGTGGAGGGCTTCGAGGAGGGATGGGCAGGAGTTGTCGCGAGGGGCCATCCCGAACCGGCCGAGGGGTCCGCAGGGGTCCTCGCTGTGACCGTGCTGACGAGCGACCCCGATGCCGGCGCCGAGCTCGTCGGCGCCCGGGCGAGCCTTGCGGCGCAGACCGGTTGTCTCGGCGTGGTCTGCGCCGCAGTGGATCTCCCCGTCGTCGGTTCGCGGGCACCCGGACTGTTGACAGTCGTCCCCGGGATCCGCCTCGCGGAATCGTCACAGGATGACCAGGCTCGGGTTGCGGGGCCCTTTGCCGCTGTGAGAGCGGGGGCCGGCCTGCTCGTGATCGGCAGGACCGTGACTTCCTCGGATGCCCCGGAGCTGGCGGCTGAACGGCTCTCCGCCGAAGTCATGGCCGCTCTCGTTGCCAATAAGGGCTCTCTTGCACGCTGAACCGGCGCTCGCCGGCGGAGCATTCTTGTACATATGTTACAAGTGAGCTACGGTGATCTTGACGGATTCTCGCCAGGAGGCGATAGCCCGCTTTTTCAACAATCGAACTAGCCAATAGGGCATTTGAGGCCAGGAGGTTCGGCACGATCATGTTACGAAAGCGAATGCTGACCAAGCTCGCGGTTGTGGGAACGGCGGTTGCATGCGCCGTCTTCGTGGTTGCCGTCGGCGCATCGAGCTCCGCGACCACATCCAAGCCCGCCAAGGCTCAAGTGACCCACATGGTCAAGATCCCGGGCGGCACGTTGACCTATGCAACGCCGCCGGCCGCCCCGCCGACCTACATCTTCCCGATGTTGAGCCCGACCTACTTCAGCGTGTCGAACTTCCAGCTCATCTACGACATGTTCCGTCCCATGTACTGGTTCGGCCAAGGACAGACGCCGGACCTCAACACGGCCATCTCGCTCGCCGACATGCCGGTCTACTCCAACGGTGGCAAGACGATCACCGTAAAAATGAAGGGCTTCAAGTGGTCGAACGGCGAGACCGTGGATGCCCAGGACGTCGTGTTCTGGCAGAACATCATGAAGGTCGAGCCGACCGAATGGGGAGAGTATGTCCCTGGGCCTGACCAGTATCCCGGGAACGTCTTGAACGTCGTCGCCAACAACGCTACCGACACGGTCACCTTCACGCTCAACAAGGCCTACGGTTCGTACTGGTACACGTACAACGAGCTGTCCCAGATCACGCCTCTTCCGATCGCATGGGACATCACCAGTGCCACTGCAAAGCCGGGTTCGGGCGGCTGCTCGAGCGCCTCGTTCAGCTCGATAACGACCTCGACGTCGTCCAGCGGCGTGATCACTCCGGTCTCTGCGTCCGCGAAGGCCTGCGCAGCGGTATGGACGTTCCTCACGAGCAAGACCGAAGCAGCCGCACCGGCCGCGTACGGGACCAACCCGTTGTGGAAGATCGTGGACGGGCCTTTCTACCTGACCGCGTTCGACGCGACGACCGGTGGTGCGACGTTGGTCCCGAACACAAAGTTCTCGGGCTCGCCGAAGCCGTCGATCGCCAAGCTCGTCTACCTTCCGTTCACGACCGACACCTCCGAGTTCGACGTGCTCGCCAGCGGTCACACCATCAACATCGGGTACGTTCCGGCTGAGAACGTGCCGGCCTACAAGGGTGCCATCTGGTGCGGGACCAAGACGTGCGCAGGCGCGAACAACGCGCAGCTCGCGGCGAACTACACCTTTGCCCCGGAGGCCCAGTGGGGATTCAACTACTTCGCCTTGAACTACACGAACCCGAAGTTTGGCCCGATCGTCAAGCAGGACTACATCCGCGAGGCAATGCAGTCTCTGCAGAACCAGACCCTGTGGTCCCAGCTGTACTTCAACGGCTACGCCGCCCCGACCTACGGTCCGGTGCCGGTGTACCCGCCGACCAACTTCGCCTCGTCGTTCGAGAAGAAGAACCCGTTGCCGTACAGCCCCTCGTACGCCATCTCGCTCCTCAAGTCCCACGGCTGGACTGTCGTCCCGAACGGTGTCGACACCTGCGCGAAGCCTGGGTCCGGTGCGGGCGAGTGCGGGGCGGGAATCGCCAAGGGAGCGCAGCTGAGCTTCCCGTTCGTCTACGCGACCGGTGCCGCGGCATTTGAGGCGCAGATGAAGGAGATGGCTGCGAGCTGGGAGCAGGCTGGCATCCAGCTCCAGCAGGAGCCCAAGGCCTTCCAGCAGGTCCTCGCCGACGCCTTCGGGCCGCCCTGCACACCCGGCAAGGTCTGTGCGTGGGTCGTTGCCGACTGGGGCGGCGGGTGGATCTACGCGCCGGACTTTTACCCGACCGGTGAGGCGCTCTTCCTTTCCGGCGCAGGTTCGAACGCCGGCGAGTACTCGAACCCCACGGCGGACAAGCTCATCTCGCTGACCAACACGTCGTCGTCGCTCACAGCGCTGTACAACTACGAGGACTTCATGGCGACGAACCTGCCGGTTCTCTATCAGCCGATCGCGGACGCCCTCTGGGAGGTCTCGAAGAACGTCTGCGGAGCGCTGCCTGACCCTCTCAACATCCTCGCGGCGCCTGCCCCCGAGTACTGGTACTTCTGCAAGGCAGCCAAATAGCAGTCAGGCCCCGTCGTCGTTGACGGGCAACTCACGGCACGTTTCCCCGGGCCACGACAGTCGTCGTGGCCCGGGGTGTGCGTGGGCCAAGGCCCGGCGGAGGTTCTCGAAGGCTCAGGTTGGCCGAGACAAAGTCTGTGCCAGCTCGGCTGTTAGCATCCAGACCTAAGGGGAAGCAACTACGGCACAGCGTCTTGCTCGGGCAAGGAGTAGGCGATGATCGGCTACCTCATTCGGAGGGTGATGCAGGCGGTCATCGTCGTCCTCGGCGTGTGTCTCATCGTGTTCATCCTCAATCACCTGATTCCCGGTGGAGCCTTTGCCCAGGGCAGAGCCGTCCTCGGGCCCCGCGCCTCGGTGGCCTCGATCAACCTGTGGATCCAGCAGAATGGCTTGGACAAGCCGGTCTGGACGCAGTTCGCGATTCTCATCGGGCACGTGTTCACCCTCAACCTGGGGTACTCGTACAAGCTCAACGAGCCGGTGGCCACCATCATTGCCCAGAAGCTGCCGAAGACCGTGCTCCTGCTCGGGCTGGCCGTTCTCGTCACGGTCATCATCGCGATCCCTCTCGGGATCTTCCAGGTTCTGCGGCGCAACAAGCCCTCGGACTACGTGCTCACGACCCTTTCGTTCATCTTCTATGCGACACCGACTTTCTTTCTCGGCATCGTCTTGATCCAGCTGTTCTCCATCCACTGGCACGTCTTTCCCCCGGAGGGACCGCAGGCCGCCAGCATCGGTGGGATTCTCGCCGACTGGCAGGCCCTTGTGATGCCTGTCCTGACGCTCGCCGCAGTCTTCATCGCTGGCTTCAGCCGGTACATGCGCTCGTCGATGATGGAGGCGCTGACCCAGGACTATGTCCGGACGGCTCGTGCCAAGGGCCTTTCCACGCGACGGGTCAACTACGTCCATGCGCTGCGTAACGCACTGATCCCGATAATCACCCTCCTCGGGCTCACGTTGCCGGCGATTGTCAGCGGGGCCCTCATCACCGAGGACGTCTACAACTACCCGGGCATGGGGCTCGCCTTCTACAACGCGGCCATCAACAGCGACTTCCCGCTCCTCATCGGCACGGTTCTCGTCGCGGCGGTGGCGACCGTAGTCGGATCACTGCTTGCCGACATCTTGTATGCCGTCTTGGACCCGAGGATCCGCTATGTGTGACGCACAGATGCCCGGCATGCCAGGTAGCGAGGGCCGTCTTCGATGATGCCGCCCAGCGACGCGCCGAACCAGGACGACACCTTCAAGGAACGAGGAGCGGTCCAAGCAGATGTCGTCCAAAGCCAGGTCGTCGAGGCCCCCATGGAGGTCACCGAGGCCGGAGAGGCGGGAGGCGTCGGTGACCTGGGCAAGATCGTCTGGCGGGTCTTCGCGGAGAACAAGCTCGCGCTCGTCAGCATCGGCGTCGTCGTGTTCATGCTGCTGTTCTGCTTCGTCGGTCCGCACATCTACGTCACCAACCAGACCACCCTGGTGGTCACGACCGTCGGTCAGGTCCTGGCACACCCGGGCGTCCAGTACCCGCTCGGGACGGACCCGAACGGCTACAACATCCTGGGGCGGCTCATGTTCGGCGGCGCCACGACGCTCGAGATAGCCCTCCTGGCCGCGGGGATCGCCACGGTCTTCGGCGTGTTCTTTGGCGCCACTTCCGGTTACGTCGGCGGAGCGACCGACGCGGTCATGATGCGGATCGTCGACACGATCCTCTCGGTCCCGACGTTGTTCCTGCTCGTCGTGATAGCCGCGATCCTCAGGCCCTCGTTCTGGCTGATCGTGCTCATCGTGGCGATCGCAGCGTGGTTGGTTCCGGCGCGCCTCATCCGAGGTGAGTCGCTCACGCTGCGGACGCGCGAGTACGTGCAGGCTGTCCGGGCTATGGGCGGCGGAGGGAGCCGGATCGTGATGCGTCACATCATCCCGAACGCGGTCGGGACGATCATCGTGAACGCCACCTTCCAGCTCGCGGACGCGGTCGGCGTGCTGGCCGCGCTCGGCTTCCTGGGCTTCGGCGTGCCGGCCCCCGGCACAAGCTGGGGCCAAATGCTCTCCCAGGGCATCACCTACGCGCAGGCGGGCGACTGGTGGCTCATCTACCCGGCGGGCGCCTTGATCATTCTCATCACCGTCTCGTTCAACTACATCGGTGACGCGCTGCGCGACGCCTTCGAGGTGCGCCTACAGCGTCGTTGAGCAAAGTGGGCCGGCCGAGGCGTGTGGGGCCCTAGGCGCCGGGCACGGCGACCGATCCCATGGCCGCCACGGGGGCGCTGACGGGCTGCTGGAGCGGGAAGTGGCAAGCCGCCATGTGGTCGCCGCCGAAGGACTGGAGCGGTGGCTCGTCCGCCGCGCAGATCTCCTGTGCCTGCGGGCAGCGGGTGCGGAACCGGCAGCCAGACGGTGGCGTGATGGCCGAAGGCAGCTCTCCTGAGATGTGCTGGCCTCGGTGGGCCGCGGCCAGGACAGGGTCCGGCACCGGGATCGTGTCGATCAGGCCTCGGGTGTAGGGATGCGCCGGCTGCTCGTAGATCTCCTTGGCCGCCCCTATTTCGACGAGCTTGCCCAGGTACATCACGCCGATGCGGTCGGAGAGGTACTTGAGCACCGCGAGGTCGTGTGAGATGACGATGTATGTGAGCCGGTGGGCCCGCTGGAGCGCCTTCATCATGTTGAGGATCTGCGACTGGATCGACACGTCGAGCGCCGAGACGGGCTCGTCGGCGATGATGAGGCGGGGGTTCAGCGTGAGCGCACGCGCGAACCCGATCCGTTGGCGCTGGCCTCCGGAGAATTCGTGCGGGTAGAGGTCGGCCGCCTTCTGGGCGAGGCCGACCTCACGCAAGAGGCCTCCGACGCGTTCCCACTGCTCCTTCCTCGATCCGATGCCCTGTACCTTGAGCGGTTCGCGGAGGATGGTGCCGACGCGCATCCGCGGGTCGAGCGAAGCGTAGGGGTCCTGGAACATGATCTGGAAATCGCGACGGCCACGTCTCAAGGCGCCGCGGTTCAGCTTCGTGACGTCGGTCCCGTCGAAACGGATCGATCCCGAAGTGGGCTTTTCGAGGGCCACCACGAGCCGCCCGATCGTCGTCTTGCCGCAACCCGACTCGCCCACGAGGCCGAACGTCTCGCCCTCGCGGACGGCGAAGGAGACGTTGGAGACGGCCTTGACGCTCCCGATCTTGCGCTGCAGGACCGCTCCGGCCGTGACGGGGAACTCCTTCACGAGCTGGTCGACCTCGACGATCACCTTGCGGGATTTGAGCTCGCTGACCCGGTTCAACGCCATCCTGGCCGCCTCGGCGGCGTCGACGACGCGGATCGCGCGCTTGGGCGCCGACGCGCTGCCCACCGGGTTGAAGCAAGCCACCAAGTGGCCTGCTTGATCGACCAGCGGCGGCTCCTGGACGCCGCATTGCTCGGTGGCGTTGCGGCACCGCGGCTCGAACCGGCAGCCGACGAACTCACGGCTCAGATCCGGCGGGGCCCCCGGGATGCTGTACAGCGGGACGCTCGCGTCCGCGTTCATTTTGGGGATGGAGTCGAGCAGCGCCTCGGAATACGGGTGACGCATTTGTGAGAAAAGACTGCGCGTTGCCGCGCTCTCGACGATCTTGCCGGCATACATCACCATGACCCGGTCGCTACGGCCGGCGATCACGCCCATGTCGTGGGTGATGAGGAGCACCGCCATCTTGAGGCGGTCGCGCAGCTCGTCGATGAGGTCGAGGATCTGTGCCTGGATCGTCACGTCGAGTGCGGTCGTCGGCTCGTCGGCGATCAGCAGCTTGGGCTCGCAGGCGAGCGCGATCGCTATCATCACGCGCTGGCGAAGTCCGCCGGAGAGCTGGTGCGGGTAGGACTCGAGACGCTCTGTCGGCCGCGGCATCCCGACGAGCTGGAGCACTTCGACTGCCCGGTCGCTGGCCTCCTGCTTGGAGACGTGCTTGTGGATCCGTACCGGCTCAGAGATCTGACGGCCGACTGTCATCGTCGGGTTCAGCGATGTCATCGGGTCCTGGAAGATCATCGCGACGTCGTTGCCCCGCACCTCGCGCATCTGCTTCTCGGGCATCTTCACGAGCTCGTTGCCCAGCAGTTTCACCGAGCCCCGGGTGACGTGGCCGACGTTCGGCAGGAGCTTCATGATCGACAGCCCGACCGTGCTCTTGCCGCACCCGGATTCCCCGACCAGGCCTAAGGACTCACCTTCGGCGACGGAGAACGACACGCCGTCGACCGCCCCGACGGTCGCGGTACGAAGGTGGAACTCGGTGCGGAGGTCGACTACTTCGAGAACGTTGGCCATGGACTATTCACCCCAGTGCTCTGCCGACCGGGGCACAGTTCATGCCGCCGCCCGCCATGATTGTAACCCGATCCCTGGTCACCCATCCTTTATTGCGCTATCGTAACCGCCCATGCCCCAACCTCCTAGCCTCACGCCCGAACAGCGCCATGCGGCGCTCGAGAAGGCGGCCCGAGCGCGCCGCGAGCGCGCCGAGATCAAGGACCATCTCAAGAGTGGTCGTGTCACCTTGCGAGAGCTGCTTGTCAAGGCGGAGTCGGACGAGATCGTCGGCAAGATGAAGGTGCTGGCTGTTCTCGAGGCGCTGCCTGGGACCGGCAAGGTCAAGGCTCGTCGCCTAATGGAGCATGTCGGGATCAGTGAGACACGCCGGCTCCAGGGCCTCGGGGCCAAGCAGCGCGAGGCGCTGCTCGAGGCTGCAGCCCGGCCCTGATCCTCGTCGTCTGCGGGCCCGGGGGAGTCGGTAAGGGGACGATCGTCCGACGCCTGGTCGCGGCCGACGAGCGACTCCGGCTCAGTCTTTCGTGGACCACGCGAGCCCGCCGTCCCGGCGAGCCCGAGGACGCCTACACGTTCGTCGACCGCGACACTTTTCTGTGCCGCGTGGCCGAAGGCGGCTTCCTCGAGTGGGCGACGATACTCGGTGAGCTCTACGGGACACCGACGCCAGAGCCCGGAGAGGGTCGCGACATCGTGCTGGAGATCGACGTTCAGGGCGCTCGCCAGGTGCTCGAGCGTCACGCGGACGCGCACTGTGTGCTCATCTGTGCGCCGTCACGAGAGGTGCAGGAGCAGCGGCTCCGATCAAGGGGCGACTCGGAGGAGCACATCAGGCGTCGCATGGCTCTCGGCAGGCTGGAAGAGGCGGAGGGACTCGAGCTCGCGTCCCATGTCGTCGTCAACGACGACCTTGACGGGGCCGTGCGCGACCTCGCTGACATAGTGGAGGAGATCCGCAACCAAAGCCATACGTGCCCCTGATGAGCCCTGTGCGTGGAAGGCGGTACCGTCGGCCCCCGTTCAGGCTATTTGGGGCTACTGCTACTTCGCAGGCTTGCAGAAGTACCAGTCTTCGGCGACCCAGGTGAAGAGGGGGTTCTCGGGGGTGAAGCCGCAGACGTTCTTGGCGACCTCGTTGAGCACCAGAGCTGTTTCCGGCTGCCAGATGTCAGGGAGCTGCTTCGCGAGGTAGTTCTCGTAATTGTGGAGGGCCGACAACGACGACGAGGAGTCCGTGGCCTTGATGAGCTCGTCGGCCTTGGGGTCGGAGTACTCGCCGAAGTTCGAACCTGCGCCTGTGGCGAAGATCTCCTCACCGGTCGGATAGGAGTCCGGCGTGTAGAACCATCCGTTGCCCCAGTTGGCGATGTCCCAGGGGCAGGCCTTGTCGGCCACGCATGGCGTCGCAGCGGTGCTGATGAGGGCATCGAACGCCTTGGGCTCGAGCTGCAACCTGATGCCAGCCCGCGCCCAGGTCACAGCGAGTTCCTTGACTTGGCCGTCGAAGGAAACGGCACCGTTGTAATAGAGGTAGTCGAAACTCAGGGCTGCGCCCCCGGGGATCCCCGCTCCACACTCGTCGCTCTTGGTTCCCGGCTTGACACAGGTGGTGACACCGTTCGGGACGACCTTCCAGCCGTGCGCTGTCAGCAGCGACTTCGCGTTCGAGGGGCTGTAGGGGTACGGGTTGGAGCTCTCCTGCTGGGTGGCCAGGTCAGTCGGCGGGAACACGGGCACCGGGCCATAAGTCGGGGCTCCGTAACCGGAGTTGAACAGCTGGATCCACAGGGTCTGGTTCATCAACGACTGCATTGCTTGACGGATGTACAGCTGCTTGAAGATCGGACCCGAGGTCGGGTTCGTGTAGTTGAGTGCGAAGTAGTTGACGCCCCAGGGGTACGTCGGCACGAGGTCGTACCTGCTGGCGAGCGAGGTGTTGTTCGACCCTACGAGCAGTGCTCCGTTCTTGGCGAAGGCCTCGCCCCTGTAGACGGGCAGGTCCTGAGGTGGGACGTAGCCGATGCTGATGGCGCTACCGTTTTGGAGCTGGAGGAATTCGGACGAGTCAGTCGTGAAGGTGGCTATCACCAGCGCCTTGAGCGACGACTTGACCGGACCCGAATAGTCGGGGTTCGGTACCACGGTCGCACCGCCATCGCTCGCGTCGTACTGGGTCAGGCGGAACGGGCCGTCAACGACCTGCCACAGCGGGTTCGTGGCGTAGGTGCCGAGAGCGCCCGCCTCGGTCGTGCCGCTGAGGAAGGCGTACACCTTGGCGCAAGCCTTTGCGGACGCCGAGACCGGAGCGAGCCCATTGGGTGAAACCGAGGTCTCTATCGACTTGTACGAGGCGCTCGAGCAGCCGCCCGAGCCTGCTGCAGCGGGGTACTTGGTGATGTCCCACGCGATCGGGAGAGGCGTGATCTGGCTCAGCTCGTTGTAGGTGAACCAGTAGGAGCTGAACGTCCCGTCAAGGGTGAAGGTGACCGTGTCGGTCTTGTCATTGGCCACGACGTTGGTGATGTCGCCGGGGAACTGGCTCGACCCCGGTACGTAGCCCGCCCAAGAGGTGGCGTCGGCCTTGACCATGTTCATCCAGAACACCACGTCCTGGGCGTCCACTGTCTCGCCGTTGCTCCACCTGTAGCCCTTCATCTTGATGGTGACCGTCTTGTTGTGGTTGGAGTACACGGGCGGGAAGGCGACCGACAGGCCATCGTTCAGGTCCGGGGTGCTGCCGACGCCGAACCAGTAGAGCGGGCGGAACAGCAGGTAGATCAACTGGAAATTCGACACGAGGAAGTACTGCCCGCCCATCATCGGGAAGATGTAGTCAGGTCCGGGGGCGGCTTCGGCGATCGTCATGGTCCCGCCCGAGACCTTGACCATGTGGTTGGCGACGGTGGTCGAGGTGGACGCGGGCGGGGTCGTGGTACTCGACGCGCAGGCTGCGAGCACGAGCGCCGCGGATGCAACCGCCGTTCCTACAATCGCGACCCGGCTCAGCTTGCGCTTCTTGGTCATGATCGCGCTGGACCTCCTCGACTCAAACTGCGCTATCGACCAGTTCGATGGTTGACAAAGACGGGCCATCGCCGTGTCGAAAACGGGCTGACTTCACCGTAGTGCATCTGTCACATGCGACAGGCCTATGGGGAGGCTCATGGGGACGCCGTCGCCGCAGCCCGTGGAAGGCTGCGGCGTCGCGCTGGAGACCGACGTCCCGGGTGCTCACCAGGTGCTCCAACGTCGCCCCGCGCCTTTCGCGCGCTTGCCGGCGTCGTCAACGACGATCTTGACCAGGCCGTGCACGACCTTGCGGGTATAGTGAGGTAGTTCCGCCGCCAAGGGCAAGAGCGTCCCTCGTGCGGTAGGCCGCCTCGGAGAGGCGGCACCCGATCAAGAAGGAGCCCCATGGCTGAGCCGCGCAGCACGATGATCGATCCACCGATCGAGGTCCTGCTTGACAAGGTCGACTCGAAGTTCACGCTTGTGACCCTGGCCGCTAAGCGGGGTCGGCAGGTCAACTCGTACTTCAGCCAGCTCGGCGAAGGTCTTGGTGCCATCGTGCCACCACAGGTGGCGTCCATCGCCCGCAAGCCGCTCTCGATCGCGCTCGAGGAGATCGCAGCCGGCAAGGTCGTCGCGGTTTGGCCCGCGGACGACCAAGCCGTCGTTGAAGGTGAAGTGCCGGCCGAAGGCAAGAGCAATGCCCCCGACGACAAAGAGGCGAGCTAACCCACCGCCAAGGGCGCAAGGGCTGCGGCTGTGACCGACGAGGGGTCGGGCTCGAACCGAGCTGCAGGCCCTGTTGGGGGTGGCGCGTCACTCGTCGGCGCCACCGTCGTGCTCGGCATCAGTGGCGGGATCGCTGCCTACAAGGCCGTCGAGCTCTGCCGTCGCCTGGTCGACGCAGGATCACACGTGGTGCCGGTTCTCACGGCGAACGCCACGCGGTTTGTCGGGGAGGCGACGTTGTCTGCACTCGCCTCTGAGCCCGCCATGGTGGAAATGTTCGCCACCGAGGCCCCGATCCCTCACACCGAGCTCGGGCGGCGCGCCGACCTTGTCCTCGTCGCACCGGCGACGGCACGCGTGATCGGGGCTTACGCCGCTGGGATCTCCTCGGACCTGCTCGTCGCGACGCTGCTCGCGACTCGTGCCCCTGTGCTGGTCTGTCCTGCGATGCACACCGAGATGTGGGAGCACGCCGCGGTCCAGGAGAATCTGGCGACTCTCCGCCGGCGGGGCGTTTACGTTCTCGAGCCGGAGACAGGCCGTTTGGCGGGCGGGGACGTGGGTGCGGGACGACTTCCGGCCACCGACGTGATCGTCGCTGAGGCAGCCAGGATTCTCTTCGCGACCCGGGACGTGGCTCGAGGTTCCCTCCCGCTTTCGGGCAGGTGCGTGCTTGTAACCGCAGGCGGAACCAGGGAGCCCATCGATCCGGTCCGCTTCCTCTCGAACCGCTCATCGGGAAGGCAAGGCCATGCCCTGGCACAGGCCGCCGCCGAGCTTGGAGCGCAGGTCACTCTCGTGACCACGTCCGGCTTGCTTGTCGAGCCCGGAGTCGAGGTGGTCGAGGTCGAGACCGCTGCCGAGATGGCTGATGCCGTGCTGTCCAGAGCCGAAGCGGCCGACCTGGTCGTCATGGCCGCCGCCGTTGCCGACTTCCGCCCGGCCGACGTCGCGACCACGAAGCTCCACAAGGCCGACGGGGCGCCCGAGATCCGTCTGGTCCCGACCGTCGACATTCTCGCCGAGCTGGGTCGGCGCAGGCGTCCAGGGCAGGTCCTGGTCGGATTCGCCGCCGAGACGGGCTCGCTCTCGGAGCGTGCTGCAGCCAAGCTGGAAGCCAAGGACGTGGACCTCATGGTGGGCAACGACGTGGGAGCGGAGGGGGTCGGGTTCGGGCACGAGACCAACGCCGTGACGATCTTCCACCGTGACGGGGCCCGCACGGAGATCCCGCTCCAATCCAAGCGAGCCGTCGCGCAGGCCATACTTCGCACTGCGCTCGCGTTGCTCCCGGGGGGAACACCCGCGTGTCCGGGCGTCTCTCATGTGGAAGTTCCGGACACCGACGCAGCGACGGTTGCGGCGTCGGTCCTGCCCGGTGTTGCCGGTCGCGATCGACAATGAGGAGCCTGAGCCTTGCGTAGCTTCCAATTCACCTCCGAGTCGGTCACCGAGGGTCATCCCGACAAGATGGCCGACCAGATCTCCGACGCCATCCTCGATGCCATACTCGAGGAGGACTCCCAAGGTCGCGTCGCTTGCGAGACCTTGCTCACGACCGGGCTCGTGGTCGTAGCCGGCGAGATCTCGACAAGCGCGTACGTCGACATCCCCCGCCTCGTACGGCGGACGATCTGCGAGATCGGCTATGACCGGGAGGAGCTCTGTTTCGACGGGAACTCCTGCGGTGTGCTCGTCTCCATCGACGAGCAGTCGCCGGACATCGACCAGGGGGTGTCGGCTGCGCTGGAAGTGCGCACGGGTGTAGCCGGTGAGGATGTGTTCAACGCCCAGGGAGCGGGTGACCAGGGGATGGTGTTCGGGTACGCGTGCGACGAGACCCCCGATCTGATGCCGCTGCCGATCTGGCTGGCCCACCGACTCGCGCGTCGTCTGGCCGAGGTGCGCAAGACCTGGACGATCCCGTATCTGGGCCCCGACGGCAAGACCCAGGTGAGCGTGCGCTACGAAGACGGCCGGCCGGTCGAGCTCACGACCGTGCTCATCTCCACCCAGCACACAAAGGACGCCGATCTCGAGGAGCTGCCCGGAGACTTGGTGGAACACGTGATCACTCCGTTGCTCCCGGTCGGGATAGAGACGGCCGGGTACCGTTTGCTGGCCAACCCGACCGGGCGTTTCGAGCTTGGTGGCCCGCGGGCCGACACAGGCCTCACTGGGCGCAAGATCATCGTCGACACCTACGGCGGGTGGGCCCGTCACGGTGGCGGCGCATTCTCGGGCAAGGACCCCTCGAAGGTGGACCGCTCGGGCGCCTACGCAGCTCGGTGGGTGGCAAAGCACGTGGTTGCGTCCGGCGCCGCGTCGCGGTGCGAGATCCAAGTCGCTTACGCAATAGGGGTTGCTCACCCGATCTCGGTGATGATCGACACCTTCGGCACAGAGACCGTCGCTCCCGATCACGTCGCAAAGGCCGTCGACGAGCTCTTCGACCTGCGCCCGGCTGCGATCGTGCGGGACCTCGACCTGCGCCGGCCCATCTACCGCCAAATCGCGGCCTATGGCCACTTCGGGCGGCAGCCCGCGGAGGCTCCCTGGGAGGCGACGCCGCGTCTCGACGATCTACGCGCCACCCTCGGCCTTTAGCAGGGCGAGCGGGCCGGACGCTCACGCTCCGCCCGGCACGTGCGCGCTGGTGGCCCCGAGCCGCATCGGGTTTCCGCGCGGCCGCTGCACTCGGCGCAGCGTCTCGGTGAACGATGAACATGGTTGTTGAAGTCCTGCCCGATGTGAGCGGGATCGACCGTACGTTTGCCTACGACGTTCCCGGAGAGCTTGCCGGCAGCGTCAAGGTCGGCTGCATCGTCCGCGTGGTCCTCCACGGACGGCGAGTCCGGGGATGGGTAGTCGCCGAGGTGACCATCCCGCCGCCCGAGATCGACCTCCGCTCGTTGAGCGAGTTCGTATCGTTCGGGCCCCCACCGGCGATCGTCGATCTCAGCCGATGGGCGGCATGGCGATACTCGGGTCGCTTGCGGCCGTTGCTGGTTGCAGCGTCCCCCCGCGCCTGGTTCGTGCGTTGCCGCCGACCTTGCCGTCCCGGGCGCGCCCGCCAGGGACGACCGAGCGCGTCGGTGGCGACACAACCTGGAGCGGCACGCTGGAGCGAGAGATAGCCGCGGCCACGTTCCAGGCATTGTCGTACAGCTCCACGGTCCTGCGCCTTCCGCCGGCGGCTCCGAGGCTCGCGGTCGTAGAGGCGGCCATCGAGGCGACGGCCGGCAGGGACGGCGACGTGCTGGCCCTGGTCGCTTCGAGAGCGGACGCCGTGACCCTTGCGAATCGCCTCGAACGCTCCGGCCATGCGGCGGCACTTCAACCCGAGGCGTGGGCCGAGGCGGCATCGGGCGGGCGAATCGTGGTCGGCGCTCGCTCTGCGGTGCTCTCGCCCGTGGCCGGCCTTCGTGCCGTGGTCGTCCTCGACGCGCACGCAGACTCCTACCGGGAAGAACGCGTGCCCACTTGGGAGGCCGCGGTGCTCGCGGGCGAGCGCGCCCGGCGTGCGGGCGCGCCATGCCTCTTCGTGAGTGCCTGCCCGACACTCGACCTGCTGGCCGGCCGGCAGCTCGTCACGTTGTCGCGCGACGCCGAACGCGCCGGGTGGGCGCCGATCGAGCTGATCGACGCCCGGGACGAAGACCCGCATGCGGGCGGATACCCAACGCGGTTGGCGACGTTGATCCGAGACGCAGTCGGCACAGAACCGGACCGACCCGTCCTGGCGGTGCTCAACCGGAAGGGTCGTGCTCGCCTGCTGGCCTGCGGGCGTTGCCGAAGCCTGCTGCGCTGCGACGCGTGCGGTGCGGCTCTCGTTCAGCTCGAACGACCCGCCCAAGGCGAGGTGGCGGTGCTGCATTGCCCGAGATGCCCGTCCTCGGTCCCGGCAGTGTGCGCCTCGTGTGGGCCGACCCGTCCACGGATCCTTCGGCCTGGCGTCGCTCGGGTCCGTGAGGACCTTGCCGCGCTCACCGGTCTGGACGTGGCGGAGACCGGTCGCGCGACTGCCGGGCCTGATGGGGGCCTTCCCGAGGCGCCCGTGCTGGTCGGGACCGAGGCGGTGTTGCACCGCGCGTCGTCGGCTTCGTTGGTCGTGTTCTTGGATTTCGACCACGAACTGCTCGCGCCGCGTTATCGGGCCGGCGAGCAGGCGCTGGCTCTGCTGGCTCTTGCCTCACGTGTCGTCGGCGGCCGGCGGAGGGAAGGGCGCGTGGTGGTCAGGACGCGGCTGCCCGATCACGAGGTCCTGGCCGCGGCGCTGCATGCCGATCCCGGCCGGCTCGCCGCTGCCGAGGCGCCTCGCCGGGCACTTCTCCGGCTTCCCCCTACGACCGCGCTCGCACTGGTGAGCGGGGACGGGGCCGACGACTTCGTCACGCGGTTGTCGCACTCGGACCGGGCCGTCGAGGTCGGGAGCTCGACCGACGGCCACTTCCTCGTCCGGGCCGCGGGCTCCAAAGCGCTCGCCGACGCGCTCGCGTCCGTCGGGCAGCCCGCCCCTGGCACCCGCATCGAGGTCGACCCTCGCCAGGTGTAAGCCCTCCAGGTGGTGTCGCCCGGCGAACGACCTGCTATCGTGATCTGTGCCGGCCCAGGTCGGCGCGGCGTGGCGTGTGCGCCAGGCCGAGGTTGTTACCCTTCCTTTTCCCCGCCGGGTCGGCGTGGCCGGCCGGTACAGCAAGAAAGCACGCCACTCACGCATGCCTGACAAGACGGCCACGATCACCGAGCACCGGCTTCACGAGACCGACACCGGCTCGCCAGAGGTGCAGGTTGCGCTCCTCACTGGACGCATCAACCACTTGACAGAGCACCTCAAGATCCACCGGGGAGATCATCACACCCGGCGGGGACTGATGAAGCTCATCGGTCGCCGGCGCCGCCTGCTCGACTACGTGAAGGACAACGATGTCGAGCGATACCGGTTGTTGATCTCCCGGCTCGGGATCCGGCGTTAGGAAGCCAGGAACCCCCGGGGTGGCGACGCCGTTCCGGGTCGACATAGGGCGGCAGTCGGAGGCACCTTCACCGGCGTAAGTCGCCCACAAGAAGACAAGCGGCGCCGCACGGCGCCAGCTGCCAGTCGCCGATTACCGGGTCCGGTTCCACGAGGACGGCTCCGGTGCACGCCGACTGGGAACTGGCAAGCGTGGCGCCCCAATCACATAGGAGTGTCATGGCTGATGCCATCACCGTGTCGTGCCCCATCAGTGGGACCGACCGGGTCCTGTCCTTCCAGACCGGCAAACTCGCCGGTCAGGCGGACGGTGCCGTTGTTGCCCGTATCGGCGACACGATCGTGCTCGCAACCGCGACGGCTGCTCGAAAAGTGCGTGAGGGCACGGACTTCTTTCCCCTCACCGTAGACATCGAAGAGCGGATGTACGCCGCCGGCAAGATCCCGGGGTCGTTCTTCCGCCGTGAAGGCAGGGCTACCGACCAGGCAATCCTGACGTGCCGCCTCATCGACCGGCCGCTGCGGCCGTCTTTCCCCGAAGGCTTCCGCAACGAGGTCCACGTCGTGGGAACGATCCTCGGCGCCGACCAGTCGAACCCGCACGACGTGCTGGCCATCAACGCTTCATCGGCGGCCCTCATGATCTCGGGCATTCCCTTTGACGGGCCGATCGGTGCTGTCCGCATCGCGTATTCGACAGACGGGACGTGGCTGCCGCATGCCACCTACCAAGAGGGCGACTTGTCAACCTTCGAGCTCGTCGTCGCCGGGCGGGCGCTCGGCAACGAAGCCGACGCGGAAGTGGCGATCGTCATGGTGGAGGCCGGGGGTACCGAGAAGGCCTTCGAGTACTTCGAGCAGGGTGCGCCCCGAGTAACCGAGGAGGTGATCGCTAACGGTCTCGAGGTTGCAAAGACCTGGATCCGGGAGTCGATCGCGCTGCAGCGAGAGCTGGTCACAAAGGCCGGGTCGAAGGACACTATCGAGTTCGTGCTGTTCGTCGACTACGGCGAAGACGTCTACGAGCGTGTTGTCGCAGTCGGAGCCGATCGCTTGCAGACTGCGAACGCGATCACGACCAAATCAGAGCGCAGTGCGGAACTCGATGAGGCGACCGACGCGATCGTTGCCGGGCTTGCCCTCGAGTTCCCCGAGCGCGAGCGAGAGATCCGCGCAGCTGCGCGCTCTTACACCAAGAATATCGTCCGCAAGCGGATCGTCGAGGAGGCCATCCGCATCGACGGGCGTGGCCCGGCCGACATCAGACCGCTCTCGGCAGAGGTTGGCCTGCTCCCGACAGCGCACGGGTCGGGACTGTTCCAGCGCGGCGACACCCAGGTTCTCAATGTCTGCACGCTGGGCATGCCCCGGATGAACCAGCTGTTGGACACCATCGGAATCGACGAGTCGAAGCGGTACATGCACCACTACAACTTCCCGCCGTTCTCCACCGGAGAGACCGGCTTCATGCGCGGGCCCAAGCGCCGCGAGATCGGCCATGGCCTTCTCGCCGAGCGGGCGCTGTTGCCGGTAATCCCGCCGGAGAGCGAATTCCCCTACGTGCTGCGTCTCGTCTCGGACGTGCTCTCGTCCAACGGGTCTTCTTCGATGGCCTCGGTCTGCGGCTCGTCGCTGTCGCTCATGGACGCCGGAGTGCCGATCAAGGCGCCGGTCGCAGGCATCGCCATGGGGCTCGTCTTCGCCGAGGGCAAGTACACGACTCTGACCGACATCCTCGGTGCCGAGGACGCGTTCGGCGACATGGACTTCAAGGTCGCCGGCACCGCCGACGTCGTGACGGCGCTGCAGCTCGACACGAAGATCGCCGGCCTGCCTGCCGAGGTGCTGGCACAGGCCCTCAGCCAAGCGCGCGACGCAAGGCTCAAGGTCCTCGACGTCATGCAGGCGGCGATCTCGGCTCCCCGGGCAGAGGTCGGAGAGAACGCGCCAAAGATAGTGAGCTTCGAGGTCCCGGTCGACAAGATCGGCGAGATCATCGGCCCGAAGGGCAAGGTCATAAACGCCATCCAGCAGGAGACGGGCGCGGATGTGAACATCGACGACGACGGCACGGTCGGCACGGTCACCATCGGCGCCAAGCAGCGCTCGGTGGTCGACGAGGCCAGGCGCCGCATCGAGCTGATCCTCGACCCGCCGACCCCAGAGGTGGGCGCCGTGTACAGCGGCAGGGTAGTCAACATCACCAAGTTCGGGGCGTTCATCAACATTCTCCCCGGCCGTGACGGCTTGGTCCACATCTCGAGGCTCGGCCAGGGCAAGAGGGTCGAGCGTGTGGAGGACGTCGTCACTCTCGGCCAGGAGCTCGAAGTGCGTGTCGACGAGATCGACCCGCAGGGCAAGGTGTCGCTGTCGCTCGCGGGCGAGCCCGCGTCCGGAGATGGCGGCGACGGTGCAGGCTCGGGGGAAGGCCGCTCCGAGGCCGGCAGCAGTGGTGGCAGGCGGCAGGGTGGTCGCGCGGGGGCCGAAGCTGCGCCAGGTGCCGCAAGCGGCAGCCGCGGCGCCGACGAGACTGGCGCCCCGCGCCGCCGTGCTTCGTTCGAAGACGCTTTCGAGAGTGAGCTCCAGTCGACGTTCGGCAATCTCGGTCCAGCCGATCTCGCCGGTGGCCCTCCGGCCGGCGGTGCACGCCGCGGGTCGGAAGGTGGAGGCGGCGCACGCCGCGGTCCTGGCGGCGGCTCGGGCACAGCCCGCCGGCGCCCGAGGAGCGGTGGGCGCTGAGCTGACACGCGTGGCCACCCTTGCACGGGGAGCGCCCTGCCCGTGATCACGACTACGACACTCGAGAGCGGTATCCGGCTTGTGAGCGAGTCGATGCCCGAGGTCGCTTCACTCTGCGTGGGCGTCTGGGTCGGGACCGGCTCGCGCGACGAGACGCCCGAGCAGATGGGGATCTCGCACTTTCTCGAGCACCTTCTCTTCAAGGGAACGCCTGAGCGAACCGCACGCGAAATCGCGGAGGAGATCGACGCGGTCGGGGGCGACATGAACGCCTACACGACCAAGGAGTACACGACCTTCTACGTGCGAGCGCTGGCCGAGCATGTCGAGCTCGGCCTGGACGTACTCTGCGACATCCTTTGCCGGCCCGCGCTGCGGCCCGAAGAGGTCGATGCGGAGCGCCAGGTGATACTCGAAGAGGTTCTCATGCATCGTGACGAGCCGATGGACGTGGTCCAGGAGCAATTCGCCAATGCGATGTTCCCGAACCATCCTCTCGGACGCGAGGTTCTCGGCGAACCGGAAGTGATCCGCAAGGTCACAGTGCCGGCGATCCGGTCGTTCTTCGACGAGCACTATCTGCCGGGCAACATGGTGATCGCCGCAGCAGGCGACCTCGATCATGAGAGCATCGCCGCGGGGATCGAGGCCCGCTTCGCCGATCGCCATGGCGGGCGTCCTCCCGTGCGCGAGGCGCCCGGAGGCGACGCCGTCGCGCTCGTGGTCGAGTCACGGGAGACCGAACAGGCACAGCTCGTCCTCGGGGTCAGAGCGCCGGACCGGCATTCGTCCGATCGTTTCGCCCTGGCGGTGCTCAACCACATCCTCGGCGGCGGCCTGTCCAGCAGGCTGTTCCAGGAGATCCGGGAAGCACGAGGCCTCGCGTACTCGATCGGGTCCGATCGCAGTGCTTATGACGACGCCGGGACCCTGGCGATCTCGGTGGGCACCGCGCCTGAGCACGCCCATGAGGTTCTCGAGTTGCTTCACACCGAGCTCGACCGCCTTGGTGCCGAAGGGATCACCCAGAGAGAGCTCGAGGTTGCAAAGGGACACCTCCGTGCTGACATGCTCCTTTCGCTGGAGGACTCCGGCTCGCGCATGTCGAGGATCGGCTCCGGCCTGCTGTTGTTCGGCTCGGTGCTAACCACAGAGGAGTTACTCGGGCGCATCGCGGCAGTCACCGCGGACCAGGTTCGGTCCCTTGCCGCAACTGTGCTGACCGGGCGAAGAACGCTCGCGGTCGTCGGGCCGTTTGTCGAGTCGGATTTCTCCTGAGGCGCCGTGCTCGCCCGGTCGTCGTGGCTGGCCCAGCCTGCGGCGCTCGCCAGGGCTTTCCAGGACTTCCGGCCCCGTTTCGGCTCGAGGTCCCGATGGCGTATCGGGTAACGGATACGGTGAAGAGATGAAGCGTGTTGGAGTGTTCGGGGCCGCTGGGCGCATGGGACGGGCAACTTGCGCAGCCGTGCTCGGCGCAGCCGACCTGGAGCTTGTCGTCGCCGTCGACCCCGCTGCGGCTGGCCGACCGCTCGATGAGGTAGCAGCCGTGCGCGGGAGCGGGCTGGAGATCGCAGCCGCGCCGGGAGCAGCAACCGCGGCCGGGGCCGAGGTGATCGTGGACTTCACCGTCGCTGCAGCGGCGCGTGACAATCTCCGCTGGTGTGCCGATCACGGGGTTCACGTCGTTTGCGGCACGACCGGCCTCGACGAAACCGATCTCGAGGCTCTGCGGGCCTGGTTCTCCGGGGACGCCCACGCGATCGTGGCCGCGAACTTCTCAATCGGCGCGGCGCTGATGATGCGCTGCGCAGAGATTTGCGCTCCGTGGGTGGCGGGCGCGGAGGTGATCGAGCTCCATCACGACCGCAAGCGAGATGCGCCTTCAGGGACCTCGCTCGAGACCATCCGTCTAATGCAGGCCGCACGTGACACGGCCGCCGCAGGGGACTGGGCCGCCGATCCGACCGAGCAAGAGCTCGTTTCGGGAGCGAGGGGTGGACGAGCCCCAGGCGGCGTGCACGTGCACTCGGTTCGGTTGCCCGGGTTCATCGCGCACCAGGAGGTGATCTTCGGTTTGCAGGGCGAGACGTTGTCGGTGAGGCACGACTCCTTGGACCGGGCGAGCTTCATGCCGGGCGTGCTCCTGGCGGTTCGCCGGGTAGCCGACCTGGAGGGGCTGACCGTGGGGCTCGGGGGCCTGCTGGGACTTTGAGAGCTCTCGGCTCGGGCGGTCGACCGCAGGCTTTCGGCGGCCGGCTCCGGGCGAAGCTCGGAATTGAACCAGCTCCGAACACGCATGCTGCTAACTTTCGGTCGGTGACAAGGCCGCGACCATGGTGACGGCGGCTCGACGCGCCGGACGCTTCGGCGCAGTGCTGACCGCGATGGTGACCCCTTTCGACGCCGAGGGCCGAGTCGACATCGACGGTGCCGTGACTCTTGCCCGCTACCTCGTCGACAACGGGAGTGACGGGCTCGTGGTGACCGGCACCACCGGCGAAGGGCCGACCCTGACCGACTCGGAGCGCACGCAGCTTTGGGGGGCCGTGGCACGCGGGGTCACGGTGCCGGTGATCGCCGGCTCGGGGACGAACGACACCGCCCACTCAGTTGAGCTCACGCGCGTGGCCACCGAGGTCGGTGCCGCCGGGATCCTCGCGGTCACGCCTTACTACAACCGCCCGTCCCAAAGCGGCATCGCAGCGCACTTCGCCGCGGTCGCCGCCGCGACGTCGCTCCCGGTGCTCGTCTACGACATCCCGGTACGTACCGGGCGCAAGGTTGCCATCGACACGATGTTGCAGCTCGTCCGTGGTTTTCCGAACTTCGTTGGCGTGAAGGACGCGTCCGGTGACCCGGCCGGTGCCGCGAGGCTCATGGCCAGGGCCGGAGCAGGGTTCGACTGTTACAGCGGCGACGACTCGCTGACCCTTCCACTGCTAGCGGTGGGCGCGGTCGGAGTCGTGAGCGTGGCGTCGCACTGGGTCGGACGGGAGCTGGGGGAGATGGTCAGGCTATACCTGGAAGGTGATGTCGAAGGGGCCCGCGAGCTGAACGCGGCCTTGATCGACGCGGTCTCGTTCCAGTCCAGCGACGAAGCCCCTAACCCACTGCCGACCAAGGCCGTTCTCCGGGCGCAGGGGCTCCCGGCAGGCGAGTGCCGCCTGCCGATGGGACCTGCCCCGGACTGGCTGGAGCCCAAGGCGCGCTCCATGCTCGCCAACTTGGACTTGTGGCGCTCGAGCCGTCCGGTCCAGACCGGAGTGACGAGCCCGAATGCCTGAAGCGGTCCGGATCTCGTTCCTGGGTGGGCTGGGAGAGATCGGCCGCAACTGCGCGGTCGTCGAGCAAGCCGGCCGCCTCGTCGTTCTCGACTGCGGTGTGATGTTCCCCAACCCGGAGATGCCCGGGGTCGACTTGGTGCTGCCAGACTTCGCATTTCTGCGCGAGCGCGCGGGAGACGTCGACGGGATCGTGCTCACCCACGGGCACGAGGACCATGTCGGGGCGCTCGCGTACCTCATGCGCGACGTCGACGCGCCGATCTACGGGTCGGGCCTTACCCTCGGGTTCGCGCGTAGCCGGCTCGACGAAGCGGGCCTCGGCCAGAAGGCACCGTTGGTGGAGGTGCGCGACGGCGAGCGGCGCAAGATCGGCCCGTTCGAGGTGGAGTTCATCCCGGTGACGCACTCGGTACCGAGTGGCTTCGCCCTCGCCTTCCACACCGCGCAGGGCGTTGTGCTCCACAGCGGTGACTTCAAGTTGGATCTGACACCGGTCGACGGGCGAAGGACGGACCTCTCCCGGATCGGCCAGATCGCCGCCACCGAAGGTATCCGCCTCCTGCTCGCGGACTCGACGAACGCGGAGCTGCCGGGCTACACGGGCAGCGAGAGCGCAGTCGGCGAATCGCTTCGCGGGATATTCCTCGCGCAACGGGGCCGTCGAATCGTGGTGGCCTGTTTCGCGAGCCACGTCCACCGGATCCAGCAGCTCGCCGATGCTGCGGTCGCGAGCGGGCGCATGGTGGCGCTTCTCGGCCGCTCGATGCTGAAGAACGTCAGCATCGCCCGCGATCTCGGGATGCTGACGATCCCGGACCGTTGCTTTGCCGACATCGAGACGATCGGCGACCACAATCCAGGTGAGATCTGCGTCATCTCGACAGGTTCCCAAGGCGAGCCGATGTCCGCGTTGGCGCAGATGGCATCGGGCGAGAGCCGGTGGTTGCACATCGAGGAAGGCGACGTCGTAGTTCTCAGCTCGCACGCGATCCCGGGCAACGAGTGGGCGGTCGCGAAGGTGATGGACGGTCTCGCGCGCCGGGGAGCGGAGGTCATCCACGCCGGTGTCGCCCACGTGCACGAAAGCGGGCATGCCCACCAGGGCGAGCTGGCCACCCTGCTCTCGATCGCGTGGCCGCGCAGTTTCGTGCCCGTGCATGGCGAGTACCGCATGCTGGTACGTCACTCCCGTCTCGCCATCGAAATGGGCGTGGCACCCGACGAGGTCCTCATCTGTGAGGACGGTGACGTCGTGCAGCTCGGCGACGAGGGGATCGACTTCGCGGGCGAAGTCTCTGCTGCACACGTCTTCGTCGACGGCATCGTCGGCGACGTGGGCGTCGGAGTGCTGCGCGACCGGCGCGTGCTCTCAGAAGAAGGTGTCGTTGTCGCCGTCGTCACTGTCGACGGCCGCACCGGAGAGCTGGTTGGCGCCCCGGAGATCGTCAGCCGGGGTTTCCTCGACGAGCCTGGCGCTGAGTCGGTCGTCGACGAACTGCGTTCCGCGTTGGCGAAGGCGATCGAGGTCTCCGTGGACGAGGGCGGGCAGGACCTGGACGCTCTCCGCCGAGTTGTCCGCCGGACGGTCGGACGCATCGTGAGCGATCGCACCCGGCGCAGGCCGATGATCGTGCCGTTGATCATCGAGGCCTGAGCAGGAACTTCCTACACCAGGGGCTCCCGGGATCACTGTCAGCGGGAGTGGCTGGTGTTAGCGTTGTGCTCATCGTGGCAGTGTCTAGACGTGTCATCTCCGGCCAATCCGGTACCTCCCGCGATGCTCCGACCAGGCGGAAGTCCGCCGGTTCGACGCGGACCGCGGCGGCGCCGAAGGCGGGCGCGAGACCGCAGTTCGCCAAGGTCCCTGCCACGCGCAAGGGCAACGGCCGAGCGCGGGCGCGCCGGAAGACGACTGCGCTCGGGCGCGGCGCCGGGCGGCTGGTCGACCTCGTCGCTGCGCCCTCGGAAGAGTCTTGGGGTTGGGCGCTCCTGCTCGTCGGGGTTCTCGCCGCACTGGGAATTCATTTCGACCTGCTCGGGCCGGCGGGGCACTTGCTTCGAGGAGGGAGCGCGCGGGCCTTCGGCTGGGGAGCCGACGTGGCGCCGGCGGCGCTCGTCGTCGGCGGTGTCATCCTCCTGGCGGGGCGCGCGCGGCGCGGCCTTGGAGGAATTCTCGCAGCCCTGGCGCTCCTGCTGATCATGTCCGCCGGCCTAGGGGACCTCGCGGCGGGCTCGCCTGTGACCTCGGCGGCGTGGAGCCGCCTCGGGGGCGCAGGTGGCATCGTCGGTGCTGCCGTCGGCGGTGGGCTCTCGAGGATAATAGGCGTCGCGGGAGCGTCCGTCGTGCTCGGCGCCCTCGCCCTTGCTGCGACCTGTGGGCTGCTCGGCATGCCACTGCTCGCCGTGATGCGTGTCGTCGGCCGGGGCCTTGTGGCTGCTGCGCGCTGGACGCGCAGCCTCTTGGTCGACTGGATCGCCGCCATGCGCGTCCAACCGCTCGAGCAACGGTCGACGACTGTGACGAGTGCGAACGCCGACGCAGACGGTTTCGGTGTCTGGCCGGCCAATGGCGGGGGGGTCGCGCCCGGGGCAGGTCACGTGTCGGTTCTCTCCGGGGCATCGGACGGGGATCAAGCCGGCAGTGCTGTGGGGGCTCCCGAGGTTGCCGCTACCGAGACTCGCGTGGGACTGGCAGATGCGGCGGTCGTCGGCGCCGAGCCGTCCGGTGCGGACGTGCTCCGCGTCGCGACCGTCACGGGAAAGGCCGAGCAGCTCAGTCTGCCGGTCGCGCCCACGTCTGGCTCGTGGAAGCTTCCACCGCTGAAGCTCCTCAAGCGGAGCAAGGAACAGGATCTCGACCGGAAGGGGATCGAAGAGCGAGGTCGCGTGCTCGAGCGTGCCCTCGCCGGCCACGGCGTCGAGACGCACCTGGTCGGCTACACGGTGGGACCGACGGTCACTCGTTTCGAGCTCGAGCTCGGGGCCGGCGTGAAGGTGGCGCGGGTGACAACCCTCGCGAAGGACATCGCGTATGCCATGGCCTCACCTGACGTGCGCATCCTTGCCCCGATCCCGGGCCGCTCGGCGATCGGCGTCGAGGTGCCCAACCGTGACAGGCAGCTCGTGACTCTCGGCAGCGTTCTGCAGTCGATCGAGGCCCAGAGATCGACACATCCGCTCGAGGTGGCGTTCGGCAGGGACATCGCCGGTCGACCTGTGATGGTGAACCTCGCCGAGATGCCACACCTGTTGATCGCAGGGGCCACCGGAGCCGGCAAGTCGTCGTGCATCAACTCCGTGGTCACCTCGATCCTCATGAGGGCCACTCCCGATGAAGTCCGTCTCATCCTCGTGGACCCGAAACGAGTCGAGCTCGGCCACTACAACGGCCTTCCCCACCTGCTCACCCAGGTCGTGGTCAATCCGAAACGGGCCGCCAACGCGCTCAGTTGGGCCGTGACCGAGATGGAGCGCCGTTATGACCTGCTCGCCGAATGCGGCATGCGCGACATCACCGGCTACAACGCCGCGGTCGACCGTGGCGAGCTCGACGGAGGGGCGCTCGTGGGCCTTCGGGCGCTGAGTGCGGCCGACAGGGCGCCGGTGCTCGCCGAGCTGGCGCTTGCCGAGCCCGATCTCGCCGACGTGCCCGAGCTCGCCGACGTGCCCGAGCTCGGCGACGAGCCCGATTTCGTCGACACCGAGCTCGGCGACGAGCCCGATTTCGTCGACACCGAGCTCGCCGATGATGCGGTCGGATCGGACGAGGCAGAAACTGAAACCGACCCGTGGCTGGCCGGCGACGACATGCCTTCCACGCCCGTCGTGGCCGGCGAGGGTCCTGGCGGCTCCCGCGGAGCGGGCTTGGGTACCCGGCACGTCCGGTTGCCGTTCATCCTCGTCGTGGTGGACGAGCTGAACGACCTCATGATGGTCGCCGCGCGCGACGTCGAGGAGTCGATCTGCCGGATCGCTCAGATGGCCCGCGCCGTGGGGATCCACCTCGTCATCGCGACACAGCGACCCTCGGTCGACGTGATCACCGGCGTGATAAAGGCGAACATCCCCTCGCGGCTCGCCTTCTCGGTCTCCTCGCTCGCCGACAGCCGAGTCATCCTCGACCAGCCTGGTGCGGAGCGGCTTGTCGGCCGCGGCGACCTCTTGCTGCTCACTGCGTCCTCGAGCGTTCCCCGGCGGATCCAGGGGCCGTGGGTGGGTGAGGACGAGGTCCACGCCGTTGTGGCCCACTGGCGCCGGCAGAGCGGCCCGCGTTACGTCGATGGCGTGGAGGGCGAGGAGGCCTCCGGGAACCGGTCCGGCAGGGGAGTCGAGGACGACGACGACGAGTTCCTGCCTCGGGCAATGGAGTTGGTCGTGCGGTCACAGCTAGGCTCGACCTCCATGCTCCAGCGCAAGCTCCGAGTCGGCTTCGCTCGGGCCGGCCGGCTCATGGACCTTCTCGAAAGGCGCGGCATAGTCGGCCCGTCCGAGGGTTCGAAGCCGCGTGCCGTCCTGATGTCAGCCGAGGAGCTGGACGAGCTATAGCTGCGACGGCCGGCCAGAGACGCGGTCAACGCCATGGAAAACGAAGGTGCAGCCTCACCGTCAATGATTTCGCTCCGGGAGCCCCCGTGCACCGACGGTGCGGCACAGCCTGCCAAGGCCAGGCGCCAGCTGACCTCGGCCAGGGCCCGCCGGCGCCGGGTCTACTGGCGCCGCCGCCTGACAGTGCTGCTTGGCGTCGCCGTCGTCCTGTCAGGGATCGGATGGCTGGTCTCGGGGTCCGGATCACCCAAGCTTGTCACCTCCGGCGATCCTGGAAGGCCGCGATCCGCACCGGTCCGCCTGCCGTCGCTCGTCCCCATCGTGCCGGCAGCGGCGCGGTTCTCAGGGACGCTGCCGGCACTGCCGATTCCCTCGACGGGTCAGTCCGCCGTGTTCGTCCAGGGCGTCGGGCTGCTCGGGGCTTCAGCGGACGAACTGTCGGCGCCGATGGCAAGCGTGACGAAGGTCATGACCGCTGTCATCGTGCTCGAAGACCATCCCCTCGGCCATGGATCCGGGCCGACGTTCACGATGACTGCAGCGGACCACGCGGCATGGGTCCGCGATGTGGAGAACGGCGATTCCAGCCTCGAAGTCGTCGCCGGAGAGCGCCTCACCGAGCGCCAGTTGCTCGAGGGGCTCATGATCCCTTCGGCCTGCAACATCGCTGACTATCTCGCACGCTGGGACGCCGGGAGCATCGACGCGTTCGTGCGAAAGATGAACGCCATGGCGGCCGTGCTCGGCCTGAAGCACACGCACTATGCGGACGCGAGCGGCCTGAGCCCTGATTCCCGGAGCACAGCAATCGACCAGGCCATACTCGGCGCCTACGCAATAAGCGTCCAGGGAATGATCTCTGTCGAAGATCACCCGACGATGAATTTCCCGACAGGGCCGGTCAGCGGCTACAACCCGGCGCTGGGCCAGGACGGCGTGATCGGCCTCAAGTCCGGCTTCACCGACGCGGCGCAGATCTGCCTCGTGACCGCGGCAAGGCGTACCGTCGGGGGCCACGGAGTCCTCATCGTGAGCTCCACCCTCGGCCAGCCCTCGAGCCTGGAGTGGGCGGCAGACATCGACCTGCAACTTCTCCACGCCGCAACTTCCGATCTAAGGTCACGGCCGCTCTTGCGTGCTTACCAGCCTGTTGCCAGAGTCGTCGCAGGCTGGAGCCGCGAGCGGCCGAGCGCCGTTGTGACGGTTCCTGTCGCGGTTGTCGGATGGGCGGGTCTCGTAGTGCATACGGTGGTGAAGGCATCGATTCCCGTGAAGCCGGGAACCGGGCGCGGCTGGAAGTCGGGTACCACGATTGCGAATGTGGAGGTCGTGACGCCCGCAGGCGTCCAGTCGCTGACTCCTGCAAAGCTGAGCCTCTTCCTGTCATCGGCTCCTCCGGGTTGGTCCCCCCCACCTGCGGTCAACTCCACGGTGGTCGCCGCGAGCGGTAGCTGAGGGATCGCAATGCGCGCCCGAGCCCCGGCTTCCTCCGCCAATCTCGGTCCGGGTTTCGACGTCCTGGCCCTCGCCTTGGCCCTCTACGTGGAAGTCGAGATGATCCCTGCGGATCGGTTTTCGTTGTGCAGCGAGGGTCAGGGGGTGGACCTTGCGTGCGACGAGCACCATCTTGCGGCGAGGGTGGCCTCGGCGGTGTGCGGTCACGACCGTTTCGCGATCCGGGTTCGCTCCGAGATCCCGGTCGGGCGTGGGCTCGGCTCCTCGGCGGCCCTGACGGTCGCGGCGGCGGCCGCCGCCGGAGCGGCCGATCCCTTGAAGGTGGCCGTCAGCTTCGAGGGTCATGCCGAGAACGCGGCGGCGGCGGTCCGCGGCGGTCTCGTCTCAGCCGCACTCCTCGACACCGGCCCGGTGGTCCGCCGGTTCCCGCTGGACCCGGCTCTCGCGTTCGTCGTCCTCGTACCCGACCGAGAGCTGTTGACCGTCGAGGCTAGGCGCGCCCTCAGGATCGAAGTGCCGCACCGCGACGCCGTCTTCAACCTCTCGCGAATGGGCCTGCTCCTGGCCGGTCTCGCCGATCGCACCGTCCTGATCGGTGCCGCGGGCGAGGACCGCCTTCACCAGACCCAGCGTTCGCACCTGTTCCCCGAGGCGTCCGAGCTGTTGGCGCGGTTGACGAAGGCTGGGGCCCTGGTGTCGTGCTGGTCCGGCGCCGGCCCGAGCCTGCTCGGCATCTGTGACGGGCCCGCTGCGGCGGCGCATGTCCGCGACGCGGGCGAACTGGCTCTGGAATCCCTGGGGGTTGCCGGACAGGCGCTGGTGATATCGCCGGACCTCAAGGGCCTGATCGTCGAGCCCTGAGCCTCCCAGGCAGCTTCACTCAGCTGGCGACACGCCTGCAGCGATCTCGTCGAGCCCCTGGGCCAGGGCGTTCCACGAGAGCGTCGCGCACTTGATGCGAACCGGGAACTTGACCACTCCTTGGAGCGCAGCCAGCTCACCGAGATCCTCGGGCTTTATCGTCTCGACCTCGTTCTGACCGTCGGCGTCATCGGCGCCTTCATCGCCACCCAGGAGGTGCTCGTGGATCGACATCATCGCCTTGAAGGAACGGATGAGCCTGCGTGCTTCTTCGACGGGCCGGCCCTTCACCGTCGCGGACATCATCGACGCCGACGACTGGCTGATGGAGCACCCCTGGCCGGCGATGCGCAGGTCCGTGAGCATGCCGTCGTCGACTTCGAGGTAGACGACGACCTCGTCGCCGCAGAGTGGGTTGAATCCCTCGACCCGGTGCGCGGGTGGCACTGGTAGCTCTCCACGGTTACGCGGGGAGCGGTAGTGGTCGAGGATGATCTCCCGGTAAAGGTCTTCGAGGCCGGCCATAGCGGTGTTGTGGCTCCTGTTTCAGTTGGTGTGTCTCAGCCGAAGAAGGCTCCAGCGACGTCGAGCGCGTCTGAGAGCGCTTCGATGTCGTCCTCATCGTTGTACACGTAGAACGAGGCTCGTGCGGTGGATGTGACGCCCAGTCTGCGCATCAGCGGCTTCGCGCAGTGGTGCCCGGCACGTATGCAGATGCCCTCCGAGTCGAGGACCTGCGCGAGGTCGTGGGCGTGAAGGTCTCGGAAACAGAGGGACAGCACGCCGCCGCGCCTTAGCGGGTCGGAAGTCGGTCCGAATATCTTCACGTCGCTGCCATGCCGGCCCACGAGGAGCTCGATCGCCCGCGATGTGAGCGCGGTCTCGTGCGCCGCTACCCGGTCCATCCCCACGGACTCGAGAAAACGGACCGCAGCGTGCAAGCCGATCGCCTCCGCGATCGGCGGTGTGCCGGCTTCGAACTTCCAAGGAAGATCGTTGGGGATGAAGCCGTCCAGGCGCACGTCACGGATCATCTCGCCGCCACCGAGGAAGGGCGGCATCGCGTCGAGCAGCTCCTCGCGCCCCCAGAGCACGCCGATGCCCGTGGGCCCGAGCATCTTGTGGCCCGTGAAGGCCAGGAAGTCGACGCCCAGTGCACTCACGTCGACGCTGCGGTGAGGAACGAGCTGGGAGGCGTCGGCGACGACGACGGCACCCACCGCGTGTGCCGCCTCGACGATGGGACTGAGATCGTTGATCGTGCCGAGCACGTTCGACATGCTCGAGACACCGACAAGGCCGACGCCGTCGACGAGCCGGTCAAGATCGCTCAAGTCGAGCCGGTAGTCCTCGCCGACGGGAAGGTAGCGGAGCTCCACTCCGCGTTCAGCGGCGAGCATGAGCCAAGGCACGAGGTTGGCGTGGTGCTCAAGCTCGGTCAGCAGGATCGCCTTGCCCTCGGGGAGAAGGTGCCGACCGTAAGAATGGGCTACGAGGTTGAGCGCTTCGGTGGCGTTCTTCGTGAACACGACCTCGACGTCCGGCCGCGGCGCATTGATGAACCTGCCTATGGCCCTGCGCGCCATCTCGAACTGACGCGTGGCCTCCTCTGCGATGGCGTAGACGCCGCGGTGCACATTCGCATGGGTGGTCTCGTAGTAGTGGTCCATCGCGTCGAGCACGGCACGGGGACGCTGGGACGACGACGCCGAGTCGAGGTAGACGAGCCTCTTGCCGTGCGACTCCCGCTGGAGCAGAGGGAACTGCCTGCGAAGTGCGGTGACTTCGAGCGGGCCGGCCTCGACGGTGGTGGTCATGGGCGCAGCTCCTCGTAGCCTTCGCTGTCGAGGCGCTCCGCGAGCTCGGGACCCCCGCTCTCGACGATTCTCCCTTCCAGCATCACGTGCACGCGATCGGGTCGCAACTCCTCCAGGATCCGGCGGTAGTGCGTCACGAGCACGATACCGAGTGCCGGGCGGACGCGGCGGACTTCCTCGATCCCCCGGGCAACGATCCGCAGCGCGTCGACGTCGAGGCCGGAATCGGTCTCATCGAGTATGGCAACGTCGGGCTCGAGCATGGCCATCTGGAGGATCTCGTTGCGCTTCTTCTCGCCGCCGGAGAATCCCTCGTTCAAGTACCGGCTCGCGAACGCGGGGTCCATGTCCAGTCGTTGCATCCACTCCATGAGCGCGACCCGGACCTCGAGCACCGAGATGTCCATTCCGCGGCGGGCAGAGACGGCCTGGCGGAGGAATTGCGACACCGGCACACCGGGGATCTCCTCCGGGTACTGGAACGCGAGAAACACCCCGGCTCTGGCCCGCGCATCTGCCGCCCACGTCGTGATCGCCTCGCCCCGTAACAAGATCCGCCCGCTCACGACCTGATAGCCAGGGTTGCCGGCGATGGCGTTCGCAAGCGTCGACTTTCCCGAGCCGTTAGGGCCCATAAGGGCGTGAAGCTCACCCTGTCTGACGACAAGGTCGACGCCGCGAAGGATCTCGTGACCTTCGACCTCGACGTGCAGATCTTCGATGGTCAGCAACTCGTCGCCGGTCGCTGTGATCCCGGCCAGCTCGGGAGCCTCGGAGCTCCCCGGATCTCGACGGGCCTCGGCGGTCACGCTTGCATTCGACACGGCAACCATGTTAGACGCGCCACCGGATTACTACTACGTCCGTAGGGGAAATGTGCCCTACCAGCCCCGAGCGATCCATTCATCCAGGTGAGGGCGCTCGACAGCGATCGTGGTGTCCAGGCCATGGCCAGGCATCACGATCGTCTCGGGCGGCAGGGACGCGAAAATGCGCCGTTCTATCGAGTCGATGATGGTCGGGAAGTCCCCGAGGTCGGTGGCCGTGTTGCCCGGCCCTCCCGGAAAGAGCGTGTCGCCGGAGAGGAGGACCGGTGACCCTTCGACCAGGAAACACATGGACCCGGGTGTGTGGCCGGGGGTATGTATCGTCCTCAGCCGCAGCTGACCGACCTCGAGCAGGTCGTCGTCCTCGAGGAGGAGGTCATAGGACGGCAGCATGGCGGCATCCTCGGTTCGCACCGCGACCTCGTAGCCGGCGTCCCGCAGCTGCGGGACCGCCTGGATGTGGTCCCAATGGCCGTGGGTCTCCACGACCTTGCGGACTCCGAGACGCCGGCAGAGCGCGAGAAGCTGCTCGTGCTCGTTTGCCGCGTCGACGAGCAGAGCGTCGCCGCTCAGGCGGCAGCGCACGACGAAGACGTTGTTGTCATACGGCCCGACTACCACCTTGTGGATCTCGACCTGTTCGTCCTGGTAGTGCATGTCGCGGCCTCCTGTCCTTCCTCGCTCGGCGCCGGCGAGGGACGCCGCCGAGGGTGGGATCGATCTGGAGACAAAGTAAAGTCCATTTCGGAGGTGGTCCTCGGTGGCTCCTGACAAGCCTGCCGACACCGGCGCGGGCGCAGGCGCCGAGGGCAGCCGGCCCGCGGGACCGCGGGCGTCGGACGCAGATCGGGAACGTTTCGCCGCCGAGTTGCACGAGCACTTCGCCGAGGGCCGCCTCAGCCTCGAAGAGCTCCAACGTCGTCTCGACCTCGTTTTCGCGGCCCAGACGCTCATTGATCTGTACGAGCTGACGAGCGATCTGCCTCACCCCGGGCCGCAGCTTCCGCGCAGGCTCGGTTCTGGTTCCGGGCGCCGGTCCGTGACCCGCAAGCGGGGCTGGTGGCCCTTCGGTTGAGCCGATGCGCACACTGGGGCGCAAGTCTCGATACATTGGGGCCACCAGAGAAAGGAGGTGGTCCAATTCATGAGTAGTCAACCTTGCGGGACCCTGGAGGTGGCTGGCCGCTAGGCGGCACGCTGGACCACCTGGTGATATCCATCCAGACACCCTCGGTGTCTCCGGTCGAGAGTTGGTCCCGCTCGATGCAGCCCGGAAGCCGAGCCCTTTTTCAGCACATGACTATGGCTGTGGGACCTTTCCACAGTCGCCTCGAGGGGCGCTTCGGCGCCCCTCGAGCGCGTGTGCGCCCAGCTCCGCCTCGTCTGTTCCCTGGTCAAGTGTCTGTTGGAGTGCGGGCGGCCTTCATCGCCCGCTTGCGCGCGCGAACGGCGAGAAGGGCGTCCGGGCTGTCGATGTCGGCCACGGACGCGAGCGATCCGGCTTGGCCAAAGGACCCCGCAGCCTTTTCCCAGCCCTTGGGGCGAACCCCGAGTTGCTTGCCGAGCAGAGCGACGAAGATCCGGGCCTTCTGCTCGCCGAAGCCGGGAAGCGCCTTCACACGCTTGAACAACTCGTCGCCGGTCGCAGCAGTCGTCCACACCGCCGCCGCGTTCCCGCCATATTCGTCGACCAGCAGCCCGCAGAGGTCCTGCACCCGGGCAGCCATCGACCCCGGGAAGCGGTGGAGGGCGGGTCTTTCGACGAACAACGCGGTGAGGTCATCGGGCGGCATGGCGGCGATCTTCGCGGCGTCGAGCTTGGTGCCGAGCCTCTGGCGCAGCACCCAGGGTCCTGCGAACGCCTTCTCGAGAGGCACCTGCTGATCGAGGACCATGCCGATCAGCAGCGCCAAGGGCTCGTCTACGAGGTACTTGTCCGCTTGGGGATCTCCGGTGAAAGGGAGGCCCTTGGCTGTAGTCGCGGCTCGGGGCATCGAAGGAGTGTAGGGCGCGCCTTTCGCGGGGCTGTCGCCGCTGCGGGGTCGTTTCGCGCCCGTCCCAGCGTCAGGTCCTGGGGCGCCACCCAGTGGCAAGCTTCAGGCGCCTCGCGGGTCGATCGCCTCGGGGTCGACTCCGTACTTCTCGATGGCCGCGGCAACCTCGCTGGGCTTGCCGTCACCGGCCGTAGCAAGCTCGGCCAGGACCGCGACCACGATGTGCGCGGCGTCGACTTCGAAATGCCTGCGAAGTGCGGCACGAGTATCGGAACGACCGAACCCGTCGGTCCCGAGCACCGTGAAGGGCGCCCGGACAAAGCGCGCAACCTGATCAGGGACCGCCTTCAAGTAGTCAGTGACCGCGACGATCGGACCCCGTGCCCCTTCGAGCGCACGAGTCACGTAGGGAACTCGGGGCGCGGAATTGGGATGCAACCTGTTCCAGCGCTCGACTTCCAGACCGTCCTCCCTGAGCGCCTTGTAGCTCGTGACCGACCAGGCTTCTGCCGTCACGCCCCAGTCTGATGCAAGAAGCTCACGCGCTTGCATGGCGGCCTGCCAAGCGGGGCCGGAGAAAAGGATCGTAGCCGAACGGCCGGAGGCGTTTTCGGGCTCGACCGGTCCCGCGTAGCGGTACATGCCCCGCAGGATCCCTTCTCTTATGCTCAGGGCCGTGTCGGCTTGCTCGGCCTCGTCGCCGTCCGGCACCGGTAGCGCAGGCATCGGATAGTTCTCGTTGTAGAGGGTCAGGTAGTAGATGCAGTCTTCGGCGTCGGGGCCGAACATGTGGTGGATCCCGCGTTCGACGATGATCGCCATCTCGTAGGCGAACGCCGGGTCGTAGGCGTGGACCGTCGGCACGACTGAGGCCAAGAGCAGTGAATGCCCGTCCTGGTGCTGGAGCCCCTCGCCGTTCATCGTCGTCCGCCCTGCCGTGCAGCCCACCAGGAAACCACGCGCCCGCGCGTCAGCTGCCTGCCAGATCAGGTCCCCCACTCGCTGGAACCCGAACATCGAATAGAAGAGATAGATCGGCAGCATCGGCACGGACCACGTCGCGTACGACGTCCCGGCCGCCTGGAAGCTCGCCATGGCGCCGGCCTCCGTGATGCCCTCTTCCAGGATCTGACCCGTGCGATCCTCGGAGTACGAGAGGAGCAGGCCGGCGTCGACGGCGGTGTATAGCTGACCCTCTGGGGCGTAGATCTTCACCTCCGCGAAGAGCGCGTCGAGCCCGAACGTGCGTCCCTCGTCGGGCACGATGGGGACGACGTACTTGCCGATGCCGGGGTCGCGGAGCAGGTTGCGCAGGAGCCTCGCGAACGCCATGGTCGTGGAGACCGGCTGGCCGCGGGACCCGAGCGCGAACTCCGCAAAGGTCGCCGGTTGGGGCGCGGGAAGCCCGAGAAGTCCGCGACCGCGAACCACGCGGTTGGGCAGGTGCCCGCCGAGCGCGCGGCCGCGAGCGGTCAGATACTCGTGAACGGGTGATCCTGCCGGTGGGCGGTAGTAGGGAGGCGCTTCCGCGTCGAGCGCATCGTCGGGGATCTCCTCATGGAGGTGCAATCGGTCGCGCAGTGCCCGGAGCTGGTCCTTCGTCATCTTCTTGATCTGGTGGGTGGCGTTGCGCGCTTCGATCTCGGGACCGAGCGTCCAACCTTTGATGGTCTTCGCGAGGATCGCCGTCGGTGCTCCGATCTGCTCGGTTGCCGCCTTGTAGGCGGCGTAGAGCTTGCGGTAGTCGTGCCCGCCACGAGGCAGGGTCTGCAGCTCCGCGTCCGACAGGTGCTCCACGAGCTTGCGCAGGCGGGGATCGGGACCGAAGAAGTTCTCGCGGATGTACGCGCCGGACTCGGCGGCGAGCGTCTGGGAATCGCCGTCGAGCGTCGTGTTCATCTTGTGGAGGAGCACGCCGTCGAGGTCACGCGCCAGCAATTCGTCCCAGCGTCTGCCCCAGATGACCTTGATCACGTTCCAACCGCAACCCCGGAGCAACGCCTCCAGCTCCTGGATGATCTTGCCGTTGCCCCTGACCGGCCCGTCGAGGCGCTGAAGGTTGCAGTTGACGACGAAGGTGAGGTTGTCCAGGCGCTCACGTGCGGCAAGGCTGAGCGCAGCTCGTGTCTCCGGCTCGTCGAACTCGCCATCTCCGACGAAGGACCACACCCGCGACTGGGTCGTGTCGGCCAGCTCGCGATGCACGAGGTAGCGGTTGAAGCGCGCCTGGTAGATGGCAGTGAGCGGGCCAAGCCCCATCGAGACCGTCGGGAACTCCCACCAGTCGGGCATGAGGCGGGGGTGCGGATAGCTTGCCAAGCCCCTGCCACCGACCTCGAACCGGTAATTGTCGAGCTCGTCATCCCCGAGCCGGCCCTCGACGTACGCGCGGGCATAGATGCCGGGCGAGGCGTGACCCTGGAAGTACACCTGGTCGCCCGCCGTGCCGTTCGCTTTGCCGCGGAAGAAATGGTTGAAGCCGACTTCGTAGAGAGAGGCGGAGCTCGCGAAGGTCGACAGGTGGCCTCCGATGCCGGGCTCGCGGGTGTTCGCCCGCGTGACCATGACGGCCGCGTTCCAGCGTATGTAACGACGGATCTTGCGCTCGAGGTCCTCGTCGCCGGGGAACCAGGGCTCCGAGCGAGCCGGGATCGAGTTGATGTACGGGCTCGAGACCGTCGAGGGGAAGCCGACCTGGTTGGCGCGCGCTCGCTCCAGCAGCTTCATCAGGAGGAACTGGGCGCGTGGGCGGCCTCCCGCCTCGACGACGGCGTCGAAGGAGTCCATCCACTCGGCGGTCTCCTCGGGATCTACATCGGGCAGCTGGTATGAGAAACCGTCGATGATCACGCCACCAGTCTCGCGCCCACGGAGCGGCTTTCCGGCCGCGTGAGCGCGAGAAGAATCCGAGCCGGGCCATCGGGCGCCCGGCTGGTGGCGTGAAGCATCACGATGCCCTACCGGACCAGGCAGAATGACTCCGTGACGCTCTTCGAGGATCCGAATCCTGCCACTGTCGTGTTCACCGACGGAGCGTGTGTCGGCAACCCGGGCCCGGGCGGATGGGCGTGGGCGGTCTCCGAGGAGGAGTACGAGAGCGGGCACACGGAGAGGACGACCAACCAGCGCATGGAGGTCACGGCCGTTCTCCAAGCGCTCGGTGCCATCAGCGGTCACGTGCACGTCGTGAGCGACTCCACCTACGTCGTCAGCTGCTTCAACCAAAGATGGTGGGCGGGATGGCGCGCGAGGGGGTGGAAGAACTCCCGTGGCGAGCCGGTCGCGAACCAGGACCTGTGGCGTCCGCTCATCGAAGAGGTTGTCGACCGCAGGCGTGGGGAGATCAAGCTGAGCTGGGTGAGGGGACATTCTGGCCACACGATGAACGAGCTCGTCGACCGGCTCGCGGTCGAGGCCGCCCGCTTCCAGCGGGGAGCTCGCGCGGGCTGAGCCGTCGCCGACGCCAGCTACTTGCACACGAACTTCCAGATAATGTCCAGTGTGATGCGATACGTAGAAGTAGGTGGCGAGAAGGTGTCGGCCGTTGGCCTGGGTGCTTGGCAGTTCGGGTCGAGGGAATGGGGATACGGCTCCCATTACGCCGAGCACGACGCGGTCGACATCGTTCATCGCGCCCTCGACCTCGGCATGAACCTCATAGACACCGCGGAGATATACGGTTTCGGCCACTCGGAGCGAATCGTCGGCCGTGCGATAGCGGACCGGCGAGCGGAGGTGTTCCTCGCCTCAAAGGTCCTCCCGATCCTTCCCTTGCGGCCGGTCGTAGCCCGGCGGGCGGCTGGGAGCCTCCGTCGCCTGGGCGTCGCTCAGATCGACCTCTACCAGCTGCACTGGCCCAACCCCTTGGTCTCCCTCACCGGACAGATGACGGCGATGCGGGCGCTCCAACGCAGCGGTGTGATCCGCCACATAGGAGTGAGCAACTACTCCCTCGACCGCTGGAAGGCCGCGGAGGGTGCACTCGGTCGTCCGGTCTTGTCCAACCAAGTCCGGTTCAATCTCGTCGACCGTCGGCCGCTCAAGGGCCTGACCAAATGGGCGGCAGCGAACGACCGCTTGGTGATCGCGTACAGCCCGCTCGCTCAAGGCCTGTTGTCGGCGCGTTATGACGCGCAGCACCGTCCGACGGCGATGCGCGCGAAATCGGCCACCTTCCTACCCGAGAACCTCGACCGCGCCCGACCGCTGCTCGATGCGCTGCGCGAGATCGCCGGCCGCCATGACGCCACGGCCGCTCAGGTGGCACTGGCCTGGATAATCGGCCACCCGAACGTGGTCGCGATACCGGGCGCCAGCACGGTCGCGCAGCTCCAACGCAACGCCGAAGCCGCCGATCTCGAGCTCACCGTCGAGGACGAGCATCGGCTTGTGGACGCTGCCGAGGCGTACCACCCTCTCCACGGCGTGGCGGCTGTGCCCTCACTCGTGAAGGTGCGCACTGCGAGATCCGGGCCTAGAAGGTAGTAGCACCGACCCGGGGGCTCGAACGGGGGCATCGTGGACGAACAGCTGACCTGGAAGGACGCGACCGCGCAGGCAGAACTTGTACGGCGTGGCGAGGCGTCCCCGCTCGAGCTCGTCGACGCGGCGATCGAACGGATCGACCGGTGCGATCCCGTGCTGAACGCCGTCATCCACCGCCAGTTCTCCGCCGCCCGCGAACAGGCGGCCGGCGAGCTGCCCGACGGGCCGTTCCGGGGCGTGCCGATCCTGCTCAAGGACCTCGGCGCCCCACAGGCGGGGGAGCCTTACTGCGAAGGGACATCCTTTGCGAAGGCTGCCGGCTATCGCGCCAAGGCGGACAGCTTCCTCGTTCAGCGGTTCAAGAGAGCGGGCTTTGTCGTGCTCGGCCGCACGAATACCCCCGAGCTCGGGACGACGATCACAACCGAGCCGCTGGCGTTCGGGCCGACGCGGAACCCCTGGGAAATCGGGCACTCGAGCGGAGGGTCGTCGGGTGGCTCGGCGGCAGCGGTTGCGTCCGGCATGGTTCCCGTCGCCCACGGCAACGACGGCGGGGGTTCCATCCGCATCCCGGCAAGCTGCTGCGCTCTCTTCGGCCTCAAGCCGAGCCGGGGCCGCGTGAGCAATGGGCCGGCGGGCGCCGACTCCTGGAACGGCTTTTCCGCCGACCACGTCTTGGCGCGCACCGTTCGCGACTCGGCAGCCGTGCTGGACCAGATCGCCGGCTACCGGCCGGGTGACACGTTCGTCGCGCCGCTGTGTGCCCGGCCGTTCGCGCAAGAGGTGGGTGCCGACCCCGGCAGGCTCCGCGTCGGACTCCTCGATCATCCCCCGCAGGCCGAGTATCGAGCCGATCCGGAGTGTTCGCAGGCGGTACGGCTCGCAGGCCGGCTGCTCGAGTCGCTCGGTCACGAGGTCGAGATGGCCCACCCGGCCTCGCTCGGGGAGCCCGAGTTCCGGCGCCATTTCATTGTCCTCGTAGCGACCGCCGTCGCTGTCGCATTGACCGAATGGTCGCATCTCCTCGACAGGGAGATCTCCGTTGAGGAGTACGAGCCCGTCAACTCGCTTCTGACCACTCTTGGCAGGTCCACTTCTGGCCCGGACTATCTCGAGTCGGTCCTCTGGCTCGAGGGCTTCAGGCGCCGAACCATCGCCTTCTGGTCCGAACAGGGCTTCGACCTGCTGTGCACTCCGGTCCTGGCGCAGCCCCCGGCCAGGCTGGGCGAGCTCTCCGACCCCGTGCTCGGAGTGGCCAGGGAGACCGCGACCCTCCAGTTCACTGGCCAGTTCAACGTGAGCGGCCAGCCGGCCGCCTCGCTGCCGCTTCACTGGGCGCCCGGAGGACTGCCTATCGGAGTGCAACTCGTCGCCGACTACGGGCGGGAGGACGTTCTCATCCGCGTCTCCAGTCAGCTCGAACAAGCAAGCGGATGGGCGGAACGCCGGCCGAGCGTGCATGCGTGAAGGCCACGATCGCACCGGCTGCAAGGTGTTTGCGCCTCCGGACGCGAAATGGTGACTAGTCTGCCTACTCTCAATGGCTCACCGTCTCTCCCACCTCGACACGCTCGCGTCCGAGGCGATTCACATCATTCGTGAGGTGGTCGCTGAATTCGAGCGTCCTGCACTCCTGTTCTCAGGGGGCAAGGACTCTGCCGTCCTGCTCCATCTGGCCACGAAGGCCTGCTGGCCCCAGCGCGTCCCGTTCCCGATCGTGCACGTCGATACCGGGCACAACTTCCCCGAGGTCATCGAGTACCGCGATCAGCAGGTGGCCAAGCTCGAGGTCCGGCTCGTTGTCGGTTCGGTGCAGGAGGACATCGACGACGGCTCGATCGTCGAGCAGCCGGTACCCGGGGCCACCCGCAACCGACTGCAGACCTTCACCCTTCTCAGGGTGCTGGAGGAGAACCGCTATGACGCGGTCTTCGGGGGAGGACGGCGCGACGAGGAGAAGGCAAGGGCCAAGGAGCGGGTGTTCTCCCTGCGTGACGAGTTCGGCCAGTGGGACCCCCGTGCACAACGACCGGAGCTGTGGGACCTCTACAACACGCGGCACCGGCCGGGGGAGCATTTCCGGGTCTTCCCGCTGTCGAATTGGACCGAGCTCGACATATGGCAGTACGTCGACGAACAGAGGCTCGAGCTTCCCCAGATCTACTTCGCGCACAAGCGCACCGTCTTTCGCCGGACCGGCATGCTCCTCGCCGTCGGACCCTGGACCCAGCCGCGCGACGGCGTCGCGAGCGAGCAGGCCTTCGAGACGACAGTGCGGTACCGGACGGTCGGTGACATGACCTGCACAGCGGCTGTGGAGTCGACTGCGACCACTCCCGCCGAGATCATCGTGGAGACGGCGTTGACGAGAGTGAGCGAAAGGGGCGCGACGCGCGCGGACGACCGTTTCTCCGACGCCGCCATGGAGGACCGGAAGCGGGAGGGCTACTTCTAGTGGAATTGCTGCGTTTTGCGACCGGAGGTTCTGTCGACGACGGCAAGTCCACACTGATCGGCCGCTTGCTGTACGACTCGAAGCAGATCTTCCAAGACCAGCTCGAAGCCGTCCAACGCACGAGCGTGGCCCGAGGCGACGAATATGTGAACCTTGCATTGCTCACCGACGGGCTCCGGGCCGAGCGCGAGCAGGGCATAACGATCGACGTTGCGTACCGCTACTTCTCCACGCCCAAGCGCAGGTTCATCATCGCCGATACCCCCGGGCACACACAGCACACCCGCAACATGGTCACGGGCTGCTCAACGGCCGACCTCGTCCTGCTGCTCATCGATGCCCGCGCCGGGGCGACCGAGCAGACGCGACGGCACGCGATGATCGCGTCGCTTCTCGGCATCCGCCACCTGGTGCTGTGCGTGAACAAGATGGACCTCGTCGGGTACTCCAAGCAACGTTTCGAGGAGATCCGCGACGACTTCATCGGCTTCTCCGAACGTCTCCAGGTATACGACCTCACCTGCATCCCGATCTCGGCGCTGGCGGGCGACAACGTCGTGGACCGCTCGTCGGAGATGCCCTGGTACAGCGGGCTCTCGTTGCTGGACCACCTCGAGACGGTCCACATAGCCTCCGACCGCAACCTGATCGACCTGAGGTTCCCCGTCCAGCTCGTCATCCGGCCGATCTCGAGCGAGCACCACGACTTTCGCGGCTACGCCGGCAACATCGCGAGCGGCGTGCTCGAGGTGGGTGACGAAGTCGTGGCGCTGCCCTCCGGTTTCTCGAGCCGCGTCGTGAGCATCGACGGCCCTGAGGGCCCGCTCCAGGAGGCCTTCCCACCGGAGTCGGTCGTCGTCCGCCTCGAAGACGACATCGACATCTCGCGAGGTGACATGCTCTGCCGGCCCAACAACCGTCCGAACGTCGGCCAGGACGTCTCGGCGATGATCTGTTGGATGGCTGAGAGACCGCTTCGGGAAGGCTCGACGTTCGCGATCAAGCACACCACCCGGTGGGCGCGCGCACGTGTACGCTCGCTCCAGTACCGGCTCGACGTGAACGCCCTCCATCACGACAGCCGGGCCGGCGAGCTCGAGCTGAACGACATCGGCCGGGTACATCTCCGCACGACTGCGCCGCTGTTCTACGACGAGTACCGGGACAACAGAGCGACAGGCAGCTTCGTGCTGGTGGACGAGCAGACCAACGCGACCGTCGCCGCGGGTATGCTGCGCCGCCCGACGGGCTGAGGTCCGCGACGCTTCTCGAGGGCGGCTCGGCACCGGCCACAGCGGCACCGTGACACGCCCCCTGCCCGATCCGGCGTCATTAGGCTGAGCCCAAAGTGCGCCCAGCCGCGCGGCAGAGAACGCGTGCCGGGCTGGCGCGTGGCTCTCAGGCGGTTGAATCATCGTTGAACCTAGGAGGTGGTCGGTCTGCCAGCGAACCAAGCTGAGCCGGCGCAGTTCGACATAGTCGTCATCGGTGGCGGGCCTGGTGGGTACGCCACCGCTTTGTATGCGGGTGCCGCGGGACTTTCGGTGGCCGTCGTGGAGAAGGACAAGGTGGGTGGCACCTGCCTGCACCGGGGTTGCGTGCCCGCGAAGGAATTCCTCGAGACCGCGACGGTGTTGCGTGGCGTCGAGGGTGCCAAGGAGTTCGGCATCCACGCCAGCCAGCCCGTGGTGGAGTTCGCCGTCAGCCAGGACCGGAAGAACCGCATAGTCGACCAGCTCTTCAAAGGGCTCTCGGGCCTGTTGCGCCAGCGCAAGGTCGCGGTCTTCGCGGGCGTAGGACGCCTGCTCGCGGGCAAGGCCGTCGAGGTCACCGGGCCGGACGGAGAGGTGACCCACTTGAGCGGGACCAACGTCGTGCTCGCTTCGGGCTCGGTACCGAGGACCCTTCCCGGCTTCGAGGTGGACGGCCGTTACGTCCTGACCTCCGACGAGCTGTTGGACCTGCGCGAGCTTCCACGCTCGGTGGCGGTGATCGGCGGGGGAGCCATCGGTTGCGAGTTCGCCTCCATGCTGGCAGATCTCGGAGTGCGGGTCACAGTTCTGGAGGCTTTGCCCAAGATCCTTCCAGGTTGCGACAAGGACGTGGCCAACGTGATCGTCCGGTCGTTCACCAAACGCGGGATCACCGTGCGAACCGGTGTCAAGCTCACCGGGCACGAGCCCGACGGCGACCACACCGCGGTGGTCTTCGAGGACGGGGAGAAGCTCGAGGTCGAGACGATCCTGATGTCGATCGGCCGGCGCCCGCTGTCGGAGGGACTGCTGGCCGAAGCCACGGGGGTCGAGATCGACGAGCGCGGCTATGTCCGCGTGGACGAGTGGATGCGGACCGGGCCGGCGGGAGTATTCGCGGTCGGCGATCTCGTGGCGACACCGCAGCTGGCACATGTCGGCTTTGCGGAGGCGATCCTGGCCGTGAAGCAGATCCTCGGCGAACGGGCTTTCCCGGTCGACTACGGCAAGGTCCCCTGGGCCATTTACTGTCACCCCGAGGTGGCTTTCGTGGGGATGACCGAGCAGGACGCTGCCGACGCAGGCATCGAGACAGTCACGAAACGAGACCCTTTCGGCGGCAACAGCCGCGCCTGCATCCTGGGCGAGACCGACGGGCTCGTGAAAGTGATCTGCGAGAAGAAGCCGGACGGACGCGCAGGGCGCCTGCTCGGGGTGCACATGGCCGGCCCATGGGTGACAGAGCAGCTGGGCCAGGCCTATCTCTCGGTGAACTGGGAAGCCACGCCCGACGAGATCTCGCCGTTCGTGCAACCGCATCCCTCGCTGTCAGAAACCTTCGGTGAGACCGTTCTGGCTCTCACGGGAAGGGGCCTCCACGTTGCCTGACATCACGATGCCGCAGCTCGGCGAGACGGTCACAGAGGGGACGATCATCCGCTGGATGAAGAAGGTGGGCGACGAGGTCGCCTACGACGAGCCGTTGTTCGAGGTGTCGACGGACAAGGTCGACTCCGAGGTCCCGTCGCCCGCGTCGGGTTACTTGGCGGAGATCCTCGTAGCCGAGGGCGCGACGGTCGATGTAGGCACGAAGCTCGCGGTCGTCACCCACGAGGCTCCCTCAGGCAGTGTCCGGGCAGATTCGTCCGGTGCCCCAGCTGACTTGTCGCCTGCGCCTGCACCGGCCGCGCCAGAGCCAGAGCCGGCGCCCGGGCCCGCTGCGCCCGAGCTCGGGTATGGGCCCGCGTCTGGATCCGCTGCGCCCGAGCCAGATCTCGACCCAGATCAGGAGCCCGCGCGGGAGGGGGCGAGCGGATCTGCAGGGACCAAGTCGAACGGGAAGGGACTGGTGCTGTCCCCCGTCGTCCGGCAGCTGGTTGCCGAGTACGGCATCGATCCGGCCCTCGTGCCGGGCACCGGTAAAGGTGGCCGGGTCACCCGGGCGGACGTGCTCTCGTTCATCGACCGTCGCGCGGCCGCAGGCGGAGCGATTGTCGATGAGGCACCCGCGTCGGCCCGAGCCGAGCCGGTGGCGGGCGCGCCAGGGCCGGCGTCGGTCGCCGCGGGTGCGACGGCGGCCGGCTCAGGGCACGCCGTGACCCATTCGTACACGCCCGTCGCGGGAGCACGCGACGAGGTCGTGCCGTTCACCAACATCCGGCGCCTCACCGCCGAGCACATGGTCCGGTCGAAGGCGACCTCGGCCCACACCCTTGCGGTGATCGAGGCCGATTACGAGGGGATCGAGCGGGTTCGCAAGGCGCACAAGGACCGGTTCCGCGAGGAGGAGGGGATCGGTCTCACCTATCTCGCCTTCATTGCCCGCGCCGTGGTCGAGACGCTGCGCGACTACCCACAGTTGAACGCGTCCGTCGGTGACGACGCGCTCATCATCCACCGGGATGTCCACCTCGGCATCGCAGTCGACCTGGGACAGCGCGGGCTCGTAGTCCCCATTGTCCGTCACGCCGAGGGCCAGTCGCTCCGGGGGCTGGCGCGGGCCATGGTTGATCTCGCCGAGCGAGCCCGCATGCGCAAGCTGTCGGCCGACGAGGTCGTGGGTGGGACCTTCACCATCACGAACCCGGGCCCGTTCGGCACGTTCCTGACTGCGCCGATCATCAACCAGCCGCAGGTGGCGATCCTCTCGACCGACGGGATCAAACGCCGCCCTGTGGTGATCACCGCGCCCGACGGGACCGAGGCCGTCGGGATTCATTCGGTGGGCCTGCTCGCTCTCTCGTTCGACCACCGCGCCGTCGACGGCGCGTACGCGTCGGCGTTCCTCCGCGAGCTGGCCCGAGTCATCGAGTCGCGCGACTGGGAAGCCGAGCTTTGAGCGTTACCGGCCGGGAGCTGCGCGTCCGCTGGCTTGGGCGTGTCCGGTACCGGGACGCCCACGTCCTGCAGCAAGCCTTGCGCAGAGAGGGCCGAGCAGAGTACCTGCTCCTGCTCGAGCACCCACACGTGTACACCCTTGGCGTGCGCGCGATCGCCGAGCACGTCCTCGTGGACCCGGAGTCGGTCGGCGCTGAGCTCGTGCACGCCGATCGTGGCGGCGACGTCACTTACCACGGGCCCGGTCAGCTCGTCGGCTACCCGATCCTCAACGTCCCGATGGGGCTGCGCGCCGTGCCGGCACATGTTCAGGCGATCGAGCAGCTCGTCATCGATGCCATCGGTGACCTCGGGCTCAGTGGGGCCGGCCGGCTTCAAGGCTATCCAGGTGTCTGGATGGATCCCGAAGGTCCCGACGCAAGGAAGATCTGCGCTGTCGGGGTGAGGATCGACCGGGGGCGCTCCATGCACGGCTTCGCCTTGAACGTCGAGCCTGATCTCTCCATGTTCGGCCATATCGTCCCGTGCGGCCTGACTGATCTGGGGGTGACCTCGCTCGCCGCCGAGGGCGTGAACGTGACGATGCGCGACGTCGTCGAGGCGATAGTGCGCCGGGCGCCCGATCGGCTCGTCCCGGGCGCGTCCATCGAGCGTCATGACGCGGTCATGGTGGCCGGCTCCCGCTCGGACCGTGCTGCCGGTCGGCCCCGCGAACGGAGGGTCGCGCTCGACGCGTGCGCTCGATCGTCGGCTCGTCGACGCCGGAGTCGATCCCGGACAGGGCGTGGCGATCTCGAGTCCCAAGCCCGAGTGGGCGCGTGCTCAGGCCCGGATCGGCCCGGAGCTGATTCGACTCCGCTCGACGATGCGCGAGCTCGACCTCGTGACCGTCTGCGAGGAAGCCGGGTGCCCGAACATCTTCGAGTGCTGGGCCGACGGCACCGCGACGTTCATGATCAACGGGGAACGCTGCACGAGAGCTTGTGGCTTCTGCCTGATCGACACTGGGCGGCCGCTTCCTCTCGATCCGGGCGAGCCTGACCGCGTCGCCGAAGCGGTTGCCCGGATGAAACTGACACACGCAGTCGTCACGGCAGTGGCGCGCGACGATCTTGCCGATGGCGGGGCGCTGGCCTTCGCCGAGACGATCGCCGCGATTCGTCGGCGCAGCCCTAGTACGACAGTCGAAGTCCTCATCCCGGACTGCAAGGGCGACGACGCCGCCCTCGACATCATCTTCGACTCGCGTCCGGACGTACTGAACCACAACCTCGAGACCGTCAACCGGCTCCAGCGTGCCGTTCGGCCCTCGGCTTCCTACGCGCGCAGCCTTTCGGTGCTCGCTCGCTCGGTCTCGGCGGGATGCACGACGAAGTCGGGCATCATCCTCGGCATGGGTGAGACTGTGTCCGAGGTTGTGGCCGCGCTCGGCGATCTGCGTGCCGTGGGGGTCGAGATCGTGACGCTCGGCCAATACCTGCGACCGACAGCAGAGCACTTGCCGGTGGCCCGCTGGTGGGCTCCGGCCGAATTCGAGGAGCTGGCGGCGACGGCCCGGGCGATGGGCATCGCGTACGTCGAAGCATCGCCGCTCACACGCTCGAGCTACCACGCAAAGCGCGCGGTCGTCGCGTCGGGCTTTGCTGCTGCGGTGTCGGGGACAGCGGAAGTGTCGTGAGCATCGCCGAAGGGCCCGATCGACCGATGGACGCTTGGCTCGCAAGGGCGGCGCGGCTGGCTCGCGTACGGGATCGCATGAGGGAAATGGAGGTCGATGCCCTCCTCCTCTCGCTCGGGGCGGACCTTCCGTGGCTGACGGGCTACGAGGCCATGCCGCTCGAGAGGTTGACGATGCTCGTGCTTCCGGTCGACGATCACCCGACCCTGGTCGTTCCCGAGCTCGAGGCGTCGCGTGTGGACCACGATCCGCGTCTGTTCGCGATGCGTTCTTGGGCAGAGGACGAACAACCCACCGAGATCGTGGCGGCACTTGTCGGTCGCAGCACGCGGCTCGCAGTCTCGGACCGGTGCTGGGCCTCGCACCTGCTCGAGCTCGAGCGTTCGATCCCGCGAGCGGTTTGGCGCAGTGCGAGAGAGGTAGTCGGCCCATTACGGGCGGTCAAGGACGCTCACGAGGTCGCGGCGCTGCGCGCCGCAGGGACGGCTGCGGACGCCGTGGCGGCGGCGCTGTTGGGCGGCGAGATCGCCCTCATCGGCAGAACCGAGGCCGACGTCTCCGCCGAGATCTCGGCCCGGCTCCGCGACGAAGGCCATGGCCGCGTCAACTTCGCCATCGTCGCAAGCGGCCCCAACTCCGCCAGCCCGCACCACGAGGCGGGCCCGCGCGTCATCGGCAGGGGCGAGGTCGTCGTGTGCGACTTCGGCGGCTCGCTCCGCCTCGGGGACGGTGTCGGGTACTGCTCGGACATCACCCGCACCGTAGTGACCGGGGACCCCGACGCGGAGTTCCTCGAGCTTTTCGGGGTTCTGCACTTCGCGCAAGCCGCAGCCGTCGCAGCCGCGGTGGTCGGTACGCCGTGCGAGGAGGTCGACCATGCCGGGCGGGAACTGATCACCGCCGCCGGCTACGGCAATTCCTTCATCCATCGCATAGGGCACGGGATCGGGATCGAGGAGCACGAGGACCCGTACATCGTGGCCGGGAACCCGACACCGCTCGTTGCCGGCCACGCCTTCTCGGTCGAGCCGGGGATATACCTGAGCGGACGTTTCGGGGCCCGCGTCGAGGACGTGGTGATAGCGACCGACGACGGTCCGCTTGCTTGCAATCAAGCCGACCACCGCCTGGCGGTGGTCGAGGCGTGAGCACCTGATGGTCCGCCTGCCCGGTCAGCTCGCTCGGGCCGCCGAGCCGGTCGCCGGGTCGCTTTTCCGGCAGGAAGAGGGAGGTTGGTGCCATGGATCTGGGTCTTCGCTTCGTCGACCATCGCGCAAGCCTCCCCGACGCTGGCGTTGTCCAACACGGCGCGGACAGGCTTGTGGGCTTGGGCGAAGACCGCGGCCGCGGACCTGCGCGATAGCGGCATCACCTTGAACCTCGCCTGTCCCGGGTATCACGCAACCGACCGCATGATCGAGCTCGGTTTCGCCAGCAGCGGACGTCCGATGGGCGACCCGGCCGGCTTCGGCAGGGTAGTGGCATTCCTGTGCTCGCAGGCGGCGGCCAACGTGAACGGCGCGAGGATCGTCGTCGACGGCGGGGAATCTCTCGCCATCTGAGCAGGCTGCCGCTGTCATCCAACCCCAAGCGCGGACCGATAACCTGCGGTTATACAAGGCATCGGCGCGGGAAGGAATCATCAATGACAGTCCCATCGTCCCTCTACCGGCTTACGGGCGGGATGGCTCCGCCCTCCCCGGTGCTTGTCGTAGCGCTCGACGGATGGGTCGATGCGGGTCTCGCCGGCGCCACCGCCATGGCGAGTCTGCTCGAAGCAGTCGAGACGCAGCCCTACGCGGTGTTCGACTGCGAGGAGCTGCTCGACCAGCGCGCCCGCCGGCCGAAGCTCAAGATCGCTGACGGGATCAACGAAGGTCTCGAATGGCCCCAGGTGATCCTCAGCGTCGGGGCTGACCGGCTCGGCTCGGGCATCGCCATGCTCGCCGGTCCCGAACCTGACATGCGCTGGCAGTCGTTCTCGGAGGCCGTCGCCGAGCTTGCCACGGCGCTCAAGGTGAGGCTCATGGTGGGGTTCGGCGGCTTTCCCGCCGCCGCCCCGCACACGCGGCCGGTCAAGCTCGCGGCGACAGCCTCGGACGCTCAGTTGGCGCAGAAGATCGGGTTCATCCCGGGGGTGATTGAAGTCCCGGCAGGGATTCAGGCGGTCATCGAGCGTACATGCTCGAAAGTGGGTATCCCATCTGTCGGACTGTGGGCACGGGTGCCGCACTACGTCGCTGCGATGCCGTTTCCTGCGGCGTCGCTTGTCTTGCTGGATGGTCTTGCGAGCGTGTCCGGCCTAGTGATCGATTCCCACCTGCTGGCCGGCGCTGCCCACGCGGCGTGCGAAAAGGTCGACGAGCTCATCGCCCAGAGCAGCGAGCACCAGGAGATGGTTCGCCAGCTCGAGCAGCAGATCGACGATCTCGAAGGGACACCGGAAGTGCCCGACGACCGGACGGTCCCCTCTGGAGACGAGATCGCAGCAGAGCTCGAACGGTACCTGCGTGGCCAGTGAGCGGGCGCATTGGACGTGGCGCTAAATTACCAAAACGGATGACATAAGTCATCATTGGGTTGTTCGTCACGAAGGGGGGATTGCGATGACTGTGACCGAGGAGCTTCTGCGCAACAACGAGGCCTACGCTTCGTCTTTCGAAAAGGGCGACCTGCCTCTGCCGCCAGGCAAGAAGGTGGCGGTGCTGGCCTGCATGGACGCGAGGTTGAACCCGTACGGGGTGCTCGGCCTGAAAGAGGGCGATGCCCACGTGATACGCAACGCCGGTGGCGTCGTCACCGACGACGAGATCCGCTCGCTGGCGATCTCCCAGCGGCTGCTCGGTACCGAGGAGATCATCCTCATCCATCACACAGACTGCGGGATGCTCACATTCACCGACGATCAGTTCAAGAGGCAGATCCAGGACGAGATCGGCATCAAGCCGGAATGGGCGGTCGAAGCCTTCGAGGATCTCGACGAGGATGTTCGCCAGTCGATCGCTCGCATCAAGGCGAGCCCGTTCCTTCCGAACAAGCACTCGGTTCGGGGATTCGTCTACGACGTGTCGAACGGGAGGCTGCGTGAGGTCGTCTAGGGCCGAGGTTGTCGGGACCTAGGAAGCGCCGGCCCTGTCGAGCCCGGCATGGTCTCGACAGGGCCGCTTCCGATGTCAAATGACGGGAGGCAAGGGGAGGACGATGGACCTTCGCATCCAGTGTCTGTGCGTCGACGCCCACGATCCCGCATCCATCGCGAGCTTCTGGGAGTCGGCGCTCGGGTGGCGCCGGACTCACGAGGAACCTGACGAGGTCGTGCTCGAGCCGCCCGCCGGCAGTCCGGAGGAGGGAGTGGTTCCCGATCTGCTGTTTCTGAAGGTCCCCGAGTCCAAGACCGTCAAGAACCGTCTCCATCTCGACCTTCGTCCGATCGACCAAGCAAGGGAGGTGGAACGTCTGGAATCGCTCGGCGCCGCACGCGTGTCTGTGGGCCAGACAGCTGAGGCGACGTGGGTCGTGCTCGCGGATCCCGAAGGAAACGAGTTCTGCGTCTTGCGGGCGCTTCAGGCCTGAATGCGGGCCGCCGGAGGGCCGACTTCTGGTCGCCGAGGCCGGTGCTCCGTGGCGTCCGGCTTTGCGGTCCCAACAGGCGCTTGGATTGCCGCGCGTCGGGCGACCTACGGTTCAGCTCGGCCGCCGTCTTCCCGTGCGGCAAGCACACCCGCCGCTGCGCGCACGAGGGCTTCGAACACGGACCTGTCGTCGTCTGCCTCGGCGTGCCACTGCACGCCGACAAGGAAGGTCCTTGTCGCGCCCTCGACTGCTTCGATCGTTCCGTCATCGGCCCACGCGACTGCCGAGAGGTCACCGCCAAGGCGTTCGATGGCCTGGTGATGATGGGTCGGCACGTGTCGCTCGTCCCAGCCGAGCATCTTGTGGAGTGAGCTGTCCGGCGCGATCCGAACAAGATGTTTGGACAAGGTTCCCGGCGTCGGGTTGTGCTTCTCGTGGCCAACGACGTCGGGGAGGTGCTGTATGAGAGTGCCGCCGTGGGCGACGTTCAGCAGCTGCATTCCTCTGCAGACGGCGAGCACCGGCAAGCCTGAGCGCTCGGCAGATCTGAGAAGTGCGGTCTCAAGTTCGTCGCGCTGAAAGCGCGGCGGCTGGGACCGAGGATGCGGTTCGGCGCCGTAGCGTGCGGGGTCGACATCGGGGCCACCTGTCAACATCAGGCCGTCGAGGCGCCGAACCAGCGAGTCGAGCGCGTCTTCGCTCTGTTCGTGAACCGGGAGGATGACCGGGTTCGCGCCCACCTCGGCGAGCGAACGTACGTAATTGGCCGGCACCAGTGAGGCCTGCGTGTGCCACAAGCCCCACGACGCTTCCTCGTCGTAGGCGGTGATCCCGATCATGGGGCGTTCGTGGCCCCCGAAATTCGTCAAAGCGGCGTCACGTAGGCGGCGTTGATCCCTCCGTCGACGAGGAAGGTGCTCGCCGTGATGAACGAGGCGTCATCGGACGCGAGGAAACAGGCTGCGGCCGCTATCTCTTCCGGCTCGGCGAAACGGCCCATCGGGATGTGCACGAGCCGGCGCGCCGCGCGCTCGGCGTCCTTGGCGAACAGCTCTTGGAGCAGCGGTGTGTTCACAGGTCCGGGGCAGAGGGCGTTGACGCGGATCGACTGGCGGGCAAACTGGACGCCGAGCTCGCGCGACAGCGAGAGAACACCGCCCTTCGATGCGGTGTAGGAGATCTGGGAGGTCGCTGCGCCCATGAGAGCGACGAACGACGCGGTGTTGATGATGCTCCCGCCCCCGTGCTCGAGCAGTATCGGGATCGCCGCCTTGCAGCACAGGTAGACGCTGGTCAGGTTGACGTCTTGTACCCGGCGCCAGGCGTCGAGCCCGGTCTCGAGGATCGAGTCGTCGTCGGGTGGTGAGATCCCGGCGTTGTTGAAGCAGATACTGAGCGTGCCGAACCGGTCGAGTGCTGCCGCGTACATCCCGGCGACACTGCTGGGGTCGGTCACGTCCGCGTGGACGTACAGGCCACCGATCTCCTCGGCGACGGCGGTGCCCGGACCGTCTGCGAGGTCGGCCACCACGACGTGTGCTCCTTCTCGCGCGAACCGGATGGCACTCGCGCGGCCGATGCCGCTCGCCGCACCGGTTATGACTGCTACCTTGCCTTCGAGCCTTCCTGACATGGTCTCTTCCTATATCGTGGGGGTTTGGAGGGGCCGGAACCCCGGTGATCAGCTTCCGGTGGCGATGAACACGTTTTTCAGCTCGGTGAAGGCCTCGAGGGCATCGGGCCCGAGCTCGCGCCCGATGCCGGAGCGCTTGAAGCCGCCGAAAGGTGTCCAGTAGCGGACAGAGGAGTTCGAGTTCACGGAGATCGCGCCGGTCTCGACCGCCCGCGCGACCCGGAAGGCGCGCCCGACGTTACGAGTCCAGATCGAGCCCGAGAGCCCATACGGCGTGTCGTTCGCGATGCGGATCGCATCCGCCTCGTCTTCGAAGCGCAGCACCGCGACCACCGGGCCGAAGATCTCCTCCCGCACCGCTCGCGAGTCCGGCGAAATCGGCGCCAGGACGGTGGGCGGATACCAGAAACCAGCTCCCTCCGGTGCACTTCCCCGGAACGCGACCGGGGCGTCGTCGGGCACGAAGGAAGAAACCGTCGCCCTTTGCTCGGCGCTGATGAGCGGTCCCATCTCGCTTTTTTCATCGGAGGGATCGATGACGCGCATTGCCTTGACCGCCAGCTCGAAGTGTTCCATGAAACGCTCGTAGGCACTCGCTTCCACCAGGATGCGTGAACGCGCGCAACAGTCCTGGCCCGCGTTGTCGAACACCGCATAGGGCGCCGCTGCCGCTGCGGCTTCGAGGTCGGAGTCGGCGAAGATGATGTTGGCACTTTTGCCACCGAGCTCGAGAGTCACTCGTTTCACCTGCTCGGCGCAGCCGGCCATGATCCTCTGGCCGACCTCGGTCGAGCCCGTGAAGCAGATCTTGCCGACCAGAGGATTGGTGACGAAACGCCAACCTACGACCGAGCCGCGGCCCGGCAGTACCTGGAAGACGTGTTCTGGGATTCCGGCTTCGATGGCCAGCTCGCCGATGCGCATCGCCGTGAGCGGCGTCAGGTCGGCCGGCTTCAGGACGACCGTGTTGCCCGCTGCAAGCGCCGGCCCGAAGCCCCAGGATGCGATCGGCATCGGGAAATTCCAGGGAACGATGATCCCGACGACCCCGATCGGCTCACGGAAGGTGAAGTCCACGCCGCCTGGCACGGGGATCTGGCGCCCGAACAGCCGCTCCGGTGCTCCCGCGTAGTACGCAAGCACGTCGCGGACGTTGCCCGCCTCCCAGCGGGCGTTCGAGATCGTGTGACCCGAGTTCGCAACCTCGAGCCGTGCCAGTTCCTCGTTGGCCCCGTCCACGGCCTCGGCGAAGTGCCGGAGCAGGCGGGCGCGATCGGCGGGCGAAACGGCGCGCCACGCCGGGAGCACGGCTGCAGAGCGGGCAATCGCTTCGTCGGCGGCTTCCCCGTCGAGGTGGCTGATGGTCGCGATTGTCTCCTCGGTGGCGGGGTTGACAACCGCACGTTCGGTGTTCACAGGCGTTCGAACCCCCTGTAGCGTTCCCAGTCGGTGACGGCCGAGTCGAACGCGTCGAGCTCGACTCGTGCCATGTTCGTGTAATGGTCGACGACGTCATCGCCAAAGGCCTCACGGGTGACGGAGCCCTTGGCGAACAGGTCTGCCGCCTCTCGCAGCGTCGTTGGCAACCTTGGCTTGTCCGAGTCGTAGGCGCTGCCCACGAACTCGGGCTCGAGCTCGAGGCCCTGCTCGATCCCGTGCAGGCCGCCCACGATCATCGCCGCGAGTGCCAGATAAGGGTTCACGTCCCCACCGGGCACTCGGCACTCGACGCGAAGTGCCGATGGTTGGTGGCCGACGACGCGGAGCGCACACGAGCGGTTGTCATAGCCCCAGGCGAGTGCGGTCGGTGCAAACGACCCGGGGACAAAACGCTTGTAGCTGTTGACGTTCGGCGCGACGAAGAGGGTCAGCTCGGGCAGTGCGGCAAGCAGGCCCGCAATGAACTGTTCGAACGCTGGGGAGAAACCGTGGTGCCCCTCGCCTGAGAACACGGGTTGGTCCGCGTCGTCCCGGAGCGAGATGTGGATGTGGCAGGAATTGCCCTCGCGGGCGTCGTACTTGGCCATGAAGGTGAGGCAGTGACCCTCCTGGGCCGCGATCTCCTTGGCGCCCATCTTGAACAACGAGTGCTCGTCTGCTTTGGCGACGGGCTCGCTATAACGGAAGGCGATCTCGTGCTGGCCGAGGTTGCACTCGCCCTTTGCCGACTCGACCCACATGCCGGCACTGGCCATCTCGTTACGAATCCGTCGCAAGAGCGGCTCCACGCGACCCGTGCCGAGGAGCGAGTAGTCGACGTTGTAGAGGTTCGCCGGGGTGAGGTGGCGATATCCGGCCTGCCAGGCTTGTTCGAAGGTGTCGTTGAAGACGATGAACTCGAGCTCGGTGGCGGCCAGAGCGTGCCAACCACGAGCCCGCGAGGCGCTCGGACTGGGCCTGGAGGATCTGCCTCGGCGACGCGACGACCGGACTGCCGTCCGCCCATCGCACATCGGCCGCGCAAAAGGCAGTACCGGAATGCCACGGAAGCAGCCGCAACGTCGACAGATCCGGCACCATGAAGAAATCGCCGTAGCCACGCTCCCACGACGCCATCGCGTACCCCTGGACTGTGTTCATCTCGACGTCGACCGCCATCAGGTAGTTGCAGCCCTCGGTTCCGCGGGTCACGATGTCCTCGAGGAAGTGGGCGGCCGCGAACCGTTTACCCTGCAAACGCCCCTGCATGTCGGTGATCCCTACGACCACCGTGTCGACGTCGCCGTGAGCGACTAGCGTCGCCAGTCTCTCAGCCGTGAGAGCTGGCGCAACATCGCTCAATGGATTCCCTCCAATATGCGCCCGGTGCCGGCGAATCCGGCTTCGATGGCTTTCAGCTCGTCCTCGGTGCCTTGAACCTTCGGCCCAGTGAACCACTTGCGGGCTGACAATAGCCAATAGCTGCCCGAGAAGAGGAGTGCCACGCCGACTGCGGGCCACGGGTCTCAGCGGACGATGTTCACTAGCCGCGGCGGTCTGGCGATGACTCGTGCCGGCGATGCGCCGCCCAGGGCCTCCTGAACTCTTGGCGACTCCAGGGCCGCTTCGGCGGCAGCTTCCTCTGAGATGTCGCGTTCGACCTCGATCCGGTCCTTCACCTTGCCGTTCACCTGCACGACCATCGTCGCCCTCTGCTCGGTGAGCAGGCGCACGTCCGCGACCGGCCACGGTCGGGCGTGCACGTTGTCACCGTGGCGGCGATCGTAGGCCTCGGCCGCGAGGTGCGGGGCAAATGGGGCGAGAAGCTCCAGCAGCGTGTCGATCGACTCTTCGACGAGAGCCCGGTCCGTGCCCGATCGGGCGTGCCGGGAGATCGTGTTGGTCAGCTCCATGCACGCCGCGACCGCGGTGTTGAACGCGTAGCGCTCGATGTCGGCAGTCACGCGCGCGATGGTGTGGTGCACTGCACGCTTCAGTTCGTGACTGT
>CAWDRQ010000033.1:0-11755 GCA_963804765.1 uncultured Acidimicrobiaceae bacterium
TCCGCATCAACCGGGTGCGCGCCCACCGCGAAGCAATCGCCAAGCGCTGACCCGCCAGCCGGCGCGTGTTCGTCGGGTCGATAACCCGAGGTGACGTCCGTACCGAACTCGTCACACCTTGGGCTGTGGCGGACGACCAACGTTCGCCTCGAAACCGTCGGCGCTTTCAAGCAGCCCCACGAGTCGCTCCACCCACTCCCGGTTGTAGAGGTAGAGCTTCGCCGCCGGCACGTATTCGCAGTAGCGGAGGTCGGTCGCCGACTTGTCAGGAGCGTCGCCTTTCGGCCGGACGCCGAGTTTCACCGCGAGCATCACATGATGGGTCAAGTTGAAGGTCCACGGAATCCGCTGCCCTGCGGCGCGCACTACTTCCTTCGCTCCCAGATTCGGGCGCAGTGGGCGGCCAACCTTGGGTAGCACGACAAATCGTTCGAGAGCATCCCCAAGTTCGTCCGGGACCTCGCCTGGACGAAGAAAGTAGGCAACAGCATCGGGACTTCGTCCGGATGCAGGCACCACCGGAATGAATGCGACACGCAATGCGTAGGTCTCGTCAACGAGCAGCTCAGGAGTGGCGTCGGCAACGCGCGAAAGCACTGCCTGGACGTCGAGGGGAAGGGACGCCTGAAGTTGTTTCACCGATGACAGGACACCAGGGTCGCGAAAGCCGGAAAGCTGCAAGGGGACTGAAAGTTGCTCTGCCAACACCCACTGCTCTCCGAAAGCCGTTGCCACCTCGGCCTCGAAGTTGACAAGTCCTGCCTGCGCCAGGGGGATGACGGACGCGTCGAGGGCTGGCAGGTGACGATGAGCTGCACAGTTCCTGAGATTGACCCAGTCGCGTACGTTCTCTCGCAGCCCGCGGTGACTGCCGTCTGGGAACGCGCGATCGACGAGCTCGAGTGTCGATTCAGCCTGCTCAGATCCGTCGCGGAAGATTGGGATGCCAGATTCATCAAGCTGTCGCCACTCCTTGCCGCGCATCTGGAGCAGGGCAATGGCAAGACTGTTCCAGGCTGCAACGAAGAGCAAAGCGAACGTTCCAGTGCGGTAAGTCGCGGTCGGGTCGTTCCAGATTCGCAGCGCCTGCAGGCAAGTCGAGCGAGCATGCTGGAGTTGCACCTCCCACTTCTCGATGTCGACGCCAAGGGGAGTGACGCCAAGTCGGCGTAACTGATTCTGGAGGATGCCTATCTGGTCGGATTGGTGCGAAGGTCTGTTAGTAGGGACGCCGAGGGTCCGACGAATGAATCTGTCGAAGCGTCTGCCGTGAGCGGTGGCGTCACCCCACTCCCGGATCTCGATCCGACTCTTCGAGGTACCCCGACCCTCGTTCCACTCCGCGAGGAGTCGCCACGCAAGGTCGACATCCGCCTCACTTGCATTCTCGTCGTTGCTCTCCGACCCGCTAACCACTCCAGAATTATGCTTCTGGTTCTAAGTACCTCCAGGCGCCTGCCCGCGTAACACCACCCACGCAGACCACGTCCCGGACGACGTGCTTCGCACCCTCACATAGCGCGGACGATTCGCCAGGCTCACCGAGAAGGTGGAACTGAGATGTCGAAGGCCCGGCTCGTTCGGGCTCCTCACCGACTTGAGAGTGCCCCCTGACCGAGTGGGGGACACGGCGAACGCGGAGATCCCGGCCATGGGTTCCGAGGCGATTACGCGAAACGCGGTAGCTCGCCGCGACCGGAGAGCCGGATCAGCTGGAGGACGCCTCAGAACGCCCGGTACAGGAACGAGAGGGCCATCGCCGGATGCTTGCCGTATCAGGCGCTGACGTCAAAGTCCAGCTCACGGCCCATGGATGGCGTTCTCGGCACCCACACCTTGACCTCCTCTCCATCACAGGCTTAGGGTAGCAAGACCGTCCTAGAGTTCTATAACTCCGAGGCTGTATGACAACCGCTCGCAGCACCCGAACCGGCACCACCACTCCATGCAGCGTCATGGACTACGCCGACTGCGCACTCACGGGCGAACAGGATGCCAGGGGCCAGTTCGACCTGTTGAACGGGCGGTACATTCCCCACTCGCTGCCGCCAACGTCCGACACGGCGCCCCGCGATGCATGGGCCGACCAGGCATTCCGTGCCAAGTTCGTCGTGCTCAAGCGCGGAGATCTGGCCCACACCGGGCACCACAAGATCAACAATACGAACTACAAGCTCAATAATGCGTTGGGGAAGGGCTTGCTTGCCCGGCGGATGAGCAATACCACGCTGATCGCCGAGGCCGGCGCAGGCGAGTATGGGGTCGCCGCGGTGGCGGTCGCCGCCTTCCTCGGACTGGGACACACCGCCCACATGCGTGAGGAGGGCACCTGCCGCCAGGTCCTCAATGTGTTCCGTATGGAGGTGCTTGGCGCTGCCGGCGTCCCCGTCATGAGCGGCAAGCACACCCTCAAGGACGCGGTCACGCAGGCCCTCCGCCAGCGGGTCACCTCCGGAGACACCGCCCACTACTTTCTTGAGTCGCTCATTGGACCGCACTCCCACCCGTTGACGGTCCGCAAGTTTCAGCGCGTCATTCGCGAGGCGGCTCGCTCTCAGTGCGTAGCGGCCTGGCCCGACCTGCTCGTCAATGAGCCCGTCGAGTACCGGGAGATAGTCCAGTGCAACGGGTCGACGCAGGCCTGCTCGCCAGCCCCGCAACTAGCCCCGGCCAACTGGCGCGCAACTGCCGCGATTCCCACGGATTCTTCTGGTCGGTCGGTGTCATGGGCACCACCGGCGGCCCATGCCCCCATGAGGACGCGTGGGTCGTCGCCGAGCGGGCTTGGGCGTTCACCGACACTCCCGTACTCATCGGCTTCGGAGTCAACGCGCCACACAGCCCCGCACATCGCCACACAGGCGAACTGGCACGTCGACAGCGTGATCGTCGCTTCTGCGCTGATGCGACGCGTCGTCGACGGCTGCACTCCCGGTGAGATCGCGCGGACCGGCGGGACGATCCGCGCTGGCGCTCGATCTGGCGGCGGCATGACTGCCGTACCGCAGCAGCGTCGAGCGACTTTGCTTCGACAGGCGAAGTATTTGCGCATCTACGAGGATCTGGCCGCCCGGATCCTCGCCGGCGAGTACCCGCCGACTGCGCTGTTGCCGTCGCAGCGCGAACTCAGCAGCCGGTATGGCGTAACACTCATGACGCTGCGGCAGGCGCTGCAGATGCTGGCGGACGAGGGCCTGATCTACACTCGCCCCGGCACCGGCACGTTTGTCGCAACGCTGCGCTACACACACAACCTGGGTCATCTCCGCAGCTTCATGCAGGACATGGCCTCCCAAGGGGCCCTCGTCGAAACCCGGGTCATATCGGCGCGCACTCTCATAGCTCCACCGTCGGTCGCAGCACGCCTCGGCCTGTCGAAGGACGGCCGAGCCTACGCGATCCGCCGTGTCCGGCTCATCGATAACCGGCCCGTAGTCCTGCAAGACTCCTACCTCCCCCCGCGCCTCGGGCGAATGCTCAACACCCGAGACCTCGAAGGTCGCTCACTTTATGCACTCCTCGCCGAGGTCGGCGTTTCGGTCAACCGGGTCACGGAGACCATCTCCCCCGTCACCCTTGACCCCGACGACGCCAAGCTCCTCGGCCGGCATGCTGGAGCAACGGCACTGTTGAGCCACCACGTCAGTTTCGATGCCGAAAACAATCCTTTTATCGACAATCTCGCGCTGCTACCCGGCGACAGCGTCTTCATCATTGCCGACCCGGACCACGAGGACGTCCGCCTGAGCTACGCACTCACTGCCGCTTACCAAATGACCGGCCCGACACCACGGGCAGGTCAAGGAGAGCACCATGACGGCACCTGTCACGGTGACGACCAGGCCGAGCTGCTCCGTCCGGAGATGACAGAAGCGGGCGTCGATGCGGCCGTAGCCGACCACCTCCCTCCGCCGAGGCTGAGCGACGCGTGACCAGGACTCCTGCCGTCACCGCTAACAGGCTTGACGAGGCCTTCCGCCGTGGACGGCCTGCGCTCGTCTGCTACTTACCCATCGGAGATCCCCTCGCGGCGCACGCCGACGCGGCCGTCTACCTCGATCAGGGCGTCGATGTGCTGGAGGTTGGCGTCCCCGGAGCGGACTCGAGCCTCGACGGACCCGTCATCGCCGGTTCGATGCGCAGGGCCCGCGCCCACGGGATGAATAACAGCACGGCGGCTCGAATCATCAGGGCATTCCGCGAGCGACTCGGCGATCCAGCAACCGTCTGGATGACCTACCCGTCGGCTGTAGCCGAGCCCGGATGGATCACGGACGTTACCGAGTCCCACGTCGCCGGAACGCTTATCGCCGGAGCGGCTCCCTGCGACCACTCGACGCCGCCAGGCGTCCGTCAGGTCGGATTCCTGCCACACCACCCCACTAACGCGCAGCTTGCGGAAGCAGCGGCCGCAACCGGATATGTGCTGGTTGCAGCCCACGACGGTGTCTCCGGCGCCCGGACTGGAATATCCCCGGAGAACCGAGCGCTGCTCGACCGGGTTCGGGCGTCCGGCGTGACCGCGCCGCTCACCCTCGGGTTTGGCATCGCTGACGGCGACGACGCCCGCGCTGCCGTCCGTGCGGCGCCGACGGGATTGTGGTCGGCAGCGCCGTCGTCGCCGCGGCCATGGACAGCGGCGCGGTGCTACGAGCCCTCCTGCAGGAACTCAGGAAGGCCGTCGATGAGTAAGACAATCAGCAAGAACCCGTTGCGTAGAGATCCGTAGCCACAAGAACCGGTCAAGCCCAAGCTGGGCTTGAGAAAGGGATAGATCATGCATGTACGAGAAGGCACTTATCGTGGAACACGCCTGCCGCAGATCGTGATGGCTCTCATGGTCATCGCGTTGATCGGAACGGCGATCGTTACTAACCCGGCAACCGCGGCGACGCCACGAAAGAAGACGACGACCGCCGAAGTGACACAAGCCAGGCAGATCGTCGCGGCAGCTAAGAAGGGGTTCGTTTCTGCGGCTTCGTTGACTGCACCAGTGACTGCTCTCACCTCATTTAACGGCGCAACAACGAAAAGTCCCAAGATTGGCAAAATCAAGATGATCGGTGTCGCGTCTTGTGTCAATCCGTGCGAGTACGTTGGCAGCTTGGTCGGAACCATTGGCGACCAATTTGGTGACACCTATACAGGAACCGTCGGGTCAACACCGGAGAACTGGCAGGAGCTCACTGAGGAAGCGATCAATCAGAAGCCGAATGTCATCGTCTTCAATGGGGTGTCGGATGCAGCGGTCACCGCGCAGGTGGCACAGGCGAAAGCCAAGGGCATCAAGGTTGTTGGCATATCGGTCACCCAGACGGTCAGCAAAGCTGCCGGATACACGGCGTACGTATCCGTTCGCCAGGATGTGACCTACCGGTTGATGGTTGACGAAGCGATCGCGACGTCAAACGGAACTGCTCAGATGGCCATTGTGGAGCCTTCGGGTTACCCATCGACGGATACCTATGTTGCCAATGCAGTGACCCAAGGCAGAGCGGACTGTCCAGGGTGTTCGATCTTCGTCCAGAAAGAGGACACCAGTTCCCTGGTCGACCCTACTGAGGTGGACTCGATCGTGACCGCATTGCTCAGCTCGCATCCGAAGCTGAACTACATCCTGTTCGGTGACGACTTCTATGCTTTGAGGCGGCGCAGCTTGCTGCACAACGGCTTCATCGCACGGTGCACCTGATTGCTCAGGACGGGTCTACTACCGGGCTCGACGCGGTGAAGTCTGGAATCCTCATGGCGGATGCTGGTTGTGCGCTCCAATGGATCGCCTATGCGGGCTATGACGAAATCGCTTCGCGTTGTCGCCGGCGAGGCCCCGATTGCTGCGAATTCGTGGGGTGGAGGAGCCCACTTGTGGACGCCGACCGATCTCCCGAGCACGATCGACAATGCCGCTATGTCCAACATTCTCAGTCGTTTCGTCAACTACAAGGCGGCCTACGCAAAGCTTTGGGGCCAGTCCTGAAAGACAGCGCGGAAGTTCTGTGTTCGCGAATCAGCCTCCGGTTCGTCGGAGGACACGACGGAGGCGCAGCGTGCGCATGAGTCGGCACCGGAGTCCGTGCAGTCGGACTCCGGTGCCGTAGTTCTCGAAGTTCGGGCAATCCGGCGCGTGTACGGAGCGACCGTCGCGCTCGCCGGGGTGGATCTCGAAGTACGAGCGGGAGAAATCCACGGCCTCGTCGGTCCGAATGGCGCTGGCAAGTCGACGCTGGTCCGGATTCTCGCTCGGTCTCGAGCCACCGGACTCGGGAGATATCTCGATCGCAGGCAAGCCTTGTCCGCACTGTCGTCGTCCGAGGAGGCTAGGAGGCGGGGATTGGCTTTTCTTCATCAAAGCTTTGGACTCGTCGAGAACATCTCGATCCTCGACAACATCTGCCTTGTGACGGGCTACATACGCCGAAGCGGACGAATCTCGTGGCGCGATTCCGCCAACGCCGCCCGCCGAACGCTCGCCAAGGTCGGTTTGGAAGGCATCGATCTGGAAAGTGATGCGAACCAAATTCCCTTGGCACAGCAAGCAGCGGTCGCGATCGCTCGGGCTCTTCAGCTCAAAGCGAAGGTCCTCGTGCTCGACGAACCAACCTCGGCCCTCCAAGAGCACGAGGTGGACGTCCTCTTCGAGATTCTCCGGAACCTGACAGCCGAGGGAGTCGCCTGTCTGTTCGTGTCCCATCGGATGAACGAAGTCCTGGCGATCTGCGACCGGGTCACCGTCTTGCGCGACGGTCTGGCAGTGGCGACCCTGGTGAAGACTGAGCTGCACGAGGCACGTCTGGTCAATCTCATTGCGGGACTTGAGAATGCAGATACCCTCCCTTCGCAAGCATCCGACGCAGGGACATCGGCGGCCATGACGACGGTTGCCGCACCGGAGTCCGAAGTGCCGAGGCTCTTGATCCATGGCGCGTTCTCGGAGTCAGTAGGTCCGATCGAGGCACGAATCGAGCCTGGAACGATCGTTGGGGTGACCGGTCTTGCCGATTCGGGGCACCTTCATCTCGCCGCGATGATTGCCGGCATTGAGACGTCCGAGGGCGTCATGGAACTGGACGGACACGCTTATGCACCTAAGACTGTTTCTGACTCACTCTCTCGTGGCGTAGCGTATCTGCCGCCAGAACGCCTTGCGTCAGGGCTTGCTGGAGGGCTCAGCCTTCGCGAGAACCTCTTCATGAATCCCCCGCAGCCGTGGTATCGGCCGATTCGCCCTCGCCGGGAGCGACAGATGGCACGAGAGGTCCTTCATCGGTCCTCGGTTCGGCCAGAAGAGCCGGAGCGTGAAGTCGTCACCCTGAGTGGCGGCAACCAGCAGAAGTTGCTTCTCGCCAAGTGGTTATCGATGCAGCCCAGGCTACTGATCCTTTGCGAAGGAACCGCTGGTGTTGACGTTGGCGCGAAACGTGACATCTACGACATGCTCCGTCGGCGCTACGCGGGGGAAGGTCTCGCCGTAGTCATGGCGAGCTCGGACTTCACGGAGATGTGTGACGTTTGCGACGAAGTTCTTGTCCTTGCACGCGGCTCACAGGTCTCATTGCTGCACGGGCGCGACATCACGTTGCCAGCGATCACACGGGCGGCGTATTCATCACCGATCCGTTCCAGGGAAGGGCAGGCGATCTGATGCCACGAGTCTCCGCTGCACCACTCAAGACCGAAGAACCTCAGATCCTCGACGGGCACGGCGATGATCAAGGGACTCGGCGCCGAGTCGACCTGATCAACCTCCTGTCCCGCTACGCGATCCCACTTTTGCTCATCGTTATCGTTGCAACTTTTTGCTTGCTCAAGCCGAGCACCTTTGCGACAGCCAACAACATCGATTCAGTGCTGAGCATTGAAGCTGTCACGATAATGGTGGCCCTGGCGGGCGCCATGGTGCTCGTCGTGGGCGAGTTCGATGTCTCGGTGGCCAACAACACCGCGCTTGTCGCGGCACTTGTCGTTGGACTTCAGGTCCTACAGCACGTCTCATGGCTGCTGGCCATCGTCATCGGACTAGCAGTGTCGGTCGTCGCAGGACTGTTGAACGGCTTCTTAGTCGTCAAGCTACATATGTCATCGTTCGTCGCAACGCTCGGAACCTTTTCACTGCTCGAAGGAGCATGGATCTGGTATCTGAGCGACCAGACGTTGTCTCCGACGACTCCTTTGCCAACGCCGTTCGCGGACATCGGTCGAGCGTCGCTGTTCGGAATCTACGCGCCGTTCTTCGTCGCGATCATCTTGGCGATGATCGCCTGGTTCGTGCTCAGTTATCTCCCGACCGGACGACGGATGTACGCAGTTGGCGGCAATCGCCAAGCAGCGAGGCTGTCTGGAATTAAGGCGGACCGGATGGTCATCGGCGCTTTCGTCGCGGCCGGTCTGCTTGCCGGGATCGGCGGTGTGCTTCTCGGAGCGCAGTATCTGGATGCTTCACCTGGGGCAGGGTCGGAGCTGCTCTTCCCCGCTTTCGCCGCGGTGTTCCTTGGCGCGACTACTATCCGCCCGGGTCGGTACAACATCGTTGGGATTCTTGTCGCTGCCTACGTGCTTGCGTTCATGATCTCCGGGCTGCAGCAACTCGGGGGCGTCTGGAGCGAGCAATGGGTTGGTCCGACGTTCAACGGCGCAGCTCTCGTCATCGGCGTCGCGCTCTCTACTTCGGCGTTCGCAGCTAAGGAACGTCGAAGCAAGCGTGCCCAGCTGCGGCGGCTGGTGGTGGGAGCAGGTGCAAGCAGGCCCGACGAAGGGTTAAGCAAGAACGCAGGAGGCAAAGATGTCGAAGATTGATTGGTCGTCGAAAGGAGTCATCATCGGGTTGGTTCATTTCGCACCGCTTCCTGGTTCGCCCCACTATGGAGGCGCCTCGCTGAGTGACATCGAAGCACGGGCGGCGAAGGATCGCGACATCCTTATCGAGGAAGGTTTCGATGCGATCTCGTTTTCCAACGAGGCAGATCGGCCGTATCTCACGACCGCACCCATCGAAACCATCGCGATCATGTCCCGTCTCATAACGCGCCTGACGAACGGCATCTCCATGCCTTTCGGTTGCGGCGTCCTGATCGATCCGATGGCCACACTCGCGGTACACGCGCTGTGGGCGCGGACTTTGTCCGCGTCAGCCTCGGTGTCACATCTGGGGTGTTTGGTTGGGAAGTGCGGGACGCGGGCTCTCTTACCCGCTATCGCAAGGACATCGGTGCCGAGGACGTTGACATTCTTTTGAATGTGTCCCCGCATTTTTCAAGCAGTGTGGATACCCGCGACCCCATTGAGATCGTGCAGTCATACGTGGCGATGGTCGAGCCAGACGCGATCCAAGTTGGGGGTTCAGGGTCGGGACATGCTCCCGGTGTTGAGCAGGTGAAGTCGGTCAAGGAAGCAGTGCCGACTGTCCCTGTTCTCACGGCGAGTGGGACAACAGCGGAAAGTGTCGGCAATTATTTGAAGGTCTGTGACGGTGTGATCGTCGGTGCTTGCCTCAAGGAAGAGGGAATTCTCTGGAACCCCCTTGACAGGACGCGCACCCGTGCCTACATGGACGCGGTGCGGGCAGCTCGCGGTCGTTAGCTCCTGTGGGCCGGTACGGCGGTGTCGACATCGGCACGAGCTCGGTGAAGTTCGGTGTCTATGACGAATCGGGTCGTCGGCTTGGTTTTGAGCGCAGACCGCACCCTACGATTCGGCCGTTACCAGGACATGCGGAACAGGACCCTAACGCCTGGTTGCATGCGGTCCGAGGGTGTTTGACGGAGGCCGGCCCGCTCGATGGCATCTCGTTCGGCGGGCTCATGAGCACATTCGTCCCGGTCGGCGGCGATGGGGTCTCTCTCGGTATGGCGGTGACTTGGGAGGACCAGCGAAGACCAGCGGATCTTCCTGACACGGTGCCGACGAGCAGCTATCGCTCCCGGAGCGATTGGTTCCGACAAACTGACCCTGATGTCTGGAGTAAGTCCCGCTGGCTGCTTCTTCCGAAGGACTACGTGATCCTCGGACTCGCCGGCGGGACGATCGGTGACGTCCTTTCTTGGAATGGCGTGCTCAAGTTGGACGGATCCGGACTGGATCCCGACCTTGATGAGGAAGCGCGAAGCCGGATTCCGACCCTGGGGCCACCGGACGCGACCGTCGCTTCGCGCTTTGGGCCGTTGAGAATCGGCTTGCCAGACGCAGTCGCTGCCGTGGTCGGCTGTGGGCTGGACGCGAACACGGCCTACTCGTTATCGGGAACCTCAGAAGTCATCGCGATCTTGAGTGACGTGGCCGAGCCATCGCGGGGCATACGCAGCGTCGTACCCCTCTGTGGACGGTGGCTTCATGCAGGGCCAAGTTCCTCTGGGGGAATGGTCCTGGAGTGGGCCGCGGAGATATTTGCTTCTGGAGACGTAGCGGGTCTCAGCCATCGTGCACAACAGTCCGCGCGATCGAAAGCCACCGCTTTTTGTGCCCTACCTGAGTGGAGAGCGCGCGCCAATGTGGAACTCCCGCTTAAAGGGCGCCTTTCTCGATCTTGAAGCCGACCACACGACCGACGACTTGTGCTTCGCCGTGTTGGAAGGTGTTCAGTTTGCAGTCCGGCGTCTGCTTGCTGCCGCTGAAGGGTCGACTCGTGTGTCTACTCAACGGATGAGAGGTGCTGGCGGCAGCTTGTCGGATCCATTTATCGCTCAGCTGAGAGCCGACCGATGCAACAGGATGTTGGAGGTCGCTGCCGACCCAGAGACAGCGTCGCGCGGCGCTGCATGCCTAGCTGCTGCTGGTGTGATGGAAAAGTTGGAGGAGACGGCGTCACGGTTCTCTGCTGGTCGATTGGTGTACGAGCCCCGTGCTAGCCACTTCGCGGACGAGCGGTTTCAGCGTTGGTTCCGCGGAACCGAGCACCTCACAGCATGAGCGACCTCCCCAGTGATCTCCTCGTTGCATTCAACATCGACGTGGTACCACTCGATGTTCGACTCGGCAACGAGGATCTCACCAGGGCCACCCCAGAGGAGTTCTGGCGCCGCGGCGTGCGACTGGCGCCATCGCCAAGACGTCGGCACCCTCTCCCGGCGTGTTTACACAAGCCTTCCTTCGCGCTCGCGACGAGGGCTTTAGCGGGGTCTGCTGCGTGACGGTCTCGTCTTCGCTGTCCGGCACCTTTCAGGCAGCGTGCTCGGGAGCAAACGAAGCAAAGGGAGACATTGCGGTTCACGTCATCGATTCGCGCTTTGGGACGATGGCCGAGGGGTTATTGGTGTTGGACGCCGCAGAAAAGAGCGTGTGAGATCAACGACCTCGATGAGCTCTGTAACGCGGTGAGTGCCGAGATTGCGAGCCTCGAGGCCTTCGGGACCGTGGATAGCCTCGAATACTCCATCAGGTGGCCGCATCGGCTCCGCGCAGGCCTTTATTGGCTCGTTGCTCTCGATCAAACCGATCGTCGGATTGAGAAATGGCGTCATCGAAGGTGAGTCGCGTCAACGGACGCGGCGAGATCCCTCCGCTACCTCGCGGACAGAGTGGCTGCTGCGCTTCCCATCCGCAAACTCGCCATCATCCACGCCGATGCAGAAGACGTCGACGCGTTCCTCGCTCTGCTAAAGCCCGTATTCCCCGCGGAGAAGACCATCACGGCCTACATGGGTCCAGTTGCAGGCGCGGACCTTGGGCCGGGGACGATCGTCGTGTGCCTCCAGCGGGGATGCATTCGTCCACCCTGCATTGGCACCGGCGGGTCGCGCCGGTGTGTCGAGAACTGCCGCTC
>CAWDRQ010000034.1:0-256409 GCA_963804765.1 uncultured Acidimicrobiaceae bacterium
CCGGCCGGCTGCAGGTTCCGCGACCGATGCCCGTTCGCCTTCGACCGCTGCGCGAACGAGCCACCTTTTGTGGAGGTCAAGCCCGGTCATTCGGTGGCGTGCTGGCTTCACACGGACGGCGTCCTCGCCGTCGGGAGGCGTTTGAGCCGTGCTGGTACTCGACAATGTCACCAAGGCCTTCAAGACAGGCACCTTCGGCGGTGGGACGCTGCCGGCGGTCCGCGGCGCGAGCTTCGAGATCCGCCCCGGCGAGGTGACCGCCCTGATCGGCGAGAGCGGCAGTGGGAAGTCCACCCTCGGCAAGATGATCCTGCGGCTCACGCCCGTCACCTCGGGCACGATCACCTTCGAGGGCACGGACATCGCCACTTTGAAAGGCAGCAGCTCCGGAGACTACCGTCACGTCCAGGGCGTGTTCCAGGACCCGTTCAGCTCGTACAACCCCGTGTACCGGGCTGACCGCGTCTTCGCGACGATCAGGCATTCGTACTTCCCCGGCGTGAGCGGCGACGACAAGCCCGGTCATTCGGTGGCGTGCTGGCTTCACACGGACGGCGTCCTGCCGCCGGGAGGCGTTTGAGCCGTGCTGGTACTCGACAATGTCACCAAGGCCTTCAAGACAGGCACATTCGGCGGTGGGACGCTGCCGGCCGTGCGCGGCGCGAGCTTCGAGATCCGCCCCGGCGAGGTGACCGCCCTGATCGGCGAGAGCGGCAGTGGGAAGTCCACCCTCGGCAAGATGATCCTGCGGCTCACGCCCGTCACCTCGGGCACGATCACCTTCGAGGGCACGGACATCGCCGCTTTGAAAGGCAAGCAGCTCCGGGAGTACTACCGTCACGTACAGGGTGTGTTCCAGGACCCGTTCAGCTCGTACAACCCCGTGTACCGGGCTGACCGCGTTTCGCGACGATCAAGCATTCGTACTTCCCCGACGTGAGCGCCGATGAGTGGCATGAGCGAGTGGACAAGGTGCTCGAGTCTGTCGGCCTCAACCCCGTGGACGTGCGGGACAAGTTCACCCACCAGCTCTCGGGTGGGCAGCTGCAGCGGATCCTCATCGCACGGGCGTTGCTCTTGGACATCAAGATCCTCATCGCGGACGAGATCATAAGCATGATCGACGCCTCGACCCGGGTGGACGTGCTCAACCTCTTGTCGAACTTGAAGACCCGCGGCCTCGGTGTGCTCTTTGTCACCCACGACCTTTCCCTCGGCAACTACATCAGCGAACGCACGATCATCCTGCGCCGTGGCGTGGTGGTCGAGATGGGCGCGACCCACAAGGTGTTCGACAACCCCCAGCACGAGTACACGAGGATGCTGCTGACCGCCGTGCCTCAGCTCCACAAGAAGTGGGAGGGCGAGTTGGGTGCCGGGATGGAGGCCATGGGTGTCACTTCGGCCAGCGATGGGCGCCCGGGCCGCTACTCGCGGAGCAGCCTTCACCCGCTCGCGGGCATGAAGGGCCGCAAGGGGCGCCGAGCCCAGGCAGCCGCGCACGAGCACGACCTCGCGGCGGGCCTGCTCCGAACCGATACGTACCTGCGGACCCACGAGGAGGTTCCGCCACTGGTCGAGGTCGAGGAGGATCACTTCGTGGCGATCTCCACAGGTGCCAAATAGGCTGCTCCTCGGGCGATAGCTCGACCAACTTGGTGCGCGGCGGCGAACCTGGCGGCTTTGACCCGGACTGCGGGAGACTTACGCGGGACCGGCTTGTGCCGCGCCCGCCGGGGCAGTCGTGTCGGCCTCGAGAACATTTGGCGGCCTGTCGACGGCATTTGCCGCGATCACGTCCCGATACCAGTACGCGCTCGCCTTTGGGATGCGCTCCTGGGTCCTGTAGTCGACGAACACGATGCCGAAACGCTGGGAGTAACCGTGGGCCCATTCGAAATTGTCCATGAGCGACCAGACGAAGTAGCCGCGCAAGTTGACGCCCTGGGCAATCGCCGCGTGGGCAGCGGCGAGATGGCTCCTCAGGTAGTCGATGCGCTCCGGGTCCCTCACGGCGCCGGTCGGGTCCGCGTAGTCGCAGAACGCGGCCCCGTTCTCGGTGATGTACAAGGGGACGTCGCCGTAGTCCTCTCGTAGGCGCAGCAGGAGTGCAGTGAGCCCGCCGGGCTCGATCGTCCATCCCATGGTCGTGCGTGGCACGCCATTTCGTGGCTGCTCGTCGGCTCCGAGCCAGGTTCTGTAGGTGGAGTCTTGCGTCCGCCGCGCGGCGTTCGGGCCAGCGGGCGCGGCCACGCGGCGCGTCGTGTAGTAGTTGACACCGATGAAGTCAAGATCTGCGTGGATCGCCTCGAGGTCGCCGGATCGCACGAAGTCGTCTCCAACGAGGCGCACATGCTCTTCGAACAACTCCTCGGGGTAGGTGCCGCGCAGGACCGGGTCGAGGAACCAGCGGTTCAGGTGCACGTCGACCCGTCGCGCTGCGGCTGCGTCTTCACCGGTCTTTGACACCGGTATCACCGGGGCCAGATTGAGAGTGATCCCGATCTGTGCGGACTGACCCACCGTCCCCGCCACGGCCCGCGCCGCCAGGCCGTGGCCGAGCAGCAAGTGGTGAGCGGCCAGCACACTGGCCCCGAGGTCCCGCACACCCGGCGCGTGCTCTCCTCTGGCGTAGCCGACGAATGCCGCCACCCACGGCTCGTTCAGGGTTATCCACCGCTGCACGCGGTCGCCGAGTGCTCCGGCGACGATGTGCGCGTATTCCTCGAATCGTTTCGCCGTATCCCGGTTGGTCCAGCCCCCCTCGTCCTGGAGCGCCTGGGGCAGGTCCCAGTGGTAGAGCGTGACGACGGGCTCGATGTCGCGGGAACGCAGTGCATCTACGAGCCGCCGATAGTGGTCCAAGCCAGCTTCGTTGACTGAGCCTTTGCTGTCAGGTTGCACCCGCGGCCAGGCGATCGAGAAGCGGTAAGCAGGGATCCCGAGCTCTGCCATGAGCTCGACGTCTGAGTCAAGGCGGTGGTAGTGGTCGCACGCAATGTCGCCGTTGTCCCCATGGTGAACAGTGCCCGCATCGTGGGTGAAAGTGTCCCAGATCGACGGGCCCTTCCCATCTTCGTAGGCGGCGCCCTCTATCTGATATGAAGCTGTCGCGACGCCCCAGAGGAAGCCCTCGGGGAAGGCGAGCCAGGCGCTCATCGGAGCTTCTCACCCGTTATCTTCGGGTACTTGTGACAAGGCGGCACACTGAATCGTGAGTGCCCTGTTCTGACTGGACGCATCTCTTCACCTGAGCTTTCGGTTCACCGGGATATTCGAAGTCGGGCGGTGGAGTGTGCGCCCCAAACATCGACGGAGCATAGCAAATGGCTGGTGGATTCGGGCTTTCCATGGGAGTCGCCGCGAAGGGAATCCGGACCGAGACAGCTGGGAGCCAAGACCCGAGTATCGGAAGATCCACAAACTTATGGCGGTGAGCACTCAGGCCTCGTGCGGCCCTTAACGGTTGCGGTTCTATGTGACTGGGGCCTGGGCGACGACGGTGTCCATTGTCTCCATGATCGCGATGCTCTCGTCGAGCGGCATCAGTGGGCTTTCCAGCAGCCCTGTTCTGAGGCAGCGGGCGACCTCGTCGGCCTCGTAATGCAGGCCGTTCCCCTCGTGCGGTGGCTCGAAGCGGGCGGCACCCCCGTCTCGTGGGATCAGCGTGAACGACGAAGGTGCGTAGAAGAGGCTGTCGATCTCTATGCGGGCCTCGGTGCCAACGATCGTTGCAATCACAGGAGTCTTCGCGGAAGACGTGCAGTTGAGGACCGCCTGAGCACCGCTCGCGTACCCGAAGAGCATGGAGGTTTGTCCGTCGACGCCCGTGAACGCCGGGGTGACCAGAGCCACGATCCGAACCGGCTTGCCGAGAACCATCGAGGCGAACGACACCGGGTAGACACCGCAGTCGAGGAGCGCGCCACCGCCGAGCTCGGGCGCGAAGAGACGGAATGCGGGATCCTTCGGGAACCATTGTCCGTGATCAGCCATGACAGTCACGACCTCACCGAGCGCGCCAGTGGCGAGCAAGCGATTGACTTCGGCTATGTGCGGCAGGAACCGCGTCCACATTGCCTCCATCAGGAACAGCCCCTTCGAGCGTGCGCTGGCGACCAGCTCACGTGCCTGATCGGCGTTCATGGTGAAGGCCTTCTCCACCAGCGCCGGCTTGCCGGCTTCGAGCGCGAGCAGCGCGTTGGCGAAGTGCATCGGGTGTGGCGTCGCCACGTAGACAACCTCCACGTCCGGGTCAGCCACCAGCGCTTCGTAGGAGGCGTGACGGTTGGGGATACCGAACTTGTCGGCGAACCGGTCGGCCGACTCCTGGTTGCGTGAACCGATGGCGACGATCCGGCCAGAGTTCGTCACGGTCAGGTCGTCTGCGAATTTGTTTGCGATCAGGCCCGAGCCGATCAGCCCCCAGCGCAACGGTTCTGTCGTCAACTATCGCTCTCCCTTTCCCGTGGAAGCCACCTAGACGTGCTTGCGTCTCGACTGACTGAGTGTGCCCGACTGATGTGTCCTCCACAAGGGGCCGTGCAGGCCGGATGTCTCGTCCGTCGGGGTCCAAGTCAAACTCGCGGAAGTCCGACGGTCTTCGATGGGAGCGTGCTACCCCGGCCAGGAAACCTCCATGCGAACACCGCCAAGCTTGGCACTCGCGCCGACTCGCCAATGGCCTCCAGTGGTCCGGACAATGGAATCGGCTATCGAGAGACCCAGCCCGTGACCACCTGCCTGGTTGGTGCCGCGCCGAAACCGATCAAAGAGCCTTTCACGCTCCGCGGGTGGAATGCCGGGGCCGGTGTCCTCGACCGCGAGAACGACCGCGTTGACCCACGCGCCCCACCTCGATGCGCACGCGGCCTGCTTGGCCTGCGTACTTGCAAGCATTGTCCACGAGCACCGCAGCAAGACGGTCGATCCACTCCGCAGGCGCCGTAATTGTCGCGGGGGCGGCTCCAATCCGTTCCAGCCGCAGGTCGAGTGATCTTGTGCTGGCAAGAGGCCGAAAACGTTCGGCACATCGCTCGGCGATTGCCGCGACGTCGATCGCGCCTGAGGCCGGGGGTGGTGGGGTCGCGTCAAAGCGGGCCAACCACAACATATCCTCGACGATCCGCTTCAAGCGCTCGCTCTCACGCGCTATCCGATCGATTGTTGCGGGCTCGGGATCCCCCTCGGAGCCTTGCGCCAACGACAACTCCGCCTCGATCACACTCAACGGTGTTCGCAACTCGTGGGAGGCGTCGGCAGTGAACTCCAACTGCCGGCGATGAGCAAGCTCGATGGGCTTTGCAGAGCGGAGGCCAATCAGCAACGACGCCAAGAAGATCGCCAGGAGAAGCACCGGTGCGGCGACGAGCTCGGAATTGATGAGGACGTTCTCGACATGGGCCAGCTCCGTCAGGCTCTCACCGGCGACGAGGAGGCCTCCCCTGTAAGGCACTGACAGCAGCCTGTAGTCAATCCCCGAGAGGCTCCTGATGACCGAACCGGCGCCCGCCTTCGGCCAGGTCATCGAGGGCAACTGCGGCGATTTGTCGTTTGCCTGGGCGACCCGGCTCTTAGGGGGTACCTCCCAGACGTAGATCGGCTCGCCATAGATCCCGAGCCCGTATTGGATGCCTCCACCCGGCGAGTCCGGCTCCTCGGTGGCAAGGGCAGGTGATCGCCGGCGCGCCACCGCAAGGCGACTGTTGAGCTGGCGATCGACCTGGGCAACCAGGCGGTGCGCCACCAACACGTCGAGGACAGCGACGGCTCCCGCGTACACGACGATCACGATCAACGTGGCCGCCAACGCGACTTTGAGCGAGGGCGCGAAGTGGTTACTGGTAGTCGCGCGTCGCTTCATCCTCATGCGGGCACGAGGCGATAGCCGACGCCGCGGTGGGTATCGATCCGGACTCGTGCCCCTGAGAGCTTTGTTCGAAGATGGGCAACGTGAACGTCGATCGTGTTGGAGCCGACGGCGTCCGCCTCGTACTGCCATACCTGCAGAGCTATCGACCGTCGGGTCACGACGGCGGGAGATCGTTGCAGGAGAACCTCCAGGACGCCGAGCTCGATCTGAGTCAGGCTGATCGCCTTGCCACTCGCCCTAACAGTCCGCGAAGCCGGTTCGTAGACGAGGTCTCCCACCGACAACTGAGGTGGGTGGGCGCTCGAAGGCCTGCGCTGCAGGGCTCGTAGCCGTGCGAGAAGCTCGGGGAAGTCGAACGGCTTCACCATGTAGTCGTCGGCGCCTTCGTCGAGGCCGAGCACCCGATCGCTCGGCATGTCCCGAGCCGTGAGCATCAGGACTGGTACAGCGGCGCCCGAACGGCGTAGTGATCGAAGGACATCGACCCCACTCATGACCGGCATTCGCCAGTCGAGGATGGCGACCTCGTACTCGTAGGCTTGGAGATACTTGAGGGCGTCCGATCCGTCGGCGACGCAGTCGACGACGTAGCCGGCTCTCTTCAGCCCCCGCTCCAGGACGGATCTGAGAGCTTCGTCGTCCTCGGCCACGAGGATCCTCATCACCCTCAGTTCTAGCCGACAAGACGTGGGCCCCAGTAGGTCGGCAACCCGAGCCGAACGCCGAGAGGCACGTCTCGGCCGGACGACAAGCCTGACCTCCTACGGCCGATTCGCTGGTAGGGGGAACGGGACAACCCGCTTCCTCGCTTCACGAGATCTTAAGGGAGCGTCTCTAGGCTGAATCTGGTGTCCGACCCTCCCGCAAGCGAGCTCTCCGACTCTGACCAGCCTCCTGCTCGGCGGCGGTTCGGCCGGCGACGGAGGAGTTCGCGTCGACCACGCTGGCTCCGCAATCTGATCAAGGCATCGATAGCTCTCCTGGTGGTCGTCCTTGCTCTTGCTGGAGCCGAGGTAGCCTTCGTCGCCTTCCGGCTCCACCAGGTCCACCGGGTGACGGTGCCTCAGCTCGTCACACCGGCGACCTCGGGTCCCAATGTCGGCACCCAGACGTTCCTCCTCATAGGCTCGACGTCCCGGTGCGTGCTGAACAACAAACAGACTTCGGCCTTCGGAAGCTGCGCGGCAGGTATCACGGGCGTCAACTCGGACGTGATCTTGCTGCTGCGCGCGGACCAACGGACTCGCTCGGTCTCCATCCTCTCCATCCCGCGTGACCTCGTCATGAACAACGTCCGGCCCGGGCAGTTCTACAAGATCGATGCTGCCCTCGCGGACGGCCCCGGCCAGCTCGTCGCCGCCATCGAGCAGAATTTCGGCATCCCTATCAACCATTTTGTCGAACTTAACTTCGACAGCTTCCAGAGCATCGTGAACGCCCTCGGCGGGATCAAGATGTACTTCCCCTACCGTGTCCGCGACGACAGCAGCGGGCTCCACATCCGGACGACAGGTTGCGTCTACCTGAACGGCTTCGACGCTCTCGCCGTGGTCCGGGCGCGCAACTACTGGTATTTCAAGCATGGTCAGTGGATGGACGATGGCAGCGGCGACCTCGGGCGCATCATCCGAGTACACGAGTTCCTCCGGGTGCTTGCCATCGCAATCACCAAGCGTGGGCTTTCGAACCCGCTCACGGACGACTCGCTTCTCAGTGCTGTCGCCCCGGACCTGGAGGTCGACTCGAAATTGTCGCTCGGCGACATGGTCGATCTACTGCGGGCCTTTCGTTCGACCAATATCGCCACGGTTCCTGAGCTGACCATGCCGAACGCGGAAAACTTCGCGGACTACATGTACGAGGGTTACGACTACGGATCAGTCGTGCTGCCCACCTACCCTCAGGACCAGCGAGCCATCGACGAGTTCCTCGGGCTCAAGAGACCACCGGGCTCGGCGGTCGCGCCCGGCTCGTTCACGGTCTCGGTCACCGATGGAACAGGTACAACTGGTCAAGCGACGACAACCGCCGCTCAGCTCTCATCGCTCGGGTTCCACGTCGTGGGCACAGGCAGCGCCACATCGGTCGGCGCGATCTCGGAAACCGTCGTCTACTACGCGCCGGGAAATCTGCTCGAAGCCGAGCGGGTTGTCGAGGATCTGCATGGCATCGTCGCGATGGCCCAGGGATCGACCGACCTCGGGGCTGATGTGACGGTGGTCACGGGCTCGGACTACTCGGTGCTGGTCAAGCACGCTCGGGCGGTGGGCACGAAGACCACGGCGGCAACGACCACCGCGGCGGCAACGACCACCGCGGTGGGCACGACGGCTACAACGGCACCGCCAAAGTCGGCGAGCACTCTCGGACCGCCGAGCCCGGCGGTACAGCCCCTTCCCTCTTACGACCCCAGGGCTTGTCCCTCGGGCTGAGGCTTCCAGATCAGCGACGCGTCAAGCGCGCAGGGACACCAGCGAACACCAGCGGGAATGACTGTCGCGAAAGTCGACCGCCCACCAACGTGCCGCCCGCGCCTGTTGCCGTAACAGCGACGGGAAGCGCAACGTACAGGAAATCGTCGTCAGGGTCATCCGAACCTTAGGTGGTAGTACGAGGTGACCGAGTGGGGACACCCACCTCGACGGCTCCCTTCTCAGAAACGAGACTTCAAGGAGCACACCGCAGTCGATAGGTCTTCGGAGGTTATTGGTGACATGAGCCAGGTTCTCCGTGTCGCCTGGTACCGCTTCCGGGCCACCTTCGGGTACCGCTGGGGCGGGTACCTGAGCATGGTGCTGCTCATCGGGCTAATTGATGTCATGAAGAAGCGCTGCGTCGCTTCTGCGTGACCGGGCTCCTCGTGCGAGCACGGGCGCCGAACGAAGCGAGGGTAGCCGTGGCCGCTCGATCCGTGTCCGCTCCGGCGAACCACCGGAGTTCCTCTCGTGGCCAGGAACCGAATGTGCAAGGCACACTCGGGGTCTCCAAACCAACCCGGAAACGGAAGGAGACTCCGGTGGAACACCAAAGACAGTATGTGGGAATCGACCTTCACCGTCGACGCTCGGTGATCGTGAGGATCACCGAGCATGGCGAGGTGCTCGAGACCGTGCGCGTGGTCAACGACCCGCTTCAGCTCGCACTCGCCATGGCCGAAGCGGGTGATAATCCCGAGGTGGCACTCGAGGCTACGTATGGCTGGTACTGGGCGGCCGATCTGTTGCAAGCCGAGGGCGCCCACGTGCACCTCGTCCATCCGCTCGGTCTGCACTGGGACTCAAGACGCGTCAAGAACGATGTGCTCGATGCCACCGAGCTAGCGAGACGACTCTCCCGGGGCGATCTGCCAGAAGCCTGGATCGCTCCACCGGAGCTTCGCGAACTGCGAGAGCTCGTCAGGTACCGTGCCAAGCTCGTCGCCCTGCGCATCTCGGCCAAGGCCCAGGTACACGCTGTCATGGCAAAGCTCGGCATCTTGCCGACCCTCGTTGACATGTTCGGCCCGGGAGGTCAAAAGCTCCTCGACGAGATGGCCTTCGAAGGCGCCTATGCCATCCGGATCGCCTCCTTGCGCGATCTCCTGGAGATCTACGGGCGCGAACTCACCATGATCGAGCACGCGGTCGCCCGGCGTCTTCGGGGCCATGTCGGCTACCGGGCGGTGCAGGCAATCAGTGGGATCGGGCCGGTGATGGCGGCGATCTTCGTCGCCGAGATCGGCGACGTTTCCCGGTTCCACAGCGCTGGGCATCTTTGCTCATGGGCAGGGCTCACGCCGACACATCGCGAATCGGACATCAAGGTCACTCGCGGCCACATCACCAAACAAGGCAGCAACCTCGTGCGCTGGGCCGCCATCGAGGCCGTTGCCTACTATCACGGTGGAGCACCGATAGCGCCCACCTACGCCCGCGTGGCAGCTCGCCGGGGAGCGATGATCGCCCGGGTGGCCGCTGCGCGAAAGCTTCTCTGCCTCGTCTACTACGGCCTTCGCGACGGGGAGATCCGTTGCCTGGCCAAGGCGGCGGCTTGAGAGGTTCGGACACAGCCAGGGCGCGAGCTCGACGATCGCCGTGGCCCCCCAGCACTGGGCGAGGCCGAGTATTTGAATGAGCCCGCCTGGCTGTGGCCGAAACACACCATGTGCCGAACACGAAGGAATGGCCGGCAGCCGAACCTAAGGCCTGCCCGCCCAAATAAGGGCAATGGTGAGGTCCGCTGTGTCTGACCACCACCAAGCGACCAAGACCGCCTGACGGCGGTCCGGCTCGATGGTGGCTGACGACAACTGAACAATCGGGATCTGTCAAGGCTTCCCCTTCGGGCGGGCTCCGCCCGGCCTTGACCGCCCCTGGCAACAGCGGGGCCTTGTTGTCGCGCGCCCCCGTTCACAGTCCGAACCTCGAGACCTCCTGGAAAAGCGGACTTCGGCTTCGCCGAAGACATCTTGACGGATGGAATTGCCCCGTTTCGACGGACAGGTTGATTATGCCGCTTGAGTTTCCTTGCGGGTCGAGCTCGTGCTGCGCCTCTCGTACTCGACCGGGGTGAGATTGCCGAGCGAGCTGTGCATCCGCTGGCGGTTGTAGAAGACCTCGATGAACTCGAAGACCGCCCGCTGAGCCAGCGAACGCGTCGGCCAGGACTGGCGGTAGATGAGCTCTTCTTTGAGCGTCGCGAACCAGCTCTCGGCCACAGCGTTGTCCCAGCACTGTCGGGGTCTCGAGAGCGACTGGCGGATGCCGTTCTCTTCGAGGAGCTCCCGGAAATCACTTGATGTGTACTGCGATCCGCGGTCTGAATGGAAGATGAGCCCAGGTTCTGGCCGGCGCAGATCGATCGCCATCTCAAGCGCGTCGCAGACGAGATCGGCCCGCATGTGCTCGGCCATGGCGAAGCCGACGACGCGCCGGGAGGCGAAGTCGATCACGGTCGCGAGGTACAGCCAGCCCTCCCAGGTGCGCACGTAGGTGATGTCGCCGCACCAGGCCGTGTCGATCTCGCGCACGCCGACCCCGAACTCACGACAGATGAGGTCGATCGCTTTCGTCTCGGCGTCCGGATCCGGGGTCGTCGTCTTCTTGAACCGGCGCCTGCAGCGCCCGACAAGACCGTGGAGTGCCATGAGACGGGCGACTCGCTTCCGGCCGGCACAGACTCCCCGGTCTTTGAGCTTGCCCGTAATCCGAGGCGCCCCATAGGTCCCACGGGAAGCCTTGTGGATCTCGGTGATCTTCTCGAACAGCTCGGCATCGGACAGCTCCCGGGCGGATGGCTCTTTCGCGGACCACTCGTAGTAGGCGGTTCGGGAGACCTCGAGCAGCCGGCACGCCATGGCGACGTTGCCGTCCTGCTCAGCCTTTTCCGCCTCGACGAACGGGTAGACGTTCACCGGGTCTCCTTGGCGAAAAAAGCTGTCGCGCGCCTCAAGAGGTCGCGCTCTTCGCGCAGCACCCTGTTCTCTTTCCGGAGCGCCACCAGCTCGGCGTGCTCCTCTGTCGTCAGCCCAGGACGCCGGCCCGTGTCGATCTCGGCCTGGGCGACCCAGCGGCGTACCGCCGTCTCGCCGATGCCGAGGTCACGGGCAACCTGGGCGATCGACTTGCCGCTGGTGCGGCACAGCTCGACCACCTCGGTCTTGTACTCGTCGGAGAACGACCGTCGTGGCCGTCTCCCGTTTCCCATGATCTCCATGATGGACATCCTTTCCGGGCGATGTCGCCCGATCGTGGATGTCCGTCAAAGCGGGTCAAGCCCAAAAAAGCGCTTCTTCAGGAACGGCGGTCTGGCAATGGGTGCGCTGGCAGGGGCTCGGCGCACGGAGTCCTCCTTTCCCGTATACCTCGCCAGCACCAACCCGTCCACTATCGGGTTCTTCAGCGCGATTGACGATCCTGGGGTGGGTCTCACGATGGGGTACAACCCTCGGGTCATCAGGGCGGTCGCACACCTTCGCTTCGTAGAGCACTCTGCAACCCTCGTCGTCTTCGATGGCAACATCGACCTCAACTCGATAACGGGAGTCCGCTACCAACTGAGAGCGGGTGAGACACCACCGGTGATCGTCGGCAGTATCGATGGCGAGCTCTCGACATTGGACCGCGTCAGCCTCGTGGGGGGTCGACTAGCGAATCCGAGCAGGCTGGACGAGGCGGTCATGAATGCCCAAGCCGCCAAAGAGCTTGGTCTGCACATCGGCTCTGTCATCCATATCCCGTTCTATACAGACGCTCAGGTGAACTCCTCTTACAACGGGAAGCCCCACCTGGTCGCGAAGGTCACGTTGGTCGGAGAGGTTGTGGCCGCAAGGTCGGTCGTCGAGAGCGATATTGCTGCACTCAATTCGGCCGTCGTGGTTCTTTCGCCGGCCTTGACACGCGTGTTGGCGCCACAGTGCGCCTACGCCTCCGAGACGTACCTGAAGCTTGCAGGAGGAGATAACAGAGCGGCGCGAACAGTGTCAGAGATCACCAAGGTGTTCCCGGACGCGCCCTACCTCGGGTTCGAGAGGACCTCAGCAGTCGTGCCCACAGCGCAGCAGGCGATCGCGCCCCAAGCCGTTGCGCTTGGAGTCTTCGGTGGCATCGCCGGGCTCGCCGTCTTGTTGATCGCCGGCCTGCTGATCGGCCGCATCCTCCAATCTGGAGCCGCCGAGACCGAAACCTTGCGCGCACTGGGGGCTGGTCGTGCAATGACGCTCGGTGACGAACTGGGGGGCATGCTCGGAGCTTTGTTCATTGGCTCACTGTTGGCGGTTGCCGTGGCGGCAGCTCTGTCGCCGCTCACTCCCTTGGGACCCGTTCGTCCCGTGTACCCGGACCCAGGAGTTGCTTTCGACTGGACACTGCTCGGGCTTGGGTTTCTCGCCCTGGTCGTCGTCCTGGGTTTGCTCGCTTCCATCCTCGCCAGACGCGAGGTGAGGCGAGTCACCTTCCGTCGGCTCTCGCGGACCTGGGGGCGTGAACCGCGCTGGTTGCGCTCCGTTGTGGCTTGGGGACTCCCGATATCGGCAGTGGCCGGCCTGCGCTTCGCTCTCGATCCCGGGCGGGGTCGAAATGCGGCACCCGTCCGTTCCGCCATCTTGGGTGCCGTGCTCGCCGTCGGCGTCGTCGTGACAACGGTCACGTTCGGGGCCAGTCTCGACAGTCTTGTCTCGCATCCCGCTCTCTACGGATGGAATTGGAACTACGCGTTGCTCGCGGGCTTCGCCGGGCAAGAAGACCTTCCGGCCCGACAAACTGCAGCGCTCTTCAACAAGGATCGCTACGTAGAGGCGTGGTCAGGGGTCAACTTCGCCAAGGCCAAGCTCGATGGTCAGGCTGTGCAGGCCCTGGCCGAGAAGCCCGGCACCCCTGTAGTGCCGCCCCTGCTGACGGGCCACGGCCTCGATGCATCGAATCAGGTCGTGCTCGGCGCCACGACCATGATGCAGCTCCACAAGCGAGTAGGCGACACCGTCACCTTCAGCAATGGGCTCAACAAGCCAACGAAACTGGTCATTGTCGGTACTGCGACCATGCCCTCGATGACCTCCGGTGCCGGGATGGGGACGGGTGCGTTGGTTTCGACGGGTGACTTCCCGACCTCGCTGCTCAATATCCAGCAGAGTCCGATTCCAGGCCCCAATGCCATCCTCGTTCGCATCCGAGCCGGGACCGACCCTTCGGCGGCATTCCGGTCCCTTGAGCAGATCAACGACAAAATCGACGCGATGCCCGATGAGAGCGGTTCGGCGGGAGGCGTGGTCTCGGTGCTACGACCTGCTGAGATCGTCAACTTCCGTTCGATGGGCACGACTCCCGCCATTCTTGCCGTCGGTTTCGCCACCGGGGCTGTTGCCGCTCTCGGTCTCACTGTCAGCGCTTCGGTCCGTCGGCGCCGGCGAGATCTCGCGCTACTAAAGGCCCTCGGCTTCACGCAACGACAGCTGGCGGCCTCAATCGCGTGCCAAGCCACGGTTGCCTCAGTCATCGGCATCGTCGTGGGGTTGCCGCTCGGTGTCGCGACAGGACGCCAACTATGGACACTGTTCGCCCACAATCTGAACGCGGTGCCCGACCCCACGGTGCCTGTCCTGTCGGTGTTCCTCGTCGGTCTAGGTGCTCTCGTGTTCGCTAACGTCGTGGCGGCACTCCCCGGACGTAGCGCAGCGCACACGCCGACGGGGCTGGTCCTGCGAGCCGAGTGACTCGAAATCGAGAACGTCACTGACTGAGATCGGACACTGAATCGCCGCTTGGATGGCATGACCGAAGTGATGCGGATAAGTGGGCAGCCACAAACAGAACGCCGGACCGAACTCCGACCTTTCCGCGGCTTTGTCGGAGGAAGGTGTCCATCTGAGCCCCGGCCGTTCGTCGTAGGGGTGAACGAGCCGGAAGGCCAAGAGCGCTTCAGCTCGCCCGACCGCACTACGAGCTTCAAGGAGATGACAAAATGCACCCAAGCATCTGCTACCAGATCTACAAGTTGGAACATGGGCTCAGCCCCTCCGAACAGCGTGCCGCCAAGAGGCGCGCATTGACGAGCACGGGGACCTCATTACCTTGGAAGACCAAGATCGGGCCCGCTGGGATCGAGACGCGATCGAGGAGGCGGACCGTTGGTTGAACGAGGCTCTCGGCCAGGGCTCTATCGGACCGTACCAACTGCAGGCGGCTATCGCCGGCCGTCATGCTCGTGCCGACTCGGTATCCGACACAGATTGGCTTGGCATCGTCAACCTCTACGGTCAGCTCCTAGAGCTGACAGGCTCTCCTGTCGTCGAGCTGAACCGCGCGGTGGCGGTGGCCATGTGCGACGGCCCGTCTGTGGCGCTGGCGCTGGTGGACCGCGTCGAAGCCTCTGGCAGGCTGAAGGGCTATTACCTCCTGCCCGCCACCCGGGCTGACCTACTGCGCCGCCTGGGTCGCTGGGACGAGGCTGCCACCGCGTACCGTGAGGCGCTCGAACTGGTCGGCACCGAGCCTGAGCGTCGATTCCTCATGAGGCGGTTGTCCGAGGTCGCCAGCTGACCGACCCCTTCCCTAGCCCTTGCCCGTTTGGCCACTTCCGCTCTGCCCTGGCGAGGAGGAGGTTCGAGCAACGAAACAACTGCCGAGGCGATCGGACATGAGAAACCGTCTGTCAACAGGAAGAACGTTGTGATTACGACCACGCGGAGAGAGTGGGACAACGTTCGAACCAGGACCTCCGGGATCAGGTCGGTCGGTTCATCGAGAGAGCGGGCGATGCGCAGCGCAGCCATCCTCATTGCGAACCGGGGCGGTGGCAATCCGAGCTGAGTGAGCATGCCTGGCGCGTCCTCGCAGTGCCACACCCCGCCCGGGAGGTTGGCCCGGCATCGGGTTGTGGTCGATCAGGTCTTCGGCTAACAGCTCGGCGGACACATCGAACCGCCCCGCCCCCACACCTCGGTCAACTAACGCTTGTCGATCGCCGTCAGCTCTGTCGGCTCCATCTCAGGCCTGCAGCGCCGCCTCGGTCTGGGAGGTGTCTTCTGTGCCCCGGTAATAGGAGATCTTCCCGTCCCGGAAGACGAAGTAGTGGTGCAGGTTCATGTCGATCGACTTTCCGGTCGCCAGAGACTTGGCTCGGCACCGGACCACGGTCAGAACGTCGGTGTCGTTGGCAGCGAAAGTGAGGGGCGTGAACTCCTCAATCTCCATCGTGCTGCCGAACTTCGCAAAGAAGTCCGCCACTCTCTCCTTCCCGTGACGCACCCCATACCAGGGCGCGGCAGAAGAAGCAGTGTCGGTCGCCCAGTCGACGTCGTCGATCAAGACGCCGAGGATGGCCTCGAGGTCACCTAGCCCAAAGGCCTCGTAGACTGTCTGAACAACCTTGATGTTGTCGCTGGCCGACACGGCCTACTCCCTTCCCCAGCGACCCACGGGCGTTCAGAGTCGGGGTCGCACCCGATGTCCTTCACTTCACGAATGCCAGGTATCTCTTCCCCTCGATTGTCTTGAACCTCACATCGTCTCGACGCTGCGGACGTCGAGGTTGCGGAACAAGACCGGCCCATCACACAGCTCGCGCAACGCCTCGGCGAGGGCCTCCGTCTCAGGAAGGTCAGAATTCGCCATCGCGTCCTCGAAGGAGGCGAACTCCACGATCTGGACATAGGTGTTCGCGCGTTCCCTGTCCTGAGTGAACGTGCCGCGCCGGGCGGTCCGCCGTCCGGCTGTCTTCGTTCGCCACTCGCTGACCAGCGCCTCGACTTCGTCTGGCCGCGCGGTCGTGAACTCGATGATCTGGACAAATGCCATCGCGACCTCCCCCTCCTAGCCGCTCTCGCGCGCCAACCTTGCCACGGGAACCCTCTGACACGCTAGTGGCGGTTGCATGCCATTTCAATCGGTTCTCCAAACCGTAATGCGCTCAGCGTTCTGAGGGGCACCGTTGGCGTCGACGGTGGCGAAGCGGCCGAGCGGCTGGCTCTGTCTCGGCGGCGTTACCGCGCGGGTGCGCGAGAGTTAGCACGGTGGTGGGTCGGGGGGCCGGAGGCCGACCTACAGCCAGCATTCCCGAGCGGTCGCAAATGTCCAACCGCAGCCGAACTCGCCCCGCGTCTCAAGACGGCGTGCGGCCCGATGGGAGAAAACCTCCTGGGCCCACGGTGCCACCGCCGCGCCACCGCTTCACAAGGGCTTCTTCGCCCACAGGGGAAACGTGGGCGAAGGGAAAGGCAAGGACAGGACCCAAAGGACCCACTCCATGCCAACTTCGGCGTACAGCGCACCGGTCGCTTGCGGCAAGACCCGGGCCGTGCCGCACAATCTACGGTCGAGGCCAGAACCTACGGAGATAGGAGTCGCGAAATGCGTGTGTTGTTGTCTACGTATGGGGGGCGCGGTGACGTCGAACCGCTGGTGGGACTCGCGGTGAGGTTGCGCGAACTCGGCGCGGAGGCGCGGATTTGCGCGCCGCCGGACTTCTCCGGCTTAGACCGGTGCGCGGAGCGGCTGGCCGAGGTCGGCGTGCCCCTGGTGCCGGCCGGCCCCCCGGTGCGCCCGCTGGTGCACGGGACGCCGCCGTCGCCACCCGACCTGCCCCGGCTCGCGGCCGAGGTGATGCGCCGCGCAGTTCGACACCGTCGCCGCGGCAGCCGAGGGATGTGATGCGGTGCTGGCGACCGGTCTGCTGCCGGCCGCGGCGAGCGCGCGGTCGGTGACGGAGAAGCTCGGCATCCGCCATGTTTACGCGGCCTACTGTCCAATCTTTCTGCCGTCGCCGCACCACCCTCCGACGCCGTTTCCCGGCCGGCCGTTCCCACCGGACGTGACCGACAACCGGGTGCTGTGGGACCTGCAAGCCCAGAACTCGAACGAGCTGTTCGGCGAGGCGCTCAACATCCGCCGGGCGTCGATCGGCCTGCCACCGGTGGACAACGTCTACCGCTATGGCTTCACCGACCACCCCTGGCTGGCGGCAGACCCGACCCTGGGCCCGTGGCAGGAGCCGGCGGATCTCGAGGTCGTGCAAACGGGCGCGTGGGTCCTGCCGGACGAACGCCCGCTCCCGGCCGAGTTGGTGGCGTTCCTGGACGTCGGCACACGACCGGTTTACGTGGGCTTCGGCAGCATGCGCACCCCGAAGGACATCGCCCGGGTGGCCATCGAGGCGATCCGTGCGCAGGGCCGTCGCGCTGTCGTTGCCCGCGGCTGGGCCGACCTGGCCCTGATCGACGACCGCGACGACTGCTTCGCTGTCGGCGAGGTCAACCAGCAGGCACTGTTCGCCCGGGTGGCCGCCGTCGTGCACCACGGCGGCGCCGGCACAACGACGACGGCCGCCAGAGCCGGCGCGCCGCAAGTGGTGGTACCTCAGATGGCGGACCAGCCATACTGGGCGGGCCGGGTGGCCGACCTGGGCATCGGCGCGGCACACGACGGCCCGGCTCCGACCACCGAGTCCCTGTCAGCCGCGCTCAGGACGGCCCTGGCCCCCGAGACCCGCGCCCGAGCAACCGCCGTGGCCGGGACGATCCGCACCGACGGAGCGACGGTGGCCGCGAAGCTGCTGCTCGAAGCGATCAGCCAAGAAAAACCACCAGGGTCCGCGTGACCCACGCCGGATCGTCAAGCCAACGAGTGTGCCCGTGACAACAGGCTCGCCCCTGGACCGCTACCCTGCCCCTGTGAGCAGCCACCGAGTGCCCGGTGGGGTGGTGCACAAGCTTCCCGCGGACTTGCTCAAGGCGCTGGTCGCCAACCCCACGGCACTCGGTGCTTGGAAGGACATCACGCCTCTGGCCCGCAACGAGTTCATCTGTTGGGTCGAGGATGCCAAGCAGGAGATGACCCGAGAACGCCGCATTCGCCGGACCCAGGAGGAACTGGAGGAAGGCCAGCGCCGGCCCTGCTGCTGGCCGGGGTGCAGGCACCGCGAGCGCACCGGCAGATAGCGGTCGGCGCATCAGCGTCGACGATCCGCTGGCTCGCACGGAACTGTAACGGCGATCACGCCACACTTTGCTGAAGGGCAATCACCGTCAGATCATCGAGAGATCCACTGCCTTCACGTTCTCACCGGCTAGGCGCCCTCCGGAGGATGAAAGATTCCCGGTACAGCCGGAGATGATGTGGGCGGCCGACGTTGAAAGGAAGCCGTTGGACTCCTACGTCACGCTCGAGGGCAAGGCCGCGTTCGGAGCCGCATAAGAGCAACACCTCGCAACCGTCTACCGGTACCACTCTCGAGAAGTAAGAACCCATCCGACGTGCCCGATCTCGTCGCCGAGGTCTTCGCGACGTTCTGGCGTCGCGGCGCCTCGCTGCCCGGTCATACGGAGGCCGATTCCCCGCTCAACAGCACCGGTCAGAACGACCGCACGGCCAAGGACGTCCCGGGGAGAGGAACACTAGCGGAGGATCAAGTGGCGGAACCGGCGGGGTGTGAGCTCAGAGTACGAGGCTTCACGCAGGCGCGCGGATCTTGACGGAATATCCGTTGCCGGCCGCTCATGACCTTGAGGTCCTTATTGTCGAACCCGCTTCGGGGTTGAATTGGTCAGCGACGCCAGATCGCTCAGTGAGGCGGGTTAAGGCCTGGGCGGTGGCATCTGGAGGCCAAGCTCCTGCATCAGACCCGGCGTCACGAACGGATCATCTTCAACGATCCGGCCATCGGCGAGTCGGTAGTAGGTGAGGCCTCGGGCCGAGATTGTCTTCCCGGCGGTGGGCACCTCCATGGCCCAGCGGGCCACCACCGCATCCCCTTCGGCCACCAGGCTCTCGATTTCCGTGTCGGCCATGAGAGCCCCCATGCCACCGAGCATCGTCTTGAAGCCCGTCAGGTCGGCGTCCCCCATCGCGCGGTTCACGTAGTCCGGCGCAAGCAACTCGTCGACCAGGTCGACGTTGCCACTCGCCAGTACCTCCGTTATGAACCGAAGAACGACGGCCTTGTTCTCTTCTGTTCCCATGCTCGGCTCCCCCCTGTTTCTTACGACGCTGCTGCCAGCGAACGTGTCCGCCCCTCGACATGCCTCGAAGGTGAAGCGCACACCGTAGCCGTCAGGTCGATGACGCCGCCGGCGAAGGCAAATACTCACGAATCGCGAAATATTGCAATCTCCCTACGGGAAGACTACATTTGTAGTAACAGCGCCAGAACCAGGCGGTGGCAGGGATGAGCGAAGCCGTTGAGACCGCGAGGTTAGGTGGATCCCGCAAGTCGGGCGCGCGCACTGATGCGAAGTTCACCCTGATCAAGGCTCGGCCACCGGTGGGGTCGGCGCCGACACAGACGCCGTCTACGGCCCAAGCGAGCAGGAAGGTCAGTACCAGCGCACGGGCAATGTGGTTCCTGGTGGCCGCCGTGTGCATTTCCATCGTCACGGTAATGGTGAGCCAGCTAGTGCCCGGTTCTGCGTGGGCGTGGGTAAACACGGGGGCCGTCGCGTGCATGGTTCTCGCTGTGGTCGGCTTCTTTGCAGCGCCGCGTGCACAGTAAGGTTCCGACGACCTGGAACTAGCTGAGAGCAACTATTCAAATGTGCCACCTCGGGCGCTTGATGTGATCAGCGATCGGCTGTCGGACCGGCCCTAAGTATCCCAGGGACCCGGCGTTGGAGGGTGCTCGGCCCGTGAGTTCGGGCGGGATGTTCTAGGACAGTACGAGAACGCCGGATGTGACGATCTGCGCCGTCGAGGGACTCTACGCGACCGATCTGTGTGGTCTGTTGGGTGCATCCAGCCGAGCCGGAGGGCGACGTCCGAGAGCCGCCCGTTTGGTGATCCAGCGGTGCTGCCGAGGAGATCACGCCTGCAATGGCGACCCGTCCGAGGTTAGCGTGGCCGGGCACACAGAGCCGGAGGCCATCTGGGACTCGATGGTGGGTGTCTTGGTGCCGCCTGCCCCCGATGACGTCGGTCATTCCTCGGGAAGAGCGGCAAAATCTCGCTTGGCCTGCTTGTACCATCCCATTCCCGAGATGGGGTGCTTCCACCGGCCTTTCATCTCCTTCGAGGCCGGCTGGTGCTCGTCGTCGCCGCCGTTGGCCATTTCCTTGAGATGGCGGTCCTGGGCCTTTATGACCTCGTCAGCGGTGGCACCGTGGTGGGCGAAGTCACACGGGCCGCCCAGTTGCTTGCACGTCATCGTCTTCATGTGTCGCTTCCTCTCAGTTGAACAGGCCGCTGCTGAGACGGCCCCGAGACATGTACTGCCCGGCTTGGGACGCCTGCTGTTACCAGGCGGCGCCGGCCGGCTGCTTGGTCGTGGCGTTGAGCCGGTTGAACAGATTGGTTGTTGCGACCCATAGGACCAGGCCGGCCATCTGCTTCTCGTCGAAGTGTTTCGCCGCCTCGTCCCACACCTGGTCGGGGACCGGGTCGGGCCGGTCGGCCAGGCGGGTCATGGACTCGGCCAGGGCCAGGGCCGCCCTTTCAGCGTCGGTGAAGAGGTCCGTCTCGCGCCAGGCCGCGACGGCGAAAAGCCGTTCGTCGCTCTCGCCCGCCTTCTTGGCGCTGATGGCGCCGCTGTAGACACAGGGGCTGCACCCGTTGACCTGGCTGGCCCGCAAATGGGCGAGTTCCATGGTGGAGCTGGGTACTCCGGCGTGGTGCGCGGCCTCGATGATGGACTGGATACCTTTCATCGAGTCGGGGAGGACTTTGGCGGGGTTGTTCATTCTTGCTGTCATGCCCTCTATGACGCGCCCGACCCCCGATGTGTGACATCTCCGAGGGACAAAGATCGGGCCGGCCTTCCTTCCCAGACGTTGGTCCCGAGGGTGACGCGGCCTCTTGTCACAAACTGGTCGCTCAGCGCGTCATTCTGGCAACCATGGACGAGAATCTCGCTGCGCAATTCGAAGCCAACCGCCGGAGGCTGCAGTCGGTGGCCTACCGCATGCTCGGATCCCTCACCGAGGCCGAGGACGCGGTGCAAGAAACCTGGGTGCGCCTCAACCGATCGGAGCCAGAGAGCATCGACAACCTGGCCGGCTGGCTGACCACGGTCGTGTCCCGGGTGTGCCTCGGGGTGCTCCGCACCCGCCGGACCCGCCCTGAAGAGCCCATGGTGGGCGACGAACCCGAATCCGAGCTCGCCGGCCCCGAGGAACAGGCGATCATCGCCGAGACCCTAGGCCCAGCTCTGCTGCTGGTGCTCGACACGCTCAGTCCCTCCGAGCGTCTCGCTTTCGTGCTCCACGACCTCTTCGGGGTGCCCTTCGAGGACATCGCCACAATCGTCGACCGCTCTCCGGCCGCGGCCCGTCAGTTGGCCAGCCGAGCTCGCCGCCGGGTGCAGGGCGGCAACGGGCTGCGCCCCGGCGACGGCCGCCGCCAACAACAAATCGTCGAGGCGTTCCTGGCCGCCTCCCGGCTCGGGGATTTCGAGACGCTGGTCTCCCTGCTCGACCCCGACGCCGTCCTTCGGGCCGACCGCGCGGCGGTGAAAGCCGCAACCGCCAATCGCGATCGGGGCGCGCCCTCTTGGCGCCCGAAGTGCGGGGGGCTCGGGCCGTGGCGGCGGTGCTATCGGGGCGGGCCGCAGCCGCAGAGATGGCGCTCATCGACGGTGCTCCCGGAGCAGTTTGGGCTCCCGGCGGGCGCCCCCGTGCGGTGTTCGCCTTCCGCGTCGTCGGTGACACAGTCACCGAGATCGAGATCGTGACCGACCCAGCGGTGGTGCGGTCCCTCCAAGTGGAACTGCTGAGCTAGTCGAGCTACCTAGTTGAACGAGAGCAGTCTCCCTATAGTGTGGGGTCAGCATTGGCGTGACAACGCCGAGATTGGCGGCCGGAGCTCCGTCGGCCGCGACGACAGATAGGAAACGGCCGCGAGCGAGAAGTCCCGCAGCAGTCGTTGCTCACCTCGGTATTGCGCGAGTGTGTCGCAAGCGTTGGTGATCTGCCTGGGTTCAGCAGAGCGGCCGCCGCTGATCCCGATGACCGCCAGTTCTCGCCGGAAGGTTGACGCCCGCCTCGCTGTCACTTCAACTTGAGCTGGAGTATCGGCGGGGACTGCGCCTCAGAGCGCGTCGGGCTCACCGAGTGTTCCCGAGCGATCCGCCTCCTCGAGTTCCTCCTTGATCGTGATCAGCTCGACGAGGCCGCGCCGTAGACCCCTCAGCTCTTCGGGTGACAGGCGCTCAGCGAGCGCAGCATCGACGGCTTCGACACCGTCCCGCACCGCCAACGCGGCGGCGCGACCGCGCTCGGTGAGTTCAAGGGTCATCCTTCGGCGGTCTGAAGGATCGACCTCTCTCGTTAGGTAGCCACGCACAACGAGGGTATCGACGAGCTGGCTCGCGGCCTGCTTGGACACTCCGAGCTCGCGGATCAGCTGCGAGGCGGCAACCTGCTGGGTTGCCATCCCGCCTAGGAGGTAAGGCCCATTGGCAGGAAGATCCTCGAAGTCTCCCTCCCGCAGCTCGTCGCGGATCGAGTGAGAGAAGGCGCCCCGCGCATGGCGGAGGAGGGCAGGAATCGGTATCCCAGGAGCGGCATTGCCATCGTTAGCCATGGGGCCTATCAATAGCAACCCTCCGCTTGACAGTCAAGGTGGTTGACTACATTGGTCACGTCTCGCCAAACGAAGTCCTGTCCCGATCGCCGGGACTGGGGCGCACATCTAACGCCCCGCCGAACAACGTCGGGAGCCAACCTTGACTGGAACGGCGATCGGGCGCCCTTGGGTTTCTCTATGTGGGGCGCAGTTGGTCGGCCATAGCGTCGATCGCGGCGGTGAACTGCTCTCCCATGCTTCCGCCGAAATGACCGGCGTCGTCGACGACGACCAGGCGGCTCGCCGGCCATGCCTTGTGCAGCTCCCAGGCAGTGTCGAGCGGACCGGAAACGTCGTAGAGGCCGTGAATCAGCGTGGCGGGGATGTGCGCGATCCTCGGCATGTTGGCGAGCACCTCGTTGTCGGCCAGGAAGCAGCCGTGTCCCCAGTAGTGCGTCACAAGTCGGGCGAAGACTATCTGCCAGGACAGCTCCCGCACGCTGAGGTGCGGCTCGTAGCCGGGCGCCAGGGACATGTGGGTGTCCTCCCACTCGCACCAGCGCCGAGCAGCCTCCTCACGCACCGCCTGATCCGGGCTAGCGAGAAGCCGAGCGTAGGCGGCAGCAAGATCGCCGCCGCGCTCGGCCTCGGGTAGAAGTTCCACGAAGCGGTCCCACTGACGGGGGAACACTCGACCCATGTCCCGGGTAATCCACTGTGTCTCCCTCCACCGCCCTGAAGTCACTGCCGCCAGCACCATGCCGAGGACCCGTTCCGGGTGACGCTGTGCGTAGACGAGGGCGAGCGTCACGCCCCAAGAGCCCCCGACCACGACCCACCGGTCGATGCCGAGGTGCGATCGCAGCCGCTCGATGTCAGCGACGAGATCAGTAGTGGTGTTCGAAGACAGGTCAGCGTCGATGTCGCTGGCCAAGGGCCGGCTGCGGCCGCACCCTCGCTGATCGAAGATGACCGCCCGGTAACGGGCGGGATCGAAGTTGCGCCCACTGTCAGGGGAGGCCGGCGCGCCCGGGCCGCCGTGCAACCAGACCGCCGGGAGGCCATCAGGCGAGCCGACGACCTGCCAGTACAAGGCGTGACCGTCGCCCACGTCGAGATGGCCGGAGTCGCATGGTTCGATGAACGGGTGCATGGCAACGATCCTTCCAGACAAGACGGTCCCCATCCCTACCGACCTCTGGGTAGGGCCGCACAGAACTCCGGCGGACGACCGATGCGAGCTCGTGAGACTTGCGTACCGAGTCGGCGTTACGGGCAGCGCAGGCCCGCGTCGCATTCCCACCGACGGCCACTCGACAGCGCCACCGAACGTCGTATGATGGCGGCCACCACCAGGTTGACCGATCGAAGACGTTTCCGCGGTGGCGGCACGCGACGCCGTCCTCCCCCTCGAGTCCTCCAGATGTTCAAATGTGCCACCTGCCAGAGTCCAACAGGCGCCCTGCGCAGGGACACCCGTCAGGATGGCCTACAACAGCCCAGAACGCCTGGGGGAGTGAACACCGGCCGGAACCAGTCACGGAACCGCTGGGGGCGCCAGCTCAGGCTACGGCGCTTCACTCAGGCCCGCGGATCTTGGCGAAATATCCGTTCGGTCGCGAGAAGCGATTCGAGGGATGCTGTTCGGTGCGGCGTTTCTGTCGCGCCTGCCCCGGAACGGCACTTCGGGGATTCTCCTAGCCGCGCACTCGAGTGGTGTCATCGGTCACCCACCAAGGGTCCGGGGGCCGTCAACTCAGCATCGGCGCGGTGATTGTCGCCGAGCGAATCCATTTCGCCCCGAGGGCAGCGTTTCCCTCCGACGCTGCCCACAAGCCTCCCTGGACGTCGCGCGCGATACCCCAGGCAGCGATCCGTTCCGCGGGCAGGTCGAGCCGCTCCGCGAGCCGGCGGATGCGCGGCAGGACGACGCGCGCCGCGTCGGGCAGTCGGAAGGGCCAGTCGAGCTGGGCGACCAGCGACCACGGGTCGTAGGCCGGGTCGCCGACCATGGGCTTTGGGTCGATCGCGAGGAATGGGGCCCGACTCGCGGCGAGCAGGTTGCCAGGATTGAAGTCACCATGCACCACAACCTGCCGATCCGCAGAGCGAGGGAGCAGGTGGAGCAGCTCGACGCCCAGGGTGAGGATGCCGGGGTCGGTTCCGAGCGCACGCAGCACAGCGCCATGTCTCTCGACCCGGCGCTCGGCCTCCTGCGCCCACTCGTCGCAGACTTGCGCCATCGCGTCGAAGCGCGGGCCGTTTTCGGGTGGGACCCCTTTGCTCCATAGGGCATTCAACAGTTCGGCGCCGATCGCCAACCCGCGCTCGTTGGGCAGTCCGGCGTCGCGCAGCGGCGTGCCGGGGTCGCAGCGCTCGAGCAGCATCGTCCAGGTATCGCGAACGGCGAGCAGCCGGACCGTGCCGGCGCCGTCCCACCAACGCAGCGCCAAGGCCTCGGTCGCCGCTTCGGCATGCGGCCAGCTGACCTTGAGCACGGCGTCACCGCTGGCGCCGCGTACCGGTGCCACCCAGCCACACACCCCCCCTTCGTACGGCGTCCCGGCGATCTCGACGTTCCAGCCGCGGCACGCCTCCTCGATGAGGCCGGGCAGCCGATCGAGCCAGGTCAGGCCTTCGATCGACGTTTCTCGTGCCTTCCGAAGGTATTCATGGATGACGACCGGCTCGCTCACGAGCCGAGGCTAGGAGATGTCGTACAGGTGTGAGTGATCTCCTGACGGGAGGCCATCTGATGGGCTCCTCATTGGCATTCAGGACGCCGGGATGGTGGCGCGCCAGAACGTTCAGCCGGTTGCCCGCGGCGAGCATCGCGACCTGCTCCGAGTCGGCAGGGCGCTCGATCGCGCCACCGAACCTCGCACAATGAGTGCGGCAGGCCGCGAAGCCCCCTCGTTCTCGAGTCCTCCAACTGTTCAAGTGTGCCACCTGTCAGATCCAACAGGCTCCCTGCACAGCAGCCCCTGTCAGAACGGCCTACAGCGGCCCAGGACGCCCCTGGGGGAGTGGAACACCAGCCGGAAACCAGTCACGGAACCCCTGGGGCGATAGCTCAGGTTACGGCGCTTTACGCAGGGTGCGGTCTTGGTGGGATATCTCGATCGGGAGCACATGTGAGCTGACAGGCAGGTGGCGTTCCGATCAAGTAGCGCTCGCTCGTTGCAGGACACGCGGGACCAATGGACCTAGCGACATTGGGTTCCGACTGTGAAACTGCTCCCATGGTCGTCGTGCGCGCCGAGCTCGATGCGCCGGACCTGGCCGACGTCGCCGGTCTCTCGCCCGACGACGCGCTTTCGCGCCTGGGCAGTGGCCCGGATGGGCTCTCGTCCGACGATGTGGCCGAACGCTTGCTGCAGTTCGGGCCAAACGCCCTCGGCACGCGTCAAGTGCGTTCCAGTGCCATCCTTCTTCGCCAGATCCGGAACCCGATCCTTGTTCTTCTGCTTGGGGCGGCGCTTGTGTCCGGCCTGACCGGTGGCGGCACGAACGCAGTGATCATTGCGGTGATCGTCGCCCTCAGCGTGGGTCTGGGCTTCTTGAACGAGTATCGGGCCGAAGTGGCGATGGCCTCCCTCCGCGGCAAGATCCGACACGAGGCCGAGGCCCTGAGGGACGGACGAATGGCCCGGGTCCCGGTGACTGATCTCGTGCCCGGCGACGTGGTATCGCTTCGCATCGGCGCCCTCGTGCCAGCTGACCTACGCCTGTTGAAGGTCGACGAGCTTGAGTGCGACGAAGGCGTCCTGACCGGAGAGTCGATGCCGGTGGCCAAATCGGTGGCACCCGTCACCGACCACCAGGCGCTGGACCAGCCGGGATGCGCCTTCATGGGGACGGTCGTGCACCAGGGCTCAGCCCTTGGCGTGGTGGTTCAGACCGGAGCCCGCACCGCCTTCGGGCAGATCGCCGCCGGACTCGCCGAGAAACAGAGCCAGACCGCCTTCGAGATGGGCCTGTCGCGTTTCTCGCGCTTCCTGTTCGGGGTGGCGGCTGTGCTCACCGCCTTCATCTTCATCGTCAACGTGGCGCTCGCACGGCCCCTCATCGACGCGCTGCTCTTCTCGCTGGCGATCGCCGTGGGCATCGCCCCCGAGATGATGCCGGCCATCGTGACGGTCAGCCTCGCTGCCGGCTCAAGGGCCCTTGTGGCCAAGAAGGTGCTGGTGAAGCGGCTGGTCGCTATTGAGGACCTGGGCAACATCGAAATCCTCTTCACCGACAAGACCGGCACCATCACCGAGGGGGTGGTCACCTTCGAGCGGGGACTAGATGTCGAAGGGAAGGAGAGCGATCGGCCACTGCTGTTCGGGCTGGTGTGCAACGAAGCGACGCCCACTGACGAGGGTCCGGTCGGGGGAAACGCGTTGGACCAAGCCCTGTGGGCGGCCCCTGGAGCGAGCGCAGGCGGGGAGGTCGCCACCTCGGCCGCCGGCTATGAGAGGCGGAGCGTGCTTCCTTTCGACCACGAGCGGCAGTTGGTCTCGGTGCTGGTCAAGGATCCCTCTGGCAAGCCGCTCCTGATCACCAAGGGCGCACCCGAGGTGGTGTTGGACCGGTGCACGAACGTCCCTGACGGTGCTCAAACCGCGCTGGAAGGACTGTTCTCTGAAGGGGCCCGGGTGGTGGCCGTGGCCACCCGCTCGGCCGAGGGAGTGGAGACGCTCGGTGCCGAAGACGAGCAAGGGTTCGCATTGGTCGGGTTCCTGACCTTCGCCGACCGCCCGAAGGCCGACGCCGGCGCCTCTATCGCCCAGCTCGAAAAGTTGGGGATAGAGGTGAAGATCATCACAGGGGATAACGGCCTGGTGGCGGCGAAAGTGTGTGCCGACATCGGGGTCGACTGCACAGGCGTGCTTAGCGGCACCGAGGTCGGGGCGCTCGACGACGACCAACTCGAAACGGCGATCCTGACGACAACGGTATTCGCTCGGATCAGCCCCGATCAGAAGTCGCGGATCATAAAGGTGGCCCGTCGCACTGGGAAAGACGTTGCATTTCTCGGTGACGGCGTGAACGACGCGGTGGCCCTGCACCACGCCGATGTCGGGATCTCGGTGGACTCGGGGACCGACGTGGCCAAGGACGCCGCCGACGTGGTGCTGCTCGACAAGGATCTCGGCGTGCTCGCCGAAGGTGTGATGGAGGGCCGCCGCATCTTCGCCAACACCATGAAGTACGTCCTAATGTCCACGTCCTCGAACTTCGGCAACATGTTCAGTGCGGCTGGCGCGTCGGTGTTCTTGTCGTTCCTGCCGATGCTGCCGACGCAGATCCTCCTGAACAATCTGCTCTACAACGCCGGTCAGCTGGTGATCCCGACCGACCACGTGGACGATGAGGCGCTCGCCCGGCCGGCGGCATGGGACATGAAGTTCATTCGAGGCTTCATGTCGGTGTTCGGCCCAGTGAGCTCGATCTTTGACTTCCTCACTTTCTGGGTGATGCTCTCCTTCCTCCACGCCGGCCACATCGAGTTCAGGACCGGCTGGTTCGTCGAGTCGATCGCCACTCAGACCTTGGTCATCTACGTGATCCGCACCCGACGGGTCCCGTTCTTCAAGAGCCGGCCCAGCCCGTCGATGCTTCTGGTGCCGACCGGGGCGGCTCTGGTTGGTGCCGTCCTGCCGTACACGGGGCTCGCCAACCTGCTGGGCTTTACACCGCTGCCGACGACCTTCTTCCTTCTGCTGTTCGCGATGGTCGTCGTCTACCTGTTGCTTGTTGAGCTAGCGAAGACCCGCTTCTACCGCGCCCCCCATGCCCGGACTCCCCGACCTCCATCCACTCGGGCCGAACGGCTGGAGCATCGGATCGGCCGTCGGGCCTCGCGGTTCATTCGCTTTGCGGTGCAAGAGGAGGAAGCCCTACGAAGGTCCAAGGTTCAAGCGTCGCGGATCAGCGTCGCCAACAAGCCGTCCGACGGATAGACCGATCGGAGAGGCGATGGCGCACAGGCGAAGCCCTCGCTCTCGAGTCCTCCAACTGTTGAAATGTGCCACTTGCCTGCACCGTGTAGGTGTGGTTTGTGGTCGGCGCGCTCGAGGGCACTTGCGCGCCCGGTAGTTGACGCCTAATTCTCCTCGTTTTCCCACTCCTCGTTCCGTGTTACGACGCGCTCGTGCCAGTTCTCAGCGTCTGCCACGGTGGAGTACGGGCCTATTCGATCCATTTTGTGGCACTCGTCGCGCGTTTCGACCTTCTTGTGCCTAAAGCAGTAGTACCACTCACCCTGCGCGTCGCCGAGGTGCGTTGATTCGTCGCTCATGGCCACCCAAGCTATGGCTGCCCGGCGCCGTTCCAAAGGCACATCGGACCTTCGCCGAACGTCTCGGCCGTCTTCGACGAGGAGATCCTGGACTACTGCGCTGAGGTGTGCAATGCACCCCTTAGGGCGCGCCGAGCGTCTCCGATGGGCGGCCGCTTTCGGCCGCGACCGCGTCGCTACCGGCAGAGTTTGGTGGTCAAAGCGCTTTCGCGCCCAGGTCGCAAGCCTCACGAGCGAGAACCACAAGCCCCTCACTCGGGCGTTTACGGCGGAGAGGGTGGGACAACGTTTGAACCAGGACGCCTGGGATCAGGTCAGACAGCTGATCAAGAACCTCCGTTGATGAGCGTCGCTGCGCGATTCCCGGTGGTGTGATTGCGGGCCCCATGGGTCAGCGGGTTCAGGCTCTGCTGGTACGCGGTTACCGGACTTCGTACGTGCCATCGAGTCGGGCACGTGCGATGACATGTCCGGCCATGGCGTGGAGTGCATCGACGAGGGTGAACTTGTCGGGCAGGTCGAGCTGGCAGTCCAGGGCGAAGAGTTGGAAGACGTAGGAGTGTGGTCCGTGCGAGCGCGGGGGTTTGGGGCCGGCCCAGCCGCGGTGGCCGAGGGCGCCTTTGCCGTGTTTGAGCCCGGGGATCGGGCTGGGGTCGGTGAGGCCGTTCTCAGGAATGCCGCTTAGCGATGGGTCGATGCCGAGCGTGAGGGCATGGGTGGCGGGTTTCCCGAGGGGGACGTCGGGGTCTTGCACGATGAGCACGAGTTCCGCCGTCTCGGCTGGCGGCGTTGTCCAGGCGAGGGGGGGTGAGATGTTGGCTCCGAAGAGCCTGCCGCGGTGCCGCTCGGGAATGGGAGTGCCGTGGTCGAAGGCGGGGCTGGTGAGGGTGAAGCTCTCGGGTGCTTGCACGTCGGGACGTGCCCAGACGAGCGTGTGGTGTCCGACGTGTCGGTTGCGCAGCGCGAGGCCGAGGGGGCTTGCGGGCATGGTCTTGACTCCTTCTCTCTACTCCTGGCGGATGGGGAGGCTGGGGTTGCGGAGTCTGCGGCCGAAGACCGAGAAGTCGGGCTCCGGGGTGTCGCCGACTCCGCTTAGGCCGGCACCTATGAGGGTGACCTCGCCGTCTTGGTCGAGCAGGAAGAAGAACATGCCTTCCGTTCCCAGCGTGCGGATCATGGGCGGGGTCTCCTGGGTGAGCCAAGACGGGTCGGCGTTGTTGATCTCATAGCGGTCTCTTGTTGGTCTGGAGTCGGGTCAGGATCTCGCCAAGCCGGGCGAGGTCATCGGAGTCGAGGTTGGTCAGTGCTGGCGGTGGCGCGTTGAGGATCGCCTGGCCGCGTTGCGCCGCCTCGCGTCCTCGGTCGGTGAGGTGCACGAGCTTGCGGCGGTTGTCGTCGGGGTGGGCGGTGCGATGGACCAGGCCTCGCGCTTCGAGCTGGTCGACGCCGACGGTCGCGGCTGGTGGGTCGACTTCGGCGGCGCGTGCGATCTCTCGCAGGGTCATCGGACCGTCGGCGAGCCTGATCAGCACCTCGACCTTGCCGGGGCCGAGATCGAGGGCTGCGCGGAGGGCACGCCGGCGGTCCTGTCCGGTGACGAACTCATGCAGGGCGATCCACACTCGGGATGCGGTGTCCCGCGGCGTGGCCGATCGGGTGGTCATCTGGCTCCTTCCGGGGTAGGGCTCATGTCAGTGGCCAGGCGTGCGCCGTTTCGCTCGGCGGTCGCCAGCGCCCAGCATCCGGTCGAGACGATGCCGAGCACGATGACCATGACTCCGCAGCCGGCGACCACTGCCCACGCCGCGTGACTGGCGTGCACGAAGCCGGCCGCGCCGCCGGCGATGATCGCGCCGGTGACCGCGACTCCGAGGGCCGCGCCTGTCTGGCGACAGGAGGAGGCGATCGCGCCGGCGACACCGGCTTGGTCTCGGGGCATGCCCGACAGTGCGGTGCTGGTAATCGGGGCGCTGACCAGACCCGCCCCGACACCGTAGATGAGGTAGGCGACGATCAGATACCACACAGCGGTGTGGGCGCTAAGGCCGATCAGCAGGATCGCGCCCACAGCGGTCAGCGCACCGGACACGATCAGCGCAAGCCTCGGCCCACGGCTGGCCACCAACCGCCCTGAGACGAGGGAGAACACGCCGAGCATCGCGGCCATCGGGATCGTGAGGAATCCGGCGTGCAGCGCGCTGTAGCCACGAACGTCCTGCAGATACAGCGTGTTGAGGAACAGAAAGCCGCCTAGGGTCGCCAACGCGACTACCCCGATCAACGCCGCACCCGAGAACGGCGCGCTGCGGAAATACCGCATGTCGATCAATGGCTCACACCGCCGGGACTCAAGCACGACCAACACGATCGCCGCGAGCATGGCAACCGCGAACAGGGCGACGATCGGCGCCGAGCCCCACCCGCTGCGTGGCCCGTCGATGATCCCGGCGGTCAGGCAGCCCAGCAGGGCAATCACCGCCAGCTGGCCGGGAGGGTCAAGCCGCCGGGGCTGCTCAGCCCGCGACTCGGGTACGAACCGCTTCGTGAGCGCGATCGCGATCAGGCCGACGGGAACGTTGATCCAGAAGATCGAACGCCACCCGATCGCGCTGACTAGCAGGCCCCCGAGGACGGGGCCGCTGGCGAGGCTGAGTCCGGCGACCGATCCCCACATGCCGATCGCCTTCGCGCGCCCGGCGCGGTCGGTGAACGTGTTGGCGATGATCGACATCGCCACCGGGTTGAGCATCGAGCCACCCACGGCCTGCAGTCCGCGAAAGGCGATCAGCCACCCGAGCGACGGAGCCAGGCTGCACAGCAACGACCCCAGCGAGAACGTTCCCAGCCCGATCTGAAAGACCCGGCGACGGCCGTAGCGATCCGCGAGCGAGCCCGACAGCATAAGCAGGCAGGCGATAACGAGGGTGTAGGCATCGATCGTCCACTGCAGCCCGCTCACCGACGCATGCAGTGCGTGCTGGATCGACGGCAAGGCGACATTGACGATCGTCACGTCGAGGCCCGCTATGAACACGCTCAGACAACACGTAGCCAGCACCACGGAACGGCGCCGAGCGTCCCGATCGGCACGAGACGGGGAGCTGACCGTTGCCATAAACATTGTTGTATCACAACAATCAAAATGCGTAGAGCTGATTCCTTCGTCCAGGCATGCATGCGAGCATCCCAATCTCACGCTCAGCGGCCTGGCAACCGACGCAGTTCTCGATGCCTCGTGCGGTGGCCGTCGCGCATGGGGGATGCTCGGCGCGAAACGTCGCTCGAGCGCGAGTTGCTCACCTCGGGCTGGTACACCACCTTGGCCGACTCAACTGGTGCAAACCTCGAAAAGGTCCAGGGGTGATCTCGCCGGTGTCGATCCGCGCTGTCGGTCGTGTCAGCGTTCGATCATTCTCATCTGCTCTTCGTTGTGGTGGTCGCCGGCAGCGGGGGTGAGGTTGTTGAGCTTGTCGATCTGCTCGGGACTCAACTGGACGCCGTCGGCGGCGACGTTCTCCTCGACGCGCGAGACCCGTTTAGTTCCGGGGATCGCAGCGATGTCGTCTCCGCGAGCTAGGACCCACGCCAGGGCAACCTGAGCCGGTGTCGCGCCGAGCTCGGCGGCGATCGTCTTGACCTCGTCGATGGTACGTAGGTTGCGCTCGAAGTTCTCACCAACAAAGCGGGGGTTGGTCTTGCGCGAATCGTCGTCCCCGAAGTCTTCGGTGGAGCGGATCTCTCCGGTGAGGAACCCGCGACCGAGTGGTGAGTAGGCGACGAGCCCGATGCCAAGTTCGCGTAGCACGGGCAGGACCCTCGGTTCCGGGTCCCGTGTCCACAAGGAGTACTCCGATTGCAGGGCCGTCACGGGATGGATGGCGTGGGCTCGGCGGATAGTGCCGGGTCCGGCCTCGGAGAGCCCGATGTGGCGGATCTTGCCTTCAGCCACTAGCTCTGCGAGAGCACCGACGGTGTCTTCGATGGCGGTGTTCGGGTCGACGCGGTGCTGGTAGTACAGGTCGATGTGGTCGGTGCCGAGCCGCCTGAGGGACCCCTCAAGCGCGGCACGGATATTGGCCGGACTGCTGTCGAGGTTCCAGGGACCGCCTCCGGAATGTGAAACGAGACCGAACTTCGTCGCCAAGACGACGTCGTCGCGATGGTCCTTTATGGCTTGGCCGACGAGCTCCTCGTTCGTGAAGGGGCCATATATCTCGGCGGTGTCGATGAGGGTGACGCCCAGGTCGAGCGCCCGGTGGATGGTGCGGATGGACTCGGCGTCGTCGGTGCCTGCACCGGTATAGGCGGCGGACATGCCCATGGCGCCGAGACCGATGCGTCCGACATCGAGAGACCCGAGGTGGATGTGTTTCATGATTGACGTCCTTTCGGTTCGATTCGAGGGTCGGTCAGTGTGGTGCGAGTTCGCCGTAGAGGTAGGACGCGGTAACACCGCCATCCATGAGGAAGTCGCTGCCGGTGATGAAGGCGCCCTCGGGTCCCATGAGAAGCGCTCCGACCGTTCCGACTTCGTCTGGCGTGCCGCCGCGCCCGGCAGGGCAGAGTTCGATCACGCGCCTGTATCCCTCACCGCGAGGACCCGTCAGCTCGTCTCGCGCGAGCGGCGTGAGGATGATGCCGGGACTGAGTGGACAAGGCCGGTTATGTCACCGAACGTAGTGGCTGTCTCGACCGACGCGTGCACCGATTCGCGCGAGGACACATCGACGGTTGCGGTGCTCACGTCGAATCCGGCGTCGCGCATCACCTCCGCCGCGGCGTCGGCGTTCTCGTCCTGCAGGTCGGCCGACACGACGTGTTTCCCGGCGCTAACGCGGCGAGCGATGGCCTGACCGATCGATCCCGCGCCGATGACGACGATTACTTTGGTCATGGCTGACTTCCTAGTTGTGAGTTGAGGCGAAGCACTGCGCGAGGCCGCCGCGACTGATTGGCTGGTTGCGGTCCCCCGTTGGACGCGCTGACAGTGATCACGCTGGCGCTACCTCGTTGATTACGCGAAGAGCGTTGAGCGTGCGCGGATATCCGATGAAGGGAAGCAGCTGGGTGACGACAGCAAGCAGGAGTTGACGGTCGTTGCCTACGTTGAGGTTGGCGGCGACGTGACCCTTGGCCTGTGGTTCGCAGCCACCGAGCGAGATGAGCATGGCGAAGGTCAAGAGCTCACGTGTCTTGAGATCAATGCCGGTCCGGGTGTAGTGGTCGCCGAAGCAGTTCGAAGACAGCAGGCGTTGGAAGTGGCTCTCGTCGTTGGACGCAGACGCATACATCTGGTCGACGACGTCGGCTCCGACGATCTCCTTTTGTACAGCGAGGCCCCGCTCGGCCCTCGTCTCCGGTGTGGTTGTCGACTGTCCTTCGAGCGGCAGCTGAATCCCGCGCTCGACGAGGACGTCGTTGGTGGCGTGGATGCAATCGAGAACCTTCGCCATGCCCACGTAGGCGACAGCCTGATAGACGATCTCTTTGACCTCGATTGGCGTGACCCCGACGGTGAGCGCCGCTCCGAGCATCATCCGGTACTCGCTCAGGGCCTGGCACGCGATCAGCGACGCGAGCTGCACCATGAGACGGGTCTTGGTGTCCAAGCTGCCGTACCGGAGCACCTCGTCGAAGACCAAGTTGTCGAAGTACTCGATGAACTCGGGGTCGGTCACCTTCAGGGTCGAGACATGACCAGGGAACAGTTTGTCGTGGTTCTCCCTTGCTGTTTCACTGATCGCCATTGCCAGTCTCCTTCAGGGCTTGTGTTCTCTCGTTGTCGTGGGCGTGCGAGCGCCAGGTAGTTCTTGTCGGTGCCGATCAGTCCTCATCGGCACGCGGGACGAGGCGGATTGTGACGGTGTCGGCGCCGGGTCCGGTGACGGTGCCGACGATCTTCGGCCCGTACCGGTCGTACTTGGCGTGGTAGGCGTGATCGATGGCCGCGGGCGCTTCCGGCGTGGCGTCGGCGAAGGTGACGTCGCGCTCGAACCCGCCGGCGCGGATGCGACCGACACCACTGGTCTTGGCTCTCCGGTACCAGGGATTGTCCACCCTGTAGGCGGAGCGAACATAGAGGTCATCGTCGACTCGGACGATCCATATCGTCACATACGGGCGCAGGCTGCCGTCGGTGCGCTCGGAAGCCAGTTGCAACTCTTCGGCCCGGCCGATGCGGTCAAGCTCGGCCTCGGTCCATCTGGCCATCAGGTCGACCCGACACGCACGAGCGACTTGATGGCGCGTCGTTCGTCCATTGCCGCGTAGGCGTCGGCAATCCCGCCCAGGCTGGTTTCGTAGTCGAAGACACGGCCGGGGTCGATAGCGCCGCTGAGCACGTCATCGAGCAGCTCGGGGATATAGGCCCGAGCTGGTGCGACACCGCCTTGCCAGCCGACGCCGCGCCAAAAGTTCGCCTCGAACGGGACGTCGGCGCCGTGAGGTGCGCCGACGACACCCACGGTCGAGCCGGGTCGGGCGATAGCGAGCGCTGTGGCCATCGACTCGGCGGTGCCGACGCACTCGAGGGCGGCATCCACGCCGATGCCGTTGGTCAGCTCGAGCACCGCAGTGATGGCGTCTTCGCCGCGCTCGGCCAGGATGTCTGTGGCCGTGTCCCCCTTGGCAACACGACCGCACACGGCGGCGTGGTGGCCCGTGCGCATCACATCCGACAGCGCTAGAAGTGAGCGCAACGTCTGGTCGGAGTGGCCCGAGGATGACCCGGGCACAGGGACGAGGGTGCTGCCGGCGAGCGGGACGCGCACCGCCTCGCCTTGACCGCCGTCGATTTCGCCATTGCCGAACGATCCGCCAACGACGCAATGGGACGTCATCCCCGCCCGGCAGTGTGGACACGACATGTCGCAGTACACGAACGGGGCGACCACGAAGTCGCCCTTGGCGATGCCGCCGACCTTGGAGCCGATCTCCTCGACGACGCCGATGAACTCGTGGCCGATCGTTCCGACTGCATGCGGCGACTCGCCCCGGTAATACCAGAGGTCCGAACCGCATACGCAGCCGAGCACGACGCGAACGACGGCGTCGGTCGGCTCCCAGATGACCGGGTCGGGCCGGTCGGCGACTTCGATCGAGTGTGGTCCGTAGAAGACGGCAGCACGCATAGCTGGTGACTCCTTCAATTTGGACGATCTGTCCGGTGCCAAGTGAATGAAACCATGAGCTCTCCACGTTAGGGAGACCGTGTTGATAGGGGTACCAACAGGGCCTCCCTCGCGTCGGCGCGTTCCCATAGCGTTGACGGCGTGGACACGAGGAACGACATCCGCGAGTTCCTGACCTCGAGGCGAGCGAAGATCACCCCGGAGCAAGCAGGACTACCGGCTTACGGCAACAAGCGTCGTGTGCCCGGCCTGCGACGCGAAGAAGCAGCGATGTTGGCAGGGATCAGCGTCGAGTACTACACGCGACTTGAGCGCGGAAACGCCACCGGCGTGTCCGAAGACGTCCTGGAGGGAATCGCCCGCGCCCTGCAACTCGACGAGGCCGAGCATGCGCACCTGTTCGACCTCGGCCGAACTGCCAACATGACAGCGTCCGGCTCGCCGTCCGGCACAAGACCGCGTACGACCAAGCGTCCAGCGGATCCTCGACGCGATGACCGAGGTCCCCGCCTACGTCCGCAACGCGCGCCTCGACATCCTGTCAGCGAACCGACTCGGGTACGCGCTCTACTCCGAGGTGTTCACGGACCCGGTCCGCCCGCGAACATGGCCCGGTTCATCTTCTTGAACAGACGCGCTGGTGACTTCTTCGGCGACTGGGAGAGCATCGCCAACGACGCGGTGGCCATCCTGCGTGCCGCGGCCGGACGCGACCCCTACGACCGCAGCGTGTCCGACCTCATCGGCGAGCTCTCGACTCGCAGCGAGGAGTTCCGTGTCCGCTGGGCTGCCCACAACGTCAAGTTCCACCGCGCTGGCGTGGACCGCGGCGCCGAATCACGCTCCTGTCGACGAAGTCCGGGAAGAACATTGATACCGGCACGGTCGACCCGCTATTGACTAGGAAAGCGTCATACGACTCCAGTCCAAGAAGCCGTCCGATCGAGTAGTCCACGGGGGGACGTGTGGATTGACGCCACCGCAAAAGGGGAGGAGCCATCTCGCGTCCGCGGAGTTCGTAGATAGTCGCCAGGGCGGCCAAGTATATGGAGGCAAAATTCCATCAGCTTGTTGCTGTTCTTCCTACGCCGATCGGTGTAAGACAGAACTATGAACCACGACCCTGAAAGATCCGATGGTGTCGCGGCAACCAAGGGCGGAGACACCTCGCTGGGCATGGATGACGAGGTTGGAGCGACCATCCAATTGTGGCGAGCCCCGAATCGAATTTGGCCCGCGTTTCCGACCCTGGTTGTGGTCCGGGCCGCATCCCGGCTCGGCCGGGGCCACACCCAACGCCGGAGCCCTGCAATCGGTGAGGGTGGTGTTGTCAGCGTCTTCCTCGACGGCTCCAAGGTGGGCGCCATCTCGCCCAAGCAGATCAAGGTGTACCAGGTCTCACCTGGGGAACATTTCTTGAGTCTGCACTTTCTCGGGGGCTTGCGGCGATCGAGGAAACTCCGTGTTCCTCTGGCCGAGGGCGAGGAGAAGCAGTTTGTCTGTTTGCTGAACGCGTTCGGGTGGCCCTCCATCCGGCCCGCCACTCCCAACGATGTCGCTGCAATGGAACGCCTGCACTCTGCACCTGTTGACGGCTCGAAGCCCGCCTGAGGCGATTCCGAGGTAGCGCATAATGCCTGCGGGTATCGCTCGGCGCGGGAACTCTGGCTGACTGTCCCCATGGTGCCGGTCATGGACAGGCACGACTTGGACGTCGCACCCGCTCCAACTTCTCCGCCGCCCGCCTGTCGATTTCTGGGAACAGATGCTCATACCGGTCATGAGTGAACGCCACTGAGCTGTGTCCGGCGCGTCGCGAAATCTCGGACGGATCGACGCCAGCGGCGGCCAGCAGTGCGACTAAATCACTTACTGCGTGTACGAACGGACACGGAAACTGCCTGCTGAAGTGGCAGAACGTTGTGATTAAGACAACGAGCGGAGGAGGTGGGATTTGAACCCACGGACCCTTGCAGGTCACACGATTTCCAATCGTGCCGATTCGGCCGCTCTCGCACTCCTCCAATGGGCCTCAGCCCGCTATCGTTGCACTTACTGGCGCTGTCGCGCGCAGTAGCCGGGTTCTGCGCAACGAGCGACCGTGAATCGAGTCAGGGCCGGAAGGCAGCAGCTCTCAGCGGATTCGCCTGTGTGCCGCAGGGGACCTGGCTGCTGCGCACGACAGCGCCCGATTCACGACGGGCCCCGCACGCGCGCAAGTCCGAGCCGGCCTAGGGTCGATGCCCGACGGCCGAAGCGTCCGACGGCTGGCAAGCCGTGTCGTGCCAATAGCGGCCTCGCGCCAGGAAGACGGCCAGTGTGCAGGGTGGTCTGCCCGCGGCCGGTCACGTTCGACAAGTCGTAGGCTCGCACCAATGGTCGATTACCAGTCGCTCTACCGGCGCTACCGCCCGCAGCGCTTCACCGAGGTCCGAGGCCAGGACCACGTTGTCAATGCTCTCCGCCATGCCGTGCGGGACAATCGCGTGGCTCACGCATACCTCTTCTCCGGACCGCGCGGAACGGGGAAGACGTCGACGGCGAGAATCCTCGCGAAGGCACTGAACTGCGAAAGTCCGCTCGACGGTGAACCCTGTGGTGTGTGCGACTCCTGCGTGGATATAACCAGGGGCGCCTCCTTCGACGTCCACGAGCTCGACGCGGCGTCCAACAACGGGGTTGAAGCGATGCGGGACCTTGTCGCAAGGGCGTCCCTCGCCACGCCCGGGCGCTGGAAGGTGTACATCGTCGACGAGGTTCACATGCTCTCGCAGGCCGCGTCGAACGCGCTGCTGAAGACGTTGGAAGAACCCCCGGACCACGTTGTGTTCGTGCTTGCCACCACCGATCCCCAGAAGGTCCTTCCTACGATTCGCAGCCGGACGCAGCACTACGAGTTCCATCTGCTCGATTCCGACGTGCTGGCGCTGCTGCTCGCGGACATAGCGAGAGACGCCCACCTCGAGCTGCCCGACTATGCAGTGGAATCCGCCGTTCGCCGCGGGCGAGGTTCGGCGCGCGACGCCCTGTCCGCGCTCGACCAGGTGGTGGCGTCAGGCGTCGTGGAGGACGACAGTCCGTTGGTGCACGAGCTACTCGTCGCGTTGGCGGAGCGGGACACGGCGCATGCCCTGCAGGTCATCGAGAGGGCGCTCGTTTCGGGCCGCGACGCGCCGCGAATTGGCGCTGAGCTCCTCGAAGAGCTGCGCGGCCAGTTTCTTGCGGCCGTGGTGCCCGGTTTGCGGCGAGAGGATGAGTCGCAGGCGTCGTCTCCGGCGCTGTCGGGTGGCGGGCAGGTTCCCCTGTTCGGCCCCGCTCGGAGCGTGCGCGCCATGGAGGTGCTGGGAGCAGCGCTCGTGGCGATGAGAGACGCCCTCGACGCCCGGATCACGCTCGAGGTTGCCATCGTTCGCCTCACCCACCCGGAGGCTGACGACGATTCGAGCGCCTTGCTTGAAAGGATCGAGCGTCTCGAACGTCGCGTCCAGAAGCTCACGGCGCCGGTTGGCGTTTCGACGCCGCCCCCCCCGCCCCCACCACCTGGCGCGCCAACTCCGAAACCAACGCCCACCGTTGTTCAAACTTCTCAGCCAGCGCGAGCCGCTCTCCGAAGCTGACGCCGACCTGGGATCACAGCCGGCGCTGGGTGCTTTCGGCGTCACCTCGGCCGGAGCGAACCAACCAGGTCCTTCTCGGCCGCCCGCCGCTCCACCACCGCAGGCCACCGGGCTCGTGAACGCCGAACCGCCACCGGTGAGCGACCGCCCGGCGGACGGGCAGTCACCGGACAGCGCCGGGCCGCCGCCGACTCGTGACGAGCTCGTCGCTGCGTGGGGTGACCACGTCTTGAGCCAACTGCGTCCCCGAGTGCGCGCCGTGTTCGCCGTGGGCCGGTTCCTGGCGACCGAGGGCGCGACGGCGATCTTGGCCCTGCCGAATTCCGCCCACGTCGAGCGCGCAAGCTTTGACTGCGACGAGGTCGCAGGGGCGCTCAGCCGGTATTTTGGCCGGCCTGTTCACCTGCGGCTCATTGCCGAGACCGGCGTGGGCGCCACGTACTCCGCGCCCGCTTCGACGTCCAGCGGCTCTCGACGAGTCGCGGAAGCAAAGGGCGACGCTCGCATCCCAACGGTGCCAACGACCACGCCGGTGGTCAGCACGCGGCCTGAAGGCCCGGGGCCCACTCCCGGAGGCACTAATTCCGGCTCCCCCGTGGCTCAGCGTGGTCCAAGGCAATCCGTTCCTGTGCACAACGCTCCAGTAGGGCGCGATCCGGACGACGTCGATGATGATGTGCTCGACCCGGACGATCTCGATCCAAATGCCGAAAGCGTTGCCGGTGACACGGTCTCCTGGGCGCAGGACCGACTCATGGAGGCATTTCCCGGAGCAGAGGAGGTCTGACATGTCCGAAGGCGACCCGTCCCCGGATGGAGAGCTGGGAGACCTGTTCGCCCGGCTCCAGGAAGCTCGGGCTGACCTCGAGGCGCGGGCGGAAGAGATGGAGGCGTCCATCGTCGAGGGCCATGCAGCCGGTGGCGCTGTTGTCATACGGCTGACCGGATCGCTCGACGCCGAGTCCGTGCACATCGACCCTTCGATCGTCGACCCAGCGGACCCGGCGTTTCTCGAGGACGCCGTGCTCGCGGCGCTCCGCGATGCGCTCGGCAGGTTCGTCGAGCTCAGGTCTTCGGTACAAGTGCCGGCCGGCCCTGCCTTCGGGGGCACGGCCGACCTGGGCGCGTTAATCGGCAATCTCGATCTCGAGGGTCTCCTGTCCGGCGTCGACCTCCAAGGGCTGATGGGAAACCTGGGCATGGGCCTGGATCTAGGCTCGTTCGCCGGGCTCGGTGCGCTCGGTGAAGGCGAGGACGACGGGGAACACGCCGAAGGCCAGGTCGACATCCCGGTCGACGACGAGCCGGAGACCTGACCTTCCAGTGTTTGCCGGACCGATTCAGGAGCTGGTCGACGAGCTCGGACGCCTTCCCGGTGTCGGGCCCCGCTCGGCTCAGCGCATCGCGTTCTACCTGCTCGAGGCCGACAGGGAGAGTGCCCTCCGCCTCGCACAGGCCATCGTGGAGGTGAAGGACCGCATCCGGCTCTGCGAGCGATGCTTCAACGTCGCGGAGACCGAGCTCTGCACCATCTGCTCGGATCCACGTCGCGACCGCAGCATCATTTGCGTTGTCGAGGATCCGCGAGACATCGTCGCCGTTGAGCGAACTCGGGAATTCCACGGTAGCTATCACGTGCTCGGGGGAGCGCTGAGCCCGATCGACGGGGTCGGTCCCGAACAGCTGCGCGTGCGACCGCTGCTCGTGAGACTCGGCCTCGAGGGCGTCGCCGAGGTGATCTTGTGCACGAACCCCAACCTCGAGGGAGAGGCAACGGCGATGTACCTTGCGCGGCTGTTGTTGCCGCTCGGAGTGAAGGTGACACGCATAGCGAGTGGGCTGCCCGTCGGAGGGGACCTCGAGTACGCCGACGAGCTCACGCTCGGGCGCGCCCTGGAGGGCCGTCGGGAGGTCAGCAGCTGAGCCCGGCGCGACGTCGCTCAGGGACCACCTTGAGCACAACGGTGTAGCCCGGCCTCGAACGCCGCCCAGGCCGGTTGCGCATCGGCGAGGACAAGTTCACCGCTTTTCAGGAGGAAGGGCCAGTGGAGGGCAATCGATCAGAGCCCCCGACGATGACCGAGATCGACCACGTCGCCATTGCCGTGCGCGATCTCGACGCAGCAATCGCCTGGTACCGGGCAGCGCTCGGTGCCCGAGTTGCTCATCGCGAGCGGATCGAGCACGACGGAGTTGAGGAGGCATTGCTCGAAGTCGCCGAGTCGTTCATCCAGCTTCTCAGCCCGACCACCGATACTTCCCCGGTCGGGAGATTCCTCGAGCGAAGAGGCGAAGGGCTTCACCACATCGGCTACCGGGTGGCCGACTGTGCCGTGGCGCTGGAAAGGATGCGAGCCGCTGGCGCTCAGCCGATCGACGAGATGCCGAGACCTGGATCGCGCGGCACAACCGTGGCTTTCGTGCACCCTAGTAGCGCCTTTGGCACGCTCATCGAGCTGGTTCAGGAGTAGCTCGACTAGCAGTCCCGCTTCGGGCGCTCACTCTTCCCGGAACCCGCGGTAGAGCTCCACCAGGCCCTGCCGGGTCTCCGGCGCGAGATCCTCGGGCTGGACCCCCCCGAGGACTCTGATGGTCGCCTGGATCTGCCGCAGGTACTCCTCGCAGCCGTCGCACTGTTCAAGGTGCGCCTCGAAACGTCGAGTGTCGCGCCGCGACAGCATGCCTTCTAGATAGTCGGTCACGAGCTCGACCGCCTGTTGGCAGACGATGTCCCGGCGGAGCGTGGGCAGCCTCATCGTTGCGCCAACTCGTCTTCGAGACGGGCACGTACCCGACTGCGACCGCGGTGCAGGAGTACTCGTTGGTTGGCTTCGCTGATGTCGAGCACGTCACATACTTCCTTGCTCGACAGTCCCTCCAAATCGCGAAGTGTTACTACGGCGCGCTGGCTTTCGGGCAGTTCGGAGATGGCGGCTCGCACCTGGGTGACCAGAGGCCCGCTCGAGATCCGCTCTACGACCTCGTCGGACCAGTGAGCCGGGGGGTCCGACCACGCTCCCCCGGAGTCAAAGCGCCGTCTGTCCACGGTCGCCTCATCGGAGACGTCCACAGGTGTCGTGCGCTGCTCGCGTACGCCGGTCGACCGTGCCCTGTTAGCCAGGATGCGGAAGATCCAGGTCTTGAGCGATGACCGGCCCTCGAAGCGATCGATGGCTTTCAGAACGGCGAGCCAGGTGTCCTGAGTGACCTCTTCGGCGACCGCCCGACTCGAGACGAACGTCTGTGCCAGGCGGACCATTGACGAGTGGTAAGTGTCGACCACCTCCGCGAATGCGGACTCATCGCCTGAGCGCAACCGGCGCACCAGGTCGTCATCACTCACCACCGCAGCGTATGGCACGCGGCCAACCCGGTGGCGCCGCGGCCGGCCCCGGGGTTCCGCGGGGGCCGCGATGAGGCGATCCGCGGCCCCCCTACGCCCGGTAGCCTTCGCGCCATGGCGGAGCACCCCACGGCCGACCGTTCAATGGGCGCCCGTCTCGCCGCGCTCGAAGCCAGGCGGGTTGAGGCGATCAACGCAGGATCACAACGCTCGGTCAAGGCGCACAAGGCCAAGGGCAAGATGACTGCCCGTGAGCGGATCGACTACCTGCTCGACGAGGGTTCGTTCCAGGAGATGGACATGCTCGTCCGGCACCGGTCCCATGGCATGGGCCTGGAGCGCTCCCGTCCTTACACAGACGGGGTCGTGACGGGTTTCGGGACGATCGACGAGCGGCGGGTCTGTGTGTTCAGCCAGGATTTCACGGTCTTTGGCGGGGCGCTCGGCGAAGCGCACGCCGAGAAGATCCACAAGGTAATGGACCTTGCGCTCTCGGTCGGAGTGCCGATCATCGGCCTCGACGACTCGGGTGGGGCACGCATCCAAGAGGGCGTGGTCTCGCTGCACAGCTATGGAGGGATCTTCTCCCGGAACGTGCGCGCGTCCGGGGTCGTGCCCCAGATCAGCGTCATTCTCGGTCCCTGTGCCGGCGGTGCCGTGTACTCCCCGGCGATGACGGACTTCATATTCATGGTGCACGAGACGAGCCACATGTTCATCACCGGGCCCGATGTCGTGAAGACCGTCACCGGCGAAGACGTGACGCTCGAGCAGCTCGGCGGAGCCATGAGCCACGCGACGCGCTCGGGTGTCGCCACTTTCGTCGCCCCGAATGAGCAGGCGTGCCTCGACGAGGTCCGCTACCTGCTGTCCTTCCTCCCTTCGAACAACCTCGAGTCGCCACCGGACCTAGAGGAGCCCGAGGACCTGGACGCGCAGGTGATCGGGCTTCGCGACATGGTCCCTGACAGCCCGAACCAGCCCTATGACATGAGACGGGTGATCACAGCCGTCGTCGATGGGGGCGAGTACCTCGAGTATTTTCCGCGTTGGGCGATGAACCTGACATGCGGCTTCGCCCGGATCGGAGGGTGTGCCGTCGGGATCGTGGGCAATGAGCCGAGCGTGCTCGCGGGCGTGCTGGACATCGCCTCGTCGGAGAAGGGTGCCCGGTTCGTGCGGACGTGTGACGCTTTCAACATCCCGCTCGTGACTTTTGTCGACGTTCCGGGATTCATGCCCGGGACCGACCAGGAGTACGGTGGCATCATCCGCCACGGCGCCAAGCTTCTCTACGCTTACTGCGAGGCAACGGTGCCTCGGGTGCAAGTGATCGTTCGCAAGGCTTACGGTGGCGCCTACATCGTCATGGACTCCAAGTCCATTGGTGCCGACTTCGCTTACGCGTGGCCGTCAGCCGAGCTTGCGGTCATGGGCCCACAAGGTGCGGTCGAGATCGTCTACCGGCGCGAGCTCGTGGACTCTCCGGACCCTTCCGCTCGCCGCGCGGAACTGGTTGACGACTACATCGAGCGTTACGCGAACCCCTATGTCGCCGCCGAACGTGGGTACGTCGACGCCGTGATCGATCCGGCCGACACCCGTCGCGGTCTTGGTCCGAGCCCTTCAGCTGCTCGCCTCCAAGCGGGAGGAGCTACCGAAACGCAAACACGGGAACGTGCCACTTTGAGCAGCCCCGATCGGATACATCCGGGTATCCCGGCTCGACCGCTAAGTGCCCCTGTGGACGTGGCCGACGCCATTGCCGCAGCCGTGGCGATCTGCTGGCCGAGAGGCACAGATCAGGGCGATTCCCGCAGCGGCGGCAGCAAGTTGGCAGGTGGCGGATCGGACCACGCGTGGCGTTTCTCGGGGCGGTGGTGGCACGCTCCGGTGTCGCTCCGCCGCGATCGGCCACGACTGGGCCAGGCGTGGCGATGAGCGCAGTTCCCGAGGTTTGGGACCTCACGACCGTTGCCGAGGACGAGGTCGTCTTCCACCTCCACTCTCCCGACACCCTTGATGCGGGCAGGGTGCCCGGCGGTTGGTCGGGACCGGGCTACGAAGTCGTCACAGGTCTGCGGCCCGGGACGCCCCTGCTGCGTCATGGGATTGCGACTCGCACGCTCGATAGGCCCCCGGGCGAACTTCTCTGCAGGTTCGCCACCGTCAACGACGTCCATTTCGGCGAGACCGAGTGCGGCAAGCTCTCCGACATCGCCGATACCGTCGGCTATCTCACCGCAGGTGGCATGGACGCGCGCGGCATGCAGGACGCGAAGGACAGGCTGCAGGCCTTGTTCGAGCGGCTCGGCCCGGTTGTCGAGAATTCGTCGCCGGAGGGCGACCCGCCGTACCCGGAGCTGATGAGCCGCGCGGCGGTGACCGAGATCGCCGCAATCGACCCGGCGGCGGTCCTGGTCAAGGGCGACCTCACCGCGTCGGGCCTGGTCGCCGAGTACGACGCCTTCCTGCAGTGCTACCTGGATTCGTTCGGCGACCGGCTCTTGCACGTGCGCGGGAACCACGACGCGTTCTCCGGTCGCCACTATGCGTCCGAGCCCTGCCAGGAGATGGTCCTGCCCGGCGTCACTCTGGCCTTGCTCGACACGGTCATCGAGGGCAGGGACTCGGGCCAGGTTCGTGGCGAGCAGCTGGAATGGCTCGACGAGCTCGGAGCGCGCGCGGACCAACCTGTGCTCGTGTTCGGCCATCACCACGCCTGGAAGCCGGGTTCGCTCAACCGGGCCCCGGACTACTTCGGGATCAACCCCAACGACTCCGAGCGCCTTGTCGAGGTGATAGCGAGGCGTTCAGCCATCTGCGGGTACTTCGCGGGACATACGCACCGCAACCGCGTGCGGAAGTTCGACCAGACCGGTGAAGTCCCCTATGTCGAGGTCGCGTGCGTGAAGGACTTCCCGGGTAGCTGGGCCGAGTACCGGGTCTTCGAGGGCGGGATCCTGCAGGTCCACCGCCGGCTGTCCTCCTCCGCTGCGCTCGCCTGGTCCGAGAAGTGCCGCGCACTGTTCTGGGGGATGTATCCCTCGTACGCGCTCGGGAGGCTGGAGGACCGCTGCTTCTCGATCATGCCCCGCAGTCCCGGGACCTGACGCAGCTGGGGCGGCATTCAGAGGTTGCCGCGGCGACGTGACCGAACAGTCGACGAGACGCCTGAGTCACCCGCCTGGTCAGAGGCCGACCAATGCGAGCGCACGGTCGATGTCCTCGAGCAGGTCGCTCACGGTTTCGAGGCCCACCGACAAACGGATGAGCGAGGGATCGACTTCTAGCTCGGAGCCGGCGGTCGAGGCGTGGGTCATCCTGGCGGGCAGCTCGATGAGCGACTCGACAGCCCCTAGGGACTCGGCCAAGGTGAACAGTCGCGTTCCCGCGGCGACTTCGAGCGCTGCAGCCTCGCCGCCTCGAAGGGTGAAGGAGACCATCGCGCCGAAGTCTCGCATCTGACGTGCTGCGAGCTCGTGCCCCGGATGGTGGGCGAGCCCCGGGTAGTAGACCTCCTGAACCGCCGGGTGGGCGAGCAGGTGTGCCGCGATCAGCTCCGCGTTCGCGCATTGGCGGTCGAGACGGACCGCTAGGGTCTTGAGCCCGCGCTGCACGAGGTAGCAGTCGAACGGGCTCGGCACCGCCCCGGCCGAGTTCTGGACGAAACCGAGGTGGGTCCCAAGCTCCTCGTCGTTGGTGGCGACGAAACCGCCCACGACGTCAGAGTGACCGCCCAGGTACTTCGTCGAGGAGTGCACGACGGCGTCGGCACCGAACTCGAGTGGTTGTTGCAAGTAGGGCGTGGCGAATGTGTTGTCCACGATGCATCGGGCGCCATGAGCGTGCGCAACGGCTACGACGGCCTCGATGTCGATGATGTTGAGCTTCGGATTGCTCGGCGTCTCCACCCACACCAGGCGCGTCTCGCCGCGCCACGCGGCTGCCAGCGCGTCAGGGCTTTGCAGCTCGACGGGCGAGAACGTGACGCCGGATCCTGCATAGATGCTGGAAACGAGCCGGTAAGTGCCGCCGTAGGCGTCATTGGGTATCAACAAGTGGTCGCCCGGTCTCAGCAACCGGAGCACGGCGTCCGCAGCCGCCATGCCACTCGAGAACGCGTAGCCGTGACTCGCCCCCTCGAGCGACGCGACCGTGGTCTCCAGCGAGACGCGGGTCGGATTGCGCGTGCGCCCGTAGTCGAACCCCTTGTGCTTGCCGACAGCCTCCTGGGCAAAGGTGGAAGCGAGGTGGATCGGCGTGACGACCGCTCCCGTGAGCGGATCGGGGTCCTGGCCGGCGTGGATCGCCCGAGTGGAGAACCCCGGGCCTTTTCCCGCCTGGTCATCGGAGGATCTCATCGTGCCTCCCTTGGTGAACCGGATTGGGCAAGGAATACGAGCGCGTCTGACCGGGTGATGACCCCGACCGGATGCCCATTGTCGAGCACGATCACCGCCGGTGACTCCTCCAGACGCCGAAGGGCGTGGTCCACCGTCTCGCCGCTGCCCACCGACGGGAGCGGTGCGCTCATGACCTCTGCCACCGACCGGTCGAGGATCTGCGGGTCGTGAACCGCCCGTTGCATGAGATCTCGCTCGTGGACGGCGCCGACGACTTCGGCTGCCGCGAGGGGGGGCTCGGCTTGGATGACAGCGACCTGCGAGACGTCGTACTCGGCCATGACCGCGACTGCCTGCCGGGCGGTCTCGGCCGGGTGCACGTGGATCAGCCCGGGCAGGCGGCCGCCCTTGCTCTCGAGGAGGTCGGCCACGGTGTGCCCGCTCGTCCTCAGGAAACCGTGATCGGCCATCCACTCGTCGTTGTACAGCTTGGACAGGTACCCCCGCCCAGAGTCGGGGATGAGGACGACGACGACGTCGTCGCGACGCAGGTCCGGCGCGAGTTGCAGTGCCGCCCAGATCGCTGTCCCAGTCGATCCTCCCGCGAGGATCCCTTCGTCCACGGCGAGACGCCGGGCGGTCAGGAACGAGTCGGTGTCAGTGACCATCACGACGCGGTCGACCAGGGCCGGGTCGTAGGTCATCGGCCAGAAGTCCTCGCCTATGCCCTCGACGAGGTAGGGCCTCCCGGAGCCACCGGAGTAAACGGAGCCCTCGGGATCGGCACCCACGATCTGGACACCCGGGTTTTGCGACTTCAAGTAGCGACCGATGCCGCATATCGTCCCGCCGGTGCCGATGCCGGCCACGAAGTGGCTGACGCGCCCGGCTGTCTGTCGCCAGATCTCCGGGCCCGTCGTCGCTTCGTGGGAGGCCGGGTTCTCGAGGTTGTGGTACTGGTCGGGGTGGAAAGCGCCTGGGATCTCCTCGGTGAGGCGCGCTGTCACCGAGTAGTACGAATCGGGGTGATCGGGCGCCACGGCGGTCGGGCACAGGATCACTTCCGCGCCATAGGCGCGTAACAGGGCGACCTTCTCGGGAGCCATCTTGTCGGGCATGACGAACACGCAGCGGTATCGCCGGCGAGCGGCGACGATCGCGAGCCCGACGCCAGTATTGCCCGAAGTGCCCTCGACGATCGTCGAGCCGGGCCGGAGGAGCCCAGCTCGCTCGGCCGCTTCGATCATCGCCACGGCCGGTCGGTCCTTGACGCTCCCGCCAGGGTTCAAGATCTCGAGCTTGGCGATCAGCGGACAAGGGAGGTCACGGCCCACCCGGTCGAGGCGCACCATCGGCGTGTTGCCGACGAGGTCGAGGAGTGAGTCGGCCACGTCCATCCTTGGCCCACGATCGGAAAGCGGCACGACCTCGACACCGACCAGGTCCGACCTGTCGGACACGTCCTCGTCGGTGTGCAGCTCGGTCGGGAGCCCGGCCCTGCGCAGCTTCGCGGCAACCGCGGCGGCGCCTGTGCCGAAGACCGCGACGTGCCGGGGGATTCGTGCCCGGATCTCCGCGATCAAGGTAGGAGTGACCTCGGCAAGAGGAACCGTCAGAATGTGGTGCGCTCGTGCAGCCAGGCGCTCGGGCGGCTGGTCGGTTCCGACTACGACGAGCAGGTCCATGGCGACATGTTGGCCCACCGGCGCGTGCTTTGCATAGAGATAGTCGAATTCGGTTGGTCCGGGCCCGATCCGGCCCCGCGACGATCGAACAGGTGTTCGGATAGTATCCCAGCCCATGCAGCCGGTGAGGAGGGCCGAAGTCGACAGCGAATGTGACGAGACGCTCCACGCCTTTCATCCCGCAGTCGCGGAATGGTTCCGAAGGCGTTACCCTGCCGGGCCGACTCAGGCTCAGGCCGACGGCTGGGCAGCCATCGCTTCAGGCGTCGACACGTTGATTGCTGCGCCTACGGGGTCGGGCAAGACCCTGGCCGCGTTTCTCGTGGCGATCGATCGCTGCTACCGGGCGGCCGAGTCGGGAGGCGCGCGTCGAGGGACCGATGTCGTCTACGTCTCGCCCTTGCGAGCCTTGACGGTCGATGTGAGCGAGAACCTGCGAAGACCGCTCGCCGAGATCGCCGAGGTCGCGGTCGAGCTCGGCCTAGAGCCGCCGAAGGTGCAGGTGGCGGTCCGCAACGGCGACACGCCTGCGTCCGAGCGCTCGGCCATGTTGCGCAACCGCCCGGAGATAGTAGTGACGACGCCCGAGTCCCTCTATCTCCTCCTCACCTCTTCGCGCGGCAGGGAGATGCTCGCGACGGTGCGGACCGTGATCGTCGACGAGATACACGCGCTTGCCCGTGACAAGCGCGGCGCTCACCTTGCTCTGAGCTTGGAGAGACTGGACCGCCTGGCCACGACGACTGAGAGACCGGTCCGGATAGGCCTCTCGGCAACCCAGCGGCCCATAGGGACGATCGCCCGGTTGCTCGTAGGTGCCGGACCCGACCGGACCCTGCCCGGCGGCGAGCCCCGGTGCATGATCGTCGACGTAGGCCATCAACGCCGCGCTCGACGTCGCCATCGAGCTCCCCGACGACGAGCTCGGTGCAGTGTCGACCCTCGAGCAGATGGCGTCGGTGCTCGAGCGGATCGCAGCGCACATAGAGCAGCACCGGACGACGCTCGTGTTCGTCAACACCAGGAGAATGGCCGAGAGGGTCGCTCACCAGCTGGGCGAGCACCTCGGGGAGGACAGCGTCCAAGCCCACCACGGGAGCCTGTCCATGGACCGCCGGCTCAGGGTGGAGGCACGCCTTCGGGCCGGGCGGCTTCGGGCCGTGGTCGCGACCGCGTCCGCTGGAGCTCGGCATCGACGTCGGCCCGGTGGAGCTCGTGTGCCAGCTCGGATCGCCGCGCAGCATCGCCACTTTCCTCCAGCGCGTCGGACGAGCTCAGCACCATGTCGGCGGCGTTCCGGTCGGCCGCTTGTACCCGCTCACGCGCGACGAGCTGGTGGAGTGCACGGCGCTTCTCGCCGCGGTCCGCTCCGGCGACCTCGACGCGGTCGCGCCACCCATCGCACCACTGGACGTTCTCGCGCAGCAACTGGTGGCCGAGTGCGCCGCCTCCGAACCCGAGGGCTGCACAGAAGAGGAGCTCTTGGCGCTCGCTCGCCGGTCAGCTCCCTACAGCGCGCTCGACTCCCAAGACTTCGAGACGATCGTGGAGCTCGTGAGCCAGGGCGTCGTCACCGGGCGCGGCCGGCGGGGAGCGCACTTGCACCGTGACCGTGTGAACGGTGTGCTCCGGCCCCGGCGCGGCGCCCGCCTCACCGCTGTGACCTCGGGCGGTGCGATCCCGGACGTCGCCGACTTCCGCGTCGTCCTCGAGCCGGAAGACACTCTCGTCGGCACAGTCAACGAGGACTGGGCGATCGAGTCGATGGCGGGCGACGTGTTCCTTCTTGGCAGCGCGGCCTGGCGGATCCGGAGGATCGAGCCAGGCACGGTCCGGGTGGTCGATGCCCAAGGGGCGTCACCGAACGTCCCGTTCTGGCTCGGCGAGGCACCGGCGCGAACCGCCGAGCTGTCCCAGGCGGTCTCCGGCTTGCGCAGTGCTGTCGAGACCGCCCTCCAAGCCGGGCCCGCCGGGGACGGCACCGCCGCGGGCACCGAGAAGGCCATCGAGGTCGTCGAATCTCTCGCCGGGGTCGATCGCGCCGTCGCCCGGCAGGTGGTCGCCTATCTGGAGGCCGGCTTGCGCGAGCTCGGCGCCTTGCCGACGACAGAACGCTTCGTGATCGAGCGGTTCTTCGACGACACAGGCGGGATGCAGCTCGTCGTTCATTCACCCCGCGGCGCGAGAGTGAACCGCGCGCTGGGGTTGGCGCTGAGGAAACGTTTCTGCAGGACTTTCGACTTCGAGCTGCAAGCGGCCGCGAGCGACGACGCGGTGGTGCTGTCACTGGGTCTCCAGCATTCATTTCCCCTGGAGGAGGTCCTTGGCTTCCTCTCCCCGGCGACCGTCCGCGACACCTTGGTCCAAGCGGTCCTGCCGACGCCGATGTTCGCGTCCCGCTGGCGGTGGAACCTGACGCGCTCGCTCGTCTCACCGCGCTACCGGGGGAGCCGGCGGGTCCCGCCTGCCATCCAGCGCATGGAGGCAGACGACCTCATGGCGGCCATATTCCCTGCTCTTGCCGCGTGCCAGGAGAACGTCTCCGGGCCGATCGAGATCCCCGGTCACCCGATCGTGCGCCAGACCCTCGACGACTGCTGCACCGAGGCGATGGACCTCGAGGGCCTAACCGATGTGCTCGCCCGAGTCCGGTCGGGCCATGTGCAGGCGCTGTGCGTCGACACCGTGATCCCCTCGGTCCTGGCCGAGGAGATCTTGAACGGGCGTCCTTACACCTTCCTCGACGACGCCCCCCTCGAGGAGCGGCGGACGCGGGCGGTCACGACGCGACGCGGGCTGCCACTCGAAGCGCACGACCTCGCCGCGCTCGATCCGGGCGTCGTGGCGAGAATCACCGGACAGGCGAGTCCCGAGCTGCGCAATGCCGAGGAGCTGCACGACCTGCTCTGCTCGCTGGTGCTCGCCCCGGCACGGCCGGAGTGGAGCGACTGGATGGACGCGCTCGCTCGTTGCGGGCGGTCCATGACAGTAGAGCTTCCAGCCGCCGGTGTGCGGTGGGTGGCAACCGAGTGCCGGGAGCTCGCCACCGGGCTCGTGGGCGGAGCCCGCTTCCATCCCGACCACAGACTCGAGGGACGGTTGGCACAGGCCGTCTCCTGCTCCCGGGACGAAGCGCTGGTCGCTGCTGCACGCGGCCATCTCGAGGTGCTCGGGCCGGTCACCTTGGAGGAGCTGTCGGCGTCGATCGGCACGGGAACCGTGGGTGAGCTGCGTTCGGCGGTAGCCTGCCTGGAGGCGGAAGGTTCGGTGCTCGGCTGCCGCGTCGCAGCGGACGGACAGGTGCAGTCGGCCGTGCCCGCCGAGCGGTTCTGCGCGAGACACCTGCTCGCGCGTATCCACGCCGCTATGCGCGACAGCTCCCGGCGTTCTGTCGAGGCGGTGAGCGCGCAGCAATTCATGCGTTTCCTCCTGTCCTGGCAACACGTCGGGCCGGGGCACCGCCTGCTCGGGTCAGGCGGTGTCGTCGAGGTGATCGAGCAGCTGCAGGGTTACGAGGCAGCCGTCGACGCCTGGGAGGCGGCGATCCTCCCGGTCCGGGTCGTGGGCTACCACGCTGGCCTTCTCGACGAATGGTGCGCGTGGGGCGAGGTCGCCTTCGGCCGACTCGGCCTGCGGGCCGACCGGTTGACCGGCCCGCCCCGGCGCGGCGGTGCGACTCCGTCGCCGTCGACTCCGATCAGCTTGTACAGGCGCGAGGACCTTGGGTGGCTCCTCGCTGCAACTCGCGGTGCGGCGGTACCCGACCCGCCGACGGTGGGCGCCGCCCTGGAGGTGGTCGAGGCACTTCGGCGTCACGGCGCCTTGTTCGTCACCGACCTTTGCCAGCTGACGGGTCGCCTGCCGGGCGAAGTTGTCGAGGCGCTCTGGGACGGGATGGCCCGCGGGCTGCTCACCGCGGACGGCTTCCAGGCAGTTCGTGCACTGCTGAGCGGGCGCGGTGCCAAGGCGCGAACAAGCTCGTTTCCTGGCCGGGCCGGACCGGTGCAGGGCCCCGCCGGCCGGACCAGGCCCGGGTTGCCCCGCCCGGGCCGGAGTCGCTTGCGCGTCCGGCCCGCCGTCTCGGGCGGCAGGTGGTCGTTGCTGGGAGACGATCTCCACGACCCGGGCTTGGATCCCGACGACCTGGCCGAGGCGATCGCAGGCCGGCTGCTCTCGCGCTGGGGAGTGGTCTTCCGCGACCTGCTGGCTCGTGAGTCGCTCGCTGTCGCCTGGAGGGACGTTATCTGGGCTCTGCGCCGCCTGGAAGCACGTGGCGTGGTGCTCGGGGGCCGTCATGTCGCGGGCTTCGCCGGCGAGCAGTTCGCGCTTCCCGAAGCCGTCGAGCGGCTGCGGGAAGTCGCCAGGAGCGCGGCCGATGGTGTCGAGGTGCAGTTGTCGGCGACGGACCCGCTCAATCTGACCGGTGTCATCCTGCCAGGACCGCGGATCCCGGCCCAGCATTCCAGGACGATCACGCTCAAGGACGGCGTCCTCGAGCGGCCCGCGCTCGAGGGGAGCGAGGTCGAGCCGATGCTCCCGCGCCAAGGCGCCATCCCGGGCTAGCAGGAGGCCGTCTGGAGCCGGCACGATCCGCCTACGGCCTGACCTCGGCCTGAGCGCTTCGAGATCGCTTCGCCACCGAGTCGGGCGAACCGGCTCAGGGCAGCGAGCTCGGTACCGTGCAGGCCGCCGAGCGTTCCGCCTGGCTGGGCTCGGGCAATGGGGTCAAGACCGGGGCCCTCGACGGTCCATACAGAGTCGCGATGCCTGGCACCGTGCCCGACGCCGACAGCTCGGACAGGCTCGGTGCGCCGACGAGCGCTTCGGTCAAGAATGCGGCAGTGACCTTCTCGACGACCGGCGCGGCCGGGCCTATGCCGACGTAGGGCGAGAAGTGGTGCGCTCTGTCGAGCCTGAGGAAGAAGCCGCCACCTGCGTCGTGAAACAATGCGCCGGCCTCCTGGGGCAAGTTGCAGCTGTCGACGGCACTTTGGACGAAGAGCACCGATGGCGGGTTGCTCGGTGCTGCGTAGGTGCCGGCCAGCTCCGATCCCGACAGGATGAGGACGCCAAACGGGCGGGCTGCCATCGCGCCATAAGTCGAGGCGTACTTCTCCGAGTAGACGAGGGCCGCGACGGCCTGAGCGCCGTCGGAGTGACCCGCGAGGGCGATCTTGCCTGTTTCTGCGAGGCCCTTGAGCCAGGAGGCACCGCTCGAGGCGGCACCGCTGGCGCCCGACTCGACCTCGCCGGCCACGTACGCGATGTCGTAGGGCTCGTTCACGACGTCCGACTCGGCGAGCTCGCTCTGGGCGGTGGTGCGAGAGCCCAGGGAGTTGATCTTGTTGGCGTTCTCGTCGGGGAACAGTGGTGCCGCCACGATGAAGCCGGCCTTCACCCACGAAACGAGAAGAGCCGTATAGGTGGCGGGCAGGGTGTCGAACCCGTGGGCGAAGACGATGACAGGAAACGGTCCGCCGCGATAGTCGGGTTTCTCGCCCGCGGTCGGCGTCTTGTCGGAGCCTCCGATCGAGGGGTACCAGATCTCGGTGACGAGAGTCCTGGGGCCGGCGCTGCCCCCCGGCGCGGGGTTCACCGCGAGGCCGGCACTCGGATTGGTGTCTGTCCAGGTGACCGTCCTGAGGCCGATCCCGGTCGGCCGTAGCCGCGTGAGCGTTGTCGTCGTGTCCGGGCCTGGTTTGCGGCTGGAGGGCCCGCCGTCACCGATGAGCGAGACGAGCCCAACGAGCAGCGCGGCGATGAGCACGGCCGTGAAGGCCACGCCCAGGCGTCTGCGCCGGTAGACGGCTGGGTCGAGGCGCCGGGAGGTCGGTCGCCGGTTGGGTCCATGAGCGCCGCTCACCTGCGGAAATCTACCTTGCCGGGCGCGGCGCATGCTCCGCAGCTCTTCGTGTCGACTGCCGCGGCGCGCGGTTCGGTTTCGGCCGTGGATGGCATTGCCACCTTCCGGTGTTGTCTCCCTCATGCTGGAGAATTCCGAGTGAGCCACGACCGGTTGGATCGGCGCGTGGGCAACCGGCCGGGCACGCCCTGGCGACTTTGCCCTGCCGCTGTGCAATCCGGACGCCCCTTTCAGCCGTACTTCCTGTGATGAGACGGACGCGGGAGCTGACCAACGGGGCTTCCGACGAGTCGTTGCTCGCCGGCATGGCCCAGGGCGACGAGCGAGCAGGGGTCGCTTTCGTGAGGCGGTATCAGCGAAGAGTGTTCGGCCTGGCGTTTGGCATGGTCTCCGACGCGGCCCTAGCCGAGGACATCGCACAAGAGGCTCTGCTGCGAGCCTGGCGTCATGCGCCGGTTTACGATTCCCGCCGCGGCGCCGTCTCCACATGGGTGCTAACCATCACCCGCAACCTCACAATCGACGCGCTGCGCATGCACCGGGCCGTCCCGACCGATCCCGACGATCTCGTCAATCTCGGCCTCGCGAGCGACGAGGTGACGCCCGAGGGCGCCGCCGTGAGCGCAGATGCCGCTCGCGGGCTCCGCTTGGCCCTGGCGGGCCTGAGCGCCGAGCAACGCCGGGCCCTGGTGTTGGCGTACTTCTACGGGATGACGGCCGCCGAGATCAGCGAGAGGGAAGCGATTCCCCTCGGGACTGCCAAGACGCGCATCCGCGTGGGCCTCACGAAGCTACGCGAAACGATGACGAGCGAAGGGAGCCACCGATGAGCGCTGACGACGCGCGCTCCGGGCCCGAATGCGGTCGGTACGCCGAGGAGATCGCGGAGCTCGCTCTCGGCATCTCGACAGGAAGGCAACGCGGTCAGGCACTCGCCCACGTCGAAGCATGTCCCCGCTGCCACGCCGAGATGGAGCAGCTCTCGCTTGCAGCCGACTCGTTGCTCGAGGTCGTCCCCGGTGTCGAGCCGCCACTCGGTTTCGAGGTGAGGTTGATGGAACGCCTCGGGGCCGGCCGTGCGGTCCGGCAGCCCGTGCACCGGCAGTGGTTCGTGCGGCGCGCCTCGCTGGTAATGGCATGCGTCATGGTGCTGGTCGCCGTCGGCATAGGTGTCGGCACCGGGTGGCTCGTACGAGGTGGCGAATACTCGCCCGTTGCCCGATCCGCCTTCGGCACCGAGCCGGGAGGACGTGTCGAGACAGCGTCGCTCGTCGCCGCAGGCCGCAGCGTCGGCAACGTCACGTTGTACGCGGGCCGGACGACGTGGCTGTTCATGAGCCTCGATGACGGGTCGTGGTCCGGCGAGGCGAGCTGCCAGGTGCGCCTGGAAGGGGGGAAGACGGTGCTGCTCGGCACCTTCTGGCTCGACAACGGCTATGGAGCCTGGGGCGTCACGCTGGCGCCGGGGACCGGGCGCATCCAGTCCGCTTCGGTGTTGAGCGGCGGAGGCGTGCTGGCAAGCGCGACCTTGGCACCGGGAACGACGGGTACGTGGCAGGGATGACAACGCAGGGCAAAGCGTCCGGGCGTTCGGCAGCCAGGACGGCGCACGTGTCCAGCTGTCAGCCGGACACGTCGTCGCCAGCGTCGTCATCGCCGACAGTCTCTGGGTCGTCGAGCATCACACCGACTTCCATCGCCTCGACGACGTCGAGAGGCATCTGGTCCTCTTCCTGCTCGTCGTCGTAGTCGATCTCGCTGTCCAGCGACACCTCGTCCGCGGCGTCCTCGGCGACGAAGGGGTCAGGCCTTTCAACGACCGGGCTGTCCCCGTACACATCGCTCATCGCCACATCCTGGCAGAATCGCGCATCACTGACGCGACAGACCACGACCTTTAGGAGATCGCTGGGGCTTCAAGCCAATTGTGCTGCTCTGGAACCTCAGGCCGGCTTGCCGGTTCCGATCTTGACCGGTGCCTGCTTCGCCTTCTTGGCCGCGCGCTTTTCCTTCAGTGATTTTCCGGGCTTTTTGCCCGAGTCCTTCTGTGGCGACTTATTGGCCACGTCGAGCTCCTTTACCTGCGGTTCACGTCCGCACTTTCAAGCTGCGGACGTGAGACTTCAGATTGCGCGAACGCTGCTGGCTTGCATGCCCTTCTTGCCCTGGGTGACTTCAAACTCGACCCGTTGGCCTTCGAGCAGCTCGCGGTAGCCTTGCGCTTGAATCTCTGACTGGTGAACGAAGAGGTCCTCGCCGCCGCCATCGGGTGCAATGAACCCGAATCCCTTGGTGGCGTTAAACCACTTCACAGTACCTACTGCCATCTCTGGAACTCCTCTTGCTCCACGCACATTAGAGCGGGAGTCCAATGACGGATACCAGCACAGCACTCAGCCTGCGTGGTGGAGACTGGTGCACCGCGATGATACCCCGTTTCTGACTCCACCCGTACCGGTCGTGTCAGCACTCGTACCAGTCCCGCGGAACGCGCACGTGGTTGCGGCTGAGTTCTGCGACCGAAGCGCAGCCTAGAAGCCGAAGCGTGTGATCCAGATCCTCCTTGAACAAGGCGAGGACGCGCTCCACACCCGGCTGGCCGGCAGCCGCGTTCGCCATCGCCGCACTGGCCTGCCGAGCTGTGTGACGACGCGACCGACACCGTGCGGACCCTTGGCCGCCGAACTGAGTCTCCCGCTACCCGTCAGCCTGTACGGACCGTCGAGCTGCTGACGCACGTGCCCCAGTGCCGGCAGTGTCGAAGCGATGTAACTTGCAGACAGGGTTATGAAGCGGACTGTGGTCATCATCGCCTTCCTAGGCGCCCTCATCGTGCCTGTCAGCCTCGTGGGCACCGTTGCGACCGCTGCAAGCTCTTCGCCGCCCAAGCTGCCGGCCATGCTGCTCAGCATCGGGCAGATACCGACCACGACCACGGATCCGCCGACTGTTTCGACAGGGCGCCCAGCGGGGCTCATCCAGGCGGGCGACTCGAAAACGAACTGCATCTACGTAACGGATAGCACGGGGCTTCCAGCGGTCGAACAGACGATTGGCATTACCTACAACTGCATCGAAACCTTCAACGCTGGCTCGGCGTGGTCGGATTGGGTAAGCCCTTGGGTAACGCACAACCCGTCCGCGTCGTCGTTCTACGTGTGGCTCAGGGCCGACCCGACTGGGCATCAGATCATCATCACGCAGACCCTCATCCCGACAAGCGTGAGCACCGACCCGAACTGGCTGGCGGAGTGCGCGACCGGGGACTTCAACACCTACGCCACGCAGCTCGCCACGAACCTCGTGAGCACCGGCTTCGGCTACTCGGTGATCCGCCTCGGCCCCGAGATGAACGGCGACTGGGAGATCGACAGCCTCGGGGCCACAGCGGCCTCGTGGCAGCAGTGGGGACAGTGTTTCGCTCAGGAAGTCACGGCGATGCGGGCGGTAGCGGGCGGAGACTTCCTGTTCGACTGGAACGTGAACGCTGGCACCGATACCAAGATCCCATTCGCCGACTACTACCCCGGCAACGCGTACGTGAACATCATCGGCGTTGACGCCTACGACGAGAGTGCGGGGGTCGTGGCGATCCCGGCCGTCGGCCAGCCGGGACGGTTCGCTGCACTCGCTGCCGAGCCCGGCGGAATCGACGCGGTAGACGCGTTCGCTGCCGCAAACGGTAAGCCGCTCAGCATCCCCGAATGGGGAGTCATGTCGACCCAGGGCGACGACCCTGCCTACGTGACGGGCATGGGAAGCTTTGTCGCCACGCACGACGTTGCTTATGAGTCCTACTACGACGTAGGTGACGCGAACGTCTACCAGCTCGACCCGGGGCAGGCGCCGCTGTCGCTGGCTGCATATGCACTCCAGCAGCGCGTCAGTTACGTGACCACCATGCTGGCCGAGGTCGCCGACGGGATCACCACCCCCATCGCCCTCCGGTACCAGCGCGCCACGAGGGAGCGCGAAAAGGCCATCGCGGACAAGCTCGGCGCGCTCCTGCGCGCCGTCGAGGCACAGTCCGAGCCGGCATCGAACGTCGTCCCGATCGAGCGCGGCGCCGACGATTCGTCACGCGCGAAACCCTACGGCCCATTTCGCGCCCAGTTTCAGCTCCGACCGCGCGCGTAGCGCGCACGCCGCTCGCTGAGCGAGAGAATGCCTGACGCTCAGCTCGACATTCTCCCTAGTCAAATAACGGTGGGCGAGGGGGGACTTGAACCCCCACGTCCTTGCGGACACAGGAACCTGAATCCTGCGCGTCTGCCAATTCCGCCACTCGCCCGTTGTCGAGACGATAGCCGCGGGAGCCGGTTCAGTTCATCGCCATAGCTTCGGAGTTGGACTGATGGCGTCGTGCCATCAGGCCAGTTCACCCCGCCAGTAGTCTTGTTGCACCATGGGATTGCAGCAGTTCGAGCGTCGCCTCGAGCGTCTGGTCGAAGGTGCCTTTGCGAAGGCGTTCCGCGGCCAGCTCCAGCCGATCGAGCTTGGTCGGCGTCTCACGCGCGAGATGGATCTTCGTCGTGCCGTCGGCATCCACGGCTTCATCGTTCCCAACCAGTTCAAGATCTTTCTCGCGTCTGATGATTTCGAACGTTTCAATGACTTCGGGGATTCACTGGAGCGTGAGCTGGTCACTGCGGTGCGGGAGCATGCCGGTCGCGAGGGCTACCAGTTCGTCGGTCCGGTGAAGCTGGAGCTGCATCTGGATCCTGAGCTGTCGGTCAGCACCTTCGCCATCGAGAGCGAGCTGGTCGAAGGCGACGATCGGCCGAGCGACTGGCTGGTCTTCCCTGACGGACGTCGCGTCGGCATCGGATCTCAAGTGGTCACTATCGGGCGCCTGCCCGAATGTGCTGTCGTCCTCGACGACCCGAATGTCTCGCGTCGTCACGCCCAAGTGCGCCGCGAGCGTGACGCGGTATTCGTCGTTGACCTCGGTTCGACCAACGGGACCCGAGTGAACGGCGTCCCGGTTCGCGAGCACCGTCTTGTTTCTGGCGACGTGATCTCCGTGGGGACGACGGCTCTCAGGTTTGAGCCTTCCTAGGACGTCGCGACGTCATGCCCCACTCCCTCTTGGAGATCCTCCGGTACTCCTTGCTTGCAGCAATCTGGCTCTTCTTCGTCTACGCCGCCCGCATGGTGTGGGTCGAGGTGCGGCGTTCGCGTGCCGAGCAGGCGCAGGTGCCCACTTCGGCTCCGGTCGCTGCCGACAAGGCACTTGTCTTGCGCTTGCGCGTCATCGATCCTCCCCAGCGGCGCGGCCGTGTCTTCGAGTTGGGCGACGAAGTCACCGTCGGCCGTTCGCCGGGTTGTGCAGTGCCGCTCGACGACGACACCTTTGCGTCCTCTATCCACGCCCGCGTCTTCAGGCGCAGCGGCGAGCTCTGGATCGAGGATCTTGGCTCCACCAACGGCACCTGGCTGAACGACGAGCGTTTGGACGTTCCCGCGCGGCTGCGCCGCGGGGACCGTGTGAAGGTCGGGAGCACGATTCTCGAGGTTGCCCGATGAGCCGGCTGCGGACCGCGGCCGCGACCGATACCGGCTATCTGCGGACCACCAACCAAGACGTCGCTCTCGCAACCAACGACTTGGCAGCAGTCGCCGACGGGATGGGTGGACATCTAGGGGGCGAGGTTGCCGCTCGAATTGCGGTCGAACAGCTGCTCGAGGCGTACCGCCGGGATCGGACGACAAGTGGTCTGGTCGAAGCCGTCGGCGCTGCCAACTCCGCGGTGTACAGCCGCAGCAGGTCCGACCGCAACCTCCGGGGGATGGGCACGACTCTGACCGCAGCCGCCTTCATCGGAGAAGAGCCTGACGGCCGGCTTCGGCTCGCTCTCGTGAACGTCGGTGACTCCAGGGCGTATCTCGTCGACCGGCACGAGCGGCGTGTCCAAAAGCTGACCGAGGATCACAGCCTTGTCGAGGAGATGGTCCGAAGCGGTGAGCTGACCCCTGAAGAGGCAGCGGTTCACCCGCACCGGCACATCCTTACGCGGGCGCTCGGGATCGAGCCCAGAATCGAACCGGACTGCTGGGAGCTCGACCTCGAGCCCGGCAGCCGCCTTCTGCTCTGCAGCGACGGTCTCACGAACGAGCTTGGTGAGCAAGAGATCGCCGAGGTGCTGCTCGATGAGGCCGATGCCGACAAGGCAGCGGGCGAGCTTGTGCGGCTGGCGCTTCAACGCGGCGGGATCGACAACGTGACGGTCGTCTTGCTCGACGTTCTCGCAGGCGAGTCACCGACCATGACTGACGACGTCGTCCTGATCCCCGCGGCCGTGCCGAGCACGCCGGGCCCGGCCTCGGGGGCTGAGAGGGTACCGATCACCGAGGCGGTTGCGCTCACGTCAGCCGTGAGCGCCCCGGCCTCTCCGACAACGGCAACAGCATCCGCCGTGCCCTCGAGAGCAGTCGCCCAGCCCGTTGTGGGCCAAGGGTCTTTGGCAGTTCCGACGACGACGCCTCCCGGCGCGCCGACTGTCGCGTCGCCCGACGCGGGCCAGCGGGCGACTCGCAGCCGGCCGATGGTCCTTGTGAGGTCCAAACGCCCCAAGGAACACCGGGATCGGATCTTCACGATTCGAGTCGCGCTGTTCGTGCTCGTCTTCGTGGCGATCCTCGGGAGCACTGCGGGCGTCGTGCTCTGGTTCGACAAGGCATCGTTCTATGTCGGGCTCGATCAAGGCTATGTGACGATCTTCCAGGGGCGTCCCGGCGGCTTGCTGTGGCTCAAGCCCTCGGTCGTGGAACGCACGACGATCACACCAGCGGACTTGCTCTCCTCGAACGTCGTCTACTTGAAGCAGGGCATGGAGGAGAGCTCCTACCAGGCGGCTCGCAACCTCGTGCACAGCCTCTCGCTCGAACGCATCGTGATCATCCCGAGTGAGTCGACCACGACGACCACAGTTCGCGCCACTACGACCACGGTTCAGAAGAAGTGACGACCGGATGATCAATCGCCGCATCCGCTGGCTGGGTTTCGTGCTGTTGGCGTGCTTTGTCCTGTTGTTCTTGCAGTTGAACAACTTCCAGGTCCGTCAGGCCAAGTCCCTCGTGAACAACCCACACAATCTGACGCTCCTGCCCGACCCCTACATGCTCGCACGAGGCGACATCTACAGTTCCGACGGCGCAGTGCTCGCCATGTCAAAGCCGACCAACGACGGATACGGAGAGCTCAGGGTCTACCCGTCGGCCACGGCCACCCTGTTCGCGGGAGTAACTGGCTATGAATCGGTCGCCGTGGGGAACGCGACGGGACTCGAGCTCGAGTACAACCAGTTTCTCGCCCAGCACAACACGCCGTCATCGACGCTCGGTCAGCTGCTCACCCAGCACAAGACGACCGATGACATCACTTTGACGGTCTCGGTCGCGCTCCAGGAGGTTGCGGCGAACGCCCTCGCCGGCCGGACCGGTGCTGTGGTCGCCATCGACCCGCGGACGGGGGCCATTCTCGCGATGTACGGCAACCCGACTTTCAACCCCAATCTCTTCTCGGTCCACAGCGGCCCGAAGGGCGAGTCCGCCTACGACGCCGTCATCAACAACTACAACAAGCTCTTGAGGTCACCCGGCGATCCGCTGATCAACTACGCGACAGCGCAGGCGAAGGCGCCTGGATCTACCTTCAAGGTCGTCGACACCTCCGCCATCTTCGACCGCGCGCCGCAGCTGGCAACCAATGTGTTCCCATCCGTGTCCTACGTCACCCTTCCGCAAACGGGCGGCCAGAGGCTGTCCAACTTTCAGGGCGAGTACTGCGGTGGTCCTCTGGCAGAGGTTCTCCTGAGGTCGTGCGACACGGCTTTCGCCTTGATTGGACAGAGCCTAGGGCCGGAGAAGCTCTACCTCGAAGCTTCCGCGTTCGGCTTCGACAGTGTCCCGCCTATCGACCTGCCAGAAGGTGAAGCCGCCGCATCGAATTTCCCACCGCCGCAGGACTTCGCCGGTGACACACCGGGCCTCATGAAGTCGGCGATCGGGCAGGAGAACGTGACGGCGACGGCGTTGCAGATGGCACTTGTCGCGGCAGGCATCGCAGACAATGGCGTCATCATGTCCCCGCACCTGTTGGACAAGATCATCGATGATCAAGGCAATCTCGTGGAGACCTACCACTCGCATGCCTGGAGACGCGCAGCCTCGGTGCAGACTGCAAAGGCCGTCCGCCAGCTCCTGCTGGGCGTCACCGAGAATCTGAACGGCACGGCATACGGGGTGTTCCCGTCTTACCTGTTCCCACCCGTCGCGGCCAAGACCGGGACTGCACAGATCGATGCGCGCGGTTGCGGTACCTACAACTGGCTGATAGCGACTGCACCGGCTGGTCCCGGCCAGACGCCGACCGTCGCAGTCGCGGCAATCGTCCCGATACCGCCGGGTGCCTCGTGTGTGGACTCGACCGGTGCCCAGGTTGCCGGGCCTGTCGTCAGGGCCGTGATGCAAAAGGCTCTGGCGATGCAGCAATGAGCGGCACCCTGCCTCCCGACCGTGTGCCCGGACGGGCCGGGCCGACGAATAGGCTGTCCCCGACGATGCCCGAGACCCCGCCTCCTGTGTACAACGGTCGCTACGAGCTGAGCCGCCAGATCGCACGCGGTGGGACAGCTCAGGTCTACTTGGCCCATGACCTGCTGCTCGATCGTCCTGTCGCCTTGAAGATGCTCTTCCCAGAGCTGTCCTCGGACCACTCGTTCGTCGAGCGATTCCGGCGGGAGGCACAGGCTGCCGCGAACCTGTCGCACCCGAACATCGTCCCGGTTTTCGACTGGGGCGAGGCCGACCGTACGTATTACATCGTCATGGAGTACGTGGACGGCGAGCCCCTGTCTTCGGTCATTCGCACCCAGGCGCCGCTCTCGCCGACGCGGGCGGCCGCAATTGCCGCCGATATAGCGAAGGCCCTCAGTTACGCGCATCGCCATGGCGTGGTCCATCGCGACGTGAAGCCCGGCAACGTCCTCATAACCGCCGACGGCCAGGTGAAGGTTGCCGACTTCGGCATAGCGCGGGCGATCGGCGCGAGCGAGAGCGTCACCCAGACCGGCCTTGTGATGGGAACGGCCACCTACTTCTCGCCCGAGCAGGCCCAGGGCCTCGGCGTGGACGGCCGCAGCGACGTCTATGCCCTCGGTGTCGTGCTCTACGAGATGGTGACGGGCCGTCCTCCGTTCACCGCCGACACGCCTGTGGCGATCGCCTACAAGCACGTGTCGGAGACCGCCTCTCTCCCAAGTGTGATCGAGCCCCGGGTGCCGCGCGATCTCGAGGCGATCATCATGCATGCGATGGCCAAGCAGCCGCAGGCCCGATATGCGACCGCACAGGACTTCCACGATGATCTCGAGCGTTTCATGCGCGGACTGCCGGTTCTGGCGCCACCGCCCTCCCCGGTCGACGTGGGCGCGCAGACGCTGGCGATCCCGGTCAACCCGACGCTGGTAATGACTCCGCCGGGCGCGCCCGTGGCCCCGACCGAGATCCAGGAGAGGGTGCCGCCTCCCAGTACAGCTGGCGGCCGGCCCGAGTATCCGAAACGGCGCTTCGTGCCCTGGGTGGTTGCCGCAGTCGTGCTCGCCGTGGCGTTGGTGGCGATCGTCTACGTCGGCAGTCGTGCTCTCGGGTACTTCGGCGGGGCGGTCTCGTTCAATCCGAAGGACGTGATCGGCATGCCTTATACCAAGGCCGAGACGGTGCTGCGTGGCCAGGGGCTCCACCCGATCGTGACGTTCCAGACCGGTAGCGAAGCGACCAAATTCAAGGTGACGAATCAGGTCCCGACTACGGGTGATCTGGTGAAGAAGAACGACGTGGTGCACCTGACAGTCTCCAGAGGCCCGAAGCCGGTCCTCTTGGATTACTTTATCGGCGACAGCCTCGACCAGGTCAAGGGTCAGATCAGAGCTGCGGGCTTCCACCTCCACGTGGTTTACAAGGAGTCGCCCAATGCGGCGGTCCCGGCGGGCACGGTTCTCGGCCAGAGCCTGACGGGCGGCTACTACCCCTACGGCACGACCGTGACCCTCACGGTCGCTCGTGGTCTGAGGCTGGTCGAACTCCCGCTCCCCAAGGCAATAATCGCTCAGTCGATCACGCCGGTACGCACTCTGCTCACCACCGCGGGCTTCATCATCAACCCGGTTTTTTCGTTCTCGAATAAGGTGCCTGTTGGTTACGTCATCACGACCCAACCCGCTCCCGGGACCAAGCGGCCGTACGGATCGACGATCACACTCTTCATCTCGCAAGGCCCCGCAGCTGTCGTCCCGAACGTGACCCTCCGGACCCAGGGCGCGGCGATAGCCGCCCTCCAGAATGCCCACCTGAATGCCAGTGTCAGCCCGGTCAGGCTTTCCGGCTACCTGCCGTACTGGGTGACGAGCCAGTCTCTGGCCCCCGGAAAGCAGGTGAAGTGGGGCACCACGGTCGTGATCTCCGTCGAGCAGCCTGCTACGACGCCGACCTCGTCGTCCACGACGACCACGACGCCTGCGACATCGGGGATATCCAGCATCACGCCTTAGGCCGCCACTGCGAGCTCGAGGAAGTTCCCGAGAAGGTCGTGCCCGGCGGCGCCGGTGAGAATCGACTCGGGGTGGAACTGGACGCCCTCGATCGGCAGTGTCCTGTGCCGCAGTCCCATCACGAGGCCGCCGGCGGTCCAGGCTGTCACCTCGAGGCAGTCGGGAACCGAATCGGCATCGACGACTAGCGAGTGGTACCTCGTGGCTTGGAACACCTCGGGGAGGCCCCTGAAGACGCCGCGCCCGTCGTGGTGGATGGGCGACGCCTTGCCGTGCACGATCTCGGGCGCTTGCACGATCTTTCCACCGAAGACCTGGCCGATGCACTGGTGGCCGAGACAGACGCCAAGGACCGGGAAGCCCTCAGCTCCCAGTTCGGAGATCGCGGCCGAGCTCACGCCCGCGTGCTCGGGGCGGCCGGGGCCTGGCGACACGAGCAGAGCCGCAGCCTCTAGCGCCCTCAAGCCGTCCACGTCGACGGCATCGTTGCGGATCACGACAGGTTCTGCTCCGAGCTCGCCGAGGTATTGCACGAGGTTGTAGACGAAGCTGTCGTAGTTGTCGACCACCGCCACCCTGAGGCCCATAGACGCCGAGGTTACCGGTCGCGCGAATCATGACTATCCTCAAAGGTCGTGGCCAAGGCACGTGCGGGATCAGATGACGGCACCTCCTCCAAGAAGCGGGCCGCGACGAGCGGCCGGGCCACCCCACCAGGCGGCCGGGCCACCGCGACGGGCGGGCGCGCGACGCCGCCCAAGAGCCGCGATGTCAACAAGCGCTACACCGCGCCGATCCCTAAGAGCGTCAGGCACAGCCCGCGCTGGTTCGGGCCGGTACTGCTCGTGCTGCTCGTCGTCGGGCTCCTCTTGATCGTCGGCAACTACGTGGGGATCATGCCTGGCGGCACGAGCAACTGGTACCTCATCGGCGGCCTGATCGGGATCGTGATCGGGGCGATGATGGCCACGCAGTACCACTGATCTGACGCGATCGGTTCACGCGGCCCGGAGACGGTCGCCCGGACTACGGTGAAGACTGTGCCTAGTCGAACCCAAGGTCCTGGCAATCCCGAGGGCTCGCCTGCCAAGCCCGAAGGCTCGCCCGCCAAGCCCCAAGGCCCGCCTGCCAAGCCCGAAGGCCCGCCTGCAAAGCCCCAAGGCCCGCCTGCCAAGAAGGACATGAGCCGGTGGTTGGGCGACAGTGGCATCCCGATTCTCGCGGCAATCGGCCTTTCCTTCGACGACTACGGGATCGAGGACGACGACCGGGCGGGCTGGGCAGCCGGCTCCTGGGAGCCCACACCGGTGGCTTGCAGTCTGCACGGAGTTGTCCAGGCCGGCGTCCATGCCGTCGTGCTCGATGCCGCCATGAGCTTCGCAGTCAATGCCGGCCTTTCGGGCAAGGACCGGACCGGCGCGGCTCTCGAGCTGAAGACCGAGACCATGCGGCCTGCCGCTGCCGGCGAGCGGTTCGCAGTGCGTGGAGCCGTCATGCGCCAGGCGAAACAGGTCGCCTTTGCCGAGGCACGTATCGAGGACGCAAAGGGGCGTCTCGTCAGCCGCTCGACGGGCACGTTCCTCGTGCAGCGCGACTGAAGCCGGCTGGCCTGCGCGCGTGGACCTTGGCACCGCCCCGGCAATCCGCGGCGGTGATCGCCGCGTCGTAGGCGTGTCATTCCAGGGTGATCGCCTCTCGTCCGGTGAGCACATGACGGCTCTCGCAGGGCGGCCTTCCAACGGGTACCCGGCCTGACGCGGAGAGGCAATGACCGTTCGACGTCACGGGAAACCTCGCAAGTTTCAAGCGGTTTCGGGTCCCGGAGTGAGGGCGTGATGATCATCTCGTAGCCTCCGCCGGCGAGCACGAGGGAGCGATCAAGTACCGGCTCCGAGTTCATGTCGCGGGCGTGATAAGCCTGCATCACGATGACCCGCTAAGCAGTATTGGATTGTACCGTCGTTATCGGCAATACTGGTTGTATGCCACCAAGAAAAAAGCCAACCAAGCCAGGTCTCTCCCCGTCGCACAAAGACGCGCTCGCCGAGGGTCGCCGCCAGGGCAATGCAGTGCGCCGGTACCTTGTCGCGCTGGAACGGTCGAAGCCACGTCGTGGACGTTCGACCAGCGCGGATGCCTTGAAAGCGCGTCTTGCAGACCTCGAGTTGAGGCTCGTCGCCGCGGATCCGCTCCAACGGATTCATTTGATCCAAGAGCGGCGTAACCTCGAGCACCGAATCGAGGGCGCCAGCGCCGAGGCCGAGGATGATCTTCCTGAACTGGAGAAGGCATTTGTAGTGGTCGCGGCAGATTACGGGTCACGCAAGGGGATCGACTACGCGACCTGGCGAGAGGCAGGGGTGACGGCCGAGGTGCTCCAGAAGGCCGGAATCCACTGGAGTCGCCGGTCCTAGGTGCAAGCCGGTCAGGATGCGTGACCCGCTCCCGGACCGGTATCGCATGGGTCAACTTGTCGTTGCTCGCGTGCCAACGACCCGAGCAAGAGCTCGAGCAAGAGCTGCCAGCCGCTTGATCTGAGAGGGGGTTCGGTCGCGCGCCCGAAGTACGACAGCCGCGCCGACGACCTATCCGGGGATCTTCTCCAAAGCGGTGAAGGTGCGCTCGGTGTTCGCAAGCGAGCGCGTGAGGTCGAACGCCTCGTCCAGCGACTTCGCTGCTTTCTCGGTACCACCGAGAGCTTCGCAAACCTCGGGGTCCTCCGCGAGGATGGCCCGGAAAGAACGCCGCTGCTCATGAGCAGAGCGCGCGTCGCGCTGCACGATCCGGTACGCGGCATCGCGGCCAAGGCCCGAACCAACCAGCGCGAGCAACACGGGCTGGGAGAACACGAGCCCATGCGAGCCTTCGAGCAGGTTCTCACGCATCCGATCGGCGTGGATCACCAGACCGTCTATCAGGCGCGTCATCTTTGTTGTTGCGTAGTAGGCGACAGAACTGGCGTCCGGTAACACGATCCGCTCGACCGAGCTGTGTGAGATGTCTCGCTCATGCCAGAGGGCGACGTCCTCGAGGCCGGTGACGAGGTAGCCGCGCAGCACCCGCGCGAGACCTGTGAGACGTTCGGCAGTGATCGGGTTTCGCTTGTGGGGCATTGCCGACGACCCCTTCTGACCTGTTGCGAAAGGCTCCTCGACTTCGCCGACCTCGGTGCGTTGCAGATGCCGGATCTCTGTCGCGAGAGTTTCGACCGTGGTGCCCAGCGCTGCGCAGGCGTACAGGTACTCGGCATGGCGGTCCCTCGCGATGACCTGTGTGGCCGGAACAGGCTGCAGCCCGAGAGCGTCGCACACGTACTGCTCGACCGAAGGGTGGATGTTCGAGTAGGTGCCGACGACTCCCGAGAGCTTCCCGACTCTGACACCCTCTCGTGCGTGCAGGAGCCTTGTCCGGTCACGATCGGCCTGCAGGCAGGTCAGTGCGAGCTTGGTGCCGAAGGTCGTCGGCTCGGCGTGCATGCCATGCGTTCGCCCGACGGTGGGTACCGCAGCAAGCTCGTAGGCACGGCGCTTGGTGACCGACACCAAGTCTCCGACGGCGACGAGGAGGAGGTCCGCGGCCCGGACAAGCGTTGCGGACAAGGCAGTGTCGACCACGTCGGAAGAGGTGAGGCCGTAATGGACCCAGGATCCCTCGGGTTCACCGATCGAATCCTGCACGACGTCGACGAACGCAGCGACGTCATGGTCGGTCACTGCCTCTCTTTCGGCGACACGCCGGACGAAAGTGGCATCGACCTCAGGGGCCCGCTCGCGGCACGCCGCCGCATGTGCGAGAGGAACCACGCCGAGCTTCGACCATGCCTCCACAGCCAGAAGCTCGATCTCGAGCCATATGCCAAGTCGGGTCTCGTCAGCGAAGACCGCTGACATCTCGGGCATCGAGTAGCGGGGAATCACGCCGTCCCCTCTCCTGTGACGGCTGCGACTTCGAAGCGACGTTGCATTGCCCGGTTCACGAGCTCAAGCGTACGTATTGCTCCCGGCCGGGCCCTACTCCGGCATAGGTCACCGGCACCCCGGTGTAGTCGGCAACGACGTCCAGGTAAGCACGTGCTGCTTGGGGGAGATCAGATAGGGTCCTCGCCCCAGACAGGTCTGCGCGCCAACCCGGCAACTCCCTGTACACGGGCTGGACCCGGTGGAGCACGGACTGATGATAGGGGACGTGCTCGTACAGCTCGTCTCCGTCCAGGTAGCCGACGCAGACTTTGATGGTGTCGAAAGCGGAGAGAACGTCGAGTTTGGTGATGGCGATCTCCGACAGGGAATTCAGCCGCACAGCATGTCGGAGCAGGACGAGGTCCAGCCATCCCGGGCGGCGCCGGCGCCCAGTGTTCGTACCGTATTCATGTCCGAGATCGACGAGCATGTCACCCTCTTCACCGGCCACCTCGGTCGGCATGGGGCCGGAGCCGACGCGGGTGACGTATGCCTTGGCGATTCCGAGAACCCGATCGATGTCCCTGGGCCCGATACCGGTGCCGACGCAGGCGCCGCCGGCAGTGGGGTTCGAGGAGGTGACGAAGGGATAGGTCCCGTGGTCGAGGTCGAGGAACGTGGCCTGGGCGCCTTCGAGCATTATCTGCTGGCCGGCGTCGAGTGCCTCGTGAACGAGCCTCACCGAATCGCCGATCATCGGTCCCAAGGCGGGCGCAACCTCGTCGAGGTACTGAGCAGCGATCTGGTCGGCGTCGAGCGGAAGACGGTTGTACACCTTGGCGAGGATGGCGTTCTTCTCCCTCAAGACGACGTCCAGCTTCTGGCGGAAGATCTTCGGGTCCAAGAGGTCCTGCACGCGCAGCCCGATCCGGGCGGCCTTGTCCGCATAAGCGGGCCCGATCCCGCGTTTTGTCGTTCCAAGCTTGGCCTTGCCCAGGTAACGCTCGGTGACCCTGTCGATCTCGACGTGATAGGGCATCACGAGATGCGCGTTGCCTGACACGACGAGACGGCTCGTGTCTATGCCTCGGGCTGCGAGCGCGGAGCACTCGGCGAGGAGAACCGTCGGCTCGACGACGACGCCATTGCCGATCACCGGGACGACATGGTCGTAGAAGACACCGCTAGGGATCAGTTGCAGGGCGAAGGTCTCGCCGCCCACGACGATCGTGTGACCGGCGTTGTGACCCCCTTGGTAGCGCACGACGACGCGCACGTCCTTGGCAAGGACGTCGGTGAGCTTGCCCTTTCCCTCGTCGCCCCACTGGGTTCCGACCACTACGGTCGCGGGCACGTCACGCCTCCGGATCCTGAGAGAGTTGGGCCGTTACCTTGGCGATCGTCGGTCCGGGCCTGGTCAGAGCAGTGTAGCCGAGGCGTTGGCCGCGTCAGGCAACAACGACAGGCAGGCAGGCAGTCATCCGGTCCGGCCAGAGCTCAGGCCCGGCGCGTGCCCGGTGGACGGCCGTGCTCAGCAGTTGGGAGAGCAATTATTGCGAAACGATGTCATAATGACCTTTGGTTGGGCCGCCCGTCGCGGTCCGTTTTGGACCCGCTCGAGGATTACCCAGCCTGTAACGTGATGGCAATTAACTCAGTGTCAATCTTGGGAGGCGCAGGCAGATGAAGCGATTACTCTGGTTGTCGGTTCTGGTTTTGAGCGTTGGGGCGTTGGTGGCCCCGCTCGCGGCTAGCACGTCGAGCGCTACGACGTCGAAGACGGCTCCTGCGCATTCCACGACTACGAAGGCGCCGCATGCCGGCGAAGTTCCTAGCCTGCATGGTGACCGACACCGGTGGTATCGACGACCGGTCGTTCAACGCGTCCTCGTGGCAAGGCGTCAAGGAGGCCGAGTCGGCCACGATCACAGGCAAGTACCTGCAGTCGACGACCGAGAGCAACTACATCCCCAACATCAACCAGTTCATCTCCGAGAAGTGCGGGATCATCGTGACGGTCGGCTTCCTCATGGGCGACGACACCCAGACCGCCGCGAAGAAGAACCCGAGCCAGAAGTTCGCCATCGTCGACTACTCGTACTCGCCGGCGATCAAGAACATCGACGCCCTCGTGTTCGACACGGTCCAGGACGGCTTCCTCGGCGGGTACCTCGCCGCCGGGATGAGCAAGACGCACGTGGTCGCGACCTTCGGCGGCATAAAGCTGCCAACGGTCACCATCTACATGGACGGTTTCTGGGACGGCGTGCAGTACTACAACGCGCAGCACCCCAAGGCCACGCCAACCAAGGTTCTCGGCTGGAGCGAGAAGACCCAGAACGGATCTTTCACCGGTGACTTCACGAACCAGGCCAACGGCGAGCACCTGACCTCGACCTTCATCGCCGAGGATGCAGACATCATCTTCCCGGTGGCAGGCAACGTCGGCCTCGGTGCCGCCAAGGCCGTGAAGGACGCCGACAACTCCGGCGGGCACGTCAACATGGAGTGGGTTGACACCGACGGCTGCATCAGCGCCGCGCAGTACTGCAAGTACTTCATCACGAGCGTGACCAAGGGCATCCAGGCTGCGGTCAAGAACGCCATCGTCACCACGGCGGCCGGCAAGTTCAAGGGTGGCAACTACATCGGCACGCTCGCCAACGGCGGCGTTGCGCTGTCGCCCTTCCACGACTTCGCCAGCAAGGTGCCGGCAGCTCTGCAGCACCAGCTCGCCGCAGTCAAGGCCGGAATCGAGCGACGGCAAGATCCCGACGCCCACCAAGAGCCCGGTGTAGTCAAGGCCTGTTCCAGGGTGGCGCCTGTGTGGCACCGCCCTGGGCGTGGCACCTAGGGTATGTGATCAAAGGCCCGTTCCAGGGCCGTGCCCGTGTGGCACGGCCCTGGAACGTGGCATGTCCGGTAGGGAGGCCGCGCTGCAACTCGAGTTGCGTGGGATCACAAAACACTTCGGGAGCCTCGTCGCCAACGACAGCATCGACCTCACCGTCGAGCCGGGCGAGATCCACGCGTTGCTCGGCGAGAACGGAGCCGGCAAGTCGACGCTGATGAACGTCCTCTACGGGCTGCTCAAGCCCGACGAGGGCCAGATTCTCCTCGACGGCAAGGTCGTCAGCGTTCCACAACCCCGGCGACGCCCTCGCTGCCGGGATAGGCATGGTCCACCAGCACTTCATGCTGGTGCCGGTCTTCACCGTCGCCGAGAACGTCATGCTCGGTGTGGAGCGCACGAGCGTGCTCGGCCTGCTCGACCGGCGACGCGCCCGCAAGGACGTGCTCGAGCTTTCGAGCCGCTACGGGCTCGCCATCGACCCGGACGCCCTCGTGGAGAATCTGCCCGTCGGGATCCAGCAGCGCGTCGAGATCGTGAAGGCCCTGCACCGTGAGGCGAGCGTGGTCATCTTGGACGAGCCGACGGCGGTCCTCACCCCGGGCGAGACAAGCGAGCTCTTCCGCATCATGCGCGAGCTGCAGGCCTCGGGGAAGTCGATCATCTTCATCAGCCACAAGCTGAAGGAGGTGCAGGAGATCGCGGACCGGATCACGGTTCTCCGCCGTGGCAGGGTCGTCGGCTCGCCACCACCGACCGCCACCGACGAGGAGCTGGCTTCGCTGATGGTCGGGACGCGCCGTCGAGCTGACGGTGCACAAGGAGCCGGCCCGTCCCGGCGACGTCGTTCTCGAGGTGGACGGCCTGCGGGTCGAGAACGCGGCCGGGCGTGCCGTCGTCGACGGTGTCTCGCTCGAGGTCCGCAGCGGTGAGATCGTCGGTGTCGCAGGGGTCCAGGGCAACGGCCAGACCGAGCTGTGCGAGGCGATCATGGGCCTCCTGCCGGTGACCGCAGGTTCGATCCATGTCGGCGATCGTGATCTGACAGGCGCCCGGACACGGGTCGTGCTCGAGTCCGGCGTGAGCTACATCCCCGAGGACCGCCTGGAGGACGGGATCGTCGTGGGCTTCTCGCTCTCCGACAACCTCGTGCTCGACGTGTACAACCGTCCGCCGTACGCGTCGGGCCTCGCGCTCCATCTCGATGCCATCAGGGAAGGTGCCGCCAAGCACATGGAGGAGTACGACATCCGGGCGACCTCGATCGACATGACGGCGGGGACGCTCTCGGGTGGCAACCAGCAGAAGGTCATCGTCGCTCGTGAGCTCGGTCGCGACGTGCGCCTGCTCATTGCCAACCAGCCCACACGCGGCCTCGACGTGGGCTCGATCGAGTTCGTCCACAACCGCATCGTGGCGGCACGGGACCAGGGTGCCGCCGTGCTGATCTGCTCGACCGAGCTCGACGAGATCTACGCCCTCGCCGACCGGATCGTCGTCATGTACGAGGGGCGCATCGCCGGCGAGCGTCCGCCCACGGTCTCGATCGAGGAGCTCGGGCTCCTGATGGCCGGCGCCGGCACATCCGACCGGATCCCGGAGGCACAGCCGGTATGAGCCAACACGACGCAGGCCCTCCTGCCGACGAGCCACCCGAAGCGCCCGGGGTGCCGGGCGGGGCCCAACACAGCCCCGAAGGTGCCGAGACGACGGCGGACGCTGCCCACTCGAGGGGCGAGGACGTCGTCACCTCGGTCCTGAACGCCGTTCTCGAGGGCAGTTCGGCCGTCGTCACGTTTCTCGCCATCGTCACCGCCGTGATCATCGGGGGGCTCCTGATCGCGTTCACGAGCCCGACGGTGCTGCACGCCTGGAGCCATTTGTTCTCCGCCCCCGGTGCGGCGTTTTCGCAGGCCTGGGACGTTGCCGCCTCGGCCTACTCGGCGATGTTCGAAGGCGCCATAATCAACCCGCACACGGTGTCGGCCGCCTTCCACGGAGGCTCGACCGCCGCGGTCTTCAACCCGCTGTCGGAGACCGCGGTCAACGCCACGCCGCTCATCCTCGCAGGTCTGGCTGTCGCGCTCGCCTTCAGGGCGGGCATGTTCAACATCGGCGCCACCGGTCAGTTCATCGGCGGGGCCATGATCGCGGGCTGGATCGGCTTCGCCATCCACCTTCCCATGATCATCCACGTCACGGTCGCGGTGATCGGTGGCTTTGTCGGGGGCTCGCTCGTCGGGGGGTTCGTCGGGAACCTGAAGGCGCGAACGGGCGCCCACGAAGTGATCGTCACCATCATGCTCAACTACGTGATGGAGTTCCTGCTCCTGTACCTGCTCGGCCTGGCCGTCTTCAGGGCGGCCGGCTCGGCGAACCCCATCACGCCACCGGTGGCGACGAACGCCACGCTGCCCCACCTCGCCGGCGCCACCCTGCGGATAAACGCCGGCTTTCTGGTCGCCCTGGCGGCAGCGATGGCAGTGGCATGGCTGCTCAACAGGACGACTGTGGGCTTTGAGCTTCGCACGGTCGGGGCCAACCCGAGTGCCGCCCGCGCGGCGGGGATGAGCCCGGAACGGACGTGGGTGACCGTGATGCTTATCTGCGGCGGCCTCGCAGGTCTTGCCGGAGCCAGCGTGGTCCTGGGGACGGACTTCGCGCTCACTCCGCAGATTTACGGGACCTACGGGATCGACGCCATCACCGTCGCCCTGTTCGGGCGCGCGAAGCCCGGCGGTGTGGTGCTGGCCGCGCTCTTGTACGGGTCGCTCGACGCCGGGAGCGTCACGATGCAAGGCCTGACGCAGATCCCGGTCGACATCGCGACGGTCATCCAGGCTCTGATCGTGCTGTTCGTGGCCGCACCGCCGTTCATCCGGGAGATCTACCACCTTCGGGGCCGGCGCGGCCGTGAGGGCGGCCAAATGCTCGCAAAGGGGTGGAGCTCATGACGGCCATCACCGTGGTGGGCCCAAAGCGGACAACGTTCGATCGGCAACGGGCCATCGCCGGCATCTTCGTCATGCTGGGCCTCGTCGACATCTTCGTCTTCGGCCTTCTCGCTGACAAGGGCGATGCCGTGTTCACCTTCACCCTCACTGGCGCCGCGGTCAACGTCCCGAACCTGAGCCTCGCGCCCGGCCCCGTGTCGGAGGGATTGGGCGCCCTCTCGATAGTCCTGGGCTTCGTCTACGCGGGGCTCAATCTCTCGAAGATCCCGCAACGCCTCGCGGGCGGCGTGGTGACGCTCGGGTTCGTCGTGTCTTTCCTGTGTTGGTCGGACGCCGGCCGGATCCCTCTGCCGTTCACCTCGCTCATGCAATCCACGATGCTGGCCGCGATCCCCCTGGTCCTCGGTGCCCTCTCGGGTTGCCTGTGCGAGCGGTCGGGCGTCATCAACATCGCCATTGAGGGCCAGTTGCTCCTCGGCGCTTTCGCCGGGGCGGTCATAGCGAGCGCGTTCGGCTCCCTCTGGCTGGGCCTTTTCACCGGGTCGCTCGCGGGGGGCCTCTTGGCCATCTTGCTGGCGGTGTTCGCCATCCGTTACATGGTCGACCAGATCATCCTCGGGGTCGTCCTCAACGTCTTCGCGTCCGGACTGACCGGCTACCTCTACGACCAGGCACTCGTCCCCTACCAGAACCGGCTGAACTCCCCCAACACCTTCAGCTCGATCAAGATCCCGGTTCTGGGTGACATACCGATCATCGGGCCGATCCTGTTCGACTCGACGATCTTCCTCTACATCACGTACGCCGCGGTCGCGCTCGTGCACATCGGGCTTTTCAAGACGCGCTGGGGCCTGCAGCGTCCGGGCCGTCGGTGAGCACCCGACCGCGGCCGACACCGTGGGGATCAGGGTCCTCTTCACGAGGTATCGCAACGTGGTCATAGGCGGTCTCGTGGCCGGCATCGGCGGCGCCTCGCTCACCATCGGCTCGGTCGGGTCGTTCGGCAAGGACATCTCCTCAGGACAGGGTTACATCGCCCTGGCCGCGATGATCTTCGGCCGTTGGACCCCGCTCGGGGCGACGGGCGCTGCCCTGCTGTTCGGTTTCTCCGTTGCATGCGCGAACGTGCTCGGCACGATCGGGGCGCCCATCCCCTCCGACTTCCTCTTGATGCTCCCCTATGTCGCGACGATCATCGCCGTCGCGGGTTTCGTGGGCCGCAGCCGCGCACCGAAGGCCGACGGTCAGCCGTATGTGAAGTCCTGACTGCGGCCTGGACACAGGCTTAACACGAGTCGCCCGGCGCCCTTCGGCCGCGCCGCTAGGCCGGTGCGGGAGGCACGTGGCCGACTTCGGCATTGGTGCCGATCTCGATGACAGGATGATCTGCGGGCTGGAGCCAGCGCAGCACCTTCAGGAGATCTTCGATCGGCAAGGCGATGCATCCCTTGGTCGGGGCACCCATCCAGGCGTGCAGGAAGATCCCCGAACCCGGCGCATTCGCCCCGGCGACGGTGGGGTTGTCGTTGTAGTCGATCACGGCGAGGTACGGGTAGCCCCTGTTGCCCTGGGTCTCGGTCCACAGCGGCTCGGACCAGGCGGCGAATGGCGGTGTCGTCCCGCAGGCCACGTGCACGAACCGGTTGTACTGACCGGAGTAGGGATCCTCGTCCCACCAGTCGCCGCAGACGAGCTGGTGGTATGCCTCGTGCAGCCCGCCCGGATTCGGCCTGGTCCCGTACATCGTGAGGCCGAACGGGTACACCCCTGTGGGGGTCGCGTGGTCGCCCTCACGGCGAACGTCGACGATGTGGCCCGAGCCGATCTCGGCCAGCCAGGCCGGGAACACCGGCTTCCATGGAGAGGAGGCGTTCACCCGTCGGAAGCTCTGGAACGTGGCCAGGTAGCTGGCCGGGTCGTACGTCGCGCTCGAGACGACGACGAGCTGACGTGCCGATGACGGGATCCCGAAGCGTGCGTGCGAGGCCTCCATGGCGCCCACGGCGGGCGCCGGGCGGCCGACCCACGTCAGTGCCGCGACCGCCAGCAGGCTCGCGGTCACAACTGAGCTTGGGCGGGCGCGGCGGGCAGGAGGCCGGTCGGCTGGCCGGAGAGACGACATCTCCTAAGTGTTGCATCGTGCTCAGGTGCGGACGAGACCCAGGTCGGATGCTTTCCACATCTCGCCGTAGCGACCACCTGCGGCGATGAGCTCGTCGTGAGTGCCCTGTTCGACGATGACCCCGTTTGCGAGCACGATGATGCGATCAGCCTTCCGAGCGGTCTGGAGGCGGTGAGCGATCACCACAGTCGTCCGGCCCCTGGCGACGCGGTCTGTCGCCGAGGCCACACGAGCCTCGGCGGCGAGGTCGAGATTCGAGGTCGCCTCGTCCAGCAGCAGGATCGCCGGATCGACGAGCTCCGCACGTGCGAGCGCTATGAGCTGGCGCTGACCAGCCGAGAGGGAACGCCCCCGCTCGGAGACCGCGGTCTGGTAGCCGTCTGCAAGCTCGCCGATGAACTGGTCGGCGCCGACCGAATGTGCTGCGGCCTCGACTTCGTCGTGGCTCGCGTCGGGGCGCCCGTAGGCGATGTTGTCCCGGATCGAGCCCGTGAACAAGAAGCCCTCTTGCGGCACGTACCCGAGCTCGCGGCGGTAGGCGGAGAGGTCATAGGCACGAAGGTCTATGCCGTCGACGAGAACGGCTCCCGCGGTCGGGTCGTAGAAACGGGCCAACAGTTTGACGACCGTCGACTTGCCCGCGCCCGTCTCGCCCACGAGGGCCACGAACTCGCCCGCGCCGATCTCGAGGTCGATCCCGCGCAGTGCCTCGATCGCCGAAGGTCCGGCGTCGGCGCTCCGGGGCCTGCCCGTCGGGTACGCGAAACGTACCGCCTCCAGCCTGACCGCACCCTTCAGCCGGGAGGGCCTGAGCGGATGGGGCGCCTCGGGCGTGAGCGTCTCGAGCGCCATCAGCTCACCGACGCGTTCGACCGACACGCGAGTCTGCTGCCAGGAGTCGAACACCTGGGACAGCTGCTGTATCGGAGAGAAGAAGAGGTCGAGGTACAAGATGAAGGCGATGAGCGCGCCGGTCGTGAGGTGGCCGCTTGCGACCAGACCCGCGCCGACGCCGAGCACGATCGCGTCCCCGACGTCGCCCAGGAATTGGACGAAGGGGAAGTACGTGCCCACCATCCGCTGCGCACGGACTCGAGCTTCGAGATAGGAGAGCCCGAGGCGGCGGAACCTGGCGATGCTCGGCTCCTCGTGAACGAATGCCTGGGTCTCGCGGATGCCCGAGAGGCTTTCCTGGAAGTTCGCGTTGACCACTGCGATCCGGTCTCTGGCGAGCTCGTAGGTCCGGGCGGCCTTGCGCCGGAACTCCACGGTTGCCACGGCCAAGGGCAACATGACTCCGAGGGTTGCGAGCGCCAGGTCGAAATTGAGGAAGAACAGTGCGATCCCGACCCCGGTGAAGGTGCAGAAGCTCACCACCGCCGAGAGGAGCCCGGTCTCGAGCAGGGTCTCGAACGAGTCGACATCGGTGGTCATCCGGGTCATGATCCGGCCGGCCATCTCACGTTCGTAGTAGTCGAGTGACTGCCGCTGGAGTTTCGCCCAGATCCGGATCCGGAGCGCGAGCATCAGGCGTTCGGCAGTGCGGCCGGTGACGAAAGTCTCGGCGATGGAGTCCACCAGGTCCGCGAGGGCCACGGCCAAGAAGACCGCGGACGCCACGACGAGCGCCGAACGCGAGCCCGCGACGACGCCGTCGTTTATGCCGGCGCGAACGAGGTAGGGCCCTGCAAGCGAGGCGAGCGAGTCGAACAGGACGAGAATCAGCCCGAGGCCGAGCGCGCCGCGAAAGCGGCCGAGGAGGCGCCACAGCGAGAAGTCTCCGTCTGTTGCAGTCTCTTGCTCGAGGTCCACCTTCGGAACGTCGCGGATGGGCTTGAGTGCCGCCACCTTGGCGAGCAGATCGGGGGTGGGGGCAAGGCTCGCCCGCCAGCCGTTCCGGCTGCTGCCTCCCCGCCCGCCGAGCCCAGGCCCGAGTGAGGCGGGCCCGAACGAGATCCGGGCACGTGCTGCCGCCGCGGTGACCTTCCTCGTCGCCTTGGCCGCTTCTGTTGACATCGTCATCGCCTTTGTGGCGAGAACCTGGTCGGGCGTCTCGTCCTTGCCCGATGACATCGAGCGGTACAGAGGGCAACGCTCGAGGAGCTCCGCGTCGCTACCCTGGTCGAGGACGCGGCCGGCGTCGACTACGACGATGCGGTCGGCGAGGTGCAAGGTGGAACGGCGGTGAGCCACGAGCAGTGTCGTGCGGCCCTGCATGAGGGTTCGCAGCGCCGCGTGGATGGCCTGTTCCACCTTGGCGTCGACCGCGCTGGTGGCGTCGTCGAGCACGAGGATCCGCGGATCGCCCAGCAGTGCCCTGGCAAGGGCGATCCGTTGGCGTTGTCCTCCTGACAAGGTGAGGCCCCGCTCACCGACGACAGTCTCATAGCCTTCTGGAAGTTGCTCGACGAACTCGTGCGCACCTGCCGCGCGGGCCGCCGACTCGACCTCGCCAATCGACGCGCCGGGACGTCCGAACGCTATGTTCGAGCGCACCGACGCGGAGAACAGGAAACTGTCGTCGAAGACGACACCGACCTGCTGGCGCAGCGATGCCCGGGTGACGCTCCGGACGTCATGACCGTCCAGGCGGACCGCCCCGGCGCTCGCGTCGTAGAAGCGGGACACGAGCGCCAGCACGCTCGACTTGCCGGAGCCGGAGGGCCCGACCAGGGCGACGGTCTCTCCTGGCGCGATGTGGAGGTCGAAGTCGCGCAGCGCTTCGCCACCGTCGGGGTAGGTGAAGTCCACGTGGTCGAAGGTGATCTCTCCCTGCAGGGGCGGAAGCTCCGCTGATGCCGGCCCGTCGGTGATCGCGGGCCTCAAGTCGAGCAGCTCGAAGATCCGCTCGATGCCGGCCCTGGCCTGCTGGGCGGTGGTAAGGATGCCCGCGAGCATCCGGGCCGGGGAGACCAGCTGAGCGAGATAGGTGGAAAAGGCGAGGAAGGTCCCGATCGTGATCCGGTGGTCGAGCGCCAGCCAGCCGCCGAGCGCGAGCACAGCGACCTGACCGAGCGTCGGGATGGCCTGCAAGAGCGGCTGGTAACGCGCCTGAAGCCGCACCGCCCGCAGGTGTGAGCCGTAGAGGGTCTTGGTCGCCGCGACCATCCGACCGAGCTCGCGCTCTTCTTGGCCGAATGCCTTCACCACACGGACTCCGCTCACGTCCTCGTCGACGATCTGGGCGATGTCGCCTTCCTTCTGCTGACCGTCCCAGGTCGCCGGGAACATCTGGGTGCGCATCCGGTAAGCGACGACAAGCAGCGTCGGCATCACGACCAGGCTGACGAGCGCGAGGAGCGGCGACAGCACAAGCATGATGGCGAGGGATGCCAACAGCAGCAGGATGTTGCCGCTCATGATCGGGAAGAAGCTCAGCAGGCCTTGCACGAGGGTCGAGTCGGAGTTCGCCCTCCCGACGAGCTGACCGGTCGGCATCTGGTCGTGCTGGGCGAAGTCGAGCTCGTGGAGGTGCTCGTACATCGCGTTGCGCAGGTCGTACTGGACGTCCAGCGCGACCCGGCCCCCCCGGTAGCGCCGCAGATACGCGGCCGCGAAGGTAACCACGCCGAGGCCCACGAGCAGTGTCAACCACGGAGCCAGTGGCGAACGGTGATGCAAGATGACGTTGTCGACGATCTGACGCTCGATCAAGGGAACCACGGCTTGAGCGGCGCTGCCCACGAGCGCGCCGCCGAGGGCGATCTCGAGGTTGCGCCGGTGCGCCATGAGATACGGCCACATGCGCCGAACCCAGCCCGGACGGCTCTCGGTAGTTGCGGTTGCAGCCGGGCCGGCAGGCGCGCTCACTTGCGATCTCTGACCGCTCGTCGCTCGGCGAGATCGCGGTCGATCGTCTCGCCGAGAGCGACGAGAGCCTTCATCGTCGCAACGGGGTCGTCGGTGCCGTCCACCAGCTCCTCGAGGCGAGCGGTCATCGCGGCCTCGGTCCGGGCGAGGACCGCGCGCCCTTCGTCGGTGAGCTGGAGGCGAATCGCCCGCTGGTCGCCGGCGACGTCGTCGCGGGTCAGCAGGCCCTGTGCGACGAGCGCGCCGACGGCAGCACTGACGGCGGGCTTGCCGAGCGCGAGGCGCTCCGCGAGCCGGGACGCCCGCTCGTCGCCGCCGGCGACGAGCGTGAGGAAACGGTAGTGAGCGAGACCAAGCTCACCACCGGCCTTGTCGAGGATCCGTGCAAGCCGTGCGGTAGCGAGCACCGCCATCTCGGCTCCCGGTACACCTGCGGGTTGCTCGCCTGGGCCCACGCTGGCAAGGTTAGCAAGATGGTTCGACTGTCGAACCATCTCGGCCACGCAAGTCGCCGTTGCACGAGCCACGTCGCCGATGCACGAGCCACGGGGCGGTGTGCAACGTGTGCGTGGTCGTCCTAGGCCAGGACGATCCTGTCTTCCTCGACGTCGACTGTGACCGTGTCGCCTTCTTTGTAGCGGCCTTCGAGGAGGGCGATCGCCAAGGGGTCGCCGATCTCGCGCTGGATGACCCGGCGCAGCGGGCGCGCCCCGAAGTCCGGGTCGTATCCGTGGTCGCCGAGCCACATCTCGGCTTCGGGCGTGACCTCAACTGTGATGCGCCGGGCTTCGAGCCGCCGCTTGAGCTGCCCGAGCTGGATCCAGACGATGGCGAAGAGGTCCCCGCGCCCCAAGGGACGGAAGCGGACGATCTCGTCGATGCGGTTGATGAACTCAGGCTTGAAGGTGTTGATGGGCTCTCCGCGCAGGTTGGAGGTCATGATCAGCACCGTGTTGGTGAAGTTGACGGTGCGCCCTTGGCCGTCGGTCAGGCGTCCGTCGTCGAGCAGCTGCAGGAGGATGTTGAACACGTCCGAGTGCGCCTTCTCGATCTCGTCCAGCAGCACGACTGCATACGGGCGCCGGCGGACCGATTCAGTCAGCTGGCCGCCCTCCTCATAGCCGACGTAGCCGGGCGGGGCACCGACCAGGCGGGAAACGCTGTGTTTCTCCTGGTATTCGCCCATGTCGATGCGGACCATCGCACGCTCGTCGTCGAACAACACTTCGGCGAGGGCCTTTGCGAGCTCGGTCTTGCCGACGCCGGTCGGGCCGAGGAACAAGAAGGAGCCGATCGGCCGGTTGGGGTCCGACAGCCCCGCGCGGCTCCGCCGGATGGCGTTCGCCACGGCCTTGACCGCCTCGTCCTGGCCGACCACACGCCGGTGCAAGGAGTCTTCGAGCTGGACGAGCTTGCGGACCTCGCCCTCCATGAGGCGTGAGACCGGGACTCCTGTCGCCCTGCTCACGACCTCGGCGATGTCCTCGGCGTCGACCTCTTCCTTCAGCATCTTCTGCTCGGACTGAAGCGCGGCGAGCTTGTCGGTCGCCGTCTCGATCCGCCTGTCGAGGTCTGGGACCCGGCCGTAACGGATCTCCGATGCCCGGCCGAGGTCGCCTGCGCGCTCGTAACGCTCGGCCTCTTGCCGGGCGGCCTCGAGCTCGCCCTTGAGCTGGCGGATCGCGGCGATGGCGTCCTTCTCCGACTGCCAGTGGGCAGTCATGGCCGTTTGCTGCTCGCGCAGATCGCCGAGCTCGGCCTCGAGCCCGGCAAGCCGCCCGGCCGACACGGCGTCTGTCTCTTTCTGGAGAGCGACGCGTTCGATCTCGAGCTGGCGGACCTTGCGCGCGACGACGTCGATCTCAGTCGGCATGGAGTCGATCTCGATGCGAAGGCGGCTCGCGGCCTCGTCGACCAGGTCGATGGCCTTGTCCGGGAGGAACCGGCCCGTTACGTAACGATCCGAGAGGACAGCGGCAGCGACCAGGGCCGCGTCCTGGATGCGCACGCCGTGGTGGACCTCGTAGCGCTCCTTCAGCCCGCGCAAGATCGCGATCGTGTCGGCGACCGAAGGCGGCTCGACCATGACGGGCTGGAATCGGCGCTCGAGGGCGGCATCCTTTTCGACGTACTTGCGGTACTCGTCGAGTGTTGTGGCGCCGATGAGGCGCAGTTCGCCCCGCGCCAGCATCGGCTTGATCATGTTGCCAGCGTCCATGGCACCCTCGGCGGCGCCGGCACCGACGATCGTGTGCAGCTCGTCGATGAAGGTGACTATCTCGCCTTCAGAGTCCGAGATCTCCTTCAGCACAGCTTTCAGGCGCTCCTCGAACTCCCCGCGGTACTTGGCACCGGCAACCAGTGAACCGAGATCGAGGCCGATTATCCGTTTGTTCTTCAGCGATTCAGGAACGTCGCCCTCGACGATGCGTGTGGCGAGGCCCTCGACGATCGCGGTCTTGCCGACCCCAGGCTCGCCGATCAGCACCGGGTTGTTCTTGGTGCGCCGCGAGAGGACCTGGATCACCCGACGGATCTCGTCGTCGCGCCCGATGACGGGGTCGAGCTTGCCGTGCCTCGCGAGGTCAGTCAGATCGCGGCCGTACCGCTCCAGCGATTGGTACTGCTCCTCCGGGCTCTGCGAAGTGACACGGTGGCTGCCGCGAACGGTCTGCAACGCCCGGAGGAGATCGTCGCGGGAGACCGCGAGACGATCCGGGAGCGCGAGAAGCAGGTGTTCCACCGAGAGGTACTCGTCGCCCATCTCCTTGCGCGCGACGTCTGCTCGATCGAAGGCCTGAGACAGCTCACGGCTGAGCGAGGGCTCGGAAATGCCATAGGCCTTGGGGATCCTGGCGAGCGATTCGGCGATCCTGTTGCGAACCGACAACGGGGCGATCCCCAGACTGTCGAGGAGGGGAATCGCGACCCCTCCGTCTTGGGACAGTGCCGCTGACACGAGATGATCGGGGGCGACCTCCGCGTTGTGCAGGTCCTTCGCGAGCGCGATCGCTTCCCGCACCGCTTCCTGGGTCTTCAAGGTCCAACGGTTCGGGTCGAGCGTCATTTCTCTGGTGATCCTTGAATCTACTCGTGTACGTCCCGCGCAGTTCGACCCGGCGCGGCCTGTTACCTGAGGGTCGTTCGCTTGGTCGGCAGGCGGCTCTCGGAGACAGGCACGATATCGCGCCGGTAATGGCGGTGGACCTTCTCGATCGCCTCGCGAGCGGCCGCACGCGTCCTCTCGAGCTCTGAGCGCAGGCGGAGGATCTCGGACTCGAGTGCCATGACACGACGCACCCCTTCGAGGTTGAGCCCGGCGTTGGTGAGGAGTTGGATGCGTCGCAGGTGCGCGATGTCGGCCTCGCTGTAACGGCGGTTGCCCCCACCGGTCCGGGCCGGGTCCAAGAGGCCCTTGCGCTCGTAGATCCGCAGCGTCTGGGGGTGGACACCGGCCAGCTCTGCTGCGACAGAGATGACGTAGACCGCGCGCGTCGAGTGTTGGACGAAGTCTTGTTCCGACGGGTCGTAGGCCATCTTCACACTCCTAGGTGCTGTCGAGGCGAGTTGCCCAGCGTCTTGGCGAGCGCCTCGACGGCCTTGCGTTGATCCTCGGTGAGGTGGGCCGGCACGACGACGTCGACGCTGACGAGAAGGTCTCCGGTCGACGAGCCGCTCGTGATCCCTCGTCCCTTCACTCTGAAGGTCCGGCCTTGGCGGGTGCCGGGTGGGATCTTGAGGGTGATCGGCTCGCCGAGCGAAGGCACCGTGATCGCGCCGCCGAGCGCCGCCTCGGGGTAGGTGACCGGGACCGTGAGCGTGAGGTTGCGGCCCTTGCGCCCGAACAGCGTGTGCGCAGCCACGTGCACGACGACGAAGAGGTCGCCCGCCGGTCCGTTGTTGGCCCCCGGCTCGCCGCGTCCCTTCACGCGGATGCGCTGGCCGTCTTCCACCCCAGCGGGAATCCGGACCTTGACCTGTCGTTGGCGCTGCTCGAGACCCGTGCCCTTGCAAGCCGGGCAGGGATCGACGACGCGGGTCCCACGGCCCTGGCAGTCCGGGCACGGCGAAGACAGCGAGAACATGCCCTGGTTGTCGTTCAGCACGCCGAGCCCGTTGCAGCGGGAACACGCCACCGGGGCCTTCCCCGGACGCGAACCGGACCCGTTGCAGGTCGAGCACCGTGCCCCGCTCGCGACATTGACCGTCGTGACGGCCCCGTCGATCGCCTCTTGGAACGACAGATGGAGCTCGGCCTCGAGATCCCGCCCGCGCCGCGGGCCACTGGCGGACGTGCTGCGCCCGCCCCGCCCCGCCCTGCCGAACAAGCCGCCGAAAATATCCGAGAGGTCGTCGACCCGGAAATTGAAGTTGCCGCCACCACCGCCGGCGGACCCGCCGAATCCACCAAGGCTGCTCAAAGGACCGAGACGGCGGACCTCGTCGTACTCCTTGCGCTTCTCGGGGTCACCGAGGACGTCGTAAGCCGCCGAGACGGCCTTGAAGCGTTCCTCGGAGCCCGGGTGCGAATCCGGGTGGAACTCCTTGGCGAGCTTTCGGTAGGCGCGGCGCAGCTCTTTGTCGGTTGCCTTGTCCGAAACGCCGAGCGTCTTGTAGAAGTCGGTCGTGTACCAATCCCGTTGGGGTGCCATGGCTGACCTCCTCAGCCTGCGACGAGGACCATCGCCGGCCGCAGCACCTTCGACTTGAGCCGGTACCCGGCGCGCATGACCTGGGCGACGCTCGGCCCGGTGCTCTGGGCGGCCGCCTTTGGCGCCTTGACAGTCTTGGCCGATTTGGCGGACTTGACCGTGTCTGATCGGCCGGGTGCCACTGGGTCCGCCACCGCCGGTGGGGGCTCTGCGGGGAGTTGGCCGACGGCGTCGTGGACCGTGGGGTCGAACGGCACGCCCGCCGAGTCGATCCGCTCGAGACCCTCGCGGGCGAGGATGTCGCGAAGAAGCGAGTCGATCTGTTCGAGAGCCTTGTCCGAGTCACTCGGCTCGGCCTGGCTGCGAACATGAGCGATCGCAAGGTCCAGCGCATCGAGCACCGGCAGCAGACGCACGCACAACCCCTCGGTAGCACGCTCCAAGAGGTCTGTCTGCTGGCGCAACGAGCGCTTGCGGAAGTTGTCGAAGTCGGCCTGCAGCCGCTGGAGCGCATCGAGGTACTCGTCGCGCTCGGCGGCCACGAGGGCTTCGGCGGCTTGGGCTTCTAGCTCCTCGCTGCCCTTGGTGGGGTCGGTCCCCCAATCCAAGAGCGCGTCGAGCGGCAGGTCCAGTTGCCCGGCCAGGACGGCATCGTCTCCGGCGGGGGCGCGCTCGTCGGTTGGGAGCGCCGTCGAGACGCTCTCGGGCGGCTCGGGCCCGGGACCGTCAGCGGCCGGCGAGAACCTCGGATCGTCTGCTTTGCGGCTCACGAAGCCGCCGTACCTGGATCGTCGACGATCTCGGCATCGACGACCTCGTCGTCGGCGGGACCGCTCTGACTGCCCGAGCCCGCTGAGCCGCCCGAGCCGTCGCTCGCGGAGCTGCTAGTGGCCTGCTGCTGGGCTGCCTGTTCGTACAGGCGCTGGCCGAAGGCCTGCGAGGCGGTGCGGAGCGTCTCGGTGTCGCGGCGGATCCGCTCGTAATCGGTCCCGGCGCTCGACTCGCGCAGGCTCTTGAGAGCGCTCTCGACCCGCTCGCGGTCTTCCGCGGGGACCTTGTCCCCCTGGTCCTTCAACAGTTTCTCGGTCTGGTAGACGAGTCCGTCCGCGTTGTTCCGCGTCTCGGCCTCTTCCTTGCGCTGGCGGTCCTCAGCCGCATGCTGCTCGGCGTCACGCACCATCCGCTGGATGTCGTCCTTGGGTAGCGACGTCTGGCCGGTGATGGTGATCGACTGCTCTCTCCCGGTGGCGAGGTCCTTGGCGGAGACGTGGACGATCCCGTTCGCGTCGATGTCGAACGCGACCTCGATCTGCGGCACGCCTCGAGGAGCCGGCGGCAGGTCGACGAGCTGGAACTTGCCAAGCGTCTTGTTGTACATGGCCATGTCGCGCTCGCCCTGGAGAACGTGGATCTCGACCGACGGCTGGTTGTCGTCGGCGGTCGTGAACATCTCGGAGCGCTTGGTGGGGATTGTCGTGTTGCGCTCGATGAGCCGGTGGGTGATCCCACCTTTGGTCTCGATGCCGAGGCTGAGCGGAGTGACGTCCAGCAACAGGATGTCCTTCACCTCGCCTTTCAAGACACCGGCCTGGATGGCAGCACCGACGGCGACGACCTCGTCGGGGTTGACGCCCTTGTGGGGCTCCTTGCCGGCGAGTTGTACCACGAGGTCGTAAATGGCTGGCATCCGGGTAGAGCCACCGACCAGCACGACGTGGTCGATGTCACTTGCGGTCAACCCCGAGTCCAGGACGGCCTGCTGGAAGGGTCCCTTGCACGCCTCTGCGAGGTCGGTGGTCAGCTCCTGGAACTTGGCCCGTGTGAGCTTTACGTCGAGGTGCTTGGGGCCTTCGTTCGTGGCGGTGATGAAGGGAAGATTGATCGTCGTCTCCTGGACGGCGGAAAGCTCGATCTTGGCCTTCTCGGCCGCTTCCTTGAGGCGCTGCAGTGCCATCTTGTCGTTGGAAAGGTCGACACCCTCGGTGTCCTTGAAGGTCTTGACCAGCCAGTCCATTACCCGCTGGTCCCAGTCGTCGCCGCCGAGATGGGTGTTGCCCGAGGTCGACTTCACCTCGAAGACGCCATCACCGATCTCGAGGACAGATACGTCGAACGTGCCGCCACCGAGGTCGAACACCAGCACGGTCTGGTCAGCTCGCTCCTTGTCGAGGCCGTAGGCGAGCGCGGCTGCCGTCGGCTCGTTGATGATGCGGAGAACCTCGAGCCCGGCGATCTGGCCGGCTTCCTTCGTGGCGGTGCGCTGGGCATCGTCGAAGTAGGCGGGAACTGTTATGACAGCCTGGTTGACAGTGTCGCCCAGGAACGCCTCGGCGTCGCGCCTCAGCTTCTGCAGGATCCTCGCCGAGATCTCCTGTGCCTTGTAGGGCTTGCCGTCGATGTCGATCGACCAACTCGTCCCCATCTGTCGCTTCACCGAGCGGACCGTCCGATCCGGGTTCGTGATCGCCTGTCGCTTTGCGACTTCGCCGACGAGAACCTCACCGGACTTGGCAAATCCCACGATTGACGGCGTCGTGCGTCCGCCTTCCGCGTTCGGTATGACCGTGGGCTCGCCCGCTTCGAGGAAAGCGACCACCGAGTTAGTCGTGCCGAGGTCGATTCCGACGGCCTTGGACATTTCTGAAAGCCTCCACTCCTAGGGATGCCACACGCGTCGGCACCCGCACGTCCTTCGTACAGGCAAAAGTATAGCAAACTTGAGTGTAAGATTGTCAAGGTATCAGCCCACATGGGTTCAACGCCGAGAAGATGGCGAAGATCCCTGGTCAGGGTGGTTTTCAGCGCTCACATGGTGTGCCGAGTCACGGATTCGTGTCGCGAAAGAGGGGGAGGATAGCCTCGGAACATGCCCACGATGATCGTTTTGCGCCATGGTGAGAGTACCTGGAACGCCGAGAACCGCTTCACAGGCTGGACGGACGTCGACCTGAGCGAGAAGGGCGAAGACGAGGCCCGCTCGGCCGGGCAGCTACTGGCCGTCGAGGCCGAGCTGCGAATCGACACCGTTCACACCTCGGTGCTCACCCGGGCGGTCCGCACGGCGAACATCGCCCTCGACGAGATGGGCCTCTCGTTTCTCCCCGTACGGCGGAACTGGCGACTGAACGAGCGCCACTACGGCGCCCTGCAGGGCGGCAACAAGAAGGAGGCGGTGGAGAAATTCGGGCCTGAGCAGGTAAAGCTCTGGCGCCGGAGCTACGCGACGCCGCCGCCGTCCCTGGAGCTCAGTGACCCGCGGCACCCCGTGCACGATGCCCGCTACCGTGACGTCCCCCAGAGCGCGCTCCTGCGGCCGAGTGCCTGGCCGACGTGGTGGTCCGGATGGTGCCCTACTGGGAGGACGTCCTCGGGCCGGAGCTCCTGGCGGGGATGACGCCCTTTGTCGTCGCCCACGGCAACAGCATCCGGGCCATGACGAAGTTCCTCGAGCACGTCTCCGACGACGACATCGTCGGCGTGGACATCCCGACCGGGTGGCCGCGGATCATCACCCTGGACGACCAGCTCAACTTCGTCGAGGGCCGCTACCTCGGTGACCCTGCTGCGGTCGCGGCCGCGGCCGCGGCGGTCGCTGCTCAAGCCGGGCCGGTGACAGCGCACTGATTGCCGGCCTAGCCGGGCGGTACGCCGATAGGTCGATGTCGCGCGGTTCGCTCACTCGGCCCGCCTGGCATTCGGGGCGATCGATCGCGCTTCCCGCGCCACCCGGCGAGCTGTGATCATTGTTCTATGAGAGATGCTGCCTATTACAAGGAAAAGCTTGCTGCCGAGCGGTTGCAGCAGTGCTACGAGCTCGCTCCGGCACGCGTGCAGCAGTACCTTCGGGCAGAAGTCGAGTTCGTGTCGGCGCGGTTGGGTCCTGGTGACGTCGTGCTGGACCTCGGATGCGGCTATGGACGCACGATGCCGGCCTTCGCTGGGTCATCGAGTTTGACAGTCGGTGCCGACAACTCACTCGCCAGCCTTCGACTGGCCCGACAACGACTTGGCGCCGCGAGGAACTGCGATCTGCTTTGCGCCGACGCCAAACAACTCGGGTTCGCGGCGTCGTCGTTCGACCGGGTCGTCTGCATTCAGAACGGGATCTGCGCCTTTCACGTCGACCGGCGGCTGCTGGTGCGCGAAGTAGTCCGGGTGCTGCGGCCACGCGGTACGGCGCTGTTCTCCACCTACTCGGATCACTTCTGGGAGGATCGCCTGGACTGGTTCGAGCGTCAGTCCGCTGCCGGTCTCATAGGAGACATCGATCGGATGCGCACTCGCGACGGGGTCATCGTGTGCACGGACGGCTTCACCTCAGGAACGGTGCGGGAGGAGGAGTTCCACGCACTTGTGGCCGACCTCGATGTGGAGACCGAGTCATTCGAGGTCGATGACTCCAGCGTCTTCTACCTGGTAAGCGTGTGACGTTTCCAGGACGCCGAGGCCACCCGGTACTCGGCGCCATCGCCGGCACGTCCTCCGGTCAGTCGGCGTGGCCAGTGACTTCGTAAGACCCCTGGTCGGGCTCGCCGGGAGTCGGGCCGGAAGACTGGCTCGCCCGTTGTGCGGAAACGAGTGCGCCGTGGGCGTACGGCTTTAGATACCGCGTCTGCCGGCAGGGGCTTGTGTGGAACGCTCGAGCAACTGGGCGACGTCGAGGACCTTGACGTCGCCCTCCCGGCCGCGCGCCTTGACGGCGTCGTCCAACATGATCAGGCAATAGGGGCAAGCCGTCGACACGACGTCCGCGCCTGTGGACAACGCCTCGTCGGTGCGCTCCAGGTTGATGCGGGTGCCCTGGGGCTCCTCGAGCCACATCCTGGCGCCTCCGGCTCCGCAGCAGAAGCTGCGCTCGCGACAGCGTCCCATCTCCACCGGCCTGACCCCGGGCACCGACTCGACGACCGAGCGTGGCGAATCGTAGATCCGGCTGTGGCGGCCGAGGTAACAAGGGTCGTGATAGGCGACCTTCGCGTCGAGGCGCCTCGGGCGCAGCCTGCCTTCGGCGACGAGCCTTTCGAGCAGCTGGGTGTGGTGGATCACCTCGAAGTTGCCACCAAGAGCCGGGTACTCCTTCGACAAAGAGTTGAAGCAGTGCGGGCACGAGGCGATGACCTTGTGCACGCCGGCTGCCGTCAGCGTCTCGATGTTCCGGTGGGCCTGCATCTGGAACAGGTACTCGTTGCCGAGCCTTCGAGCCGGGTCACCCGTGCACGACTCGGCGGGACCGAGGACGGCAAAGCTTACGCCGGCCCCGTGCAACAGGCGGGCGATCGACTGGGTCGTCTTGCGGGCCCGTTCGTCGAGCGCCCCGGCGCACCCGACCCAGAAGAGGTACTCGACATCGTCCGGGATCGAGCCGGTCACGACGGGGACCTCGAAGTCCAGGCCCGCCGTCCACTCGAGCCGTTTGACGGTCCCGAGGCCCCACGGGTCGCCCCGGTTCTCGACGTTGCGCAGCATCAAGGCCGCCTCGGGTGGGAAACGGACCTCGTTCAGGACCTGGTAACGGCGCATGTCGATGATCGCGTCGACATGCTCGATGTCGACCGGGCACTCCTCGACGCAAGCACCGCACGTCGTGCAGGCCCAAAGGACGTCGTCGGCGATGACGTTCGGCACGAGCGCCTGCTTGGTGCCGCGAAACAGCTCTTCTCGGAGGTCCATGACGAGCAGCTTGGGGGAGAGGGGCTTCCCGGTGGTCCAGGCCGGGCACTGGCTCTGGCAACGCCCGCACTCAGTGCAGGTCAGGAGGTCGAGCAACTGCTTCCAGGTGAAGTGGTCGATCCTGCCCGCACCGAAGATCGTGTCCTCGTCCATGGTCTCGAGGTCGATCTCGGGGGTCTTGTCGAGGGCTCCGAGGCGTGAGGGCTGGCGCGTGAATGCGACGTTCAACGGTGCCATGAAGATGTGAAGGTGCTTGGAGTACACGACCAGCACCAGGAACGACATGACCGCCACCACGTTCAGGTCGACGAAGACCGTCTCGATCGTCCGGTTCGCCGGCACCCCGAGCGGCCTCAGTGCCTGCCCGAAGCTGTGGGAGGCGAATGCCCACCATCCATATGGGAAGTCCCCTGTGTTGGTCTGAGCTGCGCGGTACACGAGGAGTGTGACGACCACGAGGGCGATCATCCCGAGAGTGATCCATGCGGTGGCCGTGTGTGAGCCGTAGAAGCGAGAGGCGCGAGCTTTCCGTTTCGGGGAGGCGCGAAGGCGGATGACGCTGAACACGCACAGAGCGACGATCACCGCGCATGCGAAGAAGTCTTCGACGAAGCCGATGAAGGCGGCGTGGCCGATGCCGGGGATCGCGAAGTTGTGCCGGAACAGCCCTCCGTAGGCCTCGATGATCGTGAGGATCAGCACGCCGAAGCCCCAGAAGGTGAAGGCGTGTGCCGCTCCGGGCAACGTCCATCGCAGCAGCCTGCGCTGCAAGACGACCTCTTCCACCTCGATCCTGGCGCGCCTTGCCCTCTGCGTCAGCCTCCCGGGCGCCGGCTTGCCGGAGGTGACCAGTCGGAAGAGATGCGAGAGGCGCCAGCCCGCTATCGCCAGCGCCACCGCCGTTGCGGCCAGGCCGATCGGGTACCTCGTGAGCACACGGCCTCCCGCCGGTCAGGCCTCGCGGTCGCGGAAGTTCTCGAAATAGCGGCTCGGGGTCGGTCCTCGTTGATGCTGGTACTTCGAGCCGAGCTCGGCGGACCCGTACGGTATCGCGGCGGGAGTCGTCATCCTTAGGAAGCTGATCTGGCCGATCTTCATGCCGGGGTACAAAGTGATCGGGAGGTTCGCCACGTTGGAGAGCTCCAGGGTCAGATGTCCATCCCACCCCGCGTCCACGAAACCGGCCGTCGAGTGGATCAGGAGCCCCAGCCTCCCGAGGCTGGACTTGCCCTCCAGGCGACCGACGAGGTCGTTCGGGAGGCGGACCCGTTCGACCGTCGAGCCGAGAACGAACTCACCCGGATGCAGCATGAGGACGTCGTCCTCGGAGATCGCGACCAGCTCGGTGAGCTCCTCCTGGTCCTCCTTGACGTCGATCGCCCGCAGGTTGTGGTTGCGGAAGACGCGAAAGTAACGATCGACGTGCAGGTCGACCGAGGAAGGCTGGATGCAGCCCACCCCGAGTGGGTCGATGCCTATCCGGCCGCAAGCGAGCTCTTCGCGGATCGTCTGGTCGGAGAGGATCATGGTCTTGAGCAGGCTAGTCGCCCGTGGGACAGAAATCCCCGTGACAACCTTGCCACATTAATGGTAGGGTTAGGTACGTGGCTCCTGACGGGCTGACGATTCACGAGGCGGCGGCCACGACAGGCTGGTCCGCCCGCATGCTGCGATACATCGAGGAGGCGGGGCTCGTTGCACCGCGCCGTTCGCCTTCGGGCTACCGCCTCTACGGCCCGGCCGAGCTGCAGCGCCTCCGCACGCTGCGGGAGCTTCTCGGAGCATTCGGCATCGAGTTGAGCGACGTGAGCTTTGCCCTACGCCTGCGTGACGACGGACAGCTTCGCGACGGGCTGGAAGCGTGGTTCAGCTCCAAGGCCGTACGGCCGGCGGAGGTGGACCCGGGGGAATGGCTGGCCTTCGAGCAGGAGAAGCACACACAGTTGCTGGCCGCGAACGCGGCCGGCTGGAGCAAGGAGCCGGTTGCCGCAGCGACCGGCCGGAGCAAGGAGATCGCATGAGCTTCGAGTTCAAAGTGGCCGACCTCTCCCTGGCCGAGTTCGGTCGCAAGGAGATCGAACTCGCCGAGCACGAGATGCCCGGCTTGATGGCCATCCGGCGCGAACTGGCCGAGGCCCAACCGCTCAGAGGTGCCCGGATCTCGGGCTCTTTGCACATGACCGTGCAGACGGCCGTCCTGATCGAGTCGCTCGTTGCTCTCGGTGCCGAAGTCCGCTGGGCGTCCTGCAACATCTTCTCCACCCAGGATCACGCGGCCGCAGCGGTGGTCGTAGGCCCCGATGGGTCGCCGACCGAGCCGCGCGGCGTGCCTGTTTTCGCTTGGAAGGGTGAGTCGCTCGAGGAGTACTGGCACTGCACCGAGCAGATGCTGCGGTGGCCCGACGGAGCGGGCCCGAACATGATCCTCGACGACGGCGGGGATGCGACACTGCTGGTGCACAAGGGGGTCGAGTTCGAAAAGGCGGGCGCCGTGCCCGACCCGGCCGGCGCGGAGGGCCAGGAGCTCGGCGTCATCCTGTCCTTGCTCCAACGCTCGCTGGTCGAGGACCCGCGGCGCTGGACCGAGATAGCCAACAACGTCAGGGGCGTGACCGAGGAGACGACGACAGGCGTTCACCGGCTCTACCAGATGCAGGAGAACGGCGAGCTCCTGTTCCCGGCCATCAACGTGAACGACTCGGTGACCAAGTCGAAGTTCGACAACAAGTACGGATGCCGGCACTCGCTGATCGACGGCATCAACCGTGCGACAGACGTGCTCATCGGGGGCAAGGTCGCGCTCGTCTGCGGCTACGGGGACGTCGGCAAGGGCTGCGCCGAGTCGCTGAGCGGCCAGGGAGCCCGAGTGGTCGTGGCCGAGATCGACCCGATCTGTGCGCTCCAGGCGGCGATGGACGGCTACCAGGTTGCGACGGTCGACGACGTCGTCGAGACGGCGGACATCTTTGTCAGCGCCACCGGCAACAAGGCCGTCGTCACAGCCGAGCACATGGGCAGGATGAAGCACCAGGCGATCGTCGGCAACATCGGCCACTTCGACAACGAGATCGACATGGCCGGGTTGGCGAGGGTACCGGGCATCGAGCGCGTGAACATAAAGCCGCAAGTGGACAAGTGGGTCTTCCCCGACGGCCACGCAGTGATCATCCTGGCGGAGGGCAGGCTCTTGAACCTCGGCTGTGCCACCGGGCACCCGAGCTTTGTGATGTCCAATTCCTTCACCAACCAGGTAATGGCGCAGATCGAGCTGTTCACCAAGCCGCAGGACTACGAGCCCAACGTCTATGTGCTGCCCAAGCACCTCGACGAGAAGGTCGCTCGCCTGCACCTCGAGGCGCTCGGCGTGCATCTGACGACCTTGACCGCCGAGCAGGCCGAGTACATCGGCGTGCCGGTCGAGGGCCCGTACAAGTCGGACGCATACCGGTACTGAGAGGCAAAGCCGCCGGGGGGAGCGTTCTCTGGCGCACCCCGGGGCTCCGAACCCGGGCCGGACTGTTCAGCCGCCCCGAAGGATCTTGGCGAAACGATCCGCCGCGATATTGCGGCCCGTGACCACGACCACGAGCCGCCCGGCAATGTCGATCTTGCCGCCCAGCACCGCAGCGACGCCGGCTGCGCCTGAGCCCTCGGCCACGAGGCCATGATGAACAAACAGCCAGCGCATTGCGGCGCGGAGCTCGTCGTCGTCGACGGCGACCAGTTGCGCGGCGGCGACGAGGCCAGGTGTCACCGAGCCTGGCTCGAGGTTTGCCGCCAGTCCGTCCGCGATCGTGTCGCCCACCGGCACGCGCACGATGTGGCCGGCAGCGACCGCAGCAGAAATTCCGCGGGACTCGCTCGACTCGACGCCGGCGAGGCTCACGTCCGGGCGCGATCGTGCCCACAGTGCCAGCCCCGCGAGGAGGCCGCCTCCGCCGACGGGAACAACGACGGTCAGCTCGCCAGGCGCTTGATCGTCCAGCTCGAGCCCGATGGTCGCTTGGCCGGCGATGACGCCCGGGTCGTTGTACGGAGAGACGAACGAGACACCCTCGGCGGCTGCGAGCTCCAGAGCGTATTTCTCAGCGTCCTCATAGCCCGCGCCGTGCTCGACCAGCTCGATCGGGTACGTGCGAAGCGCCTCGACCTTTGCAGCTGAGGAGTGTTCCGGCACGACGACGGTCGCCTGACGGCCGAGACGCGCGGAGGCCCAAGCGATGCCGAGGCCGTGGTTTCCTGCGCTCGCGGTCACCGCCCGCTGATCTTGTGGCAAGGCGGAAACCGCTGCGAGACCGCCCCGCACCTTGAACGAGCCCGTGGGCTGGAAAGTTTCGAGTTTGAGGGAGCCATTGGGGGTGATCGGGCTCCACACGAGCGGCGTGGGTTCCAAGACCGAGTGAACGGTCTGCCAAGCCGGCTCCAGGTCATCGAGAGTCGGAGTCCGTACGGCCCTTGTCGTCTCGGGGGATCGTCCATCGGGCGCAGCCATGGGTGTGACGATACCCAGCTTCAAGGCGAAGCCACGGTAACGATGCGGAGCCGCAGCGTGGCGCCAGGCAAAGCCTTAGCCGCCGACTGACGACTGCAGTCCCCCCGGGTCGTCTGCTTCTCGTAGAGCCGTTGTGGAGGAAAGCGCCTCCGGATCGTGGCCAAGTGCTCGGCTAATCTGATGGCGGTTCCGCGGGCGTAGTTCAGCGGCAGAACATCAGCTTCCCAAGCTGAGAACGCGAGTTCGATTCTCGTCGCCCGCTCGAAGAAGTTCCCTGGTAGACGGCCTAGGAAGCAAAGCTGGCGAACCGTATCCCCGACGGCGTGCGCGCTACGTCCGCGAAGATTTCTGAGGGGACCGGTGAGGGGACTGGCGTGAGCGATTCGCAAGCTCAACGACTGGCGCTACGGGCACGGCCTTCGCCTGGGCGACCAAGGCGTCGAGACCGAACGCAATCGCATGATCACGCTCGGCCGTCGCGTGCTGATAGATCAGGGCCGCTCTCGGAGTGCTATGCCCGAGTCGGGCCATCAGTTCTGCCGTCGTCGCTCCCGTCCGCGCGGCCATCGTGCCGGCGAAGTGCCGGAGGTCGTGAAAGTGCATGTAGTCGAGGTCAACGACCTTGCGAGCCTTGGCGAACTGGCTTCCAAAGTGCTGTCCGACCAGTGGTCCACCCTTGTCGCCGGTGAACACGGGAGCGGTCGGTGCTGGGCCGACGAATCGGGCGAGGTGATCCTCGAGGATGTCGGCGAGAACCTTCGGAATCGCGACGGTGCGGCGACCGGCGTCGCTCTTGGGTGGCCCGATGACGCGTCCCTGTCCGCTCACCAGCTGAGCCTGTTCGGTCACAGAGATGGTTCGATGAACGAGGTCGACTCGCTCGCGTGTGAGGGCCGAGCATTCCCCGAGACGCAGACCGGCGTACGCGGCCGTGTAGACGAGCGCCCGATAGTGCTCTGGAAGCGCTGAAGCGAGGGCATCGACCTGCTCAATCGTTGGGATGGGGCGCTCAGGTGAGCGCTCCTGTCCTGCGCCCTTGATCATGCAGGGGTTAGCGACGAGCATGCGGTCTTCCACGGCCGTCCCGAGGATCGTCCGCAATAGGCGGTAGCACTTGGCAGCGCTGACGGGCTTGGTGCGCGCAATCCCGGAGTACCATGTCCGCACCTTGGCCGTCGTGATCTGGACAAGTTCGAGGTGACCGAAGGCGGGCACCAGATGGCGGTTCAACTGAGAGGCGTACAGCTCCCTCGTCCTGGGGCGGAGGTTGTGACGGTCCTCTAGCCACTGCTTGGCGTAGTCGTCGAAGAGCTTTTGTCCTTCGGCGGGGTCGAGCCAGTGGCCCTTTCCGATGCTGGTTCGGATGGTGGCAAGCCACGCGTCGGCATCTGCCTTGGCGTCGAACGTGTGATCCGCGATGTAACGTGCCCCTTCGTGCCAATAGCTCGCCTGGTGGCGACCGGAACGCAGCTTCCGTACGCTCCCGAAGGTGCTGGTTCGCTTGTGAACCATTCAATCCTCCTCCACATCGGGTGGCTTGCCCACGGTGGCGGCGAAGCGCTTGTGAGCTGCCTGCCGGGTGATGCCGAGAGCGTGCCCGATGTCCTGCCAGGTCGCGCCAAGACTTATCGCGTCGCGCACCGCGTCCCTGACGCCGATCGCGGCGACACGGGCAACAAGTCCTTGAGCTTTAAGCTCGTCAAGCACCGTCTCCGCACTGAGCGGACCACGCTCGTTCCGCACCTCTTTTCGGCCCAGGCTTCGCGCCATCACGCGGAGCTTCGAATAGTCAACGTCGGAGGTGGCTGAGTCAACTTTGGGTGACGAACCCATAACTGTCAATACTAGTTGACAGGCCCGTACTCGGCCGTCGTGCAGACATGCAAAGCGGGGACGAAGGAGCCGATCGCGCCCAAGACCGAAGTGAGACCCAGCGCTTCACCTGTTGGGCAAGGAGGGGGGCGAGGAGGTGACGACTGGCGAAGTCGTCGACCCGGACGAGGTGCTGATCGACTACGGCGCCGACGCGTGGGAGCGACTTGCTGTCGTGGTGGCCCGAAAGATGGGCATCCGCAGGCCCTCCTCCGAGACGGAGCTCACGTGATCCAAGCTCATCAATGTGTTGGATGGTCGGGTGACGCCTTGTAGAAGCACCATCAAGGCAGTTTCATCAGCGATCAAACACGCGGATTGAGTCCTGGATGCCGAGCCCCGAGGGCTCACCCCGTCCTTCGTCACTCGACAACAGCTCCGCGACTTGCCAAATGACTGAGTCGTTCTCACGTCGGTAGGTACCGCGACGGGAAGTCGCTGACAGCGAACCCAACTTGCAAAGCCGCTGCAGTTCGCCCGAGACGGCAGACTCGGCAGCGCCGGAGAGCTTCACGACCTGTCCCGTCGTAAACTCATCCTTGCTGAGTCGCGCGATGGTTACGTAGATCCGGAGCGCCTGGTACCTACCGAATAGTTGTTCAGAGAGGTGATCGAGTATCACTATCCACCTGGGCCAGCCGTCGCGAGCCTAATCTTTGTTTATCTGAAATTTGAATTTCCCAATTCCGTAAACGCAGCTTATCGGCCCGAGGAGGCCTCTCCGAAGTGATAGACCGTTATGCGAACATATGTTCGACATGATCCTTGTCCTGAAGACCGAGCTAATTGGCCCGATCAGCACTCGATCAGCTAATCCTGACTATCAGCCAAGCCCAGAGAGAGGTGATCGTTGATGGCGATGGTTCAGACGGAAGCCGAACGCCTCACCGCGATCGATACCGCTACCGCAGTCGGCCGCCGAGCTGACGGCGTTGTCGTGGCGACTCTGCATTGGGAGGCCGAGCGGTCACTCCATCCCGAGGATGCCAGGAGAGTTAGGGAGAGCATCGAATGGCTGGGAGGACTGGTTTCAGTGATCGAAGATCCCCTCGATCTGCCGAACAGCCTCATTCATTTGGAGACACTCGAAGTACTCAAGAGATTCGGTGAGATGGGTCACGATGGCTTATCAGCGCTGACTAGTCCTGCGTCATCGCCGCTTGCTTCGGTTCGACCGTCCGCATCTGAAGAGCGCAAGGCGGTCACAAATAGGCTCGCCTATCTAAGAACGCTCCTTGCCGCCCTTCTTGAAGGACAATCACAGATGAATGATCTGAGAGTGATTCGTCAGGCCTTTGAGGCGCTAGCTCAAGTGATGCTCGCTTCAGTGCAGACAATGCTGACGGTCCGATCAAGCCAAGCATGGACAGAGACCTCAGCTTTCTAGCCAATCTCGTCATCAATGGCAGCAAACAACTCCAAATAGCCGCTGCCCGTGAACACTCTGGTCGAGGTCATAGTCTCATTGATTTCATCGATCAAAGCTGTACCCGTGTGGCACATGAAGCGACCGTAATTCTCGGCCAACTTCCACTAAAGAACCATGCCTTCGGTCCACCCCTTGAACGAGAGCTATCGCGTCTACGATACGAGATGGATCTCATCCATAAACTTGTCGCGGACTATCACGGTGACACCGGGCGACAGGATCTTCCGGTCGGCCTACTCTTATTGATCGACGAACTGATACGTGATCTGCTGCCTAAAGGGGCGGACCCTATCATTCACCTTGACACCTACAACATGTACTCCACGACGGCAGTAATTGAGGTCGTTAAGGGGCTACTTCGAAGAACCACGCCACGCCATCCGCATCCTGTGGCGTTTAACTTGCCAGCGGTCGATCCGGCAAATGTGTTGTTGTCACCGATACTGACTCATGAAGTCGGGCATACCGCTTGGCGTCAAGGTCTAAGAGCGGAACTGAACAAGAAGGCAGATCTTAAGAGTGCTGGAGAGCGCCTGAAGCAGGGTGCATCGTCATCAGGGACAGATGCAGCAGAGGTAGCGAGGATATTCGATAGCTGGCGGCAGGAACTTCTGTGTGATGCTCTTGCCGCTGCGCTGACGGGGCCAAGTTTTCTCTTTGCTAGCACGGTATTCTTACCTGCACCTTCGGCTTTGCCGATGGGATCGCACCCATATCCGCGTGACCGACTTGCTTACACTTTAAGAATTCTGACTGAGCTCGGGTGGGACTCATTCCTGCTGCGCCACGTGCCAAACGTATTCGGCTGGTGCCAAGAGATAGCTACGAATGTCGCCTTGACCGGTCACCCTGTAGAGACAGCTCTTCGAGAGGCCATAGGAATTATTGAGCCTGCTATTACACGAACTGCCCTCAGTACGACTAGTGGTAATCGGGCCGATCCAGGAGCCATGTCTCGGGATGAGGAACAGTTGTTTGGGCTACTCGAACTCGAAGTCCCGCCGATCGTTATTGAACAGAGGGGCTTGGGTCCTTGGGTAATCCTCGCTGCTGCTTGGGTCTACGAGGTCGCTCGTCGAGGAGACACTCCCGAGGCGGTAGCCAATACTTCATCTGACATCCATCTGAACCAGTTTCTTGTTAAGAGCATCGAGCTGGCGACCATCAAGAGGCTTTGGACTGAGTAAATGTCGATTCTTCTCCGTGATCAGCTGCGAGCGGCGATGCAGCGTGATGCACTCAGCGATCGGCTCATGGTGACGCCCCTTCTGGACGATGATCAGATTGGTGCAGCAAGCATCGATCTCCGTTTGGGTACTGAGTTTGTCGAAGTGCGCCGCCGCGAGGCCACCGCGATCGATCCTCTTGAGCAGAAAGGTCATGAGTCCGTGACCCAGCTCGAGGATACGGTGTTCGTAACCTTGGGCGAGCGCTTTATCTTGCACCCACGCCAGTTTGTTTTAGGCGCCACGCTCGAGTTCATCAGGTTGCCGTTAGACATGGCAGGCCACGTGCTGGGCAGGAGTTCATGGGGACGGCTTGGCCTTGTTGTGGCGACTGCAGTAGTGGTCCAACCCGGATTCGCCGGAGTTCTTACGCTGGAGCTCGCGAATGAGGGCAGCGTGCCTATCCATCTCTACCCCGGCTTCCGCGTCGCTCAGCTGCAACTCTGGACCGCAGATTCGCCCTGTGAGTTAGTTGGGGACACAACGAGGAGTCGCTACGAGGTCCCGCTCGGACCGGAAAGCGTGCACATCGCATGGAAGCCCGCCGAGGTCGCGAGGATTCGTAAAATTGGTGAGCATCTGTCGGGTCGACAACGGGGTTCCTAGAAGCCGCGAACTCTCTGCACCACCCGCCCTGCCGTCATGTCTGGCCGGCTCCTGGCAAGGTTGAGGTGACCTCAAGGCGTCGTGCTCGCCCGCGCGCTAACGTCTCGACATTGGAGTTCAGCGCGGCAAACGAGGTGTCTTGATGGGGCTAACCGACCCGCTACCTAAGCAATTGCCACCGAGCCCGGCATTCTTGCTGACTCGCAGATCATCCAGTCGATCAAGGACCAGGGGCTTCTTGTCGACCGGAACACAATCTCTCCCGGCTCAGCCTGGGAGCACTCACAGGTTCGTCACGCCTCGTTCTTGTTGACAATCAGCGAGCAATTCCGACGGGTCCTGTTCACCGAGGATTCCGACGTCCGGCTTCTTCAGCAAAGCAAAACTGATATCGACATAGAGCCCGGAGCGATCATACTGCTTCAGTCAGAAGAATCCCTTCGTCTGCCCACCAATGTTTCGGCGCGGGCGACAGTTGTCGCTACTATCTTCTCAACTGGCCTTATCGGAGAACATACCTTTGCGGACCCGGGATATGAAGGAACGTTGCACTTCACGGTTATCAACTGCAGTCCTCGCCGTATTTCCGTTAAGGCCGGAGGTCCGCTGGCGCGTTTGGAATTCCACGTCCTGAGTCAGGCAGTTGAGAGGCCCCATGGGGGCGCTGACTTCAAGCAAACCATAGCGACTGGTACCGTTCTTCCGCATGTGTCGATAACGCCAGGTGAAGACGTAAACGAACTCTTACGTCAGATGAGAGAGTTTGAACCCCATGAGCGTCAGGACAAGCGTCACGTATTTGGCGCGGAGATCCTCACGAAGCAAGTGGCAGAGGGTCTTGCCGCCCGCATTGAACGGTTGAAACTAGCAATATACGGGGTGACAATACTTGCGGCCGCGGCGCTGTGGCTGCTTCTGGCTGCCCATGCCCGAACGAACGATGTCAGGGTATTGGCGTATTTTGGAGCTGGGGCGAGCTTCCTTGTTCCCGGTGCGCGCGTTCTCATAGCAAAGGACCTGCGCCAAACCCTCGCCTCGGTGCTGGTGTCGACTCTGAAACGCTCACAGTAAGTGGAGGGGGATCTAGTAGAGATGAGTTTTGATGACAGAGTTGTGATCGAAGGCGGTTTCGATTCTGTTAGTAGATCGAGCTTTCGTGCTGAGTTTCAGCCGTCGCGCATCGTTATCGCGTTGCTTCCCGACGCGACCCACGGCGCAAATCCTGTCACGCTGTGTTTTGTGACGCACGCCGCGTATAGACCTCGGATGGTCGCGTTCTCCATTCAACAGGGCTCGAGGAGCTACGGCCTTCTTCTGCCGGGAATCGAGTGCGTACTGGCTGTCCCTGGTGAGGGCCTGGTAGAGGAAACGATGTACTTTGGTGTCCGGTCGGGCAATCAAGAAGACAAGCTCGAGGTGGCTAACGCGAAGCTTCTTCGATCGAACTCGGTCTCGGTTCCAGGCCTTGCACTTGCCATCGCGAACATCGAGGTGACAGTTGAGGCGGTCGTCCCCGCCGGAGATCACAAGCTCGCGATCGGTCGCGTGAGTGACTATCGAGTGCGTAGTGGGCACAATGAGTTGCCGCTACTGTCAATCGGTCCGCGGACGGCTGGCTACAAGGTGTTGGCCAAACGAGGCATGCATCGCCTAGGCGTCGTGCGCGCGATTCTTTCGGACTCGAAACGTACCTGATAGGCGATTCAAGAAAGACCTCTCCCTCGGGCCGCCCACGCCTGAACAGGCCGCTTAGCTACCTGGCCCGACATGTGGTGGACGCTGAGGTACTCGAACCACAGACCTCAACTTGCGAAGGCATTCCTACACGGCGCAGCTGGGAGGTGCTGAGCTGAAGCAACGGTGAGATGAGATCGGGCTCACCACCTGATGCCCCAGGAGACACTGAAACCTTTGCGAGCGGCCTTGGTATTAGCCGGTCTCTTTCAGGCCGCTACGATGCGCTAGGGGCTGAGTACGCCCATCGAGTGAGCCGGCGAGAGCTCGTTGACGTTCTTGGCGGCGGCCCTCCACCTCTTCGCCAAGTTCGGCATGAAGATCCCGAAGAGCACCAGGATCCCGAACGCGGTCATGAAATGCGCCGCAAACAGGGCCAACAGGAAGCAGATCGCGAACAGCCCGAACGGGGATCACCCTGAGTCCGCCCCCAGGTGGGGCGCCTCGTGATCACAGCCCTGCCAGTCGAACTCGATGTAGCCCTCAAGGTCGTGAGGGACGAGATCCCCGTTGGCGTCGGTCCGGGCCTCGTAGTCGAGGTAAATCATCCTCGCTGGTGGCAGGATCGCTGTCAGGCCGTCCCAGGGGCCACCGTTCAAGAACGCGAAGACCGGCGGGTCAACCACCCTTCGCTTGCCTCTCCAGCTTGCGCAGCTTGGCGTAGTTCGGCAGCGTCAGCCCGATCAGGATGAGGAACCAAGCCGCGCTCGCGAAATGCGCCGCGAACAGTGCCGAGAAGAAGCAGAACGTGAACAGCAGGAACAGGATCACCCTGATCGCCCCCCAAGTGGGGCCTCTCGTGACCACCTTGACGCTCCCGTCGGGCTGAGGGATTTGCCAAACCTTTCTGGTCGTCATAAGAGCACCTCCTGCGCCTCGCCATAGCGGGCGCGCTCTTCCAACTTTTCAGTTTCCGCCCACGATGAGGAGCTCCCGGCAGACCGCCCGAACGAGACCGATCGCCGCCCCCTGGCCGACCAACTGGAAGCTCCCGTCAGGTTGCGGGGTCGCGTAGAAGTCCGGGTACCGCATCTCACTACTCCTTCAGCTCACGTGTTGGTTGCACGTCCTGGCTAGAGAGGACCCACCAGTCTGCGTTGCCTGGGCATGGGACAACTGTGAAAGCCAGGTGTGTCACTTCGGGAGCCACCTGGGCCGATCAAATGGTTTCTCGTAAACCCGAATCATGTATCCGCGCTAACGGCACTTCAAGCGACGCTGGCTCAAAAGCGATGAGCGCCTTCTCGAATCGAAGCTACAAGGCACGCGCGTCTGGGGTCCTTGCCTCGGGCTCGCCCCTCGCGACGGCCTTGACGACCCGTCGGAGCGCTTCGGTTATCGCCAGCGGGTTCGCACGTACTCGACTGCCTCCGCGGTGTTGAGCAGTCTCGTAGCGTTGTTTAGTCGCACGTAGAGATCGGCTTCGCCCTTGCCGCCGCGAACGAAGGTGGGGCTTTTGCCGGGATCGACGTAGACACGACAGACGGTACCCCCCGGGAACTCCTCGAAGCTCAAGTGTAAAGCGGATGCCGCCGTCGGACCGAGTGTGTTGTCGAGGAGTCCATTGAGCCACAGGGCGAAGCCGTCCTGATCCTGCTTCTTACCGAGCGTCTTGTAGTCCGTCTCGATGCCGAACACTTCGCGGGTGTCGGTCACGCCGATAAGCAGCGTGCCGCCTTCGGCGTTCATAAATCCAGCGACGGACTTGATCACCATCTGTTCGATGACGGGGTCGCGTTGCTTGGTGTGGAGATTTACTCGGGCTGTCTGCTTGAACTCGATGCGCTTGCTTTCGCCCGCGACGATGAGGTCAGCCGTCGCGGTGATCATGGGCTGGATCACCTCGGCCTCTGAGCGCGCTACCGTCGCCTCATCGTCGAGGACGGCATCAAGGTCATCGGGCTGCTCGGGTACCTCGACCCAGTACTCGTGCCCAGTATCGCGCTCGACATAGCTGAAGGCGGTCTTGGCGTAGTCGTGAGCAGCCAGCTTCTTCAACTGCTCCTTCACCCTGCGCCGGCCTTCGAGCGCGAGTTCCAGATACTCCCGTAGCTCAGAGTGTGTCCACTCACCGTGGGGGTGCAGGATCTTCAACAATCCCGACACCGTCCTGCGCACGGCCTTCTCATCGCGCGCCGAGAGATGGGTACCTAGGGCGAACTCGTCGTCGATGGCCCGCACGAAGCTCTTCTTGCGGACCCGGCGCATAGCTTCAGCGAAGTAGTCGGACACGAATCCGAAGTGGTTTGTGAACAGGCGGGCTTCCAGCTTCGGAGCCTCCCAACCGGGCAGGTAGTAGTGAAGCCGGTCGAGGAAGGCGGGGTCGATCATCGCCGGCGGCAGGTCCGCAAAGAGGTGGGCGGAGCGGACGAGATCGGTGTGCGGACGGCTGGTGTTGCCAACCAAGACCACCGACGCCTCGGCTGGGATCTCTTCCTTGCCCCGGGCGAACGAGCCGGACTCCATGTAGTCCTTCAACATGTTGACCACGGCCGACTCCGACATCTGCAGGCTCGCCACCTCATCAAAGGTGACAACGTCCCACGTGCCGAGGAGGCCGATCCGGCCGGTCGACATGTTGACAAAGAGCTGGGCAACGGTGATTTTGCCTCCCGAGATCAGGATGGCGTTGGGGTTGGACTCTCGGTAGACAAAGCTCTTGCCTGTGCCCCACGGGCCGAGTTCGATCAAGTTGTAGTTCCGCTCGGCCATCGGCACGAGCCGCAGGACGGCGAGCAGCTTGCCGCGCAGGTCGTACTCGGTCGACTCAAGCCCGATGGTGCGCATGACGAGGTCGAGCCAAGCGTCCCGGCTGAACCGGCGGCGACCGTCGACGTACGCGTCCAGGTCGAACGCCGCTACCTGGATCGGCTTTAACGCGCGGATGTAGAAGGGCCGCTTCTGGGCGTCGTCGTCGTCGGCGTTGTAGAGCAGATCGAGCTGGCACCATGCACCACCCTGGAGGAGGCGGTCGTACTTGTAGACGAGGTCCTCGGGGATGTGAACGTACTTGTCGTTGAAGTTCTGCAAGTGGGCCCAGAACTTGTCTTCGCTCGCCACGAGACGAACGTCGACCTTGTCGATGAGTCGGAACTGTCCTCGCTGCTTGACGCGTGCCTTGACCAGCTCGGACTCGTCGGGTCGAATGAAGTTGTCCTGCAGGATCTGATTGACGACCACCAAGCCAGCCTCGAGGGCGAACTCGTCATCGGTGGCACAGTACTTTCCGAGGAGGAACTCCAACACATAAACCGGGACGTTCGCGCCGACCTTCACCTGCCGGACGAGGTCTTTGCGCACGACGCGGCCAGCGAAGGCCTCATTGGCGAGCCGGTCGAGGTCATCCATGGTCGATTCAGTCAAGGCTGTCCTCCACCATGATCGGAGCGGAGACCGCCACCTTAGAGGTGGCGAGAGAGCGACCGGTGCGGGCGTCGAGCACCTGGACGTCAACGTTGATGCCACTCGCGAGATTGGCCGTGACCTGGAACGTGAGTACGCTCGGCCGTTCGTGAGACACGACGATCGTACCGCTGTCGGAGTCGTAGCCGTCACCCGACACCACACGAGCTACTGGTTGACCGGCCGACTCTGCGGCGACTACCCGTACCCTCAGCCGGTCAGTGAACAGATTTCCAGAAAAGGTCAAAGTGGCAGCGAAAACCCCGGTCGTGATCCGATCGCCGGCCACATGCACCCGCACATCGAGCTTCTGCAGCTCTGGCGTCTTTACCAGGTCCGCGACGATCACCGGTACGACCAACTCCTGTGGCGAGAGACCACCATGGAAAAACTGGCGACCGCCGCCAGCCCGGAAAACAGCGAGCCCACGGGGAACGACGACATCGAGGTCGCTGGCCACTCCGCACGCAGCGAGGGGTACGCGCACGGTTGCCGGGTTGGGTATGCCGCCCCGACCGACGAACACCCGGCGCTTCACCGATCCTATGGCCCCGGCCGGTGGGTCGACTACCCGCTGTGACCCGAGGTCCTGGCCGAGAGCGATGAACCCGTGGTCCGCAGAAATCACGACTCGGTCAATGCCCGCCTGGGCGAGGCGTGCGATCACGCTGGCTAGGAGATTGGTCACCGTCTCAAAATGTGCCCAGGCGACCGAGAGTAGACCGGACTCGCCGGCAACGTCGACCTCCTGCGAGCGAAGGAGCACGAGAGAACTGTCGCCGATGGCGCGGTTGAGTGCCTTCTCGCCCTTCTGCGATGCGTCGTTGAGGTCGAAGTCGGCGACGGAGCCGTGTCGAGCCCGCAGTAGGTCCCGTCGCCCAGGGACGTCCTTCACCTCCGTGCCCCCAACTGTCACGGTGATTCGGTCACCGTCGAGACCGACGCGGAGCGTCGAAGCGGCGTCGGGCAGTAAATTCGCCATTCCGACGGGTGTGATCGTCGGCGCTGCCGCCACCGCGGCGTACAGCGTGACCTGTTCGGCCACGGACTGTAGCGCCTCCGCGAGCTCGACACCGAGCTCGAAGCGCAGGGCGTCAACCCACACATAGGCCGTGCGCGCCGGCTGACCCCCGATCACGAAGCGGTTGTGGATCTCACCTTGCCTCACGAGCTCGCCGATTTCCAGCGCGCCGTTTGCTAGGGCGGACGTGAACCGAGTGAGCAAGGCGTCGAGCCACCCGTCGTACGCTCGCCGCGCTTCTGTTAGCCCCTCTTCCAACTCGCCGAAGGTCCCGAGCTCGGTCCACGCGAGTTCCAGGCGGCGGTGTGCTCGATCGACCTGCCACCCCTTCTCTGCGTACCAGGCGAGCAGTCCGGAAGCCGAGTCGGGGATCGACGTGCAATCGATCCTTGTTTCCAATTCAGCGACCGCCGCTACTGCACGCCACCGGGGTCCCCACCCTGTCGCTAGGTCAGCAGCCCATAGGCTGGTTGCAAGTCGACGTTGCGCAACGGTCTCGGCCATCTCTAACTCACCCGCGTCAAGTGATCGCGCAGTGTGGGCGAAGATCACACGCTCCACAGCTTCAGTGGCCGTGACGGTTTCAAGCCCTGGGCACCACGACAGCGTCTCGCCGAGAAAGAGGGCAGTGTCGGCCCGGTCCGCCAGCGTCCGATAGACGGCGACACCCTCGCGACTCGACCGAAGTCGCTCTAGCACCTCGACTGCTCGACGCTGTTGCAGAGGCGACGGGTGCCCCAAGGCCGACCTAATACCTTCGGGCAGTCCATCCGACACCGCCACTGCGAACTCGCATAACAGCAGGTGTCGGAAGAGCGCTTCCCGGAGCGCGCTGCCGACGCCTCCCGCAAGAGCGCCGACGCTGTCGCGACACAGCGTCGCGACGGCAGGCCAAGCTGCCGCCAGGTTGATGGCACCGTCCAACTCACCGGTGAGGACAGTGACCAGCATGCGGACGGTGTCGCTCGTGCCGAACACAGAGATTAGGCGGACGTCGGCATCATCGTTTCCGGCGATTGCCGCCTCTGCTTCGGGCAGCGTACGGGCTTTGCGGGCGATCTCGCTGATGCGGCCCTCGGTGAGCTGGCCCGCCATGGCTTGGCGAACCAGGGTCGCGAGCTTCCGGGTGAACTCGGCACCGGCTGCCCGCGCCTCGGCGAGCGGATCATCGGGAGGCGGCCCGGGCCCATATACGACCAGGGGCGACGGCTGTTCTCCAGCGAGAGAATCTTCGATGCGGCGTCGCAACTCGTACCAGCTGCCCTCGAATGCTTCGAACCGCACTCCGTCCGGCACGACTGACGCAGCAACTTCCAGGTACTCCCTGTCGTCGTCCTGCCACACGACGAGCCCGTGCGCTTGGACCTTCCTTGCCAGCTGGTCCGTTAGGCGTTCCCGAAGGCGGCTCACAGCTCGTCCGCCCATTTCGAGACGCTCGCCCACGGATACTTGCCGTCCTTGATTTCCTGTCGCGCCACTGCCGCGTCCGTCCAGGCTGGGAACAGGTCAGCGAGTGGAGCGGCGCACAGGATTATGCCGTCGTCGAGATCCGGCTCCCAACCGAGACCCGATATCCGATCCACCTCGTGACGGAAAGAGCGCAGCTCCTCGGCAAGTTGCTCCTCGGACTCAAGCGCGTTCGCTATCTCTCGGGCGGAGCGGCCACCACCACCGCTGTCCCGTTCCCGCTGCAGTCGGCGACTCTCTATCTCAGCCGCATCGATGCGCTCGACGGCCGCCCGAGCGACGGCAAAGAGCGACTCGCGCGAAAGAGTCGGGGCGTACACCCAAGCGCCCCAGTTGCCCGATGGCACGTACAACGGCCAATAGATGGGTGCGTTCCGGCGAGACTTCGAGTATCGCGAAATATGGTCCCGGAAGAATCTCTTGCGTAGGTGGTCCCGCAAGGATCCTCGTCTGAAGATTCTTACAAGGTCGGAAATTACGGCCTCCGGCTTATCGAAGGCCACTGTCGCCGTAGCCAGCAGTCGACCTTCAACATCCCACCGATGGCCGGGCTGATCAACCAGAACGCCCGCAGGCGGCAGTTCAAGGGGGTACTCGTTGCCTGCGTCGATGCCCGGGAAAGCTCGCTGATGGGTAAGCATCCCAGGGGAGAACGTCGGCAACGGACCGAAGAGTGGAGGCAAAGCTGTTGCGAGCATCGGGTCCCGAGCGATACGAATGTCCCACCGACCGAAGGCCAAGCCAACGAGGTAGGAGAACAGCTCATCGGCGGACCGATATGGCTCCTCAGCCGGAAGAATGCCGAGCTGGCGTCGCGTAGCGACAATGCTCTCGCAATTGCACTGAGCCGTGTGCGCGATCAACTCGAGCCGCCTATTCGCGTAGTGACTCATGGTAGAGAGGTAGCGTCTTCCGCCAACACGCGCCACGGCCGTGTCGACCACATCATCAATCGACATCGGATACAACTCCGCCACAATGGTTCGCACCGAGTCCCCCGTAACAGCTGGATAGGAGTCGGGATGCGGACCAACTTGTTGATCGATGTAATCCCGCGTAGAAGCGTCGATGGATAGAACGCTCTCGAAAGCCTGGTCGATCGAGTAGGTCAGGGCTAACACCTGGAGTTCACTCGCTTCCCTGTCCTCCATTCGGTGAACTGCTGCCGCCTCAATGGACTCCGACAAGGGCCACACCGCAGGCCGAACGAACGAGCGCGTAGTCTCGTCGAAGACGTCCCATAACCGCACTGCGGACGCGATGTCCCGCGCTGCGTGCTGGACAAGAGCCAGCAGTGTCTGGCTCATTTGATTCCCAGGCCAGGGCAAGCGCTGAACTATCCCGACCTCATAACTACGAGAGGCACTTCCGGATTGGACTTCCTCACCCGCCGCTACCTGTGCCTCAATGAATAGTCGTGCGTATCGACTATTCAACCAAGCAAGAAGTGCGAGGGGTTCCGTATCGCCAGCTGCAAAGATTCCTGGGCCCTTGTCTGCAAAGATTGACTCGCTCGGAAGTATTCTGACTGCGAAGTTGCTCGCAGTCCGGCGTGACCAGGTCAGACCCGGTCGGAAGTAATAGGAGACGTTGTGCGGAATATGCGTCGGCCGAGCGGCGTAACCGTAGAAATCAAGAAACGTTCCCCTGTTACTGTCCCAAGCCACCACGAGATGAGGCTCGCCATAATAAAGGGCATACGTTCCGCCTTTCGCGTAGTTGACCCAGTGTCTCGGGCTGCGGCCGCTATGTTCCCACCAGAGTCGCAGGAATCGGAAGTCGTCTGCTGGCCATGAGCCGATTCGCACGTCGGCAGCTACATCTTCGACAGAGGGCAGCGCCGAGAATGTCTGGTGAACCCAAGGTGCGAGCCAGTAGGCGATTGCCTTTCGAGGCAGCTTTTCGAGCTGAGCGAGTTCTACGTGATAAACGCGATTGTCAACCTCTCCGCTGGTGACGTGAGCCATCACCTCGGCTAGAGCAGCTCCTCTATCAGTGTCTCTAACCAACCGAAGGAAGACCGCGTGAGCCTTCTCCCGGGAGTGTCCCACCACGTAGGCGGCGGCTTCGACCATTGCCTGCTCCATGACACCAAAGCCCAAGTCCAGCAGGGTGCGAAGGCGGCCATTCAGCAGTGCACTTTCTCGCCATCTCTCATAGGTTGACAGAAAGAGGCCGGATCTCGACGTGATCGCGCCCACGTACCCAGATGGGTTTGCCAGTTCGAGGCCTCGCAGCACGAAGCACGATTCCAAGAAGAGGGAACTTGGTGCGGCCGGGTACTCGGCTCTCAGGTATCGCTTGGTGTCCGCGACAGGCTCGCCGAATGGTGGGTTCATGAATACGGCGTCATACCGGCGTTGCAGTGCCTGAACCAAATGGATCGCGTCGTCCGCTTCCGCTGCCAGTAGCCGTTCGGCCGGGGTCGCGGTGGTCGCATCGGCGATGTGGCGCAGTACGCCGAGTAGATCTGCTTCGAGTTCTTGAAGCATCTCGACTGGAAGAGCGTCGGCGAGAGAACCGCGGGGTGCCGAGCTGCCGAACGCGGTGTCACGAACCTCCGATGTAAGGCGTTCTTCGATCTTGAGAAGAGGACCTAAAACCGGAGCATCCGAGAGGGCAGCAGTGAATCGCTCGACCAACGTTCGCTGACTCCGCGGCAACTCCTCCAACAACTCCAGAAGTCCGGTCGTCGTGGCGGGCAACGAGCGGGCGCAGATGAGGTTGGGACGCGGGAGATCTCCATCCGGACACGAGCGTCGTGCTCGGAAGATGACGGCGGCGGCAGCGACCTGCGAGCAGCGCGGGTCGATGTCGATGCCCCAGAGCGAACTGAGGATGTGTGGTGCGGCGTCTGCCGCGTTGACTCCCGCGTGATGCCACGCTCGTTCCAACACGTCGTAGGCGGCGAGGAGGAAGTGTCCTGACCCGCAAGCCGGATCGAGCACAGACACCCGGTCGAGAGATACGGGATCCCCCTGCTCCGTTGGGGGGTTGATAAGGAAGGGGAGATCGGCGAGCAGTGGAGACGCTGGCTCCGCGTCTAGGAGCCGTCGACCAAGACTGTTCTGGACCAGGAAGTCGACGACGTAGCGCGGTGTGAAGAACTGATTGCGGACGGCGAGCTCCCTGGAGTTGCGGGGGGTAGCGGATTCTTCCCGCATCGCCCGCCGCTCGTCGGCGGTGTTGAAGAACTGGTACACCCAGCCGAGACAGTCGGGTGCAGTCCAGAGCTCCGCGGCGGCAGAGGCAGCGAGAAGCTCGACGAGATCATCGAGGGCACCGGGGCTGGGCGTGAGCACGAGCAGAGGGTTCCGGGGATCGAATAGGTTGGGCACGTCCCCGGCAAGCTCGTCGCCACAGAGCTTCAGGTATGTCCAGTAGCCGCTGGTTTCGTCGCCGCTAAGGAGCGGAGCCAGTTCTAGGACATCGCGGAAGCCCTGGGATTGGCGCCCGTTGGCCAGCGACGGTGGCAGGAGCCTGAGCGCTTCGGCAATCCGGATGGCTACTAGCCGGTTGAGGTTGGTGAAGATAGCCTCGCGCAACAGTCGCGGAATGGAGCCTTGTTTGTTATCGCCTTCGCTTCGGAGGTGTGAGACGACGTCGACGAGTTCGCGGCGTGCGGCGAGCGAGGTCGCGTCGAGACGGAGGTCGTCCTCATCGGCGATTGTGCCGTCCGGATCGATCCCGAAGCGACCGGAGGCTTGTCCGGCGAGATCGGTTTCGAGGAGGTCGCGAGCTTGGCGCACGATCCGTTCGAGACGTGTGCGCTGGTCAGCATCGAGCGCGTTGCTCACTGCAACCTCACCTGCTTTCCGTCGGCAAGTTTGTCCGCGATCGCACCTCGAATTCGGTCTAGGACAGGGTCGATTTCGGACTCGTCGGTGATGGCCTCGGTTACGAGTTCGGATATACGGACCCAGGCAATTGAACCGGCCGAGCGGAGCTCCTCCAGCTGACGCGTGGCGGTCTCCGCTCGGACATGTGCACTGTCGATTCTCGCTTCTAGCGCGGAAGCGTCGACGCCGGTGAGATTGTCGGGCGGAGCGAGCGCCTCTATGGGTCGCAGTGCTTCAGAGAGTGCCACCTCGTCAGCGCCGAACTGCGCACGCAAACCCGCGGAGAGACCTGTAAGCGTGGCCGACAACCGCGCTGCCGCGTCCAGAGTGGCGGTGCTGCGGGCGTCGGCGAGCCGGTGCGCGATGGCAATGATCCGGCCGGAGTGATCGGCTAGGTCCCCGGCCGTGAGGAGGTCGCGAAGCTCGGCGTGGTCGGCCAATAGCATCTCGGGAAGCTCCTGCGGCGATTGTCGCGCTTCGCGCTGTGCGATTCGCAGATCATCGAGGTGTGTCTGTAGCAGCGCATCTAGGCGAGTCACGGCACTCTCGCCCGCAACAAGGTCGGCCCATGCGTCATGGGCGGTCGTGACGACATCGACGTCGTCGTTATGGGCAAGCCGATCCAGCAGGGCCCGCGTGCGGGTGACGGTCTCTGAAGGCGTGATACCGAGGCCGCTCAGCGCCGACTCGACCCGGATGGTGGCCTCACGTCCCGACAGGAAGGCCTCGCGAACGCCCGCCGCGAGCGCATCCGTCGAGTGGCCGGACGGGCGGTGGCCGGCGTGTTCCAGTTTCTCAGCGAGTTCCACCCGCTTTTCGATAGGAACGTCGGTGCCAGCGGGAGGCCGAAAAGCGGCTGCACGAAAACGGGGAAGCGCGGTGAAGACTTGATCGAGGCGCGCGTCGCTCGGGTTGCGGATGGGCTGGCCCTGGTGGATAACCTCAAGGAGCCCAGCGCGAAGGCCCGCGGCACACAGGGCCTGAACGACCTCGACGGGTGCGCCGTAAGGAGGGCTGGCAAAGTGGTGTTCGAGGTAAGCGCCGGTCGGTTCCTGGCCGTAGGACAACCGAGTACGAACCTCCTCGGCCAGAGCCGCGAGCGGCCCGGTGTCGACGGCGAGTTCATAGCCCGTCGGCGAGACGCGCACAAGGCCGATTCCTTCCTCGCGGAGTCCATCGCTCAATGTGCCAAGATCTGTAGTGCGAAGAACCTGGAGGACATCCTCACGACGCAGGTTGGCTGTGAATAGCTTGAGCTGTGGGTAGATCTTGTCGATTCGCTCGGCCACGAGGCGTTGGGCCATCGAGCGCAACTCGGCGCCGCTCACCTCGTCGACCTGGCCACGGAATATCACCTCGCCCGCGGCTAGGTCTCCAGCAAGGCGTTTCAACGCAATGCTCTCGTGACGACGCTCGCGCTCCCGTTCTTCACCGAGCAGTTCGACCTCAGCCGGTGTCTTGTTCGGGACGTCGCGCCGTTCGATCATCGAGCGGCTGCGGTGTAGCTCCACGAGTACGTCCCAGCTATCGGGTGACAGTTTGTAGATCCAAATGATGCGGTTTTCGTTCGCCCGTTCCCGCGAGACCGCTCGTAGGTCATCCAGGCCGGCCTTGTCAGCCTCGTCGATATGTAGCGGCAGATCGCCAGCAACGACGGTCTCGCCCTCGACCGTCACGTCAACCTTGAAAGTGCGGCCACGGGTGACGGATAGGCCCGAAAGCGCCTGCTTGATCAGCAGGCGGCGGAGCCGCACTGATGGACCTTGTGGTAGGTCGATCGCCCGGCGTGTTTGCTCCCAGTCCTTCTGCTCGGGCGACTGCAATTTGTAGCCATTCTCTGTCTCGCGCAGCCGGTCGTCGGCCGCGAGGCGTGCAAGTGCCTCGCTCACGTCGTCGCGCACGCTCTCTGCGGCGATGCCAGGGTGGAGTAGCACGGCGATGTTTGCTGCGTTCAGCGGAAGCGCGGGGACCTCGACGCAAAGCGCGACAACCTTCATCACTTTGGCGTCGATGCTTTCGGTGCCGTATTGCTCGGCGACGTGTTCGACCTCGGCCCGCCACGAGGTGGGGATAAGTTCTTCGAGGAGGTCGTAGCTACGGTCGAGAGTGACCAGAGCCCCGACTTCCTTATTGCCGAGACCATGCTGAGGATGCGTGATCAGTTGCTGCGCGTGCTTGATGAGCGTTCGGTTCGACCCGCCGACCATGGGTGAGGCACCGCCCTGGGTACGCCGAGTCGAGACTGCGTCGATGAGGAGTTGGATTTGGTAGGGCACCAGCGGATACAACCGGACGAACTCGTCCTGGCTGGCCTCGGTCGCCCTCGTCGGTGAAGCTAGTCGAGTACTAGTGGCGAGCTGATGGCGGTGCGAATCAACGAGATCTCGGACTGCCTGCTGGCCGGCATCGGTCTTATCTAGAACCCGCCTGCCGGTGACCTCATCGATGTCGGAAGGAAGGAGGTCGACCCTCAACGGGAACCTGGCTTGGGCGCGAGGAAGCTCGACCTGCCTGGACTCGAGGCTGTCGACGACGTCGTCGAGCCTTTCCTGCGAGGTGACGGCCAGCCAAACCCGACCCATCTTCTTCTGGCACGCTTCGGCGAGTCCCTGAAGGTCGAGTATTCGCTGCACTGATCGCGCGACGTACTGGCCGGCTTCGTCCACGACGAACACCAACCGGGTCGCACCACCGCGGCGGTCGAGTAGTTGCAAGGCACGGCTAACGAACCAGTCGGCGTCGATGTCGGGCTCTGTAGCCGTCTTCGCCCACGAGTCCGGCTGGGGAAACGTGTCAGGGTCGAGGAGGTGTAGAGCTCGGCTGGCTTCGTTCTTGGCAAGGCTCGTAAATCTCCGTTCGGTCCAGGGTCTGCCGGTTGCCTCGGCGAACCGCTCCTCGAACTCCGCTAAACGACCGTCGCCTTCGAGTACGAACTCGAGCTCTGCTAAGAGGAAGTTGCGCGAGTAGCCGAGCCGCTCCAGCAGCGCACGGTAGATAGGCAGCACAACACTCTCGCCTTCCCGGGCTACTACGTTCGAGCCAGTTGCGAGGTTGAGCAGGACGGTCAACGTGGGTGCTTGGGAGTGGATAGTGCTCAGCAGGGCACGGAGGCGAGGCGCGTCGGTTCGCTCGAAGAACCGGTCGAGTGCTGTGGAGCCCGCCACCGTAGGGTTCCACAGCAGGTAGCCGAGCGTCTTGGCCCAACTCGACTTGCCCGAGCCGAAGAAGCCAGACACCCAGATCGTGCAGGACTCGTTTGGCGAGTTGATCGACTCTTGGTAAGCGTCGAGCACCTTCTCAAACTCGTTGAGGATGTGGTCGGTAGCTACGTACTCGTCAAGTTCGTTGGTGATCACCGCCTCGTCGGCGAGATCAACCTTAACGACCTCTTCGATGGTGCGGTTGATGTCGCGTCGAAACAGCTCGGCGATCTTCACGCGGAAACCTCCCTAGGAACGATCAGTGCTCGGTAGCCGAAGGCAGGCTCGGTCCGGTCCATGAAGCTGAGGCCGTACTCTCCAACGAGGCGTCCGGGGTACAGCAGGGTGACTGGGCGCGGAAGCCGGCCTCTTAAATCGTCGAGGAGCGTCGACGTGCGATACGCGGGATATAGAGCGCCGGCCCGGTAGAGGAAGACTGCGGTCCGCTCCTCGCACTCCTCGACCTCGGCGATGACGCGATCGGGCAGTGTCGGTGATTCTCTCAGGATCTCGCCAACCGCGTGGTAGATATCCCGCAGAGCATCGGGATCCCCAGCAGCGTTGCGTTCCTGCGCGATGAGTTCGTCGAGGAAACCAGAGTCATCGAGCGCGTGCCAGAACAGTGCTGCGAGCGACACAGCCGCGCACGCCACCCTGTGCTGCTCCGCTTCCAGCCAGCGACGAAGCTCACCTAAGTCCCTTCGGACCGACCATTCCTGTTCAGGCGGGTACTGGTAGATGATGAACGGCGGATCGCCGCCTCCATCGAAGTGGGCGACGATGCGCTCGCCAACGCCTCGCAGCTCGTCACGCAGCGGCACCGGTCACCTCCACCAATGACCTGGCCATCCAGTCGATGCGAACGGCCGAACCGGCGGAAGAGAACCGAAGCACGCCGATTCGACCAAGCTGGCCGAACAGGTCCAGCACCCGGTCCGGCTCAAGGAGCCATCGCCGCCACACAGGACTCCCGACGAGCGCCCGTGACGAGGCGCCCTGCTCATGTTCCCGCCAGGCAACATACGCGAATCCTCGAGGTGACATGGCCGGCGATGCGATCTCCTTGCGCAGCCCGCCGCGGAGGACACCGAAGTCCCGAAGGGCCGCGAGGAGGCCTCGAGCCACCTTTGTCCTGACCGAGTCCGACCACACTGGCGCACGTCCTTCCTTAACCAAGGCGCTCAACCAAGTGATGACATCCGCACCACCAACCCCGACACGTCCTTCTTGCCACCACGACCAGAGCGGACCCTCGGTAAACGCCGCCAGCAAGCTGTCGTCGCGCGCTGTTTCGTAATAGCAGGCCTCGATAAACGCTCGAGGCTCGCCGAGGAGGCCTTTCAGGGCGGGGATTACGTGTGGGCCTGGCGCCACGAGCCGGGGTCCCAGGATTCGTCGGAGCACGTCGTCGATGCGGGTACGGGACGCTTTGGCGAGGAGGTTTTCATCAGCTACGCGAGCCAGGTTTTCCGCAGGAGTTTGCCCGGGCTCCCACGCCTCGACCAGGCGTCGGCAGTCGTCGAGCAACGCCCCGCCCTTTTGGATATTCGAGGTCAGTTGCTCGGTCACCCGCAGGCTCATCCTTGAAGGTCGAAGTACGGCACACGGAACCGGTTGTCAATGCCGACGTAGGTGGCGACCAGCGCCCGGGCTACGGGAGCCAGGGCGTTGTCATCGTCGACTTCTGCTCTTGTCAGAGTGCCGAGCAACAGACCTTCACCGACGATCTCGACCGGCGGCGGGCTGCCAGCCCAAGCGACGATTGCAGCGCGGCCTGCGGCGAGATCCCATGACATGAGCTCGTCGAATAGGGCGCTCACTCGAGACGCGGTCTTCTGTTCCGCCAGCCACGATGTCGCCCACCTGCGGAAGGGAAACTCGTCCGAGAAGAGATGAAGCGCCGTTCGGCGACCCGCCGTGGCGTCGTTGTGGCGGCGTGAAGCGGACTCGATGTCGAGCTCCAACGCGACTGAGCGCCAGGTGCGACGGAACGAACGGGTGAGCACGTACTGGCCGGCGCGATCGAGTCCGTGGGTACTCCACCAACCTGCAAGGTCGACCTCGCCGAGACGAGCGACACCGAGCACCAGCGTGACAGTCTCTTCGGCCGTCGCCGTTGTCACTGGACACCCTCGCGAGACGTGCGGCAGGGCAACAGGGAGTGCTCGGTTACTCGGGGTATTGCCTTGTTAGTCACGGCGTACGCCTGGTCGCTTATCGGCTTCCTGGATGCAAGCTCGTTTGCTCTTGTCCCCTCTGTCCGGGTCGACATCAGAGCCGCCCTCGGAACATTCCAGATCGCTGTGCGTCGTCGCCTGTCTTCCATTCCCAGCCACGGTACTGTCGGCCGCCGCGGCCTGCACTCTCGAGCGCGTCAACCGGTCGGAAAGCAATATCAGCCCGGTGGCGTACGTCGAGTCGTCCAACTCGACGTCTTCGTGGCTTGTGAGATTCTTGAAGAGTCCGGTAAGTACAAGACTCGAACTACCCGGGTGTCTAACGGCTCTTCTGGGATCTCGGCAGCCTTCGCGGAGGCTATGCGCGGCGAGAAGGCATCGTGTTTGAGGTTGGCTGTTCCTCTGGCCGGAACGCTGGCCGTGAGTAGCCGAAAGTCGCTCCGCGCGCCTGGGCCATGCTTCCATCCTTCCGGATGAGGGTGAGCGGAGATGGCTTCGGCTCTTTGGCCTTGTCAGACATTGATCCTCCGGGCTCCCCGCGCGCTGCGCGATTCAAGGGCCCAAGCGAGGCCTTTCGCGTCGCGAAAAGGGGCGAATTGCTTTCGTCACGTTTCGGCGATGCGGTCGATATCGGGGCTCGTAACAAGTTGAGATACCCCAATGTTTCTCTAGAGAAACGGACGTCGACCTATTGACACGCACGTTGCGATATGCAACACTAAGGGTTTAGGTCAACCGACCGAACAAGAAGTGTCCCCGGCGGTGCTGGAACACCCCGGGGACTGGCCGAAACCTTTAGGGAGGTTCCGACATGGCAAACGCTACAGCCGAGCACCACGACGTTTACTCGATCGTGACGGAGCAAGTCATCGCAGCACTTGACGCAGGGACAGTACCGTGGCACAAGCCCTGGTCCGCTGAAATTGGGTTGCCCCGCAACCTGTCATCTGGCAAGGCTTACCGCGGGATCAATCCGTTCCTCCTCGGATGCGAGGCGATTGCTCGCGGTTTCGAGGCGCCCTGGTGGCTCACCTACAAGCAGTCCCAGGAGCGCGGAGGACACGTCAGGAAGGGCGAGACGTCGTCCCTCGTGGTGTTCTGGAAGCGTCTCGACCCCGTGAAGATTCGCAAGGTGCGCGACGACGAGACCGGCGAGCTCGTCGACATGGCAACACTGGGCGCGTCGATGGTGCTTCGTTACTTTCGAGTGTTCAACGTCGAGCAGTGCGAGGGCGTCGCTTACCCGCGCAACGAGACCATTCGGCACGACTGGGACGCGATCGACGAGTGCGAGAAGGCGGTCGCCGGTTACCTGCACCGCGGTCCGACGCTCGTCGAAGGTGGCAGGCGCGCGTGTTATCAGCCGAGCGCGGACCAGGTCTTCATGCCTGAGCGCGATCGTTTCGAGACCGCCGCGGGGTATTACTCGACGATCTTTCACGAGCTGACACACTCGACGGGTCACGCGAGCAGGCTGGCGCGAAAAGACCTGCTCGAGTTCCACGCGTTCGGCGATCCCAGCTACAGCCGCGAGGAGTTGGTGGCTGAGATGGGCGCGGCCATGCTCTGCGGCGTTGTCGGCATCGACCAGCTGACGGTTCCCAATAGCGCCGCGTACGTGTCGGGCTGGCTTGACCGACTGCGTGGCGACAAGCGGCTAGTCGTCACGGCCGCCGCCCAAGCTCAGAAGGCAGCGGACCTGATCCGCGGCGTGTCCTATGCGGAGGCTGAGGCAGCCTGAGTGCCTACACGGTTCGGCCCGGGCTGACGTTCGGACCGTTCCGTGTGGTCACTAGGCAGCTAACGAGAGGAGATGGATGGCACGGCTTGATCTTGTCGGTATCGACGAGATCGCGGAGCGGCTCGGAGTCAGCCGTTCCAAGGTCTCCGTCTGGCAACAACGCGGCTGGCCGCCCGGCGAACGCGGTGCGAAGGTCCGGGCCCCGAAGCCCATAGCGATCGTGTCCACGAGGATCGCGGTCTACCGATGGCAGGACGTGGCGAAGTGGGCGCGGGCAACAGGGCGGCTCGAGTGACGACAATTGGCCTACCTGCGATGTCACATTCACTGGCACCAACGTTACGGACGTCGGCCCCATGACCCGGGCTCACGCAGTCGGTTATGTACGTGTCTCGACCGACGAGCAAGCCTCGAAAGGATATGGCCTCGACATCCAGCGTCGGGCGATCCGTGACTACTGCAAGGCGAACTGTCTCTTGTTGGTGGACATCGTGACCGACGCGGGCATTTCGGGATCGAACGGGCTCGATGCGCGCCAGGGCCTCGCGGATGCGCTCGCACGGATCGAACGGCAAGAGGCGAGCATCCTCGTCGTTCATCGACTCGACCGCTTGGCACGGAAGCTGTACGTCCAGCTGACTGTCATCGAGCGGCTGGAGAAGTCCGGCGCCCGTGTCGTCTCGACGAGCGAGCCGGACGTCGACGGGCCCGATGAGCTTCGAGAGCTGATTCGCAACATTCTCGGATCGGTCGCCGGCTACGAACGCGCGGTGATTCGCGGCCGCATGCTCGCCGGTCGACGCGCGAAGTCCGAGCGAGGAGGATTCATCGGCGGCATCGCGCCGTTCGGCTACACGGCCGCCGGTGGCGAGCTGGTCGCGCTCGAGGGCGAACAGGCTGTAATCACTCGCATTACCGCCTTGAAGGCTCAAGGTGCCTCACTACGGACGATCGGACAGACTCTCGACGCTGAGGGACTGCGACCGAAACGAGGTACGCGCTGGCATGCTATGCAGGTCGCACGCGTTCTCCAGCGGATCGACTCCATAAAGGCCTGAAATTGCGGCCTTTATACCTCCTCGCCCTGTGCGATTCGCAGCGCGCGGCCTTCGGCGAGGAGGCCGTCGAGTGCTCTCTTGTGATCGACCCCCAGGACAGCGGCAAGGCGAGCGCGGCTCGTCGGGTCCAGCCCGAGCAGCGAGGCTTGCTTCATCGCGGTGTTCGACGCCGCGTTGTGTGCCTCCCAAAGTTTCCGAGGGACATTTTCGGCGCCCTCGTCTGTGGCGATGCGCTCGATCGCTCTGAAGGCGAGCAGAGAAAGTGCCTCTGCGCGCAAAAAGCGAGCTACGCCATGCGCGAACTCGGGCCGATCGAGCCAAGGTGCCAGCTCGAACAGATGCGGAGAGATCTCCTGCATCGTCTCGGTCGCGAGCTGCTCAGAGAACGCGCCATGCCTGAGTGCGGCGCGGTTGCCATCCTGGAATGGGGGCCAAGAGTAGCCGCGGACAGCCCGATCTTCCGCTGTCAAGATATGGGCTTCTGTTGTTGACATCTCGCTCATAAATGGTACTTGACCTGCGGGGTCGCCGGACTGACGGTGCTCGCATCGTTTTGCGAACTGCAACAAGAGGGGGCGGGAGGGCGTCCGGCCGCGATTTCGCATCCGGCGCGAATCGGGGATCGCGGTGGGGTTGTGCTTTTCGAGTGGGCACGACCTTCAGGTCACCGAGCCTTCGTCGCGCCACCACTCGACTGGCTGGCACAACATGACGCCATCGTTACCTGGCACCATCTGGGGTAGCTGCGAACCCTTGAATACCGTTCGTCCCAGAACGAGGCTTGCCGAAGCGGCTGCCTTGAGTTCTCCGGACACCCGTCTGGGAGGAAACGCCACAACGACGCGCTGTCCATCGTGTTCACCTTCAATCTCGTCCACAACTGGAACCAGATCGCTGTCGCCGGAAACCAAGAGCGCCATGTCAAAGGCCCTGTTGTACGCATCGCGAAGCATGTGAACGGCGATTTTAACGTCAGTTTGCTTCTCCTCCCGATTTGTCCATTCCTTACCGCAGTGGTCACAACCATCCGGGGCGTAGTTGAACTTGCCATAGATGATCTCCACACCACCTCGGACGCCTAGTGCATCTAGGTAGGTGCTCTGCCGTCGAACGCTCTCAGCTGGATCGCCTACCCTGGTAGTGAAGTATTTCACTGCCATCAATTGTTGATCAGTACGGACCAACTTGGTTGCCAAGGCCGGCAAGTCGAGCCAGAGGTAGTGACGCCATCCCTTTTCGTTCAGCCCGAAATACAGGTTAAAGCCGTCAATATAGACGATCACCCTCTCGCGAAATGAGTCACCTATGCTTGACATCGCAACCTCCGACCTCTATTCTGAAGGTACAGCTCCAGGGAGAGAATCCCTGGACCGGCAGCCACCTTCGGGTGGCTGCTTCGCGTTCGGGAACAGATCATGAGTAAGGCGGTTCCCGGGTGCAGCACTCGAGGATGGAACTCAACCCCGTGCGGTGAAGCGTCCTCGGACCGCGGGCTAACTCTCCTGCCAGTGTCGGACCAATCCGCTAAAGGATCCGGGGGCAGCTCACCTCCTCATGGGTCTTGAACCTCCTCCCCTAGAACGGATTCTGGCTCGCTTTCTCGGACGGGAACGGAGAAGTCAAGAACGGCATGAAACGCGCCTAGGAAGGCTTCGCGCCGAGCCGCGGGCCAGCCATGGCCTTCCCGTGGAATCTGATGGAGCAATCCGACGAGGCCGGGCGGTAGGCCCGCGGTAGCTAGGGCCGTTCCCGCCCGGGTTTCGGGGCCTTGGCGCAGCGACTGTCGGGCTGGTTGTTTGGCTGGACCCTTAGTGACTTTGGAGACCTTGGGAGGCTTCCGCTCGGCCACAGACGTGATGCCCTCGGGGACAGGTAAGCCCGCGTACTTCCAGAGGCCCGTCAGCAGCAGTCCCATCGCCCGACGTTGACCAGCCGGTTCGTAGGTTCGGAAGGATTCCGCGACCTTGATCGCGGAATCTGCGCTCGGATCACAGTATTGCAAGACATCTGCGTACACACCACGAAGCCATTCCTGGAGCCGCTGCCGAAACTCGTCTTCTCCGCGTATCAGGCGCAAGTCCTCGAACTGTTGCGTGGGGCGTCCGGTCTCATCGATCAGCTCAAGCGCGAGGAGCGATTGACGGGTTCGGCTTGCCAAGGACTCGGCAACCCCGGAGCGCATGATGACGTCTGCGGTGATGGGCACCCCAAGGCCGCGGTCACGGAATGCGTCGATCACGGTGGTGAGCGCAATCGTCGTTGTGTAGGGTGCTGGGCCGTTCGGCTGTAATGGCATCGCTTCCGCCTTCCCGTTTCTGTAGACGAAGTGTCGCGCCGGACATTACGGATGTCAAGCCATCGGCTACGCTACTGAAAAGAGCCTCGCTGACCTACTGCTTTGGTGCGATCCTTGCTAACCAAGGTGAAGACAGACGAAAGGGCAGCAAGTGAGAAACTGCGAGCCAGAGATCAAGATGAGCGTTGCCGGATGGCTGGCCTGTAGCCCGCCCGACTATCCGTACCGCATCGGCGTTGTTGGGGCCGATCTGGAGGAAGCGCGGCAGAAGTTTGCCGCGGCGGTCGTCGCGTGGGAGGAGCTGCACCAGCGGGCCGAGACTGGTGCTACGGCCGTTCCGGCAAAGGCCAATAGGTGACCGCGCTTGCCTGCAACCTTTGGCATGAGCACCCTGAGACGCGCCGTATCGGTCGATTTGCCGATCGAGAGCCGAAGTTGAGCTCGGTGAGGCATAGATTGATTTTGCTTAGTCCGCGGCGGTGCCTGTGTCTCCGACGTAGCCGGGTTCAAAGATGTCGTCCGCGTCCGCCACCGCCGATGATCTCGATGGCGGACTCATGCAGCTATCAGTTCCGCACCGGGGAAAACGCGCAGTATCAACGCCACTGCTTCCTCCTCCGTCATGCCAAGCCATGGGCTTAGCCAGTACGGGTTCTCCGACGTGTCCTCCGCGAAGAGGCGCTCGAGACTGGCGTCGTCGATTTGCATCACTTCGGTCACAGGAGCCCGAGCGAGCACGTCTTCAGAGGCGTCTGCGACGTCGCCGTCCGGGTCGAGTTCGTAAAAGAATGCGCTGTCTTTCTCTTGATTACCTTTCTGAGTACCTAAGGTGTCGCGCGTCTCGCGCCCTACATCTCGGCGGGGGTGGCGCGCTAAACGCACCACACCCTCCGGCACCGTGCTTCGGTTGTCTTCGATGGAGGCCTCGCGCGTTTGTCGCGCGACATTCCGACGACTTGCTGGGCCGAGCCTCCCCGACTGGATGAGACGTGAGCGGGGCCGTGCCCGGCGTTTGCGAAGGGGCATTGTCGCGTTCTCATTGCTTCGGAGGCGAGCAGGATTGTGTACTACCTCGTACTCCGTTGCCTTGTGGGCACCAGTTTCGGTTAGGTGCTTGTGGATGCGGATCCATCCCGCACCGGCGAGGTGCAGCGCGTGGACCCGGACGGTTCGCGCCTGCCATCCCAGTACGTCCGCTATCGCCTGGTCACCGCGGGCAAATCGCCCGTTCTTGCCCTGGCGCAGATCGAGGTAGCTGAAGAGCTGCGCGCACGGTGCGTCACTCTGTTCGGTCACGAATCTAGGGGTGATCGAGTACTTCGGGTCCTGAGGACCGGTGGGCTCCCGCTTCTTCGGCCTCTTGAGATGAGCGTCTTGTCGCGAAGACTTCCCCTCGAACAGATCGGACATCTCGAGGCCGAGCGCGCTCACGATCATTTCCGTGGGACAGCCAGCGAAGCAGTGCACCAGTGCTCGCCCGTTGTCTCCAATGTCCAGTGAGAGACTTGAGTGGGTGTCACTGTGGACGGGACACAGCGCAGTCGCCTTCCAGCCACGTTTTCTTGGTCTGCAGCCGTGCGCCTCAAGCGCGGTGAACACGATCTCGAAGGGCTCGCTGAAGGAGGCCATCTTCGACGCTCGCAGCTACGGGAGGGATGGGGGGAGAGGGGATGATTGCACTCGCCCTCTGGTTCCGGGGCTAGAAGGTGCATTTGAGCGCCGGTGGATCGCCTTTGTGGGTACTAGCTCCCACGGCAAGAACCAGGCGTCCGCTCTCAGATTCGCAATCACGGTTTCCTTCGAGAAGTCGACGCCGATCTCGAAGGCGCCGTTGCTCGTGCACTTGCCCCGAGCGTGCAGTACGTCGACGATCTCCCTAGGGACGACGCGGCGCACCTCAGCCACAATGCCCCGGTGGCCCGCGTACTGGCGAGGGCGAACGTCGTCGTGAACAGAGACGAGCTGGCCCGTGTCGAAACCACCATCGCCGTCGCGCGCCATGTAGTCGATCTTGGAGTTGAGGACCTTCCCGGTACCTTCTGGGTGATCGCGCTGCGGAGCAGAGATCAGGGAGGCAGTCTTCGAGGCGCTTTCTCGCGTCATCGGATCGCCTCTCGCCGCGACCGTTCCAGGAGTGGCTTGAGATCGCGCTCGACATCGAAGACGAGGCGGCCGCCGATCTTGGCGTGACCGATCCGCCGTTCTTGCACGAGCCGGCGAAGATGTCTTGGAGTGATCGCAAGAAACTCGGCGGCTGACTGAAGAGGCAGCCGCTCAGAGTGGCGCCTTTGCTCGCGGTCGGGCGCGATTACGAGTGATCTGTTTGTGACAACTTCCACGGGACTGCTCCCCCTGCCGCGCTGGACAGGACCGCCCGGTTCAGAGAGCGGTGGTGCCCGGGGTTCGTGGGGATAACTCAGGCGTCCCGTGGTCGATTCTGGTCAATAATATCAATATGGTGCCCAGTTGGTCGCCAGTCGGGAAGCCGGCCACGTGGGTACGTCTTCACTGCCCGCGCGTGAGTTGTGGGAAGCGTCTTGCTGACCTTGTTCTCGAAGAAGGAGGTCGGCTGGCTAGCCTCGACTTGGCACTCGAAGCCCGGAAGATGGATCCGACGGCCCCGCTGCGTTGGAGCGACCAGCAGTGGGCCGAGCACTTCCGTAAGAAGAAGATCGCGCGTCAGATGCTCGAGGAGTCGGTTGCCGAGAACTGGCCAACACCAGAGCGCGCTCCGGATCCAAGTGGGAAGAACGAAACCCTAGGGATTCCCGGCCCGCGCACCCAATACGAAGGCATTGGTCAAGTCGGTTCACAGTGCGGCGGAATGAGTATGCGAACGGAAGAGCCGCCGGAGGGGGGCCTCCACCTCATCCTCGAGGATATCGAACCTCAGCCGTGGATCTTCCAGTGCTCGTGCGGCATTAGACGGAGCGTCAGGTACGAGCGGCTCGTCGACATGGTTCGCGAAACGCTCGCTCGAAGTGATCATCACCTCACATTGCCGTGAAGCGTGCGCGATCGTGCGCGATCGTGCGCGGAATACCGGTCGTTTTCGGTTGCTAGTGGATCGCGATGGTGCAGCAAAAGCCCAGGATAGAAGAGGTATTGGCGAATCGGTGCTGGTAACGCAATTGGGGTCGTTTAGGTTCCCAAGCTGAGAACGCGAGTTCGATTCTCGTCGCCCGCTCGAAGAACTCCCTGGTAGTGGCCCTAAAATGGCGAGTCGTCGACCGTTTTGAATGGCTTCATCCCGCGGAACGTCAGCGACGGACAAACCCCGCAGCGTGTTTTCGTGGGCAGAGCGGTCACGCTTGCTGCTTGGAGGGAAATCCTGGGCGTCGTCCCGCTGACTAGCCGCAGGGCGTTCGCCCCATTGTCGGGAGCGTCGCCGCACGCGCAGGTCCAGACGAGGTTAGGACCAGGTTGCAATCGGCAGCACATCTGAGGTCAGTTTGGCGATGTCCATTGAGTTCGTCTCTTACGAGCGGCCTGGATGTCGGACTCGGACAAGAACACGAAGAATGATCTGAAATGTGCTACGAAACCCGGTGTATCTCCTTGTGGTACGCGGTGCTCTCTCGCGATTGAGGGACTTCTGATCCACGTCCAAGAACCGTCTGATACGGGCGCCGCCGGTTCTCCGCAACTACGTCATTCGGGGCGAGGTTCTGTTCCTGCCTCCGTGCGGCACCCTCGTGAGGGTCCCCATCCGGGCTAACCGAAGGTCCCGGCATCCGTCGGCACGACGAGGTTCAGCCATGCCTCAAGTGGTACTAGCACGAGAAGTCCCGCGTGCTGGCCACCTTGGTACTCGGCCCTGGCCAGGGAATACTGAAGCAAACGCGTCGACACGGGGTGAACGCTTTGGGGGCAGTCTGGTTAGTGTTCGGCGCCAAGTTACGCCGCAGATGGCCATCGTGGTTGGCCATTGTGATCCTGATAGGCGTCGTCGGAGGGTTCGTGCTCGCCGCGGTGGCCGCCGGTCGTCGCACGGAATCAGCGTTTCCTCGGTTTGTCGCCGCGTATGGCTTCGACGCCGACGTATACGCCACCCGGCCCTTGCCGCAGCTCGCCAAGCTTCCCGGAGTCATCTCCGTCGCAGAGCTGTACGGCCCGTTCAATGGTTCACCGACGTGCGACTGCACCCACCCGATCAACCCTACGGACTTTGGGGTCATCGTCGCATCACCCAGGGGCAGAAGGATCTTCAAGCTCATATCGGGACACTTGCCTGACCCGTCGGCACTCGATCAAGTGCTGGCATCGTTCACTCTTCAAAAGGACTATGGCGTGCATCTCGGGACCGTAATCCACGTCCCGTTCTACTCGCCCTCGCAAGCCTCGGCGGTCAACAACGCCACTGGTGCACCACTGAAACCCAACGGTCCGACCGTCGCCTTCCGCGTGGTCGGCTTCGAAGCCACCGAGTTCGAGTTCCCTTCCGGGACAACTCCCAGCTACGACCTGTATGCGACCCCGGCGTTCGCGCGCGCCGTGATCCCACGGGCCGCGGTCGGCTACGTATACGCTGTCCGCCTCCGTCACGGTGCGGCTGACCTTCCACGATTCGATGTCCAAGCCAGCAACTTGCGTACGGCTGGCATGGAGGGCGTTGGAAATCAAGACCAGCAAGCAGCATCCGTCGAGGCTTCGATCCATCCCCAGGCCATCGGATGGTGGATCCTGGCGGCGCTTGCCGCCTTGGTCGGACTGGCGGTACTCGGCCAGGCCCTTACCCGCCAGAGCATCGCCGAGGGCGAGGACTACCCCACAATGGCAGCTCTCGGCATGAATCGCCGACAGCTAGTCATCCTCGGTTTGGCACGGGACCTGGTTGTGGCCGTCGCCGGGGCTGCCGGCGCCGTCTTGGTGGCGACCGCCTTGTCCCCGATCGCGCCGCTAGGTGAGGCGCGTATCGCTGAGACCTCCACCGGCATCGCCTTCGACACGCTCATCCTCCCGCTCGGGGGACTCGCCACCGTCGCTGTCGTCCTCGCTCTGGGGCTCTGGCCGGCCCTGCGGGCCGCGCGTACCTTTGATTCAGATGATTCGGCGGTTAGGTCGCGCCCTTCAGCAGTGGCGGGTCACCTGGCTGCGACGGGCGCGCCGCCGAGCGCGGTGATCGGTGTGCAGACTGCCCTGCAGCGAAGGACCGGCGGTGCCTCCGTTCCGCTCGGCAGCACACTCCTCGGCACGGTACTGGCAGTCGTGGCGCTGTGCGGGACGGGGGTTTTTGGCGCCAGCCTTTCGCACCTCACGGCCACGCCCAGGTTGTACGGCGACCCATTCCAGCTCAATTTCACCGACCCGGCCGGCGGGGGGCCGGATCCGGCCCTCGTGAGAAGCCTCGAACACAACAAAGCGGTCACCGGGATAACAGAAGGCATCGCCATTGAGATCTCCATCGACGGGGTCAGCGTGGGCGGCATCGCGGGAACGGCCGTCCGTGGTCGGATCCTCCTCTCGACGGTCGACGGGCATCCTCCGAGCGGCGCCGATCAGATTGGCCTCGGCGTGACGACAATGCGCCAGGCCGGTGCTCATTTGGGCGCGGTCATCCGCGTCACGGTGTCGTTGCCGTCGGGCGGGACGCGAACCCTGCCGTTCCGGGTGGTTTCTCAGGTTTCCTTCCCGGTGCTCGGCGGAACCGTAAGCCTGGGTTCCGGCGCGCTATTGACGATCGCCGGCTACGAAGACGCCGTGTGTCCTCCGAGCCCCAGGCAAGCGGCGTGCCGACTGGCGGCCAGGGCGGGCGGCAACGGCGGTGGGATCCTGGCCAGTTTCGTGTCGGGCCCACGGGGAGAGGCGGCAATCAATCAATATCTCGATACATACCGATCGATCACCGCGCTTGCGATCACCCCGACGTCACTGATCAACTTCGGGGAGGCCGTCAACTTCCCACTCATCTTCGGCGCGATGTTGGCCGTGCTCGGCGCGGCGACACTGGCTCATTTGCTTGTCGTAAGTGTCTCACGCCGCCGACGAGAAGTCGGGCTTCTGAAGGTGCTGGGGTTCGTAAATCGCCAGGTTGCCTCGGCCGTGATCTGGCAAGCCACGACGTTGGCCCTGATTGGAATCGTAATCGGCGTCCCACTGGGAGTCGTGGCCGGTCGTGAGGTATGGGGGGCGTTCGCCAACAACCTCGGTGCTGTCCCGGTCTCGGTAGTGCCAATTTGGCTTGTTTGTGTGATGGTAGCCGGCGTGGCAGTCGTCGCAAACCTCATTGCCATAGCGCCAGCGATGGTGGCGACACGTTCCAAGCCGGGCGATCTCCTGCGCTCGGCTTAGCTGGTGAGTGCGTGATCGACGCTGAACTACTGGACCAACGCTCGTGTAAGGAATGTCAAGAAACCCAGCAGGATCGTTGCAGCACACCGGACCGCCGGAACTGGCGCACATCTAATGTTCCCTCATTGACCACCCGCGCGTTGCCGCGAATGCGCCGGATTCGGCGCTCGGCGGTGTGTCCTGAAAGGAGAGTGAGGGTGAGGTAGAAGCCACCAGCACGAACCGTGCTGTATCAGTGATGGAGGGTGGCCCTCCGGGTTCGCCGTGCAGGCGGGGATCCCAAACCACCGCAAGCTGCGTCGGTTAAGAGCCGGGGTGGTGAGCGTTGCGGAAAAGGCCGGCCGGGAGCCGGTCAGGTGGGCGACGAGAAGACGAACGTGAGTGAACCACTGTCTGAAGCATCGAAAGCCGAAACGATGGTGCCAAAAGCGGGGAGTCGCATAGTTCCCGTGACAAAGGCGCGCCGACTTGGCGCGCCCTCAGCCAGGCGGTGGCCTGTGTGCTGGCCTGGTGGTGTCCGGTGTAGAGGTGGCGTGAGCTCGTCGCAGGCGCTGATACGGAACAGGAGAACCAGTCGTCCCGATGCTGTCGGCCAGTCGAAACGGGTGTTGTTGACCCCCTGGTCGCGAAAGGGAGGACCCCAAGCGGCGTCAACCGTGAGGGGCAGAGTACCGATGCGGGGCACTGGGACGGGGCGGCTCGCAGTAGCGATGAAGGTCCTGTAATGGGGCTGGAGCCAAGGGGCCGCGCAGACCAGGGGAAGTCCGAGGCCAACCCTGCGGGGGAGGAGCCTGGGGAGACACCCAAGCCGAAAGTGAAGTCGTTTGAGATCGACAAGCGCCTGGTTTTTCGGGCGTGGGAGAAGGTCCGGTCCAACTACGGGGCTCCGGGCGTGGACGCCGTCAGCATCAACGGGTTTCAAGAGCGGGAGAGGGACAACCTCTACAAGCTGTGGAACCGGATGTCGTCGGGGAGCTACTTCCCTGGCCCGGTGCGGGCGGTGGAGATACCCAAGGATCACGGGAAGGGCGTGCGCGTCCTCGGGGTGCCGAACGTGGCCGACCGGGTGGCGCAGACGGCGGCAGCGATGCTGCTGGAGGAGAAGCTGGAGCCGATCTTCCACCCTGACAGCTACGGCTACCGTCCGGGCCGCTCGGCCCATGACGCGCTGGCTGTCTGTCGGAGACGGTGCTGGGAGAAGGACTGGGTGCTCGACTGCGACATCCGGGCCTTCTTCGACTCCGTCCCCCATGATCTGCTGTTACAAGCGGTGGCTCACCACACCAGCGAGCGGTGGGTTCTGCTCTACATCCAACGGTGGCTTACAGCCCCCATGCAGATGGCGGACGGGACCCTGACACCACGGGAGAAGGGAACCCCGCAGGGTTCTCCGATTTCGCCCGTATTGGCCAACCTGTTCATGCACTACGCGTTCGACCGGTGGATGGACCGGGAACACCCGGGATGTCCCTGGGAGCGCTACGCAGACGACATCGTCGCTCATTGCGACACCGAAGAACAGGCCCGAAATCTGAGAGCTGCGATCGCCGAGCGGCTGGGGACCCTGGGTCTCGAGCTGCACCCCGAGAAGACCAAGATCGTGTTCTGCAAGGACGCGAACCGCCCCGGAAGCTACGAGCACACCAGCTTCGACTTCTTGGGCTACACCTTCCGGACTCGCCTGGCCAAAGGGCCAAGAGGCTACTTTGCTGGCTTCTTGCCGGCCATCTCGGCAGCGGCGAGGAAAGCGAAAGGCCAACAGATCAGAGCCTGGCATCTCGGTCGTCGAACCGGGATGGACCTGTCTGGCATCGCCGAGGAAATCAATCCCCAAGTGCGCGGCTGGATCAACTACTACGGGCGCTTCTACCGCTCCGAGTTGAGCTTCCTCGCATGGCGCATCAATGAGCATCTCACCAGATGGGCCGTGCACAAGTTCAAGCGATTCCGCAAGAGATACCTACGGGCGATGGAATGGCTGCAACGGATTTACCGACGCAACCCCAAACTCTTCGCCCACTGGCAACTCGTCGCATTCACCGACGGCCGGCCTGTGGGGGCCGGATGACGGGAGACTGTCACGTCCGGTCCTGAGAGCGGCGGGGGGTGCGATTCCCCCCGCCGACTCGCCCTGATCAGCCAACCGCGCCCCGATCCGTCTGATAGGTGCGCGTACCCGAGCCGCAGCGCGCGCTGTTCGATAGCGGCGTTCTGTATCAGGTCAGGGTGACTGCAACCGGCGAGGCAACGACAAGGTGTCGTGCTGGCCCCCGGCTCTGGCGCGCAACGCCCCCCGGCCAGAACCGGGGGACGTTGCCGTTCGTCAGTCCCGGCCCAGATCCCGACCAGCTCCGGGGCGCTAAGGGCGTAGTCGAGACAGTCCCGCCGTACCGGGCACGCCCGGCAGACGGCCCTGGCGTCCTCGAGGACCTCCTCGGCGCTGGCGAACCATAAATCGGCGCCTATCGCGGTCGCCCCGGGTAATCATCAAGGCAGGCGGGCTCGACCGTGGTTACTGGTCAGTTCGCGGTCCGGACATCTGGCACCTAGCCGAGATTGATGACGATGAGGAGCTGCACGTTCTTCATCCCTGGCATGTTCCTGATCTTGTACTCCAAGACAGACGATCAATCCGAGAATGGCAAGACCTTGACCCGCGGTGCCCAGTCTGTGAGGGGCTGGCTGGTGACGCCGCTAGCAGTTCGAGCCTCATCGTCCCTCTTCATCTTGGGCGCGAGCCAAGCCCCGGTAGCGCTGAAGAACCCCGGCCAAGCAGCTCCCCACGCTCCCTCCGGCCCGGGCGGCTCATGAGTGCCGCGGCCGGGCCAGAGGAAGGGCGTTCTGTCAACTCGCCGGGTAGGAGTTCGGGTCGAGCGAGATCGTGCCGGCGATGATCCCCGCCTTGATGGTGTTCAGTTCGGCCTTCACCTTCCAAGGGACCTCGCTGTTGAAGTAGTGGAACGGTGAGAGGGAGACCCCGTTGTTGGCGAGGGTGCCCACGTAGTTGCCACCCTCGAAGGTCCCGTCGGCCGCCTCTTCGACCGCGGTTGCCACCGAGGAGACGTAGTTCTTGGTCACGCTTGTGATGAACAGCGAGCAGTACTGGGGCACCTGCACGCAACCGTCGACGTCGACCCACTCCATGTAATGGTCCGCCCCTGCCTGCTCCACTGCCGCGGCCGCCCCCAAGTCGGCTTGGCCCGCCACCGGGAAGATGACGTCGGCACCCTCGGCCATGAGAGTCTGGGCGGCGGTCACGCCCAAGGCCTGGCTGGTGAAGCTGTTGGTGAACAGGCCGCTCCCCTGGAAGGTGCCGTCCGCGAAGTCGCGGTTCTCGGCTGGGGTCCAGCCGAGCGCGACCACGTGGGCGCTGTTGAGCTTGTCGTAGTAGCGGACCCCAGCGACCCAGCCGTCCATGTAGATGGTGACCGTGGGGATGTCCTGGCCGCCGAAGGTGCCCACCACGCCGGTCTTGCTCATCGCAGCAGCGAGGTAGCCACCGAGGAAGGCATCCTGGTTCGTTTCGTAAACGAGCGCCAGGACGTTGTTCAGCGCTGGCGTGTACTCGAAGTCGACGATCGAGAACTTCTGGGTCGGGTTCGCCTCGGCAGCCGTCTGGGTGGCATCGGCCATGTCGAAGCCGACGGTCACGATGATGCCGCACCTCTCACCTATAAAGGTGTTGATGTTGGGCGTGTAGTCGCTGGTCGAGCTGGACGAGAGGAACGTGTATTTCAGCCCCCTGACCTCGAACGCCGCTACCTTCAAACCCTCATAAACGAAGGCATTGATAAACCGGTCGTTGATGCCACCGGTGTCGGTCACTTCACAGGCAAGAAAGCCTGACCTTGCGTGCGCGCTCTTGACGTTGGCCGTCCTTGTCAGCGCCGCCGCCCTAAAGCTCGGCGTGGTGCCCACGCCCACGCCCACGCCGGCCACCATGACGGCTACCGACAACATCGCACCAGGCCGGAGCCAGGCGCTGTGTCGTGGCCTCCTGGCCAGATCATCTCTCAACATCGTTGGCCCTTCTCCTTCCTCGTTGCTTGCTCCCCTGAGCCACCGTTCACCGGGCGCCGCCTACGCGCGCCACTGCGGTGGCTGCAATGATGAAGCGCTTCTTAAGCAGCTTCAATGTCATGGCGTGCCCTCTCCCTCGCTGGTACTCGGAGGGGGCGTCGAGGAGCGACCAAACTTCGGAGGACCGTGGTGCCTCGTCCGAGGCGCATATGTCTCAACTCGCACACCGGGGCGCCCGGTCGCGGGTCGGGACCTCGGCTGACGGAAATTTAGTCTTCTCGTCTGTCGAAAGCTAGTGACACCGCGAACCGTTGGGCAGCTCACCGGCCACGAGCACCCCTGGCGATCAGTAGGCAAGACCTCAAGCCTGCACCAACCGGAGATCGCTCCGACCGTCGATGCGGTAACGCGCCAGAACGACGTCCACCTCGCGGTTCGACGGGCGGGGGACCGCGCACCGAGTCGGCGATCCGTGCCACGCTCGAACGTCGTTCGGGCGCGGCAGCAGCCCGCAGGCGCCGATGTTCGGCGTGCCGGTTCGGAGCGTTCGTACCGGCACGTCGGGGACAGTTGAAGGCAGGATGGTGCGATGGCAGGCGCGGATCGACGTGGTCTCGGTCGGGTGTTCAACGAGGTGCCCGAGTTATACGACCGCGTGCGACCGACCTACCCTGACGAGCTGTTCGCGGACCTCGTCGCCATCACCGGCATGGACGGAGGGTCGTCGGTGCTCGAGGTGGGCTGCGGTACCGGCGAGGCGACGCGCTCGCTGGCAGAGCTCGGGTGCTCGGTGACTGCCGTCGAGCCTGGCGCGGGTATGGCCGCTCTCGCTCGCCAATGGCGATGCTGTCAACTGCCATCGTCGTCTCAAAGCCCGTATTCACCGACGCCGAGCGAGTCGCTCTCGCCGGATTCCTTGCCGGTTACAGCGGGCTCACCCGCGAGGCTTACGTGCTCGACCCGCGCCAGTTCGCCTTCTGGTGCGAGGAGCACCACGTCCACCTCTTCGGGGCAAAGCGCGCGGACATCGAGTGCTTCGGCCGTGACCTCGAGGAGCGCGGCCGCGCTCGCGCGACGGTTGCCCGGAGGCTTTGCACAGTCGCCGGCTTCTACCGCTACGCCGTCGAGGAGGAGCTTCTCGAGCACTCACCAGCGGTCCATGTCCGCCGGCCTCGCCTTGACTACGAGTCGCACGTCACCGGCCTCGATCGCAACGAACTCGGCGCTCTACTTGTAGCCGCCGGGCTCGGAGCGGCCGTCGAGCACGCCCTCATCTCCTTGCTCGCCCTCACGGGTTGCGGGTCTCAGAGGCGACCGGTGCCGACATCGAGGCGCTCGGCCTCGAACGCGGACATCGAACCCTCACGATTGTGCGTAAAGGCGGCAAAGTCGTCACGATCCCGCTCGCCCCACGCACGGCCCGTGCGGTCGATCTCGCAGTCGGTGAGCGCTGCGAGGGCCCGATCTTCCTCGGTATTGACGGCGGCCGCCTCGACCGCCACGGCGCCGGCCGAATCGTCCGACGCGTCACGCGGCGTGCAGGGATCACCAAGTCCGTGAGTCCGCACACACTCCGACACGCCTTCATCACCGCCGCGCTCGACGCCGGGGTGCCGCTCCGCGACGTACAGGAGGCGGCATCGCACGCCGACCCACGAACGACGATGCGGTACGACCGGGCACGGGTGTCTTTGGATAGGCACGCCACAAAGTGGTCGTCGTCCCACATCAGGCCCCTCCGGTGTCAGGGGCCGTTGCCTTGTAGGTGACGCCCGCCCAAACCTCAGCCGTCCTAATCGATACCTGGGCCGTCCTTCAGGACGCCTGGATCGTTCACGAGAAGGGAGGTCCGCTATCGGCGTCCGTGCTTGGAATCCCCCAGATTGTCAAACCGCACTACTTGGAACTACGCGTGGGCATCGCCGGCATGGAATCGACGACACGGGACTTGCGCATGTGACGCCTCCGATTCCGGGCCGACGCCCCAAAGGGCCTGGCTGGCCCCATTGTAAGACTGCACATCCTTGGCGACAGGCTCCAGCATTTCTCCGCCGGTTACGGGACCGGGAATCTTCTAGAACCAGGTCCAGGTGTTGCGGACATCCGAACATGGAGAGCGGCTGGTAGGCGCTATCACAGCCCCCGTTCCCGCAGCTCCCTCACACACTCAACCTGCTGGTGTCTGCTGCCGTCGTGTCCGTCAGTTCGACCCTCCCGCTAACTGCAGTGGGCGAGGACCAGCGATCGTGTTTGTCCCGAGGAACTCCACGCGCCGACGGTCCAAGCGGTCCAGCCGGACGTTCCCGCCGAGACTGCCACCGCCGTGAGATACGCCCCAGTGGGCTTTGGCCACGATTGGGAGTCCCAGGAGCTGCCGTTCCAGTGCAGGAGCGACCCTTCACCTGCCGCCCAGGCGTTCGTTTTCGACTGGGCCGCGATGCTGTAAAGCCGCGTCCCATGTGGAGCTCCAACCCGCGACCAACGGCTGCCGTTCCAGTGCAGGATGAGCGCAGTGGAGCCAACGCCCCCAACCGCCCAGGCGTCCTTGGGGCCAAGGGCGGTGACGCCGGACAGCTCTCCGCCCGAGACCGCAGGGGACGCCGACACGGTCCAGCGGCTCCCGCTCCAGTGTTCTACAAGCGGGGTCGTCGGCGAGGAAAACGAAGCAGGGGCCTTCTCTCCGACTGCCCACAGCTGACCGGTGCCCGGGACCGTCGTGATTCCGAAGGGACCGTTGTACGCGCCCGGACTCGGCGTCGAGACTTGCTCCCAGGTCGCGCCATCCCAATGAAGGGCGAGCGTCGCCGCCGTACCCTTGGCCGAGGTCGTGTCACCTCCGCCGACCGCCCAGATGTCCTTTGTGGAGAAGGCGGCGACCGCGCTGAGCTCATTGCCCGCTACGACAGGGCTCGGACTCTTCACGACCGCCCAGCTGCTTCCATTCCAGTGCTCGATCAGTGTGTCGAGAGTGATTCCCGATACTGCTCCCAACCCTCCGACCGCCCAGGCGTTGTTCGGGGCCAACGCCGCGACCCCGGAGAGGAAGTCGCCACTCGTCCCTTTCCGGGGAGGGCTTGGGCTCGGTATTCGCTTCCAGCTCGTCCCGTTCCAATGCTCGATGAGCGTCGTGTCTGGAAATAGGCCGCCAGTCCCAACCGCCCAGGCATCGCCTTGACCGGCTGCGGAGACGTCGCTCAGTCCCGAAGGCGAGAGGCTTTGCTGTTGGACAATCCACCCGGTGCGACAGCTGGAGGTCGCCGCGCTCGTGAGCGCTGGCCGTGAGAAGACTGTTGGGAGCAGGACTCCAAGAGGGAAAATGACCGACACCATCGTCGTCGCGCCCAGGCGTCTACCACCAGGAGAACGGGACCTCATGCTGCCACCCCTTTCCGGGGATAGATCATCGCGCTTACGCCTGGAGATGACTGAGCGAGAAGAATTGGGCACGTCGGAAGTGGCAGGCACCCTCTCTCCCTATCTCTGTCTTTCTTGTCGGTCGGGGGCAAGGCTCCGGCGGAGAGCGGGTCCTCACTCTGGCGTGCTTCTGGCTTGCTGCCCCGGGGTGACCCGTCGTGGCGAGGCCGAGATCGGCTGGGACACCGACCACGACAATCCCGCCAACGCGGTTGTGGGATGACACCAAGGCTCTGCGGAGCGAAGACGCGCGCCTCCCTCACGGCCCGAAATCCGTCTGATCGTTAGGTGATCGTGAAGCTGCCCGCGACCGTTCCGGCGCTGCAACTGACCGATACCCGAGCGGTCCCCGCGCCAGTGGTTGAACCGATCAGCCACGTCCAGGTAGCAACCCCACTCGCATTGGCAGTTGTCGTGCCAAGACCGCGTGCGGTGCTCGATCGACCGCTCGGTAGCGTTACCGCGAGCGTGCAGGAATCGTCCGACTTGCTCGAATGCACGGTGAGCGATTCATGCCCGCCGGGAGCAATCGAGCCGATTAGTGAGGTGATCGTCACAGCGCCGGACGGAGGCGTCGTCGCAACACTTGTAGTCGTCGTCGGTATCGGTGGTATGGGCCATGCGCCGAGATACTGGCGATACGTGGACACCCAATTGGTGGCGATGGCCTTCTGCACGCTCGCGAGTCCGACCTTTCCTTCACACACGAGGTCGTGCAGGCGGTTTTCGAGAATGTCCTTGCTGTTCAAATATCCCTTTGGGTGGTCATTCAGCTCGGGCCACAGATTGCCGATCGCGTTGCTGCCGCCGAGTTCGAGAGAGATCAGGTGGTCGATTTCGTATTGGTCTGTCGTGTGATGGGTGATGCCGTATTCAGCGTAGACCTGGTTCTTCTCCGACTCGGGAACGTCCCGCACACTGGTTGCATAACCGGACCGGCAGATCGTCGCAACCCCGACATGAAACGTCACGCCTGGCGTCACACGAAGATCGTTCAGGGGCTCGCCATGCGAGTAACGAAAATGGGCGGTAGCGGCGAACGCTGCCGCAGGGAGCACCAGACTGACGGCCGCGAAGGCGACCGCTACTGTTCCGATACAAGCGGTGCGGCGTCGTCTCATGGATGGATCGTAGTCGCTTTGCAAACGCCTTCTCGGCGCTCCCGACACCAGAGGAGATCGCCAAGCGCCTGCTGGCGATGCGCCCGACCGTAGCGCTCCTCGAGGGAAAGAACGGGGGTCCGGTGGCATTGCGGTGGGATCGCGCTCGAGGCCGCGGCGTGCAGGGAAGACGGATGATCGATAGCGCGTTGACTTTGAAGCTCCCGGACTGACGCCTCCGCTCTAGGACCCGATGACATCGCCGAGGCGGCAACCATGCTCCGGCGACTGCTGACTCTCGTCGAGGGCCGTTCATGGATATTCGCAGGCATGTGGGTAACCGTCTGATGACCTGTCTAGGACACCGCTGTGGCTCGCCAGAGTCCGGCTGGCTGCCCTTCCCAAGCTCATTAAGAGGGAACGGGTTCATGGGGTCGCCGCCGCCATTTCAGGGGGGAGGTTGTTCATGAGGTCGCGCGTCGACCAAGGCACACCCGCTCGGCGACACCGGCGAGAAGGACGTCCGATGTGTTTGTATCTTGTTCGGTTCGATTGTCTGCTGGCTGTCGAACAGTTCCGTATCGTTGTTCGGTTCGATTGATATGGCGGCACCGAACGACCTCAGGAGTGCAAGTGGCTGGTCGTCCCAAGAGAGTCGAGATCTATGCACGCCTCGACGAGGTCTTCGTGGAGCTTCGTGAACGCCTCGGTGGTCTCCCCGATCCGACTGAGGCCGACGACATCTGGACGACCATCTGGTACGAGGAGGCGCACGACTCGACCGCCCTCGAAGGCAACACCCTTGTCCTAAGGCAGGTCGAGACGCTACTAGCCGAGGGTAGGGCGGTCGGGAACAAGGAGCTCAGGGAATACATGGAAGTGAAGGGGTATGCCGACGCGGCGAAGTGGGTCTGCAGAGATAGTCGACTACCGCGCGATGGGCGTAACGCCGGTCCTCCTCGCCGCGAGTCTCGCGGCAGGTGCGATCGTCGCCCTTGGGCTTACCCTTGCGGCTTCGGTGCGCCGCCGGAGGAGGGATCTTGCACTGCTGAAGGCGCTCGGCTTCACAAAGGCGCAGCTGTCGGCTTCGGTGGCCGTGCACTCGACGGTCGTGGCGATCATCGGACTACTCTTTGGCCTACCCCTCGGGATCGTCCTCGGTCGGTTGCTCTGGGTTCTGTTCGCTCGCGAGATCTATGCGGTGCCCGCACCCACTGTGCCCATGCTGTCGCTCGTGCTCGTCGCCATCGGAGCGCTCGTGCTGGTCAACCTCGCCGCCGCCATTCCTGGGCGCATCGCTGCCCGCATGCCCACGGCGCTGCTTCTCCGAGAGGAATGAGATGGGCACTGCCTTTCGGCACACCCAATCCCGCTTGGCTGGCGCCAGCAAAGACCTGGGCAGCGGTGATCAAGAGTGTTCGCCGCATCGCCCAAGCACTAGCTGTGCACGACCTCAAGAGCTGAAGGGCCCGCTCGAGCGGGATACGGGATCCTCTTGGGGACTTCGCGGTGTCCCCGAGCGCGACACTGACCCGTAGCCCCCATCGCCGGACGATGCGCCCGCGGGCTCCCAGCGACGGATCGAGTGCCACGAGCCCCGAACTACGGCGTTCCAGGCAAGCCTGCACCAGCTCGGGCGCACCTACAGCGGAGCGTTCCAGGAGGTAGCCGAGCCGCTTGAACACCGCCCGATTGCCGAGCCGGTCGCCGTAGTCGATGAGGAGCTGGTCATTGCGGTGCTCGCTGTGAAGGTATTCGTCGAGCACCTCGGCCACCGTGCGGATGCCGCCGCCGAGGCGTGGGTTGTCGAGGATGTCCACGATCGTGCGCGACGGGTCAGAAACGCGGACACGGGTCTGACCATGCCACACCGGCAGCGTGCCGAACAGTGCTTGGTCGCTCCGTACGGTCAGGTGGAACGGGATTCCTTGGATCTTGACGTAGCGATGGCGGACTCGTCGCGCGGTGAAGACCATCAGGGTACGGGTCACCTGCTCGGTTAGGTCCCAGTGAGCACATGCGCTCCATCCACCGATGTAGCACGGGCTGAAGACCCGCTCGGCTACGACCCACGGGTCGTCCACCCACTCGCCTGGGCGCCGAGCGTCGAGCGGCACCGCGACGTAGAACCCGCGTCGCAACCGTGACAGCCACCCGCGCCGGGCCAGGTGGACGAGGAGCTGGCTCGCCTCGGCACGTCCGATGCCGAGAACCAGGGATGCTTGTTCCGCGTCGAAGGCTCCTGCCGTGCGACGACTGAGTCGCTCGAGGAGCGTGCGGTTCTTCCGGCTGATCCCTGCTGCTCTGTTCTGACTTGAAGAAACCGTCACCAGACAGAGACTACTGCACTTACACTACATCGGTATATATAAAGTGCAGATATCTCGACTTCCACCGGGGCACTCAGCCTTGGATTCCGTTCATAGGACGGCAGCGTCGCGGTTCAGTTCCCGACAGCCGACACCTGAGGACAGACTCGACACCCTGACTCGTGGCGCCGGGCGGTGACCGGGGAAGACTCCGTTATCTTCGCAGATTGGGCAATTCGCCCAGGCAGGCGATCCCGCCCGGAATGTTGCGCGCGCAACTATTGTTGTCCATTCCGTAACCTAATCCCTGTCCGACGCGAAAGAGGCGGCGATGCCAGCTGTGACAGTTGAGAACGTCTTGACGCTGCCGCGGGTCCCCGCACCCGATCCGGTCGCAGCACACGAACGGCCCGTGAGGTCGGTCACGACTGCGCCCGCAGGCTTGGAAGGAGAGGGGTTCCCGGTCCGTCGCGCCTTTGCCGGCGTGAGCCTCACCGATCTCGACCCCTTCGTCCACATGGACCAGATGGGGGAGGTCGACTACGCCCCGGGGGAACCGAAGGGGACGCCCTGGCATCCGCACCGGGGCTTCGAGACGGTCACCTACATCATCGATGGAACCTTTGACCATCAGGACTCCAACGGTGGTGGGGGGCGGATCACCAACGGCGACACCCAGTGGATGACCGCCGGAGCCGGGATCCTGCACATCGAGGCCCCGCCGGAGGAGCTGGTGGTGAGCGGCGGCCTGTTCCACGGGATCCAGCTGTGGGTCAACCTTCCGCGGGCCAACAAATGGAACCCGCCTCGCTATCAGGACATCCGCGGGTACGAAGCAGCGCTGCTCACGACGACAGACGGCGGCGCGCTGCTGCGGTTGATCGCCGGTGACCTCGGCGGTCAAGCCGGTCCCGGGTCGACGTTCACGCCGATCACCATGGTGCATGCCACGATCAGCCCCGGTGCTCGCGTTCGGCTGCCCTGGCGGGCTGACTTCAACGCTCTTGCCTATGTCCTGGCAGGAAACGGCAGCGTCGGTGCCGATCGCCGGCCGGTTCACTTGGGCCAACTCGCTGTCTACGGACCGGGAGACGCGGTGACTCTGGCCGCCGACTCGACCCAGGACGCCGGCTCGAATTTCGAGGTCCTTCTGCTCGGTGGCCAACCGATCGGCGAGCCAGTCGTGCACTACGGCCCCTTCGTGATGAACACCAAGGCCGAGATCGTCCAGGCGATGGAGGACTACCAGGCCGGACGACTCGGGACCGTGCCAGCCCAGGTCCTACCGCACCGCCACCCGGGCGATGTCGAGCTTGCAGCACCCGTCGATCAGGCCTGAGCTCGGGATCGGGGTTGCTCGTCGCTGAGGAGCGGTGCCACCGCTCGTCATCTGGCCTATGAGCTCGTGATCGCCAGCGGCTCCAGACACTCGCCGTTGGCGATCCTTTCCAGCTCGGGAACCTCCACCCCGGTCGGGGTGCCGTTGGCGCGCAGCGTTCCCATGGTAGTGATCGTGGTCACCAGCAGAGCCAGGCCCAGCCACTGCGACGGCGAGAGGCTGGCACCGAAGGCCAGGTAGTCGAGGAAGAGAGCCGTGAAAGGGAAAGCCAGCTCTCCAAGGGTGGCCGCGGCCGCGGGGGTGGCGCGCAGACCCCGGTAGTAGACGAGCAGGCTCAGCAGGCCGGGCACCAGCGCCAGCAACACGAGGGCGAGGACGGCCTTGGCGCTCAAGTGGGCGTAGGCGGAGCCGTCCCCGGTCACCCCCAGCGCGACCAGGGCCGCGACCAGTCCGGTCGCCAGGCGCAACGCGGTCAGCTCGGCGGAAGGGAGCTTCGCGCCGAGGCGGCGGCCGAGCACGGTGCCGAGTCCCCACAAGAGCGCCGCCGACACCGCCAAGAGCGCGGGTGCCCACCCGTCGACCCCGCCCGGCGAGAACGGGTGGGCGAAGGCAATGAGGTACGAACCGGCGAGCCCGCCCAGGAGGTACAAGCCATAGCGGCGCTGGAGGCGTTCCCCGAGAAGGAGGCGAGCGCCGGCAACGGCGAAGAGGGGCTGGAGCTGTTGGAGCAGCACGGGTGTGTTGGGCCGGCCATATGTGAACGCGATGGTGAACAACAACGTGGCCAGAGCCGAGGATCCGCAACCGAGCACGGCGAGCGCCAGCCAGTCACGCAAGTTGAACACGGCCAAAGCCCTGCGCATCCCTCGCCACACCAAGGGCGCAAGAATGACTGAGGGCAGCGCTTGCTCGAAGGCCACGATCGCCGGTGCCGGCATGTGCAGGGCGAGACCCTGGCGAAGGACGGGATCGGTCCCCCACATTGCCGCCCCCAACGCCACCAGGGCAAAGCTCCCGCTGGTTGTGCGCCGCCAGAGGCTCCCGACGGCGGATTTCGCGGGTGGGACCGTGAGGACGACGCCGCTGGCCACGTGATCAGTCTCGCATCCGATTCGTGGCGGGGCGGCGTTTCGGCGGTCAGGCCCGGGCCCAAGGGGGATCCGACCTCCCGACCGTCCACGTCGCCGCCGCCACGACCACCATCACGATCAGGGCTATCACGAGGGGGAAGACGGCGCGGACGTGAAGGACCAACGCTGCGCCGACGAGTCCCCCGACCAGCATCGCGGCCACGGCGATCAAGCGGCGCCCGGACAGGGAGCCCTTGCCTCCAGCGAGCGCGCTGTCGGCGGCGGTGCCGGTGATCGTCAAAGTGAGCACGGTAGTGGTCAGGTCGGGGACTGCGAGCTTGCGCGCAGTTGCGTTCTGGATCCCCATGGCGATCCCGAGGACCACGATCAAGGGGTAGCGGAACCCTTCGGTCATCGTGTTCCCAGCCAATGCGCCAAGGACCACCGAAGCAGCGAGGAAGAGGCATTGGACCGAGGCAGCGGTGCCGAGCAGCCGACCCCGGTGTTCTCCGAGTCGTGAGCCGACTCTGCCGCCGGCCAGAGCACCGCACCAGAACGACGCCAGGGCCACCACTGACGCCGCAATCGAGAAGCCGGGTTCCCCGGCCAGCGCGAACCCCAAGAACACGACGTTGCCGGTCATGTTGGCGACGAAGACATGCCCTAGCACCAGATAGCTGAAGGCGTCGACCAGGCCGGTGAGCAGCGTCATGGCCAAGAGAAGCGGAGGCAGCGGACCCTGCCTGCTGTTGGGTTGCGGGACGAGCGTCCCGCGCACGTCGGCGAGGAAGGTGTTCACGGTCGCATCGGCTGGGCGTACGACTCGAGCGCGGCGACTGTCTCGAGGTTGCGCCGGTAGGAAGCTCCCTGGAAGACAGGACCGGTGTTACGCCAGTCGCTCGCCTCGAAGGCGGTCGAATGGCGGAGGTGACCGCCGAGGAGGCCGTGCGCGAGCGGGCCGTAGATGAGGACGCCGATGCCGTTTCTCTCGGTGTTGCCCGCGGTCACCAAGTCGGCCAGAGTCGCCGCCGTGTCCTCCAAGCGGGTCCCGGAGTCGGGCCAGGGGACCTGGTAGAGGTCGATGACCTCCGTGTCGAGTGCCCGCAGGCTCGCCTCGACGCCCTGGCGGATCCACTTCGGGCTCGAGTCGCGCGTCACGTCGCCGTCGACAGGTCGGACACCTCCCTTGGTGGCGATGACGATGCCCTCACGGCTCTGGCCCTGCAAGGCTCGCGCGAGCAACCGCTCTGAGGCACCGAACCCATAGCCTTGAGCGGTGTCGAAGAGGGTTATCCCCTCATCGACGGCTTGCCTGATGGCAGCAATGGCTGCGGTGTCATCGGTCGGGCCCCAGTCCCCCCCGAGCTGCCAGGTGCCGAAAGCGACCCGGGACACCCTCAGGTCGCTGCGGCCGAGCGTCGTGTACTGCATGGTCCCCCTTGCCATCTGCCGCACAGGGTAGCGAGGCCACTTGGGACCTCGTTCCCATCCGGCGGTGGCCCAGCATCCGGGCGGCGCCCATCGCAGCGCCAGCGGCGCCGAAACCGAGCATCCGGCCAACCACGCCGCCGGGGTATCGATCGTCACGAAGCCATTTGAGAAGTCGATGGGCGTACCCCCTCTTCATGGGCTTTCGCGTCCGCTTAGACCCACAGGTCAGCCTCGACGACAACGAGCAGGGTGAGGATCGGCACCAACGCGACGTCCCACATCACGAGCTCTTCTTGTTCCCACCTCGCTGATGTCTGCCCCGGGCTGCATTGGCGCCGCCGCCTGCCCGTCCCTCGGGCGCTGGCAGGAAGACGCTGGACACCATGCGGCGCCGACGCCCCTTGCCTGGGGCGTTGGCGAGCCGGGGCAGGACGACGGTCTGAACGTCTCGTAAGAAGTCGGTGTACTCGGTGTCGGTGAGCCACATGGCGGACACGGCGTAGCTGACGCCGTCCCGGACGAAGTCGGGAGTACCGGACGAGAGGTACCGGTCAAAGTCGGCGAGGAGCCCGGCGACGAAGACCATGAACGCCCGCGAGTGCTCTTCGGGGGACATGGCGGCGGCCTCGGCGGGGCCGACCTGTGCAGCAAGGAGCCGGAGGGTGTAGGTCCGCTCGAGGGCGGCGCGGACGCGGCGCTCAGCGACCACCTGGAGGACCCCCGCCTTGGTGAGGAGTGCGACGTGGCGATAGAGGCTCCCGGCTGGCACGTCGTCGAGCTCGGAGGCGAGCTGGGCGGTGGTGAGCGCCCGGTCACCGAGGAACGCCTGCACGATGCGAAGTCGCACCGGGTGCAAGAGGAGGTCGGCGCTAGCCATGCGGCAAGTCTAGCCAACCGCTCACGTAGCTGATAACGTTCTCATAAATGCGAGTATTCAGGGGCGGAACAAGCTTCGGGGCAGCCCGGTCATGATCGAGGTGGACCAGCTCAGGAAGCACTTCGGCCCCGTCACCGCGGTGGACGGCTTGAGCTTCGCGGTGCGCCCCGGCCATGTGACCGGTTTTCTCGGGCCAAACGGCGCCGGCAAGACCACCACGATGCGAGTCATATTGGGCCTGGACGCCGCCTCATCGGGCACGGCGCTCGTCGGGGGCCGCCGGTACCGGGGCATGATCCGCCCGTTGCACGAGATCGGCTCACTGCTGGACGCGAATGCCGTGCACCCAGGGCGAACCGCCTGGTTCCACCTGCTGTCGATCGCGCAGAGCAACGGGATCCGGTCGCGCCGGGTCATGGACGTGCTGCAGCTGATCGGCCTGGAGGCGGTCGCGCACAAGCGCGTGAGGAGCTTCTCACTCGGCATGAAACAGCGGCTCGGCATCGCCGCGGCGTTGCTCGGTGACCCCCCGATATTGATGTTCGACGAGCCGGTCAACGGCTTGGACCCCGAAGGAATCCACTGGATCCGCCAGCTGTTCAAGACGTTGGCGGCCGAGGGCCGAACCGTCTTCGTGTCCAGCCACCTGATGAGCGAGATGGCCCTGACAGCTGACCACCTGATCATCATCGGGCGCGGCAGACTGCTCGCCGACACGCCCACGGAACACTTCGTCGAGTCCAGCACGCGCAAGGACGTGCTTGTGCGATCGCCACGGGCCGGCGACCTCGCCGTGTTGCTGACCGCCCGTGGCGCCGTTGTCGCCCTCGAGGGCGACGGCACGCTCGCGGTGACCGACATGGACGCGCCCGCCATCGCGGACCTGGCCGCCGGGCACGGCATCGCCGTCCACGAGCTGGTGCCCCGGCACGCCTCCCTGGAGCAGGCCTACCTGGACATCACCCGAGACAGCGTCGATTACCGCGCTGGTAGACCGGCGGAGAAAGGCTCGGCGGACCAATGACGGCATTGGATGTCGCGCCGGCCCGCGGGGCTGCTCCGTCACTGGCTGCCCGTGCCCGCGACGTGCTCAGCTCGGAATGGACCAAGCTCCGCTCGGTCCGCTCGACCTACTGGATCTTGCTCATCGCGGCCGTCACGGCCGTCGGGGGGAGCGCCGTCCTGGCTTTTTCCACCGCAAGTGGCGGCAGCACACCGTTCGACCCGGTCGCGTCCATCTTCGTCGCCTGGCTCGAGTACCCGGTGCTCGCCGTCGGCATCCTCGGCGTCTTGGCCTTCAGCTCCGAGTACAGCACAGGCCAGATCCGCACGACCTATGCGGCGGTGCCACAGCGCCTGGCGGTGCTGGCCGCGAAGGCGGGCGTGGTGGGCACGGTCGCGCTGGTCTTCGGCGAGCTGCTCGCGTTCACGTCCTTCTTTCTCAGCGAGGCGGTACTGTCCGGACACCACCGCGGCATGTCCCTTTCTCACCCCGGTGTCCCGGGAGCGGTGCTGGCCGCGGGCTTCTCCCTGTTCGTGATCGCCATGGTGGGCCTCGGGCTTGGCGCGATGATCCGGCACACCGCCGGCGCGGTGGCGACGCTGCCCGCACTGATCTACCTCCCGCTCATCGTGCTGGTCCTGCCGGGCCCCTGGAACTACCGGATCGGCAGGTTCACCCCGCTCATCGCCGCCTACCAGGTTGTGTCGTTGCACCCCCGGGCGGAGCTGCTCTCCCCGGGCCTGTCCATGGTGGTCCTTGTCGCCTGGCCAGCCGCCGTCCTGCTGGGCGCCGCCCTCCTGATCACGCGCCGGGACGCTTGACCCACGCGGTTTCGCGTCCGACCGGTCTGTGTAGCCGCTCAGCTGGCGAGCGCACGTTCCAGGCTCTGCAGCGCGTACCGGTCGAAAGCCACCAGCAGCACCTCGTGCACCGAGGTCTGGACCGCGCGGAGGGTGTCCACGGCTATTTGGGCAGCCAGTTCTGCCGGGAAGCCGAACGCCCCGGTGGCGATGGCCGGAAACGCGATCGACGTGACTCCGAGTTCATCGGCGACCTCGAGGCAGCGTCGATAGCAAGACGCCAGTACGTCTGCTTCTCCCCGATGGCCTCCGTGCCAGACCGGCCCGACCGTGTGGATGACGAAACGGGCAGGAAGAGCGAATCCCGGAGTGGCCTTGGCTTCTCCGGGGTCGCAGCCTCCAAGAACCGCGCAGGCGGCGGACAGGTCGTCGGTACCGGCTGCCTCGTGGATGGCGCCGTCAACGCCTCCGCCGGCCACCAGCGCACTGTTCGCAGCATTGACTACTGCGTCGACCTGGAGGGTGGTGATGTCAGCGAGCAACGCCCGGATCGTCGGTGTCATCGCAGCGCCGCCCACTTTCCTGGACTTCAGCCGGCCGTCAGCGAGTCACGAGATTCAACAACGGTGACGGGTTGATGATGCACCGGGAAGTTGACCGAGCGGGCAATGAAGCACAGTTTCTCGGTATCGGCGTGCAGGGCGTCGGCGCGCTCGCGCATGTCCGCGGCCGCGACGGTGACCGAGGGACGGAGCAGGACCGTGGTGAACTCGCCACTGCCGTCGGGGTTTTCGTTCATGGTGCCTAACGGGGTGTCGCAATAGGCCGTCACGACGATGCCGGCGCTGGCGGCGAGATGCAGGTACGAAAGCATGTGGCACTGGGACAGAGCGGCCACGAGCAGCTCCTCGGGGTTCCAGCGCTGCGGGTCGCCGCGAAAGGCCGGGTCGGAAGAGCCGGCAATGACCGGTTTGCCGACAGCGCGGATCTCGTGTTCGCGGCTGTATGCGCGGTAGCTGCTAGTGCCCGAACCGGTGTTGCCGGTCCATTGCAGCGAGAGCTCATAGGAGTGGGTGGAGTTCATGGGTGCAGAGTAGGGACCGTGTCCGGCGAGTCGTGCCTGCCGGCACGGTGAAGCATTCAGGGCGAGAGCCTGGTCTTCAGCTGCTCGACCACAGCTCGCCGTGTGTCCTCCTCGACCTGCAGCTGCTCGACCACAGCTCGCAATGCAGCCACCTCGGCCCGCAGCGCGATGACCTCGCCTATCAGAGCGCCGAGCTCCCCGCCGGTGGTGGCCGGGGCTTCCGATTCACCGATCGGCCCGCCGGGGCCCATGGCGGCATCGACCAGCCGGGCAGAGCCGGGCCGGGCCTCGAGGTCGGGTGCACCATCGGCGCTCGTCCCACTGCCTCCGCCGCCACGGGAGTCGATACGGGTGGGTGCGTCCGGTGTGAGCAACTGCACCCACCGTTCTTCCTTCTGACCGGGACGGCGAGCCAGTCGCAGCACGAGCGGCTCCGCGCTTGCGCCCATGCGTTCCAGCTCTGCGTTGACGGCGGCGATGTCGTCGAAGATCGCCATTCGTTCGGTCCGGCTCCGAAGGTCGCCGGCAGTCTGTGGACCACGCAGCAGCAGCACGGCAACCAGGCCAAGCGCCGGTTTGTCGAGACCCTGGTGCTCGTCGAGCAGGTGGCGGTAGCGGGTCGCCGAGCCGCCGCGCGACGGATAGACGAAGCGAACGAGCCCGGCGTCCTTGAGCGACGCCAGTGCCCGCTGCACGGCGCCATCGTCGTAGCAGACCACCGGGTCGCGGTTCGAGGTCTGGTTGCAGGCCGTTACCAGGGCGTTCAGGCTGAGCGGGTACTGCTGCGGCGTCGTCAGCTGCTTTTCGATGAGGCAGCCGATCACCCGTCCTTGCTCGAGGCTCAGGCGCACAAGCCGATCATACGGGTCCTTGTGCCTGCCGGGCCCGAGTCGCACGGTGTTCAAGCTGTCAGAGCGCTGGGCGTCACCACGCCCGATGATGCGCGCAGGCGCCCGCAGTTGGAGAGGACGTGGACAGCCCCGAGGACGGCGGTGAAGCTCTACTCTCGTCCCGATGGATTTGAGCCGGCACGACTTCGATCTGGACGAAGTAGCCGGCACGGGAGCCGTTCCAGGGTGCGACCGCACCGTCAATTTCCGACGTTCGTGCCCGTACGGAGCGGCGCGGCCGCTAGGAGATGGGGATCGTTCATGAACGCTGCCAAATTCACCGGTGAGGTTCGATGGGGCATCTTGGGAGCGGCCAACATCGCCGGGCGGCAGTTCCTCCCAGGCCTGCGGGAGGCGGGGAAGGGCCGGGCGGTCCTTGTCGCCAGTCGTGACCTTGGCCGGGCAGAGGCCTTCGCCCACCTTCACGGGGTCGACCAACCTGTGGAGGGCTACGACGCCGTGGTCGACTCACCTGACATCGACGCGGTATACGTCGCCCTGCCCAACTCCCACCACGCCCGGTGGACCCAGCGAGCCCTCGAGACGGGAAAGGCGGTCCTGTGCGAGAAGCCGCTCTGCGTCGGGTCGGCACAGACAGCGACAGTGCTGGAGACCGCCGCCTCCACGGGCGCGCTGCTGTGGGAGTCGTTCGTCTTCCCGTTCCAGGCCCAGCACCGGCGGCTCCTCGATCTGTTGGAATCTGGGGCCATCGGCGAGGTTCGCGAGTTGGTCAGCCCCTTTTGTTTCAACCTCTCGCGATCAGAGGACATCCGGCTCTCGGAGGAGCTCGGCGGTGGTGCGCTCGCCGATGTCGGTTGCTACCCGATCCGTTTGGCCCAGGAGATCCTCTCCACCCGCGATCTGTCACCGGGCGACGTCGTGGGGTTCTCCACTGGCAACGGCGCGGTCGAGACAGAGGCCGTCGCGATCGTCGACTACGGGTGCCAGCGGCTGGTACTCGGCTGCGGGTTCGGGCGCGCCTTCGACACGTTCACACGTGTGCTCGGCGCCGATGGGCAGATCCACCTGACCAACCCGTTCCATCCGGGTCCAGCGGACACCCTTGTCGTGCGACGTGATGGGGAGGAGACGGTGGAGCACCCGACGGTGGACGCCCGCCCTTTCACCGCTGCCCTCCGCCACATCCATGCCGTGCTCCGCGAAGAGGAGGCGCCCACCCACCTCGCCGAGGAGTCGTCGCTCAGGACCGCTCGGACCCTTGAAGTCGTGGCCCAGGCTTGTTCGGCGTGAACACGTTCTGCGACCAAGCCGTCTTCGTCGAGGCGCAACGGCAGGAGGTCGGACTCCGGTGACCGGTGAGCTCATGGCACGCGAGATGGCCGAGCAACCCGAGGTACTGCAGCGCATCGCCGATTCCGCCACCGCCTACCGGAGCGGCCCCATCGGCATGGTCAGTGGCCCGGCGGCCGGAAGCCCCAGCGCCTCTGCCAGCCGGGCGTGTCCTCCCCACTCCCACCGGCCCGCAGCTACTCCCCCGACCTGCACGAATGCCGCCGGGTCATCGCTGTTGCGAGGTTGGCGCAGACGTTGCACCGGCGATACTGCAAGCACCGGCCGCAGTCGGGCGTCCGGTGGCAGGCCGGCGCGCTCCCGGGCGATCTCCACGGCACGGCGCAGCCCGCCGAGCTCGTCGACGAGCCCACGCTCGACGGCGTCCGCTCCCGTCCAGACGCGGCCGCGGGCCACCTCGTGGACCGCCTCGCGGGTCATCGCGCGTCCCCTGGCGACTTTGGCGGTGAAATCGTCGTAGACGAAGTCCAGCCACTCGTCGAGCTTGGCCCACTCGTCCTCGCTGAAACCTTTCTGCGACGAGAACATGAGAGCGTGCTGCCCGAGGCCGAGACTCTCGACGTTCACGCCCAAGCGCTCGAACAGCCCTCTGGTCTGTAGCTTGCCGCCGAACACGCCGATCGACCCGGTGAGGGTCGCCGGTTCCGCCACGATGACGTCGGCCGCCATGGCCACGAAGTACCCGCCCGACCCGGCCACATCGCCCATCGAGACCACGACTGGCTTGGCGGCTTCGCGAGCCCTGCAGACCTCGCGCCAGATGGTGTCGGAGGCGACGTACGAGCCGCCAGGGCTGTTGACCCGGAACACGATCGCCTTGGTGCGCTCGTCCTTCACGGCGGCGCGGAACGCGGCGGCGACGGTGTCCGATCCCGCTGCCCGCCCGATCGGGCCTGGCTTGGAGCGCCCAGAGCGGATTTGACCGATCGCCTCGATGAGCCCGACCGTCGGACGGCGCGCCTGGCGTACTCTCCGGACGCTGTCCCACCGCCTCTGATAGCGCGAGACGTAGAGCAGTGTCGGCTTCTCTGGCCAACGGCGATCAAGCGCCTCACGCACGGCGTCGCGGTATCCGAGGTGATCGACGAGGCCGGCGTCCTGGGCTTCGGCGGCAGGGATCGGCGCTCGGTCGATCAGCTCCCGGACGCGGTCGGCGGGCAAGCGTCTGCCGAGTGACACGGCAGAGACGATCTGCTCGTAAGCGGACTCGGCCAAGCGTTCGGTCGCCTCGCGGTGCGCCTCGGTGAATTCCGTTCGCAAGAAGGTGTCGGCCGCGTTCTTGTACTCGTGGCGCTGTGCGAACAGCGGCTCGACCTGTGCGTGGTCGAGTGCGCCGCGCACGAACGTGCCGGCTGCCGCCGCGCCCATGAGACCGACACTTCCGGAAGGCTGCAGCCACAACTCACCAAAACCGGCGGCCACCACATAAGCCGTCGTGGCCCGCCCGAGCTCGCCGAAAGTCTCGGCCCAGGCGATCGCTTCCTTGCCTCTTCGCGCGGAAACGCCCCACAGCATCCGACAGCTCCTGGGCTTGCGCCAGCGAAATCGAAGTGGCACCCAGTTTGGCGAGCAGTCCGACGACGTCGGGGTCTTCGGCGGCAGAGGCGAGCCGGGTGACGAGCGTGCGCAGTGCGAGGCGCCGCCGGTTCATCACCCTTTCGATGGGATGGGAACCGATGTCCTCGACTATTGCGCCGGTGAGGTCCAGCTCGAGCAGGATCGACATGCTCTGGACGGTACCTGAGCGAGATCGGCCAGTCGAGCAGGTCGGGCCCAGGTGAGAGTCACACCCCGCCGGTAGTGTTCGCTTGTGCTCCACCTGTCCAGCGCCAGCCGGGTGGAGCCTCTCGCAGCGGTGCTGGCCGAGGTGCTGGCGGAGCCGCTCGCGGACCCGATGTCTCCGGAATGGGTCGCTGTGCCGACGGTGGGCATGCGCCGGTGGCTGGCCCTCGAGCTGGCCCGGTCGCTCGGTGCGTCCGGGCCCCGGACCGGTGACGGCGTCGCCGCGAACATCGAGTTCACTTTCCCTGGCGCGCTGCGAAAGGCGGTGCTCGCGGCTGGCAACCACGACGGGGTTGACGATCCATGGCAGGTCGACTGTCTCGTCTGGGCCGTGCTGGAGGTGTTGCGCTCGAGAGGCGACGACGACCGACTCGGTTCGCTGACGATCCTGCCTGCCGGCGCGACCTGGTTCGGGCGGGCCCGGCGTCTCGCCGATCTCTTCGATCGCTATGCCGTGCGCCGGCCCGAGCTCGTGCTGCACTGGAGTGCCGGCCGCGACGTGGACGGCATCGGTCGCCCGCTCTCCGAGCACGACAGCTGGCAGCCGCACCTGTGGCGCCTGGTGCGCGCGCTCGTCGGATCACCCAGCCCACCCGAGCGGCTGCCCGATCTGCTCGACGACCTGCGCAGGGGGAGCCTCGCGCTGGACCTGCCGCCTCGGCTTGCCATATTCGGAGTCACAACGCTTCCGAGCGGCGCGTCCTTCATCGAGCTGATCGACGCGATCAGCGCCCAGCGAGATCTGCACCTGTTGCTGCTCGACCCGTCACCCGCAACCACCTCCCGTGTCCGCGAGACGACGCTGGCCGGCCCCCGGCCGCTCGCGCTCTTACGCGCCGACGACCGGTCCGATACCGCGGTGCGTCACCCGCTCTTGCGATCGTGGGGACGCCCGTATCGGGAGAGGACCGTGTTGCTTACCTCGGCCGAGTCGCGGGGGATCCCCGCGCCGTTGTCGGTCGATGAGGGTGAGCCGTCCCCGGGCGGTGCCCCGGGCTCACTCCTGGCGCGTGTGCAAAGCGACCTGCGCGCGGATCGCGCGCCCACCGGCGACTTCGAACTGGATCCCGGTGACCGTTCGATCCAGGTGCACTCGTGCCACGGGCCGGCGCGCCAGGTCCAGGTGCTGCGCGATGCGATCCTCCACTTGCTGGTCGACGACCCGACGCTGCGCGAGGAGGACATCGTCGTGCTCGCCCCGGCGATCGACCAGTTCGCGCCCATCGTGGAAGCCGGCTTCGGGACCTCGGCCGAGGAGGCCGTCGACACGACCGAAAGCGGCCCGCCCCGGTTCTTCTACCGCATCACCGACCGTTCGCTGTTCGATTCGTACCCCGTCCTCGCGGCGCTCGACTCGTTGCTCGCGCTGGTCTCGGGCCGGTTCGGCGCCTCGGAAGTGCTGGAGTTCGTCTCGCTGCCGGCGGTCCGCCGGCGCTTCGACTTCGACAGCGACGCGCTTCGGACCATCGCTGACTGGATCGCGGGGACCAACGTGCGCTGGGGCCTCGACGGCCCGCACCGCGCGCCGTGGGGCTTCCCGCCCGAACTCAACGCCAACTCGTGGCAGGCGGCGATCGACCGGTTGCTCATGGGAGTCGCTGTGAGCGACGACGACTTGGACTTGGCGCCGGGCGAGATCGCACCGTTGGGAGTCGAAGGCGATGACATCGCCGTCGCCGGTCGCCTGGCCGATCTCGTCGCACGTCTCGCGTCGATGGCCGACGACATGGGGCGATCGCGCACCGCCGCGGCGTGGTGCGATGCGGTGTCGGACGCGATCGGACAGCTCTTCGAGGTCGACGCCGACCAGCTGTGGCAGCTCGATCAGCTCCGGCAGATCCTCGCCGAGATAGCTGACAACGCCGTCGTGGGCGGCAAGCCGGCGACGGTCGAGATCTCGCTCGCGGACCTGCGACGTCTCCTTGCCGATCGGATCAGGGGAACGTCGCGCCGTCCCGACTTCTACCGGGGCGGCATAACCGTCAGCTCGTTGACGCCGCTTCGGTGGTTGCCCTTCCGCGTGATCTGCATTCTCGGGCTCGACGAGGCCCACCCGAGCGCCGGCGCGGGCTCCATCGACGGCGACGATCTTGCCGCCGCAGCCCCGCTCGTGGGCGACCGCGATCCTCGTTCGGAAGCCCGCCAGGCGCTCCTCGAGGCGGTGCTCGCTGCTCGCGACCACCTCGTGATCACCCGAACAGGTCACAACATCCGTACCAACCTGGAGATACCGAATGCGACGGTGCTAGCGGAGCTGCGCGACACGATCGTCGCCACCCTCGCGCCGCAAAGCCGAGGCAAGTACCGGGGTCGGATCGAAACGGTCCACCCCCTGCAGCGCTTCGACGACCGCTGCTTTCGGCCCGGCCTACTCAACCGGCCGGGCCCCTGGAGCTTCGACCCAGGTGCGTTCGCTGGCGCCCGTGCCCGCGAGCAGCGGGTCGGGGAGGACCGGCCTTTCATCGAGGGCGCGCTCAGGCCGCCGCCGGATGACGACGGCGTGATCGGGCTCGCCGAACTGAAGAGTTTCTTCAAGAACCCCGCGGTGGCTTTCTGGCGCCAGCGCCTCCGGCTTCACCTCACCGACGAGGACCGCGCGGAGTCCGACAATCTCGCGACGTCGTTAGACGGCCTCGAACGCTGGTCGATCGCGGAGCGGCTCCTGAAGGCCCGTCTTTCTGGACATGGAGACGCCGAGTGGGAGCGCCACGAGCGCGCTCTCGGCACGCTCCCCCCGGGTGGGCTGGGCGATCTCTCGCTCGCCGAGATCGAGGGCACTGTCGACGCGATGCTCGAGGTCGCGACAGAGCTCGGCATCGACATGGCGCGTCATGATCGCCTGCCGGTCGAGGTCGGGCTCGCCGACGGCACCCGCGTCGTCGGGACGGTAGTGGGCCGCAGCGCAGGCCCGTCTCCGGGCCCGGCCCTGGTCACTTTCAGCAGGGCCACACCCAAGCAGCACGTTTCAGCGTGGCTTGACCTTGTGGCCCTCGTGGCCGCCGACCCGGTGATCAACTGGCACAGCATCGTCGTGCGTCGCACCGAGAGGGGCGACGTGCCTGACGCCCTCGGGCTCGTCGCTCGAGGCGACGCGCCCGACAATCGCCGCCGTCGCGCCCTCGATGGTCTCGAGGTCGCGGTCGACTGCTACCGGCGCGGGCTGCGCGAGCCCGTCCCGCTCTTCGCGTGCCTGTCCCGCAAGCTCCACGACCGGACCGCGAACGCCGAAGACTGGCAAGCGCGGAACGGATCCGGCGACGGCCAGGACGAGGCGAACCGGTTGGCGTTCGGTGATCTCGATTTCGACGAGCTGCGCGCGCTGCCGGCGCGGCGTGATGATCCTCCCGGGCCTTCGGCGGGACGAGCGCAACGGTTCGCCGATTACCTGTGGGGCGCGATCGAGGCGAGCGCCGAGGAGCAGTTATGAGCGCGCCAGAAGTCTTCTCGCTCGTCGGCCAGCTCCCGACGACCGGCCGGGTCGCGATCGAGGCGAGCGCAGGCACGGGCAAGACCTACACACTCGCCGGCCTCGTCGTGCGCTACGTGGCAGAGGCCGACGTCTCGGTCGAAGAGCTCCTCATGGTCACTTTCACGCGTGCGGCCGCGGCGGAGTTGCGCGACCGTGTCCGGACCCGGCTCAGCGCGGCAGCGGCCGCGCTGCGGAGCCCTGAAACCATCCCGGCCGACGACGAGCTCCTCGAGTTCCTTGCAGGCACAGATCGTGATCTCCGACTCGACCGCCTCGAACGGGCCGTCGCCGACTTCGACGCGGCCACGATCACCACCATTCACGGCTTCGCGCAGCACGTGCTCGCGACGTTGGGCTCTACAGCCCACATCGACCTCGACGCGACACTTCTCGAAGACACCAATGATCTCGTCAGCGCGGTCTGTGCCGACGTGCTCGCGGCAGAGTCCGTCAGCAGTCCGACGACCACCGACGAGCTCCCGACGCTCGAGGGCCTTCGGAGCCTCGGCTTCAAGGTGCTCGGGAACCCGGGCATCCGCGTCATCCCGGACACCGGCGACGAGTCCACGGTCGTTGCGGCTCGACTTCGCCGCCTCGTCGATCGCGTCGTCGACGAGGTCCATCGCCGGCGACGCGCCGCGGGCACGCTTTCGTTCGACGACATGTTGACCCAGCTGCGCGAGGGGCTGGAAGATCCTGCCGCGGTTGCCGCCGTACGCCGCAGGTTCCGCATCGCGCTCATCGACGAGTTCCAGGACACCGACCCAGTGCAGTGGGACATCTTCTCGAAACTGTTCGGGAATGCCGACGACGGTTCGGTCCTAGTCCTGGTCGGGGATCCGAAGCAGGCGATCTACTCGTTCCGGGGCGCGAACGTGCACACCTACCTCGAGGCCACCGGCGAGCCCACGAAGCGGTTCACGCTCGGAGTCAACCGGCGTTCCGACGGGGCGTTGCTCGCCGCCCTCGGGCAGCTCTTCGGGGGCGCGACCTTCGGAGACCCCCGGATCGAGTTCGTGGAAGTGGAGCCTTCATCCGAGCACCGGGGCCTGCGTCTTGCGGACGACGACGGAGCCGCGCTCGGCGGCACTCCGGCTGCGTCTGGCTCTTGGCGACGACCTCCCCCGTTCAAGGCGCGGCTGGATCTACAGCGCCGAAGCCGAAGCCGCGATCGCGCGCGACCTCGCGCTCCAGGTCCAGAAGCTGCTGGAGACGGCCTCGATCCCCTCCAGGGACGGCGTCGAGCCGCGTCGGGTGCGACCCAGCGACGTTGCAGTGCTCATCGGCAAGCGTACCGAAGCCGAACCGATCAAGACGGCGCTGCGCCGGAGGGCCGTCCCAGCGGTGGTGACCCGGGGCGACAGCGTCCTGAGCTCGAAAGCGGCCGACCACTGGCGCTGGCTCCTCACCGCGCTCACCCGCCCGGCCGATCCGACCCGGGCCCGCACAGCCGCAGTCTCCTGGTTCTTCGGCTGGTCGGTTGCCGAGCTCGACGAAGCCGACGACGCGAAGCTCAGCGAGGTGCAAGACCAGGTCTTCAAGTGGTCAAAGACGCTCGAGGCCCACGGAGTGGTCGAGTTCTGCGCCCGCATGTGGTCCGAGAGCGGTGTCACCGCCCGTTTGTTGGCTACAAGTGAGGGTGATCGCGACCTGACCGACCTCGACCACATCGCCGGACTGCTCCAGGCGGGCACCGCCGGCCGCCGGACGACCGCGGCGGGGTTGCTGATGACCCTCGCGCAGCTCGCGTCGGAGGTGGCAGAGGACCCCGACAACGATCTGATCGCTCGCCAGATCGAATCCGAAGCCGAAGCGGTACAGATCATGACCGTGCACGTCGCGAAGGGCCTTGAGTTCCCCGTCGTTTGTGTCCCAACGCTGTGGCGCAAGGGCTTTGCCACCGCAGACGAGGTCGTGTTCCGGGACCCCGACACCGGACGCCGCACCTTCGACATAACCAACGGCCAACCGTGGCCCACGAGGGTCGCCGCGACCGCGCGCGAAGGCCCTCGCCGACGAAGAGGCGCTCGGGGAGAACCTCCGGCTGCTCTACGTGGCGCTCACCCGCGCCGAGCACGAGACGCTGGTCTGGTGGAGCCGAGTCCAGGGATCGGACATCACCGGGCTAGCCCGCGTGCTCTTCGCGAGAAGCGACGGTGCGATCTCTCCTACGAAGTTCGCCGCGCGAAACGTGGATCTGCCTGCCGACGCCGCCGCCGTCGCAGAGCTCGCGGCGGGCGTTCCAAGAGGCCGGTGACGCCGTGGCCGTGGGTGTCACCGGTGCCGGCGATCCTCCGGACGGCCCGTGGGTCGACCGCGAGCGGCGAGCCGCCGCCGGTGCGCTCGCGCTCGCCGAGCTGAGGCGGGTCTTGGGCCGCGTGAACAGACGCTGGTCGTTCAGCGCGATCAGCGACCGAGCTCGAGGCGCTGTGCTCGATCCAGAAGACGAGACCCTCGGTGACGGGGGCGCGGCCGACGAGCCGCTTGAAGCCGACGCCGCCACGATCGGCGGTGTCGCGTCCTCGTCCGACCTGCTGCTCGGCGCAGTCGCAGGGGGCGCGCGATTCGGCACTCTCGTGCACGAGGTGCTCGAGGGCGTCGATTTTGCGGCGGCTGATCTTGATACCGAGCTGCGCACGCACATCGCCGACCGGCTCCGATGGAATCCCTGGCCGGTCGACACCGAGACGCTTGTCGCAGGCCTTCGCTCCGCGATAGAGACGCCTCTCGGCCCTCTTTTCGAAGGACGACGGCTGCGCGACCTCGCGCGAAACGATCGCCTCGGCGAGCTGAGCTTCGAACTGCGCCTGGGCGGAAAGGGCTGCTTGGCTACCGATCGCAGCATCGGTGGACTCGTGCTGGACCATATGCCCGACGACGATCCCCTTCGGGGATGGGCCCAGCGCCTCGCGTCGGGAGTGTTCGGGACGGAGCTCGCGGGGCATCTCACGGGCTCGATCGACCTGGTGGCCCGCGTCTGGGACGGGACCGGCGCGGACGCCCCCCCTCGTTTCGTCGTCGTCGACTACAAGACCAACACCCTGGGTGAGCGGGGCCGCGAGCCTCGGTCGATCGACTACCGCCCGGACCGGCTGCCGGCGGCGATGGCAGAGCACCACTACCCCTTGCAAGCGCTGCTCTACTCGGTCGCGTTGCACCGCTACCTGCGCTGGCGGGTACAGGGCTACGAGCCCGCCAAGCATCTGGGCGGTGCCGCATACCTGTTCGTGCGTGGGATGGCCGGTGCCGACACGCCTGTGGTCGGGGGAGACCCGCACGGGGTCTTCAGCTGGCAGATCCCGCCGGCACTCGTGACAGAGCTCAGCGACTTGCTCGACGGCGCGGGGGTGCCCGCGTGACGGCGCCTTGTCCCCTCCTGAGCGCCGAGGTCGCAACGCTCGCGCCTTTTGTCGAGGCCGGTGTGCTCGACGCCTCCGCTGTGCAAGTCGCCGGGGTGATCGCCCGGAGTGCCGACGGCTTGGAGCCCGAGGTGTTGCTCGGTGCCGCCTTGGCGGCGCGCGCCCCACGCTTTGGCCACGTGTGCGTCGTGATCGGGGCCGTCAAGGGCTCCCTCGTCCTCGACGACTACGAGGGCGACGAGCAAGACCGTTCGATCGCTTCCCTTCCCTGGCCCGATCCCGCGCGCTGGGCGATGGTCCTCGCGGCGAGCCCCGCCGTGCGCGGCCCAGACGACGGGCTCGCCGAGGTGACGGTGCCGCTGGTGTGGGACGGCACTCGCCTGTATCTCGAGCGCTACTGGCGTTTCGAGACCCGCGTCGCAGACGAGCTGCTGCGTCGCGCCCGCACCGGAGGCGGGCTTGCCACCTTGTCACCCGAGCTGGACGCAATCTTCGACGAGCTTTTCGTGCCCGACGACACCGCGTCGCCCGATCTTCGAGCGCGAAGCCGCCGAGAAAGCCTTGACCTGCACGATCGCCGTGATCGGCGGAGGACCGGGCACCGGCAAGACGCGCACGATCGCCGCGCTTCTAAGCGCTGCCAACCGGTTGGCTCTCGGCCGAGGCCGGCGACTCGACGTCGCGCTTGCTGCGCCGACCGGCAAGGCGGCTGCGCGCATGACAGCAGCGGTGCACGAGGAGGCCGCCAGGGCCGGCCCCGGCACAGGAGTCGCGATCGCGCTCGGCGCCACTGCCGCTCAGACTCTGCACCGTCTCTTGGGCATCGGTGTCGGTGGCAAGCCGCGCTACGACCGTTTCAACCAGCTGCCACATGACCTCGTCGTGGTCGACGAGACCTCGATGGTGTCGCTCCCGCTAATGGCCCGCCTGCTCGAGGCGGTGCGTCCCGACGCGACGCTCGTGTTGGTCGGCGACCCGTACCAGCTCGCGAGCGTCGAAGCTGGCGCGGTGCTCGGCGAGATCGTCGGCCCGATGGCCACGGGGCCGACGACAGGGCCTCTCGCTGGCGGCATCGTGCTGCTCGAGGCTAACCATCGCTATCGCTCCCACCCGGAGATAGCGACACTCGCCGACGCGATCCGGCGCGGCGACGGCGATGCCGCGCTGGAGGTTCTCCGCGACCACCGTTCCGAGGAGCTGACCTGGGTCGAAGACGACGATCAGGCCGCCATCTCTCGGCTGTACGAGGAGGCTGCCGCCAGTGCCGTCGATGTCATCCTCGCAGCGCAGGGACGGGACGCCGAAGCAGGCCTTCGGAAGGCATCCGAGCTCAAGGTCCTCTGTGCCACGCGATTCGGGCCGCTCGGCGTCTTCGCCTGGAGCGCCCGCATCGAGGCTCTCGCGGCGCGGGCGCTGCCCGACGCCGGGATCGGGCGGCGCCCGTATGTCGGCCGGCCGGTCGTCGTCACTCGCAACGACTACTTCAACCGCGTGTTCAACGGTGACGTCGGGCTCGTCGTCGCCGGGCCCACCGGCCCGGTTGCCGCGTTCCGGGACCCGAGCATTGGCCTCAGAGAGCTCGCGATGTCCCAGCTCGGCGACGTCGACACCTGGTGGGCGACGACGATCCACAAGAGCCAGGGATCGGAGTTCGAGCGGGTGATCGTCGCGCTCCCGAGGCCGCCGTCGCCGATACTGACCCGGGAGCTGTTGTATACGGCAGTGACGCGTGCCAAAGAGCAGGTCACCCTGGTCGCGGCGGAGGAGTCACTGCGCACCGCGATCAGGCGCCCGGTGGCCAGGGCCTCCGGGCTTCGGCTGAAGCTCTGGCCATGAGCGCCTCTGCCTACGCGAACTTGCCTGCTCGATGCTTCGTGGGGTCATGAAGATCATGAAGGCTTGGATGACAACGGCGTGCGTCACCCTGGCATTGATCGCGATTGGCAGCGGCACGGGCGCGGCGCAGGCGGCGCAGAGGACAACGGTGAGCGGGACGCTGCAGCCCGCCGTCGTCTCCACGTCGCTCTGCAGGTCTATTGGCCAGGTCGACCACCTTGTCGTGCACAGGGTCGACACGTTCCCGCAGAACGACATCCATTTCTCGTTCCCCGCCGTGACCATCGTGACGCAAGTCGTATCGGTCCAGGACGTGGCCAAGGTGGTGTGCGCCCTGCCGAGGATTCCCATCGGCGTGATGAGCTGCCCAGCCGACCTCGGGATCACCTACCGCCTCAGCTTCACTGCAGGGGAGGGGTCGTTCCCGACTGTCGTGGTCTCGGCTACGGGCTGCGAGTCGGTCCTCGGGATCGGTCCAGCTCGTTGGGTCGCCGACTCTCCAAGCTTCTGGCGCCGGCTCGGCAAGGCCATGGGATTGGCGAACCCGACCTGGGCGACGTTCAGGGGCGCCGGGGGCGCCCTGGGCTGAGCCGGTTCGATGTTCCTCGTCCGCGCACGCTCACGGCGGCGGGCCTGACCGGATAACCGCTTTCGTAAGCGCCGTGCGCGGCGTACGGTCAGGCACCCCGGATGGGCAGCCACGAATCTGCAGACCAGTGCCCCGACCGGCGTGATGAGGCAGCTGATGAGGGTCGGCAACCGTCTCCTGGCTCAGAGCGCCGAGGTCGGAGCGCTCAGCCAGCTTTACGCGGCCGTCGACCCCGCGGCCGAGAGCGGATCCTTCTACGGTCCAGACGGCGTAGGAGAGCTCCGCGGATATCCGACCGCGGTGCAGCCGACCGAGTCGGCCAAGAACGAGGAAACGGCGCGACACCTGTGGGAACTGTCAGAGGACCTCACCGGCGTCACCTTCAGGTTCTGATCCTCCAGAGCGACCCGGGGCAGAGCTAGCGCCTCGCGCTCGTCAGCTCTCCAAGAACGCGGGGCGACCGAGCAGGTAACCCTGGCCGGTTTCGACCTCGAGCGTCAGGAGCATGGCCAGCTCGGCCTCGGTTTCGATTCCCTCGGCGAGGCTGACCGCACCCGCCCGCTTGGCAAGGCTCGCGTACGCACAGGCGACTGCCTGGCGAAGCTCGTCCTCGGCGATCCCGTGTATCACGGTCGTGTCGATCTTCACGATGTCGGGCCGAACTCCGAGAAGGTGCTGCAGGCTGACGTCGGCGGCGCCTGCGTCGTCCAAGGCGATCCGCACTCCGAGCGAGCGAAGGTGGTTGATCACATCGGTGAACAGGTGGTAGTTGTCCACGGTGTCGTGCTCGGCGATATCCAGGACGAGGCGTTCCGGCGGCACCGCGGAAGCGAGCTCGCCGAAGGCGGTTGAGGCTGCCGTGGCCGGCGACACATTGACGGCGAGGAAAGCTCGATCTGGGAGCCGCCGGAGCAGTTCCAATGCCTTGGCAGCGGCGAGGAGCTCGAGGTCCAGCAGGAGCCCGAGATGCAGGGCTTGGTCGAACCATTGACGGGGCGTCGCATGCGCCGGTCTGGGGAAACGCGCCAGCGCTTCGTAGCCGATGACCTCGCGTGACAACAAGTCGCAGACCGGCTGGAACGCGACTCGCAAGGACTTGTCGCTCAGCACACGTTCCACGTCGAGGGGCGGTCCCACCTGCGGTTGCACCACACGGAGCCTACCTAAGTTCGTCACGCCCTGGGTGCTCTGTGACGGCATTCCGCTTGGATGGCCCACGGACTTCGAGTCGGAGGCGTGCCTTCTACGACTGTCAAACGGCGACACAATGGCGTCCTTTCCCGGACCTCTTGGCGGCGTACATGGCGGCGTCGGCTGACTTCAGCAACTGAGCCGCGGACTGACCGAACGCGTCGGTGAAGGCGATCCCTACGGACGCACCGATTTCGGCGATGCCGGTCGCCAGAGGAAACGGCTCAGCGAGACTGCTGACAATCCGTTTGGCGATTATCTCCACTACTTCCAGAGACGCCGCCTGCTCGAGCAGGATCGCGAACTCGTCGCCGCCGAGCCACGCGACGGTGTCGGTGGCGCGGACACAGTTGTTGAGCCTGGTTGCCGCTTGGACGAGAAGTTCGTCCCCGGCACCGTGACCGAAGGCGTCATTGATCTTCTTGAACTCATCGAGGTCGATGTACAGAAGGAAGACCAGGTTCCCCGCCCACGCCACGCGATGGAAAGCGCCGTCGACGTGATCGACGAATAGTCCGCGATTGGCGAGGCCGGTGAGCGGGTCGTGAAAAGCCTTGTGCACCAGCTCGTCCTGAGCGCCCTCCAGGAGGGCGAGGTCCTCGTGCAGCCGCCCGTTCTGCAGGGCGAAGGCCAGTTGCTTGGCGAGTGTGCCCAACAGCTGCAGGTCGGTTTGCTGAAAGTCGCCGACGAACTTGTTCCGGTGGGCCACCACGAGATAGCCGAGGGAGGGAGCGTTGTCCGCAGCGGGCACCGCCACGCCCATTCCCGTGGGCCGGTCATCGGCTGCGATGTACCGCGACAGCGGTGTGTCCAAAGCCAGCTTCTTGGTGACCAGGATGTTGTCGGTGGCCAGGGTGTCCGCGAGCCCGGGTGGCAGGGACTCGACGGGAGTCACCTCCATGACTTCGGTGGCCACGCCGTTCACTGTTCTGGTGACGAGCGCCGGGTTGCCCGGAGTCGTCGGCAGCAGAGTGAGCTCCACAAGAGTCGCGTGGAACATCTTGGCGATGTGGCTCAGGAGGTCCACGGCGCCCGTGTGCACGCTCTTGGAGTAGCTCAGGATCCGGGTGGCTGCGAAGAGGTTCTCGATGTCGCTCAGCTGTCTGCGCTTGGATATCTGTGCGCGATAGGCGGCGATGGTTATCAACACCGGGATCGGGATGGTCAGGAGCACGACTGGCGCAGCAACCGTCATGACCAGGACGATCGTTGCGATCACGCCGTTTCCGAGTGCTATGACGGCCACCACCGGCGCTGTGGAGGCCAGTCCCTCGGTGACGATCGTGAAGTCGGCTTCGGACAGGTACATCGCCGCGGATATCTCGATGTTGGAGAGCTCGTTCAGCAACGTCACTGTCAACAAGTAGCCGACGACGCTGCGCAGGGAGAAGATCGCATTTGGTTGGACTATGAAGCGCAGCATTGCGTAGTACAGAGGGGTCGCCAGCAGCTGGGCTCCGAAGTTGAAGATCACCTGCACGGGCACGTGCCGTTGCGCAGCCTGCACGATCCCGAGGCTGAATGCCATCGCAATTGCCGTCACGAATGGGCTCGTGCCCAGTAGGGCCACGATGATGACCGCATCGTTGAGCGTCAAGACGACATTGGTCTTGCGGATTGGCAGTTCCACGCTGGCAAGTTCCGCGGCGGTGGCGAGGAGGAAGATACCCCACCACGGGATCGCCACTACATGGCTGGCGGATATGGCAGAGGCGAGGCGCAACGGTCCGAAGACGACGGTCAGCCCTCCGGCGAGGACGAGGCCGACGTACAGCCAGAGCCGGACGGGTTGACCGAAGACGTGGCGACGAGAAGGTGTCGGCGGCGTTGCGGCGTCAGGCGGCGCGGACATGTCGCGACCTCGTGAGACGAGCATGCGAGCAGCGGGACGCACCGTCGATCGGCGGAGGCGTTCGTTGTCGGGGACACGGCTCCCAAGCTTCGATGGTGGTTCGGAGATATGCGTCGTGAGCGCCCGACGCAGTCGCTTCGAAGCTACCTTGGTGCATGTCGCCGATCCGTCTTCAGCTCATCCTGCGCAACCACGTCCGCGTTGCGGGGGCCGGCACCACTGCGGGGAGGAGACCGCATCGTGAGACCGACCATCCGACGCCGCGGACGAGCCTTGCAAGGTCTCCCTCGCCGGCTCCGACGAGGTACATCATCTGTTCAGCGACCCCCCGTAGTGGCACTACGACGCCGCTGGCGCGTCTGATGGCTTGCGCCAGGCCAGTCCGGTCAATCACTTGGACCGCCCATCCCCGAGATGTCGAAAGGCTCTGGCACGGTCCTTGCTCCTCGCAGCGCGACCTGGAAGACAGTTCTTCTCATCCTCTGTTATCGGACGAGATACATCCTGCCTTTAGGCGTCAGCGGTGCACGGTCGACATGTCCGGGTAGCGGTCTCCGGCGGTTGTGCCGGGCGGGAAGGCCTGGTTCAGGCTGTCGAGATCGGCGGGGGTGAGCCTGACCTCGTCGGCGGCGGCATTCTCCTCGAGGTACGACCGGCGCTTGGTCCCCGGTATCGGCACCACGTCGTCGCCCTGCGCGAGCACCCAGGCGAGGGCGACCTGGGTCGGCGAGACGACCTTTTGCGCCGCGATGTCCCGGACCCGCTCCAGCAAGAGCAGGTTCTTCTCGAAATTCTCCCCCGTGAAGCGCGGGTTGCGGCGACGGAAGTCGTCTTGGGCGAGATCGTCGATAGCGCGGATCGATCCGGACAGGAAACCCCGTCCGAGGGGTGAGTACGGGACGAATCCGATCCCGAGCTCGCGCACTGTGGCCAGTACGCCGTTGGCCTCCGGGTCTCGGGTCCACAGCGACCATTCGGTCTGGAGCGCGGTGATCGGGTGCGTGGCGTGTGCACGGCGGATCGTTTCCGGAGCCGCCTCGGAGAGCCCGAGGTGGTGGATCTTGCCGGCGGCCACCAGCTCGGCCATGGCACCGACTGTCTCTTCGATCGGTGTTCTCGGGTCCACCCGGTGCTGGTAGTAGAGGTCGATGTGCTCCACACCGAGGCGCTCCAGCGAAGCGTCGCACGCGCGGCGCACGTACTCCGGCCGGCCGTTGATGCCGAGGAACTGCCCGCTGGGTGTTCTCTCGTTGCCGAACTTGGTCGCGAGCACCACTTCGTCACGCCGCCCGGCGATGGCCCGGCCGACGAGCCGCTCGTTGGTGAACGGGCCGTACATGTCCGCGGTGTCGAGGAACGAGATCCCGATCTCGAGTGCTCTCTGGATGGTGGCGATCGACTCGGAGTCGTCACCTTGGCCGTAGAACTCCGACATTCCCATGCAGCCGAGGCCCTGTGCCGACACGGTGAGGCCCTGACCGAGTGTTCTGATTCGCATCCCTCACTTCTACTCGCTTTCGCGTCAGAACAGCACGCCCGTGGCCACGGTCTTGCGCCCGGGTCAGCGGTGGCGCAGAGTTCGTTGTAGGCATCGGACCCATGGAGGGTCCCGTGGTGGGCTCGCGGGCGGGCCCGGTGGAGGAGAAGCAGCGTGCAGCTTGTCGTGGTACCCATCGAAAAGCCGGAAGACCTAAACGTGATCGTGGGCCAGGCGCACTTCGTCAAGACCGTCGAGGACCTCCACGAGGCGCTCGTCGGCACGAGCCCGTACCTGCGCTTCGGGCTCGCTTTCTGTGAAGCGTCGGGCAAGTGCCTGGTCCGGCACTCGGGCAACGACCTCGAATTGGAGAGCCTGGCCGTTCGCAACGCTCTGGCGCTGGGCGCGGGACACTGCTTCGTCGTGTTCGTCCGCGAGGGTTACCCGGTGAACGTGCTCAACCAGCTGAAGCAGGTCCCCGAGGTCTGCACTGTCCACTGCGCCACCGCCAATGCCGTGGAGGTCGTGCTTGCCGAGACGGATCTCGGCCGCGGCGTCCTCGGTGTGATCGATGGCTCGCCCCCGCTCGGTGTGGAGACCGACCAGGACGTGGCCGATCGAAAGTCGCTCTTGCGCGACATCGGCTACAAGCTCTGAGCCGGGACCATTCAGGGCCATCGAGATGTCCCACGCACTCATCGTGTTCCGGCATTCGAAGTCTGACTGGTCGGCGGACTACGGCGGTTCGGACCTCGAGCGGCCGTTGGCGAAACGGGGCCGGAAGGCAGCCAGGGCGGCCGGCCGCTTCCTGGCCGCCACAGAGGTGCCCGACTCGGTCATCTGCTCCCCGGCACTGCGCGCGAACGCGACGCTCGCACTTGCAAGCGAGGCAAGAGACTGGGAATGGTCCGTGCGCGAGTCCGGTGCCCTCTATGACGGAGGCGTCGAAGGCCTGCTCGGCGAGGTCCGCCGAGAGCCGGAGACTACGCGGTTGCTCATGGTCGTCGGTCACGAGCCCACCTGTTCGGAGACCGTCAGGCTCCTGATCGGCGGCGGGCTCGTCCGGATGCCGACCGCAGCCCTCGCCCGTATCGACCTGCTCGTCGAGGAGTGGGGCGAGGTCGGCCCTGGGACCGGAGTGCTGTCGTGGCTCGTCGTGCCGCGAGTAATCCGGACCTAGACGCGTGCGCATAGCCTCTAGCCGCGCGCCGCTACGGCGACGGGATCTCTCATCTTGAACCGGACGCCCGTCCTCGAGTGTGCCGGCCTGACCAAGGCCTTCGGTACCCGTCTCGCCGTCGACGGTGTCGGCTTTCGGATCTGCGAAGGCGAGGTGTACGGCCTGCTCGGGCCGAACGGCGCCGGCAAGACGACGACGATGAAGATGGTGTGCGGCCTCCTGGAGCCTGACAAGGGCAGCATCTCGATCGCGGGCCAGCAGGCGATCGGCAACCTCGAGGTGAAGGCACTCATCGGCTACGTGCCCCAAGACGTCGCCTTGTACCCCGATCTCACCGCGTACGAGAATCTGGCGTTCCTCGCCAGGTTGTACAAGCTCGGGCGGCGAACCGTGGCCGCCAGGGTGGATGAGGCGCTCGAGCTGACCGAGCTGAGCGACAGGCGCGACGACCGGCTCGACTCGTTCTCGGGCGGCATGAAACGGCGTATGAACATCGCCGCCGGACTGCTCAACCACCCGAAGCTGCTCGTGCTCGACGAGCCGACCGTCGGGGTCGATCCCCAGAGCCGCCACGCCATCTTGGAACGGGTGCAGGCCTTCGGGCGAGAAGGCCTCGCCGTCGTCTACACGACGCACTACATGGAGGAGGCCGAGCGCGTCTGCGATCGCGTCGGCATCATCGACCGCGGTCACCTGATCGCAGAGGGGACGCGGCGCGAGCTGGTGGCGCAGCTCGGTGAGCAGGACCGTATCGAGCTCGTCGCGTCGGGAGACCTCGAACGCCTTGCCGGTGCATGCCGGGATGTCGACGGGGTGAGCAGTGCCGCGACGGCGGACAACTGCGTGCATCTCGTCGCCAAAGAAGGCCGGCACCTGCTTCCGGCCATCCTGGAGGCGGCCGACGCTGCGGGCATCTCGATCACGAGCGTCGATGTCGTCGAGCCCGACCTCGAGGCGGTGTTCTTGCATCTCACTGGCACGGCCCTGCGGGAGTGAGGCTTGCGTGCGCACCGCCCTGGCCATCGCCCGCAAGGACTTACGCCAGCGCGTCCGCGACCGCTCGGCGATTGTCGTTGGGGTCATCGCCCCCGTCGCGATCGCCGGGCTCATGAGCCTTGCCTTCAATGGTGTGAACAGCTTTCACTTCACCTTGGGCCTGGTCGAGCTCGATCACGGCCCGGTGGCGGCCCAGATCGTGAACTCTCTTGACGCGCCTCAGCTGAGACAGGTCGTCACGGTCCGCAAGCTGAGTTCGGCGGCGCTCGCCCGCTCGGAGATCAGGAGCGGCGAGCTGGGGGCGGCTCTGGTGATCCCGGCGGGTTTCTCGTCGTCGGTGACCGGCGAGCATCCAGAGCCCCTCACCACGGTCACCTCGAACAACTCCACGATCGCCGGCGACGTGACGACCTCCATCGTGTCGTCGTTCGTGGCGCAGGTGAACGCCGACCGGCTCGCCTTCTCTACCGCCCTCGCCGCGAGCGCGGCAGAGGCCGATAGCTCACAGCTGATAGGCCTGGTCTCGAAACTCCACATCCCCGTTCAGGCCGTCGAACGCCCAATCGGCGCCCACGAGCTCAAGGTGATCAGCTACTACAGCCCGGGGATGGCCATCTTCTTCCTGCTGTTCACGATCAACTACACCGCGCGGAGCTTCTTCGTCGACCGTGCCCAGGGGATGATCGAGCGCATGCGGGCGGCCCCAGTCCGCCCCGCCGAGATACTTGTCGGCAAGGCGATATCGGTGTTCGTCTACGGAGTCGTGAGCCTCGCGACCATCGGCGTCGTGACCACGGCCGCCTTTGGCGCCGACTGGGGCGCCCCGTTGCCCGCCGCGCTCCTCGGACTGGCGCTCGTCTTCTCTGTGATCTGCCTCACCGCCCTGGTGATAGGCGTGGCTCGGACCCAGCGCCAAGCCGAGGGCATCGCCTCGATCTTGATTTTCGGCCTGGCCCTGATCGGGGGCGACTTCTTCTTCATCTCGAGCGCACCTTCGACCATCAAGCACTTGGCGTTGTTCACGCCCAACGGGTGGGCGATCCGCGGCTTCACCGATCTTGCGACCATCGGGGGAGGGCTCGGCACGATAGTCGAGCCGGTGGTGGCCATCCTCGTCATCAGCGCCGTTGTCGGCGCCGTCGCGCTCGGCCTCGCGCGCCGAGCAGTGACCGCATGAGGGCGCTCGCCATAGCGAGGGCCTCGGGCCGCCGCGTGCTTCGCGACCGGGTGGCCCTGTTCTTCTTGGTAATCCTGCCCGTCATCGTCATCGTCGTGGTCGGCGCGGTCGCCCAAGGGTTCAACACTTTCCGCGTAGGAATGGTCGACCTCGACGGGACCCAAGCAAGCCGGCAGCTGGTGGCCGAGCTCAGCCACGCCTCGGGACTGGCAGTCATCGCCTACCGCAACCTCGGCTCGCTCGAAAAGGCCGTGGCCCGTTCGGAGATAAACGCCGGCGTCGTGATCCCTCTTGGGCTGAGCTCCGACGAGCTCGCCGGGAGATCCGTGAGCGTCGGTGTCATCGCCGAGCAGGCCAACAGCACCCAGCAGGCGGCGACGACGAGGGTCACCTCGGTCGTCGACGACTTCGGGGGCAAGGTTGAGGCCGCCCGGTTCGCCACTCGCTACGGGGGCAGCTTCCTTCAGAACCTTGGCCGCGCGAGCTCCCTCGAGTCACGCACGCCGCGCGTCGGGCTCAGGTCGCAGGTGGTCCACACGGCGCAAGGAAGTCTCCCACCGGGCTACGAGTACAGCGCCCCGACAGAGCTCGTGCTGTTCGTCTTCCTGATGGCCATCGCCGGCGGCGCGACGATCGTCGAAACCCGGCGCTTGGGCATGTTCGAGCGCATGTCCGCGGCACCCGTGCGACCCCGGACGATCATCGTCGGCGAGTCGATCACTTACGTCGTCATTGCGGCCGCGCAGTCCCTTGTAATCGTCGCAATAGGAAGTGGCGTGTTCGGCGTGTCGTGGGGGAACCCCTTGGCAGCCACCGCGCTGCTGATCTTGTGGTGCCTGGTCGGCGCCGGCGCGGGGATGGTCGCGGGCACGTTCTTCCGGACGCCTGAGCAGGCGAGCGCGATGGGCCCGATCGTCGGAATCGTGTTCGCGATGCTCGGCGGGTGCATGTGGCCGCTCTCGATCGTCTCGACCACCATGCGCGAGATCGGCCACGCCACACCGCAGGCTTGGGCGGTCGACGCTTGGACAAATCTGTTGTCGAACCATGGGGACATCGTCACGATCTCGCACGAACTAGGCATACTGGCCCTCTTCGCGCTCGGTTTCTTCGGCCTGGCAACCTTCAGGCTCAAGCGGATGCTGGCCTCTCGGGGCGTGTGACCGACTGGTGTGCCGGGTCGGCAAATCCCATAATATCGGTGGTAAAAGTCATGTTTCATAGGGGTGCGACTAACATCGTGATGTGCCCAGGGACCAGATGCTGATCGACGCGCCGAGCCTCTACGGAGAGCTCGGCGAACCGCAACTTCGAGTCATCGACGCGACGGCGTTCCTCATTCGTGAGGTTGCCGATGGTCCCTACACCGTCGAGAGCGGGCGGGGACGCTACGACGAGGCCCATATCCCTGGAGCGGCCTTCGCCGACATTCCCGGCGAGCTTTCGGACCCCGAGTCCCCGTTTCGCTTCACGCTGCCCCGGCCGGAGCGCTTCGCCAGGGCCATGGGCGCGCTGGGCGTGGGGCCGGACACCCGGGTCGTCGCCTACGCGCAGGAGTCGCCGATGTGGGCGTCTCGGCTGTGGTGGCTCCTGCGTTATTTCGGGTTCGACGATGTGCGGGTGCTCGACGGCGGCCTGCCAGCGTGGCGCCGAGCGGGATACCCGGTGAGCTCGGCAGCGCCGAGCATCGGAGCCTCGAGTTTCGTGGCGCGGCCGCGACGGGAGCTGCTGGCCACGAAGGACGACGTCTTGAGGGTGGTGGGCGGAGAACCGGCATGTCTCGTCAACGCGCTGACGCCGCGGGCGTTCCGCGGGGAAGGGCCGGGCGCCTACAGCAGGCCGGGCCGGATCCCCGGATCGGTGAGCGCACCGGCACAGGCTCTTTTCGACCCGGGCACCTGGTGCTTCCGGCCACGGGACGAGCTGGTTCGCGAGCTCGATGACCTGCTCGACATCGATCCAGGGGTTCCCATGATCGCGTACTGCGGTGGGGGCATCTCGGCGACGGTCGACGTCTTCGTGCTCTCGATGCTCGGCCGCGACGATGTCCTCCTGTACGACGGATCGCTCACCGAGTGGAGCGCAGATCCGGACCTGCCTCTCGAGGTCGGATGACCGTCGGCTAGGGCGTTGGGCCCGCGGGACCGTAGGCAGCCGCCTTGGCCAGGAAGTTCCGGTAACGGCTGCGGATGTCCTCCAGATCGTTCGGCTCGGTCACAGACTCCTCGGCGCCCCGGACGATCATCTCTGCCTGGCAGCGCGAGAACCAGCCGCTGTTCGTCGGTCGTGGTCTCTTCCATGACGCGGGTGAGCGCGTCGACCATGTGGATGATCACGACCGGCATACCGCGAGCCGATTGCCGGATCTTGTCGAATGCCCGGTTGGCCGTGCGGGCATAGGACGGATCGGGCTCGATGAGCCGTACGTGACCAGACCGGTCCCTGTAGACGCCTTTTCCGAGCGTCACGCTGGAGACTCGTCTCAGTCCCGCCGAAAGCCAGTCGATGCACGTCAGCGCAGTGAAGGGGTCGTTCACCGCCGGCGAGAGCGCGCGAATGGCGATTTCCACGAGCTGATCTACGGCGAACACCGGTTCTTGCATCAGGGTCCGGTGCGGCCCCGTCGCATGTGCCTTGGCGAGTGCCTGAGCGACCTGCGGTGCGGCCTCGCGTGGCCAGACGGTGGCGAGCGGCCGTCCGGCGGCGATGAAATGGCCAGGCCGGTGAGTCAGGCGGATGACCGCGTCGGTGTGTGCCGCGATCCTGACAAGTTGGGCATAGCCCACGAATTGCAGGTATCCGCTTTCACTCGCGGGAACGACCCCCCCCTCTGATTCGAGGAGTTGCAGGAGCTCCTCTACTGACTTCCCGTTGGCAGCTGACGCAGGTCCGTTCACGTCGGGCTTCTGCTCGGCGAATTCGGCGTCGATCTCACCGATCAGGTCACGGGCGATCCCGGCGATCACCTCCGGCAACTGGATGGACTTGGCGATGTGGTGGATGAAGTAGATGAGGACCGAGAGGTCAACCAACAGCAGGGCTTCGGCGACGGCGATTGAAAGGTGCGGTACGAAAACGCCGCCACGGCCGCTGATGGCGATCGAGCCGAGGGCGAGAGTGGAGTAGACGAAGGTGCCGACGAAGACGCCCAGCGTGACCTGGTTCCCGACGTCCCTGACGAAGTTGCGCATCATGCGGGGACCAAACTGCTGGGACGCCAAGGTGAGAGCCAGGATCGTGATCGAGAACACGACGCCGATCACGGTGATGACCGCGGCGGCGATGGCGATGAGCACCTCCCTCCCAGCGTCCGCGCTTTCGGTTCGCATCCAGAACGGCAGCGTGAGGTGCCCGTGATAGGCCGCCCAGTCAATTGCGAACGTGACCACGAACAGCGCGCTGGCGACGACGACAAGGACGGTGGGCACGAGCCAGAAGGTCGTGCGAAGCGCCTCCCACCGCCAGCTGGCGAACTTCCGCCGCGTCTCCCACGCCCGCGGGCGATCCAGCGGTGGGCCTGGCGCGTCAGGCGCCGTCGCCGACTGTGGCGCGGACGGAGGAAGAGAATCGGTCATTGGGTTAGTCCTATGTTCGCCGACCAGTCTTCCCGGCACACCCTTGACGACAAAGGATAGTGGCCCTGGCGAGGGTTGTTCTGCGCCGCACGCGTGACCCGCAGCTCCTGCCTGATAGGGTCCCGGGAGAGGCGAAGTCGTCCGCGGCGACCGAGCACGGACCGCTTTGCGAAGGCGACGTTGGTTGCTAGAGTCGCCTCTTCTACGCGACGCCTGGTTCGCGGCGGGGCGAGTGGCTTCAGTACGGGAGGGGGCAACATGACCGACACGAGGGTTGATTCCTCGTCGACCGGAGTCGAAGCAAGCGTCGGCCTTGGTGCAGCCGTCCCGCCTCGACCGGTCATCGAGATCGTGCCGCTGAAGGGCTTGCCGGTCGTTGCGGTCATCCTCGGCTTTCTGGTGGCGTCGATCGGCTTCAACTGGCAGTGGGGACTCGACTTCAATCATGTTGCCGGCGGAGCCTTGTGGACGGCTATCGACCTGTTCGTCGGTCTCGTCGTCGGCCCGATCCTGGGACGGCTCTCGATCCCGGCCCGCGCCGAAATTCTCGGCGAGATTCATGCCGAAGATGGTTCTGCTCATGCCGACGCTCGTCGCCATGACGCTTGCCTCCGGATTCCAGTTGGCGCTCGACCTCGGCAACCTGAAGGCGTCGAGCCCGAACCACGCGTGGCTGATGGTCTCGTTCGTCGTGGTCGGCGTCATGGCTGTTATCGCGCTGGGCATCCTCGAGCCGGCGAACATCGCCGTGCTGTTCGAGATGCGCAAGCCCCGGCCCAATGGCGAGGTGATCGGCAAGCTGATGAAGCGCTTCATCTACACCGCCGGCATCACAGGCCTGATGCAGGTGGCGACGCTCGTCATCATGACCCGGGTGGCCTCCCAGTGAGCCTCTCGCACCCCGAGGCGCCGGCCGGTGTCACCTCGCAGTCGCGGTTCGCGCCAGTCGCCGAGCTTGGTGCAGCCGCGTTGGTGCTAGTCGTGATAGGTGGCATCTACATGGCGTCGTACGCACCGCGCAGGCCGCCGCTCGCTGTCCCGATCGGCCTTGCCGTGGCGAGCGGCGTCCTGCTCGTCGTGAACGTCGTCATGCTGGTGCGGACGAGAGGGCTCGCATGGGACAAGTTCTTCCTCGTAGGCAGGTGGACATTGCTCTCGTATGTGATCGCCGCCGGCCTGATCGAGTTCGCCTTCGTCCGGGACCACACCCGTGGAGGTCCTCTCGTGGTGCTCACGGCGATGCTGGTCCTGTTCGCCGTGGATGTCCCGCTGATAATCAGCTTCACGGTCGCGCGCTTCCAGTCCGCCCGGGATGACGCCACCTGATACTGGGCCGCCCGGGATGACGCCACGTGATACTGGGCCCGCCCGGGGCGACTCCACGCGACGCTGAGGTTCGTGGAGCACGACGACCCCGCTGGCAGACCGGCGGCCGATGTTCCATGCTCGTGAGGTGGAGAGCTCTCCATTCGACGGACCTGAGGTGGGGGACCGGGACGAAGGAGAGGAGCGCCTCGCAGCGGACGGGCTTGAACCCGATCCTGTGCCGGACGGTGTCGCGACTTCATCCTCGGTGGGCGAGCCACCCGACCCGACCGGTGCACCCAGGACCAGGCGGCGAAGCGAGACGTACGTCGCGCGGCGATCGTGGGCCGTTCTTGCCCTTGGGCTGAAGACTCTCTTGTTGCGTGCCTACGAGGCACGCTGGACGCTTCGGGTCATCTCGGTCACCGCTGCGGCCGCGGGTGCGACGTGGGCGGTGTGTCTTCCGTTCGGCGGCTTCGCGCCGGCCTTCGGGGCGGCGTCCGCTGTCTACGCCGTCCAGTTGACCGTGCGGACGTCCGTGCTCGACGGCGCCAAGCGGACCGTGCTCATGGGTCTAAGCGTGTTCCTCGCCGTCGTGATATTGCGAATCGTCGGCCTCTCGGCCCTCGCGGTGATTGTGCTGGTCTTCGTGTCGCTCGCCGCCGGCCAGCTGCTACGGCTCGGCGCGAGTGGGTCGCTCCAGATCCCCGGAACGGCCATCTTCATCCTCGCTCTCGGGACGTCGGTGAGCAGTTCCACGCTGCTCGACAGGGTCTGGGCGACACTGGTCGGCGCCGTCATCGGCGCGGCAGCCTCCTATGTCGCGTATCCAGGAGACCCTCGTTCACGAGCGCGACGAGCCCTTGCGGGACTTGCCGGTTCGATCGCGGACCTGCTCTCGGAAATGAGCGCCGGGGTCGCAAGGACGCCGACCGCTACCGAGACTGACGTCTGGCTGGCCCGCTCGCGCGCGTTGGAGGAGGAGCTGGAGCACACACGCCCTTTGGTCGACGAGGCAGTGGCGTTCCTTCGCGTGGACCCCTTCGGTCGCAAGACGGCCTCCACAGAGTTGTCCCACGCGCTTGCCGCGCTCACACATTCGGTGGCCCAGCTGCGTGCGATAGCCCGCACGCTGTTCGACCACCAGATCGACGGAGCACCCCGGCTGCCCGCCAGTCTCGCCGAGGTGCTCTCCCGCACCGCTGTCGCCTACCGCGCCCAGGCCGAAGCCCTGCAGGGAGACGCCCCGAGCGTGGACGCTGCCCTGGATGCCGTCCGCCAAGCCCGTGGCGAATCGCTTCGCAACCTCCGGCGTGTGGACGAGACCGGCGCGTGGGTCGTCTCCGGTGCGATCCTGACCGAAGTCGACCGGATGGTCCGACAGCTCGGAGGTGACGCTCCCGCGCTGGGGGTCCTGAACAGGGCCCCTCGCACCCGCCGTCGCCGGGGAAGATCCCGAGACGGCCACGCGGAGCGTGGCTGATCGGCAGGACCACCAGGGAGAACCTGGAGTCTCTCAGGTATATCCTGCTGAACGTGGCTTCTGACGAGCCCGAAGAGCCTAGTGAGCCGGAGCCGTCATCCGGCAACCCCGCCGAGAAGATCCCGGAATTGGCCGTCCCGAAGAGCGGTGCTGGCCGAGCGTGGAAGAGCCTCGTCCCGGCGCTGGTCTTCGCGGCGGTGATGGTCATCTTCGTCGTACAGAATCTTGAGAAGGCAAAGATCAGTTTTCTGACGTTCTCGGGCAGGTTTCCGCTCGCGCTCGCGCTCTTGGTAGCCGCGGCGCTCGGCGCGCTGGTCGTCTTCTGCCTGGGGTCAGTGCGGATCGCCCAATTTCGCAAGGCTTTTCGCCGTCATCAAGCACATCACGAGACGACTCGAGGGAAGCGATGAACATCGAGTACAAGGTGAAGGAGTGGCACACGGGGGCGGTTCACTCAGGTGAGACCGGGGCGGTAGGGCTGCAGGCCATGCTCAACGAGCCCGAGCTCTTCGGCTACCGCCTTCACACGGTGCTGGGCGGTCTCGACCAGTCGTTGCTGATCTTCGCCAAGGAAGCCGGGGACAGTGACGCCTCCCAGCCTGGTGCCGCGGCTGCGGGGGACTCCGCCGATCCCGGCTGATCGTCCGCGGTGGCAGCCGACGCGGCCCGTGAGCTCCTAACAGCTGTCGACCGAGATGACACCGGCGTTCGCCACGTGCTCGGTCCATCCTGACCCGTCGAAGTAGCGAAGCTCATGGCGACCCGTCGGGTCGGGTAGCCAAGCCCTGAGCGCAGTCCCCGGTGGCACGGGCTTCACGGAGCCGGCAGTCGGGCCGATCCCGGAAGCCGGTGCGCACAAGGGCAGGTCTCGGTATTCAGGCCCATCGGCGGCGTTCGGTCCACGGTCTGGCTGCGATCGGGGCGACCAGGCGAATATCGACAGCACCGTGCCGAAGATCGCTACGAAGACGATGGACAGCAGCGTGACGAGGAACGTCACGAAGACGCTGACGAGGCCCCAGACGAGAGGGTGGATATGCCACGGGCTGCTTCCCGTGCGGCGTCTGTACGCATTCGAGCGCACGAATGCCAGCATCCCGAACACCAGCCCCAAACTGAGGTACCAGCCTGTCCGGGGAATGATCAGGCCCGTCACGCGCACGCCATGAGTGTAGGTCGAGACGTCCGGTGCAAGCGACGGCGGTCACATTCGGCCCTGGGAGGTCCCGCTGGCCGCGTGACCTTGCCGCCTACTGGGTGATCGGCAGAGAGCCGGTCATCGCCATCGAGCCGTCATGGGAAAGGACGCAGCCCTCGTAGCCTTCGACGGCTTCGACCAGTGGCAAACCCGCCTCTCCGGCTACGAGAAGGCCGGTCGCGAGCGCATCGGCCAGCCAGAGATCGGGACCGCTGACGGTCGCGGACGCGCAACGGGTCTCGGGCCGGCCGGTGTGCGGGTCGATGACATGGTTGGCAACCACCGGAGATATCGCGGGCGACAGCGCACAACTCCAGTACCTTGGCGACCTCGGCTGGGGCCTCGCGGAGAGTTATCGAATGCCTGCGGAGAAGGCTCATCGGGCTGTTGGGCTTCCACGTGCTGAAGACGGCGTCTGCGCGGTCGAGCCGTGCGCACGCCCTGGCCAGAGCTATGTGGGCCGCGTTCGGGTTTGCGTCGCCGATGCGCACGTCGAACGACACCATCGTCCCCATGACCGCATGGACGTGCCGGAGAACAGGACCGACGACCGCGGCCGCCGCGGCCGCGGCGGGCGACTCCAGGGCGAGCGAGCCGGTCTTGCTCACTACTTGACCCCGAGCTTGTCCAAAGCGGCCTGCAGCGACTGGACGTACGCCTGGCTCGTGAACGTCGCTCCAGAGACGCCGTTGATGTTGGCGCCTTGGGCTTGGAGGGTCTGGCTCTCCAGCAGGGGCTCGGCGTACGAGTTGACCTGACTCGAGCGCGGGTCGAATGCGGCGTCGATCGCAGGCCGGACATTGGTGATCCGGCCTCCGGTGACGGTCACCTCGAGCTCCAGTTCCCCGTAGCGATACTGCACGTCGGCACCTAGTGCGGTCCGGGTCCCGGTCGGGATGGTCGTGGAGGTCGCGACCGAGCCCGGCGTCGACGACGACCCGGCCGCGGTCGACGCCGAGGTCCCGCTGCCGGAACCCGATGGCGAGCTGGTCGGTGTCGTCCCGGCGCCTGACGTGCCCGACAGGCCGGGCAGCAGGTTGCTGCTGAGCCTTTGTGTGTGGAACCCGAGAACCGCGGCCAATCCGGCAGCGGTCGCGGCAAGGACGATAGGCATGCGTTTCATTGCATGATCTCCAAGTCGTAAAGGGGGCTGGTTGTGGTCACGGTCAGAACGCGAACGACTCACTGTGGATGCGGTCGCGGCTGACGCCGAGCCTGCGCGCCGCGCCGACGACCCGGTCGGTGAAACCGTCGGGCCCGCAGACGTACACGTCGCGCGTGCCGACGTCGGGCACCAGCTCGTCAAGCAGGCGGGAATCAAGGCGCACCCGGTGCCGGTTTCCGACCAGGACATGCAGACGACCGCCCCGGGCCTGCACGAGCGGGGCGATCTCGTGGTGGAAGATCACGTCCTCTCGCGTGGACGCGCGCAACATGACCACGACGTCAACCGCCACGGGTAGGTCCTCGAGAATGGCGCGCATCGGGGTGACCCCGACACCGGCCGCGACGAGCAGGACCTTGTCGCCACCGCGCGAATGTGCCGTGACGGTGCCGTAGGGGCCTTCGATGGCCACCCGGGTGCCGACTGGGATGTTCGCCACGGATTCGGAGAAGTCGCCGAGCGCCTTGACCGTCACGCGGACGAACGGGGGTCGCGGCAGTGCGGATATGGAGTAGGGATGGGCTTGGAACCACGATTCGCTGCGGAGGAAGCGCCACTGCAGGAACTGTCCGCCGACGACGGGCAGTCGTTCGAGGTGGCGCCCCGCGCAGATCACCGACACGACTCCGGGGCCCTCCTCGCGTACCTCGGCCACCCGGAGCCGGTGGTAGAGAGTGCGCCACAGAGGAAGACCCACGCGGTACACGAGCACGACGCCTGCGGTCGAAGCCCAGATCACGACCCAGAACAGCCTGGCCAGGGGATGCCCGACGAACGAAACGCCGTCAGCGAGCTGGTGGGAGAAGGCGAGTGCGACCGCCAAGTAGGTGTAAAGGTGCACCGCCCACCAGGTTTCGTAGCGCAGCCTCGAGCGTGCGGCTCGGAACGAGGCCACACCTGCCATCACCAACAGGCCGAACGCCACGGTCGCCATGAGCACGTCCGGGTAGGAAGTGAGCAGGATGCCGAGCTCGTGCCAGGGGCCGATCGACGCTTGCTCCGCGTAGCCGATCGTGATGAGCACGCCATGCCCGCCCAGCAGGACGATGGGCCATGGGCCGAGCCGGCGATGCCATCGTACGAGGCGGTCCTGGCCGAGCACGCCTTCCAGCCAAGGAAGCCTCGATACCAGCAAGAGCATGACGAGAAGCAGGTAGCTGCCCGCCAGGCCGGCGATCTGGCCGGCCGCGGTCGCGAGCCCGCCCGGCGCGACGAGAGCCCCTCGGGTCACGGCGGTCAGCCCGAGCCCGAGCGTGACGCCAAATCCGAGGGCGGCCACTGCCGTGATCAGGTTGGCGGCCCAAACGGGCCGCCCGCGTCCGCGAGCTCCCCGGTCGTGCGGCCTCGGCCGGCTCAGCTTCGGGTGAGCGGGCGTGCCCCGCTGTGGCGACACGGGCGGTCGGGCTGTTCGGCAGGACGCGCATCGGCAAAGTGTCGACTGACCGCCTGGGGCGTGAATGAAGGGAAGCTGAGAGCCGGCTGTGAGTCCGGCACTTCGCCGCGGCTGCAGGTCTAGTTTTGGCGCGAGATGTCCATCGATGACGTTTCCTGGTTGATCGTGCTCGTGGCGATCGCGCTCTTGATCGCCGATGTCGCGCTCATGAACTTCGCGTCTCGTCGCGCAACGCGCACCCTCGACAATGTCGATTTCGAGGAGGGTCCACTTCAGAGCTTCAAAGGTGGGCTGCGCTGGCCGCTGCCGGCCCACCTCGGCACGACGAACACGCCCCCGGTGCTCGTCAGCTTGGAGCTGTTCGAATGGGGGGTCCGCATCGGTGCCCGACGGCCCTGGTTGCGAGCCTTCGTGCCTTTGTGGTGCGCTCGCTACGAGGAGATCATCCTCGCCGAGCACGCGCGGCGTGGGATGCGGATCTCGAGACGCGGAACCGACGGCGTCCGTTTCCGGGCGAGCGTTGCCGGTGCACCGGTGATCTTCTGGACGTCAAGGAGTGGCTCGTTGCTCGACTCGCTGGAGGCTCATGGCGTCGCGGTCAACCGTCGCTTGACCACGACCCGCGTCTGGACGAACGGGTGATGGTCGGCCCTCACAGGCCGTAGAAGACGCGCTCGACCACCTTGCGGCTGCGCCTGGTCACTCGGCGGTAGGACTCGCGCAGCTCGGTCGGAGTGGTCCCGAGGCTTCTCGCGAGACGAGATTGGAGCTGGGGCTGGCGCGGCATCGCGTCCGCCCCGCTTCCGACCACTCCTCCGGCGCCGGCGACGTAACTCCCCACGAGGTGCCACCGGTTCCTCGTCCTCCCGCAGAAACGGTAGGCGTCCCTCAGAGCGACCGCGTCCGCCGCGTCGAGCGCTCCGGCGCTCTCGAGGAGGTCCAACGCGTCGCGGGTCCCGGTGGCTCGGGTGCCGGTCCGGAGCTGGAGCAGCTGTGCGGTCCACTCCACATCGGCGAGCGAGCCGCGGCCGAGCTTCAGGTGGAATTGAGGATCGTCGCTCGGCGGGATCCGCTCCCGCTCGATCCGTGCCTTCATCCTGCGTATCTCCCGTTCGGCGGCCTCGTCGAGCGGTGAGGACCAGACTGCTTGGTCCGCCAGTGCCACGAAGCGTTCGACGACCTCGTCATCGCCTGCAACCGGACGGGCGCGCAACAGAGCCTGGCGCTCCCAGGTCTCGCCCCAGCGCCGGTGGTACCGCTCGAACGCGTCGAGGCTTCGAGCAAGCGGGCCGTGCCTGCCCTCCGGGCGGAGCGAGGCATCGATCCGGACGATCCCCTCGGCCGGCGTCGACCCGTTGCAGAGCCGGAAGAGCGCCGATGCCGCCTGCTCCGCGGCCGCATTGTCGGCATCAGTCGTCCCCTCGTACACGAGCAGCACGTCGAGGTCGCTGCCGTAAGCGATCTCGGCTCCGCCGAAGCTCCCCATCGCGATCACGGCCATCGGCACACCGGACGCAACCGCGTGGAGGCCGGCGGCGACGACCGCTGCACCGAGATCAGCGAGGGCGCGCCCGGTCTCATGCAGGCTCGAGAGGTCGAGGAGATCCCGGGCCGCGATCCGCACGGTTTCGGTCTCGAAGAAATGCCGGAGCGCGCCCGGCCGCCTGTAAGGCCCCTGATCCGCAGCGATCATGGCCTTTTGGACCAACTCGCCTGGATCGAGGGCGGTGAGAGCGGCCGTGTCGTCGAGAAGCTCCACGAAATCGGGGTGCCGGGCGATGATCTCGCCGAGCCGGCGGCTCGTTCCCAGGAGCAGACAGAGCCGCCGGGCGACCTCGGGCGATTCCCGGAAGGCAGTCACGAGCAGGTCGCGCCGATGCGGGGTGCCGGCGAGGGTCCGAAGCCCGACAAGACCCTGGTCGGGGTCCGGCGATTCGGAGAGCCAGTCGAGCAGGAGCGGCAGCAGTTGCTGCATGAGCCTCGAGGAGCGTGTCAGGCCCCGAGTGAGCTCACGCAGGGCCTGGCGGGTCCGGTCGGCCTCGGCGAAGCCGAAGGCGGCCAGCCGTTCCTCGGCAGCATCCGATGCAAAAACGTGCTCGCTTGCTCCTTGGTCGTCGTGGCGAGGAGCCGTCCTGTGTGTCGTGCCTCCGGCGAACGCCTCTAGAAGGGGTCTGAAGAACAGTCGCTCGTGGATCGCTCTTCCGGTGCTCTGATGACGGGCGAGGACGGTGTCGAAGCGTTCGCCCGCCGTCTCCTGCGGCCTGCCTCTGAAACCGAGCACCCTGGCCAGGCGGTCCCTCGCGGGTCGGTCGGCAGGCACCGTGTGAACCTGGGCCTCTTCGACGAGCTGGAGACGGTGCTCGACGGTGCGCAGGAAACGGTACGCAATCGCCAGTGCCGCCGCGTCCTCGTCCGCCACGTACCCGGCATCCGCCAGCTCGGCGAGGCACGGAAGTGTGGCCCTCAACCGGAGGGCCGGATCCCGGCCGCCGTGGACCAGTTGCAGGAGCTGCACCGAGAACTCCACGTCCCGGATCCCGCCCCGCCCCCGTTTGAGCTCACGGTGGTCGAGGCCTCGTCTTGCGACGATCGTCTCCGCCCGGGCTTTCATCGTGCGGAGCTCGGCGAGTTCGTCCGCGCCGAAACGCCGAGACCAGAGGTGTTCCGAGGCCGCCTCTTCGAACAGTCGTCCGGCGGCCGCATCGCCCGCGGAGTGGCGCGCCTTCAACAGCGCCTGGAACTCCCAGGGGCGAGCCCACCGGTTCCAGTACGCGACGTAGGAATCGACGGACCGGACGAGCACGCCGGAGCGACCCTCGGGGCGGAGGTTGGTGTCGATGCGAAACGCGCGACGGCCGATCGCGACCACCGAGCGCGCGAGAGTCGGATCGACGTCGGCAGCATCCGAGGCGACGAGGAGGATGTCGATGTCGCTCGAGTAGTTGAGCTCCTCCGCCCCGTGCTTGCCCATGGCGATGACCGCCAGGCCGTTGTCGGCCCCGGCAAGGCGGATGGAGCCGGCAAGCACTCGATCGGCGACGAGCGAGAGCGCGCCGGTCACCTGCTCGAGGTCGGCCAGGCCGTTGAGGTCATGTGCGGCGACCTCGAGAAGCGACAGATGCTTGCGGCGTACGAGGTCCTCGACGTCGTCTGCTTGAGCAGGGTCCCAGCGCATCTGGCCGAGGCCTGTGAACGAGCCGGGAACGAGCACGTCGAGTCGTGCGAGCACGTCCAGTGCTGCGGGGTCGGTGACGATCACGCGCGACAACGAGTGGCTGGCAGCTGCGACGGCCGCGAAGCTTGCAGCGAGCGCAGGCTCGGACTCCAGTCGTTCGCGGGCCTGCGGGAACGCCGCGAAGAGCTGGTCGGCCACCAACCTCACCGAGTCGGGAGCCGCAGACGCGCGGACGAGCTCGTCGAGCAGGTGTGGCGGTGGCATAGGTAGGGGAGTCCTCTGTACGCAGGCTACTGCCAGCGACGGGCCTGACTCCTGTCTGCTCGCAGTTCGCGGCGTGGGCCACCGGTAGGATTCCGGCCGTGGGCAACCTGCGCATCGCGCTTTGCCAGTTGGACGCCACCGTCGGCGATCTCGAAGGCAACGCCGACAAGGTCATTGCGCAGCTCGCCCAGGCCGAGGCCGCCGGCGCGTGCCTGGCGGTGTTCCCCGAGCTTGTGCTCACCGGTTACCCGCCGGAGGATCTCCTGCTCGAGCCGGGCTTCGTGGGCGGCAACTCTCTCGCGCTCGAGAAGGTCGCGGCCGCCACCCAGCACTGCGCGGCTGTCGTCGGTTTCGTGGAGGAGGACGGCGATCTCTACAATGCCGCCGCCGTGTGTGCCGAAGGTGAGGTGCGCGCCGTCGTCCGCAAGCAGTTGCTCCCCAACTACGGGGTCTTCGACGAGCGGCGCTACTTCGTTCCGGGGGCCGGCACGGACCGGCTCTTCCTGATCGGCGGCGTCCGCGTGGGAGTGACGGTCTGCGAGGACGCCTGGAGCCCCTTGGGGCCCGTGGGCCGGCTGGGCGAGGGGGGCGCAGAGCTCGTCGTGACGATCAATGCCTCGCCGTACCGTGCCGGCATCCTGGCTCAGCGGGAGCGGATGCTTGCCACGCGCGCCGCGGATGCATCCTGCCGCGCTCGCCTATGTAAACCTTGTCGGGGGCCAGGACGAGCTTGTTTTCGACGGCGCCTCCATGGTCTTCGACCACGACGGCGATCTTGTCGCGTCGGCTCCGCAGTTCCGCGAGGCCCTCGTAATCTGCGACCTCAAGATCCATTCGACGTTCCGCAAGCGGCTCTTGGACCCACGGGGCCACGGAGGCATGTCGTCACTTCCGCTGGTGAGGGTCACTGAGGCACCGCGGGCTTCGGTCGGCGACCGGTCCGGCGCCGCTTCGGCAAATGACGAGGCCGCGGGCCCCGAGCAACACTTCACGCCACTTGCGCCCATTGCGCCCCGTTTGGACACGGTGGCGGAGGTCTACGAGGCGCTCGTGCTCGGGACGTCCGACTACGTTCGCAAGAACGGGTTCACCGAAGTGCTCGTGGGCCTGTCGGGCGGTGTCGACTCCTCGCTCGTGGCCACCATTGCAGCCGACGCTCTTGGACCTGGGCGAGTGCACGGAGTGTTGATGCCGTCCCGTTTCTCGTCTGCAGGCTCGATCGAGGATGCGTCGTCGCTGGTCGAGAATCTGGGAATCGGCACGATGACGGTCCCTATCGAGGCTGCCCACAGCGTGCTGTTGGAGATGCTCGAGACCGTGTTCAGCGCAGGAGACCCTTCAGGTGGACTCGCGGGCGAGAACCTTCAGGCACGCGTACGCGGGATCATCTTGATGGCGATCTCCAACGAGCGGGGATGGCTGGTGCTCACCACCGGTAACAAGAGCGAGATGGCCGTCGGCTACGCCACCCTTTACGGGGACATGGCAGGCGGCTACGCGGTCTTGAAGGACGTCCCGAAGACGCTCGTCTACCGGCTGTGCGAACACCGGAACTCCGTCGTGGGTCACGACCTCGTTCCCCGGGCGGTAATCGCCAAGCCTCCATCGGCTGAGCTGCGGCCGGACCAGCGCGACGACGACAGCCTCCCGCCCTACGACGTCTTGGACCCGATCCTCGAGGGCTATGTCGAGCAAGATCTCGCAGTCGCCGACCTGGTCGGTGCAGGCTTCGAAGCGGCGACGGTGCGACGGGTCATCGATCTGGTCGACCACGCCGAGCACAAACGGCGCCAAGCTCCGCCCGGGCCCCGGGTTACGAGTCGTGGTTTCGGCAAGGATCGGAGGATGCCGATCACAAACCAGTTCCGGGCGTCTGCCGGGACGGCGGCTTCAGCCGTGGCTGCCAGCCCTGCTGCCAAGGGTTCTGACCGGGGCCCGAACGCTCCTTGAGGCTCTTGGGCTCCTCCGGTCATCGCTCCGGGGGTGGGTTGTGAGGGGGGTCTGGAGCCGTTCGGAGGTCCAGCCGGTGGCCCGCGCATAGCACGGTGGCGCCGCCGGGGCAAGGACCGCGGACGGCAAAGCTTGACTCCACCGTTACACTTACGTTCGAGTAATGAAGCAGCGCAAGGTTCGCTGACCGGCGCGGTGTGGGGCAGCGACGGTCGGACGCGCATGGCTCTGCCTACGCGTCAACAACTACGGAACAGCGAGAGGCTGTACCGGCCGAACCCACGGAGGCTTTTGTACCTTGGCGAAAGAGCGAGTTGAGCGCGACGAGGAGGACCTTGTCAGGCTGTATCTGACCGACATTGGCCAGTATCCGCTGCTCACAAAGGACGACGAGGTCCGCCTCGCCCAGGCGATCGAAGCTCGTTGGGGCGCCGAGGAAGAACTGAGGTCGAAGTCCAAGGGAATGACCCCTACCAGGCGCCGAGAGCTCAATCGGCAAGTTCGGGAGGGCGAGACGGCTCAGCGGACCTTCGTCCAGTCGAACCTTCGTTTGGTCGTCTCGATCGCGAAGAAATATCAGGCGTCCGGGTTGCCGTTGCTCGACCTGATACAAGAAGGCAACCTCGGCCTGATGCACGCTGTCGAGAAGTTCGATTGGCGCAAGGGTTTCAAGTTCTCGACGTATGCAACCTGGTGGATCCGCCAGGCGATCACTCGAGGCATTGCCAACACGGGACGGACGATCCGGCTGCCCGTTCATGCAGGAGACACCCTGGCCAGGGTGCAGAAGGCGCAAGCCCGTCTCGAGCTCAAGCTCGGGCGGCCGGCCACGCTGGTGGAGCTCGGGATCGAGGTTGAGCTGCCGGAGGACAAGCTGATCGAGGCGCTCAGGTTCCGTGCCGAGCCCTTGTCGCTGTCCGAACCGCTACGGGAGGACGGCGATGCCGAGCTCGGCGACGTCGTCGAGGACCGCTCGGCTGAGTCACCGTTCGAGGTCGCCGCGACGGCGCTGCTACCGCTCGAGATCAACCGCTTGCTGGCCCCGCTCGACGAGCGCGAGCGTGAGATCTTGAAGCTGCGCTTCGGTTTGGACCGGGGCGAGCCGCGCACGCTGGAAGAGGTAGGAGAGCACTTCAACCTCACCCGGGAGCGGATTCGCCAGATCGAGGCGCGTGCGATGTCAAAGCTGAGGCACCCCTCGAGCGACACCGGTGCTCGGGACCTTCTGACCGTCTGAGCAGGGCCCGTTTCCGGCTCGCCGACTCCGCGCGTGAGCCGCCATGCCGACTATGAGGGCGCCGCTGCACACGCGCGAAACCGACGGCCTCGACGAGGTCCGTTCGCCCGGCCAGTGCAGACCAGAAGCGCTCTGCCATATGCTTTGAACAAGCGAACTTCACGAGTGTCATTCTCTCGGTTGGGCACGGTTGCGGTCGTCTCGATGGGCTGAATGCTTGCTGCTTGTACGAGCGCCCTCGGATCGAACCGCTCGACGCCGGGCCAAGCTGACTACGATCGCGCCATGATCAAGAAGCTCGTCATACTGGCTCTCCTCGTAGCGCTTGGCGTGATCGCGGCGAAGCGCCTCCGCGGCGACTGACCGCTTTGCCGATGGGCTGACGGCGAGATCCGTCGCCCCGCATGGCAGACGGCGCTCCGCCCGGCAGCCGATCATCGGTCCACGGCCCGGAGAGCGCGCAGACTCGGGTCAGCTCTCGTGTCTGCGCGAGCCCAGCCACCAGCCTGCAGCCGCGGCCCCGACACCGAGAGCGACGGCACCTGCCGACACTGCGATTGCGGGGCGCGGCGGCACGGCCCCGATCCGGTCCCGGACCCGGCTCCAGAGGCTGACGGTTTGGCTGAAGTGGACGACTTCGAAGTCGTGCTCTCGCGCATAGCGGTTCAGCACACGGTCCGGGTTCACTGCGACCGGATGACCGACGGCCTCCAACATCGGTAGGTCGGTGTAGGAGTCGGTGTACGCATAAGAAGCGGCAAGGTCGATGCCCCGCTCGGCGGCGAGGACGTCCATCGCCTCGGCCTTGAACGGGCCGAACGCGTAGAACTGCATCGTGCCGGTGTAGCGACCCTGATCGTCTACTTGCGCCTTGCTAGCGATGCAGTCGTCCGCACCGAGAAACCTGCTCAACGGAGTGACTATCTCCTCCGGCGACGCCGAGACGATCACGACGAGGCGTCCTTGCGCATGGTGCCAGTCGATCAGGTCGGCAGCTTCCGCGAAGATGATGGGCTCGACGATCGCCTCGATCGCCTCAGCGACGATCTCGCACACCCGGTCGCGATGCCAGCCCTTGATGAGTTTCAGGACGCTCTCCCGGATGCGGTTGAGCTTCTGCTCGCTCGCCCCCAGATGTAGGTAGACAAGCTCGCCGTAAACAGCCCGAAGCGCGGTCCGGCGGTTGATCAAGCCACCGTGGTAGAAGGGACGGCCGAATGCAACCATCGAAGCTTTCGCGATGACCGTCTTGTCGAGGTCGAAGAACGCGGCCTCCAGCGGCCCATAGCTGGCCGGAACGGGGTGTTTGACGCCCCGCACGACCTCCCTGTCGTGACCTTCGCCGGCCGGTTCGTGTCCGCCGGCATCCTCGTCGGCAACATCCTGAACGGCGACGCCAACCGAGCCGGCGCCTTCGCCAGACGGCGCTGCCTCCGAGCTCCGCCGATGGCGGCCGCGGTTGCGACTGCGACGCCGTTTCGGCGCGGGTGGCTCCTGGGGTCCTTCACGCTCGGCAGGCCCGACCGCATCATCAGACAGTTCCGGCCCGGGCAGCCCCGCAGGCCCGGCCTGCTCCGATGGTCCGACCGGCCCGGGCGGCGCGGCCGGCTCAGGCTGTTGCGGCGCGAGCTCAGGCTCCTCCCCGGTTCGCCCCTCGTCCGCAGCGCCGGTCACGAGCCTTGGAGAAGCAGCGTCCGGATCTCGTCATCCTCACATTGGGCGCTGACGAGCAATACTACTTCGTCCCCGACGACCAAGGGCGCGTCCGACCGCGGGACGACGACGTGGCCGTCTCGTACGAGAGCGACGACGGCGGCACCACGAGGCAGGACTAGCGCCCCGAACTCGCTGCCCAGCACCGGCGAGTCCGCGTCCAAGGTCACCTCCATGAGGCGTGTGTGGCCTCCCTCGAACTGCAGCAAGCGGACGAGCATCCCAACCGACACGGCCTCCTCGACGAGGCCCGCGAGCAGATGAGGCGTCGACACGGCCACGTCCACGCCCCACATCTCGTTGAAGAGCCAGTGGTTCTTCGGGTGGTTCACCCTTGCGATCACCCGGGGAACCGCGAACTCCTGCTTGGCGAGCTGTGAGATGACGAGATTGTCCTCGTCGTCGCCCGTGGTGGCCACGACGACGTCCATCTCATCGAAATGCGCCGCCTGCAGGGAAGACACCTCGCAAGCGTCGGCGGTCACGTAGCGAACACCTCCGATCGGCGGCAACGAGGCGACGAGATCGACATCTCGGTCTATCAGCACCACTTCATTCCCGCTTCGCGCCAGGTCCTCTGTGAGAAACCGGCCCACGTTGCCCGCACCCACGATCGCCACTTTCACTCTTGGTTCCCCCCGCTCCTGGATCCCGAGACAAACGACGCACCGGGAAACAACGCTTCGAGCTTGCCTTCCACGTCGTGGGTGATGACGAGGTGGAGGACGTCGCCCTCCTGTCCGACGAGATTGTCGACGTCGACCGTCGGCGCACCCGCCCGGGTCACGGCTACGACGCGGATCCCGTCGCCGTGAAGGGCGGCGGGCGGCAACGGGCGTCCCTCCCAGTCGGTGGGCAATGGCTGCTCGACCAGGTGCAAGTAGCCCGTCGCGTCAGACCATTCAGTGACGGCCCGTTCGGGCAGAATCCGGCGGAGCACGTGGTCGATCGTCCATGGGACCGTCGGCACCGTGGGGATGCCCAGCCGCTGGAAGATCTCGGCCCGGCGCGAATCGTAGATGCGGGCTACAACGTTGGGGATGTCGTAGGTCTCGCGGGCGATGCGCGCACAGAGGATGTTGGAGTTGTCGCCGCTGGTGACCGCAGCGAGAGCGGCCGCATGCTCCGCCCCGGCCTCTTCGAGGTGATCACGGTCGAACCCGAAGCCTGTGATCCGCTGTCCCGGCCAGTCGGGCGGCAACCTGCGAAACGAGCGAGGCATCTTGTCGATGATGGCGACCGAGTGGCCGGCGTCGGTCAACTCGGCGGCCAGTCCCGCACCGGTCCTCCCGCACCCGACGACGATGACGTGCATGACAACCATCGAACACCCGGGAAGGCCCCTGCACAACTCATCGCGCGCCAAACAACCCTGGCGACCTGGTCGGCCATGGGGGCGGCGTGACGATCGGGTTCGTTCGTTGTCTCGAGGGTGACAAAGTAGGCTCCGTGGTCGTGCCAGGTGGAACCACCGACGATCTTGGCAAGTCGGTAGTCGACCAAGTGCAATCGCCATCGGCATCTTCTCAGAACGCAGATGTCGGCGAAGCAAGATTCTCTCGCCAGGAACTGGGCGATGAGGTCATCCTTCCCGAGTCGCTCTCCTACCGCCTGAAGAAGGCGCTGCTCGGTCCGCCGCTGGTCACAGAGCGCCTCTCGGTCGAGCGGCTGGGCAAGCCGACCGCGCTCGGCGTGCTTGCCCCGGACTGCATCTCGTCGACTGCGTACGGCACTGAAGAGATCCTCTTCGAGCTCGTGAAGGCCGTCGGCGTCGCCGCCTTCAGTCTTCTCCTGCCGATCACCTTCGCAGTCATCGTCGTGCTTCTCTTCGTCACCCTCTCCTACCGAGAGGTCGTCATGGTCTACACGCGAGCCGGCGGTTCGTACGTAGTGGCGAGGGACAACTTCGGCGTGAAGGTGGCCCAGGTGGCCGCCGTGGCGTTGATCATCGACTACATCGTGACCGTCGCTGTTCAGACGGCCGCCGGGACAGACGCTCTCACCTCCGCCTTCCCCGCGCTGACGCACTGGGGCCTCGAGATCACCGTGGCCGTTGTCGCCGTCCTCGCTTACGGCAACCTGCGCGGGATCCGTGAGGCGGGACGGACGTTCGCGCTTCCGACGTACCTGTTCGCCGCTGCGACAGGGTCGTTGATCATCATCGGAGTCGTCCGCGCAGCGCTCGGCCAGCTGCACACTCACTCGATTGACAAGAGCGGGGTGGTGCACATCGGCACCCCAGGCAGCGGCCTCTTGTACGGCGCCTCGATAATCATCGTGCTGCGGGCCTTTGCCAACGGCGGGTCGTCGCTGACGGGCCTCGAGGCGATCTCGAACGGTGTCGCGACCTTCCGGCCCCCCGAGGGTCGCAACGCCCGCCGGGTCCTCGTCATCATGTCGACGATCCTCGGCTTCCTCGTTCTCGGGGTCTCGTTGCTCGCGCACATAACCCACGCCGTCCCCTATGTGCACGGCAGTCCGACGGTGCTCTCCCAGGAGGCGCAATACGTCTTCGGCTCGGCCTGGTTCGGGAAGTTCGGGTACTTCTTCGTGCAGGGCGCCACGATGCTGATCCTCTACACGGGCGCCAACACGAGCTTCAACGGGTTCCCTAACCTCGCCAGCTTCGTCGCGGAGGACGCCTTCCTTCCCCGCCGGCTCACCCGGCGTGGCCACCGGCTCGTCTTCTCGAACGGGATCATCATCCTCACCATCGCCGCCGAGGCGCTCCTCATCGGGACCAACGCCCAGGTGAGCGTTCTGGTCGGCGTTTACGCGGTGGGCGTCTTCACCGGCTTCACCATGGCGGGCGCCGGCATGGCCAAGCACCACCTCCGCATGCGCGAGAAGGGATGGAGGTACAAGCTCCTCATAAACGGATCCGCCGCGGTGTTGTCGCTCAGCGTCGTGCTGATCTTCGTCATCGTGAAGTTCCGCGAAGGCGTCTGGATCGTCGTCGTGCTGTTCGTCATCCTCGTCCCCACCCTGATCCGGCTTCACAAGCAGTACGACGAGGAGCGCAAGGAGCTCGAGGAGAACGTCAGCAACGCCGTCGTGGCCCCGATCCTTCGTCGCCACGTCGTCCTCGTGTTCGTCGACAGGCTCGACCTCGCAGACGCACGCGCCCTGCAGTACGCCAGGATGCTCGACCCCGACGAACTTCGTGCCGTCCACTTCGTGCTCGACAGTGCGCGCGCTGCCGAGCTCGAAGACCAATGGGCTCAGCTCGGCCTTTCGCGCTTTCCTCTCGACCTCGTCGAGTGTCCGGATCGGCGCCTGATCAGGGCCTCGATGGAGCTGATAGCGGACGTGGCGGCCGACGGCCAGACCGAGGTCAGCGTATTGCTGCCCCACCGTGTCGTCGCGGGGTACTGGCAACGGTTGCTGCACGACCGCACCTCTGACCGCATCGCCGCGTACGTCGGCGAGCTGCCGAACGTGAACGCGACGATCGTGCCCTTCCAGCTCGGCAAGCGCCGGAGACAGTTGGTCCCCTGGAAGGCGGGGGGAGAGCTGGGATCGGGTGCGCTGCACGACGCCGAGTTCGGCACGAACGCGCCGAGCCGGGCGGCGCGCGAAGCGGGCGCGAAGACTGCGGCCGAGCGCGTCGCCGGCTTCCAGAGCGCCGCCACGTCCGGTCTCGCCGCCGGTGCCATTCAGATCTGTGACCTGCGCCCGCGTCAGCGTGCCCGGGTCGCGGGGCGGATCCGGACGGTACGAGTCCAGCCGCGAGCCGGTGTCTCGTCGCTCGAATGCACGATTTCCGACGGGACCGGCCAGGTCATGGCCGTGTTCCAAGGCCGCCGGCGTGTGGCCGGCATCGAGCCCGGGGCACGCGTCGTGGTCGAGGGCATGGTCGCCACCCGTGGTCGCAGCATCGGGATGGTGAACCCTCTCTACTGGGTGATCTCAACCCCCGATCACGCCGAAGCGCCTTCGACGGGGGGTCATGGTCCCGGCGCAGGCGGTCCCGGTCACGGTTGACGGTCTGTCTACGGAGAGCCAACCCCACATCCTGAGCCAAGACGCCGCCGGCGCAGGCGGCCCGGCGGACAGCAACGGCCAAGAGTCTCGAACTGCCTGATCAACATTAATTGCGCAGTTTGAATCTGCCCGCCACCTACCCTATTCTCCGAGCCGACTCGACCAAAGGAGCAAGTAATGCCTCCCCATCTTCTCGCGGCTGGTGGCTACCAGGCCTTCGTCCTCGGTGGGGCCGAGCGAGTCTGGCTAGTTTTCGCGCTTCTGACGGGAGTGGTGGCGATCGCGACAGCCCTCTACCTGATGCGCGGCGTGCTAGCCGCTGACACCGGCACGGACAAGATGCGCGAGATCGCGGCCGCCATCCAAGAAGGTGCCGGCGCCTTCCTGCGCCGCCAGTTCAAGACGATCGCGATCATCGTCGTTCCGCTGTTCGTGCTCGTGTTTTTCACCGCGACCAAGGTGGTCCGTCCTGATGGGACTATGGCTCTGAGCTTCGTGCAGTCCGGCTTTGCCCGAGCGATCGCCTTCCTCTGCGGTGCGGCCTTCTCAGGAATGACGGGATTCATCGGAATGAGCCTGTCGGTACGAGGCAACGTACGAACGGCGGCCGCGGCGCGCGAGGGAAAGCTTCCGCCGGCGCTCAAAGTTGCCTTCCGCACCGGAGGGATCACCGGCCTGCTCTGTGTCGGCCTCGGCCTCATCGGTGCGACGACGATCGTGTTCATCTTCCAGAACAGCGCCACAGCCGTGCTGGTCGGCTTCGGGTTCGGTGCGTCTCTGATCGCCCTGTTCATGCGTGTCGGCGGCGGCATCTTCACCAAGGCCGCCGACGTGGGGGCCGACCTCGTCGGCAAGGTCGAGGCGGGAATCCCCGAGGACGACCCTCGTAACGCTGCAACGATCGCAGACAACGTCGGCGACAACGTCGGCGACTGTGCCGGAATGGCGGCCGACCTCTTCGAGTCCTACGAGATAACGATCATCGCCTCGTTGATCCTCGGCTACTCCGCGTTCAAGTCCCTCCACCTGCCACCTGCACGCGGCCTGCTCTACCCGCTCATCGTTGCGGGCATCGGGATCCTCACGTCCGCCTTCGGCATCCTGATCGTGCGCGCACACGAGCGCGACAAATCAGCGATGGCCCCGATCAACCGTGGTTTTCGGGCCGGCACCGTTCTCACCCTCATCGGTGCGTTTCTCGTCGCGCAGTTCTACGTTCACAACTTGAAGGTCTTCTGGGCCGTTCTCATCGGCATCCTGCTCGCGAACGTGGCGAGCCTGATCACCGAGCACTTCACCTCCACCGACCGTGGCCCGGTGCAGCAGATCGCGGACGCGACCCGCACCGGCCCGGCGACAACGGTGCTGGCGGGCATCTCGATCGGCCTCGAGTCGAGCGTGTGGGCGATCATCGCAATAGTCGTTGCCATAGCCAGCGCGGTCGCTCTGGGTGGTGGCAAGCTGACCGTGTCGCTCTACCTCGTGGCGCTTGTGGGCATAGGAATGCTTTCAACGACGGGGATGATCATCTCGGAGGACTCCTTTGGGCCGGTCTCGGACAACGCGGCCGGCATTGCCGAGATGTCCGGTGAGTTCACGGGCGAGGCCGAGCGGGTCATGGTGAGCCTCGACGCCGTTGGGAATACCACCAAGGCGATCACCAAGGGCGTCGCGATCGGCTCTGCGGTCATCGCCGCGGTCGCCCTGTTCTCCTCGTTCATCGAGACCATCGGTAACCAGCTGCCACAGCTGAAGCAGGTCACGGGCGACGCGTTGTTCCACAACCCACTCACTCAGATCAACGTCGCGGTCCCGACGACGTTCATCGGCCTCTTGATCGGCGGATCCATCGCCTTCCTCTTCTCCTCGCTCGCCATTCGAGCCGTCGGGCGCTCGGCGGGGACGGTCGTCTACGAGGTGCGCCGTCAGTTCCGCGATCACCCCGGGATCATGGACTACACCGAGAAGCCGGAATATGGACGCGTCATCTCCATTTGCACAGCGGCCTCCCAGCGCGAGCTCGCGACTCCGGCCCTGCTGGCGGTTCTCTCGCCGGTCATCGTCGGGTTCGGGATCAACTACATCGCGCTCGGTGCATTCCTCACCGGCACGATCCTCACCGGCCAGTTGATGGCGAACTTCCTCTCGAACTCTGGCGGTGCCTTTGACAACGCCAAGAAGTACATCGAGGACGGCCATCTCGGCGGGAAAGGATCCGAGTCGCACAAGGCGGCAGTCATCGGAGACACCGTCGGTGACCCTTTCAAGGACACCGCAGGCCCTGCGCTGAACCCGCTCATCAAGGTGATGAACCTCGTGTCGCTGCTCATCTTGCCGGCCGTGATCACCCTGCGGCACCACGACGGCGCTCGGTTTGCCATCGCGGCGGTCGCCCTCGTGATCTTGTTAACCTCTATCGCCTTCTCGAAGCGTTCGACTAGCATGCTCGAACCCGAGACTGCGGGTACTCAAGCGGCACTTTCGAACCAGGGTTCAGGCCACGAGACTCCAGCCAACACCGACGACGCCGCCGTCGGCTCCTAAGCGACTGCGGACCGGCGCAGCCTTGGCCGTCCGCCCTTACCGGGACGAGCACACATGCCCAAGCCACTAGTGATCGTCGAGTCCCCAGCGAAGGCGAAGACCATCGCCGGCTACCTCGGCGGTGACTACGTCGTCGAGTCCTCGATCGGCCACATACGCGATCTCCCGCGATCGGCGGCGGACGTGCCGGCGGCCTTCAAGGCCGAGCCTTGGGCTCGTCTCGGCGTCGACGTGGACAACGACTTCAAGCCCCTCTACGTCGTGTCGCGCGAGAAGCGGGAACAGGTCGCGAAACTTCGTCGCCTCGTCGGCGCCGCGAGCGAGGTCTATCTCGCGACAGACGAGGACCGTGAAGGCGAGTCGATCGCGTGGCACCTGGTGGAAGTGCTCTCACCTCGGGTCCCGGTGTCGCGCATGGTCTTCCACGAGATCACGCCCGCCGCCATACGTGCCGCCATCGAGCACCCAGCGCGAGCTCGATCGTCGCCTCGTCGACGCTCAGGAGGCGAGGCGCATTCTCGATCGTCTCTACGGCTACGAGGTCTCACCGGTGCTGTGGCGCAAGGTCGCCAAGGGCCTTTCTGCCGGCCGGGTGCAGAGCGTCGCCACCCGGATCGTCGTCGAGCACGAGCGCGAGCGCATGCGGTTCCGCTCCGCCAGCTGGTGCAGCGTCGAAGGCAGCTTCTCCGCCGAGTCGCAGCCATTCGCCGCACGCCTGGTGGAGGTCGGCGATCGTCGAGTCGCGACGAGCGAAGACTTCAGCCCGACCGGGACCCTGAGCTCACCCGACGAGGTCGTCCTTCTCGACGAACCGGGAGCCCGTGGCCTCGTCGCGGCCCTCGCCGGTTCCGAGTTCGAAGTCCAGAGCGTCGAGGAGCGCCCTTACAAGCGATCGCCGGCAGCCCCCTTCATCACCTCCACGCTCCAACAGGACGCCACGCGCAAGTTGCGTTTCTCCGCGCAACGGACCATGCAGGTAGCCCAGCGGCTCTACGAGCGGGGCTACATCACCTACATGCGGACCGACTCGACGACACTCTCGGATACAGCAATCAGGGCCGCCAGAGACCAGGCCCAGGCTCTTTATGGTGCCCAGTCCGTTCCACGCTCTCCGCGGCTGTACCGCAGCAAGGTGAAGAACGCTCAGGAGGCTCACGAAGCGATCCGGCCCGCCGGCGATCGCTTCCGCACGCCCTCCCAGATTGCGGGCGAGCTGAGAGGCGAGGAGCGCAGCCTTTACGAGCTCGTCTGGCAGCGGACGGTCGCATCGCAGATGAACGATGCGACGGGGACGACCGCACGGGCGCGGATCCAAGGGCGCACCCTGGCCGAGTCGCCGGTCGCTCCCGTCGGTACCGTCACCGTCTTCATGGCGACGGGCACGGTCATCACCGATGTGGGTTTCCTGGCGGTTTACCGGGAGGACGAAGACGAGAACGGCGACGGTCGCAGTGACCGTCGCAGCGACCAGGATGTCCGTCTGCCTCGGCTCGTCGCCGGGGGGGCCGTCGATTGCGATGGCCTCGCGGTCGAGGAGCATGCGACCAAGCCGCCTGCACGCTACACCGAGGCTTCGCTCGTTCGGCGTCTCGAGGAGCTCGGCGTCGGACGGCCGTCGACCTATGCCAGCATCATCGGGACCATCCAAGACCGCGGCTATGTGTGGAAGAGAGGGACGGCTCTCGTTCCGTCCTTCACGGCTTTCGCCGTTGTCGGGTTGCTGGAGGAGCACTTCGCGAACCTGGTCGACTACGGGTTCACCGCCTCCATGGAGGACGATCTCGACGACATCGCCTCGGGCACCGAGGAACAGGTCCCATGGCTCGAGCGCTTCTACTTCGGCGAGCAAAGGCCGGGGGCCGTTCAGCCCGCCAAGACGCCTGGCCACTCGCTGGCGGTCGACGGCGCCCACGGCCTCAAGGAGGCCGTGTCGTTGCATCTCGACGAGATCGATGCCCGGGAAGTGAACTCGATCTCACTGGCCACCGATACGGAAGGGCGCGAGATCGTGGTCCGCGTCGGCCGCTACGGTCCGTACCTCCAGCGCGGCGAGGACCGAGCGGCGGTGCCCGACGACCTGGCGCCGGACGAGCTCACCTTGGAGCGAGCCGTGGAGCTGCTGGAGCATCCCTCCTCGGACCGTGTCTTGGGCAACGATCCGGCGACGGGCAAGACTGTGCTGGTGAGGGCGGGCCGTTTCGGGCCGTACGTCCAGCTCGGGGAGGCGCCTGGGGCGGCCGACAAGCCGCGGACCGCTTCACTGCTCAAGACGATGAGCGTCTCGGAAATCACGCTCGAGCAGGCCCTGCAGATACTGCAGCTCCCGCGGACTGTTGGCGCCGATCCAGAGACCGGTGAGGAGATCGTCACAGCCAACGGCCGATTCGGGCCGTTCATGAAACGAGGCTCCGAGACCCGCAGCCTCGAGACCGAGGACCAGCTGTTCACGGTGACCATCGAGCAGGCGCTCTCTCTGTTCGCGGCGCCCAAGCAGCGTCGCTACGGCACTTCTGCGGCTCCTATCCGTGAGCTTGGCGTCGATCCGGAGTCGGGGTCGGCGGTCGTGCTGCGCTCGGGCCGTTTCGGACCCTATGTCACCGACGGCACGACGAACGCCTCGCTGCGGCGAGGTGACCACCCGGACGAGTTGACTTTCGAACGCGCGGCGGAGCTGATCGCAGACCGCCGAGCCGCGGGTCCGGCCAAACGGCCGACAGCCCGCAAGGCTGCCGGTACCAAGAAAGCCGGAACGGTCAAGAAGGCCGGAACGGTCAAGAAGGCCGGAACGGTCAAGAAGGCCGGAACGGTCAAGAAGGCCGGGGCGGTCAAGAAGGCCGGGGCAGCGATCAGGGCTACGGGCTCAAGACCGGCTGGAGCCGCTGACGACGACTGGTAGGGCGCTCGCCTCTTCCGAGGGAGGCGCGTTGTCGGCCGGAGTGAGCATCTTGCTCCGGAGCGAGCCGAAGCCGTTCGAACAGGTGCACCATTAGCCTTCGGGCATGCCCGACATCATCAGCTATCGCCATTTCATCCACCCGCACACCAAGGCGGTCCTGGACGGCCAGGCACGTCCCACAAAGACGAACGATCATCGCGTCCGAGGCAAGTCCGGGTTCGCCAGGTTCAATGCGAAAGTCGGCCTCATGATCACGCTCGGCGTCGGCACGATGATCTGCGCGTACATCTTCGGGATCGTCGCTCTGATCAGCCTGCCCTCCGCGATCAACAGCCACAACCTGACGATCATCATCGCGTGGATCAGCTCGAACTTCCTCCAGTTGGTGCTCTTGCCGGTCATCATCGTCGGCCAGAACATCCAAGCGACTGCGAGCGACAAACGTGCGGAGGACACCTACAAGGATGCCGAGGCCGTCTTGCACGAGGCGATCGAGATCCAGAAGCACCTCGCTGCGCAGGACGAGGCCATTACCGAGGTCGTGAACAAGCTGAGAGGGATGGCGCCGTCTCAAGCCTGAGCAGCCGCTAGCGGCTTCGACGACAAGAGCAACCGTGCCGTCTGACGCGACGCCCTAACCTTCGAGCCGTGCGTGCTCCGGGCCGGCTGGTCGCGATCGAAGGCGGTGAAGGCGTCGGGAAGTCAACCCAGGCCGCGCTTCTCGCCTCAGCGATCGGTGCCGTGCTGAGCCGTGAACCCGGTGGGAGCCCCGTCGCCGAGCGCATCCGGGATCTGCTCCTCGACCGGTCGCTGGGCACGCTCGCACCGAGAGCGGAGCTGTACCTCATGCTCGCTGCGCGTGCCGAGCACCTGACTTCCTTGGTCGAACCGGCACTCGCCGCCGGCCACCACGTGGTGGTCGACCGTTTTGCCGGCTCGACGCTCGCCTACCAGGGCTACGGTCGCGGACTGCCCCTTGAAGAAGTACGCCACGCGTGTGATATCGCCGCCGGAGGCAGATGGCCCGACCTCTCTGTGCTCTTGGACATGCCTCGCGAGGTCTCTGAGCGTCGTCGGGCGGCACAACAGGCGCAACTGCCCGGCGTGAGCCCTGACCGGATCGAAGCCGAGGAACCGGAGTTCCACCGAAGAGTCAACGAGGGCTTCCGCAAGATCGCCGCGGACGACGCCGAGCGCTGGGTCGTCGTCGACGGTTCTGCGTCGGCCCCCGAGGTTGCCGCTGAGGTGCTCGAAGCCGTACGGGCACGTCTCGGCATCGACGGTTCCCGGTGACTGCTGGCGAGGGCTCGGCCCGTGCCCCCGTTCTCGACCGTGTGAGGGGACAGCCGGGAGCGATAGGGCTCCTCCGCGGGTCGTTGGGCTCGCCCGTGCACGCCTATCTCTTTGTCGGCCCGCCCGGAACTGGGCGTCGCGATGCGTCAGTTGCCTTTGCTGCTGCCCTCCTGTGCCCAACCGGCGGATGTGGCGAGTGTGCGTCGTGCCAGGAAGCGCTCGCCCTCCGGCATCCCGATCTCGAGGTGATCGAACGTGTGGGCGCCTCGATCTCGGTCGACCAGGCGCGCGAGGTTACGCGCATGGCTTTGCGCACGCCGAGAGCCTCCCGTTACCAGGTGCTCGTCCTAGTCGACTTCGACCTCGTCGAGAAAGCCGCGCCGGCGTTGCTGAAGACGATCGAGGAACCTCCGGACACGACCGTGATGATCCTCATCGCCGAGACAATTCCCAGCCCGTTCGTCACGATCGCGAGCAGGTGCATGCAGGTCCCATTCAAGCCCCTCGACGGTGAAGCGATCGTCGAGGTCCTGACAGGCGAGGGCGTCGAGGTGGCGACCGCGACATCTGTCGCCGAGGCTGCCGGGGGCCGCCTGGACCGGGCCAGGTTGCTGGCACGAGACCCGGGCTTTGCAGAGCGGCTGCAGAGATGGAGATCCGTGCCAGGCCGCTTGGACGGGACGGGCGCGAGGGTTGCCGAGCTCGCCGACGAGTTGCTCGCCTCGGTTGCCGAACCGCTCGAGGTAGTGCGTGCCCGACAAGCCGAGGAGCTGGCCGTTCTTCAAGAGGAGGCCGAACGGCGGGGCGAGAAGGCCATCCCGGGCCGCTCGATCATCGAGGAACGTCACAATCGGGAGCTGCGGCGGGTGCGCACGGACGAGATCCGTGCCGGACTTGCCGCGCTCTCCTCCGTGTGCCGGAAGCGTCTCGCCGAGCCGGAGGTCTCCCCCCAGCGAATCAGGTCCACGCTCGCAGCGATCGCGGCAATCGACGAGGCCTCGACTCGTCTCACGCGCAACGTCAACGCGACGATGCTCCTGCAGTGGTTGCTCTTGAATATCGACACCTGAGCCGAGAGGCGCGTTCCTTTCGCGGTTCCGAGGCGCCGGGCGACGAGCTCCTCGTAGGCCGTGTGGTCGAGATAGGCGCAGAGGTCATCCTCAGCGACAGGAGGCTCTCACCGCCCGTCGCCTGAAGCCGTCACGGTTTCGGTCGCACCTCATAGCGCCTTTGGAGCAGCACTGGCAGCGCCGCGCGACAGAACTCACCCGCTCGGGCGAGATCTCGGCGGTCACGACACCGTCGGTCTCACCGAGTCCGGCAATCTCGACGCCCATGGGGTCGAGTATCAGACTGTGGCCGCAGTAGGCAGGGGGCGGTTGCGCAGCAGCCAGCAGGTAGGAGGTGTTCTCGATCGCGCGTGCGCGGCACATCGTCGTCCAATGCTCTTGCTTGAGCGGCCCCGCGACCCACGCCGCGGGTACGGCGAAAACGGTGACGCCCTTGTCCGCCAGTGCGCGGAACGGTTCGGGAAAACGCAGGTCGTAGCACGTCACGACACCCATTACGAACTCGCCGAGGTTCAGCACCAAGAGCTCGTCGCCGTCGATCGGGCCCGCCACAAGGGAGTCCGACTCCTTGTGGCCGAGGGCGTCGTAGAGGTGGAGCTTCCGGTACCGGCCCAGAAGCGCTTGCGAACTGACGGCAATGACCGTGTTGTGCACTCGTCGTTCGCCAGGCACCTTCTCGAACATCCCGGCGATGGCAGTCACGCCGAGTGCAGACGCCGCCTGCGCCAGTGCACTGGCGAAGGGCCCGTCGAGAGCTTCGGCCACGCGGGCGATCTCCGCAGCGGGCCGGTCGAGAGGATACATGGCAGCCTCGGGCAGAACGACAAGCTCGGCACCGGCTTCCGCGCCATCCTTGAGGAGGTCGAGCACCCGCGCGCGATTGGCGGCCGCGTCGGGCTTGGAGGCGAACTGGGCGACGGCGACCCTCACGAGGGGACCTCCGACAAGCGCGGTCCCAGCTCGTTCACTCGCCGTCGCAGCTCGTCTCCGGCCATCTGTTGCACGCGTCCAACCTAGTGAATGAGCGAGGCCTCCTCGCCAAGCCGTATCGGGACGGCTTCGCCGGCACCGCTCTTCAGGCTGTGCTTGCCGTCTCGGGAGCGATCGGGTCATTGATTGGGGTGGTGAGGGCGCCGACGCCAACGAGGCGGATCGCCGGCACCCCCTCCACCGTGGTACCCAGCGCTCAACCCCCCGGTCGCGCCAGGTACGAAGTGTCAGTACCGTATTCGGCTCGAGCCGGGCCGTCAACAGTTCGAGCGCCGGACGCGGGCTGCAGGTCACGGCGGGGATGCCTTCCGGCCTGGGCCGGCGATACGCTCGTTGCGGCCGCGGTGCGATGCGCCGAACGAGCAAGAGACTGTTTCGCGAGAAGTGGGTGAGCTGAGAATGCGTAAGACCATTGTTTTTTTGGTGTTTGTCCTGGTCGGACTTGGGCTGATTGCGTGCGGACCGACCGCCTCGCTGGCTTCGACGACAAAGGCGGCGTTGGCGATGTTGACGACCAAGGCCCCGTCGTGTTCGTACGCGGCGATTCAGCCCGACCTGTTCAAACACCGTGTACTGACGGTGGCGACCGACAGCCCCGCTTACGAGCCGTGGTTCGACAACAACACGCCCTCCAACGGCAAGGGGTACGAGAGCGCGGTCGCGTACTGCAATTGCCAAGCAGCTCGGTTTCTCGAAGTCGCAGGTGAAGTGGACACTCGAGCCTTTTGACGCTTCTTTCGCGCCTGGCCCGAAGAGGTTCGACTTCGACATCAACGAGATCTCCTACACCGCTGATCGTGCCACGGTGGTGTCGTTCAGCATCAGCTACTACGCCGTGCAGCAAGCGCTCATCGCCCTCAAGGGCAGCCGGATCGTGAAACACCACACGCCGGCGGACCTCCGGACGTACGTCTACGGTGACCAGATCGGCTCCACGAGCCTGGCGTTCATCAACACCGAGCTGCGTCCGATACACCAGCCCTCGGTGTTCAACACGCTGAACGACGCCAAGTCCGCCCTTCAGGACGGCCGGATCCAGGCACTGGTGGCCGACACGCCGACGGCGCAGTACATCAGCTCCTCGGAGATTCCGAACTCGATCATGGTCGGTCAGTTCCCGAGCACGGGGGAGCACTACGGACTCTTGTTTGCCAAGAACGACCCGCTCGTAGCGTGCGTGAACAAGGCGATCGAAAAGCTCACGGCCGCTGGAACGCTCGCCAAGCTCCAGAAGGAGTACCTCGGCATCTACACCTCCGTTCCGACGATCAAGCCGTAGCCACGGCCACCAGGGGGCGGACCGGTTGCCCGTTCGGGGGAGTCGCGAGGGCGCCTACCTAGACGAACAGACTCTGCTCGCTGCCGGCGCCCCCCCACCTGGCAGTTTCGAAGCTAACGGCAGGGGGTCGCACCTGCTGGGGGGCCAACGCGCCGCGGCGGTCTCCACCGTGAGCACCGTCGTGTTCATCGGAGCGGTGGTTGCCCTCTTCGTGTTCGCGCCGGGGGCTGCGGCGGTTCGGCATACGTTCTTCAACCCCCAGCAAATGAAGCAAGCGTTCCTCGGCGATCCCGCGAGGGGCTCTACTCGGTCGGCAAGGGCCTCATCTTGAACATCGAGATGTTCCTGATCGCCGAGGTCCTGATCCTCTTTTGCGCCCTCGTCATCGCTGTGCTGCGCCAACTGCGCAATCCCGTGCTTTTCCCGTTCCGCATGCTGGCTGTCATCTACACCGACGTCTTCAGGGGAGTGCCGCTCATCATCGTGATCTACGGCATCGGGTTCGGAGCCCCGGCCCTTTACATACGTGGAGTTTCCACGCAGTCCGATTTCGTCTATGGAATTGCCGCGCTCGTGTTGTCGTATTCCGCTTATGTGGCCGAGGTGTACCGGGCCGGTATCAACTCCGTGCACCAGAGCCAGGTGGCGGCAGCTCGATCGCTCGGGCTGTCACAGTGGAAGTCATTGCGTTTCGTGGTGCTGCCGCAAGCGGTTCGCACCGTGATCCCACCACTGTTGAACGACTTCATAAGCTTGCAGAAAGACACGGCGCTCGTGTCCACGCTCGGAGCGGTGATCGAGGCGAACCGCGCGGCGCAGATCGACAGTTCGACACTCTTCGTGTACTCGTCCTACACGGTCGCCGCGCTCTTGTTCCTTTGCTTGACGATTCCGCTCGCCCGGTTCACCGATCGTTTGATAGCGCGGGACGTGAGTCGTCGGCTGGCGGGGAGCGGAGCGATTCGATGAGCGAGCCCGACGTCACTTCGGACTTCGCCGGGTCGCCGCTTGAGGGGTCGCAACCTGGCGGAGCAGAACAGCGCGGCGATCCGATTCCCGCGGGCCAGGAGGCGGTTCGGCTCGAAGACGTTCACAAGTCATTCGGCGCTCTCGAGGTCCTGCGAGGAATCAATCTGTCTGTGGCGCCCCACGAGGTCATCTGCCTCATAGGAGCGTCGGGATCGGGCAAGTCCACGCTGCTTCGCTGCGTGAACTTGTTGGAGCCGGTCAATCGCGGACGGATCTTCCTCTGGGGTCAGGATGTCACGGCGCCGGGCGTCGACGAGAACGCAGTGCGCCGCCATATCGGCATTGTCTTCCAGTCCTTCAACCTGTTTCCGCACATGACCGTGCTCCGCAACATCACCCTTGGTCCCACTCAAGTGCTCGGAGTCCCGCGCGACCAGGCCGAGGAAGCGGGACGTGCGCTGCTTGTCCGCTTCGGTCTCTCAGAGAAGAAGGACGACTACCCGGACCGCCTTTCTGGTGGTCAGCAGCAGCGGGTCGCAATCGTCCGGGCTCTCGCGATGCAGCCGGGAATCATGTTGCTGGACGAGGTGACGAGCGCACTGGATCCCGAGCTCGTTTCCGAGGTGCTGGGAGTCATTCGCGAGCTGGCGGCCGCTGGCATGACCATGTTGATCGCCACCCACGAGATGGGCTTCGCCCGGGACATCGCGGACCGAGTCTGCTTCTTGGACGAGGGTGTGATACTCGAGCAGGGGCCGCCGGGAGAGGTGTTCACCTCGCCCGTCAACAGCCGTACTCAGCAGTTCCTTCGCCGGATCGTGGATGCCGGGCGGTTTTGACGCGGGAGGTGACCCCTCAGGGGAACCACGTGTTCGAGACTGAGGATGGCCTCCAGTGCTTCGGGCGCGATGGGCTGCGAGAACAGGGAACCTTGGCCGAATTTGCAGTGCTCGTCCCGAAGGCTTGCGAGTTGCCAGCCTTGTTCTATGCCCTCGGCGAGAGTCTCGATCCCGAGCGTCCGGCCCAACTGCACAAGAGTGTGAATGGAGTTGATCGCTGCTGGCGAGTCCCCCATCGCGGCAACGAACGATCGGTCAATCTTGAGGGCGTCGATCGGAACCTGGCCAAGACGGGCGAGCGCTGAATAGCCGGCGCCCAAGTCGTCGACAGCGACGAGCACACCGAGTTCCTTGAGCTCGCGAAGTCGACGAACCATGGTTTCCATGTCATCGAGCAAGCTCTGTTCGGCGACGTTGACGATGAGTGATCTGGGTTCGAGCGCAGTGGCCGAGAGAGCCGCCCGCACCTGATCGACGAGGTCCTCAGCCTCGAGCTGACGCGTCGAGATGTTGACCGACATCGTCAGGTGATGGCCGAGCCGATGCCATGCGGCGGCCCGTCGGCAGGCTTGTTTGAGTAGCCACGACCCGACTGGGACGATCATTCCGGTCTCTTCCAGCACGGGCATGAACGACTCAGGGTCGACTATGCCCCGGACGGGATGCCTCCAGCGCAAGAGCGCCTCCACGCCGCACACGCCGACGCTGTCCAACTCGAATATCGGTTGATAGAGAAGGAAGAGCTGGTTCTCTGGGAGAGCCTCCCGGAGATCGGCCTCGAGCTCGAGCCGCTCCATCGCTGCAGTCTTCATCTCGGGCTTGAACAGGACGTGGCAGTTCCTTCCCCTGGCCTTCGCCTGGCAGAGGGCGATGGCCGCATCGCGGAGGAGATCGTCCGGCTCGTCCCCGTCGTTTGTGGCGATGCCGATACTTGCCGTGATCGAGACTGGAATGTCCACGAAACCCTCGACTCGGAAGGGCTCCCTCATGGCCTCCAGCAGCCTTTCGGCGAGCAGCTCCGGTCCCGCGGAAAGCGACAGCCCTTCAGCCAGGATCGCGAACTCGTCCCCGCCAGGACGCCCAACGGTGTCGCTCGACCGGAGCACACTAGCGAAGCGCGCGGCCACCGCCTTCAACAGTTCGTCTCCGGCCCGTTGGCCGAGGCTGTCATTGACGGACCTGAAATCGTCCAGATCGATGACGAAGGCGGCAATGAGGAAGTGATCCCGTTGAGATCGGAGCAGCATCTGCTGGAGACGGTCTCGGATGAGCGTCCGATTCGGGAGACAGGTCAGGATGTCATGGCCCGACAGATGACCACGCGGCGACTCGGCACGCTCGCCGAGCTGCTCGGTCTCCCTCTGAGCAGAAAGGTCGAGGATCACGCCGTCTATCCAGAGCGGCCGCCCCCCAGAATCCGCGACACCTCGGCCGTGTTCGGCGACCCACCTTGAGGAGCCGTCCGCGTGAATCAGGCGGTACTCGAGCGAGAAGGAGCCCCCTCGGCTGCGTGCCTCGCGGACGACGCCGCTCACGTGCTCGCGATCATCGGGACAGATGATCGATTCGAAGGACCGTACCTTCTCCCCTATGAACTCGCTCGCCGGGTAGCCGGTGAGCACCTCGATGTGATCACTTATGAAGCGCATCGTCCAGGGTTCGACGCACTCGCGACGGTAGACGGCACCGGGGATGTTGACGATGAGCGACCTGAACTGCTCCTCGTTGCCGCGCTCAACCACCCTGGCGGTCGGCGGTGAAGAGCGGTCCTCGGTCGCCACGACTCGATTGAAGAGTGTCATCGGACCACTCGCGGTAGCTCCACGAGCGTCTGGGCCAGGAGCGCCGCCGTTCGACGGGGCTGGAAGGTCACCGACGGTCCAAGGATTACGCAGAGGTTCATCAAGACAATTGTCGACGCCAGGTTCGCGAACTTGACACCTACAACGGACACCAGCCTCAGAACTCGTCAGGATCGTCGCCTCCGCCGGTTCGATGCGTTCGGTGTCCGACCAGCACAGTCCTCACCGATCCGGGGACAGTTCACAGCCTTCTCAACCAGACGGCGCGACCACCGACCCCGTCGGCCAGCGGCCGATGCCTCCGCGCTCGAGAAGGAAGTTCGTGACCTCCCGGCCCGCGTGCTCCGCCCTCCAGGCGAGCATCGACTGTGCATAACCGAGGACCCGGGAGGGGTCGACGATTTCTGTTCGCCAAGTCGGGTCGGCGCCGACGTCATAGCAGCGCCATGAGCCGTCCCCGAATTGGACGTAGGCCGCGTCGTCAGAACGCCGCACGGCGAGGTTGTCCCGTTCCAGGTGCCTGTCCCACGGCCAGTCGAAGGCGCCGTGGGGAAGGCCCAGGTACCGCCAGTCGAACTCCCAGGCCGCCGCGGTCCGCCACCATTGCGGAAGACGTCCCTCGAGGAACGCGGTGAGCGGCAGCCCGTCGCACTGAGCAGGGGCCGGGAGACCCAGGGCCTCGCAGATCGTCGGGAAGAAGTCGATGTTCTCGGTGAAGGCATGCACGACTGACCCGTGAGCCTCGGCAAGCCCCGGGGCGCGAACAATGCCCGGCACCCGGTAGCTCTCCTCGAAGTAGCCGAGCTTGTTCATCAACCCGTGGTCTCCGAGTTGTTCACCATGATCGGACGTCACCAGCACGAAGGTGTCCTCCCACTGGCCAAGTCGCTCGAGGGCGTCCCAAACGCGGCCGAGCTGGGCGTCGACGTCACCGATCATTCCGTAGTACTGGGCCCGTATTCGTCGCAGCGCGCCCTCGTCCGCCGGAGCCGCGGTTTGCGGCAAGCGAAGAGCCTCTTCGTGAAACCAATGGCGACGTGGGGAAGCGGCGATCGGCATGTCGACGTCCTCAGGAGCGAAGGCAGCCGCCCAGCGGCCCGCAGCGGCGTAGGGAGGATGAGGCCTCAAGTAGCTCAGGTGGGCGAACCACGGGCGGTCCCGTCGTTCGAGCCAGTCCAGGTAACGGTTCGTCAGGAAGGCGGACACGCCGACCTCTTCGGGCCGGTCGGGCTCGGTCGCCAGGGCTCCATCGCCTCCCGAGGGCACGTCGTAGCCGAGGTCTCGTAGCCACTCGACCCAGCTCGCGTGTTCGCCGGTGAGGTCGAGGCCGACCGTGAAGCCTGGCAGCACACCTTCGTAGCTGGAAAGGCGCGGATCATCAGGCGAGCGGACGACACGCGGATCGATCCCCTGGTCGGTATATCCGAACAACGTGGGGTCGAGACCGGCTCGTCGACCGGCTCGTGCCAGGTTGTCCAGCCGGTTGTCGAGCGGGGTGCCGTTCGCGACGACCCGGTTGTTCATCTGGTACGTGCCTGTATACAAGCAGGCGCGTCCCGGCGAGCAGGGCGCAGCCTGGCTGTAGTGGCGATCGAACCGCACGCCCGACATGGCGAGACGATCGAGGTTCGGGGTGCGGACCACGCCATGGCCGGCGGCCGACAAGCAGTCGCCGCGGAGCTGATCCAGTGTCACCAACAGCAGGTTCAATAGGCCTCCACATCGAAAGAGCGTCCATCCCGCCTGACGGCGCCTGGAGCGTACCGCCCGGCGTTTGCAGAATCGTTGATCACGCGGGGAGCCGGCCGACGTGATCGGGCTCCGTCGGCTGCCACCAGGCGTCACGGGCTCTGCGCTGTGCTCACGTGACGATGAGTGGCATCCTTGAGTCTGTTCGTCCTTTGGACGATGAAGATGCACGGAATCCGAGTAGAAGCCGGACACTGGGTGAGAAAGGGGGCGCGGTGGGCGATCCTCACGAAGACCTCGAGTCTCAGGCGGAGCCGCGCGTTTCGGATCCTGCGGGGGAGTCCCCCGACAGCGTTGCTGAGGATTCTGAAAGCGGTTCGCCAGATGACGAGCGACTGGTCGAAGTGCGCCGGCGTGTTGAGGAGCTGCCGGGGGATGGCTCGATTCGCGTCGTGTTCCAGCCCATCGTCGATCTTGTCACGGCCAAAGTGATCGGGTACGAGGCGCTGGCACGCTTTCCCGGGGACTCGAGCATCTCTCCGCGGACGTGGTTCGCGGAGGCTGCAGAAGTTGGGCTGCTGCTCGAGATCGAGATGACCGCCATCCGCGCGGCACTCGCCCAGCTCGAGCATCTGCCAGCTGACGCATTCATCTCTGTCAACGTGTCTCCGGGGACGGCCGGATCCGAAGAGCTCCGGGATGTCCTCGGTGGCGTCGACCCCAAGCGCGTCGTTCTGGAGATCACCGAGGATGCCGTCGCCGGAGACTACGAGGAGGTCAGCGAGGCCGTCGGCGCGCTCCGCGCCACAGGCGTGCGGGTCGCCCTGGACGACACCGGTTCGGGGTCGGTCAGCTTCAGCAGCCTGTTCGACGTTCACGCAGACATCATCAAGATCGACATCGACGTCACTCACGGGATCGCTTCGGACCCCATGAAAGAAGCGATGGCCTCAGCCCTCAAGGCTCTCGCGGACCGCTTGGGCGCGATGAGCCTTGCCGAGGGCATCGAGACTGAGGAAGAGCTCGATCTTCTGAGGGCAGTTGGCGTTCAGGCAGGTCAGGGGTACCTCTTCGGCCGTCCTGAGCCGGTGCCCGAGTAGGCGCCGGGCCTCGGCAGGGCGGCCGGTGACCCCGGCTGGTGCGAGTCCCCTGCGTGCCGGCGGATCGTCTCTATTGCCCGCGGCGTTTCTATCGACCAACGATCTGCAAATAGAATCTCGATTGGCAACACCCGGACAGTCGAGTGATAGAAGAGGGCCGGTGGAAGGCAGCCCCTGGAGTCAGGCACGAACGCTACGGAGCCCAGAGCCTCCGGAATCGATGCCGCGCGCGGAGACCTCGTCCGAAGACTCTCGGGCCAGCTTCACCATCTCGGTCCTTGCGGAGAAGACGGGCACGCCTGTACCGACCATTCACCACTACCGCCACCTCGGCCTCCTGCCCGAGGCGACCGAGCTCGCCTCTAACCGGTTCCTGTACGACGAACGCCATGTCGAGGCGATCAATGTCATCCACGTGCTTCGTGAGCGGCGGAACATGCCCCTCGAGACCATCCGCGAAGCGCTGCCCGAGCTGCTCGCGTTCAACCGTGAGAACGGGTTCTCCCCCGACACCTGGGACGAGGTAATCGACGCCTACCTGGAACGGTCCGGCCCGGCCGTCGTCTCGGCCCGGCTGGTCGTAGCCGCCCGGGAGGCATTCGCCCAGCACGGCTATGCGGGAGTCAATGTTGCGGACATCTGCAGCGCGGCTGACGTCGCCAAAGGGACCTTCTATCGCTACTTCGACTCGAAAGAGGCGATCTTCCTCGCTGCGGCCCGCTCCACCGTCGAGGCAGTCGGAGAGCAGCTCGACGAGTTGCCCGCGCCGATGAGCGAGCCTCAAGCGATCGAGAAATTGAAGCTCTTGCTTGCTCCTATGGCCCCGCTCCTGCTCGAGGTGGCGACCGGGGAGCTCCGGCATCAACCGAATCTCATGGGCGTCGTCGGTGTCATCACGGCCGGCCTCGCCAGCCGCGTGGTGCCCAGGCTCCGCACCAGAGGCAAGGCTGCCAGGCTGGCTGCTCGGCGGGTTGTCGACGCGGCCGTGGTTGGGCTGCTCCGACCGACACTCGAGTCCTCCAACTCCTCGCCGTCTTCGTCCTCCTGATTCTTTCCTGAACGCCAGGGTCCGGGCGATCGGAACCCGCAGGTCACGGCGTGGAATCAACCCGGGCGGCGGCCCTTCGGTCACGTTTGGGGCCAACCTCTGCGAGTGCGTCCCTTGACGAAGGCGCCCTCGCACGTATAACAAGGGTGGAACTAGTAGTCATCGGCACTACGCGAAGGAGTAGCCGATGGTGTCAACTGAGTCAGGACGCTCCTTTGGAGGAGACTTCGACGCGCCCGCCCGGCTCGCCGCCAAGGCGCGAAACGAGAACTTCCCGGTCGCCTCGCATCTGTTGCCCCGCGACCTTCGGGCGAACCTGATGGCGATCTACGGTTTCGCCCGCCTGGTCGACGACCTCGGGGACGAGGCACAGGGCGATCGCCTCGCGTTCCTGGACTGGCTCGAGGCGGAACTCGGCCGCGCGGCCGCCGGCAGCGCGACCCATCCTGTGCTCCGGCAGCTCACGCCGGTGATCCGCGGGCTCGACCTGAGCCTGGACCCGTTTCGCGGCCTTATCGAGGCCAACCGGATGGACCAGCGCACAACGCGATATCAGAGCTTCGGTGACCTCGTGGACTACTGCATGTTGTCTGCAGCACCGGTGGGCCGGCTCGTGCTGGAGGTGTTCGGGGTCTCCACGGTCGAGCGGATCGTGCTTTCGGACAAGGTCTGCGTCGGTTTGCAAGTCGTCGAGCACCTTCAGGACATCGGAGAGGACGCGAGGCGAGGCCGCATCTATCTGCCGGCCGCGGACATGGAGCGCTTCGGGTGCACGGAAGGCGAGCTGCTCGGAACCGAATCGTCCCCGGCGCTGCGACGGCTTGTCGCCATGGAAGTGAACAGGGCGCGGGGCCTGCTCGCAGCGGGAGTACCGCTCGCCGGATCGCTTCGGTTTCGTCTCCGGGCAGCGGTAGTGGGCTTTACTGCAGGGGGGATGGCGGCGCTCGACTCCATCGAACGGTCCGGCGACGACGTGCTCAAGCATCAATGCCGTCCCCGCAAGACCCGATTCGCGAGGCGGGCCGTTTCCGCCTTGGTGGCGGCGAGCACGAGGAGAAACAGGTCGTGAACGCCGAGCTCGCCTACGACTTCTGTGAGGCCGTCACACGCCAGGAAGCGAAGAACTTCGCATACGGCATCAGGCTGCTCCGCAGGCCCGAGCGCCGGGCGTTGTCGGCGGTCTATGCACTGGCACGACGCATCGACGACATCGGCGACGGGTCGTCCTCGCCGGCGGAGAAGCTCACGGGGCTCCAGGCCATTCGCAAGGACATCGATCCGATCGACCCGCAAACGACAGACCCGGTGCTCGTTGCGGTGGCGGACGCGGCCCGTCGCTATCGGCTCCCGATGTCGTGCTTCGGCGAGATCATCGACGGCTGCGAGATGGACGTCACCGGCACGTCCTACGAGACGATCGACGATCTCGTCGTTTACTGCCGCAAGGTGGCGGGCTCGGTGGGCCGGCTCTCGCTCGCAGTGTTCGGGTCGCAGGACATCGAAAGAGCGGTCCCGTTGGCGGATTCGCTCGGAGTGGCGCTCCAGCTCACGAACATCTTGCGCGATGTCGTCGAGGATCGCTCACTCGGGCGCGTATACCTGCCGAGCAGCGACGCCGAGTCGGTCGGCTGCGCGCCGGAGCTCACTGGCCCGGCGGCGGACGTGGCACGGCTCGTCGCACTCGAATGCGGTCGCGCGGACCGGTGGTTTGCGGAGGGATTGCAGCTCCTGCCGTTGCTCGACAGCCGGAGCCGAGCTTGCGTCGCAGCCATGGCCGGGATCTACAGGCGTTTGCTGGTCCGGATCAAGGGCGAGCCGATCGCTGTGACACGAGGGCGTGTCTCCTTGCCGAGCTGGGAGAAGGCACTGGTCGCGGCGCGGAGCTTCGCCGGGGCACGACCGTGAGCCCGGCTCGCATCGGCGTCGTCGGGGGCGGCCTGGCGGGGATGGCCGCCGCACTTGCCGCCGCGGACGGCGGAGCCGAAGTCGTGCTCTTCGAGCGCCGACCGGCGCTGGGAGGGCTAACGGCCTCGATCAGGCACAACGGGCTCTGTTTCGACAACGGACAGCACGTGTTCCTTCGTTGCTGCACCGCCTACCGGGGTTTCATAGACCGTATCGGGGCAACAGGACAGGTATTCCTCCAGGATCGGCTCGACGTGCCGGTACTGGCGCCCGACGGCTCGTGCGCATCGATCAGGCGGTCGGCCCTGCCAGCCCCGCTGCACATGGCCGGGTCGCTCGGAAGGTACCGTCACCTGTCGGTGCGCGAGCGCGTGCGTCTCGTGCGCCCCGCGCTCGCTCTCCGGCGGCTCGATCCCGACGACGCGTCGCTCGACAACGTCTCGTTCGGCGACTGGCTCACCGACCACGGTCAGAGCAAGCGGGCAGTCGACCGCCTATGGAACCTGATCGCGTTGCCGACCCTCAATGTCCCGGCTGGCGAGGCATCCCTCGGGCTCGCCACGAAGGTCTTCCGGGTCGGTCTCCTCGATCGGTGCGACGGTGGCGACATCGGGTGGTCACGGGTCCCGCTAGGCGAGCTTCACGGTGCAATCGCCGCACGAGCGTTGCAAGCTGCAGACATCGAGACGGTGCTGGGCAGCCCGGTCGGCGCCATGGCTCGCTCGCCCCTCGGTGCGTTCACCGTGAGCGCCGGCGCCAGGAGCGTGGTCCTCGACGCTGTGATCCTGGCCACGCCGCTGCGTGTGTCGGCGAGCATCGGCGCGTCGATCGGTTCGCTCGCCGGCGTCCTCGAGGCGGAGCGCCTGGGGACATCTCCCATCGTCAATGTCCACCTGGTCCTCGACCGGAAGGTCACGGACCTGCCTTTGGCGGCTTGTGTCGATTCGCCGATCCAGTTCGTCTTCGACCGCACGGTCGCGAGCGGGGCCAAGTCGGGCCAGTGCCTGGTCATTTCGTTGTCGGCAGCGGACAGATACATGGCCACGAGCTCATCCGAGCTCGTGGCCATGTTCTTCGAGGCCTTGTGCGAGCTCTTCCCTGTTGCGCGCCAGGCCCGACTCGTCGACGCGATCGTCACCCGGGAGAAGGCCGCGACGTTCCGGGCGGTTCCCGGCACTCGGTCGTTCCGCCCCCCGACCGCGACGGACCTGCCAGGCTTGTTCCTCGCGGGCGCCTGGTGCGACACCGGGTGGCCCGCGACCATGGAGGGTGCGGTCCGCAGCGGCCGCCAGGCTGCCGTGCAGGCATTGACTCTCCTGTCCGACACCCACGCGGGGGGCCCACGGCAGCTGGAAGGGGCCGGGACATGACGACGATCTCTTCCCCGGCGCGGCGCGACGGCGCTCTTGTGGCAGCGGAGTCCTTGACGCGGGCGAGATCGTTGGTGGAACCGGCCATTGAGGCGGCCGTGCTCCGCCTTTGCCCGGCCTTGAGGCCTGCAGTGTGCGAGCACCTCGCCGGCGGAGGCAAGTTCGTGCGCGCGGGGCTCACGCTCGTCTCGGCGGCCGCTGCCGGGGCCGACGAGGGCGCCGGCGTCGCCGGCGCGGTCGCGATCGAGCTCGTCCATAATTTCTCGCTCGTCCACGACGACATCATCGACGGCGATCTCGAACGGCGGCACCGCCCGACCCTGTGGGCCGAGCACGGTGTCGGCCATGCCATCATCGCCGGCGACGCGCTTGCGACCCTCGCGTTCCAGGTCCTCCTCGAGGAGCCGACCGCCGAGCGGGTGAGGGCTGCCGGGCGACTCGCCGACGCCACTCAGGCGATGATCGCGGGTCAGGCCGAGGACATGGCCTCCGAGCTCCGGGCCTCGTTGTCTGTGGAGGAGTGCCTTCACATGGAGGCCGGCAAGACCGGGGCCCTGCTGTCGTGCGCTGCCGCCATTGGTGCGATCCTGGCCGGCGCCCCGGTGCCCATCGTCGATGCGTTGTCGGACTTCGGCCGCCATCTCGGGATCGCCTTCCAGGCCGTCGACGACGTGCTCGGCATCTGGGGCGAGCCGAGTGTCACCGGCAAGCCGGTCGGCAACGACCTTCGCCAGCACAAGAAGTCCCTGCCGATCGCGATCGCGCTCGCCAGGGGCGCGGACCTGCCCGCCGGGCTCGGGTCATTGCTCGCGCGCGATCTCAGCGAAGCCGAAGTTGCAAAGGCGACGCTGCTCCTCGAGCAGTGCGGCGCTCGCCAGGAAACATTGGCCATCGGAGTGTTGCAGCTTCGTGCCGCCCTTGCGTCACTCGAGCGAGCGCCCCTGGCGCTCGGCCCGACCTCGGAGTTGGTGGCGATCGCCCGATACGTGACCGAACGGGACCGATGAGCGTACTCACCGGTCGTGAGGCGGCGGACGCCAAGGCCGCCGCAGGGCCTTCGTCGCCGGCAGCGCAGGCGAACGACGACGCCCGGGCGTGCCTCCGGAGAGCCGTCGACGCCCTTGTCGCTCTTCAACACCCGCAAGGTTGGTGGAAGGGCGAGCTCGAGACGAACGTCACTATTGACTCGGAGGATCTTCTGCTTCGCGAGTTCCTGGGCATTCGCACCGCCGGGCAGACGGCGTCGTCGGCGCGCTGGATCCGATCGCGCCAGCGCGAGGACGGTACGTGGGCGAATTTCTACGGAGGGCCGCCCGAGCTTTCGACCACCGTCGAGGCGTACGTCGCGCTCCGGCTGGCTGGTGACCCGGTGGACGCCGCGCACCTGCAGCGCGCAGCGCAATTCATCCAGAGCTCCGGTGGCATCGAGCGCACCCGAGTCTTCACGCGGGTCTGGCTGGCACTGTTCGGCCTGTGGCCTTGGGCCGAGTTGCCGGTGCTCCCGCCGGAGCTGATCTTCCTGCCGAGCTTCGTCCCCCTCAACATCTACGACTTCGGCTGCTGGGCCCGCCAGACCGTGGTCGCCCTCACGGTGGTGAGCGCGCACCGGCCCGCTCACGAGCTGGAATTCGGCATCGACGAGCTGCGAAGTGGCCTCCCCGAGGCGGCCCCGGCACCGCTCAGCACCTGGCCGGGCCGCTTCCAGGCGCTCGACCGCGTCCTCAAGGTGTACGAGCGCCACCCGGTCAAGTTCATCCGGCAAGCCGCCCTGAGGCGCGCCGAACGCTGGATAGTGCAACGTCAAGAGGCCGACGGCTCGTGGGGTGGTATTCAGCCGCCATGGGTGTACTCGTTGATCGCCCTCCGGCTGCAGGGATACGCGCTCGAACACCCTGTGATGAGGGCCGGTATCGGGGGCCTCGACGGTTTTACTGTCGAGGACGATGCCGGGAGGCGGATCGAGGCCTGCCAATCCCCGGTGTGGGACACCGCGCTCGCCGTCACGGCTCTTGCCGACGGCGGGCTCCAGGGCAGCGACCCGGTGCTGCGGTCTGCAGCCCGTTACCTGCTTGCCGAGGAGATTTCGGTCAAGGGTGACTGGTCCGTGCGGCGCCCGGACCTTCAGCCGGCCGGGTGGGCTTTCGAGTTCGCCAACGACAACTACCCGGACATCGACGACACGGCCGAGGTCGCGATCGCGCTCGGCCGAACCGACGAACCGGCGGCCGCTGCGGTGGATCGCGCGGTCGCCTGGATCGAGGGAATGCAGTGCCGGGACGGGGGTTGGGGGGCCTTCGACGTCGACAACACACAGACGCTGTGCCGGGAGCTCCCCTTCTGCGACTTCGGGGAGCTGATCGACCCTCCCAGCGCGGACGTGACCGCGCACGTCGTGGAGATGTTGGCGAAGCTCGGACGCTCGCAGGACGCGGTCGATCTCGGCGTGAGGTGGTTGCTGCGCGCGCAGGAGGACGACGGGTCCTGGTTCGGGCGTTGGGGCGCCAATCACGTCTATGGCACGGGGGCTGTGGTCCCGGCGCTCGTCGCGGCCGGTTTGGCAACCGACGACCGCGCTGTGCGCGAGGCCGTCGCCTGGCTGGAAGGCCACCAGAACCCTGACGGCGGCTGGGGCGAGGACCTGCGCTCATATCGGGACTACCCACGACGCGGCTGCGGGCCGTCGACGCCATCCCAGACGGCTTGGGCCTTGCTGGCCCTCCTGGCCGCGGGCGAGCGCTCGGAGTCAACTCGGCATGGCGTGGCGTTCCTCGTGGCAACCCAACGCGAAGACGGCTCGTGGGACGAGCCGTGGTTCACGGGAACCGGTTTTCCCGGCGACTTCTACATCAACTACCACCTGTATCGGCTTGTGTTCCCGGTCACCGCCCTGGGGCGATTCGTGAACGGAGAGACCCACGGCTGATCTCAAGGTCCTGACGGCGCTGCGTGTCGAAGCCTTCGCGGTGGGCGGTGCCGATGTCATCATCGGAGCCGGGCCCGATCGCGCCAGGCGTGCCGGCGCGGAGCTTGCCGCGAATCTCGACGAGAAGACCGCTGTTGCGCTCGTCGGCGTGGCAGGCGGCCTCTCGCCGGAGTTGCACCCGGGGGATCTCGTCATCGCGAGTGAACTGCGCAACACCGAGTCGTCGGTATCGCTCGACCTTCCGGGAGTGTCGTTCCTCGCCGCCGAATTCCGCCGTGCCGGCCTCGGGGTTCTCACCGGACCGCTGGTGTCGTCGCCTCGATATGTGCGGGCCCGCGAGCGGGTCGCGCTGGCCGCCTCGGGCGCCGTGGCCGTCGACATGGAATCGGCCTGGGTCATGGGCTATCTGCCTAACAACCCGCTTGCGGTCATTCGTTCCATCTCGGACACCAGCGAGTGCGGACCGGTGCTCGGCGGCGCCCGGGCACTCGGCTCGCTGCTCGCGGTGCGCCGGCCACTCGAGCGTTGGGCACGCGCCTGTGGTGAGCACGAGGTGCTCCTCGCCGCTCCTCGGTCGTTCTGCGCCGGCGTCGACCGCGCGATCGAGATCGTCGAGCGCGCGCTCTCGCGTCACGGAGCGCCTGTCTATGTCCGCCGTCAGATCGTCCACAACCTGCACGTCGTCCGCGACCTCGAGTCCAAGGGCGCCGTGTTCGTCGAGGAGATCGACGAGGTGCCACAGGACGCGGTCGTCGTGCTGGCCGCGCACGGCGTGTCCCCGGCCGTTCGCCAGCAGGCCGCCGAGCGCAGCGATCTCAAAGTCATCGACGCGACCTGCCCTCTGGTCGCCAAGGTGCACACCGAAGCGCGTCGCTACGCGAGCCAGGACTACAACCTCGTCCTCATCGGCCACGCCGACCACGAAGAGGTCATCGGGACTCTCGGTGAGGCACCGGAACGTTTTCACGTCGTGGAAGGCGCGGACGACGTCGGCCGGTTGGAGCTCGCTCTCGAGCCGAGACGCCCGGTCGCGTACCTCACTCAGACGACGCTCGCCACTGACGAGACGGCCGAGATAGTCGCGGCGTTACGGCGCCGGTTCCCCGAGATCACCGCGCCTCCTGCCGACGACATCTGTTATGCCACCCAGAACCGCCAGGATGCTGTCCGCCAGATCGCCCATAGATGCGACCTCATGCTCGTGGTGGGCTCGGCGAATTCGTCCAACACCGCCCGCCTCGTCGAGGTGGCCCAGCGCGAAGGCTGTCGCGCAGAGCTGATCGAGGACGTCTCGCAGCTGGAGCTGGGCTGGCTCGCGGGCGTCACGAGTGTGGGGCTCACCGCCGGCGCGTCTGCTCCTGACTGGCTCGTCCAAGACGTGCTCGACACCCTCCGCTTGCTCGGGCCGGTACGCCTGAGTGAGGAGAGGACCGCAGAAGAAACCGTCCATTTCTCTCTCCCGACTCAGGTGCGATGATGCCGATCCCTCTCCGTCAGAACATCCGTATCGGTGCCCACCTCATTCGGCACCGCCTGAAGAAGACCAAGTACTACCCCTTCATCGTCGAGATCGAGCCGCTCTTCGCGTGCAACCTGGCGTGTCCCGGCTGCGGGAAGATCCAGCACCCGACTGAAGTCCTCCGCCAGCGCCTGTCGGTGGAGGACGTGCTCGCGGCCGTTTCGGAGAGCGGCACGCCCATGGTGTCGATCGCCGGCGGCGAACCACTTCTCCACCCCGACATCGAGCGTATGGTCCAAGCGCTCGTGAGCCGCAAGGTCTACGTCTACCTGTGCACCAATGCCGTGCTCTTGAGCCGGCGCCTCGACCGCTTCAGGCCGTCTCACTACTTCTCCTGGGTCGTCCACCTGGACGGCACGCGCGAGCGGCACGATGCCGCAGTCGACAGAGCCGGCGTCTTCGACCAGGCCGTGGCGGCGATTCGTGAGGCGAAGGCCCAGGGCTTTCGGGTGACGACGAATTCGACGTTCTTCAACACCGACTCGCCGAAGACGGTTCGTGACGTCCTCGACTTCCTCAACGACGACCTCGGCGTGGACGCGATGATGATCTCGCCTGCGTACGCGTACGAGAAGGCGCCCGATCAGGAGCACTTCCTCGGGGTCGACCAGACCCGCCAGTTGTTCAAGGAAGCGTTCGCGGACAAGCGGAGAAGCAGGTGGCGTCTCAACCACTCCCCGCTCTTCCTCGACTTCCTCGAGGGCAAGGTGGACTTCCAGTGCACGGCTTGGGGCATCCCGAGCTACTCGGTCTTCGGTTGGCAGCGACCGTGCTACCTCATGTCCGACGGCTACGCGGCCAGCTACCGCGAGCTGGTCGAGACCACGGACTGGAGCGCGTACGGACGAGGCAGGGATCCGCGGTGCGCGAACTGCATGGCCCATTGCGGTTACGAGCCCTCGGCCGTCATCGCGAGCCTGGGCTCGCTCCGCCAATCGCTTCGCGCGCTGATCAACACGCACTGATCGACATGAGCGTCATCACGATCCCAGCCGAGTCCGTCCTTGCCACGGCCGTCTCACCGGAGTGCCTCCGTGAGATGGGTTCACGCGAGCTCCGCTCGCTCGTGACGGAGATCCGCCAGTTCCTCGTCTCGAGCGTCTCGGCGACCGGTGGTCATCTGGGGTCGAACCTCGGAGTCGTGGAGCTCACCATCGCCCTGCACCGCGTGTTCTCGTCTCCCGACGATGCGATCGTCTGGGACACCGGTCACCAGGCTTATGTGCACAAGCTCGTTACCGGCCGGCAGGACGGGTTCGCCGGACTGCGCCAGAGAGGTGGCATGTCCGGCTACCCGAACCGCTCCGAGTCCGAACACGATCTCGTGGAGAACAGTCACGCTTCGACTGCGCTGTCGTATGCCTACGGGCTCGCCATGGCGCGGCGGCTTCACCGGGACGCTCGCCGTGTCGTCGCGGTCGTCGGCGATGGCGCTCTGACTGGCGGCGTCGCGTACGAGGCGCTCAACAACATCGGGGTAGCGGGAGCGAACGTCGTCATAGTCCTCAACGACAACGGGCGTTCCTACGCTCCGACGGTGTCGAGGCTCTTGTCTGCAGGCCGGATCATGACGGCGGATCGCGGCGTGGGCCCGGTGCCGGGCCGCAACACAAGCGCGACGCCAGGTTCCTCCCCGACACGCGAGTTCTTCGAGGCTCTGGGTGTTTGCTATCTCGGGCCTGTCGACGGCCACGACCTCGACGCACTCGAACGGGCACTGCATCGGGCAGCGGACCGGCCCGGGCCGGTCGTGCTGCACGTGCGCACGACCAAGGGCCGCGGCTACAGGCCTGCAGAGCTGGACGAAGAAAAGCGCCTTCACGATGTCGCTCCTTTCGATCCGGAGACCGGTGTCGCGCTCGCCATGACCGGCTGCCGGCTGAGCTACACGGAGGCTTTCAGCTCGGCAATCGTGCACGAAGCGGCGGTACGCCCCGAGATCGTCGCGATCACCGCCGCCATGCCGGGACCGACGGGGCTGATCGAGTTTCGTGACCGCTATCCGGAACGCTTCTTCGATGTCGGCATCGCGGAGCAACACGCCGTGAACGCGGCAGCCGGAATGGCCATGGGTGGCTTGCGACCCGTCGTGGCGATCTACTCCACCTTCCTCAACCGAGCCTGGGACCAGGTCTACTACGACGTCGGTCTCCACCGCCTCCCGGTGATCTTCTGCCTCGACAGGGCGGGCATCACTGGCGACGACGGGCCCAGCCACCATGGCGTGCTCGACCTGATGCTGCTCAGCAAGGTTCCCGGGATGACGGTCTTCGCGCCTTCGTCTTACGAGGAAGTGGGCAACATGCTGCACGAAGCCTTGACTATCACCTCGGGCCCGGTTGCCATCCGGTGGCCGAAGAGCGAGGCCTGCGCGACGTCTCAGGTGGGCAGCGGCATCCGGGCGCGCAAGGTCCGCGCCGGGTCTCAGGTTTGCCTGATCGGTGTCGGCAAGCTCGTCGCTGCCTGCGAGCACGCCGCTCGCATCCTTGCCGGCAAGGGCGTCGACGCCACAGTGTGGGACGCACGCGTCCCCTCGCCGCTGGACCCGGCAATGATCGAGGACGCGATCGTCCACGAGCTCGTCTTGTCCGCCGAAGACGGAATCCTCGACGGCGGCGTGGGGTCACGGCTCAACACGTCGCTGCGCTCTGCGGCTCCGGCCGGCATCGGCCCGATGGTCGTCAATTGCGGCGTCCCGACCGCCTACCTTCCACACGGCGAGGCATCCGACATCCTGGCATGCCTCGGCCTAGACGGTCCGGGGATCAGCCAGGCGGTGCTCGACCACCTCTGAGCTCTTAGCCGGGGCGTTTTGCCCGAACGCCTACCGCGGAGGCCAGGCTCCCCGCCGCTAGAATCGCGGCTGGTCATCTGGGTGCGACCGGTATTGTTCGTCAGTCGGCCCGACGCGTGGGGGACCACGGATCTACGAGGAGCGTCCGCGATGCAATTCTTCGTCCGAGCGCTCGCCCGCACTGGCGCACCCTCTCCCGGACGCACGCACGCCCCTCTCCGAACGCACCTCGCCGTGAGGGACCTTCTCAGGCTGGCAACGATCGCCGTGCTGGCGCTCTCGGGTGCAGCCTGCACGAGCGGCACACCGTCCACCGCATCCGGCAAGGTGACGATCACTCTCTACAACGGCCAGCACGTGCAGACGACCGAGGCGCTCGTCGCGGCCTTCGAGAAGGCCACCGGGATCAGCGTCGCGATCCGCAACGACGACGAAGACGTCTTCGACGCCGAGATCGTCGCGGAAGGAGCGCGGTCTCCAGCTGACGTGATCTTGACGGAGAACTCCCCGGCTCTCGAGTACCTCCAGCAGAAGGGTCTCCTGGCGCCGGTCGATAGCTCGACGCTCGCGCACACCCCGAGCAAGTACAGCTCGCCGCAGGGCGCATGGGTAGGGATCTCGGCGCGAGTCAGCGTCCTCATCTACAACCCGAGCCAGATAGACAAGAGCGCGCTCCCGACCCGGGTCCTGCAGCTCGCCGACCGGCGTTACAAGGGCAAGCTTGCGTTCGCGGCGGGCGAGACCGACTTCCAGCCGGTCGTCACCTCCGTGCTGCGCACCTACGGAAAGGCCACGGTGCTGACGTGGCTGGACGGCATCAAGGCCAACGCCGGGAGCCACGTCTACCCGGACAACGAGACGATCGCAGAGGCGGTGAACCGTGGGGTCGTCGCGTTCGGGGTCGTGAACCAGTACTACTGGTATCGGATGCGCGCGGAGATCGGCGCATCCGGCATCCACTCTCGGATCGCCTACTTCGTGCCGCGAGATCCTGGCTATGTCCTCGACATCTCGGGTGCCGGGATCCTGAAGTCCTCCAAGCACCAGGCGGCGGCGCAGAGGTTCTTGGCCTTCCTCGTCTCCAAACGGGGCCAGGAGATCATCGCCCACTCGATCAGCTACGAGTACCCGATAGCGTCCGGTGTGCAGAGCGCGCAACCCGAGACGCCCTTTGACGAGCTGAAGCCGAATCCGATCGATGTCGGCGAGCTCGGCACCGGGGCCCAGGCGATCGCTCTGTTGCGCGACGTGCAGCTGCTTTGAACGTGGCCGTTCGATCTGCGAGGCGGCCGAAGGTCCTGTTGGCCGCGACTCTCTTCGTCGTTGCGGTGCTCGCGCTCCCGCTCGCCTTCCTCCTCACCGAGGCGGGCGGTGCCGGAGCCTCCAACGTCTGGCACCTGATCTGGCGCTCGCTCACAGCGAGTCTGTTGTGGAACACGGTCCGGCTCACCGTCGTCGTCACCGTTCTCTGTGCTGTCATCGGGACCCTTGCCGCATACGGCGTGGAGCGGACCGACCTTCCCGGCCGAAGCGTCTGGGCGGTGCTCGTCGTCGTCCCCTTCGCCATCCCGGACTTCGTCGTGAGCTTCGGCTGGTCGTCCCTTTCGACCTGGGTGCAGGGCTTCAGAGGGGCGGTGCTCGTCATGACCCTCGCCGTGTACCCGCTCGTCTACCTGCCCGTGGCCGCGAGCCTCCGAGGTGCCGACCCGGGCCAGGAGGAGATAGCCCGAAGCCTCGGGGCGAGCAGGCTCTCGACCTTCTTTCGCATCACGCTCGGTCAGGCGCGTCGGGCGATTCTCGGCGGGTGCCTGCTCGTCGCCCTCGTCATCCTCGCCGAGTACGGCGCATTCGAGATCCTCGGGTTCCAGACCTTCACGACCGAGATCTTCACGGAGTTCAACATCGCCGACACCTCGGTGGCTTGTGCGCTCTCGCTCGTGCTCGTCCTGCTGAGCCTCGCAGTGCTCGCGGGCGAGAGCGCCTGGGGTGGTGGCGGCCGGGTGAGCCGCACCGGCTCTGGGGCGCAGCGCGTGCTCGTGCGCAGGCGCCTCGGGCGCGCGCGCCTGCCCGTGCTCATCACGTACGCGCTGCTCGTCTTCGCGGCGCTCGGGGTGCCGATCGGGTCGTCGGTCTACTGGATCTTCGAGGGCGGGGCGCACTCGCTCTTGGGAGCGTCGCTCGGCTCGGCGGCGCTGCACACCGCCGGCTACGGCCTCGTTGCCGCGTTCGTGGCGACCACGATGGCACTGCCCGTCGCGCTCCTCGTGACCCGCCGTCCGGGTCGCTTGCACCAGCTGTTAGAGCGGACGACGTTCCTCGTCCTGGCCATGCCCGGGCTCGTCGTCGCACTCGCGATCTCGTATTTCTCCACCCGATACGCGAACAGCTTCGGCTACCAGACCGCGCCGCTCCTCGTCCTCGCCTACTCGATCATGTTCTTCCCGCTCGCTCTCGTGTGCGTGCGCGCCTCGGTGGTGCAGTCGCCTGCCTCCCTGGAGGAGGTGGCGAGCTCGCTCGGCGTGCGCCGCCTCCCTTCGCTCCTGCGGGTGACCCTGCCCCTCGTCGCGCCCGGGATCGGAGCGGCCTTCTGCCTCGTGTTCTTGTCCGCTGTCACCGAGCTCACCGCGACGCTGATCCTGATCCCGACCAACGCGGAGACACTCGCGACGCAGTTCTGGGCCTACCAGCAGAACCTCTCCTATGGCCAGGCAGCCCCGTTCGCGCTCGTCATCGTCGCGATCGCGGCGGTCCCGAGCTACGTGCTCGGCCGTTTCTTCGACCGGCTTCCTCGTCGCGGGCTCGCTCGGGCACCGCGGGTCGTGACGTGATCGATCTCGAGCTCACCGGCGTCCACAAGTCCTATGGCTGCCAGCCCGTGCTGCGCGGCCTCGACCTCGCGGTCGTCGCAGGATCCTTCACGTCGATACTCGGGCCGTCCGGCAGTGGGAAGACGACGCTGCTGCGGGTGATCGCAGGTTTCGAACGTGCCGATCGCGGTGCCGTGCGGCTCGCAGGTGCGGCCGTCGACGACAGCGATCACTACTTGGCGCCCGATCGGCGACGCATCGGCTTTGTGCCCCAGGACGGGAGCCTGTTCCCGCACCTGTCGGTGGAACAGAACGTGGGCTTCGGCCTGCCCCGGCGCGAGCGTCGCGGAAGGCGGGTTGCGCAGCTGTTGGACATGGTCGGGCTGAGCGGTCTCGAATGCCGATATCCGCACCAGCTCTCCGGCGGTCAGCAACAGCGTGTCGCCCTCGCCCGGGCGCTCGCCATCGAACCGTCGCTCGTACTGCTGGACGAGCCGTTCGCGTCACTCGACGCGACACTTCGTGCGGCCCTGCGCCAAGACGTCCGGCGCGTGCTCAAAGAGGCGGGCACGACTGTGCTCCTCGTCACACACGACCAGGACGAGGCGCTCTCGCTCGCTGATCGCGTCGCGATAATCCACGACGGGCAGATAGGCCAGTGCGACACGCCACAGGCTCTCTACGTCCACCCTGCGAGCGCCGAGCTCGCTCTCGGTCTCGGCGAGGCGAATTTCCTCCGCGGGGCGGCGCGCGGCGGCGCCGTCGAGACATCTCTCGGGCTCCTGCTGCTCGAGAGCCCTGCAGCACCAAGCCCAGCAGCAGTCGATGGGGCTGCGCTCGTGGTCCTCGTCCGTCCCGAACAGATCGTGGTTTCGGTCGAGCTTGGTCACGATACGCGAACCGCCCGTGTTCTCGAGGTGGAATTTTACGGTCACGACGCCGTGATACGGCTGCGTGCCGACTGGGACGCCTCGGAGATCCTCGTCGCGCGCACGTCGGACTCGGGCACATTGCCGGAGGTGGGCGCGCGGGTTGCGCTCTCGGTTCGCGGGCGCGTCGTCGCCTGGTCTGCGTGACGCTTTGGCAAAACGAGCGAGTTGGCCCGCGCCGGCGAATTCCACAACGCATTTGGGTCCTGCACAGCTATTGCCGTCAAGGCCCCGATAGCATCGGCTGGCACAACAACCAGGAGGAATGATGGCGACACGCCCTGTGGTGCCAAAGCGGGAGAATGCGGCTGACGGCGGCCGTTCTCCAAGTGACTACGTCGTTCCGGTGGTTCACGCCCACTTGCCCGAGCCCGTCGTGAAGGCCGGTTTCTACGGTGGCCTGGCTGCGGCGCTGGCAGCGGGCGCACTCGACTGGCCCCTGGTTCTCCTCGCCGGAGTCGGAGTGGCGATCGTCCGCCACAAGCGCGCCTGAAGACCTGCTTGCCTGGACTTCCGGCCACGACCTCGTCCATCGGTTTGCGTACGCGCAACCTTCACCCAGAAATTCGTCCTGGTGTCGACTGGGCGGCGCCTGACGTTCATGTCACTTCCTTACCATCAAGCTCACCAGTCACGAAATGTCGAGACAGGAGGGGCCCGGTGGAGGTTTTCCTGGAGCGGTTGCTCGTGGAGGTCCTGGCCGTCGCCGTCCAGCTCGCGCTTTGGCGCCTGCTGGAGTGGGTCGGGAACCGGTCGGGCGCCAGCGGCCAACCCGTCGCACTGTCGACGACCGCCTGACCACTTTTCCCGCGGGGCGGCCGGCCCGACGAACCCGGGCCGGTGAACCCCCTCAGGCTGCTGCGCGAAGGCGCAGCGGCTCCTGGCGCGGCCCTAGCCGGCGCGCTCGACCGCTTGAGCCCGGGACGGCGGCGACGCCGGCTGTGGGTCGGTCAAGGCAAGGCTCATATCGAGGTGCGGGGAGTCCACGACCCCAATCGCAAGCTGCTTGTGCGCGACGTGGAGCGGGCACTGCACGCCGTGCCAGGGGTGCAGTGGGCGCAAGTGAATGCCGTTGCCGGCCGCGTCATCGTTGCGTTCGATCCCGAGGGCCCGTCTACCGAGGATCTGCTCGGCGTCATCGAGGGTGTCGAGGAGGCGCACGAGGTCCACAAGGAGCGTTTCTCCCACGAACGCCCCGAGCACCCTGGCGACATCGAGCCCTTGCGACGGCAGGTGATCGCGATCGGGGCAGACGCCTTCGCGCTGAGCGGAGGCCTGTTCGGCCAGATCCTGCGTGCGACACCCATTCCCGCCGAGCTCGGTTCGCTCGTGGCGCTCGCGGAGAACGAGCCCCGGGTTCGGCGCTTCCTCGAGCAACACCTTGGGGTGGCCCTCACCGACCTCGGGCTCGGCGTCACGAGTGCCTTCGTGCAGTCGCTCTCCCAAGGGCCGCTCACTTTGGTGACCGACATCACCCACCGGGCCAACCAACTGGGCGAACTGCGGGCCATGCGACGGGTGTGGGAGCGGCGCGAAGCCGACCTCTGCGACGCGCCACGCGGCGAGCCCCTGGACGCGGTGTCCCTGCCGCCGCGCGAAGCGCCACTCGGAGCCGGACCTGTGGAACGGTACGCGGACGTCTCGGGGGCCCTCAGTGTCGCCGGCGCCGCGGCCGCGCTCATCGTGACACGCAGCCCGCGGCGCGCCGGTGGCATTGTGACGGCCGCCGTGCCGAAAGCGGCGCGCCACGGGCGCGATGCGTTCGCCGCGCGGCTCGGACGCGAGCTAGCGGCACGTGACGTCGTCGTGCTCGACAGCGGGGCCTTGCGCCGGCTCGACCGAGTCGATGTCGTCGTGCTCGATGCCGCGGTGCTCACCACGGGCCGGCTCGCGTTAGGTGCGGTGGACCTGGTGGACGAGCTCGACACGGTCGCGGTCGGCGTCAAGGCGCTTGAGCTCTTCGACCCGGCGCAGCCTGGGCGTAGGGCGCGACGTGGCGCGTGGACAGTGGCGCCGTTGGCATCGATCGGCGTCGAACTGCCGGTTGGGATCGCCGCGCGGGCGCGGACTCTCGCGCGGGCCGTCCCGGCGTGCTCGGCGTGGCCCGGTCGGGCCGCCTTGTCGGCGTGATCCCCCTTGAGGTGGAGCTCGATCCTCTGGCCGACCCCCTGGCCCGCTCGGTGCGTCACGGGGGCCGCCGGCTCCTGGTCGCCGGGCTGCGCAGCGGGCTGCGGGAAAGGCTCGCCGCGGACGGCTTGGTCGCCGGTGGCAGTCGCCTCGCGGCCTCTGTGCGCTCGCTGCAGGGAGCCGGCCACGGTGTACTGCTCGTGTCGGGCGGTTCGGCTCATGCAGCGTTGCGTGCGGCCGATGTCGGGGTCGGTGTCGACGGCCACGGCCGCCATCCGCCGTGGGGCGCCGCGTTACTGACTCGTCCCGGTCTGGCCGACGCGCACATCGTGGTGGAGTCACTGCCGGTGGCGCGCGCTGTCAGTACGCGCAGCGTCGCCCTTTCGGCAACGGGGTCCGCCACCGGAGCGGTGTGGTCGCTGTTCGGCCCTGCGGCCAGCGCGTCCCGTCGAGCGGCCGTGCCGGTGAACTTGGCCGCGCTCGCGGCGCAAGCAGCGGGCATGGCGGCTGCTTCGTCGTTGGGCCGCCGTCCCGCGCCCGCGCCGATCACCGAAGTTGCCTGGCACACCATGCCCTCGGACGTGGTGCTCCGTGCCCTCGGCTCGTCGCGGCGGGGGCTCTCGGCCGCCGAAGCGGCGCGTCGTCACGCGAAGCTGCCTGCAGAAGGATCACCTCGTTTGTCGTTCACCCGCGCTGTGGCCGGCGAACTGGCGAACCCGCTCACCCCGGTGCTCGCCGTGGGCGCGGGACTCGCCGCCGCCGTCGGTTCAGTCACAGACGCCGGGCTCGTTGCCGGTGTCACGGCTGCCAATGCCATGATCGGCGGGGTACAGCGCGTCCGGGCCGACGCGTCGATAGACAAGTTGCTGCGCGCCATGACGACTCGCGTCGACGTGCGCCGAGGCGGTCGAGTCCGGGCCATGGAGCGGACCCAGCTCGTCCGCGGCGACGTGCTCGAACTGAAAGCGGGCGACATGGTGCCTGCCGACTGTCGCGTTCTCGAAGCTGTCGGGTGCGAGGTCGACGAGTCCGCCCTCACAGGCGAGTCGTTCCCCGTGGCGAAGCAGGCCATGCCTGTCAAGGGAGCGACGCTCGCCGACCGGACCTGCATGGTCTACGAGGGTTCGGTGGTGGCGACGGGCACGATTCTCGCGGTGGTGGTCGGCGTGCGGAACCAGACAGAGGTCGGCCGGAGCCTTGCCGACGCACCCGAACCCCCTGCGAGCGGGGTGGAGGCGAGGCTGTCGGCGCTCACGAGGCTGTCCGTGCCCGCCACCGTGGCCAGTGGAGCGGCGGTCACGGCCCTGAGCATGCTGCGGGGTCGTTCGCCACGTACCGCAGTGAGCTCCGGCGTCAGCTTGATGGTCGCCGCCGTGCCCGAGGGATTGCCCGTGCTGGCGACGGTCGCTCAGCTCGCCGCCGCGCACCGGCTCGCCGAGCGCGGCGCATTGGTACGCAACCCGAGGACGATCGAGGCGCTCGGGCGCGTCGACGTGCTGTGCTTCGACAAGACCGGCACGCTCACTGCCGGGCATATCACCTTGCAGCGCGTGTCCGACGGTGCAGCCGATGAGCCGGTTGGCGACTTGGCGCCGCGATCCGTGGTTGTTCTGGCGGCGGCGCTGCGGGCGAGCCCCGTCGCCGAGGACTGCGACGACCTGCCTCACGCCACGGACCGGGCCGTGCTCGAAGGCGGCGACGCGGCCGGAGTCGAGGCGAGCAACGGGCTCGGCGGTTGGACCCTTCTCGGCGAACTGGCCTTCGAACCGGCGCGTGGGTACCACGCCGTCGTCGGTGACAGCCCGGGCGGCCCTCGGGTTTCGGTCAAGGGCGCGCCCGAGGTCGTGTTGCCGCGCTGTGCCACCTGGAGGGCGCCCGAGGGCGTGACAGTCATCGACCGCCATGCTCGACGACGGCTCGATGCCGAGGTGGAGCGCCTGGCGAGCCGGGGGCTGAGGGTGCTCGCGGTGGCCGAGCGGCCGGCGTCCGGGCGCGCCGACCTGGCCGATGAACGGGTGAGCGACATGGAGCTGCTCGGGTTCCTCGGCCTTGCTGACGGGGTGCGACCGACAGCTGCCGCGGCCGTGACCGACCTGCGCACCGCCGGCGTGTCGGTCGTCATGATCACCGGCGACCACCCGTCGACGGCCGCCGCGATCGCCGAAGAGTTGCAGATTCTCAACGGCGCGCCTGTGCTGACCGGAGCGGCTCTTGATTCGTGGGCCGACGAGGAGCTCGACGCCGCCCTTCCCGAGGCGACCGTGTTCGCCCGGGTCACCCCGGCGCAGAAGATGCGCATAATCCGCGCCTACCAGCGCATCGGCCGCACGGTCGCCATGACAGGGGACGGTGCCAACGACGCCCCGGCCATACGGCTCGCGCACACCGGGATCGCCCTCGGCGGCCGCGGCTCGCCCGCGGCACGCGAGGCAGCGGACCTGATCGTGCTCGACGACCGTATAGAGACGATCATCGACGCCATCGTGGAGGGGCGCGCCATGTGGGCATCTGTGCGCGACGCGTTGGCCATCCTCGTCGGGGGCAACCTGGGGGAGGTCGGGTTCATCCTCGTCGCCACGGCGATAGCCGGGGCGTCGCCGCTCGGGGCACGCCAGATGCTGCTCGTGAACCTTCTCACCGACATGCTGCCCGCGATGACCATCGCGTTGCGTTCTCCCACGCGACGCTCACCGGAGGAGTTGCTGCATGAGGGGCCTGAGGCATCGCTCGGCGGCGCTCTCGCGCGCCAGATCGCCCTGCGCGCGCTGCGACCACGACTGCCGGTACCACCGGTGCTTGGCTGGTCGCCCGGTCGACGGGCACCTCGAGGCGTGCCAGCACGGTCGCGTTGGCCGCGCTGGTAGGTACCCAGCTCGGGCAGACGGCGGTCATCGGGGGCGCGAGCCCCGTCGTGCTGGCGTCGACGCTCGCGTCCGCCGGCGTGCTCGTCGGCATTGTTCAGACGCCCGGAGTGAGCCAGTTCTTCGGATGCACTCCTATGGGACCGATCGGGTGGGGGATTGCCGTCGGCAGCGCGGCAGCCGCAACCGGGGCCTCGGTAGTGGCGCCGTGGGCGGTCAGGCGTACGCCAGAGTTGCCGTCCCTGCTCAGAGGCTTGGCGCGACCTGCAGTTTGAGTTTCTTGCAGGCACGAGGACCCCGCTGCGTGCAGTTTCCGATACGCCAGTCGGGAAGGTGGTCCCGTGACCAGCTTCGATGTGCCGGCCGTGGACAGCTCCTTGTCGCCGGGTGTCGTGGCTCGCGTCGATCCGGGCCAAGGTGCGCGACAAGATGGACTCGTGCCATGCCGCAGTTTGGTCGTCAGGTCACGGTCATACCCTCGTCCGGGTTCTCACCCTCTTGCGGGTGCCGCGCTGGCGCTGGCGCTCGTCGCGGCGCTCGTGTCCGGATGCGGGGGAACGGCCGCCTCGTCGAGCGTTACCACTCCGACCTTCACGCCGCCGACTTCCGCGCCGACCGTCGCCTGCTCGACTGCCGGAGTTCTTGCCACCTGGAGCGTGCGACGCCTCGCAGAACAGACCGTTGTGGTACCCGCCGGCGAGAGCGACGTCGCGTCGGTGACTTCTGAGGTCGCCGACGGCGTGGGCGGAGTCGTCCTCTTTGGACCTTCCGCTCCTGCGAACCTAGGCGTGGCCCTGCGGAACCTGGCCTCATCGGCTCCCGACCGCATCGCTCCACTTGTGATGACCGACGAGGAGGGAGGCGTCGTCCAGCGTGTGGGGAACCTGGTCGGGTCGATCCCCTCGGCGAGGCAGATGGGCGCCACCATGACTCCGGCTCAGATCAGGCGGTTGGCCGCGGAACTCGCCCGGCGCATGCGGGCGGCCGGCGTGACGATGGACCTCGCTCCCGTGCTCGATGTGGACGGTGGGCAGGGACCCGACAACCAGGACCCGGACGGTACGAGGTCCTTCGGCGCGGACGAGAAGATCGCGTCTGCCGACGGGCTGGCATTCGCCGCCGGCCTTCAGGCAGGAGGGGTCGTGCCGGTGGTCAAGCACTTCCCGGGGCTTGGTGGTGCGACAGGCAACACCGACGTGATGCGCGCCTCCACGCTCCCTTGGAGCGCGCTCAAGAGTGTCGGGCTCGTTCCCTTCGAGAATGCGCTCGACGCAAATGTTCCGGCAGTCATGGTCGCCAACGCCACGATCCCCGGATTGACCGGGCTCCCAGCGAGCGTCTCTCCCGCTGTCATCACGGGGCTGCTTCGCGATCAACTGGGCTACCAGGGCCTGGTCATGACAGACGCGCTCTCGGCGGTCGCCCTCAGTGCGATCGGGTACTCGGTCCCCAGAGCGACGGTGGCGGCCCTGGAGGCTGGCGCGGACATGGTGCTGTTCGACGCTGACCCAACGGCTGTGGCGTCGGTCACCAAAGACACCGTCTCTGCAGTGGTCTCTGCCGTGGGCGCGGGCAAGCTCGGACTTCCCCGGCTGGTGAGCGCCGTCACTCATGTCCTGAAGGTCAAGAACGTCAAACTGTGCGCAGCCGGCTGAGACAGGCCCGTTGCCTGCGCGCTGATCCGAGCCCGTGGTTAGGCTCGATGGGCGACGTTCTAGACTTGGCTACAAGCCGGTCTCTGTCATACCTGCGTTCGGGGGCCCCGTATCGGTTTCGGAGGAACGGAAGGTCCCGGCCGCCTCACATGGTCACCCGAGGAGACGGCAAGGGAACGGAGGTACCCGCCATGGAAACGTCAGCAGTCCTTGCCGGCGCCGAGGATCGAGTCGTCGACGAAGCCGTTGCCGAGCTCGAGCGACGCCACACGAGCGAGCAGACCTCCAGCCCGGAGATGCGCCGCCGGCACCTGCGGGATCTGTTCGAGCTCGTCGTCAGGTGCGTTCACGATGGCGATGTCGAGCCGATCATCGCGTCGTCTCACCAAGTCGCGGCGGACCGTTTCGCGGCCGGCTTCGACATTGGCGAGGTCCAAGGAGAGTTCAACGTCCTTGAGGAGGTGCTCTGGCGCCACGTGACCGTCACCCTGGCCGGCGAGCAGCGGATCGGGGCGCTCGAGCTCCTGAACGCCATCTTGGGGGCGGGCAGGGACGCGCTGGCCCGGACCTACGTGGCGCTCGCCAGCAGCGGGACCACTTCCCGCGACGAGCAGCCCACGACGTCGCGACAAGGTGACGAGGCGCGCAGCGGGGATGGCTCTGTTCCCGCCGGGGACGAAGGCTTCGCAGGTGGCGCGTTGGCGACCGAAGTCTTCGGAAGAGTTGGCGTCATCACCCTCGGCGACCAGCATCGGCGCAACGCTCTCAGTGCCGACCTGGCCAACGGCATCATCGCCGCTCTCCAGAGCTTGCGAGCACAGGAAGTGCGTGCCGTCGTGCTCCGTGCAGCGACGGGAATGCGCGTATGGTCCTCGGGCCGTGACATAACCGAGCTCCCCCGAGGCCGCCGCGATCCGCTGGCCTACAACGACCCTCTCGAAGAGCTGATCCGCGCCGTGCGTACCTTCCCGGCTCCGATCATCGCGATGGTGCACGGCTCGGTGTGGGGAGGGGCGTTCGACCTGGTGCTCAGCTGTGACGTGGTCATAGCCGACGAGACGGCGATGTTCGCCATCACCCCGGCGAACCTGGGGCTTCCGTACAACACCACCGGGCTGCTCCACTTCCTCGGACGGCTGCCGATCAATCTCATCAAGGAGCTGTTCTTCGCCGCCGTGCCCGTCGACGCCCAGAAGGCCAAGGAATGGCTGGTGATAAACCACTTGGTGGATGCAGCCGAGCTCGAGGCGTTCACCTTGGACTTGGCGGCGACGATGGCGTCAAAGTCACCCCTTGCCATCTCGGTGATCAAGGAACAGCTCCGCGTCCTCAACGATTACCAGCCCATTGCCGCGCAGGTGTACGAACGTATTCAAGGGCTGCGGCGGGAGGCCTACGACAGCAGCGACTATCTCGAGGGCCTGAACGCCTTCGTCGAGAAACGCCAGCCCGTCTTCCGGGGCACCTGAGCCGGCCTGAGGCCCCAAGGGGGCTGCGAGCACCACGGCGCAGGCGGGGGGTCACCAAGGCCGAGTTTCCTGGGCGCCCCGGAGCATTCCCGACGCTGTCTCCTTCGATCGATTCTTCGACGGTCAGCGGCATGTTGCTGACCTGCGTGTTGACCGCCGGTTAGGGGACCCGGTCGCCACTTCGGGCTGTCACGGATCCGTCACTGTTCCATCGGGCGATCGACACGGTTGTCAGAAGAATTTTACCTTTTGTTAAGTTTCCGGCCCGAGATCGTCTTTTTGACGTGGGGCTGCGTTCATTTCGACGTCATGTCCGCCCGTTATCTTCCGGTCGGGCTACCAGTTCGGTGGTTCGAGGAACCCAGACGGAGGTGGTTTCTAGTGGTACTAACGAAGCTCAAGGCGGTGCTCCTTGCCGGAGTAACGACGGTGGCTCTCGTAGCCGTGGCTGTCCCCGGCTCGTCGGCGACTGTCGAACACTCGCACGCGAGCGGCGTGAACTGGGCGACCGTCACGCACCTGACCAAGAGTGGGCCCACATCGATGGCGGCGCTCGTCACTGCTGCGGAGAAGGAGGGCCATTTGAACGTGATCACCCTGCCGACCAACTGGGCGAACTACGGGGCGATCATGACGGCGTTCTCCAAGGAGTACCACATAGCGATCAACTCGGAGAACCCCGAAGGCTCCAGCCAGGACGAGCTCAACACGATCAAGGCGGACGCCGGCCGTTCTGACGACCCGGACGTCCTTGACGTCGGACAGAGCTTCGGGATTGAAGCAGCCAACGCCGGAGAGCTGGCACCCTACAGGGTGCAGACATGGAACGAGATCCCGGCGCCGCAAAAGGCCACCGGCGGCGACTGGTACGCCGACTACGGCGGCTACGTCGCGATTGGCTGCAACACCAAGACAGTGAAGGTGTGCCCGACCTCGTTCAAGCAGATGCTCACGCCCGGCATGGGCTACAAGATCGGCATCAACAACAACCCGACCGAGGCCAGCGCGGCATTCGCCGCGGTGTTCGCGGCGGCTCTCGCCAGTGGCGGTTCGTTCAACAACATCAAGCCCGGCGTCGACTACTTCCAGAAGTTGAACAAGGTGGGCAACTTCGTGGCGACCGTCGCCGGCCCCTCTACGGTTCAAAGCGGTGCGACGAACATCGTGCTCTGGTGGGACTACCTCCAGGCCTCGGAGATCAACACGCTGCCCGGGTTCGCCAAGACCTGGAAGGTGGTGATCCCGACCGACGCGTCGTACGCGGCTTACTACGCCCAGGCCATCAACAAGGGCGCTCCGAACCCGGCGGCCGCACGCCTTTGGGAGGAATTCCTGTACTCGACCGCAGGACAGAACCTGTGGCTCGAGGGTGCGGCTCGCCCGATCGAGCTGCCCTACCTCGTGACGAACCACCTCGCGAACGCGAAGGCCTTGGCCGCTCTGCCACCGGCACCGCCCGGGGTAACCAACTTCCCGACGCAAGCCCAGTTGGTCACGGCCAAGGCAGTTGTGGCGGCCGACTGGCCGACCGAGATGGGCTCCGACGCTTGAGCTTGGCCCATCCACCTGGCATCTGATGTGACTGTGAACGACGCGGGGGTCTCCGGCCTGGGGATTTCAATTTCCCAGGCCGGAGGCGCCGGCCTCCCGAAGCAGGTCCGCATGAAGGGCCTCATTCGTGCCGTTCGCCCTACGCTCGCGATGGCGCCGTTCGTCGTCTACACCTTTCTCGGCCTCGGGATCCCGACCCTGGCGGTGATCGAACTGGCCTTCAGGAGCGAGCAAGGCAAGCTGACCCTTGCCAACCTGCACACGGTCGCGCAGGGGACCTATCGCCTCGGGTTCGAGAACAGCATCGTGCTCGCGGCGATCACGTCGATCGTGCCGGGGATCCTTGGCCTGATCCTCGCCTACGCGATCCAGACGGGACACAGCGGCCTACTCAGGCGGCTTGTAGCGACCGCTTCGGGAGTGCTCGCCAACTTTGGCGGCATCAACCTCACCTTCATCTTCATCGCGACGCTCGGATCAACCGGGGCCCTGACCGTGTGGCTGAACTACATTCGCCTCAATCCGTGGCACTTCGGGTTCAACCTCTACTCGTTCTTCGGCGTCGCGATCGTCTACTGCTACTTTCAGATCCCGCTCATGGTGCTCGTGATCACCCCGGCGCTCGGTGGGCTTCGACCCTCCTGGCGAGAGGCCGCGGAGAACCTGGGTGCCTCCAGTTTCAACTACTGGCGCACCGTCGGGTTCCCCGTCCTGCTCCCTTCGGTGCTCGGCGGGATGCTGCTCTTGTTCGGCAGCGCCTTCGCGGCCTATGCCACGGCCGACACATTGACGGCGGGGACGGTCACTCTCGCGCCGATTCAGATCGGAGAGGTCCTCAATGGCAATGTCATCTCCGGAGAGCAGAACATCGGTTATGCCATCGGCTTTGGGATGCTGATCGTGCTGTCGATCACCATGATCCTCTATGGCCTCGTGCGCAGGAGGGCGTCGAGATGGCTTCGCTGATTCCCGAGATCGCATACGAGGAGATGCAGGGAGGAATCTCGGAGATAGAAGGAGACCCACAGCGTCGGCGCAGGCCACGGCTGCGATTTTGGCGAGGCATAGTTCTGTTCTTCGCGGGGGCGTACTTCCTCATCCCCCTCTACGCCGGGCTCCGGTTCTCCTTCGAGAACGATGCCGGCCGGTTCTCCCTTTACGCCGTCGAAGCCATCCCGTCCCAGACGGGGTTCTCTGCCGCGTTCTTCCTGTCCTTGAGATTGGCCGCCGTGACCACGGTGCTGACGATGGTGCTGATGGTCCCCACCGCCACCTACGTTCACCTCAAGTTGCCGAAGATGCGACGGGTCCTCGACTTCGTCACGATCCTGCCGATCGTGATCCCGCCGATCGTGCTCATCCTCGGCGTGCTCGAGGCCGCGCCGCTCTGGCTCCGGGCCTCCCCCTACCTCTTGAGCCTCGTCTATGTGATCCTCGCCCTGCCCTTCGTCTACCGCTCGCTCGACGCAGGGCTCTCTGCCATCGATCTCAAGACCCTGGTGGAAGCCTCGCGATCACTCGGCGGTAAGTGGGTGAGCACGCTGCTGCACGTGATACTCCCCAATCTCAGAGCGGCGATGCTTTCGGCGATCGTGCTCACGATCGCGCTGGTCCTAGGCGAGTTCACAATGGCGAGCCTGGACCTGTGGACGACGCTTCCGGTATGGATCTACCAGTTCTCACAGTTGGATGCACACATCGCCACGGCCGTGTCTATGCTTTCGCTCCTCGGCACGTGGGTGCTGCTTACAGTGATCGTCTCAGTGGATCGTTCGCAGTCTCGACGCACGCGCAGGAGGACGGGGGCACTTTGACCACGACACAAGACGGGCTACTGATGTTCGAAACATCCATGGATGACATTCCGGTCGGGGGTGCGAAGGTCGATCTTGACCGGCTGGTCCGGATCTTCGGTCAGACACGCGCCCTGGACGGCTTCTCACTTTCCATCGAGCCAGGGGAGTTCGTCGCCCTCTTGGGGCCGTCCGGTTGCGGCAAGACGACTGCGCTGCGAGTGCTCGCGGGCTTCGAACGGCTCGACAGCGGCCGTGTCGTCGTCAACGGACAGGACCTTGTACGTGTCAGCGCGCAGCACAGGGACATGGGGATGGTGTTCCAGAGCTACTCGCTGTTCCCGAACATGAGCGCCGTCAACAACGTCGCCTACGGCTTGCGGATGCGAAAGCAACGTTCCCGGCAGCGAAGGAAGAAGGCTACGGAGCTGCTCGAGCTGGTCGGCCTCGCCGACCAGGCGTCGAAATATCCCCACCAGATGTCGGGAGGCCAACAGCAGCGGGTCGCTCTCGCGAGAGCCCTCGCCATCGAGCCCCGGGTACTGCTCTTGGACGAGCCGCTCTCGGCTCTCGACGCGAAGGTCCGCGCCGAGTTGCGCGACCAGATCCGTTCCCTGCAACAACGGCTCGCGATCACGACCATGTTCGTCACTCACGACCAGGAGGAGGCGCTCTCGATGGCGGACAGGGTCTGTGTGATGCAGGCGGGCCACATCGAGCAGACCGCCACGCCCGCGGAGCTGTACTCGCGTCCCGCGACCCCGTTTGTTGCCGAATTCGTCGGCGTCTCGAGCAGGGTCCCCGTCGAGCGTTCCGGCGACGACGTCGTCATCTTCGGCCAGCGATGCCCGATCCGCAGCGGTGTCACCGCCACGTCCTGGGAAGGCGTCGACGCGCTGCTGCGCCCCGAGGACGTTGCCATCGAGGTCGACCCGTATGCCAAGGGGTTCGTGATCCACAGGAGTTTCCTCGGAGCGACGACGCGACTGGTCGTGAAGCTTGAGGAGATCTCGGTTCGCGTGGATGTCCGTAGCGAGATCGCGGCCGACATCGAGCTGGGTACGCACGTTCAACCGAAGGTGATTTCACGTGACGTGTTGGTCGCGCCACGCGTCGGCAAAGAGTTGGCCACAGTCAGTTGACCGACGCCTGATGTCGTGACCAGGGCCTATGACTAGCCCGGAAGGTAGGACTCCAGGCCGCGGCCTTCGAGAAGTTGACTAGCCTCCGTGTGCGGCTTGCCGCTATCATAAGATCAATCTCTTCCGCCGAGGTGCTATGAATTCTCCCTATTTGCTTACCCCTGGGCCACTTACAACCTCGGACACAGTCAAACAGACAATGTTGCGTGATTGGGGCTCGCGCGACGGCGCCTTCATTGCTATGAACCGCGAGCTTCGCGATCGGCTGGTTGCATTGGCGAACGCAGAACAAACCCATGTCTGCGTTCCGCTCCAAGGATCAGGGACCTTTGCAATCGAAGCGACGATTGCGACATTGGTGCCGCGCGATGGCAAGCTGCTGGTACTGGTGAATGGTGCCTACGGTAAACGTATGGTTCAGATTGCCTGCGTCATGGGCCGTGCGGTGGAAGCACTCGAATGGCGGGAGGATCAGCTGGTCGACCCGCAGGCAGTGGACCAGCGGCTCGCTGCCGACAAGGACATCACGCATGTGGCCGCGGTTCATTGTGAGACTACTTCAGGTATTCTCAATCCGATTGAGGCCCTTGCGGAAGTTGTGGCCACCCGTGGCCGAGCCTTGATAATCGACGCTATGAGTGCCTTCGGCGCTCTGCCGTTAGATGCGCGTCAGGTCCCGTTTGTCGCCGTGGTGGCGTCGTCCAACAAGTGCCTGGAGGGGGTGCCAGGCATGGGCTTCGCCTTGATCCGCCGTGACGTACTGGAGCACTGCAAAGGCAATTCCCATTCCCTCAGCCTGGATCTGTTCGACCAGTGGCAAGGCTTCGAGAGGAACGGACAGTGGCGCTTCACGCCGCCTACTCAGGTTATTGCAGCGTTCCTGCAGGCGCTCGACGAGCACGCCGCAGAGGGCGGTGTCGCCGGCCGGGGTGCCCGTTACGCCCGTAATCACGAGGTCCTGGTGGACGGCATGGATGCCCTCGGATTCCGCTGCTTGTTGGAGAGGGCGCACCAGGCCCCCATCATCGTGACCTTTCATATGCCGGCCGATCCACATTTCAACTTCGAAGATTTCTACGAGCGCCTGAGCGCCAAGGGATTCCTGATCTACCCCGGCAAACTTACTGTTGCTGACTCGTTCCGTATCGGCTGCATCGGTCATCTTGGCGAAGCGGAGATGCGGGCAGCCTTGGATGCGATCAGTTCGGTACTCGAAGAAATGGGCGTGCACGACGGTGCTCCCGCCCTCGATGCTTGATAGCGGCACGGACGCGACTCGGAAGCTCGGAGGCCTGGCTATGTCATTGGATCGTGCTCATCGTTACGTTGGATCACTGAAGGCCGTGGTTCTTGACTGGGCCGGCACCACGGTCGACTATGGTTGCATGGCCCCAGTGGCCACGTTCATGCAAGCTTTTGCCGAGACGGGTGTTCCCATCACGGTGGCTGAGGCTCGCGCACCCATGGGCATGCCTAAGTGGCAGCACATACAGACCATCACGCGTATGGAATCGGTCGGGGCAAGATGGCAGGCGGTCCATGGGGGCCTCCCGGGAGACCAAGACGTTGATGCCCTTTATCGGCGCTTCTTGCCACTGCAGGTGCAGACCGTGGAGCAGCACTCCGACGTCATACCCGGAGTTGTTGAAGTCGTAGCAGAGATGAGGGCGCGCGGGATGTCCATAGCCTCAACCACCGGTTATCCGCGCGAAGTCATGGACGTCGTTGTTCGCGTAGCCAAGGAGCAGGGTTACGAGTCCGACGTCACCATTTGTGCCGGTGACACACCTGCCGGGCGGCCAGGTCCGTTCATGGCATTGCAGGCTCTGATAAGGCTGTCGATCAGTCCGGTCGAGGCGGTCGTCAAGATCGGTGATACGCCAGTGGACATCGAAGAGGGATTGAACGGCGGCATGTGGTCGGTGGGCGTTGCTGTCACCGGCAACGAGGTGGGGCTCACCGCCGCCGCGTACGCTGCCCAGCCGGCCGGTGAGCAGCTACGTCTAGCCGAGGCGGCGACGGAGAGACTGCTGGCAGCGGGCGCTCATTACGTCGTCGACGGCCTCGCTGACGTGTTGGCCGTCCTAGACAGAATCGAAGAGCGGCTGGCCAAAGGCGAGAAGCCCTGACCGCTCCCGAGTGATTGGATTGGCGTGGATCTGTCGGACCAGCGCGAAGGGGACGTGAACCTCAGCCCGAATCGTGTTGACTGGGCCGAGCGCGTCGTGGGCGAGGCCTCACGCAAACTGCTGAGCCGGGACGAGGAAGTCTTCTTTCGCCAGTCGCTGTCCACACCCTGCCTGAGCGCGATAGTCAAGGCCGTGGGGTCCTGGATCGAGGATGCCGACGGCCGGCGCTATCTCGACTTTCACGGCAACTCCGCCCATCACGTCGGCTATGGCCATCCCAAGATCCTGGCAGCGGTGGATCACCAGATGCGCACCTTGCCGTTTGCCCCGCGTCGGTTCACCTGCGATTCTGCCGTGAAGCTGGCGGAAACTCTGTGCGCCATGGTGCCCGGCGGACCTTGGAAGGTGCTGTTTGCGCCTGGCGGTTCGGAGGCTGTGGAGATCGCTCTCAAGATCGCCCGCCTCGCCACCGGTCGATTCAAGACGGTTAGCTTCTGGGATTCCTTTCATGGGGCAGGGTTTGGTGCAGCCTCAGTCGGAGGCGAGGCGTTGTTCCGTTCGGGCGGGATCGGTCCCCTGCTGGTTGGTACTGAGCATGTTGCGCCCTTCGCTTGCTACCGGTGCCCCTATGGCTTTCCGTCTCCGAGTGGTTCACCGGATCTCGAGCGGTGCCGCATGGCTTGCGCTCGAATGATCGAGTATGTCCTCGAGCGTGAGGGCGACGTGGCCGCAGTGGTAGCCGAGCCGATTCGTGCCGTTCCGTATCTGCCGCCCCCGGGCTTCTGGCAAGAAGTCCGGGGGGCCTGCGACCGTGCAGGTGCATTGCTGATTTTCGACGAAATCCCCACCGGACTAGGCAAGACAGGGCGCTTCTGTGCCCATGAGCATGTCGGAGTTTCGCCAGATGTCCTGGTGTTGGGAAAAGCCCTTGGCGGCGGCATGCTGCCAATGGGAGCGGTATTGGCACGAGCCGACTTGGATGTGATGGCGGACAAGGCCATCGGGCACTACACGCACGAGAAGAACCCCGTGCTGGCGGCCGCAGCCCTTGCCACTTTGGAAGTGATAGTGGAGGAGAACCTCGTGGCCCGGGCGGCCGAGCTCGGGGAGTACTTCATCGCGCGGCTGCAGGCAATGGCCACGAGCTTTCCGATCATCGGTGCGATTCGCGGAGCAGGTCTGCTGGTGGGCGTGGAGCTCACGACGCCCGACGGGGCGCCTGCCGTCGACGAGGCCGACCGAGTGCTGTACGCAGCCCTGGAACGCGGTCTGTCTCTGAAAGTCACCATGGGAAGCGTGCTGACTCTTTCGCCACCTCTGACAGTGTCCCGGGACGACTTGGATCTGGCTCTCGGCATTGTGGAGACCTGCCTGGGCGAAGTGACGTGGTGAGTTGCCTGACGGCTCGGGACCGTGTGGTGGTTGTCGGTAGCGGCATCCTCGGCACGATGCATGCCTTAGTCGCGGTCCGTTCGGACGCGACGGTCATCCATCTCGACCGCGACGAACAACCCAGAGGGGCCTCGGTAAGGAACTTCGGGCTCGTCTGGGTGAGCGGGCGTGCACCGGGGGCCGAGCTCCGCTTCTCGCTGCGCTCCCGGGAACTGTGGGAACAGGTAGGCCGCGATGTCCCCGATACCGGGTTCCGCGCGAACGGGTCGATAACGGTCGCGTCGACCGGATCCGAGCTCAAAGTGCTGGAAGCAGCGGCCGCCCGGAGCGACGCGTCCGAACGCGGGCTGTCGCTGCTCGACGCTGACGAGGTGCGACGCTTGAATCCAGGTCTGCGCGGAGAGCTCCTCGCTGGTCTGCACTGTTCTCTCGATGCAGCCGTGGAGCCCCGTCTCACGCTCGGTGCGCTCCGCGAGTGGCTGAAGGTCTCCGGCCGGTACCAGTACATCGCGCCTCGCGAGGTCGTCGATGTCGCCGACAACGCGGTCATCGACCATACCGGTGTTCGCCATCAGGCGGATCTCGTAGTCCTCTGCGTCGGAGCAGTGGCCGGTGGGATCGGCCACCTATTCGAGGGTACGCAACTGCAGCGCGTGCGCCTGCACATGGCCGAGACCGAACCACTCCGACGCCGGCTCACCACGTCGGTGGCCGACGGCAACTCCTTGCGCTACTACCCCCTGTTCAAAGAGCTCGCGGTCGCATTGCTCGAGCCCCAGGACGAGGGGCTTTCTCGCTTCTGTATCCAGATGATGTGCCAGCAGCGCCTTGACGGGCGGCTGACTCTGGGGGACACCCACGAGTACGAGGAGCCGTTCGGCTTCGACATGTCCGACGAGGCTGTAGCGCGCATTGAACTACTGGCACGCGGCGTGGTCGGAATACCGTTCCCGCCGATTCACCGTCGTTGGCTCGGCGTTTACCACCAACTCTCGAAGGTATCCGATGACGAGCTGTACTTCCGGCGCGAGGTCGCGCCCGGTGTTGTGGCCGTGACCGGTGTGGGAGGTCGCGGCATGACATTGGCACCGGCGATCGCTGAGGAGACGTTCCGATGAGCCAGCCGGTTGTGGCCGCGAGTCCGTGCCGTCAACCCCGCTAAGGGGACTTGCGTGCTCGTGGGCCCCGGGCGCGGCTCGACGAACTACGGCCAGGTGGAGTGCGCTTGGGCGTAATCCGACCTGAGGGATTGCGACCTGGCGAAGTGTGTTCTTTCGCAGTGCTGTCCGGCGCGGCCCTCCGCCACCGGCCCGATCCCCAGCGGGCGTCGATCACGACCAAGACGAACGCCGCGACGACCAGCACGATCACGAGCACTACCACGATGACGCACTTCCTATCTCTCCCGGCGCGGTTCGATCAGGAGCAGCCACCGCCAACCTAGCCGTGCTGTCGCGACCGTAGGTCGTTGTAGACGACCAACGCGTCGGACACGATGAAACGCTGGCGCCCGGTGTCGGTGGTGACCGTGACTCGGAGCTTGCGGAGCGTCGGCGTGAGCTGGACGTCGGTCATCGAGGAGAGGTCCCACGACACGGCTCGGGCACCGAACATGGCGTCTATGCGCTTGGGCTGGAAGCCGAGCGTGTCCTCGGTCATGTAAAGCATCCCGTTGCGGGCGACCCCGTGCTGGACGTGGTTCGCCGGGCGGGCCCACCTCATCCCGGTTGTGTCCAGCTCGGGTTGGCCGAACCAGCGGCTCAGTACTGTCCACACGATCCGAGCATCTCCCGGTCGGTCAGCTGGCCCTGGCGGCGCAGGCACGCGCTGCAAGAGCAGCCGTTGTGTCGGTGAAGGGAGGGAGCGGGGCCACGATTCCAGCATGGGCTTGACCGATCCCGGTCTCCCGACTTGCGATCTCCGTCTTGGCGACCGCGAGGGTCTCTTCTCCAAACGACCACTCGGCGTCGGCACCGAAAGTTCGGACCCCGGACCCGGTCTCGTCGCGCTCCATTGCCACGACCGTCGCGGTACCCGGCACTTGCCGGGCCGGGTTGGCTACGAGCACGACCGGGTTGAGCAGGAAGTTCTCAGCCAACGCGATCTCGTTGACTTTCACGCCGAGAGGCTACTCCAGCAAATCTCCCAAGACGGAGTCATATTTCCTGGCAGCCATGTGACATTGGACCCTGTTCAAACCTGCGAGCCACCGGTAGCGTGCGAACCGAGGGAACAGATTGCCAGTGGCCGGAAAGGCCGCGGAACCGTTGTCGTGGCCCCTGGCCGTGGGACAAGGCCTTTAGCGAAAGGGGTGCCAAGTGAGCTCACTGGGCCTATGGACGGTGCATGGCGATGGAAAGCACATTCCCCCCACGGAGGTGGTCGCGCCTGACGAACGGCTTGCGTGGCCCCAGACCATAGGTCTGGGCTTCCAGCACGTGCTCGCGATGTTCGGGGCGACGTTCATCGTGCCGGTGCTGATCGGCTTCCCGCCGAACACCACGATCTTCTTCTCTGGGATCGGCACGCTGATCTTCCTGCTCGTCACTATCGGGCGCGGACAGCGACTGGGGCTGCCCAGCTATCTGGGGAGCAGCTTTGCCTTCATCTCCCCGGTGCTGGTGGCCGAACAGCACGGTGGTATCCCGTCCGCGCTGGCCGGCATCCTCGTCGCAGGCGCGGTCTTCTTCGTCATCGGCGTCATCGTGAACAGGTGGGGATCGGCCTTCATCGAGTGGCTGATGCCGCCCGTGGTCACCGGTGCAGTCGTAGCGCTCATTGGGCTGAACCTCGCCTCGAGCGCCTTCAGCAATTTCAACAAGCAACCCTGGACCGGGTTTGCGACCCTGTGCGGCGTCGTCCTGGTGACGGTCATCTTCCGCGGCTTTATAGGCCGCCTCTCGATCCTGGTCGGGGTGGCCTTCGGCTACCTGATCGGCTGGGCGCAGGGTCAGATCAGCTTCACTGCCGTCAAGTCGGCAGCATGGGTCGGGCTGCCGCACTTCACCGGGCCGCACTTCAGCATGCGGCCGATCTTCCTCATCGTCCCAGTCGTGATAGTCCTCATCGCCGAGAACACAGGCCACATCAAGGCGGTGGCGACGATGACCGGCCGGAACCTCGACCGGTCCCTGGGACGCGGCTACATGGCGGACGGGCTTGCAACGATGCTCGCGGGCCTCGGAGGCGGTAGCGGTACGACCACCTACGCCGAGAACATCGGCGTGATGGCGGCTACCAAGGTGTACTCAACGTCCGCGTACTACGTCGCTGCCGTGGTGGCGATCGCGTTCGGCTGCATCCCGAAGTTCGGAGCGCTGATCTCCACCTTGCCGGCCGGCGTCCTAGGTGGAGCCGGGACCATCCTCTACGGACTGATCGCGGTGCTCGGCGGTCGTATCTGGGTGGAGAACCGGGTCAACTTCAACAACCCGGTCAATCTCATCCCGTGCGCGATCGGCCTGATCGCGGGTGCCGGGAACTACACGCTCATCTTCGACCACGGCAACGTGTCGTTCAACGGCATCGCGATGGGCTGCTTCGGCACCATCATCGCCTTCCAGCTCATGAGGTGGCTCAGCCGCTACGGCGTCTTCCACGACGGACAGCCGTCGATATACGCCACCACGGTCCAGCCAATGCCGGACGGAGGTGCCCAGCCGGACGAGCTGTACACCTCGCTCACCACCACGACCATGCCTGATCCCAACCAGCCGACCGGGGGCGCCCAGTCGAGTGTTCCGCCAATTGGGGGCGCCTCTGCCTGACAAGAAGCTCGCAGGCTCACCTACCCGTGCCGCTCCGGTTACCGAGTCCTCGGTCTACGGTCCGAGACCGACAAGGAAGCGAAGCTGGTCACCGGAGGCTAGAGCCTCCAGTTCGTGCTCAACATATGTGCTGTCAGCCCGGCACATCCGGTCGAAACATGCCGGGTGGCCGGGCTGGTCGCCGTCCGGACGGCGGCTGGCAGTGCCGGAGAGCCTTGTGCCTAGCGAGACTCTCGCCTGAATTCGCGAAGCCCCACCCGTCCCACCTCGGTGGCGATCATGCCCACGACTGCCAGAGTGATCACCAGTGACGCCGTGTTCGTGAGCGCCATGAGCACAGCCAATACCAACAGACCGAGACAAACGGCGGTAACCGATAGGCCGCGCCGCAGCCGATCAAGGGCAACCACTCGCCTCCCAAGGTCCTCACTCGTCAGGGACTGTGTGAGGATCTGGAACTCGACGTCATCAGACATAGCGCTGCCGCCTCTTCGCGTTCGTCTGATCCTGCTCGGGCCGTTCCACTGTCGGGCTCGCCAGGGCTTGACGAGCGTGGCGGACGGTGTCGAGCGTCAACCCAATCTGCTCGGTGACGCACGACTCGCCGCCGATTGAGCCAACGGCGGAGTACGCAGGCATCGCTTCTCCCCCCAACTGTCTCTGGGCCTGTCCTTCGGAAAGGTGCAACGGAGAGAACCACCCCGAGATTCCCCGGAGGCTGCTTGATCGAGAGGATGGAGCGACCACGACAGTCCCGGGAGCCCGTTTCCCATGGTGTACTGGCTGCGTGGCAACTCGTGTGTGTATCGAGCTCGGTGCTCGGCGAGTGTTCGCCTCAGCTCTCGATTGGCCGGGCTGGTGCCGTTCGGGCCGCACCGAGCAGCAGGCACTGGAGGCGCTGGCCGGTTACGCCGGACGCTATGCCGCAGTGGCCACCGGTGCAGGCTTGCCGTTCGCCCATGAGTTCGTCGAGCTCGAGATCGTGGAGCGGGCCCCGGGCAACGTGACCACCGACGTGGGCGCCCCGGCGGTTGTCGCGGCGGTCGACAGGGAGCCGCTCGACGCAACCGGGGCCGCTCGCATGGCATCTCTCGTGGCCGGCTGTTGGCCGGCTTCGATCGAGTCGTCCTCAACGCGCCCGCTCAGCTCCGCAAAGGTCCCCACGGCGCCGGCCGCGACCGCGACGACATCAGCGACCATGTCGCCGCTTCCGAGCTCGCCTACGCCCGAAAGCTCGGGATCAGGCTCGGCTCAGACCTCGCCGCGTCCCGCGCCGCCATCGTCGAAGTCCTCGCTGCACCGTCCGAGGGAAGCCCCCTTGCAGCGAAGGGCTGGCCACCGCGCTACGCGGCACGTCGAATCGCCTGGCACGTCCTCGATCACGCCTGGGAGATCGAGGACAAGAGCAAGGTCCAGCGAAGCCTCAACAGAGACCGGTCGATCGGATGCCTCGGTTCTGGTGGCCGGTTCGCGTGCCTCATTCCGACAGCCAAGATGAAGGTGTGGCTCAAACCGCTCGCTCCGGACGGAACCGCCGAGCTGTCAACGCGACCGTGCGGCGTCTAAGCGCTCGCACGCGGCGCTGTCCGAAGCGGTTGTGATGCTCTCCAGGGTTGTCACACCGGCCCCTTTCTCACCACGCGAGAGCCCTTTTCCCTCCCTCCCGCCTCTCTGGCTCAGCACCTCGGTTCGAGGGTCCCCATGCCTGCTCGACGAGGAGGTGAGCTGGGATGGCTCCTCATTGCTCGGCTGGGCTGTTGACAGACCGGCAGCAGAGTTGTTGACTGAAACCGGAGAGCATGTCCTTCCGGCGTGACCGTGAAGCTCCCCCCCGGCCCCGGGCCAAGTCCCGGGGCCGTGTTGACTCCCGCCGAGGTCGAGAGCGATCCGCGAGCCCTGGCCGGGGAGGATGAGCAGCCGATGAGCCTGATGTCGGGGCGCGCTTTACCAGGGCTGAACTGGTATCGAGAGAGGCGCCGACACCAGGTCTCCAACTCGCCCCTCGGAGCGTGTCTCGGATGTAGCCGGGGCTGTTCGGACCTTGCGACCTTTGGCTCCAACGACTTGTTCGGCATCAGCTCCGAACAGGAAGCTCGGTGAAGTCGGGCGGAACATGCGATGCGGTCAGCGCGACAGATCCGTCGCCCGCTCTCAGACGCGCATCGTCATCCTCGCCGGAGACATCCTCGAGGGTCCGGCGGGCGGGCTCAGGCAGCACGAGGCTCAACGAGAAGCCGAGCACCGACGCGCCTGCTGCCACGAGGAGCATGCCTCGTAAGCCAACGTGTCGTTGCAACTGCGGTACCAGGAACACTCCGAGGAATGCACCGAACTTGCCGACTCCCGAGGCGATGCCGTGGCCCGTCGTGCGCATGCTCACGGGGAAGACTTCGGATGGCAGGACAAATGTCGTGGTGTTCGGCCCGAACTCCACAAAGAAATAGCTGAGCCCGAAGACCAGGAGGAACGGCACGACGGTCGCAGTAAGCCGGGGAATCGAGCCAAGGGCAATGAAGGCAACAGTCATGACGCTGAACCCGATGAGTTGCAGCCGCTTGTGGCCGATCCTGTCCATGCGCATGACGGCCAGGGCATAGCCCGGTACGGCGAATACCGCGAAGATTGCAAGGGTCCAGGCAAGCTTCGCTTCCAGCGTTGCGTGGGCGTCGACACCTTTCAGGATCGCCGGCAGCGACAAAGTGTTCCCGTAGTAGGCGTAATCGAATAGGAACCAGCTTCCCGCCGTGCTCACCAAGAGCATCAGCATCCTGGGATTTGTCAGGAACTCTCGGAGACCCATGCGCCTGGTGCCCTCGGCGGACATGGTGGAGGCATGGAGGACGCCTCCGGAGAACGCGGCTGCTTCGCGTGCCGCGCGCTCGCCTTCACCTTGCACTCGCGCTTGGAATCTCGGTGACTCGGGCACCTTCGAACGCAGGTAGACGACCCCGGCTGCCGGAACCGCGCCGAGACCGAGCAACAATCGCCAGCTCAAAGCCTGGGAGAGCCCCGAGGACAACAGCGCCAGGCCCACCAGCGGACCGACGATGAGACCGAGCGCCTGCATCGAGAAGACCATGCCGACAAGACGCCCTCGGTCGCTCCGATTGGAGTACTCGCTCATGAGCACCGCTGAGACCGGGTAGTCGCCGCCTATGCCGAGACCCAACACCAAGCGCGCCACGACGAGGCAAACGAAGCTTGGCGAAAAAGCAGAAGCCGAGCGCGCCGACGATCATGATGGCCGCGACGAGGACATAGACACTCTTGCGACCGAGGATGTCCGCGATCCTCCCGAATACGAAGGCTCCCACAACGGCACCCAGAAGGGCCGCACCGGTCACCCAGCTCGCCTCAGTAGTACTGAGGTGCCATTGAATCGTCACGATGGCGCCGACCGTGCCGATGACGAACAGGTCGTAGGCGTCGGTGAAAAAGCCCACTCCGGAGATGAGGACAGCTCGGCGGTGGAATTTGCTCCTGGGCGCCTCGTTGAGGAGGTCGCTCATCGTGACCGGCGCGAGCCCTTCTCTCAGATTCTCAGGTTCGCCAAGCAACAAGGGGACTCTCCATCCGGCGGGATTCTGGCTCCGCTCTCCAGAAGTTCACGCCCACGTCACTCTCGCGGCTTCAAGTGTCTTCTAAAAGGCATTTGAGTGAACATGAGATGAACAAGGTGGTAATTCCAGGAGTCGTCTGGTTATCGTTCTCCGTGATGGAAGGGTCGTCCGAGGCATCTCCGGTGGATCGTCGCGTCGGGCAGCTGTTTGCTCTCGTGACCGAGGCGCTCGCCGGCGCGACGCAGGCTCTGTTGCGCGGCGAGATCGCTCTCGGAAACGCAGTGATCGAGGGGGACCAATTGATCGACGAGCTCACGTCCGAGGTCGAACAAAGCGTCTGGCATCAAATCGACACCGAGTCGCCAAGCACTGGCCAGCTCCGCAGGCTGATCGGTATTCTGCAGATCCTGCCGGAGCTGGAACGCAGCGCCGATCTCGCGGAGCACATCGCCCAGCGCGCGGTGTTCAACCTTGGCGCCGAGATGAGCCCGCTCAGCCGAGGCATAGTCCAGCGCATGACAGAGGTCGCCCTCGAGATGTGGAAGGCGGCCGCGGACGCGTTCGGTACACAGATTCCCCCAGCGATCAGCCTGGACGAGGACGACGAGGAGATCGACATCCTTCACGAGCGACTGACCGGAGAAGTGGCTCGTGGACAAATGCCGACCGCAGTGGCCGCGCAGGTCACCCTTCTCGCCCGGTTCTACGAGCGTTTGGGCGACCACGCCGTGAACATCGCCAGCCGTATCGCCAACCTTCCGCCGCCAGCCTGCTCTTAGCAACCACTGGGAGTGGTCGCCGGCAGCTAGAGCGGTAGCCGGTGGACCTCCGACCACCTCGGCTTCACATGGGCAAAGGATGAGATGACGACCGCCCGTCACCCAAACGCACGGTACTCGGTTCCCGGAACACTCGAGCTTTCGAGTGCAGCAAAGACAGCCCAGACGAGGAGCCTCAATGCGGCCTCCCGGAAGACCGGCTTGTTAGTCTCGTTCGATCACAACGACCGAAATCGCGCCAGATAAACCAGATAAAGAGGACACGAGCTACCGCGCTCTGTTCAAGGTGCGCGGATTCACTCAGCTGGTCGCTTCTACGCTCGCGGCCCGGATCGCGACCCAGATGTTCTCAGTGCTGCTGGTGCTCTTCGTCCTCGAGACCCACCATTCGGCCAGCCTGTCCGGAATCGTGGTTGTATGCAGTCAGGTGCCCGGCATCATCGTGAGCCCGATTGCAGGCGCGCTGTTGGATCGCGGGTCACGCGTCGCCCTGATGAGGTTCGACTACCTTGTCGGCTCGACGTGCATCACCGCGATCGGCGCGCTGTCGTTGCTCCACAGATTGCCGACGTGCGTGCTGCTTCTCATCGTGTCGGCGGCATCGGTCACGGCTCCGCTCAGCCGGGTTGGTGGGAGGTCCCTCTATCCGGTCTTGGTGCCGAGGCAGCTGTGGGACCGCTCGAATGCGGCCGACTCGGGCGCGAACGTCGTTGCCACCGTGCTCGGTCCGGGGGTGGCGGGCCTCACCGTCGCGCTCGTCGGTCCCCGCGTGGCGCTCCTGCTCCCTGCGATTGTCATGCTTGTGGCCGCGGTGCTGCTCATCGGGTTCGTGGTACCCAGCGCGAGTTCCGCTACGACCGTCTCGGTGCTCGCCGACGCCAGGGCGGCGATCGGTTACGTGTGGCGAAACCGGATACTACGGATGCTCGCTGGCACTATGACGGTCTTCAACGCCTGCGGCGGCATCTTGACAGTGTCGATCCCGTTCATAGTGCTTAGGGGACTGCACGGTGGTTCGACGACGGTCGGTTTGCTGTTCGCGATCATGGGTGGTGCCGGGTTCCTCGCGGGGTTGGTCACCGGTCGTATCGGGACCGAGAACCGGGAGAAGCACTTGCTGGCGATCTCGTGTGTTACGACGGCTGGTGCGTTCGTGCTCCTCGCGTTCGACCGCCACGAGGTCGTTCTCGTCGTGTTGATCGCCGTTATAGGCATCGCGAATGGCCCGCTCACCGTGGCGATGTTCTCGCTTCGCCAACGCGCGACCGACCCACTGTGGTTCGGTCGAGCGTTCGCAGTCTCGATGAACCTCAATTTCGTTGGGAGCCCGATCGGCGCAGCGATCGCCGGTGCGCTGCTCACCCACTCGATCTCTCTCACGCTCCTTGTTGCCGCGTCCTGCGCAGTCGTCGGCGGCTTCTGGCCGGCGGTGCTCCCGGCGTCGAGTTACGAGCCGATGGCCCAGGTCGCGACGACGATCTGAAGATGTCGGCGGTGGGCGGCCGGCCGGTGCACGAAGCATCCGGCCCAGCCAGCCTCGCCTGAGTGGCAGCAAAGGCAAGTACGAAGACCCAGCCTGTCCCGAGACCGGGCAAGAGGACAGGAAGGGGGCGGGGGGCGAGGCCTTGAGGCTGCCCTGGTCGACTCGAGGCGGAAGTTCGAGACGTTCGGGTGGACTGAAGTGCCAGAATCGAATAGTGGACCGCGAGGCCGCTGTGCGGATGGACCTTGCTGACCCTCTGGCGCCCTACCGGAGCCAGTTCGCTGTCACCGGGCCTATCTACCTTGACGGCAATTCCCTGGGTCGCCCCTCCACGTCCGTGGTCGAGGGGCTGGCGGCGGCAGTGCGCGACTGGTCCGAGAACCTGGTTGGCGGATGGTCAAGGTGGATAGACCTGCCCGCCGCGGTAGGCGACCGAGTCGGCCGGCTGATCGGCGCAGGGCCCGGACAGGTCGTGGTTTGTGACAGCACAACTGTCAACCTCTACAAGCTGGCCGCGGCCGGTCTGGCCGCCCAGTCCGACCGGAGGGTCATCTTGGCCGACGCGGGCGACTTCCCCACGGACCGTTACGTGCTGCAGGGGCTCGCGGAGACCAGCGGCCGTGAGTTGCGCCTTCTGCACGGCAGTGCAGTCGACGGTCTGGACGCCGAGGTCGTGGCCCTGGCAATCGACGCCAACACGGCGCTGGTGTGCCTCTCGCACGTCAACTTCCGCTCAGGCGCTCGGCTGGACCTCGCGGCCATCACCGAGGCAGCCCACCGCCACGGAGCACTCATCCTGTGGGACTTGTGCCACAGTGCCGGCGCGATTCCAGTCGGATTGGACGAGGCGGGCGCCGATCTCGCTGTGGGCTGCACTTACAAGTACCTGAACGGTGGTCCCGGCTCGCCCGCCTTCGCGTACGTGAAGCGTGAGCTGCAAGACAAGTTGCGCCAACCAGTGTGGGGTTGGTTCGGCCAGCAGGATCAGTTCGCCATGGGCCCGAGCTACGACCCGACACCTGGGATGGGGCGCTTCCTCGCGGGCACCCCACCGGTGCTCGGTCTATTGGCCGTCGACGCTGCGGCTGAGACCGTAGAGTCAGCGGGCATCCCTGCGCTATGGGCGAAATCTCAGCAGCTCACGGCAATGTTGGTGGACCTGGTGCGCAACCGACTTGAGCCCCTCGGTGCCACCTTGGCCAGTCCGATCGATCCGGATCGGAGAGGAGCCCACATATCGGTCGCCCATCCCCGGGCCTGGCCGTGGTGCAAGGCATTGATCGAACGTCGGATGGTCATCGGTGATTTTCGGCCACCCGACGTGATCAGGCTCGGCCCGGTGCCGCTCTACACCCGCTTCGTAGACGTGTTCGACGCGATCGAGCGGATGGCCGAGGTTCTCGAAGCAGGCGTCGAGGACGTGCGAGACCGCCCGCGGGTCACCTGACCGCCAGGCTCGGTTGGCGAGCCAAAGGCGCCTTCGCGCCCGAGATCGTTGCCTGATCCCAACTTCCCGGTCGGTCAGTCATCTCACATGGTCCTGGCCGGCCGACAAAGTGCAAAGCCTGGCCGCAACCGCGGCGCGCACTTACGGGGCGCTCGCTCTAAGGTCGAGGGGATGAGTGACCTCCCCGTGCCCGACGACCGGCAGCTGATGCGAGTCTCCGACGCCGAACGTGAACAGGTCGCCGAAAGGCTTCGCGAAGCAGCCGGGCAGGGGCGGATCACTCTCGACGAGCTGGACACCCGACTCGAGGCGAATTATGCGGCCAAGACCTACGCCGAGCTGGCGGAGATCACACGCGACCTTCCCGTGCAGGGGTCGGCAGAGCTGGCGATGACTGGATCGGGTGCGTTTCCTGCCGAGCGCATAGGTGGCACACCCAGACGCAGGCTGTGTGTCGCGATCATGAGCGGTGTGCGGCGTAAGGGACCGTGGGTGGTCCCGCCTGTCTGTACGGCGGTGGCATTCATGGGTGGCGTGGACATGGACCTGCGGGAGGCGAGATTTAGCGAGCGCAAGGTCAAGATCCAGGCGTTCGCCCTGATGGGCGGCGTCAACGTCGTCGTCCCGGAGGATATCGAGGTCGACGTTGCCGGCATCGGGCTCATGGGGGGGTTCGACCACAAGGCGAGCGGGTCTGGCGTGCCTGGCGCCCCGTGCCTGCGCGTCACCGGCTTCGCGATGATGGGCGGCGTGAGCGTCAAGCGCAAGCCCATGAAGAAGCCCAAGAAGCAACGCCCGGAAGTGGCAAGCGGCAGCGAGGCGCCCCCGATCGAAGGCTGACCGGTCCCATTACCTCAGATCTGCGAGCAGTGCGACAACTTCGCGCCGGTGCCAGCGTTCACGGCGGAGATCGAGACTCGCCGGCGTCGTGCGCCTTCGCGACGATGCCGCGGCGCGCGAATGGGAGTTCGAGATTCACCGTCATGAGCGTGTAGTCGAGCGCCTCGAAGGACACCTCGATCGATTGAAACGAAACACTTCTCGAGAGACGCCCGCTTCCTCTTGCACTATCGCGGGATCAAATGGACGGCGGGTGGTTACAGCTGTCGAGAAACTCAAACACGCGGGGACGTAACGGTACCCGTGTTGGCTGGCGTCACAGGACTGAGGACCCTGACTTCACCACAGCGTTCCGCTCGCGGCAGGCGATGTCAGCCCTCTCGAGCACCGGGGCGAACGACTCGCCCAAGTCCTGAGGCGCGAACTCGGGTCGCCGCTTACGCATTGCAAGGGGTAGGGCCGCCCACGCGAGAAGTGCAACGAGGGCTGTCAAAGCAAGCCATGTTGCTATGACTAACCGCTTTGGCATGTACCAGAGGTGGACCACGTAACGGCCGGCCGGGACCTGTGCCTCCAACATGATGCCCTCGTAGAGCGACAGCGGTAACGCGTGGCCGTCGATCGAGGCGTGCCATCCGGGATAATCGGTCACGCGCATGACGAGCTGGCTCGGTGTCGAGGCGTCGATACTGAAGCTCCAGCTGTTCGTCACGGGATGCTTTATGGAAGACACCGGTTCCGAATCGCCCGAGCCCTTGGCGATCAAGGAGAAACGTGTCGCGCCGGGAACCGCGTAGAGACGCTCGCCCGCGAATGACCCGACATAGCGGGTGCCAGGTGGTGGTGCCAGGTGAACTCGCGTCGGATGCAGGATGGGCCCGATCTCGTAACGAGGACTCCCCGTCGCCTGCAAGATCCACACGATCCCGTACCTACGGGCGACCGCCGCGGAATCGATGTCAGGCTCGACAACCAACTGTAAGTCTCGACTCGGGAAGTAAGCCTGTGGAGTCACCGGGTCATAGGCTGCGAACTCCGCGAGCCCGTAGCCGAGGTTGGCCTCCGGGTAGATGCCGGCAGGCGCGATTGTCTCTGCGTGTGACGGCGCTCCGGTGTCTATCCCCACGAGACCGGAGCCAACGACGGCCTTCAACTGTGCAATCGCCGGCGTAACCGGGAAGAAGCTCATGTTGTACGAGTTGATCCCGACTCCGGAGAACACGAGGAAGCCGGTCTCCGCTCCGAAGAGCACCGCGACCGCCGCGACAACCACCGCTCGAGCGGACGGACGGTGCGCGAGCCTGCGTGCGAGCAGCAGCAGGCCACCGGCCAGAACGCAGGCCTCGACGAGCCCGATCGGCCACCACAGGCTGTCGAGCCTGAGCGAGTAGTACGGGCTCTTGAGTCCTCTGTACCACAGAAAGCCCGCGAACACGGCAACAATCGCGCTCAGGCTCCAGTACGCGATCAGCATGCGGCGCTCGCCCCGCGCACGAATGAGAGTCTCGAGCCCCAACGCTGAGAGCACGCCAAGGGGCAGGCCGATGACAGAGCGCATCCGACTGAAAGTCACGCTGTCGAGGCTCGTGTGTCTCAAGAGGTCGGACACGACATGGAACGACTTGGTCTGGTAGGAGATCAACATGGTGACTAGGACCGTCGCGGTCAGAGCAATGACCGTCGGGTGGCGCCACCACCGCAGCACGGCGGCCCCGGCCAGAACGAGCGCGATCACCCCGACGTAGACGACCGTCTCGTAGTAGTTGCCCTGCGAGTAGAACCAGGTGCTCCCCTTGATCGGCAGCCCGTAGTACCCAGGCGCGACGAGGAGGCCGAGGGTGCCCGCGTTGACGCCGGCGAAGCCTGTCAACGCCTCGCGGTGGCTGCCGTTCACGACCTCCAGTCCCGGGAGCCACAACGGTGCCGAGAGCACACCTCCCATGACGATCCCGACGGCGACGCGCATGACGCCCGAGAGTGAGAGCCGGCGCCTGCCTACAAGTGCCAAGGCCCCCATCACGAAGAAGAAGGTCACGAGCGCAGCCGCGACGAAGAAGTACGCCTCGGGAAACCCTCCGTACACGCAAAAGGCGACCGACAGCGCCAGCAGGACTACGTAGCGGCGCTTTCCCGTCCAGCGGTATGTGAGGATCGCGAGCGCCGCGATCCAGCCGAGCCACGCCACCACGCCCGACAACGGCCAGGCAAGCCACGCGGAGAAGGCTCCAGAGAGCATGAAGGTGACCCCGCCGAGCACCGAGGCCAGCGGTCGTAAGCCGAGCACACGGCAGAGCAGGTACGCACCGGTCCCGGCGATGAGGAGCTTCATCGCCACGACGACGAGAAAAGCGAACCGGAGCGGAACGATATAGCTCGTGAGATCGGGCAAGCTCAAGACGGCGGACTGGAAGTTGAGGAACTGGTTGAGCCCGAGCAGGCTCAGGTCGTTCCAGAGCGGGAACTGGAGATGGTGGATAGCGGTCCAGTCGAAGGCGTTGAAGGGCACCATCTGGGTAACCGAATCGGTGTTCAGCACGTTGTGAGGCTGGCCGGGATATGCGCCGGAGCCGAGTGACGTGAAGGAGATGACGATGTCGAAGCTGCCGAAGCTCCCGCCGTCCTTGACTGCTGGCGAGAGGTAGGCGAAGACGAAGCCGACGATGGCCGAGACGCCGAACACGTCGGCGCGGCGGCGTTCCCACCAGCTGGCGACGCGCCCACGAGATGGTGCGTGCGTGCCTGTCACCAGATCCACTCCGGCGTTCGCCTGGCTTGGCCCATCTCGGCTACACGATACGTTTATCCGCACTTTGAGTGACGCAACTCAACCGCGGCGGCCGGAGATAGAGCCTCGAACGGGGCGACGGCGAGTGGCCGGTTGCGACCGAGGGTGCGGGTTGGGCCTTTCAGCAGAGCTTGGCTGGTAGCCCTTTCCGGCACGGTTCGCTGGGCTCCAGCGTCATCCCCCGCTCGGTCCCCCTCCGGCGCGGGCAATCTCGAAGACGCGTACAGCAGCGTCGAGCACCCTCTTGACCGCGACCTCAACGGGCAGGGACCGAAGCTCCGACGACATCACTTCGAGCCCCCAGGGCCCTTCAAAGCCCAGACTGTCTAGCGCGCGGACGAAACCGGCCACGTCGAACTCGCCCTCACCTGGCGGCAGCCGGTTGTCGAAGGTGTCGTCGTAGAGCGTGCCGACCGGCTCCGCGCGACCGTCGCTCAGCTCGACCGCGAACACGTACTCGGGCGGAAGCACGTCGACGAGCTGGTCGTAGTTCGTCCCGCTGCGGAAGATGTGCCAGATGTCCACGAGCAGACCGCCGGCGGGATTGGCGACTGTGCGCACCAGCTCGGCGGCGGGGGCGATCGTCGTCATCATGGAGTCTGCCGGAGGCTCGAACCCGATCCGGGTTCCGTGGGCGTGCGCCTCGGTGGCGAGGCGGTCGAACTCACCGGCGAAGCGCTCTTCGTCCTGGTCGTCCTCGCGGTCGCCGAGACCTACCTTCACCTGGTCCGCGCCGAGCTCGGCCGCCGCCTCGAACAGCACCTGCCGCACCTCATCAGAGGCGCGGCGCCGGCTTCCCCTCGTCCACCAGTCCTGCAGGTATTCCACCTCGACGTGACGAAGCCCGTTCTCGTCGAGCAGCTGTCTCAGCGCCGGATAGCCAATGGTGTCGCGCACCACTGCCAGATCCGGGGCGGCGATCCCGAAGCCCCGGTACCCCGCCTTCGCGACCGCCACGACTCGCTCCTCCACGGTGAGGGGACTGACGTCGCCGTTGCGGCCCGGAACCACGTCGCCGGCCGAGGTCCAGCACGTGGCCAATAGGTCAGGTAGGTGTTCCATTCTCAACTCCTGCGCCGTATGACTGGTCATGGAGATCGTCGTGCGCCTTGTGTTACTACCGATGCTCAGCGGCGGGGTGGCGCGGTGCTTTCCCGCACAACGAGGCTGGTGGCCAGCTCCACGCTGCGGTTGGCCTCCTTTTGATCCTCTTCTTTCCGCCCCTGCGCCAAGACCAAGCGGACAGCGGTTGCTGCCATCTCCGCCAGGGGTTGGCGGACAGTGGTGAGCGGAGGCGATGTCCAGCTGGAAAGGGGAAGGTCGTCGAAGCCCACCAGGCTCAAGTCGGTGGGGACTCGAAGGTGGCGCAGGCGTGCAGCTTCCAGAGCGCCCAACGCCTGCAGGTCGCTGCCGCAGAAGATTGCCGTGGGCGGCTCGGGGGACTCGAGCAGCGTCACCGCCTGCTTGAAGCCGCCGTCGACGTGGAAATCCCCCCAGCGGATGAGCCTGGGGTTCACGGGAAGCCCAGCCGCCTCCATAGCGGACCGGCAGCCGTCCATCCGGGCACGGCCACAAAGCAAGTCGGGGGGACCACCGATTACCCCGATGCAGCGGTGGCCGAGCTCGATGAGATGCCGCGTAGCGCTGAGGCCTCCCGACCAGTTGGTTGCGCCCACCGTTGGCACGTCGGGATCGGGTTGACCTCTCGGGTCTACCACCACGAAGGCGAGACGCCGCGAGCGCAGCTCGGCTTTCTCGTGGCTGCTGAGCCGGGAAAGGAGAAGTATCACCCCGCGAGTGCCTCTGGAGGTGCCCTTGGCCCCGAGGCGGTCGTGCTGTGCGAAGAACGTCTTGTACGACGCCCGAAAAAGTGATAGCATTTAATATCCATTTATCGAGGTCACTGTCTAGGAGGGAATCATGAGCCAGTCCGTCCGACCCGACCGCGAACCCGAGGCGACTCCGGTCGGTCATTCGGGAGTCCGAGTCGAGATCCACGAGCGCCGAGCGTGGGCCATCAGCGGCTGGCTCGGCGTCCTCCTCGTCGTCGCCTGCGGCGTCGGGGCGTATTTCCTCGCGAACAAGGTCGTCATCCTCGTGCCGATCGTCGTGGCGACGGTAATTTGGGCCTCGTTGACCATCGTGCAGCCCGGCCAGACGAAGGTCGTGCGGTTCTTCGGCCGCTACGTCGGCACCGTGCGCCGAGCCGGCCTTTGGTGGATCCTGCCTCTCTCTGACCGGCGGAGCGTGAGCATTCGGGTCAGGAACTTCGAGACGAACCACCTGAAGGTCAACGACGCTGACGGCAATCCCGTGGAGATCGCTGCCATTGTCGTCTGGCAGGTTGCCGATACCTCGCGAGCTCTTTACGCCGTGGACGACTACCTCAATTTCGTGCGT
>CAWDRQ010000035.1:0-6537 GCA_963804765.1 uncultured Acidimicrobiaceae bacterium
CCCACCCACGAGCGAGAGAGCACTGGGCCCGTCCCGTCGCATCCCCGTCACTCGATCACAGCGGCGATTCGAGCTCAGCAGTCGATTTCGCAAGGGATGTCGTACCGACTGCCAGCCTATTCCGAGGCGTGCAAAGAGCCCGAACAGCTCGGATGACGTAATCGGAAGAGGTCTCAGCCCTCTGGGCGTGGTCGCACAGGTGGCTCCACGCAGTAGCCGGCCCCAGCGAGCCAGGCGCGGGCCCGGCCCCGCTGGCGCTCCTCGGAGAACGCGTACCAGCGCTCGATCTCGCGCCGGCCAGCGCCCGAGCACGTCCTTGAACCTGCGGAACGCGCCGCGCCCGTCGATCGCGATTGCCAGGCGATCAGCGCGCTCGGGATCGGCGACGGTCTCGATGAACAGCTCCATGTCGCGATAGCCCTCGTGCGAACCCTCACATCCGACCCATAACCAGCGTTCCGGGTCCTCGGCACTCTCCTCGTCCTCCTCGCCGATCTCGCGCGCGTACTCGACCGCGGCCCGGTGCCACACCTCGCCGGTTTGGCGATCGATCCGCCCACCACCGTCGATCGGATCCCCCTCTAGAACCGTGGCCAGGTCGTCGAGATCCACCGGCAAGGCGACGAGCGGCAGCGGCGCTCGTTTGCCCGCCAGGGCCTCGAGATGGTCGGCGAGGTCGCCGTCGCCGTAGAAGCCGCGGTCCCGCAGCGCCCCGGCACAGGCCAGCGCGAGGTCAGCTGCACCCTCGAGGTCCTGGGCGAGCGCCGCGGCGAGTCCGTCTCCGAGCAGCTGCAGGGCGTCGTCGGACCCAGGTGCCCTCGGCGCCAGCGCGACGACTGCTCTGCCGTCGCCACGGTAGACAGCGCTCCGCAGCATCGACTTCTGCTCCTTGGCGTCCATGGCTCCTAGTCTTGCGCCGTGGACTCTGACTTGTGCGAGGACTGCGGCGCCCCCGGCCCCCGGGTCTCCCTCGGCGGGGTGTCGCTCTGCGACCGCTGTTCGGACCGGCGCGTGGCGGCGATTACCGGCTACCCCGAGCTGCCCGATGCGCCCCAGCCCATCCAGGTGGCGGACGGTGACGGCCGGCTCCATCTTCTCGAGTACCGGGTCTGGCGGGCACCGACGGGCATCGAGGTCGAGCTCGGCGAGGCCGGGTTCGCAGAGGGGTACCACTTTGCCGTGCTCGGCGCCCATGACGGCAACGTCAGGGAATTGGTCGCCCTCGTCACACACCGCGCCGAGGAGGAGATCGCCCGCCGGTACCTCGAACCGAACCCGCACCGGGCCGGGTGGATCATCACTGGAGACGAGGCCGCCGGAAGGCTCGTCTGCGGCGAGGAGCGAGAGTTCGGCGGTCCGTACGACGTGGTGGTGGACGGGCACACTCTCACCTGGGAAGAGCTCGGGAGGGCGCTCGAGCCTTACGAGGGTTGGCACTTTCGACTGGTGCTCGAGGATCGATGCGAAGACGTTCGTCCCGATGCCGAGGTGATCGAGCTCGTGCGGCCGGAAGACGTGCAAGACCCCGGGAAAGGGGAACCTGAGGAACCGCCCAACATCGACACGGTGCTCCTCGAGTTCCTCGCCGAGCAGGAACAGCGACTCGCGCCACGGACGTACAGGAACTACGCCGAGGTCGTGTCTCTGCTCCGCCACTGCCTCAACAGCTATGGACACCAGAGCCTCGACGACGCCGAGCGATCGCGATTCGACGATGCCTACGACAGCGACGACGAGGCGTTCGTCCACCTCTTCGGTCCCGAGAAGATCACCGACAACCTCGGCGAGTTCCTCGGCTACTTCATGATCCGCAAGGTCATGGCAGGCGAGGAGCTTCTACGGGCCGCTGGCACCGTCACCAAGAAGCTCGCCAAGTGGCTCGGCGAGCGGGGCTATCTCGACCCGCACGGCGTCGACATCGCAGTCGACCGGGGATCAGCAGCGCTTCGGGACCTTCCGAAGGCCGAGAAGTTGTCGCGCCTGCTCCACGAGCAGGCGTGCAGGACTTCGATCAATGTGCACGAGCTGAGTGATGACGACTACATCGAGGACTACCTCATGATCGAGAGGGTCGAGCCCGGCGCAATCTTCTTCGACGGCGGCGTCGGCCCGGTCACCGTGACGACGGCTGCCTCCGACATCGCCGAAGCGGGCTGGTCGGTCAGCATCGTGCTCGGTCGAGTGGGAAAGAGCTGGCAGGTGATCGGCGTCGGCAACGTGTATCCCTGAAGATTCCTCGAGCACGACCGAGCGCGCGACCCTTACCGCCCTCGTTCTGGTCTCGGCTCCTTGACCGCTCGAAACCCGGAGTCGTCCCCGAGGTGGAAGTAGATGTGGCCGATCAGCGAGCCGTCTTCTTCGAGCGCCGCCCAGCCGCGACCACACGCGCGATCATCGTCGTCACTCCCTTCCCAGGTGAACTCGACACCGGGGGACTCGTTGTGAGGCGCCTCGCGGCAGTCCATCCATCCCTCCACGGCGATGAAACGGAAGCTGCCTGTCAGATCCCGGCGGAATTCGATGAACGCGGGACCAACGAGGTCGAGAGCCTCACGATCCCAGAGATCCATTTCCGCTATCCGCCACTTACCAGCCACGACCATCGCTCACCCCTGCGTCAACTTGCCGCAATCTTGCCTTGACGGGCGACCAGTTCGGCATCGCTCTTCTTCAAGCTGGGTCGGCAGCAATCAATTCAAGCAGTGGGACATTCTTGAAGACGGCGTCATGGGATACGAGCGGAAGGCGAAGACGGATCGCGGCCGCCGCGATCCATCGGTCGCCGTCGTGGATCTTGTTGCCAAGAGCGTGTCCGGTCCGCTGACAGTCAGCTCGCAACTCGGCGCACACGGTAATCATCTTGTCGTCGGGCTGGACGATAGATAGCTCCGCGATCCGCCACTCGAGCCGGCGACGTCGTAGCTCACCCCACCCAGCCCGTATCGCACCGAAACGAAGCTCCATCACTGTGTGGAAAGCGAGGACAACCGGCGCTCGGCCGATGAGCACCCTGTACTGGTCAGCGACTGGATTTCGGCCGCTCGTCGAATAGCCAGCTGATGACCATGGTGTCCACGACGACGCCGGGCCGAGGAGCGTCGCTCATGCTTCAGCGAGTGCCTCCAAGAACGCCGCCCACTGTTCATCGGAGACGTCTTCGATCACGAGGTCTTCGCGCTTCGGGAGCGGGCGCGCGCTCTTGAGGGCCTCGTCGGGCGGGTAAACGTGCACTCTTGATTCGTCCGGCTGTTGTACGGTCGACACGTTATAAGTGTAGGTGCGTCCGCAGGGATCCCCTCACCCCTACCAAGCTGCACCCGCGACGAACGCAGACACTATGTGAGTAGCACCACAATCGAATGACACCCGAGAGCGGTCATAACGCATGGTCGCTCGCGGGTCAGTGTGCGACGCGGCCTCTTGGAAATCACGCATCCGCGACATCGGCAGCTTGCTCGGCGTGTCATTCCAGCGCATCTCTCAGATCCTCGGCAGCCAGCGGAAGGTCTCCTAACCGAGCGGAATCGGCCTGACGACCCGAGTCGAGGCATCCAATCTCCCGGATGCGGGACGCCGATCGCGAGAAACTGACAGCAAGACGAGTCCGGTCGCCCGCGGTTGAGCGTTGCGGATGCCGAGCACCATCGAGCCAGGTGGTGATCTCGGCCGGGTCGAAGCGGATGAACCACCCAACCTTTAGGTACGGCACCCGTCGCTCCGCGATGAGCCGGCGGATGTGGCGGATGCTCACCCCGAGCCGCTCGGCGAGCTGGTCGATGGTGAGGAGCTGGGGCAGGGCGTCGGTGTTGGCCATTGGTCTCCTTGAGCGTCGTGGTGTTGGGTGCAGATGAGACCGGCGCCGGCAAGGTGTCAGACGGTGACGAGCCTCTACATAAGAGGCACTGGGGACTCCAGGCTAAGTGCTCTGGACCGTAATTTCGATCACGTATCCATGCGACCTCAGGCTGCGGCCTGGTAGTCGGGCTTGTCGGCGAGCTTCTTCATGAGCAAGGCCAGGTCGCTGCGCGTGAACTTCCACTCGAACGGCGCTGCGCTCTGCTCGTAGCGGCGCTCGAAGGCGAGCAGTCGCTCCTCCACCTCTCCAAGATCGGCGAAGTCGTTGGGCGTGAGGACCTTGCGCTGGATCACCGAGAAGTAGATCTCCACCTGGTTGAGCCAACTCGCGTGCACCGGCACGTGGACGAGGATGAGTTTCGGCCACCGTTCGCGCAGGCGATCGGCGGCCTTTCTGCCCCGATGGCTGCTGCCGTTGTCCACTACCCAGAAGACCCGACGCGCCGAAGCGTAAGGCTCGGTGCTCATCACCTGATCGACGAGCCGGCCGAACGGCACGATGCCAGTCTTGGCCTCGCAGCGCCCGAAGACCTTGGCCCGGTGCACGTCCCAGGCAGCCAGGTACTGAAGCGCCCCGCCGCGGTCGTACTCGAACTCGACGCGCCTTTCGCGCCGAGGTGCTGGAGCAAGGCTGCGATGGCAGCGGATGCGGGCCTGGATGGAGGTCTTCTCATCGGCGGAGACCACGTAGTCCGCTTTGCCAAGGGGCCTTCCCTCCCACTCTCTTGCGTAGAGGTCGAGCACCCGGGCGGCCTTGGTCTCAAAGGCACGATCGCGGGGAAAGATCCACGACCGGCTGCGCCACGGTCTGATGGCGTCTTCTGACAGCCACCGCCAGATGGTGGTCCCCGAGATCTCGGCCGCTATGCCGCGTGAGACGACCTCGGCGGAGATGTCGGGCACGTGCAGGCGCGACAAGGGCACGCCGAGACGGCTGGGCAGCTCGCAGGCGAGCGCCTTCACCGAGACGACGACCTCAGGGGGAAAAGACCGGAGGTCGGCCACCTCTCGGGCGTTCTTCAAGGCCGGCAAGGCCCTGTAAGTAGAAGCGTTTGCGCCACTTCGAGACGATCTCCCGACGGGTATCCAAGCGGGCAGCGATCTCGTCGTTGTCGAGGCCGTCTGCGGCCATGAGCACAACCTTGGCTCGCATGACGTCACGATACGGCAACGTATACCTGCGGGCTCTCGCCTCGAGCTCACTACGCTGAGCTGCGGTCAACTTCAGCACGTAGGGGCTCTTCCTGGGCATTGGCATCCCCTCCTTGGGGACACCGTACGTTACCGCAGGGTGCCACTTACGTGATAGTAGTTACGTGCTTGTATTTATGGAGAGGGGTACTAAGTGCGCGCATCCCATCCGGACCCTCGTTCAACACCAGAACGCGGCCGTACCAAGTCGATCAACCAAACCCAATGATATTGACCATTCTTTACCATCAGTAACCTCTATCTACCATCAACCAACCCACCCATATCATCACCTATTCCTTCCCCTTCTCTCTTCCATCCACCGCGCTCCACTCATTCCATCAACCCTCTCCATCTTCCCACCTCACTCCCTTCATCGACCATCTTCACCCACTCCATCACCCACTCCATCCTCCCCCTCCAACAACCTTCCCATTCACCATCACTTACCTTCACTAACCTCCATTTACCAAATAGTAAACAACCTCTTTACTTCACATCCATACCTGCTATAACCACAAACCAAGAGGAACACGTTTGCAACTTCCAGTTGGCGAGGGGTGGTGTCCGTGGCGTGGATGCGGATGATGGGAGCCGACTCGGTCGAATACCACGAGCACACCGTCGCCGGTCGGGGTGACGACCCGGTCGCTGCCTCTGGCGAGTACTACGCCTCGCGGGAGAGACGCCGATGTCCTGGGGCGGCTCGGGACGTGGGCTGCTCGGCTTGGAGGGCGAGGTCGACCTCGCTGACTACCGAGCCCTCTTCGGCGTAGGTGGTGCACACGACCCCCGTACCGGTCGGCGTCTCGTGGGTTGCCTGCGTCCGGGCCTGGAGCTCGTGGTTTCCCCCCACAAGTCAGTGGCTGAACTCGGCGTGATCGGACGCGCCGAGGACATGCACGAGATCGTCGACGCCGAGCGCGACGCGACGCTCGACTACCTGGACCGTCTCGACGCCGAACGGGGTGGGAGACGGGGACGCAACCAGACCCGGGTGGGCACCGGTGGGCTCATCTGGGCGACCTCCCGGCACGCGACGACCCGGGCCGGGGACCCCCAGGTGCACGATCACGTGCTTATAGCCAACGCCGTCTACATGCGAGACGCTCGCGGCGAATGGAAAGGCGCCGACACGGCGTTCTTGAGAGACCATCTGCACGCGGCGACGGCGGTGGGACGGATGGCCGCAGCCGCCAAGGCGGTCGAGCTCGGGTACGGGATCGTCGCCGATCCGGGCCCGTCTGGACGGCTCGGAGGCTGGGCGATAGCCGGCATCCCGGCCGAGGTCTGCCAACTGCACTCCACCCGCTCGGCACAGATCACCGCCGCCGTCGGTCCCGATGCCTCGTATGCGGCGCGATCGGTCGCGGCCCGGGCCACCCGGGACCGCAAGGCGGAGGTCCACGTCGAGGACCTGTTGGCGCGGTGGCAGGACGAGCTGACTGCTGCTGGTCATCCCCCGGCCGGTCTCGTCGCCGCAGTCGAGGT
>CAWDRQ010000036.1:0-8727 GCA_963804765.1 uncultured Acidimicrobiaceae bacterium
CAGACACAAGGCGCTTCGCGAAAAAAGAACTCGAGGCTCCCGGGATCCGCATCCCGCTCACCGCCGATCCGATGTTGTTTGCCGAGGCGCTCGAGATAGGAAAGCGGAAAAACGGGCGGGATCTGCGGTGAGCGCTTCATCGACCAGACGGAGAGTCGACCTCATCGATCGCCCCGGCGGACTCGACCCGGGATCTTGCGTCTCCGGCGTGTACCCGATCCCCTCGGAGCCAAGCGCCATGCCCGATGAGATGAACTACGACGTAGAGACGGAGCAGCTACGGGTCGGCGCCGGCGTCATCACGAACGTTACGCAAGCCATGTGGAATTACGAGGTTGGCGGGCGCAACGTGCTCGGTCACTGGTTCAGCTATCGCAGCCAGAACAGGGAGCACCCCTCAAGCGGTAACCGAAGCACCTCGCCGCTGAGTGCCGAATACGTCCACCAATGGTCCGCCTCCTACACAGAGGAGCTGATCGACCTGTTGCACGTGCTCGGCTTGCTCGTCGAGATCGAGCCTCAGGCAGAGAAACTGCTCGAGCGGATCATGGCGGCACCTCTGGTCAGCGTCTCCGACCTGGAGTTTGCCGAGGTCCTGCCGGTCTCGGCGGCGGCCCGGCAGGCTCCGGCGGTGCCGCTGTAGGCAAGCCTGCTGACGTGAGTCAGCAGGCTTGGTCACCTGGAGGGCTCTCACTAGCCCATCCCTTCGGCAAAGCCAACGGCTTTGTTTTGGACGCGGACGCCTTCGCACCGCCTGCGGCCTCGACGATTTCGTAGGTGTTTAACGGTCGCAAGAGACTTATGCGCGCCTGTTCACTCCGAAAGTGCTATCACCCCCTCCCGCCTCCGGTCCCGTCCTGGGCTGGCTGGCTAGCTCACGCTCTGGCTCGCTGGCTGGCTCCGCTGACGCTCTGGCTGGCTGCCTCCATGCTCTCCTGGCTCGATTGACCCCCCGTCCTGGCCAGCTCCGCTCACGCTTTGGCTGGCTGGCTGGCTCGTACGCCGTCCGGAGCGTGAGCTAGCCAGCCAGCCCAGGACGGCGATCGGGGAGCCAGCCAGGACAGCGATCGGGGAGCCAGAGGGCCTGAGGGGGGCGGGAGTCGGTCGGCCCGAGCAGCATCCGAGCCAGCCAGCCAGGATGGGAGCCGGCAGGCCAGCGAGCCAAGGGGGGAGCCGGCAGGACGGTGATCGAGGGGGGGCCCGCCCGGTGTGGGTGGTGGGCGAGAGCCAGGACGAGGAGGGGGGAAACTCGCCCCCCCCCCCCCCCCCCGCCACATGGCGTCCGGGGGGCGAGTTCGAACACCCCCAGCGCCCACATGCGCGGGCGCCTAGTCCCGTCGGTAGTAGTTCCGGACGGACCCGTCGAAGCGACCCGATCGTAGGCAGCAGTTCTTGAAAACGACGCGCCGAACCACACGGGCAAAGGTCATTGCGACCCAGCTTCTCGAATGAGCTCCTTGTCGTTGTGCACGACTCGATCACCGCGTCCTGACGTGCGTCTCGCTCGCGAAACCGCGACGACGCTTGCTCGTCGGGCTAAAACCGCTCCTTGTCGTCTCGCTCTGACTTGCGCATCGGAGGACCTCCTCGGAAGGACTGCAACCAAGAGCGTAGTACCAACGCTTAACCCGGCTGGCTCCTGACCCCCCTTTGTCCGGCCGGCAAGCTGGGAGAACGCGACCAGCCAGCGAGGACAGACGGCGATCGGACGGGAGGACTCACAGCTAGCGTTGTCAAGAAGGGAACCTTCTACGTCCCTTCAGGTCCTTATCCGGAGAACCGCTCCGATGTCCGACCATCGCTCACTGGTGGTACCCAACCTCGTAGGTCGCAGGACGGAGGTCAGTGAGCCTCGTGAGAAGTAGAGTCTGGTTTGCGCAAGGCTGCAGGAGAAAGAAGTGTCGGACAAGTTTCCCCCGTTAGGCCATCTTGTGGAGTTCTCCGTCAGAGGACTGTTTGGCGACCGCCGCTTCAAGTTTCGCCTCGACGCAAAAGAGCCGACGCTTCTCACCGGAGCCAATGGGAGCGGCAAGTCAACGATCCTGCGCATCATCGATGCTGTTGGTACTGGCGAGTGGATGACCCTTTTCAAGATGCCGTTCTCGCAGGCTCGCTTGAAGTTTGATTCCGGCCAGGTCTTCTCGGCAACCAGATCTGATGACAGTCTGAAGTTTGCGCTCGGAAAGTTGAAGGCCGAGATTCCTCATTTTGACTCGGAAGGTGAATTCCTTTCGCATTTCATGTATCCGGGAGGTCCAGAATATAGACCTGGACGGGTACTCAGTACGACCTCGACTGCCTATGCGACGTTCACTCCAGCGCGCATGTCGGGCGACAGACTGCTTCTTTCCTCACCTGTTGATGCAATGCGATGGTTTCTATCGTCCAATGACATGGACTGGCTCACGAATTTTAGCGCATCGTTTCCCCTCTTGTTCATCACCGACCAGCGGCTCATAGTGGCCGAAGAACGAGTTGAGCCTCAGAACAGACCTCGGCCTACTCCGCGCCGAACGGCGGTCGAGGTTTCCGCCCAGGATCTCGGTGCTCAGATGCAGCGTGCACTGTCCGACTATGCCAGCGAGTCCCAACGACTTGACAGGGACTTCCCGTATCGCGTGGTTCAAGCAATGGCAAGCAAGGAGGAGATTCCCACTGACCGTCTGGAATCCCTTCTTCTTGACGTCGGAGAGGAACGCACCGCCTTGCAGGCCGTTGGGTTGTTGCCCCATGACATGGGCGCCGAAGCTTTTCAGCAGCTCCCGTTAAACGATCCTCAGGTGCGGCTGGTCATCGAGACGTTCGTTCGGGATACGCAGAAGAAGTTCCAGGTTCTGCCGCGACCTTCGCGAAAGGCTGACGCTCTTTACCGAATTTCTGAATCAGCACTATGAGGCAAAGCGTGTTCAGACTCTCCCATCCGATGGCTACAGGGTGATCATCAACGGTGAGAAGAACCGGACCATTCTCGCTTCCGACCTTTCATCGGGAGAGCAACAGATATTGGTCCTTGCCTACGAAATTCTGTTAGGGCTGAACCGGGGACTCTCGTCCTTATCGACGAGCCGGAACTGTCGCTCCACGTTCTTTGGCAGGATACTTTTGTTGAGGACCTAACGCGAATGGGCGCCGTTCGGAACCTTAAGTTTATCCTCGCCACCCACTCTCCAACTCTCATTGGTGGGCGGGAGCACTTGAAGCGTTCGCTCGATGAGGCGGAGCACGGGTGACTTGCCAACATATCCGTCGGCCGAGGCCTTATTAGCCGACGCTGGCCTCCGTCTGGATCGACTAGGCAGTGGTATTGGAGTACTTGTAGTCGAGGGCCCGGACGATAAGCGCCTGTTTGGGCCTCGTTGCCTCCATTCTCAACAGGTCATCGCCTCGGGAGGCAAGCCTCTTCTCCTCGCTGCACATGCCGCTGCGCGTGCGCAGGGTCTGGAAGGTGTTGTCTTCGTCACCGATTGCGACCACGACGTGTTGCTCGACCGACTTCGACCTCATCCAACGTTGATCGTTACCGAATATGCCGATGTAGAGGCGGATCTGGCGCAACTCGACGGCCTACGGCAACTGGTGAATGAGTTCGTGCCGGCCGCCCTGAACTCGGACGACGATCTCCATCGGCTTACGGCCGAGTTATTCACCCGCAGCGTGGCCTTTGCCGAACCGCTAGGGCAGCTGCGATTGCTCGCCAACCGTGAGGGATTCAAAATCAACACGTCAGCGATAAGGCACCGCAAGTACCGACCGCGACGTTCCAACGACGTTGATGTCGGTGCCATGGCTAGGGTCGTCATCCAGAACAGTGACGAATGTTCGATCTCTTTCGAAGAGTGCTGGGATCGGGTCAACACAGGCCCGAAGGGATACGCCCTGTGCAACGGCCACGATCTGCTGTCTGCCGCGGCGTACGTGTTGCACGAGGACTTTGGTATGGAGACTAGATCTGGTCAAGATCTCGCGGTGATCTTGCGCAGTGGACTCCAGCCCTCTAGCGCGGAACGTTGGTCGGTTGTAAGACGCCTCCGGAGATGGGAACAAACGACTCAACGACGATTGCTGACCTAACCCCGTACTATCTGAAAACACGATCGCGCCCTTCACCAGGGAGTGTCTGTTGCCACTGTCGTGCCTTCCTGCCGCTGGTACGACACCATCACGAGCGTTCGCGGCACGCGAAAGCTGGGTCGTCCCGAGCCGCCGACTCAGTAGGGCCAGGAGTGTTTCGACTACCGCCGGCCGGATGCGAGGGCACAGGGCACACGGTGAGCTGTGGTGTAGGGCAGCAAAACCTCGATCGCTACTCTGAGCTGGCAGTGTTCACCACCAGCGACCATGATCGGCCGTGGCCTTCACGCTCTGTCACCTCGGCCTGTGCCGATCCTCTCCGCGGACCGAGACGGACAAGGACATCGAGATCATGGTGCTCCGCCACCAGGTGCGCATCCTCGAGCGCCAACTCAATGCGCGCGTCGCCTATCGCCCTGTGGATCGGGCGATCCTCGCCGCCCTCTCCGGGTTGCTGCCGTGACGGCGCTGGCGCCGCTACCGGTCAACATCGACGGTGGTCTTCTCTCTCGTGTACGTCGGGCTCTGTCGTGTCCTAGCGCTCGCTGTCTCATGCCGCCGCTGCACGTAGACAAGGACGTCGAGCTGGTTGTCCTCCACCGCCAGGTGCGTATTCTCGAGCAGTACCCGCAGTTCGTTGCCCCGGCGTCAACCCCGCTTCGGGCCCTGCCCGCTTGACGATCCCGGATGAGTGCGGTGGTGTGCGCCACGAGCTGGCCAGCCCTCGGCATCACCTTCAGCGCCGATCAGTAGACGCAGCCGTCGGCGTCGGCGCCCCCGGCGCTTACTGCAGCTGGTGTCCGACCTCGTCTGGCCTCCGGTCGACGTCGTCGCCGCCGGCGTCGTGACCGTCGGGATGCGCCCTCCTCGAATCCACCGGATGGATGCTCGCCATCGAAACCGACCGCTGACCGCTCCTGACCGTGTCGATGTCGGGAGACCGGCGGACAGAGCTTGCGGGACGCCTTGACCGTGACCCTGCGTCAGGAGACGAACCGCTCAAGACGCGGTGACCTATGCTCAAGGGGCTGATCAGGATTGTCGACTGCACTCGCGATAATCGATCGCCGAGCCGAGTCGCTGCGCCTCGATAACCAGCGGATTCGTTGCGTTCGCACCGAGCAGTCGCCCATTCATACATGGTGTGGAGGTGACATCGTTCGCCCTATGACGTTTGCGCCTCTGATCCAGCGAAGGTCATGGTAGCCGAGCCTGCATAATGCAGCCGCCATAGCGCGGCCCTGATCATTCTTTCCGCGACGCTGGCAATGTACCGACAATCGACAGACCACAAGAAGCCTCATCGACGACGATAGCCCGGCGCTCCCCAGACTTGGAACGGAGATAAGTGGGAACCGTCTGCGCCGCGGCGAACGATAATGTCGATCATCACAACGCGGCCCGACCTCACCGTGATCTCAGTCTCGAGACGCCACGCCATCTGTCTCCGGCAATCCAACTAGCGACATCGAACGTCGTAACTTGCTCGGCGGGCTCGTCCATGAGTACCGGCGGGATGCTTGAGCCACTCGAACTCACCTTGTCTCATCCGCACCTGCCGCTGGCCCCGTTCGAATGTCACCGTCGCCATCGGGAAGTCGAGTTTGAACACGCTCCTCGCACCGGCGCCGCACCTTCGCCACTCGACTGGCGCTCCCACTACAGGGCACTCTGCGCCGACCGGACGCGACACTCATCCGCGTGAAATCGAGCGAAATCGAGTATTTGAACCCCACAGGCCCGTCCCACGTTCGGGTTGGCCGGGGCTTTGCCGTCTAAGCGCGGAGCGGCACCTTCGAGCGCGTGATGAGTACCTCGTCCTCCCCATAACCGACCGAGGCCAGCAGGACGCGCAGAGAGCGCTCGGATAGGTCCGGGTGCTCCGTCGGTCCGATGACGATTTCGCCGATGCAGGGCCGATGTGGCAACTGCTCAGCGCTTACACCCAGGGGGACGTAGGGAACGAGACCCAGCGCCGGCTCGATGCGAAAGTTGAGTATCCCGCCCTGGGTCAGGTCGTCGCGGGCAACGCGGGTGACGATGCGCCACTCCTCCTCCTCCGCGAATCCGGGGCTCTTGCTCAGCGGGGCGTAGAAACCGACGCCTCCGAAGTAGTCGCCCATGAGCGACCTCCAGACGGGCAGAAGCTCGGCGATGCCCATCGTGTGCCGTTGGTACATCTCGACGGCCAGGACGAGCTGCGTCCGAAGTTCCGCCTTCTTCGCCTCTTCGTCATAGTCGACGCGCTCGAAAACGTACCGGCCGAACACGTACGGCCCAAACGGTCGATGAGCGGAAATCGACTCGATGTCGGCCCGCTTGAAGCCGATCGCGTACCCGCCGACCCCGCGCGCGTACCCGCGCCACTGGCTCAGAACGTCCGGCCTCTGGCAAAAGCAGGCCACGAAGCAGAAGTAGTCGTCGCGCCACAGCTCGCGCTCCACGTCCGCCGCGAGTTGGAGCATCTTGATGACTTCCTGCGCTGGCTTGCCCGGAGGCGGATCGCCCTTGGCGAAGCCCTCGATCACCTCGTCGAGCAGCCGGAACGCGTACTCCAACTCGCTGGCGTCGTTCAGGTACCGCGCCTCCGTGGCCCACAGCTCGCCGGACGTGAGGATGCCGTGCAAGCCCTTCGCGTCGGTGTAGTGGTAGAGCAACTCGGGGTCATCGACGCTCGGCACAGGAACTGGGTCTAGCAGACGGGTGCCTCAGCCCCTTGCCGCTGGCTCGTTTGGGTGAAGACGGACTGGCACGCGCTGGCTTGCGCAGCCGGCGCGAGCGACTCGTCATATGAGGGCACCAGGCCCGGCACCTGCCCTCACGAACGACCAGCAGAGCTACCTCGCCCGGACGATGGACATCGCTGCCGACCTCGACATCGGTTTCGGAGACTTGGCTGACGCCTTTGCGGATCCGACTAGCCACATAGTTCTAGAGCCTCGCCAGCGACAGAGAAGACTCGGAGAGTTGCCTACTCGTCAGGGCGGAAAGCTACGACGTAATGCTGCAGAGCTGTTTCACAGAGATCCGCGCAATCAGCTCCCAACTCCCCGTTTTCCAGCCTGGGGAGCCAATCTTGACAGTTGCGTACCGTGACCCACCTCACGCCGTCAGCATCCTTGCGGTAGGAGGGAAGAGACTCGGGTACACCGGGACCGATAAGGATCACGGCAGGCTTGACATCGATCTGAAGACCTTTGCTCTTGAGCAAGAGCCGAATCTTCCGGGCCGCGTGGCGTGCTTGGTCGCCATAGTGGGCTTCCAACGTCGGAATGAGTTGCTTTGCAGGCCTCACTGCGAGCAGCGACTTCACTTCGAAGGCGAACACCCCTGCGGGAGCCATGACCGCGCAGTCGACATCGAAGTCGTCGAACTCGACGTTCCTCACCACGGCGTAGACGCCTTCAGCGCCTTCGATCAGGTTGCACGCCCACTGTTCGTGTAGTCGCGCCAAACGGGCTACGAGGGAGCCCTCTGCGATCCAGAAGACGAAGACGCTAGATCCGACGAGAAGCGTTCCAAGGCAGCCGACTAGCAAACCCACCTCGAACTGGTGCCGCCACCAGATGATGCCGTAGAAGGTGCAACACACCACGACGGCGAGCAGCGCCACAGCGATGATGCGCCATGTTCCGCGCCAGGCAGTCGAACGCTTGCGACGTGCCTCTCGGAATAGCCACGGTCGCGATGCGCGCTTCCTACGTCGTTGCCCACGTTCACCAGGGAACTTCGCGAGCTGACCGAGATTGTCTTGGCGGTAGAGAACACTCGTTTGTACGTCCACGTCCTGACTCGCCTTATGGTCAACGTTGTCCACTTCGACAACAAGGTCTGTTATCGGCCGCGACAGGATGCTCCTTGAGCAGCTGCGCCACAAAGAACGCAGCACGTAGCGTGGTGTTCTGTGGGCCTCGCAAATAGGCCTAGGAAGGGCGGTTCACCAGTGGCGAAGGTTTCCAGCTATCACACCACGGTTCCCAAGTACGGCGGGGAACACGATGTATATCACGATCAGAGTGAGTGTTCAGCTGGTAAGAGAATCAAGCCTGAGCATCGGACGTTTGGCAAGGGCGGACGTCCAAAGTGCAAGATCTGCAAGGAGATGAAGTGAGTTCCCGCTCTTGCTGAACCCTGTCGCCCCAACCAGGGTCCAGCGACTCCCAACGTCTGGATTGCACCTGACTACCACCGCGCCGGACCGCTGGCGGGGAGGCGCCGGCCATTTCGGCATTCGTAGGTCCACGCGTCGGCAAGGCGACGTAGTTGAGAAGCCTGGCAACCTGAAGGTGTCATGTCGCCTTCCCGTTTCGTCTCACGAACCCTAGGTTGCCGAGCGTCTCGGCGATCATGCGGATGCTGACGTGTGGGTACCGAAAACCCTATCCAAGCGATTCACCTGGGGATTCTGTGCAGGGGACTGGGGACATGATCGGCACGGGCAGGCGGTCAGAACCATTCAATCCCGGCCGACGTGTATCCCAACCTGGGTGCTACCAGGTGAGCGACCTTCGCTAGACAGAAGGCATCCGATACGAGTCATCCCAGTTCAGGACACCTGGACGACATACTCGGCACTCACAAGCCGTCCTCAGGCCAATCGGAGTCGTTGCTTCAGCCGCACTATCCTGCGGAGGACTGCCCCGGCTCCCCCCGGGG
>CAWDRQ010000037.1:0-7440 GCA_963804765.1 uncultured Acidimicrobiaceae bacterium
TACAACTCCGCGGTGGCCGCCGAAACGCGAATAATTGATGGGCGTGGCGATCAACTGGAGTGACTTCGAGTACGTCTGGCCCCGCGAGCCGCTCGTGGCGGAGTTGGCTCTGCTACTGACAGCGAGCGATATTGGGAGACGAACCGAACAGCTATTCGCTGAGGCGTTTGGGCCACACGCCCTTCGCGTACTCGAGGCCGTTCGGACTGAGGACGAGGTCCGAAAGCTCGTCGGCGAGGTGCTTGACGCCTTCCACGTCCTGCCGACGGGTTCGGGCGGCGCTCCATACTTCACCGGCGCGGTCAGGTCGGCGCCTCGGGCCGCCACTCGACGCCTGGACTTTCTCCGTCATCTTCCACGGCTACATCGAGCGGCTAAGCGAATCAGGCTACTTCGAGGAGGCGGCGCCTAGCTCGTGGAGGCTCGGGATCGAAGGCGGGGCCCAGCTCGACTACCTCCTTCAGCGTCGTCTCGGCGTCGGCCCGATCTGGACGCAGTTCACCGACTCCTGGGATGACGCGTGGGACGAGGCGCTTCTCTTCTCGGTGATTGAAGTATTCGACGAGCTGATCTCCCGGCCTCGGCTCACACTCGTGGCAGGACCAGAGCGGCGGTTCCGGGACTTCGGTCGCGAGACCGGGCGGGCGCTCTTCCGGGCTTGGGTGAACTCGCAACTCAACGGCTCGAGCCTCCCCTATCGGATGGCAGAGCGCGGTGAGGATGCAGGCCGCATCGTTACCGCCCGCTCGAGCGAAGACGACGAGTACCTCGAGGAACAAGCTGCCACCGACCACCACGGCGTCGGGGACGAGGTGCGGCACGCGATCTCTCTCGCCCGCGACCGCGAGGCAACCCGCGAAAGCAAGCGATCAGCAGTCAACGTTCTCGCCCGGATCCTCGAAGAGCGTCGCGCGCTCCTCAAGGCGGAGTTGTTCTCCAAAGACGAGGCCGCCCTATTCACGATCGCGAACGAGTACGATGTCCGGCACAGCAATGCGCGCCAGCGCGACGACTACGACGAAGCGTTCCTGGACTGGACGTTCCGGTGGTATCTGGCCACGATCGAGCTCAGTGACCAACTGATCGAACGGACGTCGTAGTAAGCACGGCGCCGGACGAGGTTGGTCTCGCCATTGGGTGACCTCGACGTGCTCATTAGGGCCTGTCGCGAGGCATCCCAGAACCGCCGGCGTGGAACACGCGCGAACACAGAACAGCACTCCGATCGTCGGTCAGTTCGACCAATCTGCCGCGCCAGATCGACTGTGCACGTCACTGCTCCCGTTGCGATCCATGCGAGTACCCCGGCCATTTCGTGAAGCAGGCACTATCAGGCAGTCTTGGCGAGCACCAGACCCCAAGAACGCTGCCGCGCCGTGGCCGCGTCCACGGTGCCCGCAGACCGCCCACCCTTGCGCGTGGAGGCACGCAATCGCCTCTCGAGTAGGGAAAGCCTAACAGCAACAATCTGATCGCCTAAAACGCAATACGGGGCCATTCGGAGAGCCTCTGCTTCACACCGCATTCGCGAATCCCGGGTCGGCTAAATTGGCCCGCCATTGTTGCCTGTCAGTGCCCTCCGACTCGCTTCTAACTTACGATAAAGCTAGTTTATCGTTGGTCACAAAGAAGGAAAAGAGAGGGACTGTGACGCTGCTCCAAAGGACCGATCAGGCCATCGAGCTTGCCGAGATTGCGGCAGACGCGCGGGACTTCGTGGCTGCGAGCCGGGCCGAGAACACGACCCGTGTCTACCGCACTGGCTGGGCGCAGTTCACCGCCTGGTGCGACGAGCACGGGGTAGTGGGCCTGCCCGCTGGCGCGGACACCGTGGCCTGTTTCGTGGCCGACCTCGCCAAGGACGCGAAGCCCGCCACTATCGACCTTCGCCTGGCCGCGATCAGTGCCGCCCACCGAGCAGCCGGGCACAACAGCCCGACCAAGGAGGAGGCCGTCCGCCTTGTGCGCCGTGGCGTGCGGAGGACCCTCGGCACCGCCCAGCGCCAGGTGCGTCCGCTCACGGTGCCCGAGCTGCGCACGATGCTCGAAGGACTCGGAACCGACCCGGCGGGATGTCGGGACCGGGCGCTTCTCCTGCTCGGCTTCGCGGGTGCACTGCGGCGAAGTGAGCTGGTCGGCCTCGACGTGGCCGATATCACCGAGGGGAGCGAAGGGCTCACCGTCCGCCTCAGGCGCTCGAAGACGGACCAGGAGGGCGCCGGGCGCATCATCGGCATCCCCTACGGCTCGAATCCGATTACATGCCCGGTCCGTGCCTGGCGCGCGTGGCTCGAGGTCTCGGGCATCACCGAGGGAGCGGCCTTCTGTCCTGTGGACCGCCATGGTCGCATCGGCACGACACGTCTCAGCGCTCCGGCGGTGGCGCTCGTGTTGAAGCGCCACGCCGCCCGCGCCGGACTGGACCCCGTCGAGTTCGCCGGTCACTCGCTGCGGGCTGGTCTTGCGACCTCGGCTGCTGCTGTTGGCGTCCCCGAGCGCGTCATCGCCATACAGACGGGCCACAAGGGCACGGCGATGCTTCGCCGGTACATCCGCGAGGGCTCGCTGTTCCGCGAGAACGCCGCCGGCGCGGTTGGGCTGTAGGAAGACGCTCAGCCTTGATGCTGGTGCCAGCCTGCGGAGCGTCCAGGACGCTGCTGGGCACGCGGACCCGAGGACGATGAGGCGTTGCGACCGAGCACGCCACGACTTGGACCGGCACCCGACCTACGTGTTGACGGGATCATACGTAAGCGATTCGCTGCCGAGAGGCGGGGCTCTCGGAGGCGAAGCCGTGAGGATCCTCCCGACCGAGGGTAGCGAGCCTGCCCACATCGCTGGGACGCCGATGTGTGCTCAGCCTTCTTCGACAAGTCGGCCTCATCCGCCGATCCGCTCGCGATAGACCAAGTTTGCGACTAGAGTTCAGTTGCGCTTACAGTTTCACTTTCTCTCCACGCTCAAGGGACAGCACATGACAACCGATAACCACACTGCGTATCGTCACGCCCCGGTCGCGATGGTCGCTGTCGAGATCAGGTTTCCGGGTGAGGTGGGTTCCCAAGTGCCTGCAGGGATTCAGCGTGCGTTCCGTGAGGTTCTGGGCGAGGGATGGATCGCCGAACAAGTTCAGCAGCCGACCCTTACCGTCAACGTTGGAGGCGCTGCTCCGATGGTTCCCGCTCTAGTCAGTGGCCCTCGTTTTCCACCGGGCGTGATCTTGAGACTTACCGTCAGGGATCGGACCATGGCGGTTGCGCTCACTGGGGGCAGTCTCACCCTTGAAACCACCCGATACGAAAACTGGCCCAAGTTCCGCTCGATTCTGGAGAGTGCGGTCGCGGCTACAGCGGAGGTGCTCCGGCCGGATGGTGTCACCCGAGCCGGTGTGCGCTACATCGATGAGATCAGAATCGACAATCTCGATAAGGCCCGTGGATGGAACGAATGGTTGTCTCCTACAGGCCTGGCGCCAGCGGCAGCCGAGATGGCCGGAGAAGGGTGGCAGCCGGTCAACTGGAACGGAGCCGCCCAGTACGAGATCGGCGATGACCGACATCTGGTTCTCCGCTACGGTCCACAACCTGCGCAGCCAGGGTTCGCTGTCAGCCCCGACGGCCCTCTTCGGCGCCCCGGACCGCGGTTGGTGGGTCCCTACTTTTTGCTTGACTTCGACGCGTCCTGGCAACCCTCAGTCGTCCCTGAGTGGGCCAATGTCGACCTGCTGGAAGTGTGCGACGAGTTACGCCGACCGGTTCGGGCGCTCTTCGACAACATCATCACCGACCGCCTCATCACCGAGGTGTTCAACAAGGAGGAGGACATCTGATGACCGACACCTTGAACGAAGACCCAACTGCTGGCGCTAATTTGCCCGCACTGTCCGACCTCGGAGTGCCGAGGACTAAGACCATCGAGGAGCTGGCTAACGACATCACTGAGCAGGCGGGATATCTTCGCAACCGTACGGTAGCGGTCAGCCACGATGTCGCAGACGTTCACCATCGGAGTCTCAAGTTCCAGCTCGACACTCGCATTGCCAGGCTCGTTACGCAGGACCCGGTTGCCCTGCTCGAGGAGCTTGCGGAGATGGGCTTTGGGTGGCGCGACATCGCGCGAATGGTCGGCGTTTCCGTGCCAGCGCTGCGCCGTTGGCGGAACGGAGAAATGCCGACCGGTGAGAACAGGCGGGCCATTGCCCAACTCCTTGCCTTCATCCAGATCATCCGAGACGATCATCTGGTGTTCGGCCCAGCCTCATGGATGGAAGTCCCAATCGCGGACGGCACACCTCTGACCGGCATAGATCTGTACACGGCCGGTCACTGGGAGCTTGTCTTCGACCTGGCAACCCTCAACTGCACACCCGAAGAGGCCTTGGACCACGCCGAGCCCAACTGGAGAGAGCGGTACCACTCCGACTGGGAAGTTGGCACCGCCGCTGATGGCCAGCCCTACATCCGTTCGAAGCCGGGTCGGTGAACCTCGACACCTACAACGACCCCGACGCCCTGTACACGGCAAGGGGCGATGAGGTGAACCCGAACAGACCACTCTTCACCGGAGACGTCTTTCGCGACATGCCCATCCCGGGCGTACAAGAGGCTGGGATGGGCATGATTCTCGCTCACCCTTGCAGCTTCCGGCGAGGAGCAGGGCAGCTCAGTGACCGCGTGCTAGTAGCAAGCGTGCCCGCGATGCAGAGTCAGGGAACAAACGCCTGGAGGAGAGGACTTTTCGACCGTATGCCGTTGCCCGACTTGGACGGTCAGGGACTATGGGCAACGTACTTCGGCGACATCGGTCAAGCTACCGTCACCGATCTCGTAGCCGCCGAACGCTTGGCTTGCCTGTCGGGAATCGGTATCAACATGCTCCAACAGCGGTTGACGTGCTACCTCACCCGCGCCGCAAATCCAACGCGGGACTTTGACCGGGCGTTTTCCGCAATTTGGAGGAAGCCGATCTGCTCGAAGACTGGATAGACACGCTGATCGCCACCGGATGGGAGAAAACCGTTGCTGCCGAAGCGTTCGAACGCTTCATTCGCAATGGGGAGCCAACCTTGCAGGAGCAGCTTCTCGACCCTCAGAGGCGCTCTCACGTGCGCTTAGCGTGCAAGAGTGAGGCAGCACGCCTCGCAGGCGAAAATCGGCTCGGACGCGATCGGTGAGAAGGCGGCGACTCACTCAACAGATGGGCGGGTATCGTGTCTGGCCTGCCAGATGAGCACCAAGTCGTCTGGCAGCGCGGAGAGAAGGTTTCACTGTCGATACCGGCGAGGTCCATCGAGACGACCCCGACGACCCGATGCGAACTGCCATCCGCCAAGTCATGGACGTCTTCGCCGAGCTCGACCGCAAGATGGTCGCGAGGCGCTTGCGGGACGGCCGCCTCGCGAAGGCCGCCGCTGGCCGCAAGGCGGTAGGCGACTACCCATTCGGCTATCTCGCCATGCGCAAGGGACGCGAGCGCGACGCCCGACCAACCGAGGAGGAGCAAAGGCCGTGGCTCGCATCGTCGAGCTGCGTCGTGAGGGCCAACCCTCGACGCACAGTGGCAGATGCCCCGCGGGCCACCTCCTGGTCGGCTGCAGCCAGCCGGAGTGTGAGTGAGCCAGTCAGACGTAGCAGAACAGCCAGCGAGGGGGACGTCGTAGGGGCCCAGGGAAACTACATCGATCAGATTTGCCATTTTGCCAGGTAGAATAAGTTTCCGTGATCGGGGACACAAAGTTGACCGTTTCTCTGGAAGTAAGAAGCGCTGAAGACTTCCGAGCTACGTTCCACCTGGCTGGTGACAATGCACCGAGCGAGGGGGACTCTCCTGTTACGGTCATGCTTCCGCTGACGACAAGTTTCGTAGCCCCCGGTTATTCCGTGTTGCTTCCCGCGTCAGAGTCCCTCGCTGGCTGACTTTCGCTCGTTTTACTGTCTGTACCGTTAGGTACCTCATTGATTTCGGCTGGCCCGGAAGCCGTCACTTCGCTCGTATCGGATGAAGTACTGCTCTTCCACTCGCCTCCGCGTAGGCCGACCTCGCATCCCGTGATAGGAGCCTGCTTTGCGACCGCTTGTTGGACTGCTTGCTGGGCGAGCTGGGCCAGCGCCTGCTGGCTTTGTTGCAGCAACTGCTGCACGGCGGTTGGCAGTTGAGCCACCTGGACGCCAGGAGGCAGCTGCAGATTCACGTTCAGCGCCACGTTGAGGTTCGCCGGAATCTGGCGTCGGGGCTTCACTTCGATCGTCCCGTCGAACTGGAAGCCTGATTCCGAAGATTCCACCGCGGCGATTGTGACCTCCTCCGTGTATCGATCTGTGCTCGCGACAGCAGCTACCGGATCCAACGGCTGTCGTAACTGCATTTGAGCTTCGTAGGCTTGAAGTAACTCCCACATCAGATCCTCGGCCCGAGCCGAAGGACGTTCGACCGAAAGCTCGATCTCCTTAGCCTCGCCGAAACCGATCGCGTGTCCGTGGGCGTACACCTTCTCGGCCAGGGTCTCGATGATCGTGTCCATCGCTCGTTCGGTGAGAGCTTCCTTCCTCGAGGTCAGCATCCGACGAGCAACATCACGAATATGTGTTCTGGTTCGGTAAACGGATCCGAGCCCGACCGCGTCAAGCCTATCGGTGAGGGTTTTGAGGCTGCCGGCGAGCGCGTCTTGATCAGACAGCCCGGCTTCCTCACGCGCAAAGCGGAGGTACGCCATCACGTCTTCGACATTGATCGTGTCTTGTGCCGGGGTGCTCTCGTTGGATCCCGCCTTCCGGACATTCAAGATTGGATCGATCGGTCCCAACTCTCCGTGTCGCCCCAGCACAATGCGATCGGCTCCGAGCGCGAGGAGCGTGGCAGCACTGTTGGCCCGGAATGGCACGAGAATGTCCCACCCGTTCGATGCTTCTCTCAAAGCAGACGCAATCCGCCATGGGACCTCTAACGCTCCCCCGCGGCTATAGATGAAGAGGTCGAGCTTGTCTGCGTGTCCGATTGTTGCCAACACGTCGAATATCGGTCGGAGAGCGTCCTCGCCAATCTGCGCAGAAGCAGGCTGACGATCACTGGTCACGTAGGTCAGCACGCGGCTAGCACGCTCGATCTCGAGTAATTCGATCAGATGCTTGCGGTGGTCTCGAGACATGTGAACTCCTCCCGGGATCGAAAATCCCGCTATTACCGTCGGCTCAGGATGGGAAGCACATCCACTCAACATAAGGCTCGCGCAGATACGAGCCGAATGGCGTCTCTCGTTGGAGCGGAGTCCGTGTCCGGCACCGGACGAGCGCAGGTGTGAACGCTAAGTGGATAGATCCCGCTCCGACGCACGAGACGGCACGCCCGAGATCCTGGTTGGGTCGGAGTCACGGGTGGGATGGGGTGTGAGTGGACCGGGGTGGTTTCCGCGCCTGGGCTTCGTAGGCCGTGTTGCCGGGACAG
>CAWDRQ010000038.1:0-15959 GCA_963804765.1 uncultured Acidimicrobiaceae bacterium
CGAAGGGCCAGAGGGCTACGACGACGCTGATGACAATAAGTGCCATGAGACTCGCCCATACGAGCGGATGGTGGGGGCGTCCGATCAGGTAGCCGAGCAAGCCTCCGCTGGCCCCAGCGATCAGCCATCTCTCGTGACGTCCTGCTCGGTAGCCGGCTTGCCACTCGGGGTCCTCCTGGTGAAGCTGCGAGCGGGGGTGGTACCTGTCGGACGGAAGTACGAGCGTGGCCATTGTGTGGCCTCCTCGTGCTCAAGGGTACCCGCCGGCTCTGCCACTCCCACCGGCTCGTCTCGGCTCCGCTCAAAAGGCGCGGCTCTTCGGGTATCGACGTGGCCGGCCTGGAGCCGCCGCTCAGCCCGGAAACCCCGCCGTCGGTGCGGCCTGTCAGGAAAGGGTGGGATGGCGAGGTTCAGTCCGGCGAGACGGTCGGAACGGAATCACGGTAGGCTTTCTCGGCCGGGGCCTACCGCCACACGGTAGGCCCTCTCGGCCTGGACCACCGCCACGTCGTAGGCCTTCTCGGCCGGGGCCAACGCCTCCTCGTAGGCCTTCTGGGCCTGGGCTGTCGCCGCGCCGTAGGCCTTCCTGATCGGGGCCACCGCCTCGTCGCAGGCCTTCTTTGCTTGGGCCACCGTCTTGAGGTAGGCCTTCTTGGCCTCAGTGAGCTGGTCGGTGCTCATCTTCTATTCGCTTCCTCGCAGGCCTTCTGGGCCTGGGCCTTCGCCTTGCACCACAGGGGTGCCGGCCGAGGCCACCGCCTCGGCGGGGCGCCGGTGAGGGCTCGTACGAACGACGACGAGGCTTGGGTACTCAGCCATGGGCGACCTTTCGGTCATCGAGCGTACCGTGCCGGCTGGGTTACTCCGACCAGCTCGTCGAAGGCCCGCCAAGTCGACACATGCGGTGTGAACTTCCCGGCCCGGACCTGGCTGGCACAGGACTTCGACAGCCCGTCGCCTCGACGCCGGCAACAGAGATTCTGGTTCGGGCGGTCACGGGCCGTAGCCATCCAGGGTCCAACGTTGCACCCCTCAAGCTCGGCACCTTGAACAGTCGCCAGGAGCGTCTGCGGGCGAAAGGTGTGGGACCGCGCTGACCAGACACGCCTCACAGTGGGACCATTCGGTATATGGCAGTCGTTGGTGATCGTGTGCAGGTCCCTTCGAGGAAAGTCGGCGAGGCTCCCCGCGATGGAGTCGTGACCGGCGTGACCGGGTCGCTCTTGCGGGTGCGGTGGTCGACAGGGGAAGAGTCCACTGTCGTGCCCTCGATGGGTTCGCTCGCTCTCGTCGGGAAGCAGTCGGGCAGTGGCGGGCGCAGACGGCAGACAACGAGCGCTTCTACGGCGAAGGGCGAGTGAGCCGGTGACGCGAGCCAAGGGCTATGACAAGAAGGCCGAGGAGCGCGCGTACTTCATGATCCAGCCCGACCCGAGTTGCCCCGAGTGCACGACGATCATGGACTGGCGGTCCACCCACCGCTGGATCGCCATCACCCACGGGGCGGAGATAAGGCTCTCGGACAACCTGTCGGTAGGTCGCCACCTTCACGTGCTGGACGTGCGGGTCGCTCACCGCAAGAACCGCGTGGTGCGCCAACCCAAGGAACGGGAGAGGAAAGAACGTTTCCACCCGGTGGCGTAGCCCGGTCGTGCTCGTCGCCAAGTCCGTCCCTCCCCTCCTCCGGTCGTCCGCCGATAGGGGACTAGTCGACGTACCGCAAGGCACGAGGATCAGGTGTTACGCCGATTCCTCGCGCGGTCGATTCCACTGCTTAGCGACTGCGCATCCAGCCATTGCAGCGCACGCTCCAGCTGTCGTTCGTCCGGGATGTGAAGCCCCTTTGGACCATCAGTCCGAGCACCGCAGCGCCGGCAGACCGACATCCGTCCGTTGGTCTCCGGGGCATGGTGCTCGTCAAGCCGAGAACCCAGTTGCTGCGCTTCAGGTGATACCACGATCTCTCCTCGTCCAGCCCGCTCGACGATTGCCCGGTCCGTTCACTGTCAACGCCGCCGTTGCCGCTCGTTCTCGTGATTCGAAGTAACCGAGGGTACGTCGGGTGCCGGTCGAGGTTGTGTCGCGCCCGGTTGTAGCGCCTCGTCGTCATCGGGTCCGCGTGGCCGGCAGCGTCCTGGACGTCCCGCAAGCTCGCGCCGGCATCAAGGCTGAGTGTCTCCCTACAGCCCAACCGCGCTGGCGGCGTTCTCACGGAACAGGGAACCCTCGCGGATGTAGCGGCGAAGCATCGCCGTGCCCTTGTGGCCCGTCTGCTCGGCGATGAGGCGCTCGGGGACGCCAGCAGCAGCAGCCGAGGTGCAAGACCAGCCCGCAGCGAGTGTCCGGCCACCTCGCTGGGGTCGAGACCGGCTCGGGCGGCGTGGCGCTTCAACACGAGGGCCACGGCCTCGCGGTAAGACCTGTTGCGCCGATATGGCCACGGCGGTCCACGGGGCGGAAGGTAGGTCCCTCGGTGATGCTCGATAGTGCAAGCCAGGCAAGCCAGGCACGGACCGGGCAGGTCGCCAGGTTCGACCCGTAGGGGATGCCGACGGTACGCCCAGCGCCCTCCTGGTCCGTCTTCGAGCGGCGGAGGCGGACGGTGAGCCCTTCGCTCCCCTCGGTGACGTCGGCCACGTCGAGGCCGACCAGCTCGCTCCGTCGCAGCGCGCCCGCGAAGCCGAGGAGGAGAAGCGCTCGGTCCCGACACCCTGCCGGGTCGGTGCCGAGTCCCTCGACCATCGTGCGCAACTCGGCCACTGTCACCGGGCGCACTTGACGCTGAGCGGTGCCCAGTGTCCTCCGCACGCCACCGCGCACGAGACGGACCGTCTCGGCCTTGGTTGGGCTCTCATACCCCGCGGCCCGGTGGGCGGCACTGATCGCTGCCAGGCGAAGGTCGATCGTGGCGGGCTTGGCAGCCTTGGCGAGATCGGCCACGTACAGGGCCACAGTCTCAGGGCCAGCAGGCAAGGCCATCACCCCGTGCTCGTCGCACCAGGCGGTGAACTGCGCCCAGCCGGTGCGGTAGACACGGGTCGTGTTCTCCGCCCCGCTCGCAGCCACGTAGTCCCGCGCGTCGGCGGCGATCTCGGCCAATTCGACAGCCTGCTCGGTGCTGTGGAGCAGCGTCACGGACCCTCTCTTTTCCTCATTTGTGACTAACGATAAAGTAACATTCGGGTTCTCCATTTAACCGGAGTATTCTCTGGAGGTGGAACATCCCCGTGGCGGCGTGCACTACCCGAGGACACTCGGTGAGTTCCAGGCCTGGTTCGGGACTGATGCCGCTTGCCAGGACTACCTCCAGTGGCTGCGCTGGCCTCAGGGGTTCGTCTGTCCTGAGTGCGGCAATCCTGGGGGATGGTGGTCGAGCGACGGTCGGATCATGTGCGCCGGCTGCAGCCACCGCACCTCGGTAACCGCTGGCACGATCTTCGACCGGACCCGGACGCCGCTGACGGTCTGGTTCACCGCCTGCTGGCTGTTTGCCACCGCAAAAGACGGCATCTCGGCTCTCAGTCTCCAGCGGAGCCTCGACATCGACTCGTACCAGACCGCGTGGGCCATGCTGCACCGGCTGCGATCCGTGCTCGTGCGTCCAGGCCGGGACCGACTTACCGGCACCGTGGAGGTCGACGAGACCTTCATCGGCGGCGAGGAACCAGGGCTTCGGGGTGGACGAGCGAAGGGGAAGAAAGCCCTGGTGGGTATTGCGGTCGAGGTCAAGGAGCCGAAAGGATTCGGCCGGTGCCGGATGGCGATCCTCACTGATGCGTCCGCCGCCTCGCTGGGCCCATTCGTGACTGGCCACGTCGAGCAGGGCGCGACGGTCATCACCGATGCATGGCACGGCTACGACGGGATCACAGGTCTCGGCTATGAGCACGACCGACGTAGCCGAGCGCGCTGCGCGTGCAGCGGGGGAGAATTCGGCAGTGCTACAGCCAGGTGTGCATCGGGTCGCATCGCTAACCAAGAGATGGTTGCTCGGAACCCACCAGGGCAGGTTCGACGAGGCGCACCTCCAGAACTACCTGGATGAGTTCGTGTTCCGCTTCAACCGCCGCAAGTCCCGCAGTCGAGGGCTGCTCTTCTACAGGGTGCTCGAACTCGCGGTCGGACATGATCCCGTGCGGTACAGCGACATCACCGCTGGTACGAAACCACGGACGGTACTACCCACACCGCCACGGACAAGAGGGCACCCGCCGAGCCTGGATCGTCCGCCATTGGACCTACCGTGGAGGATTCCTGACCTGCGCCACTCCGGTTAAATGGAGAACCCGAAGTAACATTATCGTGAGTTAGAAGCGAGTCGGAGGGCACTGACCGACGACAATGGAGGGCTGACTTAGTAAACCAGTGGAATGATAAGACGCGGAGCTTGACGACGGTGACCGGTGCATGAATAAACGCGTATGGGAGAATATGGGCTCCGCCCGTGGTGAGGACTTTGCGGTGAGACGCCCGACATGTCGAGCGCGCCCGCTCGATAAGACGGTCGAAGTACATCCTCAGCACGACACGTACCAACTCCGTAGCGCGAAGCTTCGCGAGTAGCTGGTGCGCCGCCGTCGGCACTCCTGACGAGGAGGTTGGAAGGGCCTAGGCTTGCTCGAAGGAGGTGACGGTCGTGGAACCGCTGAAGGTGACGCTCCACCGGGCGAAGGAAACCAAGAACACCATCCGCTACGAGGAGCCCGAAAGTGGCGATCCGCCGATCATCGGCACGCTCTACCTCCAGAAGTGGGCCACCCACCGCCTTGAGGACCCTGAGACGATCACGGTCACGATCGAGGTCCCGGCCGGCTCGACACAGAGCACTCCTTCCGCCTGAGCGCGTAGGGCACGCTGGCGAGGGCTCGCCCGTCTCCGGTCGGAAGGTGGCGGGCGGAAGCTCGGTCATGGTTCGTCGCCCCCGTCCTCCTCGGCAACGTTGGACGGGCCGAGCCAGCGACGGAATCGGTCGTGACCCTCTTGAATCGCGAGCACTCCATCCTCGTCGAGTGGCTTTGCTCCGCAGAACGGGCAGCATCGACTACGGCCGCGTTCGGCGAGGATGCCCTCAAGATCGCGGGAAATAGTCGCTTCCGAGACGCCGAAACGCTGAGCGAGCGCTCGCTGGGTGCCCCGCACGAAAAGGGACATGCCTCTCGCGGCGAGGAAGCGAACGATCTCGATCCGGCGAAGTTCGGCGCGGAACTGTCTCACCGAGTTGTAGTGACGCCGGCCGCCTGCCGCGTGGATAGGGTCGTTCGAGGGCTAGGCCGCACTTCTACTCCTCGCCGACGATTTCAAGGGCTCAGAAACGACCTACGAACATGACTCTTGCACTTTGGGCGCTGATCGGTTACGAGACGTACCATCGGAAAATGGTCATGGATGATCCGTTTAGACGGGATCGGGTTCTCCATTTAACCGGAGTGGCGCAGGTCAGGAATCCTCCACGGTAGGTCCAATGGCGGACGATCCAGGCTCGGCGGGTGCCCTCTTGTCCGTGGCGGTGTGGGTAGTACCGTCCGTGGTTTCGTACCAGCGGTGATGTCGCTGTACCGCACGGGATCATGTCCGACCGCGAGTTCGAGCACCCTGTAGAAGAGCAGCCCTCGACTGCGGGACTTGCGGCGGTTGAAGCGGAACACGAACTCATCCAGGTAGTTCTGGAGGTGCGCCTCGTCGAACCTGCCCTGGTGGGTTCCGAGCAACCATCTCTTGGTTAGCGATGCGACCCGATGCACACCTGGCTGTAGCACTGCCGAATTCTCCCCCGCTGCACACGCAGCGCGCTGGCTACGTCGGTCGTGCTCATAGCCGAGACCTGTGATCCCGTCGTAGCCGTGCCATGCATCGGTGATGACCGTCGCGCCCTGCTCGACGTGGCCAGTCACGAATGGGCCCAGCGAGGCGGCGGACGCATCAGTGAGGATCGCCATCCGGCACCGGCCGAATCCTTTCGGCTCCTTGACCTCGACCGCAATACCCACCAGGGCTTTCTTCCCCTTCGCTCGTCCACCCCGAAGCCCTGGTTCCTCGCCGCCGATGAAGGTCTCGTCGACCTCCACGGTGCCGGTAAGTCGGTCCCGGCCTGGACGCACGAGCACGGATCGCAGCCGGTGCAGCATGGCCCACGCGGTCTGGTACGAGTCGATGTCGAGGCTCCGCTGGAGACTGAGAGCCGAGATGCCGTCTTTTGCGGTGGCAAACAGCCAGCAGGCGGTGAACCAGACCGTCAGCGGCGTCCGGGTCCGGTCGAAGATCGTGCCAGCGGTTACCGAGGTGCGGTGGCTGCAGCCGGCGCACATGATCCGACCGTCGCTCGACCACCATCCCCCAGGATTGCCGCACTCAGGACAGACGAACCCCTGAGGCCAGCGCAGCCACTGGAGGTAGTCCTGGCAAGCGGCATCAGTCCCGAACCAGGCCTGGAACTCACCGAGTGTCCTCGGGTAGTGCACGCCGCCACGGGGATGTTCCACCTCCAGAGAATACTCCGGTTAAATGGAGAACCCGAAGACGGGAAAAGGAAGCGCTAGCACACGCAGAGGCCGAGAATGCCGCCAAGTGGGACTGGCGACGCGCGTTGCTCGCCGAGCAGCAAAGGACGAACGACCTACTGGCCAAGGTCCTCGAGGCGCTTGGACACAGCAGTAACGACCGCGGGTAAGCCCGTCGGGTGGCGCAGCCGCCCGGATAAGCTGCCGAACGCCCCTCATCGCAACGTAGGGCGGCATGTAGGGGCAAGGGCACGGATTGGTGGTTCGCCAGTGGTGACGAGCCCCTCGACGCCGCCCGTGCCGTCTGCGAGCCGTGCCCGATTCGGCGGGAGGTCTCGCCTAGGCCCTCGAGTCGCCGGAGCTGGCGGGCATCTGGGCGGGAACGGATGAGCGGGAACGGCGGCGGATGCGTAGGGTGAGCGCGTGATCTTCGACTCGAGCAACTGCAAGGTGAGATCAGCCCCAGATCGCTATACCGTGATGATGCCGCTCTTGGGGGACGACCCGCCGGAATGGAAGGCGGCCTTCAATCGCCTCGCAGCCGAGCGTTCCATCGATGCGCAGGTGGTCAACGACGTGCAACCGTGGACCATCGTGGTGCGTTTTCCGGCTGAACTCGATGAACCGATGATGCGGGAAGCGCTGGACGCAGTGAAGGCGATCGTGGGTGAGGCGAACCACCAACAGAGTCGAGCCCTTAACACCTACCCGGCGGAGCAGTGGTTGATGGGATGGCTCAAAGGCAGGCCGCCGATGAGCTACCCGATCTCGAACAAGTAGCTGGCAGCACCACCTGCACGGTGGGTACCGACATGACGGAAGCTACCAGCGCGACTTATGCGGAACTGGGAAACAGCCTGGTCAAGCTCAGCACGCGCCCGGACTACCGGTCGCCATCCTCGTTGAACAATCCCTTGATATCGCCCTGATCCGCCGAGCCTCAAGATCGACCTCGTCTGTGCGCAGGTTGACGAGCTCCTTGAGCCGGAGACCGGTGTATCGCAACGTCAAGAGGAGCACCCGGCCGACCTGCCAGCGAAGGCCGGGGCCGGACCGGCTAGTTGCTGTACGTGCCGACGAGCCGAGCCTGCTCGATGATGTGGTCGTCGATGCGTTCGAGTAGCTCGTTGCGGCTGAGGCCCGGCGGCAGGTCGAGGTCGGCGTCGAGGGCGTACAGCTCGAAGTAGTAGTGGTGCACGCCGTGACCCGCGGGTGGCGACGGCGGAAGGTACTCGCCGCCGCCCATTGTGTTGGCGCCCTTGACGTAACCGTCGCTGCCACCCTCGGGGATGCCCGTTGCACCTGCCGGTATCCCGTAGATCACCCAGTGCGTGAAGCCGTAGGTCATCGGCGCGTCGGGATCGTGGACCACGAGCGCGAACGACGAAGTGCCGCCCGGTGCGTTGTTCCACTCGATCGGCGGCGAGACGTGCTGCTCGGGGATCCGCTCGTCGTGGCCAAAGGACGGGCTCGAGATCTTCAGGTTGCCGAGATGGAAGCTCACGACCGCAGACTACCGCCTACGACAGGAGCCTTCTCAGGGCCGTCAGTAGAAAGTTCGGTCATCCCCCCGCGAGGAGGTCACCCGGCAGCATTCGGATCGCGACAGTGTCGACGTGGCGAGACCAAAGCGGCGCGCCCATACATGGACTACGTGAGCCTCACCGGGGCCGATCGGGTCTACCTCGAGATGCTGGAGATGTGGCTCGGCATGTACCCCGAGATGCGGACCACTGGGGAGTAGCCAGACACTCTCAGATCGCAGGAAAGGCCCTGTCGATGGCCTCGATGAGATCCGCATCCGAGAGATGCAAGTACCGGCTTGTGGTCGCGATGTTGGAGTGGCCCATCAGTCGCTGGACGACGTGGATGTCCTCGCCCCGGCGCACGAGGCTCGTGGCATAGGTATGACGCCACCGGCAGCGTGAAGTAATGTCGCTGATATGGCCGTGCAAGACCTTCCGCAAAGACAAGCGATCAGACCTTTCCAGGCCCTTCTTGACTCTCTCGATCACCCTCACGACCCGGAGTATCACTGGCTTTGGAACGAGCGCCGTCATCCCGGTCAACCACCGCTACACGCCGCACCAGGACGGGATGCCCCCAGTCGCGAACGCAATAGGAGAATCACGGACCACTGGTACGACGAGACCGCCTGATGTCCGGAGGGCCAATCCCGTGTGCTAGGCACCGCTCTTGTGGGTACGCCTCCCGCACGTAAGACCCACGCTGGTCGCGAGCCTCACCGAGCGTGACCGGGCCTACCTCAAGGCGCTAGAGACCTGGCTCGACATGTACCCGGAGATGCGGACCGAGTAGCCGAGCGCGCTTGGAGGAACTGCGCGGGTAGGACGGCTCGGCGACGTGAGGGCGAGTCGGCCGTTCCCGAACCGTCTCGATATGTGCTCGGACCGGGTTAAGGCGAATCGAGGTTCGGGCTGCACGTTCTGTATTCGCGACCGCCTCCTACCGGCATGTCTGAAGGAGCGGGGCCGTGTCAATCGCGGCGAGGGCTTTTCCTGCATCGCAGACGGAGATCGCTGACGGCAACCTGACTGCGGACGCGCGCCACTAAGGCATCGGGGACAAAGTGGAGCGCCCGCCTTGTTCAGGTAGATCACGATCGTCGAGATCATGGTCCCCGAGGCTGCTCGTTCTGCCTCGACGATTCGGTAGAGGAGCTGGCCCATCGCCGCACGTTCGCTGTCGAGGTCGAAGTCAAACGGACAAACTGCGGTTCGCCGACTCAGCACGGTGTCCAGTTCCGTGTAAGTCGTTGTTCGTTGCAGCCGAGCTTGGTCTACGAGGAAGCGCAGCCCCTCGGACGTGAGTTCGTCCCACTCCGTCTCGCTGCGGCCGTAAAGGGCGTCAGCGCCGTGAGTCGCCACGAAGGTGACAGTAGGTCTCCGCTGTCTCGCGCGCGTCTGGATTGTGCGGACGAGCTTCCCGAGCAGCAGAAGGAGGAAGGCCGATACCATCCCGCATCCCTAGTCTCTCCCTAGCTTTCGAGTTTTCCCTGTGCACCGAACGCCATCCAGCTCGAGCATCTCTTTGTGCCGAAAAGGGTCCGGTCCAGCCGCAGACACTTCCAGGCGACGACATATACCGTCGGACTGCTCGGACGCCCCTCTGCACTCACGTAACCCGAGGACCTCGTGCGTCAGATGCACCGAACCCCCGCTCGTCGCATCGCCTGCAGTGCTCGCTCTCCGTCCCCCGGATGCAGATCGACCGCACGGATGGCATCGGTGAGCACAACCACCTGGTATCCGAGTCGGATCGCGTCGAGTGCCGTCTCTTTGACGCAGTAGTCGGTGGCGAGCCCGCAGAGGGCAACCAGGCCAACTCCGGCCTGCGAGAGCGCGTCCCCTAGCCCCGTCGACCTCGTCTCGCCGGTGCCGACATCGCGCATCCAGAACCCCGAATAGCCGTCCTCCCCGCCCGTTCCCTTCCGGAAGATGATCCCGTCCACGATCAGGTTCGGAACGAACTGTGCTCCCCAGCTGTCGGCGACGCAGTGCACAGGCCAGATGCCTCCGTCCTGGGCGAAATGAGGGGTATGCGCGGGGTGCCAGTCCTGGGTGTAGGCGATCGTTGCCCCCGCCTGCTTCGCGAGTCGCACGTTGGCGTTCGCTCGATCGATCACCTCGCTCGCGCCCCGGACGTAGAGGCTGCCCCGAGGATCGGCGAAATCGTTCTGGAGATCCACGACGAGAAGCGCAGTTCGGAGGTTGAAGGAGAACGTCGCGGAGTCCATGTCCCATTGTCCATCGACGCCGACCTGTCGTGGCACGGGGCGGATCGTTGCCCATTGCGCCAGGGTCCGCCACCATGGTGCAATGGGTACCGGCCTTCTGCTCGACCTCTACGAGCTCACCATGGCCTCGAGCTACCTATGTCGCGCCATGACCGCCCCGGCCACCTTCAGCCTCTTCGTCAGGCGCCTGCCGCCGGAGCGGGGCTTCCTGGTCGCCGCCGGGCTGGAGGACGTGCTCGGGTTCCTCGAGGAGTTCCACTTCGATGACGAGGAGCTATCCTACCTGGCGTCGCAGGGATTCGGCGACGACGAGCTCGTTGCCTTCGCTCCGCTGCGCTTCACGGGGGACGTCTGGGCTGTTCCCGAGGGGAGAGTCGTCTTCGCCGACGAGCCGCTCCTCGAGGTCACCGCTCCCTTGCCCGAGGCGCAGCTCGTCGAGACCGTCTTGCTCAACAAGATCAGCTTCAACACTGCTGTGGCATCGAAGGCGGCCCGGTGCGTCATCGCCGCGCAGGGCCGCTTCGAGCTCGTCGAGTTCGGGATGCGCCGCACCCAGGGGCTCGAGGCGGCGTTGGCCGCAGCGCGGACGTCGGCCATGGTCGGGTTCGGCGCGACCAGTGACGTCGAGGCTGCCCGGCGTCACGGACTCGTCCCATCAGGCACCATGGCGCACTCCTACGTCGAGGCGTTCACCGAGGAGATCAACGCGTTTCGCGCCTTCGCTACCGATCATCCGACGCGCACGACATTCCTCGTGGACACCTACGACACGCTGAGCGGCGTGCGCAATGCCATCGAGGTGATCCGGGAGAGCCACCTGGAGGATCGTGCCGGGATCCGGCTCGACAGCGGCGACCTGTCATCGCTCGCCTTCGAGGCGCGGCGGCTTCTGGACGAGGCGGGCCTCCCAGCGGTGAAGATCGTGGTGTCGGGGAGCCTCGACGAGCACCGCCTCGCACGGTTGGTCGCCGACGGTGCCCCCGTCGACGTTGCCGGCGTCGGCACTCGCATGGGCGTTTCGGCCGATGCGCCGTATCTCGACTCCGCCTACAAGCTCGTTTCCTACGACGGCAGACCCGTGGCCAAGTTGTCGAGCGGTAAGGCCACCTACCCGGGTGCGAAACAGGTCTTCCGTAGTCCCGGGTTGCGGGACGTCCTCGGCCTGCGCGACGAAGTGCCACCACGGGGATCCTCACCCCTGCTGGAGCACGTCATGGAGCATGGCCACAATCGGCGACCCCCAGAACCACTGGGGGTACAGCAGGAACGTTGTCGCAGCGATCTGTCCCTGCTGCCGCCCGCTGCGCGCGAACTCGTCGACCCGGTGGCGCCGACGGTCCAGGTGAGCGCGGCTCTGGCGACGTTGACCGAACAGGTGCGGAAGGACATCCAGACCCACGAGCGGGGGAGTGGCCCGGGCTTTCGCTGGGTCCGGTAGCTATCGGAAGCGGTTGGCGGCGGGCCGCCGCGGCGCTTACCTCGAAGCCCCTCACAGGAGCCGAGCTGCAGTACGCGCTCAATCAGGCAGAAAAGCTCAAGATCAAGTTCACCCCGTACTCCGGCATCGGCATGACGGCCTTCTATTACACGTTCACGGAGGGAGGGGTCCCCATACAGGGGATGGATGCTATAGCCGGGACGAAGAGCTACTCGGCGGGCATTTACACCAAGACCCCGGCTATATCGAAGCTTGCCGCCCTCGTGAAGTTGGCAGAGAAAATCTGAACCGCCAAGGGCCTCGGTTGGAGACGTCGAGAGGCACGATCACAAGCGTCGAGTTCGGCGAGGTACTCGCTCAGGCCTGAGAACAGCGACATTGGCCCTTGAGCCCGCCGTCTGAACTTAGGACCGAGCGGAACCGCGCCAGCGCCGGAACCTTCGATCTGGATGGCCGCCGGACCCGTCAACGCCGTTGCCGACGAAGACCCAGACGAGCCGTTATGTCGCTTCTCCCGCGATTGGCCAGGTGTCGCTCACCGTAGCAAGAAAGCGAGGCGAGGGTTCGCGCCGGAGGGCCATCGAACACAGTCGCCGACCTGCGACTAGCTACGTGGACGCGATGACGCACGATTGCCGGCTAGCGGATCTCCGCTCGACGATCATCATCATCATGACTTCTGCTTCCGCCGCTTCATGCACACTTCGGATTCCTCTGCAGGCACTGACGCTTGGGTGAAGTCACGACGATGCAAGAACCTGTCAGCTTCTTTGGAGCGACAACTCCGCCCCATTCGCGGGCAAGCCAGTGATCTCGCGCTAAGCATTCTCGGCGAATCGGTCGATAGTACTCATCGATCCCCGAGCAGGAGCTGCGATGGTCAAGACGGAGCTGGACTTACAGTGGTCGCAGGAGAGCGAAGCGCTGCGCGGGATCAAGCGCACCTGCATGCGCAACCTGCTGTACAGCACCGAGGAGCGCGTGTACTTCAAGGACCTGCGCAGCCGGTTCCTTCTGGTCAGCGCAGGCTGGATCGCCGCGATCGCTCCGGGCCATGCCGTGGAAGAGATAATCGGGAAGACGGACTTCGACTTTCTTCAGCGAGGAACACGCTGCTGCTGCCTTTGACGGACGAGCAGAGGATCATCAGCACCGGCGAGCCGATCGTGGGGAAGTTGGAGCGGGAGACATTACCACGACGGAATCGATCCCTGGGTCTCGACCACCAAGATGCCGCTTCGCGATGAGCGCGGCCAGATCATCGGGACATTCGGCATCTCCCGCGATGTGACGGCGCAGATCAAGGCGGAGAAGGCTCTGGCCTACCAGGTCCTGCACGACCCGGTGACCGGTCTGGCGAACAGGGTCGCCCTGATGGACCGGCTGTCCCAGGCTCTTGCCGCCCTGGAACGGCAGCCGGGTCGGCTTGCGGTCCTGTTCGTCGACTTGGACCACTTCAAAGAGATCAACGACTCGTTCGGTCACGACGCCGGCGACCAGGTGCTCGCCGAAGTCGGGCGCAGGCTCTCGCAGCTCTCTCGGAATGCCGACACCGTCGCCCGCCTCGGCGGCGACGAGTTCGTCGTGCTTTGCGGGGCCCTCCGCGATGACGATGACGTCGGTCTCATCGGCGACCGCATCGTCCGAGGGATCCGCGTCCCCTACGTCGAGGACGGGCGCGACCTCTCCATCACCTGCAGCGTCGGCATCGTCGTCACCCGCGATCCCCTCACCGAGCCCGAGCAGCTGATCCGCGACGCCGACGAAGTGATGTACGAGGCCAAGGAGACAGGGCGGAACCGCTATCGGGTCTTCGACTCCGCCCAGCGCATCCTCACCGGGGCGAGCCTCCTCCAGGCCGAGCTGAGCCGCGCGATCGAGAACGAGGAGCTGTTCCTCCTCTACCAGCCACTCTTCTCCCTGGAGGACCGATCGTTGATCGGCGTCGAGGCGCTCGTGCGCTGGCGCCATCCCGAGCGCGGGTCGTGGCACCCGACGAGTTCATCCCCTTCGCCGAACAACACGGGCTGATCGGCAAGATCGACTCGTTCGTCTTGGACGAGGCCTGCCGCCAGCTCGCCGAGTGGACGTCCCGCGACGGTTGGCCAAGCGAGTTCACGATGGCCGTCAACGTGTCGGGTGCCGAGCTGTCGGACCCCGAGTTCGCCGGGCACGTCGCCGAGGTGATCCGCCGCCACGGCATCCCGCCGGCGCGGCTCTGCCTGGAGATGACCGAGACCGCGTTCGTCGGCGAGTGGGGTGACCTCCAAGAGACGCTGTCAGCCCTGTCGAAGCTCGGCGTGCGCCTCGCCCTCGACGACTTCGGAACCGGCTTTTCGTCGCTTGCGCACCTGCAGCGGCTGAAAGTTGACGTCTTGAAGATCGACCGGAGCTTCGTGGCTCAGATCGGTCGAAGCCCCCGCGACCGCGAGATCGTCGCTGCGGTGACGACGATGTCCCACGCGCTCGGCATAACCGTGGTCGGCGAGGGCATCGAAACGAGCCATCAACTCGACACACTCGCCGGGCTGGACTGCGACCAGGGTCAGGGTTTCCTCTTCGCTCGCCCAATGTTGCCGGAGGCAGTCATCGCGCTCGTGGGTTGAGTGCCGCTTCGTTGTGCTAGAGCCCGCGAGTAGCCGGTTGCTACCGGAGCTCGACATGCCGCTGATCACGCACTGTCAAGCTCGTCGGCGTTGGTGCTCGTGTCCGCGGGGCGGCTGCGTGCTCTCTAACAGCGCCCACAGGACGGCAGAGGCCTACGACCCTCGATCACTCCCGACCTGGACAGGCGCACAGAACAACGTGGAAGTGGGGGCAACCACCTCACGTCGACGGGCGCGTAATCGGCGACCTGATCACCCTTAGCCCTCCGGGAACGCCCTATCGACAGCTTCGAGGAGATCTGCGTCCGACAGGTGCAGGTATCTCGTGGTCGTGGCGATGTTGGAGTGGCCCATCAGGCGCTGGACGACGTGGATGTCCTCGCCCCTGCGCACGAGGCTAGTGGCGTAGGTGTGACGCCAACGATGGGGAAAGTGCCGACCGGTCACGCCCGCTCCGGTCCCGGCCTCCAGCATCGTGGTGTGTCCCGTAAACACCTCATCATGCCGATACCTCAGGCATCTCAAGGCGAGAGTTGCCAGTCGGACATTGGTGCCGTCGGTCCTCCGACGCGAACCCCACTGCACATCGAAATGTCGTGATCGAGCAAGAGGCCGGTGCTCGCTGCTCTACGGCTTGGTCACGGTCCAGCCGCGACGCCGAAGCTCGACGACGAGCTGCTCGACAGGCATGTGGCGAACATCTCTGCTCTTGCGTGGACAGCCTCGCCACTGTGCCAGCAAAGGGGGCGCTCCCGCCGAACTCTGTGTCCTGTAACCGGTCGATGAACGCTGCCGCCTCATCGCGAGTGAACTTGCCAGCGGCCTGGCGCTGTGTAAACCCCATTGGGCCGCGCGCGTCGCGGAAGTCGCTGTGGCCGACGTTCTTGAGGAGGGTCAGCAGCTCCTTCAACTGCTTCGCCGACGCGGGTGGGCCTGGATGTTGACCGAGGGCCATGCCCGGCAGTCTTAGCGAGTCGCGACGAAAGCCTAGTGCATCCGCGCCGACGACTCCTCGACGACCCGACCGCATCCCAGATGCCGATTTCGGGTCGCGACAGAACAACGCAGGAGCTGGTCGAGCGGCGGGTGGAGTGACCGCGCCCTTTCGGCGTTACGTGCTTCGGGACCGTCCGACAGCGACGGGAACACCGCGACCAAGCACGCGGTGGCTGAGCTGAAGGGAGTGCGTGTCGCCGACTGGTCGGCCTGTGCCCGATGCGGAGCCGAGGACGTGGGTAAGCGCCGGGTCGTTGGCGCGCCATAACGGCGGGCACGTCGAGTGTCGGAAGCGAATCGGACCCACACCGAGTCGGCAGGGCCAGGGACGAACAAGAACTGTCGATCTGGCGCGGGCCCCTACCGAGGCGGACCGGCTTTCGGGTCGCCGATCTTTTCGTGTCCATCACCTTGCGGGATCGAGTGGATAGATTACCACGGACGAGCCAAACTCTGGCATGGACGACGCCCTCGCTCCAACCAGCGATCCCGGCGAGGTCGAGGCCCGCCTGGCTTTGCCGCTGGCCGAGGCGATGCTCACCCAGCGGGCGGTCCGTCGGGTCCAGCCCGACCCGGTCGACGACCGCATCGTTCTGCGATGTTTGGAGTTGGCCCTGGAAGCGCCGAGCGCCTCGAACGGCCAGAGCTGGGAGTTCGTGGTCGTA
>CAWDRQ010000039.1:0-7416 GCA_963804765.1 uncultured Acidimicrobiaceae bacterium
CCACTTCGAGGCGCCGCTCGGGTAGTGGCAAACGGTGACCGTGAGGCCGTGCCGGTCGCACAGGCGGTGCTGGAGGCCGTACTTCCAGGCCCGGGTGCGTGCCCCGTTGCTGCCACCGGAGTCGGCGAGCACGAGCAGTTCGGTGGCCCCGGGGTAGTGGCGGCGCCCGTGGCAGGCCCACCACCTGGCCAGGTTGTCGACTGCGAAGTCCGGGGTGTCGTGGGTCGTGCCGACCGAGACACAGGCGTGGTTGGCAGCGACGTCGTAGACCCCGTAGGGCAGGGCGACGCCCTTGGCCTGGGAGGGGAAGTCGTGGTCGTTCACCAAGATGGGCTCTTGTTCCCAGGTGGCACCGGGGTTCTTGAAGTCCCCGACCAGCTCCCGGTGCTTGCTGTCGACGCTCACGACCGGCAGGCCCGCCTGGGCGAAGGACTCGCGGATGGCTGCGATGTAGGCGAACTGGGCGTCGCGGCCGGGGTCCTTTTGCCGGTTGAGCTTCTTGGCGTTGGCCCGGAGCCGGTAACCGAGGCCCTTCAAGAGCTTGGCGACGGTGTTGGGGCAGACCACGATGCCGGCCGTGCCCAGCTCGGCGGCGACCTTCTCGGTGGTGCGCCTGGTCCATTTCACACCGCTGACCGGGTCGCCGGCGGTGTCGTGCTCCATCAGGCGGCCGATCGCCTCGATCACCTCGGGGACGCTTTTTTTGCCGACGGCCGCCCCCCGCCCGGGCGGCGCACCCGCCCCGGCTCGATGTCGCCGGCGAGCAGCTCTTGGCGGCCCCGGGCGACGGTGCCGGGGTCGATGTCGAGCAGCTCGGCGACCTGGGCGTCCCCGCCGTGGCCGACCTTCATGGCCTCCAGCCCGGCGTAGAGCCGCCGCTGGCGTTCGTCCAAGAGGCTGTAGAAGAGCACGATGGCCGCCTTGAGCTCGTCAGGCAGCACCCGCAAGCCCGGGCCGAGGGAAAGGCGGCTGGCCTCGGCGTCGTAGACCGAGCGGGCGGCCAGCTGGGCGCGTCGCGGCGCCGCCTGGGTCGAAAGGTAGACATAGCGGCCAGCCACCTGCTCGCGCGCCAGGCGGCCGGAGCGCACCAGCTTGAGCAGGGCCTGCTTGGCCTCGACGTTGAGCAACGCCTCCAGCTCCGCCGCGTCGTAGCCGGCATCGGCGGAGGTAACGAGCGCCTCCACGGTCGACACGAGCGTCCCAAAGCGGCTGAACCACACTTGGCGGAACGACCACAGCCCCAGCTCGTCGAAACGGGCGAGCTCGTCCAAGGTGTAGTACCGGCCCCGGTGCGAGTAGCTGGTGCGGTACTCCAGCAGGGCCAGCTTGCGGAAGACCGTGGCGTCCGCCGAGGTGCCCAGCGCCTCCTTGAGGTCCTCCATGGTGGCGATCTTTCGTTGTCGCAGCAGGCTGATCAGTGCCTCGGGGTCGTACCGTTCGGTCCTCATAATGAGAGCATTCCTCCTTGCTGGGAGTAACTCTCTCATAATACCCCGGCCGTGCTCCCTTTTGGGTGATCGGGACGACACGTCAAACACCCCGGAGTTACTGGGACAACAGGACTACGAGGTGCTCACCTACACCGCACCCTCGGAACCGCATCTCGATAGATGTACCCTCAAAGTCAGGTAATTATTATTGAGTCAGCCCTAAGGACCTGCTTTGCCAAAAAGGAGAGGTCCGAGCGCATGGTACGGCGCGCCGCAGGCGACGAGTGCTGCGTCCCGACCAAGATGAAGCGCTCGATCAGCGCGCTCGAGAGCACGACGCAGGGCTCGGGGTCCAACCCGCAACAAAGCGCGAAGGCACAAAGGCGGCTGGCCGCCCACAACAACGAGCGGGCCCGGGACCACGACGGCGGGTCGACCTTGGCGACGACCGCCCGGGCGAAGGCACCGGCGCGTTCGTCGACGCCACGGGGGACCCAGGTGGACAGGTCGATCGCTGTCATACAATATATATACTTACGGATATGACCCAGCTGGTGGATCCCCGGTGCCAAGGTTGAGCGGTGCCACCCACCCCCGCCCAGCAAGCTGAGGCCCGCCGCATCGCCCGCGCCCTCGCCGAGGTCGGCTTCGTCCTGCCCGGGACGATGACCGAGCGCCTGGCGCGCTGCGGCAGGCCCAACTGTCGCTGCCACGCTGAACCCCCGGTATTGCACGGCCCTTATCACCAGTGGACCCGCAAGGTGGCGGCCAAGACCGTCACCCGGCTCATGAGCGACGAGCAGCTCGCCGACTACGGGCCCTGGATCGACAACGAGCGACGGTTGCGTTCCCTCGTCGCCGAACTCGAGTCCCTCGGTCTCGGCGTCGTCGAGGCTGATCCCCGCTGGGAACGCTGAATGGCGCTGTGGGAAAGCGCTCCTTAACCCGCGAGTCGTGTCGAGAGATCACTCAAAAGTGCCTGGTCAACACCAAACGTGAAGACCTCGCGGTTGTCATAATCACAACGTCGTTCCAGTCCGACGGGGGTTTCCGCGTAGGCTCGCCTAAGCAGTGAGTGATTCACGTTCGAACCCGGCACTGAAGCGATCCCTTGTGCCGTGTGACGCCAGGAGGATCGTTATGAGTGCGGCGTAAGTGTGGGCATGCGCTCACGACCTTCGATCAGCTCAGTGGACGCTGTGGGAACTGCGACGGAGCCAGTGCACATACACGGGAGTATTGTCTCAGGTGCGCGGTCGAGCTTTTGAGGCCTGAGCGTCGAGGGCGTTGGCAGCGGCCCTGAGGTCACGGGACAGGCTCGACAGGTTGCCCGTGCCCGGGGTGGTACGCCCCCGTGACCCCTGGAAGCGCAAAGTCGATCTTGCGGGCTGTCCGGCGGCTCAGGCGAAGCCCAGCCAGGGGCCTCGGCAAGCGTGGCGGCACCTCGTGAACGGCTACGACACGGGGCGGTCGATGGATTGCACGACCGACCGCTGGGGAGGACACCTACCGCGCAGCCATCCCCCTGAGGTTCTGGAGGGTCCTGTCCATGCCGGCTCGGACAACGGGAGCGCGGACTTGCTCGAAGTTGTCACGCAGTCCCTTGAGCATCTCGTCCTGCAGGTCGCCAAAGTCGATCTCGACCTCGTGCACGACGCGTGTTCCGTCGCCCTCCGGGGTGAAGTGGAACCACCACTGCACCCGGCGGAGCCGGTCAGGCAGGACAGGGTTGACGATCCATGAGAACGTGGTGGGTGTGTCACAGGTGACGACGACGGAGTCCGCGGTTACGTCCATCCCGCTGCCGTCGGCGAGTTTGACGCACTCCTCAGCGAGAAAGCGCGTGCCCGTCTCGACGTCACCGGCCGGCTTCTGCGTTACCGTCTTGAGCTCGCTGCTCCCCGCGAGCTCGACATGCAGTGACAGGTCGCTCACGATATCGAACAGCATCTTGGGAGCGGCGTCCATGGTGGCTTCGGTGCGATACGAGAAATCGGGCATGATCTGGTTCTCCAAGCCTCGAAGGGCGACGTATCATTGTAGTTTGGCCCGCGGAACGAGTGATTCCTCGGCGCCGGCTCCCTTCTCGATGTCCCATTTGAGTATCCACCTCCCTTCTAGAGCGGACACGGGTCGTTCTCCGACCCCCTGTTCGACCTACGCCGTCGTACGACGTTGACGCACGGAGCCGGTGATAGCCGCCGGCCGGGACGACGGGCGCCACTCCGCCACCTGCTTGGCGACGTCGCGGGGCGAGTGGACGATTCCGACCGTCGGCATGACGGGGCCGCACATCTTCAGTGCCGACTTCTGGCGCCACAGACGCAGCGGTCAAGGATGCGCGCGCAGCGGCGACGTGCCGTCGTTTTTGGCGCGACTGAACGGCTCACACTCCTGTCGATCGGTACGCCTTGAGTCCCGATTGCGCCAGCATGCGCGAGTCGGAGGCGTAGCCGCGGCTCGCCCCGGCCAGCTGGCGTCCGGTGATATCTCGGGCCAATCGAGCGGCGCGCGACGAAGGGGCGACGCCGGTGCCGGCCAAGGTGGTCGGAGCCGGCGCCGCCCATGCGCCACGTGTGGGTGCAATCCAATGGACCAGGGGTCAGGGTCGCCCGACCTCGCATTCCTTCGGGTCGATGTGACCCAGGTTCTTCACCACCTTGAACGTGCCGCCCTCGGAGCGGGCGATGTACATGTTCATTCGCACGTGGTGTTGGCCCGGCACCATCTCGGCGGGGCCTCCCGGGCCTTCCGCGATTCGGGCGTGGTCCAGCGCGTTGACGACGTCGTCCTGGTTAAGGGACCCGGCTTCGTTGACGGCAGCCTCCCAGAGCTTGAGGGCACGGTAGGTTCCCGTGCACGCACTGCCCGCAGTGAACATCGCGCTTCCGGGGTAGAGCCCTTCGTACCGGTTGAGCAGCTCGATGCTGAACGGGTCGTCGACGTCTCGGTAGTAGTCCAGGCACCCGTAGAGGCCCTCGACATGGTCGGCCGGGACGAGGTTCAAGAAGTTCTCGTCGAAGTAGGTGCAGACGATGTGCCCTCCTCGGCGAGTGAAGCCGGCCCGGTGCAGCTGTTCGAGGAACGGCGTGAGCCCCGGAGGGACGATCGTGTTGAACACGACCTCAGCGCCCGTCGACATGATGTCGTCGACGATGTGCTCGTAGTCGGTGTGATCGAGCGGGAAGTACTCCTCGCCCACGATCTCGCCGCCTTCGGCGGTCACGACCTCTCGCACCTTCTTGTTCATCGTGTGCGGCCAGATGTAGTCGGCCGAGGGCATGTAGAACCGCTTCGCCCCGGTCTGCTGCATCAGCCAGGGAAAGAAGGGTTCGATCTGCTGCGCCGGCACCGGCCCGGTACAGAAGATCAGGGGGTGACACTCCTGGCCTTCGTACTGCTCCGGGTAGACGTACAACGTCTCGGCTTGGTCGACCACGGGTCGCTTGATCGCCTGTCGCGTCGAGCTGTAGATGCCGCCGACGACAACGTCGACGGCCCGCTCGACGAGCCTCGCCGCGGCGGCTTCCGCCACCGTGTCGTCGGTCGCACTGTCCTCGACGAACAGCTCGACGGGGCGACCGAGAAGGCCGCCGCGGTCGTTGATGTCATCGATCACCATCTTGGCGATGTTGACGTTGGCGATTCCCATGAAGGAAAGGGCGCCGGTCTGATCGGTGATGAGACCGACGCGGGCCGGACGGTTGATCGCGGTGGTCATATCGTGCTGCCCCTCACGCGCCGTAGGAGCCGAGCAGGCGCGCGGCCTGCGGCTTGGTCAAATGTCCGGCTTCCTTGAGGATCGGCGGGACCTCGGGGTCGGAGACGAACTTCGCCCACCCTGCCTCGTCCCAGTCGAACAGCACCCAGACTCGGTTCTCCTCGGCGGGATCGCTGAACACAGTCGAACCCTTGGAGCCGTGGAGGGCCCGCTTGTCAGCGCCCTTCGTGCCGAATACGTCAAGGAATCGGTCGACGTTCTCGACAGTCGTGGTGGCCAGAATCATGACAGTTCTCCCTTCAGACAGGATCGCTTCCGATCTCGCTTCCGCCGACCGGTCGTCGGCCGGCGCAAGGGACATTCTCGGCGCGGGCCCCTGGCGCCGCATCGGTAGACCTACCCATTTCCGCTCGGTGACTCCGTGTCGGCCGAGCCGGCATGCCGCATACCGGTCGGTTTGTCAGCCCGCGACGAAGTCGACGACGACCTTGTGCTTGACGGCCCAGCGAGTCGCGGCGGCGCGGCTGGAGACGCCGATCTTCGTGTAGATGTTCTGGACGTGGTGCTCGGCCGTCCTCGACGAGATGAACAGCTGCGTGGCGATCTCGCCGGCGGTTCGGCCGTCGGCCACGAGGCGTAGCACCTCGATCTCCCGTCGGCTCAGCCCTCCTGGCCGCGTCGTCCGGGCCCGTGGGCTCGGGTCGCGGCGGGCGGCGTCGATCTGCTGGCGTGCGTAGACGGCCGCGTCGCCGAGGTCGAGCGCGGCGCCGGCCGACGTCAGCTCCGCAGCTCGCTGCGTGCCCAGCTTGCCGCTGACGCGATCGCCGAGGTCGCCGAGCTCGGGAACGTGGTGAAAGCTCGACGGCTCACGAGACAGCGCGCCGAGGAGCATCGCCGTGGGCGCCAGACGGTCGAGGCGCTCGAACAATGCGGGCACGCTCGCCAGAGTGATGATCAACTGGGGCACGTTGCCGGCCCGATGGAACGCGGCGATGGCCTCGGCGAACAGCACCAGCGCCGCCTCGGGCTCGCCGTCGGAGGTGTGCAGGCGCGCCGCGTCGCGAGCGAGGAAGCCCTCGAAGAACTGGACGCGGTGCTCACGCACGAACGCGATGCCTTCGTCCCAGGCCGCGAACGCGCGGCGCACATCTGCCTTCGAGAACGCCATCCCCGCGATCCAGAGCGCGTAGGAGATCCAGTACGGGTTGCCGAGCGATCTCGCGGCGGCGACGGTTCCTCGGTGAGTGCCAGGGCCTCCTCGATCCGCCCGCACGACTGGAGACCGTCGACGTAGGAGGCCAGGCCGTAGCCCCGATCGCTTCCGTACTTGCTCCGCCACGGCACCGGTGAGCTCGACGTAGCGATCGAGGTCGCCGCAGTACACGTGGCCCAAGGCCTCGACGAACGAGGCGTACCCGGGCTCACACGCGTCATAGCGGGGGTCGAGCTCGAGCTCGGTCGCCCGGTGCGCGTTCGCGCGCGCCGCCTCGGCCCTGCCGGCGAAGCAGGCGTAACCAGCCGCCGTGTACAGGCGGGGAAGGCGGCGGACGTCGGCGGCGGCGGCGGGCTCGAGCAGCTCCTCTGCCCAAGCAAGCGTTTCGAACAACTGCACCGAGAAGCCCATCAGCGCGGCGTGCGCGGCGATGTCGGTCGCGACCTCCAACTGGCCACGTGCCGCGCTCCACCGATATCCGGCGCGGAGGTTGCCCAGCTCCGCCTCCACCCAGTCGACGGCTTCGCGCCATCCGGGGCCGTTCCAGTGCTCCCATCTGGCGGCGGACTCCCGGCGAAGTACTCGGCGTGCCGGTCACGAGCCCGCTCGAGCGCGCCCGCCTCCGCCAACCGGTCCTCGGCGAACTGGCGGATCGTCTCGAAGAGGCTGTAGCGGGTGCGGGTGGCCGTGAAGTCGGCGACCACGAGCGACTTTCGGACCAGCGAGTCGAGATGCCTGAGCACGTCCACGTCGTCGGCCCCGTCGACCACGGCGCAGATGCTCGTCAGGTCGAAGCCGCCGGCGAAGACCGAGGTCAGGCGGAGCAGCTTCCGCTCGTCGTCGGTCAAGAGGTCGTAGGACCACTCCACCGCATGCCGGAGCGTGAGCTGGCGCTCCGGCGCGGGCATCGACCCCTTCAACAGGCGGAATCGGTCGGCGAGTCGATCGCTGACCTCGACCGCGCTCATGGCTGCCATGCGGGCCGCGGCCAGCTCGATGCCCAGCGGGAGCCCGTCGAGGGTCTCGCAGATCTCGGTCACCGCGGTCGCGGT
>CAWDRQ010000040.1:0-25244 GCA_963804765.1 uncultured Acidimicrobiaceae bacterium
CTGAACGACCGTCCTGCCCAAGCGAAGCGACTCTCCCAAGGGGAACTATCAAGGCAAGATTACCGCGTTGTCCTCAACGTCCGGGCGCGGCGCTGGCGCGGTGCGGCGACGTGACTGGAGTCGGGTCGGCTACGGCCGTCTGATCGCCCGACCCGTCCAAGCTGGCCCCGAGCCTGTCGACGGGCCCCGCCTCCCGAGGGGAGGGTCAGGCAGGGTGAGCTCGCCCCGTATTGCAGCGCCGAGCAAGGCGACTAGGTCGGCAACGTGGCGGTGCGAGAGGCCCGCCGGGGACGAGGCTGAGTTGTCCTACGGGGGGACGAGCGCTCAAACTGAGCGTTCCAAGCGATCCGAGGCCACGTCACGCGGGGGCTGCTACGGAAACTCCGGAGCCACAGGAAGGACAAGAGTCTCGCTGATGGCCACCGTGAAGAGGTGGGGATCTGGCCGGCAGGGCACTTACCGAGGTCCGGACGGGCGAGAACGGACGCGGACGTTTCGCCTCAATGTCGAGGCCGAAGGATGGGTGAGCGAGCAGAACTCGGCAATGCGCCATGGCGACTGGATCGATCTGATTGCCAGCCGCCTGACCCTCGGCGAGTTCGCCCTGGCATGGCAGGCTGCTCAGGTCCACCGCGCCACCACGGCTGCACTGGTCGACTCGCACCTTCGCCGCATATCCTGCCGGCCTTCGGCTCCAGGCCGTTCTCCGGAATCAGGCCAAGCGAGGTCCAAGCATGGCTGTGAGGTCACAACGACGAGCTCGCTCCGGCGACCGTCGAGACTGCGTTCAGCTACCTGTTGACGACCTTCCGAGCCGCGGTCCGTGACCGCTTCATCGCCCGGAATCCCTGCGAAGGCTTCAAGCTCCCCCAGCGTGAGCGGCACCAGGTCGAGTCGCTCGAGACATGGAGTTACTCGCCCTCATTGATGCGATGCCCGGTCGTGTATCGCGTGCGCGCCGGCTGGGCGCCGACGCCGGCCTCCGCCAGGGCGAAGCGGTCGGCGTGACGCTGGGCGAGATCGACTTCCTGCGCCGCTTCCTGGCCGTCGGCCACCAGCTCGTCACGATGCCCGGCCGGGCGCCGTGCCTTGCGCCGCCAAAGACGACCGCGAGCGTCCGCACCATCCCGTTGCCCGACTTCGTAACCTCGGCGCTCGCGGAGCACCTGTCAGCTCGGCCGGCGGCCGAGACGCTCGACACCTACGGCCACCGCTGGCCCGACAGCGAGGACAGGACCCGGCGGGCGATCGATGAGGTGCTCGGATGTTCGGACCCGGCCATTTCCGTGGATATTTCGCGGACACCCGGTCCTCCCCGATAACAAACCCCCGCTCACGATGGGTGGCGGTGGCGAGACGGCTTGTAGGCAGGGTTCTGTCGTGCTCAATCGGCCGACGTGTGCAAATGCCCCGATCTGCGGTCTGCTCGTTTCACCACTCGTCGTTTAGCGACGTTTCGCACGGTTTCTAAGTGTCGCGTGTCACGTTCGTGTCACGGCATAGCCTCGAGGCAACCAGGAGGCAGCGAAATGCCCGAATACGCCATGGAATGCGGCTACTGCACCGACGACGCCGGGCGGCTGCTCGCCATCGCGTCCCGGCTGGCCCCGGACCCTGACGCGCCCCTCCTGGCCCGGGTAGCCCTCGGCTTCCTCAGGCGGGCTCATCTTGGCGGGGGCCGTGTCCGCTTGCGACAGGGTACGGACAGCACCTGGACGGATGATCGACCCAGCGACGACGTGGCCGGCCGCGCCCTGCTCGGTCTCGGGACGGCGGCGGCGCGGGCGCCGTGGCCGCCTGCGCGGTCGAGCCCTAGTGCTCTTCGGTGAGGCCGCGGACTTCCGCTCCGAACACCCTCGCGCCGTTGCCACGCCGCCCTCGGCGCCATCGAGCTGTTGCAGGCCGTACCCACCCATGTCGGTGCGCGCCGCTTGGTCAGTGATGCCGCGGACAGTCTGCCCAGCCCAGCCACAACCGACGCGTGGCCGTGGCCGGAGCCCCGACTGAGCTATGCCAACGCGCTACTGCCGGACGCCGCCCTCTCGGTGGCCACCGCGATGGGGAGACAGCGCGCCGCCAGGGATGCTCTACACCTGTTGGGGTGGCTCGTCGGCCAGGAGATGGTCGACGGTCACTTCAGCTTCACGCCGGTCGGTGGCCGCTGCCGGGATGGGCAGCAGCCGGCCTTCGACCAGCAACCGATCGGGACATGGGCGATGACGGAAGCATGCGCGAGAGCCTTCGCCTACACAGGAGACCGCCGGTGGGCAGAAGCGGCGCGCCACTCGGGTGCGTGGTTCCTCGGAGACAACGACGTGACGGTGGCGGTCTTCGATCCCGCGACCGGCGACGGCTTCGACGGTCTGGAGCCAGATGGGGTGAACCGCAACGAGGGGGCGGAGTCGACCCTGGCGTTCGTGGGCACGATGCTCCAGTTGCAAGAGCTGCCGTCGGCGAATGCGGTCGCGTCCGGTCATTTCCGGCAGTCCCCTCGCGCTGCGGGGTTTCAGGCGGCGGCGCGCAGGGCGTCGAGCAGGTGACCAACGTGCGCGGTGGCCACGCCGACACAGCGGTCGGCGGCACCGTAAGTGAGGTACACGTCGTCACCGTCGCAGTGTGCTCCCTGGACGAACACGACGTTGTCCGCGTCGCCCCGGCACTCCCAGTCGAGCTCCGGCTCGAGGACTGGTTGGGGGAGGCGGCTGTGCAGTCGACCGGTCGTCTTGTCCAACAGCGCCAGGTTGATCGTGTACGAGCCGTCGGCGCGCCGTTCGTGGAAGAAGAGTAGGAACCCCGCCTCCGTCGGCGTAACTGCGACTTTGGCTGCTAACATCCGCCGCCGTGACCTGCGACATGCGAGCCTGGATCGACCGTTATGCGAAGGCGCTCGGCGTCGCGGCCCCTTCGGAGGCCGATATCGGTGTGCTGCTCGAACTGGCGGGCACCGCGGCGCACGCCTCGGAGCGCACCGCCGCTCCCTTGTCGTGTTGGCTGGGTGCTACGGCGCGGATGGCTCCCTCCGAGGCGCTCGCCGTAGCCCAGGAGCTGGCGGCATCGTTTGACGATGCCACCTGAACCTCCTCCGAACTAGCTCCTGGCACCTCTCCGTTTTAGAGCCGAAGCCCGGCCACAGTGGCTCAAGTCATTGACGTATTCGGTACCCGTACAGCAGCTTCGCCATCGAGCTGCGAACCCGACCGTGGTACGACGTCGTCACGTCGCCCCGGTTCCTGCTCGGGCGAACCGACCCCGTGCTCGATCGCAAAGGGGCGCTCAGCGTCGTAGCCCTACTCCGGGCGACTCGAGGAGGGGCTAGCTCGACGCCGGTTTTTTCTACGCGAACGAGGCCCACGATGCGGGTATCCCCACCGTGCCGCTGGTTCCTGTATCTCTGGCCGCACCTTCACCGGCACCATCACAAGCAGGAGGCTGTTGGCGTAGGGCAGGGACCACCGTGTTGTCGATGTCTGAGGCAGGCCCGAGTTGAACCAGCGATGCCCTTCCACCGCCTCAGTCTGGCACCCGGGCCTGCGCCTTGGCGCGTCATTTTTGCCGGGTCGTTTGGATTCGACACCGGGCCATTTGACCCTAGTTGCCCTACGCCGAGGATGTGAATGTGATCTAAAGGGGCACCAGGCGTCTTCGCAAAGCGGTGGCGGGCCGAAGGAGGGCTGATGTCAAAGTTCTCGAGGCGATCATTTCTCGGAGGCAGCGCGGCAGTAGCAGGCGGGTTGCTGGTGGCGGACCACCTGCGTTTCCTCGAGCCGTCGAGCGGTGAGCTAGTGAGCTCCGAGGAGTTCCTCACGGGCAAGGAGGTCGTCTACCGGACCGGCCACTCCAACAACTGTGACGGAGCATGCGGGCACCTCGTCCACGTCACAGACGGACGAGTGACCATGATCGGACCGGCGAGCTGGGGGACGACGACAGTCTCAGGCGAGCAGGCGCCCACCTTCCACCCGCGGATCTGTCTGAGAGGCCTCTCGCAGATCTCGAACACCTACAGCCCGGATCGGATCAAGTACCCCTACAAGCGCGTGGGGCCGCGGGGGTCGGGCAAGTGGCAGCGCATCAGCTGGGACGAGGCGACGACCCTATCGCGGACAACTTCAAGCGGATCCAGGCGAAGTACGGGAAGACCTCGGTCTGGATTGCGCCGTACACCGGCTCGCTCGCGCTGATCGAGGGCGTCGTCGGGGCGGGCTTCCGCTTCGCGAGCGTCATCGGCGCTTCTGCGGGCGACTCCGAGGGCGACAACGAGGGCGACTCCGCGACGCCCGCGGGATGGAACTACGTCCTTGTCGACCCGACCAACCCCTCCAATGCCGGCGGTTTCTTCACCGGTCACGAGTCGGTCGACTTCATGAGCGCCAAGACGATCGTCTTCTGGGCGAACAACGTGGCCGAGACCTCGATCCCGGACTGGCGGATCATGTGCGATGCCAGGGACCAGAACGGCACCCGGCTCGTCTCGGTCGACCTCGCTTCACGGTGACTTGTGCCCAGAGCGACGATTTGGTGCCCATCCGCCCAGGAGCCGACACCGCCCTCATCGACGGCATCATCAACCAGGTCTTCCAGAACGGCACCTACGACACCGACTACATCCGCGCCAACACGGTGGGGCCGTACCTCATCGATCCCCGGACCGAGAAGTGGCTCCGTGCAAAGGACGTGATCCCCGGCGCGAAGGACGACTACGTGGTCTTCGACGAGTCGGACAACAAGGTCAAAGCGGCGAGCGACCCCTCGCTGAAGTTCCCGGCCGTCCTCGGGACACACTCGGTGGCCGGTCTCAAGGCGCGGACGGCCCTCCAGGCGCTCGCCGACATGGCCGCGAAGTACACACCGGAGTACACCGAAAAGCTGACCGACGTGCCCGCCTCGCAGGTCGTCGCCCTCGGCAAGGTGTGGGGGTCGAGCAAGCCCCTCGCGGTAAGGGTCGGCTTCGGGCTCTCGCACTGGTACCACGGCGACTTGCACATGCAGGCGCTGTTGACCTTGCAGGCGATCACGGGCAACATCGGGGTCCACGGCGGGGGAGTGACCACCTTCGCCGGCGGGATCGCGGCGACTTTCGCGCCGTTCGACCTTTCGATTTCTGGGCGCCGAAGGGCACCAAGATCTACACGGTGCTCGAGCCGATGGACTTCTGCGACGCCGTCGAGAAGGGAAAACCGTTCCCCGTGAAGGCCGCCTGGTTCCCGATCGACAACTTCGCCCAGCAGATGTCGGACCGGAACCGCGTCATCGCCGCCATGAAACAGCTCGAGTTCATCGTCGTCTCGGACTACTCGCTGACGGCGACGGCCGACCTCGCGGATATCGTGCTGCCCGCATGCACCTACTTCGAGAAGACCGACCTTCTCTCCTCGAACAACTTCTACCTGCAGTACATGCCGAAGATCATCGACCCGCTCTTCGAGTCGAAGTCCGATCTCGACGCGATCAACATGATCGCCGAGAAGATGGGGTACGGGGAGTACTTCACCGAGACCCCCGAGGAGTACCTGAAGCAGATGATGAAGATCGGCCAGCCCGACGCCGACCCCTCGGTGAAAGGGCTCACCTGGGAGCGGCTCACGACCGAGGCAGTCCACCTCAACACCGACCCGATGCCGTACGTCCCGTTCTTCAACCAGCAGTACCCGACCAAGAGCGGCAAGATCGAGTTCTACGTCGAGATGCTCGTCCCTTACGACCAGGCGCTCTGCGACCACAAGGAGCCGATCGAGGCTTCACCGACGAACCCGCTCTACAAGAAGTACCCGCTCGTCTTCCTTTCGACACACACCAAGTTCCGCACCCACTCGCAGTTCGTCAACCTGCCATGGCTGAAAGAGGTCAACAACGGCGGTGACGGTTCTTGGAGATCAACCCCCGCGACGCCGCCCCCCGGGGCATCGCCGACGGCGACGTCGTGAGGATCTTCAACGACCGGGGCCAGATGAAGGTGCGGGCCCGCCTCACCGAGTCGATGAAGCCCGGTGTCGTCAACTGTTACCAGGGCGGCTGGGACACGATCCGGGTCAAGCACTACATCGAGGGTCATCCGAACAACCTGACTCACCAGATCGCCAAGCCCGCCCAGTCGCTCATCCCGAACTTCCCTTCGAACGCGGCGTACTACGACGTCCTCGTCCAAGTCGAGAAATCAGGAGCGTGATCGTCATGGCTGCCAAGAAGACCTCCGATCCCGCACCACGTCATGGTGATCGACACGAACCGTTGCGTCGGCTGCTGGACTTGCGCCGTCGCCTGCAAGGAGGTCAACAACGAGCCGCTCGGCTACTGGTGGAACCGGGTGCTCACGACCGCGCCCAACCAGTCGACGACCGCCAAGGCACCGGCGAGCGACAACATCGACGTGCCCTGGGGCACCTACCCCGACCTCGAGCTCGCGTACTTGCCGGTCGCCTGCCAGCACTGCAACGACGCGCCGTGCGTGAAGGTCTGCCCGGTGCAGGCGACCTTCCGCCGCGACGACGGCACCGTGCTCATCGACTTCAACCGCTGCATCGGCTGCCGCTACTGCATGGCGGCCTGCCCCTACGGAGTGCGCATATTCAACTGGGGCGACTCCACCTACGCCCCCGGCGGCGTCGTCGGCTACGGCAAGGAGTACTGGACCGGGGACCGCCTCGTGTTCACGCCCGAGCGCCCGAAGGGCGTCGTCGAGAAGTGCACCTTCTGCGTCGAGCGGATCGACGTCGGAGAGCAGCCGTTCTGCGTCGAGGCCTGCCCGCTCGGGGCCCGCATCTTCGGTGACCTGAACGACCCGGACTCGCAGGTCAGCGAGCTCGTCAACAACGGTGGCGCCGAGCAGCTCCACCCCGAGCTCGGCACCGACCCGAACGTCTACTACCTCCCGGTCGCCAGGCGCGTGCCGGGCGAGAGCTGAGGAGGCGACCATGGCCACAACAACCGCAGCCATTCCCGTCCGCTCGACGCGTGCCTACCGGCCGATCTGGGGCTGGTACGCCGCGCTCGTCGTCCTCATGGCCTGGGGCCTGGCGGCGTGGATCTACGAGCTCCACTACGGCCTCGCCGCGACAGGCATGCGCGACGTCGTCTCGTGGGGGATGTACATCTTCACGTTCGCGTTCTTCATCGGCTTGTCAGCGGGCGGGCTCATCATGGCCTCGAGTGCCGAGGTGTTCGGCATCAAGGCACTGAAGCCGCTCTCGCGCCTCGGCGTGCTGTCCGCCGCTGCCTGTGTCGCGGTGGCGGCCCTGATGGTCATCCCCGACCTCGGCCAGCCGTTCCGGGTCATCAACATCTTCATCCATCCCAACTGGACCTCGCCGCTCATGTGGGACATCTTGATCATCACGGTCTACTTCGTCTTCTCGGTCGTCGACCTCTACGTCCTTCAGCGTCACGCCACCGAGCCGAGCCGCTGGCGCAAGCTCACACGGGTGCTTGCCTACGTCGGGCTGCCGACCGCCGTCCTGCTCCACTCGATCACGGCCTGGATCTTCGGGCTCCAGATCGCCCGTAGCTGGTGGAACACCTCGCTCATGGCCCCGCTCTTCGTGGTCTCGGCGGTCCTGTCCGGCACGGCGCTCGTGACATTGCTGGCGCTCTGCGCCGAGCGCTTCGGAAAGGTCGAGCTGTCCGAGGACACGAGGAGATGGCTGCGGGGCTTCATCATCGTGAGCCTGTTCGTCGACCTGTTCTTCGTCGGTGCCGACTACATCACCGTGCTGTGGGGCAACGTCCCGGCCGATCGCTCGGCGCTCAACCTGGTGATGCCGGGAGGGCCCTGGGCCTGGCTCTTCTGGGTCGAGTGGATCGTCGGAGGGGTCATCCCACTTGCCTTCCTGCTCGTCCCCCGCCTCAAGAAGATGCCCGGGGCGCTCGGGCTCGCTTCGGTTCTCGTCATCATCGGCGTGTACGCCTTCCGCATCGAGCTGGTCGTGATCGGCTTCGTCAACCCCCTCACCCAGTACCCGCCCGGGAACGCCGTCGGGACCTACAACGTCCCGACGACCTCGTTCCAGCTCATCGGCACTATCACCCGACCTGGGTGGAGTACGGCATCATGGTCGGCTTGGTCGCGCTGTTCGCGGCGCTCGTCACGATCGGCTACCGGGCTCTTCACGTGATGGAGCCATCGCCGGCAGCCGGCCAACGCCGCGCGCGGGCGGCTGTCGAGAACGAAAGCAAGCTCATGACGATCGCTACGCCCGCTGCCAACGGCGCCGGCGGGCACCGGGCGGTCGGCGCCTCGCAAGCCGGCGCCCGAGGCCCTTTCAGGTGCAGACGGGACGGGGCCCGAGACGATCGTCGCGGCCGTCGACCTGCTCGCTCACTTCTGGAGCCGGCCAATGCCCGACGAGGTCGGCAGCTGGGCGGAGGCCCGCGAACTGGAGGCCGAGACTGACAGCCGAATCTCGTCGGACCCTTTGCGCGAGCCCGTCAGGGTGCCGGGCCTCGAGGATGTGCCCCGACTGCTCGACGAGTACGAACGCCTCTTCGTCGGCCCCGGCCAAGTGCCCTGTCCGCCCTATGAGTCGTTCTGGCGCGAGGACGTCCCCGTTGACATCCGCCGGACCCTGATGGGGCCCTGCACGGCCGATCTCAAGCGGATGTACCTAGAGCTGGGGCTCCAGGTGTCGTCGCGATCAGGCGAGTTACCCGACCACATCGCCATCGAGCTCGAGGCCATGGCCTACGCGTTGTCGTTCGACGAGACCGAGCCGGTGGCTCGCCAGATCTTCGAGGAGCATCTCGCCCGGTGGCTGCCGCGCCTGTGCCGGGCGGTCGCCCACGAGGCCGAGCGGAGCTTCTACCGCGACCTCGCGGTTCTCACGCTCGACTGGCTGGCGGCGATCAAGGGTTACTTCGCCCTTGCCGAAACGGGCTGATGCGGTCGCGGGAGACGCCTGTCGTCGTCATCTGTGGTGACGTCGGTGCCCCGCCGGTGCCGCTTCGCCTCGGGGAGCTTGCCGCCCAGTTGCGCCGCGAGCTGTCCGGAGTGACCCCGCTGCTGCTTCCCGAGATCTGCGAAGCTCCGCAGGCCTTGGTTGAGGCACTTGCAGCCTTTGAGCCCAAGCGTGTCGTCGTCGGTTGCCGGGCAGACCCGCAGCGACACCGAGAGCTGCGCGCATGCTTGCGGCGAGCAGGCGTGGCACCCGCTGGAACAGAGATCGTCGACTTGCGAACAGCGGATGGCTGCAGCGAGAAGGTCGCCCTCGAGCAGTCCGTCACCCTTCTGAGCGCCGCGGCGGCGCGCGTCGCCGCGGCAGATGTCGCAGCGTCGGTGAGGGAGCGGACCAGCCTGTCGGTCAGGGGGAGTGTCTCGCCGGTCTCTCTTCCGCGGGGTCAACACGGCTCGCCACTTCGTCGCGGTGTGGCGGCCGGGGCGCTGCACGACTGGAGCGGCCTGCACGGCCTGTGTTCTGGCTTGCCCGCATGGGGCGCTGCGTCGGGCGGCCGGTCGAGTGGTCGTCGACGGTGATAAATGCAGCGGCTGCGGCGTATGTGTGGCTGCTTGCCGGAGCGCCGCTTTCGTGCTTCCAGGCGCCGAGATTGAAGGACTGAGTGCAGCGGCCGCCGTTCTTGTCGCGGCCGTCCGACGGAACGAGTCAGCCGACGGCGTCTCGATCACCTGCCGGCACACGAAGTCGTTGCCCCTGGTAGGCGAGGCCTGGCTGCCGCTTCGCGTGCCGTCGATAGAGATGGTGACGGCCGGGTGGCTTCTCCAACTGGTCGATGCCGGAGTGGGCGTCAGGGTCATCGCCTGTGAGGACAAGGACTGCGAAACGCGGGTCGTCGACCTCGAGCAATTCGTCCACGACCTTGGAGCAGTGCTCGGGTTCTCGACAGGGGAACTGGCTCGGGGAGAGGCGCTGGGGAGCCAGGAGTCAGTGCTGGCCGTCTTGGCACCTAGGCTCGATCGGATCGAGCTGCGAGAGCCCGAGGCGACCATGCAGGCGCTGTCAGTTCTCGGAGCGCTCGGACCGGGGCGGACACTGTGGCGCGTGGAGGGCCCAGGCTGCTCGCTCGGAGTGGTGACGATCGACCCAGCCGGCTGCTCACTTTGTGAGGTCTGCGTCGGCGTCTGCCCGACGGGCGCGCTGCGAGCTGAGCGGAACGAGCGCCGGACTGCTGTGCCTAAGCGTCGACTCGGGTCGCTGCACTGCTTGCGAGGCCTGCGTGCTCTCCTGCCCCGAAGCGGTGGTCACCCTCGAGAGGGCGGTCGATAGCGCGCTGCTGGCCGCCGGCCGCCAAGTCATGGCCACGGTCGCGACGGCCACTTGTGTGACTTGCGGCGGTGCGCTTCTCGCTGGCCTGTCACCGGCACTCCTTCGATCTCGAATCGGTCAGTCGCACTCCGCTATTGCAGATGTAATGGGAGAGGTGTGCGCAGACTGCAGGCTCGCCGGCCGGCCGTTGACCGTTAGCGGGAGCGGGACGAGCAAAAGAGCTTGATCGCCGAGCGTCCGGCTGTCGCCGTGTCAGGGTCCCCGGGCGTCTGTTCCCGGTCGTCACCGTTCCCGCCGTCGCGCAGGTTTATGGTTTCGAGCTGAGCACGTCGTCCACCCAGGAGAACGCTGCTACCGCGGCGGGGAAGCCTGCCGTGCTGATCGTGAGTGCCACGACGTGGAGCACCTCTTCCTTGGTGGCACCGGCCCTCAGCGCACGTCTCACGTTGGAGCGGACGGCGCCCGCGGCGCCGGCACCGGCAGCGATACCGAGCTTGACGAGGCGCCGAGTGCGTTCGTCGAGCGGTCCCGCTCCGTCGACGCTTGCCCCGAGCGCGTCCAGCGCGGGACTGACGTCGGGAAAGCACTCCCTGAAACGGACGTAGACGTCGGGAAGGTAGTCGTTCGTCATGTCACTCCTTAGTGGTGTTTCGGTGTTCGTACGGTGGAAATGGGCAGGCCGGGCGGATTGGAACGAACGGGGCTTTTCACGATCGCTCCGCCAAAACGGCGAGCTGTTCGAGGTGGCTCACGACGTGGCCCGCTCAAGGAGCACGCAGAAGGGGCGAGGCTGCTGGAGGCGCACGGAACCGGTGCCGACGACGATTGTCGGCACGTTCGTCCCTCGATGGGTCTCATCCAGCTGAGCCGCGAGCAATGCGACCTCGCGTCCGGCCTGATCGAGCGTCTGCAAGAGGTCGTCTCGTCTTCCGTTAGTGGCCACGATCGCGTCTAGGTATGCGACGGACTGCGCCGCCCGGTTGTCGATGACGGGGACGCCGCCGGAGAGGAGTCTGCGGCAGCGGCGACGACCATCCGGTCGATCGCGACGAGGTGAGCGAGCACTTGCTCGCCATTCCACTGACCCGGCGGCGGAGCGCGAAAAGCGCGGTGCGGACGAACACGAGCACGTCTCATGGACAGATCGGATTGGTAGTGGTATCTGTGTCTTTGCCATCGCTTCCCCCACGCGTGCAACCGGTCAAGGTCACGGCCGATACGACGAGGAGTCCGGTTGCTCGCTGGCCGTCGGCGCTCTCATAGCCACCAAGCGTGGAACCGCGCCGGTGCTCTTCCGGTCGGCGTCGCTCACGACTTCTTGCCGGGTCGTGTTCTTGCGAGGTGACGGCCTTTCCTCCACGCTGACGACACACAGGAGGGGGTCGTCCTCCACGAAAGGATGGAACCCGGTCACTTCGAGGGGGGCGTGGAGGCGCTCCAAGGTCGCCTTCAACATGCCAAGGTGCATGCCGCAGATGACTGGTCGAGCCCCCCTTGCCACTTCGACGAACGGGCAGCGATGAAGCAGGATCCGACCCTCATCCAGTGCCAGTTCGGGATCGAACCCGAGCCTTTCAAACAGACCTGCTACCGCGCCCATCGCCTCGACTGGCGTGAGGTAACCGGTGGGGAGCGGTGACGAGTCGACGACCGCCGCCCATCGGCGTCCGGCGCGGACCGCCTCGCCCGCCGCGTCCTCGATCTCGGTCAGCTGGCCGGCGAGCAACTGGGAGAGGTCCAGGTAGCCGAGGTCCGCCTCCGTTCGAGAGGCGTCTCGTGTATCCCTTGGAGCTGCAGCGTTCTCGTAGAGGACGCGCGGACGGCCTCGTGTCGTGCGCTGCTCGATACGGCGCCACGCGAGACCGACCGAAACCAGCGCGTCGAGGTGTGTGCGCGCGCTGTTGCGGTGCAGGCCGACCATGCGCCCGGCTTCGGTGGCGTCAAGAGGCCGATTCGAACGGCGAAGCGCCCCCATCAGTGCTTGGCGGGTCTCGCTGGTACGGAACCGGCCTGTTGGCGGTTCCTTGTCGACTACCGGCATGTCGCCATTATTATGTGGAGTCGTCACAAATGCAACGAGCCTTTCCCTTGAGGCCTCCAGAAAAGTGAAGGCTAGTACCAAGTATGACTAACGTGCCTGTGTTGTAAATAATCACAAGAGGAGTGCAATAACGAGGCCCCCGAAAGGATGTCGTCGATGAACCGCCCGATTGATCCAGATTCCAACGTTGCCGACCTTGTTATCTTGGAGCCGGCCGAGGCAACCAGGTACCTCCAGCCATCCCCGTTGTATGTCGGTCGGAGACTGGCTACCGCGTCGAGCGAGCCCCAGCTTCCGCTCGACGGTGGTCTGTCCCTTCCCACCCTCGCCTTGGCAGGCGCGACGCGCCTTGAGGCTCGCGAGTGCGGTAGACGATGTAGGGACGAAACGCGTATCCGATCGGAGCCGCGAGAACGTGGACCAGTCGGGTGAACGGCCACGCTGCCAACAGCACCAGCGCGAGCAGCGCGTGCACTGAAAACTCCACGGTGCCCCTGACATCTGCGTGGTGCTCGGATGGAACATCAGCACGTCTCGGAACCAGACCGCCACCGTGGTCCGGTAGTCATAGCCACCCGCGTGTCCGCCGAGCCCGAGCAGGTTGACGCCGATCGTGTTGACGATGCCCAGAGCGATCACAGCTCCCAGCAGCGGGTACATCGCTTTGTCGGCTAGTGGAGGTGACACGGAGCACCGAAGGTGTCATGCGCCGGCGGTAGATGAGCAGCACGAGACCGACCACCGTGGCGACGCCCGCAACAGTGCCCAAGCTGACTGCGACGAGGTGATAGGTGTGCTCGGAGATGCCGAGGGCCTTCGTCCAGCTCTCTGGCACGAGCAGTCCCACAACGTGACCCGCGAGCACGCCGAGGATCCCGAAGTGGAAAAGCGGCGAAGCCCAAGCAAGGACTCGTTTCTCGTAGAGCCCGGAAGACTTGCTGGTCCAGCCGAACTTGTCGTACTTGTACCGCCAGAAGTGGCCCAGAACGAATGACGTAAGACAGATGTAGGGAAGCACGATCCACAAGAAGGTCTTCACGAGGACTCCTGTCTCGCCTCGTGACCAATCCCGGCTCCGGGCGACCCTACGGGTGCGCACGCCGTGCAGGGGTCGTGCCTTCCGTAGGGATCGAAGGCTTCGCGCGGCTCGATTCCCACGAGCTCGGTCGGCGGTCCTTTGCGGGCGAGGAGGAGAGCGTTGGCGATCACGCCCGGTATCGGAGTCGCTAGGAGCGAATCGACAGCGCGGACAACCCCTGCATACGGCGAGCCGAGCTCGTCGAGCGCAGCGAGCAGCACGCGGATACCGGCCCGGTGCTGCTCCATCAACTCGATGGCAAAGTCCTCCCCTCCACTGGCGGCGAGCTCGAGCAGAGCGGGAAGGTAATCCGGCAGTTCGCCGCTGTAGCACTTGGAAGCCGGCCAGGCGGTAGGCCTCCTGGAATTGCCAAAGTGCCATTCCGCGCCTACGCGTGTCGCCGTTCAGGTAGTAGCTGAGGTACAGACAACAGCGGCGCTTGAGGTCGAAGGTGGTCACGTACTGCGCTTGCGAGTCGAGCAACGGCTTTGTCGAGAGATGCTCGGTCAGTTCTTCGAGCGGCAGTCTTAAGGCTTTGGGAAGCTTGCCCGTTGCCGCGATGATCAGAGCTAGGTCCTCGATGAGGTGCTCGTCGGGGTAGCGCAAAAGGACCGACCCAGCGGCGAAGGCGACACGACGATGTCTCGGGTCCAATACAGGACCCAACAGATTTCGACGGCGCAGCAAACTCATGGCGTAGCCCGCCTCTCGTCGGCGGTGCCGAGATCTGATTGCCGGTCGGCTTCTGCTCGTCGTCGAGCGAGATGAAAGGTCTCGACCGCGACCGGTGTCACCGATACTTCCCCGACCGCCGGCGGACCTTGGTCTGGGCGCGATCCAAAGTCGACGCTGCATCCGGGGAGCTCGTCGAGGGCGCCGGCGAACTCGACGTGCGCGGGTGGGATCACATAGCGCTCCTCGTATTTCGCGATGGCGAGGAGCCGGTAGAGAGACTCGATCTCGTCACAGGTCATGCCGACGGCCGCGGCGATCGCCGGGTCGGCGTCCTCGCCCAGATTGACCCGGCGCATGTGCGAGCGCATCGCGGCCAAGGTGCGGAGCACCCCTTTCACCGGGTAAGGGTCACCCGCAGTGAAGAGCTCGGCCAGGTACTCGACCGGGATCCTGAGCGCCTCGATCGCGGCGAAGAGGTTCTCGTTGTCCTCACCGTCGAACCCGGTGTCGCGGAGCGACTCCACGACCGGCGACAGAGGGGGGATGTACCAGACCATCGGCATCGTCCGGTACTCGGGGTGCAGCGGGAGAGCCACCCGGTAGCGGCAGGCGAGCTCGTAAACCGGCGAAGCTTTGGCCGCCTCCAGCCAGTCGTCGGGGACACCGCCTCGCGCGTGCCGCAGCAGACACCGCCGGGTCGTGGGGATCCAGCAAGATGGCGCGCTGTGCTTCGAGGAGCGCGGTCGGCTGTTCGACCGATGCGGCCTGCGAGCACGGCGTCGGCGTCGTAGAGGAACAGGCCGATGTATCGGAGGCGCCCCACGCAGGTCTCGGCGCAGACCGTCGGCTGGCCGACCTCGATGCGGGGGTAGCAGAACGTGCACTTCTCCGCCTTGCCGGTGCGGTGGTTGAAGTACACCTTCTTGTAGGGGCAGCCGGACACGCACATCCGCCAGCCCCGGCAGCGATCCTGGTCGACGAGCACGATGCCGTCTTCGGCCCGCTTGTACATGGCGCCCGAGGGACAGCTCGCGACGCACGACGGATTGAGGCAGTGCTCGCAGATGCGGGGCAGGTGGAACATGAAGGCGTTCTCGTAGTCGAGGCGAACCTTGTGCGAAAGCTTCTGCAGGATCGGGTCGCCGGGCGCGTGCTCTGTGGCCCCGCCGAGGTCGTCGTCCCAGTTCGCCGACCACTCGATCTTCATCGGCCGGCCGTCGATGAGCGAGATCGGTCTTGCGACCGGAACGTGTCTCCTGCGCGGGAGCGCTGATGAGCGTGTCGTAGTCGTATGTCCAAGGCTCGTAGTACTCCGCCAGCGACGGGAGCTTGGGGTTGGCGAAGATCCGCAGCATGCGACTGGCCCGGCCCCCGGAACGCAAAGCGAGCCGCCCCCGCCGGTCGCGCACCCAGCCGCCCTCCCAGCTGGTCCTGGTCCTCGTAGGTGCGCGGGTAGCCGAGACCCGGGCGGGTCTCCACGTTGTTGAACCACACGTACTCGACGCCTGTCCGGTTGGTCCAGGCCTGCTTGCAGGTGACCGAGCAGGTGTGGCAGCCGATGCACTTGTCGAGGTTCATGACCATGCCCATCTGGGCCATGACGCGCATCAGTACTCGACCTCCTGGCTGCGTCGACGGATGACGGTGATCTCGTCGCGCTGGTTCCCGGTCGGGCCGTAGTAGTTGAAGCCGTAGGAGAGCTGGCCGTAGCCGCCGATCAGGTGGGAGGGCTTGATCAGAAGGCGGGTCAGGCAGTTGTGGATGCCGCCCCGGCGACCGCTCACCTCGCTCAAGGGCACGTCGATGGTGCGGTCCTTGGCGTGGTACATGTAGACGGTTCCCTCTGGCATGCGGTGGCTCACGATCGCCCTGGCGACGACGACGCCGTTGCGGTTGTACGACTCGATCCAGTCGTTGTCCGACACGCCGATCCGCTCCGCGTCCTGCGGGCTCATCCAGAGGTCCGGGCCACCGCGGGACAGACACAGCATGAACAGGTTGTCCTGGTACTCGGAGTGGATCGACCACTTCGAATGCGGCGTCAGGTAGCGCACCGTCACCTCGAGCCGGCCGTCCTCTCCCATCCTCGGATCTCCGAAGAGCCGCTTCAGGTCCAGCGGCGGCCGGTAGGTCGGCAGCTGCTCACCGAGCTCGGTCATCCAGTCGTGATCGAGGAAGAAGTGCTGGCGTCCCGTGAGGGTGTGCCACGGCTTCAGCCGCTCGACGTTGATCGTGAAGGGCGAGTACCGGCGGCCTCCGTGCTCGCTGCCGGACCACTCGTGCGAGGTGATCACCGGGCTGTGGTCGCGACTGGGTGTCGGCGAAGGTGATCCGTCGGCCTTCGTGGTCGCTCGCGAGGTCGGCGAGGGGCTTTCCGACTGCGTCGCTCGAGCTCTCTGAACCCGGCCGTTGCCACATGGCCGTTCGTGGTGCCCGACAGGGCAAGGATCGCCTCGCAAGCCTGCTCGGCCCGCGCCAGGCTCGGGCGGCCGTCGGCGAGTCCGCCGTGCACGACGCCGTTCTTCTGGCGGAGGTACTCGACCTCGGCTTCGGGCTTTAAGGTGACGCCCTTGACGCTCGTGCCGAGCCGTTCGACGTTGGGCCCGAGCGCGGTCATCATCTCGCCTACCGCGGCGTAGTCGCGCTCGACCAAGGCGAAAGCGGGCATCGTCCGACCCGGAACCGGGCTCGCACTCGCCTGCGGACCAGTCGAGCACCCGGCCTCCGGGCTGAGAGGTCTCGCCGGGCGTGTCGTGGAGCAGCGGCATGGCGACGAGGTCGTGGCGCACCCCGAGGTGGGTAGCGGCGAGACGGCTGAACTCCTTGGACATGGCCACGAACGCGTCGTAGTCCGACCGCGTCTCCCAGGGCGGGGCGATCGCCGGCGTTGAAGGCGTGCACGAACGGGTGCATGTCGGTGCTCGAGAGGTCGTACTTCTCGTACCAGGTCGCCGCAGGCAACAGCACGTCGGAGAACAGGCCCGTGCTCGTCATGCGGAAGTCGAGCGATACGAGCAGGTCGAGCTTGCCGACCGGCGCCTCGTCGTGCCAGACGACCTCGGCGGGGCGCTTGCTCGGGACGGGTCTCCTCGGCGCGGATCGCCGCGTCGGCTCCGAGCAGATGGTGAAGGAAGTACTCGTTGCCCTTGCCCGAAGAGCCGAGCAGGTTCGCCCGCCAAACAGTCAGCACGCGGGGCCAGTTCTCCTCGGCGTCGGGATCCGCGCACGAGAAACCGCAGCCGCCCGGACTGAAGTTCGCTTCACCACGTAGGGCCCGGGTTCCTCGCCGGACCGGCGAGCGGCGTCGGCGAGATCAAGCGGGTTGCGATCGAAGGTGGGGTACGACGGCGTCCATCCGAGCCGGGTGGCCTTGACGATGCAGTCGGCCAGGGCTCGGTCGCGGAACAGCCCGCGGCCGAGCGGCGTGGCAAGTTCGTCCGCCCCGAACCCGTCGTAGCGCCACTGGTCCGTCGCCAGGTACCAGTACGACGTGCCGGCCATCTGGCGCGGCGGCCGCATCCAGTCAAGGCCGAAGGCGAGCTGGGCCCAGCCGGTGAAAGGCCGGCACTTCTCCTGGCCGACGTAGTGCGCCCAGCCGCCGCCGTTGACGCCCTGGCAGCCGGTGAGGACGACGAGGGCGAGGATCGCCCGGTAGGTCTCATCGGCGTGGAACCAGTGGTTCGCCCCGGCGCCGAGCGCGATCATCGAACGACCGCCCGAGCGCTCCGCGTTGTCGGCGAACTCACGTGCTATGCGCTCGACGGTCGATGCCGGTACCGAGGTGATCGCCTCCTGCCAGGCGGGCGTGTAGGTCTCGGGATCGTCGTAGCCGGTCGGCCACTTGCCCGGCAGGCCCGGGCGGCCCACTCCGTACTGGGCGAGCAGCAGGTCGAACACCGTCGTCACGAGGTGACCGGCGACGCGGCGGGTCGGTACGCCCCGAGTGAGCTCACCCCCGCCCTCGCCACCGACGTCGAAACGCGGGAGGTCGACCGTCACCGCGCTCGAACCGTCGCCAGAGAGCGACAGCATCGGGTCGATGTCACCGAGGTCCAGGTTCCACGAGCCCTCGCCGGAGGCCGTGTGGCGAAAGCCGAGCGAGCCGTTCGGCACGACGCGGAAGGCCGCTCGTGCGGTCCAACAGCACCGTCTTCCAGGTGTCCCCCTCGGCGACATCCGTCCCGTCACTTCCTTCCGCAAGGTCCGCGGCAGTGAGGAAGCGGTCCGGCAGGTAGCTCTCGGTTCCCGGGCGTTCGCGGAGCGTCACGAGGAACGGCAGGTCGGTGAAGCGCTTCACGTAGTCGTCGAAGCGGGGGACGTGCGCGCTCGACGAAGAACTCCTTCAGCACGACGTGGCCCATCGCCATGGCGAGGGCTCCGTCGGTGCCGGGGTGTGCCGCCAGCCACTCGTCGGCGAACTTGGTGTTGTCGGCATAGTCGGGGCTGACGGCGATCACCTTCTGCCCGCGATAACGGGCCTCTGTCATGAAATGGGCGTCGGGCGTCCGTGTGACGGGGATGTTCGAGCCCCACATGATGAGGTACGAGGCGTTCCACCAGTCCGCCGACTCGGGGACGTCGGTCTGGTCGCCGAAGACCTGGGGGGAAGCTATCGGGCAGGTCGGCGTACCAGTCGTAGAACGAGATCATGGCGCCACCGAGCAGGCTCGTGTACCGGGCGCCGGCCGCGTGGGAAGCCATCGACATGGCGGGGATCGGCGAGAAGCCGGCGATCCGGTCCGGTCCCCAGGTCTTGATCGTGTGCACCTGAGCCGCGGCGACGAGCTCAACCGCCTCGTCCCAGCTGGTCCGGACGAGGCCCCCCTTGCCACGCGCCGCCTGGTAGCGCGCCCGGCGCTCCGGGTCGCCCATCAGCTCGGCCCAGGCGAGGACCGGGTCCCCGAGGCGAGCGCGTGCCTCGCGGTACATCTCGAGCAGCACGCCGCGCACATAGGGGAAGCGGACCCGAGTGGGCGAGTACGTGTACCACGAGAAGGCCGCACCCCGCGGGCACCCACGCGGCTCGTACTCGGGCGAGTTAGGGCCGACCGACGGGTAGTCGGTCTCCTGGGTCTCCCAGGTGATGATGCCGTCTTTCACGTACACCTTCCACGAGCACGACCCGGTGCAGTTGACGCCGTGGGTGGACCGGACGATGCGGTCGTGCGACCAGCGGTCGCGGTAGAAGACGTCGCCATCTCGTCCGCCGTCGTAGGTGATGGTTCGCAAGTCGGCGTCGACCCGGTCCGGCTGAAGGAGGCGGCGGGCCCTGCAGCAATGTCTCGACGAGGTCGCCGTCCGTTCGGTCGCGCTTGGGGTTCTTCATGATCTCTCCGATCGGCGCCGACCAGCGCGCGGCGTCGCGCTCGGGGTGCTCTTGATTGCCAGGCGGACGATGCACAAAAGCGGGTCGTCTGTCACGAATGAATCGAGCCCGGTCACCTCGAGCGAGGTGTCGAGGCGCTCGAAGGTGGCTTTGAGCATTCCGAGATGGATCCCGCAGATGACGGAGCGATTCTCTCTCGCCACCTCCGCGAAGGGACAGCGATGGAGCAGGATCCGGTCCGGGTCCGCTCGCCGGGTCCGGCTCCGGCTCGAAACCCAGGTCGTCGAGGATCTGAACGGCGGCCTGAACGGCCTCGACCGGCGTTGGTGCGCGCTCTGACATGGATCTCCCATCGAGGCCGGCCGCCCAACGTCGACCGGCTCGTATCGCTTCGTTGCTGGCGTGGGCACTTCGGTGAGCTGGTCCGCCAACAGACGGGCGAGCTCCCGGTAGCCGGCCTCCTCGGTCAGGCGGTCAGGGCCGTTCAGCAACCGTTCGTGCAGCCGCGTAGAGGACGCGGGGACGACCCGGGGTCGTGCGCTCTTCGAAGCGTCTCGTCACCAGCCCGGCGCTTGGCGAGCACGTCGAGATGCACCCGTGCGGTGTTGCGATGAAGGCCGACGGCCTCGCCGGCTTCGGCGGCGTCGATTGGCCTCCGGTGCCGGCGCAGGACGCCGAGCAGGGCCTGACGGCTCTCGCCGGACAGGGCGTGATGGGTGGCGGCTTCCCCGCTCCTCGGTGGCACCGACGATCATTATTGCTCAGATATCTCAGTGGAAACAACTAGTCCTAGTCTCGTGATTGTCTAGGAAATCAAACCAGCTCTGCCAGATGATGAGTTGTCATAAAGCTCGGAATGATGATAAAAAAGTCTTCAGGCTTTGAATCGGTTCCCAAGGAAGGACGGTCTGGGCTATGGCGATCGGCACCGACACCGTGGAGGTGAGGCCACGAACCCTGAGCCGTACCGCTGCCGCGGTTCGGGACCTCCATCCCGGTTACTTCGCGTTCGTGATGGCGACGGGCATCATCTCGACGGGGACGTTCGCTCTCGGGCCTTCGTGGCTGTCGCGGCTCCTTCTCGTGGTGGCGTCGATCGGGTTCGCCGTGCTCGCCACTGCACTGGTGCTGCGGCTGGCCCGCTACCGGTCCAGCGTCGCGGCAGACGTTCGAGCGCCGGACCGTGTCTTCGGCTTTTTCACGATCGTGGCCGGCATCGATGTGCTCGGCGTGCGCCTCGATGCGGCGGGTCATCCGACGGCCACCGCCGTCCTCGTCGCTTTAGGGGGCGCCATCTGGCTTCTGTTGACCTATGGGGTACCGGGCAGCCTGATGCTCACGCGGGAAGCACGACTCCGTCCTGGGCGGCGTCAATGGCAGCTGGCTGCATCTGGGTGGTCGGTACCCAGTCCCTATCTGTCGCGGCATCAGTCCTCGTGCCTATGTGGCCGTCCCAATCAGGACTGCTGGCACCGTTCGCCGTCGGGTTGTGGGGCGTCGGGCTGGTCCTGTACCTGTTGCTCGTGTCGATGATCATGCTGCGGTGGCTGACGGTGCCCATGACTCCGGCCACGCTCGGACCTCCCTACTGGATCTCGATGGGAGCCACGGCGATCACCGTGCTGGCGGGCGCACGGATCCTCGCGCTACCGTCCGTCCTTCCTGTCGTACGGGCGACCAAAGGTGTCGTAGAGGGGTTCTCGTTTGTTCTCTGGGCGTTCGGAACCTGGTGGATCCCGTTGCTGATCGTGCTCGGTCTTTGGCGCCACGTCCGACGCCATTGGCCGTTCACCTACGAGCCCACCTTGTGGAGCGTGGTCTTTCCCTCTCGGTATGTACAGCGTGGCCACGTTGTCGTTCGGCAAGGTGGCCCATCTCAGTTTCATGGAGCCCATCAGCCGGTTCATGCTCTGGGTGGCCGTCGCGGCCTGGACGGCGGTGGCTGTCGCCTTCGTCGTTCGGCTCGTCCGTCGACCGAGCGAGCCGTCGGCCGGAGCCTCTCCGGGTTCAAACGGGGCGAGCTGACCGAGATGCTCACTTCGCCATCATCGGTCGAGCGCCCCGCCTTCGCGCCGGGCGTCGATGGATGGTCCTGGGAGGCGGCATGGTGACCGCCCCAAGCACTCGTCGAGCTCCGGCGGCGCAGCGTTCGACGTTGCGCGCAGTTGCGGTGCCGAGCGAGCACGGTGGCTGGGGCCTGACACTGGAGCCCGGGCTCTTGGGACTCCTGGTCGCGCCGGGCGTTGCGGGAGTCTGCCTCGCCGTCGCTGGTTTCGTGGCCTTTCTCGTGCGGACGCCCCTCAAGATCGTTCTGGTCGACCGTCGTCGGGGTCGTTGGCTCGAGCGCACACGGATCGCAGCCGGTGTGGCGGCTGGAGAACTGATCGTGCTGGGGGGACTGATCGTCGTGGCGTTCGCGTTCACGAACGGTCGGTTCTGGGTGCCGGTCCTCGTCGCCGGACCGCTTGTCTTGGTGCAGTTGGGATACGAGGCACGCTCTCGGGGCAGGCGCCTGGTCCCCGAGCTTGCCGGCGCGGTGAGCGTCTGCTCGGTGGCAGCGATGATCGTGCTCGCCGACGGTCGGAGCGGTCGGTTGGCGGCGGGAATCTGGCTGGTGCTGGCAGCTAGGGCCGTGACGTCGATCCCTCATGTGCGAGAGATGATCGCCCGCCTCCACAGCCGGCCAGTCCGCCCAATGATCACTCGGGTGGCAGACGGCGCCGCGATCAGCGGCGTCGGCCGCGGCAGCCTTGACGGATCATGGCCTTGTCGCAGGCGGTCTTGCCGTCGCCGTCGTGGTCGCGATCCAACGACTAACCACCCATCGCCCGGTACCTCGTCCCGCGGTACTCGGAATGAGGCAGATGGCGATGGGCCTAGCCGTGGTGGTCGCCACCGCGGCTGGCGTGCTCGCCTCGACCCGATGAACAGAAAGGACCCCAAAGTGACCAATTTCACGCTCGACCAGTCGCTTGCCGAGGTTGTGAGCGCCCTGCCGGACTCGACCAGGGTGCTGGAGTCGTTCGGTCTGGACTACTGCTGCGGGGGTCAGCGCTCTCTCGGGGACGCCTGTTCGGATGCCGGCATCGGCTCCGAGGTCGTACTCGACGCGCTGGCGGACATCGAGCCGGGGCCGGAACCTGACTGGGCATCGATGGGCCCCGTCGAACTCGTCGACCACATCGAGAAGACCCACCACGCCTACCTGCATAGCGAGATGGGGCGCCTCGATGATCTTGCTGACAAGGTAGCCGGGGTTCACGGGGCCCGACACCGCGAAGCTCATCGAGGTGAGAGCCGTCTACGGCGAGCTCCATGCCGATCTCGAGCCGCACCTGATGAAAGAGGAGCGCGTGCTGTTCCCGATGATCCGCGCGCTCGTTACGTCGTCCGATCCTCCAGAGTCGCACTGTGGGTCGGTGCGAAACCCGATTTCGGTGATGATGCTCGAACACGACCGGGCGGGAGAACTGCTCGAGGTGCTCAGCGCAATGACCGACCGCTATCAGACGCCGGACGACGGGTGCGCGAGCTACCGGGCGCTCTATGACGGACTCGCCCAACTGGAAGCCGACACGCATCTGCACATCTACAAAGAGAACAACCTGCTCTTCCCCACAGCTCTCGCTCTCGAGGAGGCAAGGATTGCACGACCCGATCTTCCCTTCTGAAGACATCCCCTGCGCCCCTTAACGCCAGATCGTGTCTTACCCGGAGCCGACGGTCGAAAGTGGCCGTTCAACAGGGCGCTCGTGTCGGTGACATGTCACTGACGCTGGCGGAGTGACCCTGGGACCGAGCTCAGCAACTGGTCGATCCGTCGCTCACCGTATAGGCGGGCCACTCGTTCGCGAAGTTCCGCGTTCTCTTCCTCCAAGTGAGCGATCCGCTCCCGTAGTGCGTCGGCTCGTCGCCGGAGCGACTCTGCCGAAGCTCGCTGGGCGAGAGGAACCGATCGGTTCTTTGAAGACGGGCGAGCTGTTCGCCGGGCGACTATCGCCTCTCGCAGCTCAGGGTTGCGATACAGCCAGCCCCGCGACACTGAAGCTGCCCGAGCGACACTGCTGAAGGTGACGGGTTTGCGACCGCGTTCGAGGGACCGAATCGCCTCTGTCGCCCGTGTGAGAGCGGGGTCATGGCGTACTTTGGCGGCTTCGACGAGATGTCGGGTGTTGTCAACGCGCGTCATCGGCCTGCAGGCGCTCGAGGGTGGCGACGATGAGATCGAGGCTCGTCTGCACATGACGGTGGTTGGCCGCCAGGCGTTGGCGCCCCTCGGCCTCGGCACGGGCAATGAGCGCTCGATTGTGTTCGGCCTGCGAACGGTGGATGTCCAAGAACTCGATCGTGGTCTGGAAGTCGGGACAAGTCAGGCAGGCGTTGGGATGGGGGCAGTCCTGCTGAGGCGGGCGGCCACAATAGCCGTTGGGGAGACTCGCCTGGATGCGGGAGAGATTGTGTTTGACCCACTCCGCATCGGCCGTAGGCGCTTCGGGGTCGAAGTCGAGCACCCGGCCGGTGATGTCGACGCGGGTCTGCTGGTAGCGCTTGAAGGCCTCGCGGACGGTGCTGTCGTGCAGGTGGGCATAGATCGATGTCATGCCAGGGCTGGCGTGCCCGAGGACGCGCTGGACGACGTGCTGGGGCACGCCGGCATTGATGAGCCGGGCCCCGAAGGTTATCTGTAGTGAGTTGAGGGAAGCCCAGGTCGTGAGGTGCTTCTGACATGAGGCACGTGAGCCACGTGGGCTGAACAGAGGCACTGTGAGCCTCTTCGAGTCAGCGACTGTTCTCCGAGCGGATCATGCGGCGCAGGCTCTCCCGGGCGGCAGCAAGCTCGTCCTCAAGTTCTCGCACGCGGAGCTCAGCACCTCGTCCATCGGAATTGCGAGCCTCCCGTTCGGCTACAAGGCGGCGGTTGACGGCTTCGAGCTCGGAGACGCGGGCGATGACTCAGCGCGTTGTGGGCCCTCGATTTCGGCACCGAGTTGAAGTCGCAGCCGCTGCTGCAGCTTGTCGCGGTCGGCTCGGAGCCGCCTGATCTCCTCGTGTGCAAGTGCGAGATCGGTTCGCGTGGCGAGCGGCGTGGTGCTGCTCGTATCGATCCCGGGAACGGTTTGACGACGCCGAGCAGCCTCGACGTGTTCGCGGACGCCCGGGGCGTACACGAGCCAGGTCGACACTCGCGCCGATCGGGCCACGGCTGGGAACGTGACCGGCTCGCCTGCTGTCTCAAGGTTCTGAACGGCATCGAGCGCACGTCGCCGCTTGTCACGGCTGTCGGCAGCTCTGGCGGCCACGAGGGCCGCGGCGCGTCCGGGTGCCACCGTCAGCTTCCGACTGCGACGACAGGGATATGACGGGCAGCGCGGGCGCGGCGCAGCAGGCAGCTGGCCTCCTCCACCTCGGCACGTTCGTCGCTGGCGAGAGAGGCGAGGCGCAGCCTCATTGTCTCGGCCACCTGGGCGCAGGCGTCGATCTGGGCGACGAGATTGGCCTTCACGTAGTCGGCGACACCGATGGCGCGGGCTGTCTCGAGATCCGCTCGCAGGCTGGCCACATGCTCTTCGATGGCGGGCAGGTATGAGGGATCCGGTCGGTAGAAGCCACATCCGGCGCACTGGAACCGGAGCGGGCACGAACTGCCGCCGACTTTGATGTTCGAGGGCTCGGTGCAGCTCCCGAAGGGCACAGACACGGAACGCCGCTCCCAGGCGAGTGGGTTCGTGAAAGGGGCAGGTCTGCCGCAGGCGTCGAGGGCGAGCGAGCCCACCGCCCGGATCGCCTGCTGCTTCCTCTTCAGGCTGATCCGGTAGTAGCCCATAGTGGTTTGGACGCAAAGGTGGTCCATCAACTCCCTCAGCACGTCGACGGGAACTCCGGCATCGGCGTGGCGTTGGGCATAGGAATGCC
>CAWDRQ010000041.1:0-7120 GCA_963804765.1 uncultured Acidimicrobiaceae bacterium
TATGTTGATGATAGCCCTAGAGTCGCCGGCGCACTTCTTGGTGAAGCCGTTGGTCCCGCAGCTTCTGCCGAGCGTGCAGAACTTCGGCTCGGCATGGCAGCAAGGAGATTTGGGACCGGAAATAGTAAACACCGTTATTTACTCGGTTTCGGCCGCCGGGATATCCACGGCCTTGAGTTTGTTGATCGCGTTTCCCATTTCACGAACGCTCATTCGGTTGGCATCGCCACTCTATAAGTTGTTCGTCATTGGAATATGTATCCCCCTCCCGATCATTCCACTATTCATCGAGGCGCAGCATCTCGACCTGTATGACAGTCGTATCGGGTATATCATCTTGCACATCGAGCCTGGCCTGCCGATCGGCGTCCTTCTGTTGTGTGCTTTCATTGGGTCGATTCCGACGGAGTTGGACGAGGCAGCGGCTATGGATGGTTGCGGCTATTGGCGGTACATGGTACGTTTTGTCGCCCCGCTCGCGTGGCCAAGTATCGTTATCGTCTTTCTCTACTCGCTGCTAGGAGTGTGGAATGACCTCATTGGTCCCGTTGTTTTTCTCGCAAGTCCAAACCTGTTTCCCATTTCGCGTGGCGTGTATACCTTCTATAGCGCCAACCAAAGCGCTGATACGCTGCTTGCAGCTGCGGTGCTCATTGCGAGTTTACCAGTAGTGGTGCTCTTCATGGCTTCGCAGCGACAGCTATTGCGTGCGACTATGGGTGCTGGTCTACGAAAATGACGCCCAGCTGAGGCTCGCGGAGGAGGCATCCGGCGTCGCTTGTCGGCGTCGGGAGAGGCTGTAGGGAGTCCAGTTCGGCGCTCACTCTCAAGATAGAATCGCTCGTCGTGAAGTGGATGGGGGTCCCCGTTGGAAGATGTGGTTTAGATGAGGGCCGAGTGCATATGAGGTCCGAGGCTGCTGGCTCCCGGCACTGCTAGTAGTGCGAGCGGCTATGGAGAGCAGAGGGCAGGAGGGTGTGACGCTGTAAGCTCGCGTATTCTCCTGTGGCGAGGTGAAGAATTGGGAGACAGGGCACGCCTAGGATGCCCTCTACTTGACCAGGCGCTGTGTGCGGGCTACTGTCGATATGTAATAGGGTAGAGGAACGTCTCCTGGGGTCAAGGAAAAGGGGACGGGCAAAGCGGAAGGGGAATGTTGTGAACGCGAGCATGCAATATCTTGAGGCCTGTCGGGAGACGCTGGATAAGATCAGGGACGGTCAGAGTCAAGCTATCGAACAGGCGGCAGAGCTGATTGCTGATCGGATAGTGGGTGGGGGAATCGTCTATACCTTCGGGACCGGCCATTCTCATGAACTGGCCGAGGAGATTGCCTGTCGCGCTGGCGGTGTCGTGCCTGTCTACGCGATTCTCGAGCCGAGCCTAACTGGGTCTACACAGGTGTTGAAGAGTGCGTTTCTTGAGCGTCTTGAAGGGTTCGCCCCTCATATTCTCGACTACCACGGTGTCGGTAAAGAGGATGTCTTGATCGTTATCTCGAACTCCGGTCGCAACGCGGCACCTGTTGAATTGGCCATTGAGGCAAAGCGGCGAGGCGTTCCAGTGGTCGCTGTCACATCATTGGCTTACTCACGTGAGCTGTCGCCTCGGAAGGAGCTCGAAGGCACGAAGCTGTATGAGGTTGCCGACGTCGTGATCGACAACTGCACCCCGTATGGCGACGCTGTCGTGAAGCTGCCGGGTGTGAAGCAGGCTGCTGGCCCCTTATCCGGAATCGCCGGAGTCGCGCTACTGCACTCGCTTATGGTTGGAGTGGCAGAACGCTTGGTCGGCAGGATGGATCCGGTGCCCGTGTTCTGGAGCGGAAACCTTGACGGCGTTGATGAGATGAACACGAAGCTGATGGATCCCTACCGTGCAAGGATGCAGCGCTCCTGGTGAAGTCCGAAACCGCGTGAGTCGAGGTAGAAACGCTCGCGGGTCACCTTATGCGGCGTTGTGAATCCTTCGAAGGGGAAGGCGACGAGGGTAGGTTCCCACCCAGGGAGTATTGTCCTCGTCGTTAGCATGCCGCGACAATTCGGTATGATCACCAACGCGATGAAAGCAGTCGGAATCAGCGACGGTAGCTTCGGGGTCGGTACGATAGCGGGCCGACGAGCTGCAGATGACACGATCTCAATGGCCGGCCCGCATCTGCAAAGACAGTTGTAGTCGGCTAGTGGTTGATGTGGAACAGCGAACTAGCTGGATCGGCGTGGATGTGGGTGGCACGAAGGTGCGTGCCGGGGTTTTCGACGACCAGGGGTGCTTGAGTGGCTGGGTCTCTTACCCGCATCGTATGGCGTCTGGCGAGTTCCGCTGCATTGCGGAGGCCGCCGGTAAGGTGCTGAGCATGGCGGACCTCACGTGGAGGAATGTAATCGGAATGGGCGTCGCGATAGCGGGAGTTGTTGACTCCTCTGCCGGCGTCGTCCTGAGATCGGGCAATCTTGGCTGGCAAGAGTTGCCGCTCGAGGCGGAGCTCCATCGACGTCTCGGCGTACCAGTGGTCATCCTGAATGACGTGTCTGCCTCCGCCGTGGCTGAACTGGCAGCGCTGCCTGGCGGCAGTGTCTCGCCGTGGCTGTACGTCTCAGTTGGCACGGGTGTCGCAGCCTGCGTGATCCTCGATCCGGTTGAAGAACGTCTCGGATGTGTCCTGGACATAGGAGATACCCCCGCCCCTGTCGAATCGTGGCGCTGCCAGCGCGGGGAATATGGGGGTTTGGAGTCCGTCGCCTCCGGCTCGGCCATCATGCGAGCCGCGAGGACCCGCATCGCTGCTGACCCCAGTCATAGCCTGAACGCCCGGGTGGCGACCATCACCGGTAAGGACGTGGTAGACGCGGCATCGCAAGGTGATCCCATCAGCCTTGAGGTCCTGGCTACGGCGGGGCGGGTCTGCGGTCGCGCCGTCGCAAGTCTGGTCAATATCTTCACTCCCGCGGGTGTCGGTCTCGGCGGCGGGGTGATCGCACCCGGCTCGCCGTACGTGGAGGCGCTCATCGACGAAGCACAGAGCGCAATGATCCCGTGGAAGCGAGATAGGGCTCCATTTCACTGCGCGCGCCTCGGCGAACAAGCTGGCGTTATTGGCGCCTCAGAACTGACTAAACGTCGACTGGCTGATCCTCCCGTCTGAGGGTTCGCCTTCAACTAGCGCCAGTTTCCTGGCTCTCCCTTTGAAGGACCGAACAGAGCTCTCAGAAGTATTTTCGAAACAAGCGCGTGACCAGCGCGTTTGTCCTGCTCAGGTGCTCGCGATGTGTTGGCGAGTGGTGTATTACCTATATATGGCTTCAATCGTCGGCAAGAAGCAGGGCAACAGGACCTACTACTACCTCGTCGAATCGGCTCGAGTCGGGGGCAAGCCGCGCATCGTCTCGCAGCGCTACCTCGGCTCGGCCGAGGAGATTGCCGCTCGTCTGTCGCAGTTCGGCCCCGGTGAACCGACCCGCTCCCAGCACCGCAGCTTCGGTGATCTGGCGGCGGTCTACTCGGTGCTCGAGCGACTTGGGGTGGCGGAAATTGTCGATGAGGTCGTCGGTGCACGGCGCTGCGATGAGCTCGCGAGCGTCGGGACCTATATCGCCCTCTCGACGCTGAACCGCGTCGTCGCACCCTGTTCGAAGCTCGCCTTCTCGGACTGGTGGCAGACAACCGCCGGCGAGCGGCTCCTAAAGCTCCCCGCCCAGGCGCTCGACCACCGGCGCTTTTGGGACGCGATGGACGCCATCTCCCCCGAAGCCCTCGTCGAGATCGAGGAGAGAATCGTCGCCCGCGCGGTCGAGGTCTTCTCCCTCGACTGCTCCGGGCTCGTCTTGGACATGACGAACTTCGCCACCTACATCGATTCGGGGAACAATGCCGCCCCGATCGCTAGGCGCGGCCATGCCAAGCAGAAGAGAAACGACCTGCGCCTGGTCGGCCTCGGGCTCGTCGTCACGAGAGACGGCGGCATCCCCCTCTGCTCGCACGCCTATGCGGGCGACCGTCCCGACGTCACCCAGTTCGGAGCCGTCGTCGAGGCCTTGGCACGGCGCTTTTCCACCTTCGGCGACATCGCCGAGCTCACCTTGGTCTATGACGCCGGACAGGACTCCGCGAAGAACCAGCTGGTGATCGAAGGGACACGGATGCACTTTGTCGGCTCGCTCCGGCCCTTTGATCACCCGGATCTCCTCGCCATCTCGAAGAGGCGCTATCGCCCGGTCGACGGGAAGGCCTTCCCCGGACTCGGTGCCTTCGAGGCGCGAGCGGCCGCGCTCGGGGCGACCCGGCGAGTCGTCGTCACTCACTCCGAACAGCTGCACGAAAAGCAGTCACGGGGTTTTGATCAGACCATGGCAAAGGCCCGCCGGAGGCTCTTGGAGCTGAGCCGGGTACTCGCCGGAGGGCGCTCGCGCCGCACACGATCAGACGTCGAGGCCGAGATCGCCGAGGCGACCAAGGCGCGTTGGGTGAGGCGCTGCATCACGGCCACCCTCACGGGAGATGAGCCCGGTGAGCTCCGCCTCGTGATCGAGGAGGACCCGGCAAAGCGGATCGCCCTGGAGGCCGAGATCTTCGGCAAGCGGATCCTGTTCACCGACCACGAGGACTGGTCGATCGCCGAGATCATCGGCGCCTATCGCTCCCAGTGGCAGGTCGAGGCCGACTTCCGTCAGATGAAGGACCCCCACGTCGTTTCGTTCTCGCCGATGTTCCACTGGACCGAACAGAAGATCCGCGTCCACGTCTTCTACTGCGTATTGGCCCTCATGATCGCCCGCCTCATGGTGCGCGAGGCCACCCAGACGGAGATCGCGACGAGCGTGCGTGAACTTCTCCGCCAGCTCGGCGGGATCGAGGAGACCGTCCTTCTCTACGCGGGGGAACGAGGAAGGCCACACGCCCGCCACATGCTCACCGACATGGATGCCGACCAACGCAGGCTCTACGACCTCTTCGGACTCGAGGCCTACGCGCCGAAGCGCTGAGTTAGGTAATACGCGCAACACCTAGCGTTTGTGCCGACTAGCAGGTCGAACGAAGCGTCAACCCGGAAGAGCCAGGAAACTCGCGCTAGTGCCCTGAATGGAATGTTGAGCGCCAAGCCAATAGCCGGGGCTCTCACGGAACCGGGAAATAACGACAGAGCACGCACATTAGACCGAACTTACCCCCGCATCCCGAGATGATTTGACCCGCTGAGCTGCAAGAAGGGGTTCGTTGCGAGCTTGTAGTGTAGCCAAGATAATACTTGACTATGAATGACAGAAACGTCATTATTATCTTGTGACACGTAGCTATGGATCGATGCATGTCGCAGAGGTCGTGCGCAAGTACGAGACGAAGTCCGGTCCGTCAGAGTCGAGGAGCTACTTGCTGCGGCGCTCGTTTCGCGAGGACGGCAAGGTGCGCCACGAGACGCTCGCCAACCTCTCGGCCCTCCCGCCTCAGGCGGTGGCGGCGCTGCGCGAGGTGTTGGCGGGAAAGACGCTCGTGGTCGCGGACGAGGGGTTCGAGCTTTTGCGTGCTCGTCCCCATGGCCACGTGGCTGCCGTCGCCGCCCAGGCCAAGGCGCTCGGCTTTCCGGAGCTGTTGGGCCCTGCGTGCAAAGAGCGCGACATCGCCTATGGCCTCGTGGTATCGCGTGTGGTCAGGCCCAAACCCAAGCTCGCCACGGTCTCGTGGTGGAAAGACACGACCCTTTATGAGGACCTGGGCCTAGAAGAGGTCTCGACCGACGAGGCCTATGCGGCGATGGACTGGCTCTATGAGCGCCAGGACGTGATCGAGCGGGCGCTCGCACGCCGGCACCTCTCGGTCTCTAAGAACCCGTCGGGGCGAGCGTATTTCGACCTCTCCTCGTCGTGGATGGAGGGGCGGACCTGCCCGCTGGCGTCCTTCGGCTACTCACGCGACGCGAAGAGAGGAAAGCCCCAGATCGAGTACGGGCTCTTGACAGACCCAAAGGGCTGTCCGGTCGCGATCAGGGTCTTCCCCGGCAACACAGCCGACCCCGTCGCCTTCAGCGAGATCGTGGACGTCGTGCGCAAACGATTCGGCCTCACCCATCTCGTCATGGTCGGCGACCGGGGGATGATCACCTCGGCTCGCATCGAGGCGCTTCAGAGAGCTGGGCGGGCTGGGCTGGCTGACAGCCCTTAGGGCCCCGCAGATCAAAAAGCTCGCCGAGGACCAAGGCCCGCTCCAGCTGTCGCTGTTCGACGAGGTGAACTTCTGAGAGCTCACCCACCCCGAGTACCCAAATGAGCGTCTCGTCGCGTGCCGCAACCCGCAGTTGGCCATCGAGCGGGCCCGAAAGCGCGAGGCGCTCTTGTCCTCGAGCGAGGCCGCGGTCGCGCCGATCATCGCCCGGGTGCAAGCGGGCAGGCTAACGGGCAAGGACGAGATCGCTTTGCGGCTCGCAAAGGTGCTGAACAAGTTCAAGATGGGAAAGCACTTCATCACCGAGATCGCAGACGACCGCCTCGTTGTCGTCCGCGACGAGGACTCGATCAGGGCTGAGGCCGCCCTGGATGGGATCTACGTGCTGCGCACGACGATCGGATCCGATGAGCTCGACGCCGCCGGGGTGATCTCGGCCTACAAGGACCTGGCCGGGGTCGAGCGGGACTTCCGCTCGATGAAGGTGATCGACGTCGAGCTGCGCCCGGTGCACCACCGTCTGGAGGACCGTGTGCGGGCACACGCTTTCATCTGCATGCTCTCCACCTATCTCAGCTTCCACCTCCGCCGCAGCCTCGCGCCTTTAACCTTCACCGACACCGAGCCGCCGGCACGAGACGACCCGGTCGCGCCCGCCTCGGCCTCGAAGGCGGCAAGGAAGAAGGCCTCGGCGAAGAAGAACGCTGAGGGCGAGGAGGTGCACGGCTTTCGTGAACTGCTCGAGCACCTCGGGACCCTTACCCGCAACCGCATGCGCGTCGCCTCCTCACCGGAGATCGAGTTCGATCTCGTCGCGACGCCGACGCCAACTCAGCGACGGGTCTTCGAGCTCCTCGGTGTGCCCGTCCCAAAGCGCCTCGTGTAGCCAGAACTACCTGGTCCGCCAGCGTGAACTCCCAGGTAGGTGGGCGAGAGCATGCATTCGGGAAAGTAAGTTCGGGCT
>CAWDRQ010000042.1:0-150199 GCA_963804765.1 uncultured Acidimicrobiaceae bacterium
CTCGTTCCGGGCCGGCCCGATTGCCGGTCCCGAGGGCTTGTGGGAGCTGATCTTCCGACCGCTCACGTTGTATAACGATATATCGCGATGCAGTAACTGTCAAGGGGTAGCACCGATAGGTCTTCAGGCTGCACCAGCAGACAGGGCGCACTAGTCGGATCGGCTAGCGCGCGAGGGTGTGGACTGAAGTTTCGAGTCGGTGGTCGAGATCCTCAGAATCGGCCCGAATGTGGTCGAAGTTGGGCAGCGGCGCCTATTTGGAGGCTCCGAGGTCGCGGGTTCAGGCGACCTGCCAAAGCTCTGACCAGCCACTATCTGCTTCAAGAGGGCGTGGAGTTAAGTTTCGAGTCGGTCCTCCGACACTGGATAAAAGTGCAGTTCCTAACAGGCCGCCGATCGGATCAAGTGCCGCCGCGACGTTCACATCGAGGTGGGTGTCCACACCACCAGTGACCGGGCGCGTCGCATCTACACTGGTCATCGCCATCCCTTCTCTCTCAACTGGTAAAGGGGTGGCACGCGCCGCCGCATGTGTGCGGTGCCGGTGCGATCGTCCTGTTGCCACAGGGCGATCCGCCGTACGCATGGTTCGACTCATGCCACGAGCACCTGGAATCGCCGGTCGACGGATCGTTCTGAAGACAGGCTGACCGTCAGCCGATTCGCGAGTCAGACCGACAATCCCAAGCAGACCTGAAGCTATCCAGTCACATCGTCATCGTGGTGGATGGCAGACCATCAGCCCGCTCTCAATGCTTCCTTCCGACTCGGTGCGCGGTTCCCGCTAGTCCAAGGCCCTCCAAAGGGTGTCGTTCTGTCGCACCGCAGGCCCGAGCAGCGCCAAGTGAGAGCTCCCAGCGTGCTTGCTGACAGGAGACCGCTGGCCGGCTCGGGAAAGCCGGCCGAGGTGGTAGTACGAGGTGACCGAGTGGGGACACCCACCTCGACGGCTCCCTTCTCAGAAACGAGACTTCAAGGAGCACACCGCAGTCGATAGGTCTTCGGAGGTTATTGGTGACATGAGCCAGGTTCTCCGTGTCGCCTGGTACCGCTTCCGGGCCACCTTCGGGTACCGCTGGGGCGGGTACCTGAGCATGGTGCTGCTCATCGGGCTAATCGGCGGTCTGGCAATGGGTGCGCTGGCAGGGGCTCGGCGCACGGAGTCCTCCTTTCCCGTATACCTCGCCAGCACCAACCCGTCCACTATCGGGCTGCTAATTAGCTACGACGACCCAGCGCTGGATGACATGACTGGTTACGACCCTCGATTGGCCGAGAAGATCGCGCACTTACCCTTGGTCCGGCGATCGACGACCGCCACCATTTTCGATGGCAACATCAACCTCAACGCCGTAAAAGGTCTTCACCCCCACGTTCTTGCCGGCGAATCTCCTGCAACTTTCCTTGGCAGTTGGGACGGGGAGTTCTCTACCCTGGACCGCGTCACGCTCGTAAAGGGCCGGCTCGCGGATCCGCTTCGGATAGACGAGGCAGTCATGAACGTTCAGGCGGGCAAAGAGATGGGCCTGCACATCGGTTCGATCATCCAACTTCCGGTTTACACTGACGCCCAGACGCAGTCCTTGAAACTCGACAAACCATTCCTGGTCGTCAAAGTAAAAATGGTTGGCGAGATAGTTGCCCCGGCAGAGGTCGTCGAGAGCGATATCGACAGGCTCGGATCGGCGGAAGTGATCTTCTCTCCAGCTCTCACGCGAGTCCTGGCGCCCAAGTGCGCCACCGGGACCGAAACCCTCTTGCAACTGAAAGGGGGAGTTCGCAACGCGAAACGTGTGCTAGCGGAAGCGAATCGTGTCGATCCAGACGCGGCCCAGTTCGGAGAAGAAGTCACCTCGAGCTTCGTACCCGCGGTCCAACAGGCCATCGAGCCCGAGGCCATTGCGCTGGCGGTGTTTGGCGGTATCGCGGGACTCGCTGCGTTGATGATCGCGGCCCTCACAATCGGCCGCATCCTTCGAGTTGAATCCGAGGAAACCACTACATTGCGGGCACTTGGAGCAAATCGACCCATGATGCTCTGCGACCAGTTGGTTGGCGTCCTCGGAGCGCTGGTCATCGGCTCACTCTTCGCCGTTGTTGTTGCAATCGGCCTTTCCCCGCTAGCTCCATTGGGTCCGGTTCGACCCGTCTACCCAAACGCCGGAGTCGCTTTCGATTGGACGGCGTTGAGTATCGGTTTTCTCATCCTCATTGTCGGATTAGGTGCGCTCGCCGTGCTTCTTGCAGGACGCGAAGTGCGACGAATAGGTTCGAGTGGTTTCTCACAACAGCGAACAAGTGAACCGCGGTTGGTACGTTCTCTCGCAAACTCGGGTCTTTCGATATCGACAGTGACCGGTGTCCGCTTCGCCCTCGAACCCGGTAGGGGCCGAAACGCAACCCCTGTTCGCTCAGCAATTGTGGGTGCCGTGCTCGCGGTAGCGGTTCTCACGACGACGGTGACGTTCGGGGCCAGCCTCGACAGTCTCGTTTCCCATCCTTCCCTCTACGGCTGGAACTGGAACTATGCGATGTTGTCGAGCTTCGCTGGTGCCGAGGACTTGCCCGGCCATCAAATCGCCACACTTTTGAATCGGGACAAATATATTCAGGAGTGGTCGGGCGTTTCTTTTACACAAGCCAAGCTCGACGGTCAACCGGTAGCAGTATTGGCTCAAAGACCCGGCGCCCGCGTCGCGCCTCCGCTGCTTTCCGGGCACGGGCTCGACGCGGCCAATCAGATAGTTCTCGGGTCAACGACGTTGGCGCAGCTTCACAAACGACTCGGTGACATCGTCACCATGACCAACGGTATATCCAAGCCAACTCAGCTACTGGTGGTCGGTACTGCGACGATGCCCGCGCTTTCCGACGGCGTTGGAATGGGATTGGGGGCGTTGGCCTCGACGAGTGCCTTTCGCGCGTCCCTGCTAAACATCCAAGATGCCCCGATTCCTGGCCCCAACGCGATCCTCATTCGCATTCGAGCCGGAGTAGAACCGGCCGTGGCCTACCAATCCTTGGAACTGATCAACAATGAGGTCAATGAGATTCCCGCCGCTCAAGGCTTGGCGGGTGGCGTGATCACTGTGCTGCGTCCGGTTGAAATCGTCAACTTCCATTCCATGGGAACATCTCCCACAGTTTTCGCCGTCAGTCTGGCCGGCGCAGCGATTGCGGCACTTGGTTTCATTCTTGTAGCCTCCGTGCGCCTACGTCGACGAGAGCTGGCGCTGCTAAAGGCTCTGGGCTTCATTCAGCGACAGCTCGCGGCCGCGATTGCCTGGCAGGCAACGGTCGCGGCGGTGATCGGTGTAGCCGTAGGAATGCCACTCGGCATCGTCAGTGGGCGCGAACTATGGATCCTTTTTGCCCGCGGCATCGACGCGGTACCCGACCCAACTGTGCCGATTCTGTCTCTGGTCCTTATCGGCGTGGGAGCTCTCGTGTTTGCCAACCTTGTCGCGGCACTCCCCGGGCGGACCGCAGCACACACCCCGACAGGCCTAGTTCTGCGAGCCGAGTGACTCGAAATCGAGAACGTCACTGCCGAGATCGGACATTGAATCACCGCTTAAGTGGCCCTTGGCCAAGATGCCTAACATCCCATCTGCGTCCGCCGGTCGGCAGATGAGCGTTGTCAGGGAGACGAGCCGATCGACGGATACGAGCGCGATGGCCGATCAGCGCCCAGTCGGGCGTAGCTGCGCGCGGTACACGCTGGGGTGAATGCTGGCGATGCAATCTCGTGTGCCCTTGTCGGCTCGGTTTCGAAGGGGGAGCATGCCGACGCGCCAGACCATCTCAAGATGATCGGAGATACATACGGCGCGCGCTACCTTCGCCAGCTCGTACCGCTCAAAACACCGGTCGAATACGACCCGGCTCCAGTGAGTGCCGCCCAGGCTCGAAGGACCGTAGAGGCGGCCAAGCGCCTAATCGAACATGCCGAACAGAAGCTCAATGCGGCCATGCCGCGTTAAGGAAGCTTGGGGGCGGTCCTCGCGCTGGCAAACTCCGAGGGACTCGAACAGTGTCAGAAACAGAGTCGTTCGATGCGCCGGTTCAGGTCGGCCGGAAGTCCTCCACCTCGGGCACGATGACCGGCAGGTCCCGCTCGGGAACTGAAACAGGATCGCAGCTCTCGCAGTGGATGATCGGGATCTGAGGGCTCAAGTGGCGCTGGCGCGCGATCAGCCAATCTCGGAGTCGGTAACGAACGACCTAACGCTAAAGGGTCACGGTACCGGTCGGACCTGGACAAGGCCGAGCCGCCTCCTTCAGTGGACTGCGAGCACGGCGCGACGCGAAGAAGGGCTCGTCAGTCCTTGCGCCCGGACACGAGGAGGCCCGCCCCCACCGCGACGATCGCCAGCCCCCCGGCTCCTCCGATCAGCTCCAGACGTCGTGGAGAACGGGCGAACCACGTGCGGAATCCGCCCGCCGCGAGCACCCACACCGTGTCTGAGACGATCGCGATCGAAGCGAAGACCAAGCCCAGGAGGAGGATTTGCCCAGGAACGTTGCCCGCAGCTCGGCTGACGAACTGTGGCAGGATGGCGGCGAGGAAGACAACGGTCTTGGGATTCGTGACACCTACGGTCACCCCTTGGACGAACGAGCGCCTGTCGGAACGCGACCGGATCGGGGGGGCCAAAGCTGCGACGAGCGACCTACGTTGTCTGAACGTCTTGACACCGAGATAGACGAGGTAGACCCCACCGGCGAGTTTCAGGGCGGTGAAGACCGCGACCGACCGCTCAGCGAGCGCACCGATGCCGAATGCGACGGCAACGACCTGGATGTACTCACCAAGCGCGTTGCCCAGCACGCTCAGCACGGCGACGCGACGACCGCTCGCCAGCGCCCTGGCGACGAGGAACAGCACGCTCGGTCCCGGGATCACGATCACGATGAAGGCGGTGAGCGCAAAGGTAAGGAGTCGAACGCCCGACAGCACCCGGTCAGACTATCGCCCGAGCTACCTACCGATGCCCGCACCTTGGCGAACCCGTGAGGACCACTTCGACGGGACCAGTCCGCTAGGACTCGGTCTTCAACTGCTCGATCACTTGCCCGAGAGCGCCACCACCGTCGGGGGATGGCGTTTTCGGCACACACGCTCTATTCAGGGACGTACCGGACGACGCGATGGACGATTTCCATTTACCAGCCAGCTCCGCCGATAGGGGAGAGGGCGGCACTAGGTGTCATTTGGGCCGTGCACGCCTTGCTGCAAGAGGGACGAACTGAAGAAGAATTCCTGTTCAAGCGGCCAGATCCCATATCGTCTCGCGTGTCGTATGTGGGAAAGTCCCCCTCCGACACGACCTTCGCCCGCAAATTCCCAGCTCAACGGCGAAAAACGGGCGTGGAGTAAGCCGCTCCTTCACCGACGCTGAACCGCTGTTGTCGAGAACACCCAGCTCAGGGGTGCGATCGGGGCGTGGGGGTTCTCAAGCTGTTTGATCGCAGCGCATGCTCAGCGTCGGCCGGCTTTGAGGCTACCCGGCCGGGTGGTTCGGACAGTTGAACATCCACCGGATCCCGTACCGGTCGGCGCAGGTCCCCCAGTACGCGCCCCAGGGCATGTCCAGGAGGCCGAACTGGTCGCTCCCGCCATCGGACAGGAGCTTGAACAGTCGCTCGGTCTCGGCGCGGTCCTCGAGCTCGAGGTTGATCGTCATCGAGTTGCCGAGGCGGCGCTCATGGCCGAGCGACTCGAGCATGTCGGTCCCCATGATGACGTGGCCCGCCAGGATCGGGAGCTCGACGTGCATGACCATCTCCTTCTCGGCCTCAGACAGCTGGGGCTGGCCGGGGGAGGGGGGCATGTCGCCCATCCGGGAGATCGGCGCGAGGAACTCGGTGCCGAACACCGACTTGTAGAAGTTGAACGCCTCCTCGGTGTTCCCCATGAAGTTGAGGTAGGTGCTGACTCGGGGCATCGGCTGTCCTTTCTGTCTCGTGGTGTCGTTGTTGGCTCAGGCAGACGCCGTTGCCAGGAGTCCGTCGATCTGGCCGATCGCCTGGGTCATCCCCTCGGCCATACCCATGCCGAGCATCATCTCCATCTGCGCGATATCGACGAAGCGCGAGACCGCGGTCATCTTCGTGCGTGTCCCGATCGCCTCGAACGTCACGTATCCCGACATCGGCGGTATCTCGGGCGTCGGCTCGCCGTCGGGTCCAGCGAGGCCGTTCGCGAAGTCGATCCGGTTCGGCTTGTCGATCGCTTGCATCTGCCAGTAGCCACCGTGGGTCTCACCGTCAGGTCCGGTCATGTGATAGCGGGACTCGCCGCCGACGACGAAGTCGTGGCGGGTGAAGGTGGCCGGCCACGACGGCGGCCCCCACCACCGCTCGAGCTTGTGCGGGTCCTCCCACACCGTCCACACCTGCTCGGGTGTGGCGTCGAACTCGGCGACGAGGGTCAGGGTGAGGCTCTCGGGGTTCTTTGTGGTGCTGATCACGGTCACGACTGTTCTCCTTCATCGGCTGTTGCGAGGACGTCGGCAATTCGGTTGGCTCGGTGGATCCACAGCGCCTCGTACTGGTCGAGGAGCGCGATCGCTTTCACAATGGTGGGGCCGTTGGCGTGCACGATCTGCTCCCTCCCGCGGCGCTCCTTGGTGACGAGCGCCGCCCGTTCCAGCACCGCGATGTGCTTTTGCACCGCGGTGAGGCTGATCGAGTAGTGCCGCGATAAGGCAGACACCGACTCGTCACTGCGGATCGCACGGCCGAGAATGTCCCTCCGGGTCATGTCGGCGAGCGCGTGGAAGGTCCGGTCGAACTCCGCTTCAGTCAGTGGTCTATCTACAACCATACGGTTGTAGATTAGCCATGCGGGATTGCCCGCGCAAGAGGCGACAAGGTCGCTTCCTCGCCGGACCTTCCTCTCACCTCGGAGAAGGAGACGGCGTCGCACTAGCCACGCGTCCATTGGTCGGACACTGCGGCCAAGGATGCAGAGATCCTTGGCCGCGCCACCAGTTGGTTGTGTTCCGCCGCCAGGTCACCCGTTCTCGCTTCACCCGGTCCGACCGTGCCCTCGTCGCCCTAGCCCGTCTCGGCGCTGGATCGATGTTGTGACGCCTTGAGATCGCCCAGACGCTGGACGGTGCGAGCACGACACCCATGATGGCAAGCTCGCCATGGATCCGCCGATAACCCCAGGTCGGATTCTCGCCTGCCAACCGGACGACGAGAGCAGCGATGCCGGCCGAAACGGGGAGCGTCCCCTGCGCGCCCGTGGGAAAAGTCGAGACAGTCCGGCGAGGAGTGCCCGGTCTGCGGGCCGCAGTGCCGGGCGGTCCACCTGGCGTCGCAGGACCGCCATGAGAGGCATCCTCGCCGCCGTGACAGTGGTACGGAAAATCCTGGTGGAAGCCGTGGATGACCTTCTCGGCACGTACAGGTCGTTCGAAGAGCACAAATCCGCTGGTCTCAGATTGCCCATCCTGCTTGAGTCTTCCGACCCACGCCTCTAGCCGACGTCCGCACGGCAGCCAGCGCATCGGTCATCCGCAGTCGCGCCAAAGGTTGTCTCAGTCGACAAGACGCGGCGGATCGGAGGAACCAGTACGACCGCGCTCCCCGCCGGCTCGACGTACTCAGTGACAGATACGTCCGGTCGACGAGAAGGGCGGCGCAGCGCGTGCAAGCCAGCTTGTGAGTCGACTCGTCGGACCGACGAGTCGAGCATCTTGCAGGACCGATTGCCTCTCCACCATACGGCGCATGTCACGTTGGCGCGCCTCCGCAAGGTCTCTTAGTGACATCGAGAACACCTCAAACCCCCCTAGCCGATCGCCCGGTAGCTGTTCGCTTGACAACAAGTTACTTGAAAGCGAGCTTGATGTCAAGCTACTGCCATTCAAGCGGTTGACCAGGTATGCTGCAAGATATGAACGCTGAAGCGACCGGCCGGAATCGTTCTGCGGCGAGAAGCCTCGAAACGCGCGGCGACGACACCGACGAGCATGTGCGATGGGCGACGCAGGCGTGGTCGGAAATAGACCCGGACGTGGAAGGGATCGTCTGCAGGGTCGAGAGGGCGCAACGCCATCTCGAGCGGGCCGCGGTGGACACGCGCGACCAGGTCGGCCTCGCCCAGGGCGAACTCAAGATCCTTCTTCGATTGACCCGTGGTGCCCGTGGTCAGGGTGACCTTGCGAAAAGCCTGCTCGTGTCAACGGGCACGATGACCAACCAGCTAGACAAGCTCGAGGCAGCAGGACTCGTCGTGCGTCTCGCTGACCCCACTGACCGACGCGGCAAGTTCGTCGAGATGACTCCGAAGGGTCGAGAGACCCTTGACAACTATGTCAACGTCCAGGCAAAGCGGGAACGCCAGCTGCTTGATCACCTCAGTGCCGGCGACAAGCAGCAGCTGAATCGCCTCCTGCGCAAACTCCTCGCATCGTTCACGAACGAGCCGGTTCCGTAGCCTCGCAAGCGCTGTCATGAACGGCCGCCCAGTGGTGGGAGCGTCCGCCGTTCGCCTTCACCTCACGAGAGATGGTCGACGGCGCCTGGCCGAGCCGTCGGGCGACGAGCGCGGAGTGGCTCACCGATCGACAGCCCACGGCTGATCTCCTCACGATCTGCGAGCGACAGGCGCGACTGGCCCGGCGACCACACGATCTGGCCGGACTCCCGCTTGCCGAGAGCGCGCACGACGAACTTGACGGTCGCCGCGCGAGCACCCGATCTCCGCTGCGATCTCGCGGATCGTCCTTCCCGGTCGAGTCAGTTCACAGTCGTCGACTCGCCGAGCTGTTGAGCGGATGCCTTGAGCCCGCCTAGCCGTGCTGGCTACATCTATCCGGACTGGACACAACTAGGCATCATGGGACTTCAGCAGAAATACCGATTTTCAAAGGTGTGGGATGCGAGTTGTTGAAGGTATCGGTCACGACTCGAGGAATCGCAGCACGGCCAGAACCCTGCGATGATCGGATTGAGACTCGGGTAAGTCGAACTTTGTGAAGATGCTGGCAACGTGCTTCTCAATGGTGCCCTCGGAGATCGCAAGCTCGCTTGCGATCGCCACGTTGGAGCGGCCCTCCGCCATGAGGGAGAGCACCTCTTTCTCACGGGCGCTCAACACCGTGATCGTGCCGAGACGCCGGGACGCCCCCATGAGCTGGGTGACGACTTCCGGGTCAAGCGCGGTTCCTCCCGATGCCACTCGCGTCAGGGCCTCGACGAATTCACTCACATCAGCGACGCGGTCCTTCAGCAAGTAACCGATGCCGGCTGCACCGTTGGCCAACAGCTCAGCGGCGTATCGCGTCTCTATATATTGGGAAAAGAGCAAGATACCAAGGTCTTGATGCCGGCGACGAAGCTCGATGGCGGCGCGCAGGCCCTCGTCGGTGAATGTGGGCGGCATGCGGATGTCGATGATGGCCACGTCGGGACAGTCTCGCTCGACCGAGCTTCGAAGGGCTTCGGGTTCGCTCACCGCGTCAGTGACCACAAAGCCTCTATCGACCAGCAGTTGGCCCAGGCCATCCCGCAGTATGGCCGAGTCCTCGGCGATGACGACGCGTAGTTGGTTGGTCATCTACGCGTGGAGCGGCAGGTCCACAGTGACGATCGTCGGTCCACGCGGTGGACTTACGATCTCGAGCCGTCCGTCAACGGCGTGCACGCGATCGGTGAGCCCCGTCAATCCGCTCGACGAGGACCCCACGCTAGACATTTGGGCACCGCCGATCCCGTCGTCGCGCACAACCAAGCGCAGCCATCGGTCATATTGCGCGCATGTGATGGTTGCCCGTGATGCCTTGGCATGTTGGGCCACGTTCGCCAGCAGCTCGGCCACGCAGAAGTACGCGATTGTCTCGATAGCTGGCGTGGGCCGGTCCTTGAGAGCAAACGTGAGGTCCGTTCGGATGGTGCTTCGTGCCGCCAAGGTGGCGAGCGCGCCCTCGAGCCCGATGTCGAGAGCAGGAGGGTGGATGCCACGCGCAAGGTCCCGTAGCTCGATGATGGCCTCTTTGGCTCCCCGGTGGGCGTCGTTCACGAGTTTGGACACCTGTTCGAGGTCGAGGTGATCGGGGTCGGCCAACTTCTCCTTGGCCAGGCCCAGTCTCATTGCCAGAGTGACCAGCTGGGCCTGTGTGCCATCGTGGAGATCCCGTTCTATCCGCCGCAGGGTGGCTGCTGACGCATCGACTGTCTGCGCACGAGCCTGTTCAAGCGAGCGTACGCGAACTGCTACCGCATCGGGTCCGAGCAGAGCATGCATCAAGCGCCGGTCGACGAAGATCACGAGTCGGACGGCCCATGGAGCAGCAAACAGCAGGATGACGCCGGTACAGACTATGGCGGTGCCATGGAGCCAGCCCGGGCTCCCGATCGAAAGGTAACCGGGCGGGAAGAGGGCTCGAACCAAGCCGAATTCCTTGGGCTGATAGCCCCCGCCCAAAGGCGTGATGAGGCACGTGAAGGCGTCGAACCACAGACTGAAGGCTGTGAGGATCCCGACGATCGCCAGGGCGACCTTCACGGCAATGTAGGCGGCCGACCGCCAAGCCGTCCGATCTCGCAAAGCAGTCTGCAGCCAACCCAGGAATCCCGGGTGTGGCACGAACGGATCGGGCTCGTCGATCTGCTCGTCGAGGAGCGCTCGTGCCAGCTGGCGCTGGTAACCGCCAATTCCTCGGGCGCCACGGAGAGAAAGGCCAAGGACAGCCAGGCCAAAGAAGGTGATGGCAAGGACCGCGCCCGCCGCCATGGTGAGAGCGACAAAGGCGAGGCCAACGCCCGCTAGGGCCGATCCGATAACTAGGAACCACAGCTCTGACCAGGTTCGCTTCGTGAACGGTGCCCGCAAGACCTTGTGGGCGACGGCCCGCATCCGAGTCTCGAGCTCTTCTGAGACCACGATCATCATCTCTGCACCCCAAACACGAATACGCTTCCCGGTCTGTTGTTGCTCCGACACGTGTTGTCCGCTCCGCCTAAGAGACGTTCGATACTGCAACGCTAAACATTCTCCGTTCCCGTGAGAAGCGTGCTGGCGGGGTCCTTTCTCCCGGGGGCTAACCCCCACTTTCGTGAGACTTGGCGCAAGATCGAAGCGTCCGGTTATGTCGTTGCGCTCGAGCTGTCGGGTAATGGATAGTCACAGTCTTGGCGAAGCGAGCCGCTCTCTTGGCCTTGGCGTGGTCAACCGGCGCGCCAGCGCTCAAGGGATACGCGGAGTCCCATCCGGGTTCGGCCAGCTCGGATGGCGTCTGCGTCTGGTTGCGCTTCACAGCGGGCGCCCATTCGTGTAGCGGGAACGGCGCGGGGCCAGCTCGCGCGTCTCGCCGGACCAACAGAACGCCGCAACGGCTCCGAACACTGTTGCCTGGGCGCAACTACTCCTGCTCATTCGCGGCCGATCGAAAAGGGAGATCCCCGTGGACAAGCGCGCAAGAACGACGCTCAGGCAGACGGGCCGCTCTTTTCGATGGTCACGGTGAGGGTGCCTCGGGGAAGGTAATGCTATTGACCGTGCTGTCAGCGAGATAAGCGACACTGATCGCTATGGGTGAGGGGTGCCCATCCCACCAGGTCGAGCCTGGCGTTATTTGGTTGAGACGTTCACCGGAGGCAACGACAGCGATTCCGAAACCGTCGTGGACGGCGGCCAGCACCACCACTTCGTAGGTGGCGCTTTGACCATCGGCACTGGCAACCTGCGTTTGGAAGGCCTCGCCGTAGCCGGGCCAGTACCCGACGTAGGCCTCCGGCATCAGGAACTGGACCTGCGCGTTTGGCGCGATCTGGCTTACTTCGTCATTGACTTTCTGTTGTGGCGTCGCGCCGCCATCGGACTTGCCGATCACACCGAGATACGAGGCGCCTCCGAACTTGGCTTTGAACGGATAGTTCAGGACGATGCTGTTCGACGTGGTCGAGACCCCCGGGTAGGTGGTGGTACCTGGGAACGGGTAGTAGCGCACAGTGAAACCCTGGGCGTTGGTGTAGAGCCTGCCCTGGGCAAGCTGCGGGCCAGCCGGCGAACCCTGGTCCGACGCCATGCCGAGCGCGCCGATCGGGGGGCTTTGCCACCGCAGCGGCGGACACGGTGGCGGCGGGGCTGGAGGCGCGAAGACCGCGACAACTAGGAGAATTGCCGTCAGCAGGGCGAGCCCGGCAAGCAATAGGGCCACCAGTGCGAGGTGGCTGACTCCACGACCGTGAGGAGCCGGCTCGCGCACCTCGGGGAATCCGACGCGCATACCGGGCGCGCCTGGCGGGGCGGTGGGCCAGGGCATTCCTGACGGCGCAGTAGGAAGAGTGCTCATCCGCCTGGCTCCGGAGCACTCGTTGCGACCTCGTGCGGAGAGTCCGGTGGTAACTGTGCAGGTGGCAGCTGCTCACGTCTCGGCCGGGCGATAGCGCGGTCGGCCACTCCACACTGAGGGCAAAAAGACATCGTTGGCACGAGGTGGCTGCAGTGGGCGCACACCCGTGGTGCCCCGATCGTGGTTTCCAGAGCCTCGTGGATCAGAACGTGGTGAATGCCCAACCTCATCAGCACTGTCAGTACGGCGATCGCGGCCAACTGGATGAGAATGACGTCCGGGTCCGGTAGGACCGCGAGATTCCCAAAGGCCCATCCGATCTGGATGGCCGCGGCGAAAAGGAAAGCAACCGCCGGTGAGGTGAGCCAGCGCCGCGCGCAGCCGTCGCGTTTCCTCTCGTGACCCAAAGCGCTGCCCCAATGAGCCCAGTTCCCATCGCGCTGATGAGAGGCAGCCCCAACCCGCGCTCGACGGACTGCGACAGATTGACAAGGAAGGACTGGTGCGTGAACTGGCCGCCGGTGAGCCAAGGCGACAAGAGCACGATCGTGGCGGCGAGCGTGAATCCGAGCGCACCGGTCGCCCCGGCGACGAATCCGTCGAGAGACTCGCGGCGGCCGCGCTGCACAGTCCGAACTACGACGATGGGAACACACATGAGCAGCTGTGCCAGCATCGGAACCACGACCGCTGCCACGAGTGCGTGGCCGCTCGTGAGGCTCGCCGAGGGCGTGGGTTGAAGCGCCTGGTCGACGTACGGGCTCGCGATGAGCGCCCAGCCCGCCCCCAGACCCGCTCCGATCACCAAAGAGATGCCGGTTGAGAGTACGAAAGTCCCCTCGTAGGGGTCCACCTCGACGATGTAGAGGAGGAACAGGAGCGGCACACCGAGCGCGCATACTGCTATCAGCGGCGCAACCGTTCCTGCAAGGGCAAAGACGACGACCAGGGCGACGATGACGCCGAGTGCGGCCCGAAACGGAACTCTGGCTCGGTAGGACAGGTGCGGGAACAACGAGGTCGCCACCGAAAGACGCACGACCGGCTCGTCAGGGAACGCTGCATACGAGTGCAATCGCTGTGAGCCGCGAGCCGCCGCGTGCGCCAAGTGGGCACCACAGGCCCCGCAGTATCGGGAGACCTATGTACTTGCCGGCTTCGTGGACTGAGCTAAGGGTTCGGAGTTGGAGTCCTTCTGCCATCCATGGAGGGAATGTCGGAACCCGATCACACGAAGCGCCTCGGTTTGCGCTCCAAGATCGGGGCTGCGGGTCTAGGACAGTTGGTCGTTGACGACGTCGACATTGGATACGTCAGTGTGGCAGGTGAAGATGAGCTGCACCGTCAGTTGGGCCTGATGGGTGAGGTTCACGCTCACCGATGCAAGGCCTGTGGCGGGGATGCTCACGGCTCCCACAATCCGGCCATTGGATACGAACGGGAGATGCTCGCCGCTATTGCCCAGGAACCTGATGGACGACCCTGTGCAAGAGTTGCTCACGTCATAGCCAACTTGAGCTTTGAGGCTCGTGTACTTCGTGCCAATCTTCCATGTGTACTGAGCATTGAACTCGATGCATGTAATCGGCGCGGTCATCTGGAAGCCGTTCTGGTACTTGGTGCCGTCGACTACTAGACGTCCTCCTGATGCCGACGTGCTGTAAACGTTACATTTCACGCCGTATTGTCCCAGTATAGTTGGCTTGCCAAGGGACTCCAAGCTCGTCCCAGTCGGGCTCGGCCCGCTGCTTTGAATGAGCGCCTCCAACGGGCCGAGCGCTTTGGGCAGGGCTGCAACTACAGCCTTCACCTGGGCGACGCTCGCCGTTATCGGGAGAGCTTTCAGCTTCGCCTCGGCAGTCGAGATCGCAGTGCCAGCTGGTCCTAGGGCGGACAGGTACTGCTGTGCGAGGGTTGCCCCGCTGGTTGAGGACTGGGCACTGGCCAGGAGGTCACCGCTCCATAGCAAACCGGGTATTACAAGGGCTATCGCGCCGACGAGACACAGCGCACGCGCCCGGCGTAGCCAAGAGAACTTAGACGGGATGCCCATTGTCAACCTCCGAATGTCGAGTCCGTGATTGGATGCCCTTTATCGTTGGAGCGGCCTCCGACAGCACGCCCACGACTCTGCCTATCATGGCCGGACGGGAACTAGCCTGCCACAACCATTTGCAGTTCGATTCACCTCGACCTGTATGCCCCCTACCAATCCCGCCTCGGAGCAAACCTTCAGTTGCGCGTCGAACAGCTCACTCCCCACGCGGAGGCTGTGAACGGCTATCGCGTGCTCACCAGTCCCGCACACACCGCCACGAAGATCGCGGCCCTGTTGGATCGGCCAGATAGCCTGCCTGGCCGAAAAAACCGCGAGCCCGAATTGGACAGGCAGGCTCGAGCTCAGTTGCGACGAACCGAGACCGCTTGGCGGCGGGCGATCCCCGTCGAGTCGGGAACTCCTGGCATCGTGCCATGCATCGAACCGGGGCCGGATCTGTGACGGTTCAGTGCACGGATTCCCTGGCCGGTACGACCCAGTTTTCTCGCGCGATCATCGCGCCTCCGCTGCCGACCGTGACCGTTCGCCGAAGACAAAACCCTTTATTTGTAAGCTATGTAAGTCCGTGCTAGTTCGCCAAAGTCCCAGGAGGGAAGCTTGAGGGGCTAGTGCCCGCTCCCGTGTGACCGGCTCGGTGGATACTCCGGCCAGCATGCCGAGCAGTAGGAGGGCACACGGTGCCTCCGAAGCGTCGCGTCGAAATCAACAAGGTCCGCCCTCGTCATGGAGAGCCGAGTGCGACAACACTCCGTGAGCTCGTTAGGTACGGGGCGGAACTCGTCTGCCTGCGCACCAACCGCAAGCTTCAGGTCTACGCGGTTCTTGCCAAAGAGGGCGTCAACGTTGCCGTTGGGGCAGGTGTTGTTTGACCGCACGGCGGTCAGGTCGGTTACCTACAGGTTGGCACCGGTCAGTTCGGGGCACCCATAAGGTCGGAGTCCTCCAGGACTATGAATGTGCCATCAGGAGACACAAGGTGACAGTCCTCGAAGATTGCACATGATCAGTCGGCGGCGAATACGGGAGTGGTCCTCGCTCCGTGGATGTTGGCGAAATAGCCGGCTAGGTAGTGTGCTTCCGAGATGAGATGGTGTTCCGTGCGGCGTTTCGTGCGTCCCATAGCGGGAGCATCGGCGTCTGCTCTTCGAGGTCGTCGCCGACATCGGTTGGTCGCGAAGCCGCTCCATGATGCACTTCGAGACGACGCTCATTACCGGTCCGAGCCAACCCGACTGACCACGCGTCCTGGCGCTTCCAAACTCATAGGCTGTTCGCGCCGGACCACTCGAGCCGTCGGCCACCCGGGCGCCGACGCCGGCGGACGCTACCGGCGGCTCAGGCCGAGCCGCGGACCTTCGCGACCCGCGCGGCCCAGGCGAGGGCGAACGCTCCAGTAACTGCGAGAAGAAGGCCCGGTCCCAGGTTGGCGCCGACGACATATGTGAAGCTGCGCAGTGGTGCGGCGGGCGCGAACACGATCTGCTGCGTGGACTTGAGTACCGGCCACTCGCTGGGACCGACGACAAGCCACGCCCCGGCGAGGATCGCGAGCAGCCCAGCCAGTGCCGAGCCCGATCGCCCCGCACCTCGGCCGGCCTTTGGCACGATTGCGACCATCGCCACCCCCGCGATTAACGCGGCCCCCCCGGGTGCCACGTGCAGCGCGGCGTGGATCAGGCTCCAGTGCCATGACGGCGAACCGTCCGGGCTCCATCCAAACGAGGGCCCCACGAGCACCGAGAGGCCAGCCCAGGCGCCGAGCAACGCCGTCAGCAGTCCTACGATGCTCAGGCCAGCTGGCGGTAGCCCGCTCATTGGCACCTGCTTCCCGTGGGAACCGCCGGACGGCAGCCCTCCTGTCGGGCCCGCCGGTGCTGGCACGGTCGGGGGTGGCACGGTCGCCGACCCTTGGTCCAAACCCATCCCCTGGCCGAAGTCGGGGAAGGCAGCGGCAGCCGGCATCGCCGCGGCGGCCGGCTCCGGCTGGACTGGAGCATCCGTCCCAGGGGATGGCACGACGCCCTCCGGCTGCGGCTCGTTCAAGGCATCGGACATCTCCGCACCTCCTCACGCTTCTCGTGTGACCGTTTGCGCTCGTCCCCACGCCAGCGACGAGCGCCAACCAGCTCGTCGAACCGACGGGTGCGGGTGTGCACAGGCCGCGAGCAGATCGTACAGCGGGCGTTGTCGGGTTTGAAAGGCAGCTTGGAGTTGCCGAACACCTTGGGTGCGCCGCCGCCGCGCGAATGCTCGGCGAGTCCTCGCTCTCGAGTCCAGGAGGTCCCCGTATGTCGAGCCAGCCCGAGCTTCTATTTCGCTAGCGCCAACCAGCGACAAGGAGGCTCAGGCCAATGAGGAGAGTGCCACCGTCCACAATCGTTCGCGAGGACCTCGATCGCCTGCTTCGCGGCGGCGTCGACAAGGGGACCAACATCGTCTCAGCTCTCGTGGACACCGCCGCCAGGCTGGTCGTTCGACACCGTCACGAGGCTGGGTCGTTGAGGAACTGCTCGAGGGCGAGCAGGCTGACTATCTGGGCGGCCGCCCAGGGCGATTGAGACGAGGGTCGATGACAAGAGTAGCGACGGCGTGCACACCGACGAGCTGAAACCCGACTGCAATCGGGCTCCAAGGCTCATCACAGGTTAGTGCCTTAACTTCACGGTGCCCCTAATGGCCGGGTCTGCTACGAACCAGATGTCGTCCTCCTTCATCGGGCGGGTTAGCCGACCTGGCCTCGGGGGCGCCAACCGAGGAGGAACGATGCGAGCTCCCATGAGAGGCAGGCGAGCCAACCTCCCGGGCTCCACGCAGAACGCCGACTCGTTCGGTCTGCGTCACAGCGACGCCGGGGTCCTTCCGCCGCCGGCCCTTCGACGGCTTGAGAGTTGCGACTCGATTGTTCGCCCAGGGCGGCCGGCGGACGCAGCGTGTCGGGGTATGGGACCTGATTTCTTCTTTCCCACAAGCAGCGTCTCGCTCGCGCGTGCGGAGCGCATCTGCGCACGGTGTCCTGTCGCAGCGGAGTGCCTCGCTACCGCGCTCGAAGACCCGTCACTTCACGGAATCTGGGCCGGCACGTCCGCGCGGGAGCGTCAATATCTGCGAAGTGAAGAAGGCTTGGGCTGGGGATGAACCGGCACGGTCAACGAAACGAGGCCACCCGGTCAGCCGTAGTGGCTCGTACCTCGCATCTCCGGTGCTCGCGGGCGACCCTGGCCAGGCGGACCGGTCCAGTTCAGTCTGACTGGGTCGCTCCGGTTGAGAAACCTCCTAGTCTCAAGGCAACAGCGTCGACAGATTCGGCTCGTCAACCGACGGTCCGCAACAGTCGGCCTACGTCTGGCGGCTCACGCCTTGTCTCGTGGCAACGGGGACGCCTCGGATCATGAGGTGCCATGGCAACGACATCGACAATGAGTGGCCAGCGCCAGCCGAGCCGCCTTGCCATTATCTCGGCTGCAGTGATTGCGTTCGCGATCGGGCTCGGCACGAGTTCCTTCCTCGGCGCAGGCGATGCCGGTGCCACGCAGTGGCTCGTTATGGCCTCGGTAGGCCAGTTCACCACTAGCACTGCGCTCACGGTCTCAGAGCCGAACTCAACGAAAGCCGCCGTGACACATGAGCTCGCCTACGACCTCGCCGAGGCCAACGGCAAGGTCGTCGCTGTTGGCAAAGCTGCCTACTACGGCTCTGCTTTCGGCAAGCACCTGATCGAGCCCATTATCGCCCTCGTCTCCACCCCCGATCACAAGGGTTATTGGTTGATCGGTGCCGACGGTAGCGTGTACACGTTCGGGGACGCCCGCAACGAAGGCGGTGCCGGCGGCAAGGTGCGGCGAGACCCGGTCGTGGCCGCCGCAGCGACTCCCGACGATCGCGGGTACTGGCTCGTCACGTCGCGCGGCCAGGTAATGACCTTCGGCGACGCCAAGAGCTATGGCTCGATCACAAAGCCGATGAGAGCCCATGTCGTCGCGATAGTGGCCACCAACGACGGTAAGGGATATCGGATCGTCTGCAGCACCGGAGGCGTCTTCAGTTTCGGCGATGCCACGTTCTACGGCTCGGCAAGAGCAGGCACCCCCGGTCTCCCGATCGTCGCCGCCGCGGCGACACCCGACAGCGGCGGGTACTGGCTCGTCGATGCAGACGGGAAGGTGTTCAGCTTCGGCGACGCTCTGCAGCTGCCGACCTTCTCGCCGGTGAGAGTCACGTCGCCCGTCGTGGGTCTCGTCGTCACGCCCGGCGGAACAGGAGCCTGGATGGCCGAGCGGAACGGCACTGTCCTCAACTTCGGCACCGCGACCGCCCACGGCTCGATCACCGGCTTGCTGACCGGCTCACACGTCACGTCCATTGCTGCAATATGGGTGCCACCTCCCAGCACTCTCGCCTACGACCTCGCCGAGAGCGATGGCGAGGTGGCGGCAATTGGCGGAGCCGCCTACTACGGCTCTAGGTTCGGCAGGCACCTCGTAGCACCCGTCGTCGCCCTCGTTTCCACTCCGGATCGCACGGGTTACTGGTTGATCGGCGCCGACGGAAGTGTGTACCCGTTCGGCGACGCCAAGAAGGAAGGTGGAGCCGGAGGAAAGGTGAGGCAGGACCCGGTCGTCGGCGCAGCGGCGACGCCCGACGGTCGCGGGTACTGGCTTGTCACCTCAAGGGGCCAGGTGATGGCCTTTGGTGACGCCGAGAACTACGGCTCGATCACGAAGCCGATGAAGGCCCACGTCATCGGGATGGTGGCCACCGCCGACGGCAAGGGATACTGGATCGCCTCCAGCACCGGAGGCGTCTTCAACTTCGGCGACGCGCCCTTCTATGGCACGGCGAAGGCCGGCACCCCCGGTCTCCCGATCGTCGCCATAGCGGCGACACCCGACGGCGGCGGCTACTGGCTCGCCGACGCAAACGGGAGCGTCTTTCGCTTCGGTGACGCGCTGCACCTCGCACTGAGGGAGAAATCCAGGTCGCGCGTCGTGGGCTTCGCGGTCACCCCCGACGGAACGGGAGCCTGGATGGCCGAGCGGAATGGCACCGTCTTAGGCCTCGGCACGGCGACCGACCGCGGCTCGCTCATGGGGGTCCCGATCACCTCGTATGTCGTCTCCATCGCCACGGTGCTGATGCCGGCGCCCAAGGCTCTCGCCTATGACCTAGCCGAGGCCAACGGCAGGGTCGTGGCAGTCGGTAGAGCCGCCTACTACGGCTCCGCTTTCGGCAAGGACCTGGTCGCTCCCATCGTCGCCCTCGTCTCCACTCCTGACCGCAAGGGTTACTGGCTGGTCGGCGCCGACGGCAGCGTGTACACGTTCGGGGATGCCCGCAACGAGGGCGGTGCCGGGGGCAAGGTGAGGCGGGACCCGGTCGTGGCGGCCGCGACGACCTCCGACGGCGCCGGGTACTGGCTAGTCACCGCGACCGGCGGCGTCATGGCCTTCGGCGACGCCAGGCACTACGGCTCGATCAGATCGCCGATCACTGGCGACGCCGTCGCGATCGTGGCCACCACCGACGGCAAGGGATATTGGATCGCTTGCAACACCGGAGCGGTCTTCAACTTCGGTGACGCCAAGTTCTATGGCGGGGCGAGGGCAGGCAGCGTCGGTCAACTGTTAGTTGCGATGGCGGCGACTCCCGACGGGGGCGGGTACTGGCTCGCCGAGGCGAACGGGAACGTTCTTCGCTTTGGCGACGCCCTGCACCTGGCGACCTTCTATCCGGTGAGAGCCACATCGCCCATTGTGGATCTCGCCGTCACTCCTGACGGCACGGGAGACTGGATGGCCGAGCAGAATGGCACCGTCTTGAACTTCGGCACCGCCAAGGTCCACGGCTCGCTCAAGGGCCGAGCGGCGAGCTCCCCAGTCACCTCCATCGCTGCCATGCCGGTTGCGCCTCCCCCGTCGCTCCAGTACCCGCACGGCAGCTTCGGCTACGACATCAACTGGCCTCAATGCGCCGCATCAGGGTCTTCTCAGACCGGGTCTCTCCCCGGTTCGCCGTCTTACCCCTCCGGGACGATGGACTATACCGTCGCGGTCGTCGGCGTCGATGGATGGGCTGTCGGCAAGTACAACCCGTGCCTGCAGGAAGAGGTCAGTTGGGCGGCGAAGGCCCATGGGACCGGCGGCGCACCGTATGACCTCTACATGTTCCTCAACTCGCCGTCGTCAGACGACACGATCGACCAGCAAGGACCTGCGGGGACCTGCTCGCAGCTCTCCGTTTCGAGTCAGCCGGACTGTCTCGCCTACAACTACGGCTATAACGCGGCTCAGGGCGCAGTGCAATACGCGAGCTCCCAAAGTGCGTCGTCACCGGTGTGGTGGCTGGACGTCGAGAACGACATCTGTGGCCAGTACTGGTCATGCGACCACTCGCTCAACTCCGCGACGATCCAGGGCGCAATCGACTTCCTGCACGCTCAGAAGCTCACGGCAGGGATCTACTCGACTTCGGCTCAGTATCGGGGAATAACCGGTGGCTACGTGCCATCCGGTCCGCAGATCCCGATCTGGGTCGCCGGAGCCTACTGGACCTCACCGCCGTATCCGTCCAGCTTCGGCTACTACCCCCCGTCGGTGCTCGCACCGTACTGCGGCGCGACGTATGGGTTCGCCGGCGGGAACACGTGGCTCCTGCAGGAGACCCCCGGCCCGAACAACTATCCCTTCGACCCTGACTACGCCTGTTGAGGTTCGGGCGCAGAGACATGAGATCGAGGAGTCAGTGCAAACCTGAGGACGCGAACAAGTAGAGGTCGAATAGAGCGATGCTGCTAGTGGCCACCATGAGGGCGAGCACGATCGTTCGGTACGGTCGCCTCGGTGTCGCCTGGCGATACTTCAGGGTTCCCGAAGTTTCGAGTGTGTAGTTCACGGGGCTCTACTGACAAACTGGGCCCACGGAGCAGCTTCCAGCTCGCTCTCGTGCGCTGGCGGCGAGCCAGTTCTCTTGGGCGGGCCCGACTCGTGAGGTCCGTCTGAAACCGCGAACAGCTCATGACGGTGGTCGACGATCAGGAGGGTCTGACGTGCTATCACCAGCAACGCGAGGCCGACACCGGTCAGCCACGAGAAGCGGTCCACATGGTGGTGTAGCTCCATCTCGAATGTGATGACCGACAGTGCCAAGAGGACAGGCACGTATGGCGTGACGAGTGAGACAAGAGACGCCTCGACCGGCTCTTCGGAGGTGACACGCACCGTTTGGCTGGAATCGCCCGACGCGCCCAGGGCGATGGCGAGGTAACCCACCACCCAGCCGATGTCGACGAGATTGCCCGTCGAATACCGGCCGACTTCGACGAGGTAGGCGTAGGTGCTGTCGGAGACAGCCATTGCGAACAGCCCCACGAGCACCCACAACAGCGGTCGGCGCCCCGTGGCCGTCATCGAACGGACGGACAGGACGATGAGGAAGATGATGACCACGTCGCCGAAGGGGTAAGCGAGGGCCACGATGCCCCCGGCGGTTGTGAGGCTTGTATGACGCCACAGGGACCCGAGCACGAAGGTCCAGCTCAACAAGAGCACAGCGGTACCGATCGCGAGACCGTCGAGGGTAGCTCGCGTCTTGTGGTTTCCGGTGGCGCGCATGCCGGGGTGGCACAACAGCGCCGTTGCCGCGAGCGGGATCGCACCGAGATAGCCGACATCGGCCCACGACGGCACGGGCACCGCCACTCGAAGGATGAGGTCGTAGACCCCCCAGATCACTTCGGCGAACGTCCAGGCCGCAAGGGCCAAGCCGAGCAGTACCCAGAAGCGCCGCTCCGGGCCATTTTGGCGTCTTGCCGCCGAAAGGCACGCCACGCAGGCGCTCAGTGCCGCGAGAGCGGTGACGAGGTCGTCGAAGTAGCGGACCCCGTTGTCGCCGCCGACGTGCAGGACCAGCCAGAAGAAGAACACCAAGGTGATCGACAACGCGCTGAACGTTGCTGTTGGTTCCACGCGGCGCCGATCCAACGCTCTCACCTCATATGTGTCGGCAATTTCGGCCGGCTTCTTGATCAAATCGGGTCATTCGACCCCGTGATTCGTATGGCCGATTCTCGGCAAGGTTCAAGAAGGGACCAACCCAGGGACGCCGGAGGGAGGGAGAACGGAGGTGGGCATGGGCCAGGACGGCGCGTAGGACTCACGACGCAACGTCCGACCTTCAAGTCTGTTCGGCCGGACCGCTACGAGGTCTCCCATGGTGGGTACCGTCTCGAAATCCGTCGCTTTGCCGATCCGCCATTCTCCCCCGCGTGCTCCAAGCAGTTTCCAAGGCTTTTCACAGGTGAGTGCCTTAGCTTGACTGCGCGCCCGTCGGCCGGGTCCGGTCTCACAGGATCCGTGATCATCCCCGGGGTGCCGGAAAGGTCGTGCGGGTTGACCGACGTGACCCGGCGGGCGCACCAACCGAGGGAGGAACGATGCCGGTTCCAATGAGTGGCGGGTGGGCCAACTTCCTGGACATCGTCGCTCTCGGCAGGGGGACCTACGCCGTTGATGTCCCAGCGCCGAGCACGCCGGAAGCGATCGACAGTTACGACCCGATCGTCTGCCTGGATTGGCAAGCCCGCGCTGCCTGTAGGGGTATGGGATCCGATCTCTTGTTCCCGACGAGCGGCAACGCGCTCGGTCCTGCTACGCGGATTTGTGCACGGTGTCCCGTCTTAGAAGAGTGCCGCACTACCGCGCTTGACGACCCGTCACTCTACGGAGTCTGGGCCAGCACGTTCGTAGGGGGAGCGTCGTCATCTGCGAAGTGAAGAAGGACTCGTGTGGGAATGAACCGGCACGAGCCATAGGAAGACGGCACCCGGCCGTTCTTGGCGGCCCGCCAAACTTCGTACGTCTCTCGAGAGCAGACGCTTCCCGCTGTCGCGCGATCAGGTTCCTGGCAGGCGGTCCTTCCGGCACGTGATCGCGAGCCATGCACGGACAACGGCACTCCCGTGTCGGGATGGTCGATCCTCTCGTCGTGGGATGGCCGTGGTCTTTGTATCGCCACGCTGCACGCGTTGCTCCCTCTCCATGCGGGCGCGAGGCTTGTTGCTGGCACGCTTGGCGCGGGCCACGTCAGTCGACGACAAGACACGTGTCGCAGACAGTGGCGTAAGTCCTGATCGGAGGTCACATGCGTAGGTCACTCATAGGCGGCCTCCTCGTGGTAGTAGCGACTTCTCTGCCACTCCCGGTTAGCTTTGGTTCGGCGGTCGCCGCGAGTCCCCGAGTCACGCCGTCGATCGGAAAGCAGCTGGCGGAACTGAAGGGCTCCGACACTCTTACCGGTGCCGCCGTCGGCGTCTCGGTGGCCATCTCGGGCACGACCGCCATCGTGGGGGCACCGGGCTCCGCGAAGGACGCCGGACGGGCGTACGTGTTCGCCGAGACCGCGGCGCACTGGATCGAGGTGGCCGAGCTGAAGGGCTCCGACACTGTCGCCAGCGATTTCTTCGGCTACTCGGTCGCCATCTCGGGCACGACCGCCGTCGTGAGCGCACCGGGCTTCGCCAAGAATGCGGGCCGGGTCTACATATTCACGAGAACGCCAACGGGCTGGAAGCAGGCTGCCGAGTTGAAGGGTTCCGATACCGTCGCCGATGACTACCTCGGCGACTCGCTGGCCATCTCAGGCACGACCGCGGTCGTGGGTGCCGACGGCCACAGCAAGAGTGCCGGCAGGGTGTATGTGTTCACAAACACGGCAGGCGGGTGGAAGCAGGTTGCCGAACTGAAGGGGTCCGACACCATCGCCGGTGATGGCTTCGGATACGCGGTTGCCATCTCGGGCACGACCGCGATCGTGGGTGCCCCGGACCACGCGAAGGATGCCGGCAGGATGTATCTGTTCACCGACGCGACGGCTGGTTGGAAGCAGGCTGCTGAGCTGAAGGGCTCTGACACCGTTGCCGATAACGGTTTCGGCGTCTCGGTTGCCATCTCGGGCAAGATACTCATCGCGGGTGCGCCAGGCTTTTCCAAGGCTGCCGGTCGGGCATATGTATTCGCGAAGACGGGCGGCGTGTGGACCCAGGCCGTAGAACTGAAGGGCTTGGACACCGTCGCCAGTGATGACTTCGGCTACACAGTGGCCGTCTCGAACACGACCGCCGTCGCAGGCGCCCCGGGCTTCTCCAAGGCTGCTGGTAGAGCGTACGTGTTCACCAAAACGGCGACCGGCTGGAAGCAAGCTGTCAAATTGAAAGGCTCCGACACTGTCGCCGCTGATTACTTCGGCTATTCGGTGGCCATCTCGGGCACGACCGCCATCGTTGGCGCCGATGGCCATGCCAAGAGTGCCGGCCGCGCATACCTGTTCGATGCCTGAGAGTCTTGAGTTGGCAGTTCCGTGACTACGCGTTCGACAAGGGCATCGAACTGCGAGCTCCCTGGGTTTCGGCCCTCGCTTGGCGAATGGCACCGCTGGCCACCGCAGTGGCGGACCATCCCTTCGGTTATGTCGCCACGGGCAAGGAACGCGACCCGCGAGGTCGAGCCGATCAAGGTTGAGCAAGAAGCCGTGCCTCGCATCGTCGATCTGCGTCGCTCTGGTGGATCAGCGTCGTGTGCGAGCACCTAACCGAGCACTATTCGTCCGACTGCGAAGCGACCCTCGCCGAGGAGCCGGGACCGGTGCAGCAGCTCCTCGACGGGCTCAAGTTTGTGCGCAACCGCATCACCCACGAGGTTGACGAGATCGGCTGCATCTCGGCCCGGGCGAAGAACCCGAGCAGCTTCGAAGCTCACTGGGCGTGGCGGTCGCTTCCGCCCCGGCTGATGCTCGCCTGCCACGCGGACATCCTTGGCGCCACGCGGACATCCTTGGCGCCGAACTCCGGTCTGGTCTGAGAAGCGCCATATCCGCGTCTCAGGGAGTGCCTAACGTGGCCACGCGTCGCGAGCACTAGCCCGATCGGCTAGCGAGGTGGCGTCGAAATCGTAAGCTCACGTGAGTGGGGGTTCGCGTCGGAGGGCCGACGGCGAGGATCTCCGACTGGCGCCTTGAGCCTTGACGCGGTGACGCTTAGCCTCCTTCGACTGCCCCTCAGCGGACGGTGATCATGATCGTCCAGGCCCCGCTGGGTGGCTCCTGCAGTGTCAGGTGAGTGCCCGGAGGTGCCGTTTCGATCATCCGAGCCTCCGCCGGCCAGTTGAAGTTGATGAAGGGCGGATAGCTCCACTCGGTCACCAAGCCGCTCAGCATGCATACCGCGGTCAATCCCAGAAGCGCCGTCATGAGGTGCCGCCAGGGCAGGCGGGTGGCAGCCCAGACCAGCGTCACCACCCACGCCACTTGTGCCATCAGGAAGTAGCGTTCCCCACCCCGGCTCACCGCGATCAAGTACCACTGGTTCTGTGGGGACACGAGAGGAAATGCCAGCCCAGATCCGACAATCAGAACAGCGGCAAATCCGAATACGCGAAGCTCCCATGGGGCTTTGAAGGCCGCGTAAGCCACCACGACTAGGCCCGCCGCGCAGACCATGGCAGCCAGCGTCGTCGCGTGCGGCAGGCCGTCTAAGTTGACATGCTTCCCCCCCTCCTCTGCGAATATGCCGGCCAGAAAGATGCGGTTGGCGACAATCCGTATGAGCCCACCCGCGGTCGCCCCTAGGGGATAGCTGGGTCTCGTCGACAGCGTGAACGCATACGCCTGGAGCGCCGACGCGACGATCAGAAGCCCGGTGAGAACGGTTGTGAACCGCGCTCGCCGCCGCCACAGCCACAACGCGGCAACGGGAAGCAGAACGAACGCGAATGGTCCGCTCAGCGCGGACAGCACCACGATCGCGGCCTCAGCCGGCCACCACCAGCGCGATGACGCCGGGGGAGCAACGATGATGAGCACGGCGAGGATCACGAGGTGAAACTGGGCGTTAGTTATGGTCACATTGAGCTCGGTAGAGGGCATCAGTATGTAGATAGCGCCTATTGCGATACGCGACCAGACCGACGGCACTAGCCGCTCGAACCGACGGGTCACGAAGAACACGGCAGGCCCAATCTGGATCACCAGTCCAAAGAGGTTAAAGATCAGAGGTTCGGGGCCGGGACCGAACGGCGCCGCGATGATGGGAGCGAACCGAGACACAAGCTGGAAATAACCCGCGTGAGATCTCAGAAGGGAGGCCCACGCCCCCCGCGTGTAGGCGTCGGCGAACCAGAACCTCCCGTCCTCGGCGTAGAACTGGGCGTTGGTAAAGCGGTCCGGTGCGCGCAGGACGACGACGACCGCTGCCGCGATCGTCACCAGGACACTCGGAAGGACCCGCCCACGCCACCCTTTGGAGAGCGAATGGCGCTCACGAGGCGCGCTAGTCGACGCAGCACCGGGGGAGCGAGGCTCTGATCTCACCATCGCCAGCTACTCAGGGACTGCGTTCGTCGGTCGTGGCTGGACGGGTTTGGTCCTTGGGGCCATCGATCTGCTCGAGAAAGGCGACATGAGGGACTGACCACTGGTCCAGTGACCCCAATACCATCTCCCTATTCTGCGCAGCGCTGCATGTCCGTCCATCGGCAGAACCGAGGCTATGTCGCTCGGTTCCCGGCGAACGTGTTTTCACCCGCGACCTCAATATCGCGACGGAAGCGCTCCGCTCGTTCGCAATCCGCAATATGTGTCTTGTCCACAAGCGGCTCCACGCTCAGGAACCCTCGCGACCACGCGAAGGTCTCAACGCGCGTGCATGCCATGTAGCACAGCACCCTTGCAAACTGCATGTTGCTCGGCCCGGTGTCCAGTCCTCTACTGAACGAGGGTCGGTCAAGGCCGGCCGCAGGCCGCCCGCAGGGGCAGCCTTGACGGGCCCGGTCATTGTCGGAGGGATCCTGGACTAGGAGCCAGGGGCAGGTATGCGAGTGTAAATGCGAGCCGATGCAGCTCAGGGGCTAGTCGAGCTCGCGTCGGGCATCGATGCCTTGTACCTGTCGGGCTGGGCAGCCCTCCCGCCATTGCTGTGCGAACAGCTCCAGGAGGGACAGCAGGCTGCAAGGGCGGCCGGCGAGGCGCAGCCGTTCACCTTCGGGCGTACTGAGTTCGAGATCTGGCCGCACAGCCTCGGGCGCTTTCCGTACCGGTTAGAACACCGGAACGGTGTGCTTCAGCTCAGCCCTAACAGCAATCTGCCGCCGATCCGCATCCAACCGCGCGCTGAATTTCTCCACGGTGTAGGTGCGCTCGGTGCTGCTCGCTGGTTTGAGGACGTGCTCGTCGACCGATGCGGTCTAGCGGTGCTGGCGGTGACGCGCGTGGACCTGCATGCGGACTTCCAGGGCTGGCTGCTCGCTGGGGGGATCGTGAGCCTTTCCTCTGTCGGGCAAAGGCACGCACCACCTACGAAGACGGCGGCCGGCAGACGGGTTTCTCCTTCGGCCTGCGGAAGACTGGCACGTTCACTGCCCGCATCACACCTCTGGGTGTTCAGACACATGCCTGTGGCACCACGGTCGAAGGGACCCATCTCTCGGACACGAACCTCGTTGCCAGTCGCAGATCCGCGGGGTCGGCGCTCTGACGCCGGATAATCCGTACCACCCGTTCTTGCCCGGGTGAGGCCCCCAGTGCCAACGCGGAGAGGCTGATCTACGTGACTGCGGTATTGATGCCGCCGTGCCGTCTTGATACGACTGTGTACGTGAACTTGACACGTTTCCTCCCCACGCGCCGGGCCATTGTGGCGCGCTGCCTTCTCACCGGTTCCAGCGCGGTGCTCGTCCTCGCTCTGTCGCCGGGCACCGGTGCGGCCCAGAACGTCCGGACACTGACCGCAGAACATGTTCCTGCGCTCGCGGTACTTGCCACGGGCAAGCTGACGCTGGTGCAACACGGCGCGTTCACAGCAGTTGCGCCCGTCGGCGAGAGCGGCACGGCCAAGCCGATGACTGTGACGGACTTCCAGTGGTCTGCCAGCGGGCGCTACCTTGGCTGGGAGCAGAGCAACCCGAGTACCGGCAGGGGAGCGATCGGCTGGTACGACACCGTCACTCACCGGCGAGCGTCGTGGCTCGTCCAGGTCCAGTACCCCGAGGGTTGGTCCGTGAGCAGTTCTGGGCTCGCACTCCTTGTTCCCGGGGAGGATCTGAGATCACCCTCGACGCTGACCACGTACAGGGTCGACGGACCAGTGAGCCACCGGTCGGTGGCCGTCCCCACGAGCGACGAAGTTGTGGGCTATTCGGGTGGCTTCGTCATGGGGCCGGACATCAAGTCCGGCACCCAGCTGTGGCGTGTCAGTCTCAGCGGTGCGGTGACCAAGTTGCAGGCCCTTCCCAAACCCGCCTCCAACGGCCCTCCCTACGAGGTGACCGCCGTCTCGCCCGACGGCAAGGTCTTTGCTGCTGAGCTTGGCGACCACACCGACGGGTGCGGCGTTGGACCTGCGTCCCGAATATTCGTGGTCAACGAGACGATGGGCACGACCAGCCAGGCCTCCTTGCCGGCTGGGACGCGCTGGCGCGTGGAGTCGTTCGTCTTCGACCCAAAGGACACCCTCGATGCCACCATGGTCGACTGCACTCAGAAGAGCACGATGCGCACGACCGTGTTCTGGGTGTCCCCTCGGGGAGTGCTGACCGGCGAGAAGAACGGTGCGTTGGTGGCCACGGCGGCAGGCGCCGATCTTGCCTACCAGGCCGGGCACATCGAACTGGGGGGGACAGAGGCTCCCATACTGGAACAAGTCGCCTCAGGGCCGCTCACAGTGAACGGGAAGCCGCTCGCGTCCAGGAACGCCGCCGTCACTGTGTCATGGGCGCCGTGAGTCCACCGCGCGCCAAGCGCACCGGCTTTCGTCGTCCGCTCTGGGCGCCATGGACGTTGAGAGGGCTGTCGCCGAGATCGGCGACGGGCGTCGCAGGATTGAGGGTCGCACTTGATGAGCCACTGTCTCAGGGCGCGCCAGGTCCAACGCAAGGCCCCGAGCTGCGGAACCGACCTCCGTCGCCATTTCATCTGCTCCTCGCCCGATGACCGCGACCGGCGGTTCCGTTCCTATCGACACAAGCTCGATTCCTCTCGGCTTCCACAGGGCGCCGCCGACTCTATGGGGTCTCCAGACTTGGTAGAGGATCGGGTGACACTCGACTGCTGTCGCCACGGACGCGTCGGTGCGATTCAATGGTGCCGTGGCCCCGCGGTCGCGATTGGAATCAGTGCTCTCCCAGACCGGCACAACGGTGACTGCTTTTCTAGAGCAGCTCGTTGGTGAGCCGGTCGACGCACACGAGCTGCGCCACGTGATGATCGAGGCCAGCACGCCAAACTTGCTGGGCGTTGGCGAAGGACATCCGTTGCTCCAGAGGTCATCTGTGCTGCAGGGAAGAAGGTCGCAGCGGCCGTACGTGCACGCCGAGAGCTTGCTCGTCCCGAGTCGTCTTCCTGCCGCCTTCTGTCGGCAACTTGAGACCAGCAATGACCCGATCGGTCGAATCCTGGCCAAGGAGGGGATCGTTTTCACACGGTCTCAGCTTCCGCGCCCCGATCGAGGTCGCGCACCCGTACGTGCCGATTCTCAAGGGTCCGAGGATTGTCTGTTTGCCCGGACGTACCGAATCGACATCGACGGGGTAGCGGTCATGGTGATTTCAGAGTGGTTCCTTCAGGTGCTCGAATTGTTCTTGGGTCCTTTTTGACCAACGGCCAGGCGCTGGCTTGTGAGCGCCTCTCGAAGTGGCTCACTGAACTGGCGATCAGGGACGCCCGGGCCGGACCAAGTGTCACTCCAGCTCACGAGATTCCCTTGCTGGCTGTCGCCTATGTCTTGACACAGCTGTCGCGAACAATCTCTCTGACACCGGCAGGAGCGCAGGCATTAGGTAGCTCGGCTTGCCACTCAGGTGGTCGTCGCCTCTGTCCCTGCCGTCGCCTCGAACCTTCGCGCCAACCGCCCAGGGCAGAACCTCGGGGTTGTGCGGGATGTGCTGCCCGAACCTCATCGAGGCGACCCCCCGGTCGAAGTCTCCGAACCCCCACTCGGGGTTCTCGAAGGTCACGGACGGCTGTTCGGGAATGCCGCGATAAAGGCGCGTTCTGGCGGGTAGCGGCCCAGAGCAGCTGCGGGGAGAGCGCTAGGCTTTGGCGGCCGACACCTCCTGGCTCCCTGGGTGTCTGGAAGAGACCTCGAGCTACGAAGACGAACAAAGCCGGGCACATGACCTCACCCCAGGACTTGCAGCTGCTTCGCTCGGTGGCGGAACGTACCCTTCGGTTCCGCTTTGGAACGTGGTACTGGGGGGACGCGATCGCCATCGACGGACTGCTGGAGGCCGATCAAGTCGTCGGCGGTTCCTACCGCGACGCAGTCGTCGAATGTCTGGGCCGTTGGGCCCGTTGTGCACCATTCGCATTTGACGACGCCCTCGTTCCAGGTCGGGCAGTGCTGCAACTCGTTGCGGACGGCTCGCTGCCACGAACCGCCGCCGACCGGGTCGTCATGGCCCTGGAACGGCTCCCGGTGCTGGACGCGACGATTCCAGCGCTCGAGCCCCATAGGCCGCAGTTCCGCTTCGGCGTCTGCATCGATGCGCTTTACCATTTGCCCGCCATGATGTTCCTGGCCGGGGACTATCGAGGCGACCCCGACGCCGAGCGCACCGCTGTGCGCGTCGCGACGGGAATCCTGGAGGTTCTCCGGTGTCCGACCGGATGGGCGCAGTGGCACGACTTCTCATTGGGGCGCAACAACGCGATCTCTTGGAGCCGTGGCCTCGGTTGGGCAGCGCTCGGGTTGCTTGATCTCCTCGCGCTCGTTGACCACGGTGCAGCCGGAAACCTCGTGGATGCAGCCGGCAGCATCCTCGAAACTCTTGCCGCCGAGCAGGCTCCCAGCGGCCATTGGCCCGCCGTTCTTGCCGATCCTCAAGCGGACGAGGAAACCTCCACAGCGGCCTTCTTCGTCGCTGGAGCCCTTCATCCCGAGGTGGCGGTCGTCGGCATCCCTAGTCGGGCAAAGATCGAATCTGCCACCGCGGCAGTGATGCAGGCCTTCGCCGCGGACGGAACCTATGGCGGAGTCAGCGCCGACGTCCTGCCCACCTGGGATCTGGCCAGTTACGAGCGGTTTCGCGTCGAGCCGTCCCCATGGGGCCAGGGTGCGGCACTCCGGGCCTTGGTGGCCCTAACAGCCGCCAAGAGCGTTGACGGCGATCCTTGAACCCGTGGGCACCTCGCAGGGGCCGGCACAGGATTATGGCATCGTGACCTGCGGCGACGGCACGGTCCCGGTCCCCGGTGTCGTGTCGGCAGCGGTGGCTGGAGGCGAGCATGGAGCCGCCGATGCACGCCGTCAGCCCGCGTTAGGAGACTCCGGTCCAAGTGGCGATGGTCCCGGCGGTGTGGCGGGAGTTGTGGGGGAATAGGGAGCGCTCGTCTGGCTTGCGGTGAACGCAGGAGCCTCGAGCTCGAGCGGGCGCGGTGCGACGACCGCTGAGCCTCCCACCACAATCAGTGCAACGACGAAGGCGCAGTAGATCCAGAACGCGAGCGTGAGACCCGAGGTGATCGTCAGTCCCGACTGCGCAGCAGCCGATGACGAGATCCCGAACATTGCCGGGGAAGTGTGCTCCCCGATCTGGACGACCGCCGAGATCGCCTGACCCACCATCGGGATGACGGCGCCAGCGAGCAACACGCCCCCGTGGAGGATGGGACGCCACAGGGCGGCTGCGACGACAACCGCGACGAACAGGACCATTACGGCGACATTCCCAGCGATCACCGGCGCGGGGTTCGAGAAGACATTGCCTGCTGTGAGGGACTCCGTTGCTCCAGCCGACGTTTGCAGGACGTAGCTGTCCCAGGAAGGGGCGAAGGCAGCCGCCACGCCGAGCCCGGCGAGCGACAACGCCAGGAACGGAAGGCGCTCGGAGCCGCGCGGCCTGTCGAAGGTGTCACCATCGTGCCGGCGAGCGAAGGCGATTGTGGAGCCCGCAAGGCAAGCGAGCCAGCCAACGAGCCCAAGCACTAGGCCGGCGCCCATGAGGTGCTCGCCTCCGGAAATCGCGGTGCCCGCGTCCGCGAAGAACAGGCCGAAGGTGACGACGCTCGTTCCCGTCCCGAGGAGCGCTCCCACGCGTAGACGGCCACCGCCGAGGAGGATGAGAAGCGCGCTCACGCTCCAGACGGCGAAATAGATCGCATGAGGTACCAGCTCGGCCGGCTGCTGGACGAGGCTGGCACCATTCAGGTAGGCAGGGAACAGCCCGGCGATCCCGCAGGCGACCCCGATTGCCAGGAGTGCCGCAGCGACGACGGCCCACCCACCGGCCCCAGCGCTCCGCCCGCCTTCCCCCCCGACTTGTCTGTCTGCCTGAGCGACCGGCGCCGTGGCTTGGGCGACCGGCATGATCGTCGCAGGCAGCTCTATCGCCATGAACCTGGACCACGCTGCGTACCAGCCTTCAGGGGTGTCGGGCCACCACTCGAGAGGCTGCGACCAGGGATCCCCGACGGTCCAGATCCCGTAGAAGGCTGGCCCCCGTCCGATCTCGTAGCTCGCTCCCCGGTAGCAGATGGTCACGTTGTCACGCACGGTTCGACCCTTCCTCTTGAACTCATCGCGTCGTGCACGAGAGTCAGCCTACGAAGTCGAGCTGTGTGTTGGCTGAGCAGACCCTGAGACATTGTTCGCGCATGTCGTCTTCGCTGAGCCGGCATCCCGTCGCGAACACTTCCGAGGTGCTCGGGTCGCGGAGGCTCGGTTCACGGCGGCACTGCCCCAAGACACGACGCTGCTCACTTCGGCGAACATGTGCTCCTACACATTTCGCGCCAGCAGCACGACCTTCAGTCGAGGCGATGCTGGGAAACGGACCGTACGGCCTGCCTGGAGAAACTGTCGGCAGGGTACGCCGACGCGTCGAGGAAGGATGTCTCGTGATGGGCGTGGAACTGCCGCGTTGTTCACGAGGATCCCAATGGCGCGCCCCTTTTCGTCTTCCGGCGATATCTCGTGCGCGGCCGCCTCGAAGGGTCGCTCACGCAACAGGACACCGGCTGGTCATCTCAGCCGGCAGGCGCGCTCAGCGGGGAGGTCCCGCGGCGACGACGGCTTCGACCTCTGCCGCCGGTGGTTCACCTCTGCCGAACGATTCGAGCCACCACGTCATGCCGGCCTCCTCGAGCGCAACGAACCGCGGCGAGAGCTCGCGGACGGGCGCAGGCCCGGACACACCGCGACAGACGATGTCGATGTCAGTCGGGCCTCCTTCATCGAGAAGCTTGGTCCGCACCGCCGCCACCTGCTCAGGCTCCGGCAGCCCAGGGATCTCCCGCCCTCCGGCATCGAACAGCGGGAAGCAGCCCTGGTTGCGTGCCGCCCGAGCGAGGGGGCGGTGGTGAGGCCATCTGCATGCCACCCAGACCGGCAGCGGTTGTTGGACCGGTCTAGGAAGAAACGCAGTGCTGTTGACCCAGATCCGCTCGCCCTCGAACTCGACGGACTCGCCCGACCACAGACGCCTCAGGATCTCGAGTGAGTCGTCTAGGAAGCGGGCTCTCTCCGCCGGGTCGACGATCTCGCCAGAGAACGAGCTGAACTCCTTCCATCCGTCGTGACCGAGGCCGACGCCGACGTCGAGACGGCCCCCCGACAGCTGGTCGAGTGTCGCGGCCTGGCGGGCGAACACCCATGGTCGCCGGCGGGCGAGCGGAGTGACCATCATCCCCAAGCGGATCCGTTCGGTCGCTTGAGCGATGGCCGCCGCCATCACGAACGGGTCGGCGACGGCCATCCCCGGGATCGTCAGCATGTGATCCCACAGGTACAAGCCGTCCCACCCCGCCTGCTCCGCCGACTGCGCCAGCGCGACGAGGCGTCTCGGTTCCGCGAACTCAGCGAAGGCCGGGAGGAAGACGCCGTATGAGAGGGGCTTGTTAGTTGTGTGAGGCACTAGGGACTCTTGATGGGCCATAACGTCGGGACGGTACTCGATCAGGCTCGAGCGCGCGGTCGCGGGCGCGGGTGCAAGACTTCGGTCTTTGGGCACCTGTCCTCACCTGCGGATACCTAGTCACAGCTCTTGCGTCTGGCGCCCGTTAAGCGAGATCCGTCGAAGCCGTGGTCTTGCCGGAACCGTGTCTGATCAACGTGAGCGCGATCCCGGCGAGCGCCCATGCTGCGAGCACGGCCAGGGGTTCCGCGGCCTTGGCACCATTGAAGAAGGCGACCGATCTCAGGCTGGCGTTGGTCGCCCCGACGGGCAGGTACTGGGCGAGCTGTCCCCATGGGGCGGGCATGAGCTGCCAAGCCGTGGTGGCGCCTGAGAATGCGAAGCCAAAGAACCATGCCACCAAGAGGGTCACGAGGATTCCCGCGATCCCGGCGATCGCAGCCAGTCCGCAAGTGACCGCGGCGATCGACCCGGCACCGAGGGTTATGACGAGCTCATTGGAGAACAAGGAGCCGGTCAAGCCCCCGAGCAAGCCTTGAAGGGCCACGGTAACGAAGAGTCCTGCGAGGACGGCATATCCGAGCAGCGCTGTCAGTCGTCGGCGCCGGCCACCTAACAGGAGCCCGATGATCGCACCTGCAGCGATGGAGGTCATCGTCAAGGGGATCAGAGCGGTAGGAATCGCAGTCCCATTAGGGTCGTCGACGGGGTCCGGCGCCAGGTCGGTAACGGTCACGGTGGTATGCGGGATCACATGGGCGATGGCAGCGGGCACGGCTCGCGTCAGCAGCTGCGCGACGCCAGGGCTCGCTTCCGAGGCTGTGTACAGGGTGGCGCCCGCGGGGGACAGCGCGACTGCTGCATAGACCTGGCGGTCTGTGACTGCGGCGCGGGCCGCGGCGTCGTCGGGCAGGACGGCGAGTGTGAACGCCCCTGGCCGGGACTGCTCCAGGCCCCGAGCCAGTCCTCGCGCGGCCGCTGGGGGACCGCTGATGGCGAGGGGCAGATCTCGCGGTGCCGCGCGGGACGATGACCAGGCGAACATGAGAACCAGTAGGAACTGGGCGACAACTATCGCGCTCACCGCCAGCAGCACGGCGCAGGTGGAGGAGTGCCCCGCGCGGCTAGGTCGTTGGACACGGGTCTGGGTGTTGTCGGACATGACCCTCCAATGGTGGCGAGCGGTCGTCGTGAAGCCTGTATCTGTGGACACCCTAGGTTCTCGATCGGTGCCGGCACCCAATCGGTGTAGCGGCGTGTTTGGCCACCGGCTCTGACCGACTTCGATTGGGTCCCTTCGAGCAGGCCCGTTGGCCTAGGTTTGCCTCATCGACCGATAACGGGAGGTTTCAGATGCTGATCTCGACAATGAACGACTTGCCGGGCAGTGAGGTCACAGAAGTCCTGGGCGAGGTCTTCGGGCTGACTGTGCGCAGCCGCAACATCGGGTCCCAGATCGGGGCCGGGTTCAAGTCGCTGGCCGGCGGCGAGCTCAAGGGCATGACAAAGAACCTGATCGCTAGTCGCCAGGAGGTGACCCAGCGCATGGTGGAAGAGGCCGAGGCCAAGGGTGCGGACGCCATCTTGGCCATGCGGTTCGACACCTCGGAGATGGGTGGCAACTGGACCGAGATCTGCGCTTACGGAACGGCCGTCAAGGTCCGAAAGATCTAGTCAGTCCGGGCCGGCGTTCATGCGCCAGGGCCGCGACATGCCTTTGGTTCCCAGGTGACGACCGGGACACCGCGGGCGACGAGGTCCCAGAGCCGCCGGCCAAGCGCGATCCCGATCGGTACGCCGACGACGACCCCGATTCAGGTGCTAGCACCACCGATCTGAACCCGGCAGGATGTGGCCATGTCAAGCACTGACCAAGGTCATCTTCAAGGCCGGCCGTACGATGTCGTCGAACGGATTGACGCGCCGTCACGAGTGACACTGATCGTCAACGGGACCGCGCGTTCGGTGCCGGCAACGATGTCACTCCTGTCTGTGCTGCGTGGTGAGTTGGGCCTGACGGGTGCCAAGCCGGGCTGCGGGGAGGGCGCGTGCGGGTCCTGCACGGTGCTCGTCGACGACCGACCCGTGCGCGCCTGCCAACAGCCGGTTGCCGAGGTCGCGGGGGCAAGTGTCACCACCATCGAAGGACTCGCGACCGGTGGTCGACTGCACCCGGTCCAACAAGCATTCGTCGACGTGGGCGCAGCCCAGTGCGGCTACTGCACTCCCGGCATGGTCCTGTCCGTGGTCGCCCTCCTGGCCGGTGACCCCGATCCGGACGATGAGGCTGTGAGCGAGGCGCTGTCCGGCAATCTCTGCCGTTGTGGCGCCTACACGCGCGTCCGCAGAGCGGTGCACCGAGCTGCCGATCTGATGGCGGAGCCCGGCATCGCCGATGACTTGTCTGTCACAGCGACCATCGGTGATTGGAAGCCGGCCGAGCCGGGCCTGCCTGCCTACAGACCGGCGCGGCCATGGGACATGACCGAGCCTGCGGACCGCGACTGGTTCGGGGTTCTCGGGGACGGAGTGGTCGTGGTCCTCCCACCTCAAGCACCGGCACCGGGAACGTGGTCGACAAGCGGGGGCGCCTGGCTGCATGTCGGAAGCGACGGGGTCGTGACCGCGTTCACAGGCAAGGTTGACGTGGGCCAGGACAACCGAACCGCGCTTCGCCTCCTTGTCGCCGAGGAGCTTCGCGTTCCCCTAGGGCGCGTTCGTCTGGCGATGGGGGACACGGATCTGTGCCCTTACGACATGGGCACGTTCGGGAGCAGATCGATGCCCGATGCCGGGAGCGCACTGAGCCGGGCTGCCGCGTTTGCCCGCTCCGTGTTGCCGGTGCCCGCCGGGACACGGAGAGTCGAGATCGTCACGGGTGAGCCCGCGGTCACCCCTCCATCGCAATGGCAGATCGCGGGGATTCCGCATGTACCCCCCGGCACGATCGACGCCGTCACGGGCGCGTTGCGGTTCGTCTCTGACCTGAGCATGCCCGGCCTGTGGCACGCGGCCATGCTGCGGCCACCTGTGTTCAAGTCCACGCTCGGCCACCTCGATGCGGCCGCACTCGATGGCCTTGGCGACGTCGTCGTGGTGCACACCCCCACGGGCATCGGCGTCGTAGCTCGCGACAGGGCGGACGCCCGGGCGGCTGTCGCCGCTCTGGAGGCAACGTGGGATATCCCCGACGCGCCGTCGGACGACGACCTCGACGCGTTCCTGCGCTCGCATCCCGCGTCGGGAGACGGGGGCTGGAGTGGGCCCTTCCACCAAGAGCAAGGAGATCCGAGCACCGCTCTGGAGACCGCGGCCGTGCGTGTCGAAGCCAGCTACACCACAGCGTTCGTTGCTCCTGCCTCCCTCGAAACCCGAGTCGCGATAGCAGTTTGGGGCGACGACGGACGCCTGACGGTCTGGACCGGCACACAGGCACCCTTCATGGTCCGGGCCCAGGTCGCCGCAGCCCTCGATCTGGACGAGCAGGATGTGCGCGTTATTGTGCCGCCGACTGGCGGTGGTTTCGGCGGCAAGCACGCGGGCGGTGTTGCCGTCGAGGCAGCCCTGCTGGCTCGGGAGGTCGGTGGACCAGTCCGGGTCGCTTGGACCCGCGGCGAGGAGTTCAGTGCCGGCACGCTCCGGCCAGCCGCGGTCATCGATGTGTGCGCCGGGGCGACGACCGATGGTGAGCTGACCGCTTGGGTCTTCACCAACATCAATTCGGGCCCAGCTGCTATCACCACGCCCTATCGGGTGGCCAACCAGCGGATCGACTACCAACCCGCTGAGAGCCCGCTCGCCCAGGCCTCCTTCCGGGCTCTGGCGGCCACGGCCAACAACTTCGCCCGTGAGTCGCACATGGACGAACTGTCACACCGGCTCAGTCGCGACCCGGTCGAGTTTCGTCTTGCCAACCTGGCCGACGAACGGCTCGCCGATGTGCTGCGAGCTGCTGCCGAGCGCTTCGGATGGACGGCCGAGCACGACAATGCCGGCCGGGGTATCGCGTGCGGACTCGAGAAGGACGGACGGGTCGCGACCGTCGTGCAGGTCAGCGCCGGCCGGGATGGCCATCTTCGGGTGGTCCGTATCGTCACCGCGTACGAATGCGGCGCTGTGGTTAACCCGGACACAGTGATCGGTCAGATCGAGGGCGCCACGATCCTGGCTCTTGGCGGTGCGCTTTTCGAGGCCGTCCACTTCAACGCCGGGGCGATCACCAACGGGTCGTTCGTCGGCTATCGCGTCCCGCGGCTCTCCGACATACCGCCGATCGAGGTCGTCTTGCTGCACCGTCCTGACCTGCCGTCCGCGGGGGCCGGCGAGACGCCGATGATTGCCGTAGCACCGGCAATTGCCAATGCCGTCTTCGATGCGACAGGGCATCGCCTGCGGTCGCTGCCGTTGATGGCAGGCGATGCCTTGTACCTCGGTTGAGTGGTCTGAGGGCTGGTCACGCCCACATTGACGGCGGCGCTTGCCTTGGTGGATCGTGCACGACGGTCATGACAGCCACATGCTCTTGAACCCATATGCACCCAGAGGAAGACCGGTCTTGCTCGATACGACGCCGTTCACACGTGACGCGTAGCCGTCGATGACTGGGTTGAAGAACGGGATGATGTAGCCGCTCGCCTCGCCCGAGTACTCCATCTGTTGCATGTCGTGGGCGATGTCCGCGCGCTTGGTCTCGTCGAGCACGGCCACCGCCTGCTTGTACAGGCTCGCGTAGGCCGCATTCCTCGTGTGGCACTCGTTGAAGGGGGCACGGGCAAGAGTGGCCCTTAGGACGTTCGAGAAGTAGGGGTAGTACCTCCAATGGTCCTGGGCGAATGTCCAGCTCAGGTAGTTCGGACCGAAGAACTCCGAACTTGTGACCTCCTTCAGGTTGACCGTCACGCCGGCTTCGGCTGCCTGCTGCTGCAGGAGCTGGGCGACCTCTACGGTTCCCGACCCGATGGTGCTCGTCACCAGGGTGACGGTCAGGTTGGAGTGTCCCGCCTTTGCTAGCAGGCTCTTGGCCTGGTCGATGTCCTGGACACGCTGAGGTAACGCCGCGTCGTAGATGATGTCCCGCAGGCCGAACACGTCGTTGCCGATCTTGCCGTTCCCGCTGAAGACGGCGTTGAGCATGTCCTGGCGATCGCATATCAACCGGAAGGCCTGCCGAACGCGAACATCGTCGAACGGCGGCTGGTCGACACGCATCGTGAAGGGCGTGTATCCGCCGCCGTTGGTGATGATCACGTTGTTGCCACCCGAGCGCACCGCGGTGATCGAGTACACGGAAATAAAGTCGATGACGTCGAGCGTGCCACTGCCCAGCGCGTTGACCTGGCTGACCTCACCAGGGAAGTCGCTGATGAGGAGTCTGTCGATGTACGGCAGGCCGTTCTCCCAGTAGTTCTCGTTCTTCACGAAGGTGCTCTGCTTGCCGGCGGTGAACGATACGTACTTGAAGGGCCCGGTGCCGACCGGATTCTTCAAGTCGAAGGCCACAGGCACGACGAAGAAGTGGTACGAGGCCAGGATGTCCTTCAACGGCGAGAACGGAGTGAAGCACGGGATCTCGATGGTGAGCTTGTCGAGCCTCTTCGCGTTCGCGACGTCCAGGGCCTGGAGCAGCACGGCGCCGAGCGCCGGGCTCTTCGGGTTCACGATCCGTTGGAAGCTGTACAGCACGTCATCTGAGCCGAGCATTTTGCCGTTGTGGAATTCGATGTCCTGATTCACGCGGATTGTCCACTTCATGGCATCGCTGCTCGCCGTGATCTCCTCGGCCAGGCTCAGCACCGGGTGACCATCGAGGTCGAAGTCCACCAGGGGGTTGAACAGGGAGTACACCCGAGCCCCGTCAACGGGGTTCACCCAGTTATGCGGATCCAGCGTGTCTCGACCACTGCCCCCGCTCAAACCGGCCCTCAGAGTCCCACCAAGGGTGAGTTTCGGTGTGGTCGTGCCAGTTGCGGTGGTGCTCGAGCTCGCAGTGCTCGGGCGGCAGGCAGACAGCAGGCCCCCCGTGCCGAGCAGGGCTGCGCCTTGTGCGGCGTAGCGCAGCAGGTCCCTCCGGCTCAGTTCGAATTCGCGTTCGGTCATCGGACTGCTCCCTATCCTTGCCCTCGTCGGTGCGTCGGGCAACGGAGCATGGCGCGCGTCCCGAGCCGAGCGACGTCAGGCAGGTGCTCCACCGGGCAACGCTGGGGCGGCCAAGCTCGGTGCAGGCGGTGGAGGACGATGGGTTCTCTTCCTCTGTTCCTACCCTCGAGCGCCGTCACATTGTTCGACATCGAGAGGAAGGCCAATCGCGCGAGCAGGTCTTCCTGCTATGCAAGCGGCGTCATGACGTGCTTGATCTGGGTGTAGTCCTCGAGCGAGTACATGGACATGTCCTTGCCGTAGCCGCTCTGCTTGTAGCCGCCGTGCGGCATCTCCGGGGTGAGCCAGAAATGGGTGTTGACCCACACCGCGCCGTACTGCAGCCGACGGGCGACACGCATCGCGCGCGAGATGTCGCGGGTCCACACCGAGGATGCCAACCCATAATCGACGTCGTTCGCCCAGGCCACGGCCTGGTCCTCGTCGGAGAAACGTTGCACGGTGACGACCGGCCCGAAGATCTCTCGTTGGACGATCTCGGCCCTCTGGTCGACGTCGGTGACGACGGTCGGCTTGTAGTAAAAGCCTGGTCCTGAGATCTCCTCGCCACCGGTGAGAACCTTGGCCCCGGCGTCCTGCGCCCGTTCGACGAAGCCCTTCACGCTCTCGCGTTGGCGGGCGGAGACGAGTGGTCCCACCTCGACCTCGGCGTCGGTGATGTCGCCGACTTTGATGGACTCAACTGCGGGCACAAGCCCCGAGAGCAGGTTGTCGTAAATCGTGGGACCCGCAACCACGCGGCATGACGCGGTGCAGTCCTGGCCGGTGTTGGCATAGCCGGCGAACTTCAAGGTCTCTACCAATGCCTCCACGTCGGCGTCGTCGAAGACCACCACCGGGGCCTTGCCGCCGAGCTCGAGGTGGGCTCGCTTGACTGTCTCGGCACACGCAGCGGCGATGATCTTGCCGGTCGCCGTGTCGCCGGTGACCGATACGAGGCGGACCGCCGGGTGACGCGTAAGGGCGTCGCCGATGACTGCGCCCCTTCCTGTCACGACGTTGAACACACCTGCGGGAAGGACGTCCGCCGCCAGGTCGGCCAACCGAAGCGTGGTGAGCGGTGTGATCTGCGCGGGCTTGATGATCGAGGTGTTTCCAGCCGCCAAGGCAGGGCCGAGCTTCCAGACGGCCATCATCAACGGGTAGTTCCAGGGGCAGATACCGACGGTGACACCCAAAGGCTCGCGCCGGATCATGCTGGTGAAGCCCCTCTCGTACTCTCCGGTCGACTTGCCTTCTTGGCAGCGGGCTGCGCCGGCAAAAAAGCGCAGGCTGTCGGATACGAACGGGATGTCCGCCTTGGAGACCGTGATCGGCTTGCCGACGTCGATGGACTCGAGGCGGGCAAGCTCGGCTGCATCGGCGTCGATCGCGTCGGCCAGCTTGAGGAGCATGGCGCTGCGCTCTTTCGGCGGCGTGTCGAACCAGACCTCGTCGTAGGCCCTCTGCGCTGCGCTCACCGCACGCTCGATGTCCTCCCTGCCGGCGACGGCAACCTGGGCGATGGTCTCTCCGGTTGCCGGGTTGATGTCATCGTCTGTCTCGCCTTCGGTGGGACTCACCCATTCCCCGCCGATGAACAACGGGCGGTACGTCTCCAGGTTCTCCTCCATTGCGCTGCTCTCCTTTCTGCAGTCGTGCCCCTAGCCGTCGATGGTCTTGGTGCCCAGCGGACCGGTGCTGAGGAGCCAGGTCGGGATCCGACCGCCCAGAGTCTCGCTTCGAGTGCGTGGCGATCGCCTGGATGGGCGTAACCCCAGGCTCCACGCGATCAGGTGGCGAGCCCGAACGTTTCGCTCTCGTGCTTGCCCTTCACCGAGTAGGAGAACGTGGCCTGCGAGTAGAGCGGACCGTATCTCTTGGTCTGTTCCACTCGCGAGAGGACCACCTTCGCGAGGTACGCGTGGAAGTGGCCCGAGACGCAGTTCGGCTGGCAATCGTTCTGGTAGAGATCGCCCGTGCCGAGGGCAGTCTGAGCGCCCCAGTTCACCCACTTGACGTTCTTCCAAGACGCGTTGGCGTCTGCACAGGACATGAGGTAGTTCGCCGGTCTCACTTGTGGCAGACCGAGGCACGGGAGCACCTTGGGGATGGCCTTTACGGCCGGAGCCAGGTGCAAGACGACCCCAGCTGGTCTCAGGACGGCCGGCATCGGATCGCGAGCCGCCGCGGCTCCACTTGTTGGCAGGAACAGGCCGATGGCGATGGTGCCGCCGAAGATCGCAACGGAGAAACGCCGCAAGTTTCACCTCTGTCTCGTTGATGGGAAGCAATTCCCCGGGAGGACGGCACGACAATAGCCAGCGCCTGAGGCCGATGCGCGTCACCTGTGAACTGCTGCGCCGTTCGAGTCCGATGCCATGCTTCGAAGTCCGCTACCAGCCGAGTCGTTCAGTTGCTGGACAGACCGGCACAGGCCCGCGCCCCGCCGGCTGGGTGACCGGGATTCTCTCAACTCAGCGCCGCTTCACGAATGCTCAGACGGGACCGGCGCCAGGTCCGTTCCCTTCGTCTGCGCCCCGGGCGCCTGTGCTCGCGGGCGCAAGCGGCAAGGGGGCACCCTCGGGCACGAGCGTCGGTGTCGACCGGTTGAGCGTCTCTCCACGGAAGAACGCCGGCCCTGCGAAGCGCCAAGCCACGGCGCAGACAAGACCGATCAACGCGCTGACGAGGAAAACCATGAACACCCCGCCGATGTCCCAGTGCGGGGCGAACGGCAACTGCAAGGAGGTGTAGCTCTGATTGCTCGAGAAGAACCAGTCCTGCTCCAAGCTCCAAGCCCCTGCAGCGAAGAGGATCAGTCCGCCAAGGCCTGGCAGGACCCCCTTCATCAACAGGTCACGCGAGCTTCGCGTGAGGACCTTCCGGTAGTACCACAGGCATGTCCAGCCCGTGAGGCCGTAGTAGAAGGCTATCCACACGCCGATGGCCGTGACCGAGTCCGCGATCACGTACCCACCGGAGAGGTAGTTCATGAGCGCGTACATCACGATCGAGACCCCGCCCATCACCAGGGTCGCGACCGTCGGAGTCAGATACTTCTTGTGGATGGTCCCGAACGCGTCGGGCACCGCCTTGTACACGCTCATGGAGAGCACCGTGCGGGCCGTGGGCAGGATCGTCGTCTGCGTGGACGCGGCGGCCGACGAAAGGACCATGAGGAGCAACAGGTGCGCGAAGACCGAGCCGATCCAGGCCGATCCGAACACGGCAGTCCCCTGCACCGACAGTACGTCGGTCAGGTGCGCCGGGTTCGCCAGGCCTATGCCCGTCGTGCCGACACCGGCGAAGGCCTGCGCCGCGATGGTGACGAGTGCGTAGGTTGCAAGCAGCAGCAGCGTGGCGATGATCCCCGCCAGACCGGGCAGCCGCTTCTTGTCGCTCGTCTCCTCGTTCACCGAGAGCGAGGTGTCCCAGCCCCAGTAGATGAACAGCATCAGGACGAGTCCGTCGACGAGCTTTGTTGCAGAAACGGTCGTCGGGTTGAACCACGACATGCTCGGCACGAGGTGGCCTGTCGGTGCGTGGCCTGTGGCCACCCTGACCAGCGCCACGACCGCGTAGACGGCCAGCATGACGAGCTCGATCGACAACAGGACCTGCTGGACCCGCGCCGAAACCTCGATGCCCCTGTAACAGACGTAGGTCAGGACGACGATGAAGAGGACGCCCACGAGGAGCACCCAGAAGCTGGTCGGGTTGTCCCCGATGCCCTTTGCGTTGAAGAGGAGGAAGCCGTACTGGCCGGCCACCTCGGCGAGGCTCGCCATGACGAGCACGTCGGAGGCGATGATCCCCCAGCCACCCGCCCAGCCCGTCTTCGGACCGAAGGCGCGTGTGGCCCAGGTGAAGGTCGTCCCGCAGTCGGGGTCCGCCTTGTTGAGCTCGCTGTAGCCGATCGAGATCAACAGCATCGGCAAAAATGCGGCAATCGCGACGAACGGCGCATGGAAGCCGACATCGGCGACCACGAGACCAAGCGTTGCCGCCAGGCTGTAGGCGGGGGCAGTGGACGCGGTCCCGATGACCACGCTCGAGAGGAGCCCAATTGCCCCCGACTTCAGGCCTTTGTCGACCCCTTCCTCAGCTGGCAGCAAGTCGGGACCCGTGGACATCAGACCGTGCTCTCGTCCACCATGGCGTCCGCCACCTTCACGAAGCCTGCGATGTTGGCGCCCAGCACGTAGTCGCCCGGCCTGCCGTACTCTTCGGCTGCGGCCCGGACGTTGGCGTGGATCGCGCGCATGATCTGCTTCAACTTGTTATCCACTTGCTCTCGAGTCCATGAGAGGTGCTCGATGTCCTGGGTCATCTCCAGACCGGAGACCGCGACACCGCCTGCGTTGGCAGCCTTGCCCGGTCCATAGAGGAGCTTTGCCTCGAGGAACCGGTCGACGCCTTCGGGCGTGGTCGGCATGTTCGCGCCCTCGGCGACGAGCTTGACCCCGTTGGCCACGAGGTTGCGCGCGTCCACGCCGCTGATCTCGTTCTGGGTCGCGCTCGGGAAGGCACACTCTGCCGGGATGGCCCAGAGGGGGTTGAACCCTTCGTCCTTCGCCGGTGTGAAGCTCGCAGTGGGGAAGCGCTCGGCGTACTCGCGGATGCGTCCGCGCTGCACGTTCTTCAGCTCCATCGCGAAGGCCAGCTTCTCGGTGTCGATCCCGTCGGGGTCATGGACGAACCCGTCGGAGTCTGAGAGCGTGAGGGGCTTCGCGCCCAGTTCGATCAGCTTCTCGACGGTGTACTGAGCGACGTTGCCACTACCGGAGACGAGGCACCTCTTGCCCGCGAGGTTGTCCACGCGCGTGGCGAGCATTTCCTGGGCGAAGTAGACCGAACCGTAACCGGTGGCTTCCGGCCGGATCTCCGAGCCTCCCCAGTTGAGGCCCTTGCCGGTGAGCACACCGGTGAACTGGTTGGCGATCCGCTTGTACTGCCCGAACAGGTAGCCGATCTCCCGGCCCCCGACGCCGATGTCGCCCGCCGGCACATCTGTGAACTGGCCGATGTGACGGTAGAGCTCTGTCATGAAGGCCTGGCAGAAGCGGCGCACCTCTCCGTCGCTCTTGCCCTTCGGGTCGAAGTCGGCACCACCTTTTGCCCCGCCCATTGGCAAGGTCGTGAGGGAGTTCTTGATGACCTGTTCGAAGGCGAGGAACTTGAGCAGTCCGAGGTAGACCGACGGGTGGAACCTGAGCCCACCCTTGTAAGGCCCGATGGCGCTGTTCATCTGGACCCGGTAGCCGCGGTTGACCTGGATCTCGCCGTTGTCGTCGGTCCAACTAACCCGGAACATGATCACCCGCTCCGGCTCGACGAGCCGCTCGAGGACCTTCATCTCCTGATACTTGGGGTAACGCTCGACGACGGGCTCGAGGGATGTCAGCACCTCACGCACCGCCTGCAGGAACTCCGGCTCGCTTGCGTTGCGTGCCTCGAGGTCGTTCAGGATGGTCTTGACGTTGTTGCTCACTTCAGTTGCCTCCCTGTGCACTCCGTTGTGCACATCTGGCTTCTCGTTTGCTCGGCCGTGTCGATCTACCGCGCTCCTCGCCCTCCGTCGTTGGTCCCGGACCACCGACAGCATGTTCTTGATCCAGTGCGATCCTTCCTGATCGCGATCGGGCTCTTTGCGAATTGTCTCACCGTCAACCGGGCTTGAATAGGGACTTTCGGCCCATGGAGAAGTGTCGAGCTTCCACTAAACTGAGCAGGCGCACCTCTGAGGTTGCATTTCATGGTGCCACGCCTTGCTGATCTTCGGTCGGATTGCCCAGAAAGGACTTTCTCATGCGAGTTCTCGTGGTAGGAGCCGGTGGAGTAGGGAATGCCTTTGCCCATATAGCGGCGCGCCGGGGCAGCTTCGAGAAAGTTGTGATGGCCGACTACGACAAGGGGCGCGCGGAGAAGGCAGCGTCAGTTTCCGACCGTTTCTCGGGCTTCAAGCTCGATGCCTCCGACGAGATTGCGATCATCGAGCTGATCCGGGCCGAGAACTGCGACGTGGTCCTCAACGCTGTCGATCCCCGCTTTGTCATGCCGATCTACCGCGCCGCTCTCGCGGCGGGTGTCAACTACATGGACATGGCGATGTCGCTCTCTCGCCCTCATGGCGAGGAGCCTTACTCGAAGACAGGAGTGAAGCTCGGAGACGAGCAGTTCGAGCTCGCCCCGAAGTGGGAGGAGCGCGGGTTGCTGGCCCTCGCGGGCATGGGGGTCGAGCCCGGGTTGTCTGACGTCTTCGCTCGTCACGCGGTGGACAATCTCTTCAGTTCCGTCGACGAGCTCGGCGTCAGGGATGGCGCCAACCTAGTCATCGACGGCTACGACTTCTGCCCGAGCTTCTCTATCTGGACGACGATCGAGGAATGCCTGAACCCTCCCGTCATCTGGGAGAAGGGTCGTGGGTGGTTCACCACCGAGCCGTTCAGCGAGCCGGAAACCTTCCTCTTCCCAGCCGGGATCGGGCCGGTCGAGTGCGTGAACGTTGAGCACGAAGAGGTTCTCCTCATGCCGCGCTGGCTCGACGCGAAACGGGTCACGTTCAAGTACGGCCTGGGGGACGACTTCATCGGCGTGCTCAAGACTCTCCACATGCTCGGGCTCGACTCCACGACGAAGGTCTCGGTCGGCGGGGAGAAAGTTTCACCTCGAGACGTTGTCGCTGCGTGCCTTCCAGACCCCGCCTCGATCGGACATCTCATGCACGGCGTCACGTGTGCCGGAACCTGGGTGACGGGCATTGGCAAGGACGGCTCCCCGAGGGAGGTCTACTTGTACCACGCGGTCGACAACGACTGGTGCATGTCGGTGGACGACTCGCAGGCCGTTGTCTGGCAGACTGCCATCAACCCGATCGTGGCGCTCGAGCTTCTCTCCTCGGGAGCCTGGTCAGGTGTCGGTCTGCTCGGTCCGGAGGCGCTTGATTCAGAGCCGTTCCTCGAGCTGTTGAACGACAGCGGCGCTCCATGGGGCCTCGACGAGAGAACGCCGACGTCGTCGTTGTCATAGCTCAAGGACATCAAATCCGAGGACCGGCACGAGCGGCGGCTCGCCCAGTGTTGAGGCGATACGCGTCTTCCAAATCGATTGACATGGGCTGATTCGCAAGGTGCTGTCCTGCCGTCATTACGTGCCTCATTGTGATCGGGCCCGATCGCTGCGAGACGCTGACGATCAGCGTCGATTCGCGGTCGACTTGTCTGTCTATGGTGACTCTTCACGATCCGGTGCCGGGCATCGTTGAGCGGTCGGGTCAACTTGCCAGTGTGCGACGTATTCCTCGGCGCACCGCCACCGTTGAGACAAGAGGTCATCTCGTCTGCGCCAGGCCCGCCATCGGGACTCGGGCCCGCAGCGACCGGTCCTGCTCCGCCAGGACTGTGGTCGAGGACAGGTTCTTCGGCCCTACCACACAGGTTCTTCGGCCCTACCACACGGGGAGCCTCGAGTCTAAGCTTGCATGATGAAGCGAATTTCTGCCTATTCTCGACCTGGGACCATCGGCGAGGCGTTCGCTCTCCTGGACGGGCCCGGGGCAGTTCTCATTGGCGGTGGGACGAAGCTGAACGGCCGGATGTCCTCCGAACCGATGTCCGTGGTGGACTTGCAGCTCGTCGGACTCCACGGGATCGACGGGCTCGATACCGGGTCGCTGAGCATCGGTGCGGCCACGACGCTGCAGGAGCTCGTCGACAGTGAAGACGTCCCAGCGATCATTCGCGAGGCGGCGCAACGGGAGCTGCCGAGCACGCTGAGGGCGCAGTCCACACTCGGGGGGACGATCGTGAGCGCGGACTGGGAGAGCGAGCTCCTCGCGACGTTGCTCGTCCACGACGCGGTGGTGTTCCTAGCGCGCCCGGAGGCGACAGAGAAGGTGGGGTTGGACGTGTTGCTCGCGAAGCTCCCGCTTGCGTCGCACGACATCGTGACCGCCGTTGCCATCGACACCGGGGGGACAGCCTCGGTCGCGCGCACGGCGCGCACGTCGGCCGACAAGCCCATCGTGGTGGCGGTGGCTCGTGTGGGCGCCGACGGACGCAGGCGACTGGCCCTCGCCGGAGTGGCGCGAAGTCCCGTCCTGGTCGAAGAGGCTGACGAGCTCGATCCGCCTGGCGACTTCCGCGGTTCCGGCGAATACCGCCGCGCCCTGGCCGGCGTACTCGTTTCTCGTGCGATCGAGGGGGTGTCCTGATGAAGTTGAGCATCACATTGAACGGCGTCACACGTGGTCTCACCTGCGACGCTGGTGATTCGCTACTTGATGTGCTCCGCCGCGAGGGGTGTTTCAGCGTCCGCTACGGATCGGACACCGGCGAGACCGGCGCGGCAGCGGTCCTGCTCGACGGCCGGCTGGTCTCCGCCGACGTGCTTCTGGCCGCCCAGGCAGACGGGCACGTGGTGACCACGGTCGAGTCCTTGAACCTGGTCACCGGAGAGATGGACCCGATCCAGGAGGCGTTCGTCGAGGCGGGGGCGCTCCAGTCCGGGTACTCGGCCGGGTCCATGGTGCTGGCGACCAAGGCTCTCCTCGAGCGTGGCCTCGATCCCACCGACGACCAGATCCGCGATGCACTGTCGGGGATCCTTGACCGTGAGACCGGCTACACCAAGGTCATCGAGGCAGTCCGTCGCGCTGCGGCGGTGCTCCGCGGCGAGAAGCCCAACCCGATGGAGCCCCTCGTTGTCGAGTCCTTGTCGGGAAACCTCGAGCTGGCAGAGACGCTGCCCCCGCTCGCGTTCGACGTATCGCCTGCCGTGCCGCGCCTAGTGACGTCGCCGGATGTCCCGGAGACCGCTGTGGTCGGAAAGCCCGAGCACAAGGTGGAGGCTCTGCGTCTCGTCAAGGGCAATGCAGCCTTCGCGGACGACATCGAGCTGCGCGGGATGCTTTACGCGAAGGTCCTGCGCAGCCCCCATGCCCACGCGCGCATCGTCGCGATCGACGACTCGAAGGCGAGGGCGCTACCAGGTGTCCACGCCGTTGTGCACCACGGCAACACGCCGCGGGTGAAGTACGCCTCGGGGGGCCAGAGCTGGCCCAACCCGCTTCCTCACGACGAGGTGAGCTTCGACGACAAGGTGCGCTACGTAGGCGATCGGGTCGCAGCCGTCGCTGCCGAGTCGTTGGAGATCGCCGAGGAGGCGTGTCGCCTGATCAATGTCACCTACGAGGTCCTGCCAGCGGTCTTGGATGCCAGGTCGGCGTTGGCTGAGGGCGCGCCGGTCATCCACGACGAATCCGACACGGTGGGGATCTTCGACGCGGCGCACAACATCAGCCACCACATCGAGGGCCAGACCGTCGGCGATGCGGAGATGGACGCCGCCTTCGCCCGGGCCGACCACGTCTTCGAGACGACCTTCGAAGTCCAGCAGATGCAGCACACCCCGATCGAGCCACACGTCACGATCGGCTGGCTCGACGAGGACGAGCGGCTCGTGCTGCGGTCGTCCACGCAGGTCCCGTTCCACATCCGCCGCATGCTTGCTCCGCTGCTCGGTCTTCCGGTGAAGGCGATTCGCATCATCAAGCCCCGCATGGGCGGCGGTTTCGGCTCGAAGCAGGAGATGGTCATCGAGGACATCGTCGGCCACCTTGTGATAGCCACTCGCCGGCCCGTCCGGCTCGTGTTCAACCGGGAGGAGGAGTTCATCTCGTCGCGGACCCGCCACTCGCAGACGCTCACGTACCGCACCGGGGTCTCGGACGATGGGCACCTCCTGGCACAGGACCTGCGCGTGGTGTCGAGCACAGGCGCCTACGGCACGCACGGCTTCACCGTGAACTCGCTCACGGGCGCCCGAGGCCTCTCGCTCTACAACTGCCCGGCCAAGCGGTTCAACTGCGACGTCGCCTATACGAACCGCCCGGTGGCGGGCGCCTTCCGCGGCTACGGGGCACCACAGGCGTTCTTTGGGCTCGAGTCGCAGATGGATGACATCGCGCGCGCCTTACATCTCGATCCCGTAGCGTTCCGGCGCACGAACTGGGTGAAGTCAGGCGACGCACTCGACATCTTGCCGCGCCTCGGCGAACGGGGGGGCGTGGTGGAGGAGATCTCAGCGGAGGACATGCCGCACGTGACGACCTGCGGCCTCGAGGAGTGCGTTGCGCAGGGCCTCAGAGCGATCGGCTGGCACCGCAGGGAGGATCCCTTGTGGAGGCAGCCACCCGACCGGCCGCACATCCGCCGCGGGATCGGGCTCGCACTTTGCATGCAGGGCTCGGGCATCCCGTTTGTGGACATGGGGGCGAGCTCGATCAAGATCAACGACGACGGGTCGTTCAATCTTCTCGTTGGTGCTGCTGACCTCGGTACCGGAGCAGATACGGTGTTCGCCCAGATCGCGGCAGACGTGCTCGGGGTCGCGACTGACGACATCTTGGTGTACTCGGGCGACACCGACTTCACGCCCTTCGACGTCGGCGCGTACGCCTCGAGTACCACCTACATATCAGGCATGGCGGTGAAGAAGGCTGCCGAAGCCGCGCGGGTGCGGATAGTGGAGAGAGCGGCCCGGCTGTTGAACGCGGATGCCGAGGAGATCGAGCTGCGCGACCGCCGTGCCTGGGCGGCCGACGGGCAGTCGATATCGATCGGAGACATCGCACTCAATGCGCTGCACACCGAGGACCAGGAGCAGATCATGGGGACGGCGTCCCACTGGTCGACCGAGTCACCGGCTCCGTTTGCGGCTCAGCTTGCCGAGATCGAGGTCGACATCGACACTGGCCAGATAACCGTCAACAAGCTCGTGATGGCTGTGGACTGCGGTGTGGCGATCAACCCCGTCTCGGCGAGTGGCCAGGTGGAGGGCGGCATGGTGCAGGCGCTCGGTTACGCGATGACCGAAGAGACCGTGCTCGACGATCTCGGGCGCCCGCTGAACGCGCGTTTTGGGCCGTACTGGATCTTCCGGTCCGACGACACACCGACCACGGAGGTCTTCCTCGTGCAAACGATGGAGGCTTCCGGCCCCTTCGGGGCAAAGTCCATCGCCGAGATCGTCATCGATGCCGTCGCTCCTGCGGTTCGTAATGCCGTTCTCGATGCGACCGGTGTGACCATCGACGCGATCCCGTTCACGCCCGAGCGCGTTTGGCGTGCCTTGCATGCCCGGCCCACAGGTGTTCTGTAGCGCCTGGGCAAACCTGACATAGAGCGCAAATCAAGAGTCCTCCTGAAATCCGGACTGGTTGTGTCCGGTCCTGAGCAGGTCCCGATCAAGGGGAGAGACACGAGCGATAACAACTCATAGCCGTTCAGGAAGGTGCTGTAGCTTCTCTGCCAAAGACTCGGAGCGCTGCACCACGAAGCTCTGGGTCGAGCCGCCCGCAAGGACTAGCTCGAGCGAGCCGGCAACCGGAGCGGTTGAGATCGGCAAGAGCCGGATATGGGTCATCTCGGCCCAAGCAATGTTGAGAGGGGGAACCTCGGTCGCCCGCCGGGGCGTAAACGAAAACCCCTGCTTGTTCAGCACGAGTTCGCCTGCCACCTGCCGGCCGCCGCCCGCTCCCGGAAGGCTCGCGGCCCGAGCCGGCCCCGCGTAGATGGCATCACCCGAAAGACTCCTGAGCCGGTTCTCTTCGAGCCGGCGCCACCTCCGCTTGAATAGCGGCACTTGTACCGCCGCGATCAGGGTCATCGCGGCGAGGAACACTGTCGCTGCGATCATGACCTTCGATGAGTGATCCAGTCCGACGGCCATGATGAAGCCCAGCGCGGCCACTGCCAGGACGCGAGTGATGACGAATCGCCAAAGGCCCCTGGGCGGCACGATTTCGCGAGTGGGGAGCCCGGGCTCAGATGGCTCTCTGGTCACAGACGGCAGGCTAGCTGTGACCGTCACCGCGGGCCCATCGAGAGACAAGGCGTCTTCAAAGCGCCGCGTGACACGCCCACACGAGGAAACCCGGATTGGAGGCGCGCAGGGCGCCCGCACGGTTCGTGGTCGTCCGCGTGATCCACTCGCTGTCGGGGCCCCGTTCCAGTTGAGGAGCGAAGGCTCAGAGAGCTCCCGGCAGGCTTTTGGGCTCGATCCGCTCCTCTATCACCTGGTCGCCTTCTCGGCGAACCAGGTAAGCACCTTTGCCTCTGACCTCGGTCACTGCTTCGACGAAGTTGGCGCCTCGGTAGAGGAGGCCGACCCCGTCGTCAGAGGCGTAGCCGTCGGGCAACACGCCATCGGCGATCAGTTGCTGGAACAGTGGGCGGCGCTGGGGTTCAGAGTCGTGGTGAACTCCATTGGAGTAGGGGACTAGGCCAAGGCCGTTCGTCACGGGGCGCAGATCCGGCCCGAAAGAGTCAGTCGTGCCGCCGACGTGCCAGCAGACTGGAGGTATGACCTGAAGTTGTGGATCACCCACTCGCCCGGAGGCGCGACGTACCTTCCTCGTTGAAATCCAAGACGAGCAGCCGGCGTTAGCGCGCCGGCGAGGAAGGAACGCCGATGTTGAGCGTAGTGAACAACGCCGAGGCGGGCGCGGAAGGTCGCCTCGGCCTGGACGAGATCTGCCGCGAAGGGGCGAGGACGATGCTGGCCGCGGCCTTGGAGGCCGAGGTCGACGCATATCTCGCCGAGCTCGCAGACGAGCGTGATGAGGACGGGCACCGCCTTGTGACGCGAAATGGGCATGCCCGGAGCCGCAAGGTCCAGACCGTTGCCGGCGCGGTCGAGATCACTGCACCGAGGGTGAACGACAAGCGCGTGGACGAGGAAAACGGTGAGAAGGCCCAGTTCCGCTCGGTCATCATCCCGCCCTGGTGCCGCAGGTCCCCGAAGGTCACCGAAGTCCTGCCGCTGTTGTACCTGCACGGACTGTCGACAGGCGACTTCGCCCCCGCCCTCGAGGGGTTCTTCGGTTCTGCGGCTGGGTTGTCGGCTTCGGTGATCACCCGGCTCACCACCGCCTGGCAGGACGAGCACCGCGCCTTCATGGCCCGCAACTTGGCGGACCGGGACTACGTGTACATCTGGGTCGACGGGGTGCATTTCAACGTGCGCCTCGAGGAGGAACGGCTGTGTTGTCTCGTGATCGTCGGCGTGCGCCTCGACGGCAAAAAGGAGCTCGTCGCGATCTCAGACGGCTACAGGGAGTCCACCGACTCCTGGGCGGCATTGCTGAGGGACCTACGCCACCGCGACATGCGGGCCCCGGTCGTCGCGGTCGGTGACGGTGCGCTCGGGTTCTGGGCAGCCCTTCGAGACGTGTTCCCCGAGACCAAAGAGCAAAGGTGTTGGGTGCACAAGTCCGCCAACATCCTCGATGCCCTGCCCAAGTCCATCCAGCCGCTCGCTAAGACGATGCTCGCCGAAGTGAGAGACGCCGAGGACCGTGAGCACGCCCGCGACGCCGCCAAGGCCTTCGACAACGAATTCCATGCCAAGTGGCCGAAAGCCGCTGAGAAGCTCCGCGACGACCTCGGGCCGCTGCTGTGTTTCTTCGACTTCCCGGCCGAGCACTGGGTGCACTTGAAGACCGCGAACCCGATCGAATCGACCTTTTCGACAGTCCGGCTCAGGACAAAGGTCACCAAGGGCCCGGGCTCACGAGCTGCCGGGCTCGCCATGGCCTTCAAGCTCATCGAGGCCGCGGAGGACCGCTGGCGTTATGTCAACGGCGCCGCGCTCGTCGCTCTCGTGCGCGCTGGTGCGAAGTTCCGAAAGGGGGTGTTGGTCGAGACAGTTGCAAAGCAGGAGGAGGTCGCCGCGTGATCAGCGGGTCGGGCCGATCCACAACTCTTGACTATTCCTCAGCAGACTGAGCCGGCGGACACACCGGCGAGCACCACGCCTGATTGCCACACTTCGGCAAGTATGCGGTCGAGACCGTGAAGCCGCCAGATCGCGAGCAGGTTCGCCACGCTTCCACCGCCAACCCAGATCGCGTCTTGGTCGAGCAGGAGCCCAGCTACATCCTCGACGCTCGGCATGGGGAACAGGTTCAGGTTCACTACGTCGATCCCGGCCACGTGCCCGGCCTCGTCCCATAATCCGTTCCACCAGCGCTGGTCGCCGCCAGCCGTTCCCATGTGGCACAACCGGGGGCGCCGGGCATCTACCCCGGCCAGCTCGATGGCATGAAGGACCAGCGGAGCGAATTCGAAGCTGGTACGAGACCCCTGTTTGATTCCTCCAGATGTCGCAAGGATCGTCGGCAGATCGGCTGGCATGCCGAGATCGTAACCGGACTGCCGTCGCGGTCGACGATTGCTTCCGCTGCTTCCGGGACCAACCCGAGACGCTGTACGCAGCGTGGAAACCATTGCTGAGCTCGGGCTTGCCGGTGTGGTCACCGAGCTTGATTCGCCTAGGCCGTGCCGGGCCCTCAGTTCGGTCCTGATCGGGCAGGAGCCTCTGGTGCCGATTCCCGGGGTTCGTCCTGCAGGGGTTGGGAGCTCCGGTTCGGCAACACGACAAGCACGACGAGTCCTGCTGTGCCGACCACGATCGCTGCGACTGTGACGGCGAGGTCCAAACCGCTCACGAACGAGCGCCGCGCGAAACTGGCAAGCTCAGTGCCGAGCACGCCACCGATCTTCTGGCCGACGGCAAGAGCACCGCCGAGCGAGCCGGTGATCAGGTGCAGGATCGACGCCGGCATCTTGTAGTGGGCGAGCACCGGAGCCAGCCTGTTCTGGTAGCGGGTGTTGAGCAGGCTGCCGAGAACACCGACTCCGAGCGCGCCACCGGTTTGCAAAGCGGCGCCGTTTGTGGCCGCGCCCACTCCGGCCTGGTCGGTGGGTAGGGATCCCATCACTGATTCGGTACATGGGGCGAAGGCGAGGCCAGTGCCTAGGCCAATCAGCAAGAACGCGGGCAACACGTCCATGTAGGTGTCATGGACGGTGACTCGCGTCAAGAGACCGAAGCCCAAGGCGAGGAGAGCCATTCCTGAGAAGACAACAGGCTTGGTCCCGACCAGGTGGTCCAACACGCTCGAGAGAGGAGCAACGACCAGCAGCACGGCGGCGATGGGCGCGATACGCAGGCCCGTCTCAAAGGCCGTATAGCCAAGGGAGAACTGCAGGTACTGAGTGAGGAGGAAGAGGCCGCCCATCAGTGCGAACATGACTAGCCCCATGGCTCCCATGGCGGCCGAGAACCGCCGGGACTTGAAGAATGAGACCTCCAGCATCGGGTGGGACGAGTGGCGCTCCCACATCGAGAACACGGCCAGTACCGCTACCGCGGCGGCGATGGCGCCGAGGATGAGCGGGGAGGTCCAGGAACGATTCGGTGCTTCGATGATCCCCCACAGCAGCAATCCCATACCTACGATGGAGAGGCCGGCGCCGATCGGGTCGGGACGCTTGGTGTTCGGGTTCTTCGAGTTGGGCACGAGCCAGATCGTGGCCAACAGCCCGACCAGCGCGATGGGAACATTGACGAGGAACACCGAACCCCACCAGAAGTGAGCGAGCAGCCAGCCGCCGGCTACGGGCCCAACAGCCACTCCGAGCCCCGTCGTCCCCGACCAGATTCCGATGGCTCGGGCACGTTCTTGAGCTTCGGTGAAGGTGCTGGTGAGGATCGACAGCGTCGAGGGCATTATGGCCGCTCCTCCGATCCCCATGAAGGCCCGCGCCGCGATGAGCCGGTCGGCCGTTCCCGAAAAAGCTGACACCGCTGAGCCAGCTGCGAACACGACCAGTCCCGCCATGAAGACCCACTTGCGTCCCAGGCGGTCGCCAAGACTTCCGGCCACCAGGAGCAAGCCGGCAAAAACGATTGCGTAGGAGTCGACGATCCATTGCAGCGAGCTCGACGAGGCGTGCAGCGTGCGCACGATGACCGGAAGCGCCACGTTCAAGATTGTGTTGTCGAGGCTCACGATGAGCAGGCTCACACACAGCACGGCGAGAATGAGCCGACGGTCCCGGATGGCGGGGATCGCAGGGTCCTCAGGCATCTCGGAGCGTGGGGTTGGGTGTGCCGACCCCGGTTGTGAGGCACCGACAGGCCCTGGACCAGAGACCGAGGTGCTCATCGAGAGCCGGATGATCCTTGTCGAAGGGAGGTCCGCGGGACACGCCCGCGCTTCCTTGTGCGCTCGTCACGATGGTCGGTGGCTCCGCTTGTCTGTTCCCGGGCGGTGGCTCCCAACACAACGGGCGTGCTTGTCACGGTTGTCCCTTGCTTGCGGGCTGTCTACTGCGAGCGTTGTGCCAGCGCCGCGCCGTGGACCCAGGCACAACGTCTCCACTCTAACCGCCGGTACCTGGCCTCTCCCAGCGTGCAGCACGCAGGTCGGTTGTGAGAGGACTGCACCGCGCCGTGGGTCTTTCTCAGCGATTGCCTAGGCGCAACTCAGCAAATCCTCAGGTGTGCCCGGTCTAGTGAGTGAGAGCAGTTGTATGCGCGCTACCGTCCCTGAGGAGGAGAGGGCGATGGACGACGAACACGAGAGCGACGAAGCCACCGAAGGAACGGTCGACGGGGCGGCGTCGCCAGAGACTGGCACCCCGGGACCGGCCGCTTTTGCAGGCGCGCCCGTCGGGACCGGCATGGGAGCTGGCGGCTGGACGCCGACTCCGCCCGGTCCTCCTCCCACTTTTCCCGGCGCGCCCGTCGGGACCGGCATGGGAGCTGGCGGCTGGACGTGGGCGCCTCCTCCACCCCCTCCGCCTCCTCCGCCTCCTCCCGGCGCGCCCGTCGGGACCGGCGTGGGAGCTGGCGGCTGGACGTGGGCGCCTCCTCCACCCCCTCCGCCTCCTCCCGGCGCGCCCGTCGGGACCGGCATGGGAGCTGGCGGCTGGACGTGGGCGCCTCCTCCACCTCCTCCCGGCCCGTCGAGAGGATTGGGCGGTGGGGCGCAATGGATTGGCCCCCCAGGGTCGTACTGGGCTGTCTCACCGACGCCCCAGCCGAGGAGGCTTCAGGTTCCGACCGTCTTGCTAGTCGTGGGGTTGCTTGTGGTCGGTGTGGCGGCGGGATTCGGCATCGGTCGAATTGCCTGGCAGTCGCGTTCGACGTCCACCTCGCAGCCATCGGCAAACTCGCCCTCGTCGGGCTCGCCGAGCTTCCCATTCGGCTCCGGCACATTGCCATCGGGCACATTGCCATTCGGTTCGGGAACGCTTCCGTTCGGCTCGGGCTCCTTCCCGTTCGGTCCGGGATCGTCGGGCTCTGTCTCGTCTGCGGCCGGAGGCCCTTCGGACCCCTCGGCAATCGCGTCGCGGGTCGACCCTGGCCTCGTGGATGTGAATACCACCCTCGGTTATGCGAGTGAGGAGGCGGCCGGCACGGGAATCGTCCTCACCTCCACCGGTGAGGTGCTGACCAACAATCACGTGATTGATGGTGCAACGAGTATCAGAGTGACCGACCTGGGCAACGGTCGGGTCTACTCGGCCACTGTCGTCGGCTATGACCGCGCGGGTGACATTGCCCTGCTGAGGATGCATGATGCGTTCGGCCTGAAGGTCGCGTCGCTCGGTGACTCGTCCACGGTTCGGCGACGCGAGGCGATCGTGGGCATCGGAAATGCAGGCGGTGCTGGCGGAACACCCAGTGTGGCGGGCGGCTCGGTAACGGCTCTCGACCAGTCCATCACCGCTACCGAACAGGACGGCGGCAACGCGGAGACCCTGACCGGCCTCATCGAAGTCAACGCGAACATCCAAGCCGGTGACTCGGGCGGGCCGCTCGTCGACACTTCGGGGAAGGTTGTCGGGATGGATACGGCGGCCTCCGTCGGGTTTACCTTCCAGACGACAGGTAACGACGGCTATGCCATTCCGATCAACTCCGCGATGGCGATTGCGAAGAAGATCGAGTCCGGTCAAGTTTCGGCAAACGTGCACGTCGGGCCGACGGCCTTCCTCGGCGTCCAGGTGTTTTCCAGTCAGAGTGGGTCTTCTCCGTCAGGAGCGGTCATAAATGAGGTGGTGTCGGGTTCTCCGGCTGCATCGGCGGGACTGGCCGTAGGAGACGTCATAACCTCGCTCGGTGGCGACGCGGTCCATTCCGCTCCAGCGCTCACGACCTTGATGCAGCTGTACCTCCCCGGCGACCACGTGCAGATTGTCTGGGCCGATTCTGGAGGCAACCGGCACAGCGCGACCTTGCGGCTTGCCACCGGTCCTGCTGGCTGAGTACAGGCGTCGCGGTCGCCCTGCCAGAGTGTGCGAGCTCCCGACAGGCCATCGACCGTCGTCAAACTGACGCGGTCTCCTCGCTGCTGGATGGCCCGACTTCCGACGGCAGAATCGGCGCGTCTGACACCGGCCGCCACTCGCGGCCGGTTTCCGGCTCAGCAACAGGTTCGGGTTCCGGAGAGCCAACAGGCTTTCGGCCGGACTTTGATCGACGCCGTCGCGTTGGCGCGAACACCAGGAATACGAGCGCGAGCACGCCCGCCCCGCTGGCAAGGACCCCGAACTTCGCGAGCTTGGAACGGTAAACCCAGGTCACGATGAACTTCCCCGTTGGGATCGAGATCGACTGGAGTATCCCGAGCTGCCGTACCGGCACGGTCACGGTCGGGCCTCCACCGATCGGGGTGAGGCGCGCGATCCAGCCCTTGTCGTAGGCCTCGCTTCGGACCAGCACCGCCGGGCTCGGCGTAGAGACGACAGTCTCAGGGTTCTGCCACGCCTCGACGGTTGGGGTCGTTGAGTGCGCCAGCGGGAGCAGCGGCGCGAGAGGAGTCGTGGACCCGGCCGGCTCGATCCAGGAGGCTCCGCGCGCCAGGGTGTTGGTGAAGACGGACAGCCCGCCGATTTCTGCCTGGTACTGCCACTTCGGGGGTTCCAGAACGCCTTGGAGGACCTGGTTCAGAACGAGACGATGTGTGAGCGGACCGGAGTTGACCGCGATCGGACGCACTGTGGTCACAGCGACGGCACCGACGGCGACCGAGGTGTCGCTCGGCGCCTCGACCTGGACTCCGTAGGCGACCCGCCCTTTCAAGGTGACTTGGGCTTCTGAGTCCATTACCGGTACGCGACGGTCGCCAACTATCTGGTCGCGGGCATTGAGGATGCCGACCGTGACGGTGCGGGAGATCTCGTCGTTGTAGGGCACGAGAACGATGGTGACCGAGTCGAGCGCAATGGGGCCGGGAAGCATCCAGACCGACGAGCGCCCAGAAGAGAGGAGGAAAGGGGGAAGGTGTGGTAACGGCTTGTCGGGTGCGATGGCATCGAGCGCCTCTGCCACCGGCTCGGTGCCGGGCGCTACCGGAGCGCCCTCGCGCGACTGGAATCGGTCGATTGCCGGGGAGCTCCGCCACCAGGTACTCGGGAAGTGTCACCAGCTCCTTCAGGTTCAAGATGTCAAGGTCCGAATGGGTGAGAGCGACCGGTTGCAGGTTCTCGACGTCATGGGCCCCGGTGGCGAGTTGGTAGCTACCGGCGACGGCAGACGAGTAGCCCTGGACGCTCTGAAGCTGGTGCAGGATCCCGAGGCTGAAAGGGCCGAGCGCGAGGATTGTCCCGCGCAGACCGGACGGCAGGCTCTGGGCAGGATTGAAGATCGCGTAGCGACTTTGGGGCCCGAGCAACTTTGCGAGTGTGACGACGGCGGCGTTCCTCTTCGTAATGGTGGCTTTGGCGGGGAACGTGTAAGACCCGTTGAGGACGCACATCAAGACATCGGCGATGACGACGATGGTCACTAGTCGCCGACGACCGCTGGAGCTGAGACGAGGCGCGAGAACGAGCAGGAGAGCGGCACCGGCCGAGATGACGAGCACGGCCGCGAAGTACGGGCTCAGACGTACGGCGAGCCCCGCGTGGTAGCCGGAGACGCCGAAGCCGCGCTGAATCGATCGGCCCAGCACGTACGCGGCGAGAATGAGGAGTGCCACGATGACGACCGGCACGAGGCCGGCCAGGCGTTCGTTGAACGCGAGTCCCGAGTCGGCGTCGGATGCAGGATCTGGTGCCGCGCGGCGCGCGACGGCACCGGGCCTCAGCACGTCGACGAACACAGCGAGCAGCATCGCGAGAGCGAAGTCCACTATCACGGCATTGCGGTTCTGGAGGCGCTGGCCGCCGTAAAGCGGAATATCCACCAGAATGTGGCCAAGGGGCGTATTGGCGCCGGCCGAGAGCAGGATGCCCTCGATGATCAATGCGTACCAGACCCCGAGCGGCCTCTCCCCTGTGCGCCGCCGCATCGCGCGTCCGAACAGGACAAACGTCGCGACGAGTGGCGCGATACCGACCGCATAGCTCAGCTCGGGGAGGTTGTAAGAGCCCAGATAGCCCGGGAGCCCGAAGGTGCCGTTACCTCCTACCAGGAACGGCACGAAAAGTAGCTCCAGGTCGTGCCACGACAACGATCCTGCCGCGAATCGGGTGAAGGTGACGGCTGCCCGTTCGGATTCGTGCAGAAAGCTGAGGCCTGGCAGCCACTGCGCCGTGGAGAGGAGGACGGCGAGGAGAGCAGCAATCACGACGCCGACACTGACGACAGTGACACTCCGGCCCGCACGCCAACCTCGCCAGCAGACCGCAAGGAAGTAGGTGGCCACGACGAAGGCGAGACTGGAGGCGGCGCGAGGGTCACCGGCAAGTACAACGAGCCCACCGCAGCCACCCAACAACGCAATCCAGCGCCGAGCTGCCCGCGGCTCGGGGGATGTTCCGAGCTCATGGACCGCAAGCAACATCCAAGGAGTGAAGCTCATGCCCTGGACGAGACCGAGGTGTACGGCTTGGCCGCTCATGAACCCGGCGTAAGTAAAGGTCAACGCGCCCAGTAGCGCCGCGAGCGGAGAGCATCCGAGCCGGCGCAGGAATATGTGCATCCCCACGCCGCAGATCACCGCCACTGACGCGACATTGACTGTCCACGCCGCGTTGGCAGGCAGGATGGCGAAGAGCCACGTACCCGGGTACAACGATCCCGCGTTCCAACCCGCGAGCAGCGGCGTTCCGCTCCAGATGTACGGGTCCCACAACGGGAGCCGACCGTGCCGCAACAGCTCCCCCGACAGCACCCTCAGTGGATAGTTCTGTGTCACGTTGTCTGCCGTACCGCTTCCGGGGAAAAGGGGTCTTCCCACCAGAGCGGGTGGGACTCCCATCAGCACAGGTATCGCGACGTAGAGCGCGATCGCCCACTTGTCGACCCGGGCGACAAGTGACCAGCGCCGGGGAATCGCCCCGGAAGTAGCGATTCCCGCGCGGTCTCGCGGACCGACGGTCACGGTTGAGGGGGAGTGCGCCATGGGTTCCGCTGAACCATAGACGCGGCCGCCGGTGCTGAGGCCAATTGTCGTAGGCGCCTATCACACCGAGGCGAGCGTGGCAGCTGCCTCCGGCGAGGCCGCCCGAACCGTTATCGTTTATCCTCTTGCACCAGCGCCTCGGTGCAACGCGCGGGTGCGCTGGCGACGGCGAAGCCGAAGGCTCGGCCAAAAGGGAACGACGTGCCAATGCGGCCTTCGGGCGATATGCAGGCGGTGCGGAGACCGATCGTCTTGCTCGCGCTCACTATCGGCACCTACGTGGTTCTCGCAGTCTTGGCGTACTGGCCGGTCATGCCCTTGGACGCGAGCAACCTGCCGCACCCCCTCGGCGCGGGCGCCGGGGACCCGGCGCAGATGTCGTGGTTCCTGGCCTGGACGCCGTTTGCGATCGGGCACGGCCTGAACCCCTTTTTCACCAACTACATCGACTTTCCGTTTGGCGTGAACCTCGCCTCGAACACGTCGGTTCCGCTGCTGGGGCTCTTGGCGGCGCCCGTCACGCTCGCGCTAGGACCGGTCGCGTCGTTCAACCTCCTGCTTCGAATCGCGCTTGCGAGCTCAGCCACCTCGATGTTCTGTGTCTCGCGGAAGTGGGTGAGCTGGTGGCCGGCCGCGTTCGCGGCAGGGTTGCTGTACGGGTTCGGGTCGTACATGACATTCGAGAGCTCTGTTCACCTCGACCTGGCATTCATGGCAATACCTCCGCTCCTGCTCTGGTGTCTCGACGAGCTCTTCGTGACCCGGAGAAGGTCGTCGATCAGGGTCGGCATCGTGCTCGGACTGTTGAGCGCCGCACAGCTCCTCATCGACCCAGAGATACTGGCGTACTGCGCCATCATGGCGGCGATCGGCCTCATCTTCCTTGCTCTTACGCACCGCCACGAGGTCATTGCCCACGTCCGCGCCGCAGTGCCCGGACTGCTCGCGGCGTGCGCCCTTTTCGGGGCGGTAGCCGGCTATCCGATCGGATACTTCCTCGCGGGGCCCCGGCGGATCTCTCGCGGCATTCAGCCGGCCGGGGTGATCGCGGCGTTCCGCGTCGACCTGCTCCGACCCGTCCTGCGATCGTCGCCCCAGCTGACCAACTCGTCCGGCTACCTGGGCGTTCCGTTGCTCATCGGCCTTGTGGCGCTGGTTGTGTGGTGGCGGAAGTTCGCGATGATCCGGTTCACGAGCGCGTGTGCGTGCGCTGCGTTCGTGTTGTCTCTAGGTCCGCGTCTCACCGTCGACGGTCGCACCTTCGGGATCTGGCTCCCCGAGGCGCTCTTCGAGCACGTCCCGGTTCTCGTCGACCTCGAGCCGGTCAGGATCACGGGCATCGAGATGCTCTTTCTGGCGGTCGTTCTGGCGGTTGGCCTCGACCGCACGAAGACGTGGATCCTCGAGCAACCTCGGACTGCCCGGACGAGCCCGGAAGGTCCTGCTGAGCCTCGGGTGCGGGGTGTCGCGTCCCGGGTCCGATCGGACCCAGGCCTGCATACCCTCGTCCTGCTCGCCCTGGTGATCGTGGCCTTCGTCCCGCTCCTGGATCAGTTCCCGGTGGTCGGGGAGCAGCGTGCGACCGCGCCGCAACTCACGGCGTCGCTAGCGCGTTCGGTCCCGAACGGCGGCGCGGTGCTGGTCTTTCCTTACCCGCGAGCGCACGACGACCGGCCCATGCTCTGGCAAGCTATGGACGAGATGAGCTTCCGGCTCGTCGGCGGCTATGCGATTGTTCCCGGGGCCGCGGGTCGCGGCAGTTACTACATCGCACAAGGCCCCGAGCTGAGCGAGCTGTCGTCTCTCCTCACTGAGCCCTCGGGCGCTTCCGGGGTGCCATTGGCAAGCGCCTGTCGCTCCCTCGAGGCGGTTGTCCGCGAATATGGGGTCGACGCGCTGGTTCTTCGCACGAGCACTGGAGCGATGCGCGATCGCGGAATCGACCTGCTGACCAAGCTCTTAGGGTCGCCCACGGTGAACCTCCAGACCGGCACGGCGTGGTACGACCTCTCTGGCCGTAAGCCCGCTCGGAGCTGTCCGGCGAACTCTTAGGACAGCCGGCCGGTGCCGGGTTCACTTTCTCATTGCGTTCTCGGGAAAGCATTCGGAACAGATCCGATACTGTCGGATCGCGATCGGGAGATTCAGCCGGTCACACCTAACGTTGTTCTCGACCTCCTGAGATGCTCAAGGTGTGACGAGGACGGGCCGATACGTCTATATGAGCTAGCCGCATGTGCGCGACCCCCCGGCGTCCTCCTGGTCTGGGGGTCGCTGCACGAGCAGGCACTCGCTCAGCCGCTCGACTCCGATGGCGTGTCTGGCTGTCAGTCGTGGGCGAATTCGCTCAGGTCGCGCCCTCGAGTTGGGCCCTCAACCTGATGGCGTCGCCCCTATACCAATAGGGAGCACAAGGCTTGGGCAACATCCCTCGGAAGGCGGCGCAAGCTTGCCGCCTTCGATCGGAGATGCCACGGCGCCTGTTACGAAACGGGTGCGTCCAGTTGCGCGGAAGAGGACTTTGCCTCTTTACGGACGCTTGACATCGACATGACCCAGTACACAACACCGCGACGATCATCCCGAAGATACAGCTGAAGTCAGCCCCATGTATACCGTTCGAGAGCGGGCCCGTGTGCGACGGCACGTAGTACAGGGCATCGATCCCCATCATCGCCCCGAACATCCCGAGCGCCAGAGATTCGTTGAAGTCACCGTTGCGCCAGTACAGACCGCCTCGCTTCTCAGCCAACGAAAGGACGTCGTAGCGACCACGGCGAATCAGGTAGTCGGCCAAGAGGATCCCGAACCAGGGTCCCAGCCAGACCACGATGTAGTCGAGGAAGCCCGACAGGTCCGTGTAGAAGTTGCCCTTGAAGATCACGAGTGCTGTCATGGCACCGGAGATGACGGTGTCGACGAGCACGCAGCCCCACCGCTTGAGCGGGATCCCGATCGCCTGAAGCGTGACTCCAGAGGAGTACATGTCGATGGAGTTGATCGCGAACAGCTGCGGGAGCGCGAGGATCAAGAAGGGCCAGAAGAACCAGCCTCGAGGTTCGTTGTTCTGCTCATCGCTCCCCGTTCGCCCGCGTACGCCAGGATGGCGTTCTCGACGCTGAAGACGGCGGTTCCGGCCATCTGCGCTGGGAGAGGCTTCGGTCCGTCCTCTGGGCGAGAAGCGGGCGGGCTCGTGTCGCTCCCTCGGCTCCAGTCCGTCGTGCAATGTAGGCTGCGGGCGTATCACCAGGAAGACGCCTTGGTCGGTTAGGGCCGAACGACCCTGTACACGCGTTCGCAAAGTTTGCATTCTTGGAAATGAGCCGGTGAGCCGGGTTTTCCCGGTCGGCGCAACGAAGGAGATGGCCGGCGGTTGTTTGGCGGTCGTCCTGAGAGGAGACAGAGGTCATGAGCAGGATGAAGAGGTTGTTGAGCGTGTTCGTCGCTTTCACGATGGTCGGCGCTGTTGCGGTCGGCGCCGCGAGCAGTGTGTCCTCGAGCGCGAGCACGAAGACGGCGGCGACGGCCGCGGGTGGCCCGTGGACCAAGAGCCACCCGTTCAAGGCGGCGTTCATCTACGTCGGAGCTCCGAGCGACGCGGGCTGGACCCATGCCCATGACGTCGGGCGCCTCGAAGTGCAGAGCTACTTCGGTGGGCGCGTCCAGACGATGTACAAGGAGGACGTACCCGAGGGACCTCAGTGCTCACAGGTGATAACCGAGCTGGTCGACGCCGGAGCGAACATCATCTTCGCCACCTCGTACGGTTATCAGCCAGAGCTTGTCGCAGCTGCCGCGAAATACCCGCACGTGCTCTTCGAGCAGGCGACTGGCACAACGGTGACCAAGACCCTGTCCGAGTACTACGGGGCCGGTGAGGACGGCGACTTCCTTTCTGGAATGGCAGCCGGTGCAGCATCTGTCACGGGCAAGATCGGCTTCGTCGCTCCCTATCCGATTCCTGAGGTCATCCGGGAGATCGACGCGTTCACGATGGGCGCACAGCTGATGAACCCGAAGGCGACAGTCAAAGTGGTCTGGACGACCACCTGGTTCGGCCCGGCGACCGAGAGGACGGCTGCTCAGGCGCTCGTTGCCGCTGGAGTGGACGTGCTCGCCGACGGCCAGGACAGCCCGACGACCGGTCAGGTGGCAGAAGCCCATGGCCTGAAGTGGACCGGATACGACTCCGACCAGGAGAGCTTCGCCCCCAAGGCGTGGTTGACCGCGACCACGTACAACTGGGGCCCTTACTACATCATGGAAGTCAAGGCGGCGATGAACGGTACCTGGAAGAGCCACTTCTGGTACGGCAGCCTGGCCGACCACTTCGTGATCATGGCCCCGTTCGGCCCGTCGGTCACTGCGGCGACTCGCAAGGCGATACTCGCCAAGGAGAACGCCATCATCAAGGGAACGTTTGACCCGTTCACCGGGCCGATCACCGAGCAGAACGGGACTGTGGGCGTGAAGGCCGGCGTTACCCTCACAGTCATGCAGAAGTACTCGTTGAGCTGGTTCGTAAAGGGTGTGATCGGCAGCCCGAAGGGCTAACGAGCTCGATGACCGACTCCGTGCTCGACGCTGGGGGTGACCAGGCGGCTCCGGTCGCGGGTCCGGCCCCAGCGTCGAGCCCCGCTGCCAATGTCCCCGGCGCGGTGCCGGGGGCATTGGCAGTGAATGCCATCGACATGACCAAGCGCTTCCCCGGCGTCGTGGCGAACGATCACGTGTCGTTCGAGGCTGCCGAGGGGGAGGTGCACGCTCTGCTCGGCGAGAACGGAGCCGGCAAGACAACGCTGTGCAATCTCCTCATGGGTCTCTACCGCCCCGACGAGGGAAAGCTGTTCATCTCCGGCCGCGCCGTGAGGTTCCACTCCCCGCGAGACGCCCAGGATGCCGGCATCTTCATGGTCCACCAGCACCTGCGTCTTGTGGAAAGCATGACAGTGGCGGAGAACGTGGTGCTCGGATGGTCCAAGCCGCGTCGGCTGCGCTTCTCACCGCGGACAGTCGAGAAGGCGGTTGCCGAGGCGGCCGATCGCTTCCAGATGCCCGTCGATGCGAGGGCGAGGATTTGGCAGCTGTCGCTCGGGGAGCGCCAGAGGGTCGAGATCCTGAAAGCCCTCTACCGCGGCGCAAAGATCCTCATTCTCGACGAGCCGACCACCGTGCTCACGCCGCAGGAGACCGATCGGCTCTTCGCCAGCGTGCGCGACATGGCCGCCGCCGGGCGGACGGTGATCTTCATCTCCCACAAGCTGCCCGAGGTCCTCGCGGTCGCCGACCGCGTGACGATCCTGCGTCAGGGCCGCTCGATCACCACCGTGCCGACCACCGGTACCGACGCCGACCATCTTGCCGGCTTGATGGTGGGTCGCGACGTTTCTCTCGCGACGACCGCCAAGCTCGCAGAGGAACCGGGCCCGGTCGTTCTCGAGCTGGAGGGAGTCTCTGCGCGTGGCGACCTCGGCACCGAGGCGCTGAAGGACGTCACGCTCGAGGTATGCGCTGGGGAGATCCTCGGAATCGCCGGCGTCGCAGGGAATGGCCAACGCGAGCTGGCCGAGGTCATCACCGGGCTGCGAGCGACCACGGCAGGGAAGATCAGCATCGGCGGCACGCAGCTTCCTGTGGGCGACCCCCGTGCGGCTATCGATCTCGGGGTTGCCTACGTGCCCGAGGACCGGATGGGCACTGGCATCTCACCCAACCTCTCCATCGCCGAGAACCTGATGTTGAAGTCCTACCGGGGAAAGACGATGCGCTCCGGCCTGCTGCTCTCGGGTCGCAAGGCGAACGCGAACGCGAGGGAGATGATCAAGCGTTTCGACGTCCGCGCACCAGGACCCCGCACACTGATACGACAGCTCTCGGGCGGCAACATCCAGAAGGTCCTTCTCGCTCGTGAGCTGTCGTCGGCGCCACGTGTACTCGTGGCGGCCTCCCCGACGCGGGGCCTCGACGTCGGCGCCACCCAGTACGTGCGCCGAGTCCTCGCCGAAACTGCACAGCACGGCGTCGCCGTCCTCATGGTGAGCGAGGATCTCGACGAGATCCTCGAGCTCTCGGACCGCATCGCCGTCTTCTACAACGGCCGGATCGTCGGGATCGTCGCCGTTGCCGGCGCGAACCGGCAACAGATCGGGCTGATGATGGCCGGAGCCTCATGACCGGCCCTCTGCGCATCGAGCGCCGGCTGGACACGCCGAAGTGGCTCAAACTCGCCGTGCCGCTCGTGTCCATCCTGCTGGCGGCGATCATCGTCGGCATCTTGCTGGCCGCGACCGGCCACAACCCGTTCTCGACTTATCACCAGATGTACTCGGCCTCGGTCACCGCCGACGGTGCTCTCACGGGCACGTTCGTCTATGCCACACCGATGCTCTTCACCGGCCTGTGCGCCGCTTTCGCCTTCAGGATGCGGACTTGGAACATCGGCGGTGAGGGCCAGCTGTACATGGGTGCCGTCGGGGCATCCGCGACTGGCCTCGTGCTCGGCGACTGGCCCCGCCCATTTCTCATTATCGCAATGATTCTCGGTGGTGCTTTTGCCGGGATGCTGTGGGCAACTATCCCGGCCCTCCTGCGCGCGTATCTGCGCACCAACGAGATCCTCACCTCGCTGATGCTCAACTACGTTGCCGGCTTTTTCATGTACTACCTGATCTACGACAGTGACTCGTACTGGCGGGACCTCACCACGCCCGGGGCGTCGGTGTTCCCGACCGGCAAGACGCTGGGGGCGAGTGCATCGTGGCCGGGGATCAGCATCGGGACGTTCACACTTCCCATGGGCTTCATTCTCGGAGTCGGCCTGGCCGTCGGCCTGCTCGTGCTCATCCGCTCGACCCGCTACGGATTCGAGATGCGGGTCATGGGCGATTCGCCACAGGCCGCCAACTACTCAGGCATCCGTACCAAGCGGAAGATCGTCTCGGTGATGGCGATATCCGGTGGTATCGCCGGTATCGCTGGCTCCAGCCAGATCGGCGACTTCGGGCACGTGCTCGATCCCCGCGGGCTCCAACAAGCGCAATACGGATATACGGGAATCGTCGTTGCGGCCCTCGCTCTTTACAACCCCCTCGCCGTCGTGCTGGTGTCGCTGCTGATCGGCGGCCTCACAAATGCCGGCTTCGCTCTCGAGGGTCCCTCCTTCCCAACCGGTCTCGTCGGCACCATGGAAGGGATCATCCTCTTTACCGTGCTTGGAGGCGAGATCCTCGCTCGTTACCGGATCGGCCTGCGCCGCGCTGTTGCGCCGCCGGGCGTAGGCGCGGCCGTCGAGACCGGCGCGTCGTCATGAACTCGAACATCGTCCTTGCCGTCTTCGTGTCGGCGATCGCGTTCGGCACGCCACTCGTCCTCGCCGGCCTGGGCGAGCTGCTCGCGGAACGCTCCGGGGTTCTCAACCTCGGTGTCGAGGGAATGATGCTCATGGGGGCAGTGAGCGCGTTCTGTGTTTCGCAGAAGATGCACGGGACTACTTGGGTGATACTGCTGCTGGCGGTCCTCGCCGCCATGGTGGCCGGCGCCGCCATGGCCCTCATCCACGCGTTCTTGTCGATCACGATCCGTGTTAACCAGATCGTCTCAGGGCTCGCGATCACAATCTTCTCAGGGTTGATCGGTCTGTCCTCATACCTCGGGCAAGTCTGGAACATCGGTGGTGTGGCCGGAAAACATCAATTCAACGGAATCGACCTGTTCGGTCTGCAGAACCTGCCGATCGTCGGGCCGCTCATCTTCAACCAGGACGCCTTCGTCTACGGCTCCTGGCTACTCGTGATCGCCGTCTTCTACTACCTGTACCGCACTCGGCCGGGCCTTTACCTGCGGGCCGTGGGCGAGAACCCGTCAGCCGCCGACGCGATGGGGATCAACGTGACTGGCTACCGGTACGCGCATACGCTCGTCGGCGGAGCGCTTGCGGGGCTCGGGGGCGCCTACTTCACCCTCGCCCTCGCCCCCATCTGGACTGACGGCCTCACTGCCGGGGACGGGTGGATCGCCATCGCCCTGGTCATTTTCGCCTTCTGGCGCCCCGACCTGCTCGTGCTCGGGGCCTACCTGTTCGGTGTCTTCTCCGCTCTCGGACCGACACTTCAGACACGCGGGATCACCGTCCTTCCCTCGGAGTTCTATGCGGCTCTGCCATTCCTCATGACGGTCATCGCTTTGGCAGCGGCTTCGACGAGCTGGGCCAACCGTCGCGTCGGGACGCCGACGTCGCTTGGCATCCCCTACACGCGTGAAGAAGGTTGAGCTCTCGCTCACCCACACGCCGGACCCCATGTGCTCGTCGTCGCGGGAGTTGGCAAGCCGATAGCCGACCTACGACGTTCCCCGCAGCTCGTCTTTGTGCCCGGGGATCGTGCAACGGTGTGCGACCGGATCGATCGCGTCTTCCCTCCAGCCCGCTCGAGCTGGGGCACGGCTGAACCCGCGTCTCGTCTCGCCGATCGGCAAGCGAGCTCAGTCCTCGACTCCGGTGAAGGTCTCGGACTGAGTCGTGAGGGCGTCCAAGACAGGATGCAGAACCTCGACGCCGAGGCCGGGGCCGGTGGGGACCGTGATCGTGCCGTCGCGGAGCACGAACGGAGCAGTGATGTCCTGGTGGAAGTAACGGTCAGTGGCGGATATGTCACCCGGCAACGTGAACCCGGGAAGCGAGGCCAACGCGAGGTTCGCGGCGCGGCCGATCCCAGTCTCCAACATGCCGCCGCACCACACGGGGACGCTCTTCGACACGCAGACATCGTGGACAGCACGTGCCTCGAGATAGCCTCCGACGCGTCCCGCCTTGATGTTCACGACCGAGCACGCGCCGAGCAAGATGGCAGTGGAGGCGGTCTCGGCCGAGACGATCGACTCGTCGAGGCACACCGGTGTCGTGATGTGCCACCGCGAGCTGTGCGTGTCCGACGAGGTCGTCTTCGTCCATGGGTTGCTCGATGAGGAGCAGGGAGAACTGGTCGAGCTGGGCGAGGTGAGCAATGTCAGCTCGTCGGTATGCGGAGTTCGCGTCCACCTGAAGCATCAGCTCGCTCCCGAAGCGGTCCCGGACTGCTTCCACCGGTACCAGGTCCCAGCCGGGCTGAATCTTGAGCTTGACGCGCCGGTAGCCGGCGGCGAGGTACTCCGACACCGAGTCCAGGAGCTCACCGACGGAGCTCACGACGCCGACGACGACCCCAGGTGTCACCGCGCCGTTGACACCACCGAGGAAGCTGGCGAGAGAAACGCCTGCCACGCGCAACTGTGCGTCAAGCACTGCCATCTCCAAGGCAGCCTTCGCCATGCGATGGCCTTTGAACTCACGGAGAAGAGACCGAACGCCGGTGGCAGTCAGATCGGGCGCGCAGAGCAGTCTCGGTCCGAGGTAGCGCCTGAGCGTGAGCCAGGCCGTGTCGACGTACTCCGAAGAGTAGAGAGGATCCGAACCGGCGACGCACTCACCCCAACCTTCGCCGTCGTCGGACTCTACGCGGACCAGCAACGCTTCACGGACTGACTCGGTCCCAAGCGGCGTGCGGAAAGGCGACACGAGCGGCAAGCACACACGTCGCAGCTCGATGGCGTGGAGGTTCACGACCGGGCCATCGTATTGCCAAGTCTCCTGCAGGTGACAAAGCCCAGTGGCGCCAGGCACGCGAGGACACTGCCAACAACGGCCCACCTGTCGCCGGACACAGCCCGATTCTCGTACCTCCGGTTGCTCCTTGCTCGTCGCGAGGCCTGCCAAGGCGGACCGACAGATGAGGTGAGGGAAACGCTCAGCTCTGGTGACGACCCCCGAAGCTCGCGCCGCTCTAGCCTCCGTGGGGTGGCCGGGTTCGATTCTTTGTGGCCGCGCGCTCGCGGGAGTGTGTCGAGGGCCGCTGTCACCCTCGTCGTGGCAGGCGCGATCGCCGGTTGCCAAGCCGTTGCGTCCCAGAATCGGCCGAGGACGACCAGCACCTCGGCGGCTACGACCACCAGCACCTCGACGGTCACCACGACCAGCGAGGCGCTCCCACCGACGACCTTGCCCGCATCGCGGCCGCGCCCCGGTCCGCGCCTCGACGACGGCTCACTCGGCAATCGTGCGACCCGCCTGGCGTGCTCGCTTCTCGGTCGCGCGCAGATCCAAGGTCAGTTCGCCGGACCCGTCGGTTCGGCAACACCCACCTACCCCTATTGCCTGTGGCTGGTCGGCACCGACGCGTTCGTCGCGCTCGCTGCGGAGCCCCGGATCTCGTTCCGAACCGCCACACAGTATGTGGACAACCTCGAGAGCGTGAGTGGCCTCGGTCGGCAGGCCATGATCGCCAACAACCGGTACCTCTATTTCACTGCGGCGGGTACCACCTACTGGCTGCTGTGGCAACAGGTCGGCGACTTCTCGCAGCTGCACACGAGACAGCTCGTGGCTTTGGCGCATGACGTGCTGGCTCGTGCCCCGCGCGAAGTGACCTTGGCCTCGGCGGCACCAGTGCCCGGCCCGCCTGGACCACCGATCTACTTCGCCGGCGACTCGACGGCTGCCGGACCGGAGTGGGCTTGGGACACGTACCACGTGACGTCGCCGGGGTTGAGGACCTTGGCGGAGTACCAGGTCGGCACCGGCCTCGTGAGCCCTGAGTTCTTCGACTGGCAGCGTCACCTGCTTGCCGTGGTCGCCGCGCTCCGGCCCAGGCTCGTGATCTACATGGGCAGCGCCAACGATGGGCAGGACTTGTTCGTCGACGGTGCCTTTCAGCCTGTCGGGAGCCGGTTGTGGAGAAGGGCCTATGCCGACAGGGTCGCAGGGATCATGACCGCGCTCGTGCGTGAAGGATCCAAAGTGCTCTGGATCGGCGAGCCGGCGATGCAGAACCCGCAGCTGTCGGCGTATATGCAGGTGATCGACCAAGTTTGTGCACAGCAAGCTGCCAGACACCACGGGGTCACGTTTTTCAATCCCGGCACTGTTCTGGACGGTCCGAAAGGGAGCTACACCGGAGCCCTGTTGATACACGGCAAGCCGACTGTGGTGCGTCTCGACGGCGTGCACCTCAATATCGCGGGAAGCGTCTATCTTGCCGACCACATCGCCGATTACGTGGCGCGGATCATCAACGTTCACACCGCTGAAGAGGGTAACCACACGAACGGAGCGGCTGCTGTTCCCCCAAGGGTTCTCGTGTATCACCTCTCGCATCCCTGAGACCAATGGTTCGCCGAGGTCTTCATTCGTCGGGGACCGGGCGTAAACCCGGCTGCGAGCTGGGGTCGACACAGGGCCTTTCTTCAGTGCCGCGGATGGCGCCCCCGTGACCGGCGGCCGTCGCGAGGTGAGCCGAGGGGCGCGCCCGATGACGCCACAAGAGACCGAAACGTGCCGGGCAGTTCGCCCTGGCGGTGATAGTTTCCGGAGATGCAAAAGCCCAGATCAGTACTAGCAGGAGCGGCCGTAACCCTGTCGCTTTTCGTGGCGCTAGTGGCCTATGCGCAGCCGTCGGTCGCGACGGCTCAACACACCGTCGTCCACGCGAATGCGCGCTTTTCGAGAGCGCGGGCCGGTGCCCTCACCCCACGTGTCGCGATGGCTCCGGGCGTCGTCATCGTCAACGCAGCCACTGTGGCTGCCAACCTCCTCAGCACCTCGAGCGACGGCAGCACGTTCGTCTTCAAGAGCGCTGCGGGCGCACTGAGCCAGCTGGCGGCTGGCAAGGTGATGTTGCTACAGGGCTGCGCAGTGGCCGTGGTGGTCTCGGTGAGCCATACCGGGTCTCGTCTCACCGTGACGACGCGGCCGGCGGCGCTCACTGACATCTTCAAGACGGCGAACATCAGCTTTTCTCAGCCCATCGACTTCGGCAACGCGTTCGGCACCCTCTCGCCCGGAGCGCCGCCATCGGACCCCGTCGGCCGAATAGCCTCCCTCAACCCGGAGGTGGCACTCAGCGGCGCAGGCAAACCTGTCGTCCCTGACGTCGGACTCTCATACGTCGGCAAGGGGTCGAACGACTTCTCCTACCGTGTCTCGGTCACTCCAACGCTGTCCCGGCTCAACTGGGCGGTTCAGGGGTGTGTAGGCGCGTCGTTCATCTCCGGTCAGACTTGCGTGCCCGGTAAGAGCGCGGGCGGGCTGACGTTGGAAGCCACCCTTTCGGGCTATATCGCGAAAGCAAACCTCTCCGGTGACTTCGGCATCGTCAACGGCCGGAACGTGCGCAGCAGTTTCTCGTTCCTGTCGACCGGGGGTGTCAGCATCACCTACCAGGTCCTCGACCCGAGCAAGGGGGACTTCAAACTTCCTGTTCTCCGTATTCCGATGACCTTCAACGTTCCTTTTGTCGTGGCTGGCGTACCGATGTTGTTGAAGGTCTCGTTCGCCCTGCTCGTGACTGTGGCCCTGTCAAGCAAGAATTCCACCGTGCGTGGCGGCGAGAAGTTGACCTACAGCGGTGAGGAGTCCGTGACCGAGTCCGGCGGCTCAGACTCGGCTGCTTCGAAGCTCTTGAAAATCGCCGGCTCCTTCGTCACGAGCAAGCCGTCGGTAACCCTGTCGTCGGCTGCGGTGGAGGTCGCTTCGCAGATGAAGGTCGGGTTCGGGCCCGGACTGGCAGTAGCGAACATCCTCGGCTACGGCGACGTGATAGTCGCGATCGGCCAGAGAACTGGCACACTAGTAGCCGGACTGCCGTGCTCGGCCTTCTATCTGGACGTTTCCGGCCACGCGTACATGGAGGCCCAGGTCGCCGTCTGGAGGATCGCTTCGAAGCCGGTCACGCTGTTCTCGAAGGAGTACACCGACCCACGAGCGGAATGCTGACGCCGCTCATCGCCTGAGAAGCGCTCTCGCTCCGAGTAGTGACCATCCGTCGCCTCGGGCTCGACCTTGAAGCGGACCCGAGTGTCGTAGAAGCTTGAGCAGCGGGCCAGAACCGTGAACGCGCCTCCCTCGAGCTGTTGAACACCCGGGAGTCCCGGACAAGCTGGGTCGCTGCGATGTCGTCGGCCCACGATCCTCGGTCGGAGGCCAGGATGGTGGGTGCCGGTAGCCTGGGCAAGAGCTCGCCGGCAAGTGGGGAGATGGGAGATGGGAGATGGGGGCCGTGAGTGTCGCTTACGGGCGGCATGTCAAAAGAGCGTGGGAGGTATGCAATGATCACGGACAAGTTGTCGATTCCGCGACCGGGTGGAGCGGACCAGCCCAGGCCAGAGGCCTTGCAGCCTGTCAACGCTCGTCCGCGGCGCCCCGAGCGCGGCTGCTGCGCTCTCTCCGCTCGTGAGCAACTTGCTCGGCGGCCAGATACCGGTCCGGTTCGAGCTGTGGGACGGTAGTGCCATCGGCCCTGAGGGCGGCGTGGGCACCATCCACGTCCGCTCGGCCGACGCGTTGCGACGCATCCTCTGGGCCCCGGGCGAGCTCGGCGTCGGTCGCGCGTACGTGGCGGGCGACATCGAGGTCGAGGGTGACATCATTGCCGTGATCACCAGCCTGCATGCAGTTGCGCCCCGGGACTTGCGAACGGGCTTGCGCGCTCTGCCCGCCGCCTTCGGCGCTGCCTATCGTGCCGGCGCCATCGGCCTTCCGTTGCCTGCGCCGCCCGAGGAGGCCCGTGTGGGAGGCTTGCGACACTCCCGGCGCCGAGACGTCCAGGCAGTTACGCACCACTACGACGTCGGCAACGATTTCTACGAGCTCGTGCTCGGGCCATCCATGACCTACTCGTGTGCGCGTTTCGCCGATCCGGCCATGACCTTGGAACAAGCCCAGGAATCTAAGCACGAGCTGATCTGCCGCAAGTTGGGCTTGCGTGACGGCAGGCCACTGCGACTTCTCGATGTGGGCTGCGGCTGGGGCTCAATGGCGATGCACGCCGCGGCCAATTGCGACGCGACCGTCGTGGGTATCACCTTGAGCGAGGAGCAGGCCAGCTACGCGAGGAAACGAGTGGCCGAGGCCGGTCTCAGTGACCGCGTGGAGATACGCGTGCAGGACTACCGGGACCTGAGAGGTGAGCGCTTCGACGCGATCTCTTCGATCGGAATGTTCGAGCATGTAGGCGAGGTTCGCACGGCCCAGTATTTCGTGGCATTGCGCGGTCTGCTCGAGCCGGGGGGAAGGTTGTTGAATCACGCGATCTCCAAACAGGGGGGATCGAAGCTCAGGCCCTGGAGCTTCTTTGGCCGGTACGTGTTCCCCGACGGCGAACTGCTCGACGTCGGCGACGTCCTGCTCGCGATGGAGCGCGCCGGGTTCGAGTGTCGTGACGTCGAGTCTCTTCGCGAGCACTACGCGCGGACACTGCGTTCGTGGGTGGCGAATCTCGAAACCAGCTGGGAGGCAGCTGTCGAGGCGGTCGGGACCGCACGTGCCAGGATCTGGCGGCTCTACATGGCCGGGTCTGTGATCGGCTTCGAGAACGGCGGCATCGCCGTGCACCAAGTGCTCGGCGTGGTGCCCGACGCCGGCCGGAGCGGGATGCCGCCTACCCGGTCGGCCTGGGGCTGAGCAGCCCTGGAGCCCCCCGGGGGCTGACCCGGCCGGAGAGCCACTGGCGGCGATCGAGCCGTTCTGACGCCCTGGTGACAACATCTGTGACTTTGGTCACCCGGAACTACTGACCGATGCCCGGGGGACCTAGGTCTTTCGCCCCTGGTCTGTCCGCTGAGCAAGCCGTTAGGTGGATCTATGTATTCAGATCCAAGAGCGTGGCGAGCCGGGGAGGCCTGATGTCCAAGTTCTCGAGGCGATCATTTCTCGGAGGGAGCGCGGCGGTAGCAGGCGGGTTGCCGGTGGCGGACCACCTGCGTTTCCTGGAGCCTTCCACGGGCCAACGTCGCGCCCAGGCGGCTGTCGAAACGAAGACAAGCTCATGACCGCCGAGACGCCCGCTTCCAACGGTGCCGGCGAGCGTCGGAGAACGGCGCCTCACGAGCCAACGTCTGAAGCCACCTCAGGCGCCGAGCGGACGGAGGCAGAGACGATCATCTCGGCCGTCGACTTGCTCGCCCACTTCTGGAGCCGGCCACTCGCCGAGGAGGTCGCCAGCTGGGCAGAGGCTCGCGACCTCGAGGCCGAAACCGACAGCCGAATCTCGTCGGACCCCTTACGCGAGCCGGTCAAGGTGCCGGGCCCGGAAGAGGTGCCCGCGTTGCTCGACGAGTACGAACGCCTCTTCGTCGGCCCTGGCCAAGTGCCGTGCCCACCATATGAGTCATTCTGGCGTGAGGACGTCCCCTTGGACACCAGCCGGACCCTCATGGGGCCGTGCACGGCCGATCTCAAGCGGATCTACCTAGAGCTGGGGCTCCAGGTGTCGTCGCGATCAGGTGAGATGCCCGACCACATCGCCATCGAGCTCGAGGCCGTGGCATACGCGTTGTCGTTCGACGAGACAGAGCCCGTGGCTCGCCAGCTCTTTGAAGAGCATCTCGCCCACTGGCTGCCGCGGCTTTGCCGTGCGGTCGCCCATAAGGCGGAGGGGGGTTTCTACCGCGACCTCGCGGTTCTCACGCTCGACTGGCTGGCGGCGATCAGGGGTTACTTCGCTCTTGCCGACGTGGGCTGATTCCGTCGCGGGAGGCGCCAGCCGTCGTCATCTGCGCTGATGTGGGCGCCGGATCGGTACCGCTTCGCCTCGGGGAGCTGGCCGCCCAATTGTGTCGGGAGCTGTCTGGCGCGGCGCTGCTGCTTCCCGAGATCTGTCAAGCCCCGGAGGCCCTCGTTGACGCACTTGCAGACATTCAGCCGAGGCGTGTTGTCGTCGAGGCCGATGTCGAGGCGCGGCTGAAGGAGCGGACCAGCCTGTCGTTGGGAGGGGTGTCTCGCCGATCGCTGTTACGAGGGGTCAACACGGCACGCCGTTTTGTCGCAGTATGGCGACCGGCTCTCCTGCTGGCGGGACGAACGTCCTCGATCCAGGCATACGAGGCCACAGCCGCCGGGAAGCCCCGCGTGGTCACCGTGAGGGCGACGACATGGAGCAGCTCCTCGGGTGTCGCCCCCGCCTGGAGGGCCCGCCGAGCGTTGGAACGGACAGCGCCTTCCGCCATCGCCCCGATGGCGATGCCGAGTTTGACGAGGCGGCTCGTATGTTCGTCCAGCGGACCTTTGTTCGCGGACTGGGCGAGGGCCCCGAGGCGATCTCGCCTCGGCGTGCGCTCGGAGTTCCTTAGACTTGGCCTGGCGGGTCGTCCGTCACGGCGACGTTCGTCCGGCACCGTGGCGACGGCGCCTGAGGATCGAGGAGACATGCCTGGGGAATTCGAGGATTCGCTGCCGGGAGTGCCGCGCTCGACTGTGCACATGGACGCGATCGACGCCGTCTGGGACGCTGTGAGCAGGCGAACACGAGGATCGTGACCTCGCCGAGCCGGGCAGCGGTCATAGGCGCTCTTCTTGTGGCGCTTGCCGTTTGCGGTTGGTTTGCAGCCGCGATGCCTCCCTTCGGTGTCGAGTCGAGCGCCGTGACGTTCTCTGTGGCCACGGCGATGCTCGTCACGAGTGCGGTTCTGACACATCGAGGCAACCCTGCACTCGACTTGAGCGTGCGCGAGCCGAACCCCTGCCCGCCCTTCGTCCAGGCCTCTGACAGTGCCCCTGTTCGGGCCCCTGTAAGTGCCCCCGCCGAGGCGATCAGGGATGTCTCTCTCCGCCTGCCGGGCATGATCTCGTGGCTGCTCGCCGTTCTGCTCGTTGTCGCCGTGGAGCTGTGGGAGCTGCTCCACTCTCCGAGGAGCGCCTATCCGACGCTGAGCTCTCTCGCGAACGAGGTGCTCGGACCCGGCCATCGAGCCGCTCCGCGGTGGCGTTCCTGTGCTGGGGTGCCTGCGGCTTGATTGTCGCCTCGCGTCCTCGACGGCGCGCATGAACCTTGTTCTGTGGTTTGCTGCAGTTGCCGCGCTTGGGATGTGCGAGGCGGCGAGTCGAAGACTCAAGCGTGGTTGGCCGACCGCGGCGCATATCCTTCGCGGCGCTCGCGGTCACCTCGCAGGTCGACTCGTCCTGGTCGTTGGCTGGATCTGGCTGGGCTGGCACGTATTCACGCGCTGAGCAGCCGACAAACACTCGGTTGCGTATGTCTCGTGCCCGGCGGCGCTCGCGAGAGCGTCGCCGGCAGTCGGGCCTCCGGCATGCCGTGGTCAGTTTCCCGTCGACCAGAGGTCCTCGGGCTCTTTGTCACGCGTCTCGGGCAACAACGCGAAGAGGGCAGTAGCGGGAATCGCGGCCGCGAACACTACGACTGCCGCGAGCCCGAAGCGGTTGCCGACATCCGCGACCGCTCCGAAGGTCAACAAGCCCACGGTGGCCCCGAAGACGCCTGCCGCGATCTCCCACCCGATGACCGAGGCCCGAACGGAGGTGGGGAAGAGCTCGTTCGTGAGTGCCCCGGCTGCGGGAGCAAAGACCGACGCTGCGAGTACCGCCAGCAGATAGCCAATAGCCGCGCCCGGCTCTGACCCGCTGTAGGTCAGCATGCCGAAGAGCGCCATGGCGATCATCGCGCCGCCCACGGTAGGACGACGCCCGACTCGGTCGGCGAGGAAGCGGCCGAGCAGTAGGCCGGCGAGCCCGGTGATTCCGGCGAACGCGATGAGCAGTGCCGTTATCGCGCCGGAGAAGTGCAAGACGTTTTCCGCGTAGAGGTAGAAGAAGCTGTTGGCGGGCCCGGTCACGACCGACAAAGCGAACGTCAGCACGGCCACGATGATCAAGCGGTGCCGGAAGAGCGGGCCTACCGCTCCGAGCACAGGAAGCGGGTGCTGCTTCGCGGACGAGGCGATCTTGAAGCGGTCGGGCTCGACGATCCATCGCGCGATGAAAGGCAGCCCAGCGAGAGGGAGGAGCGCAAGGAGCACGACACCGCGAAAGCCGAGGGTGCTCGCCCCGAGGCTGTGCACGATCGCGATCAGGCCGGACCCGATCCCATAGCCCGCGGCAATGAGCGCGACGGCCTTGGCCCGTTGTGACGACGCCGTCTGCTCGGCGGCGGCGACTTGTGCCACCCCGGAAGTGGCGCTCAGCAGCGGCCGCCCGAGGGCGAAGATGGCCACGAACCACCAGTAGGTAGGGCTGACGGCGGACACGGCCGTGAGTGCCAGCCCAATTGCGCACGTCAAGAGCATCATCCGGCGGCGCCCGAAACGGTCGGCAAGACCGGCGAGAGGTAGACCGCCGAGGGACGCAAGGCGGAGAACGGCCAAGCCGATCCCGAGCTTGGTGCCCGAGAGGCCGGCCTGCTCGGCAATCGTCGCACCATGGGTGATGTGACCGAAGTGCTTCGCGACATCGCCGAGCGCCGCGACGGCTCCGAATTGTCCGAAACCAGCCGCCGCGGCCAGCAACGCCGTGCCCACCACGGCCGGCTCGCGCCAGCCGTGGAGGTGTAGCCGTGACTCGAACCTCGCGCCCTCAGGCATCACGGCGACGGCCCAACCAGAACGGGAAGTCGAGTACGGCGAGCAGAACGAGCGCAACGCCCGCGGCGCTGGCGATGTACCAGGGCCACGGCCCGAGGACCTTGAGCAGGGTCCAGTTGCCCGGTGGACGCCGCAGGAACATGTAGTTGGCTCCGCTGAACACGTCGACGAGACCGACCAAGGCCGTGTAGGTGAGAGTGATCGCGAAAGTGGTGATCACCGATCCGGGGCGAGGTGCGATTCGCAGCCCGACGACGAGATAGAAGGCGGCGAGGACGATGCCGAGGTGGCCGGCGAGGTACTGGAAGAAGACAAGGTGGGGGAATCCGGCATTGAGGTCTGGAGTGATGACAGCCTGCAGGGTACCGGCCAGGCCCCAGAAGTACGTGAGCTCGACGAGGAGCGGCTTCTGCCACCAGCAGGCCGCGACGGCTACCAGAACGGCGGCGTCGCAGAGCGCGAAGGGGAGGTCCGTCTTGGGCGACCAGGTACCGGCCGCCAGCTCCGAGACGACGAAGCTGATCGCATCGGAGACGAGCACGAGCGCGATCACTCGAGCTGCGACGACGGTCCATCGTCCTGGCTTGCGCCTCGCACCGACGCAGAGCCCAACGCCGACGGCAAGTGCGAGCAGTACAGCTGCAAGATAAGGCACCGGGGTGACGAGCCCCAACATCGGGCCTCCTCTCTCGGTGCTCAGCATTGCCGAGCACGGCGCGCGGATGGTGTCAAAGGGTGAAATCGGTGCGGTAGCAGAGTGTGCGGTCTACGCTCGCCTGACAACGCAGGTGGTCAGTGCCTGACCGGGCCGGTGCGGGATCGCACCCACGAAGAGGTGGTCGAGCATGGATATTCTGTCCGCTGCAACACGAACCGGCGGAGGTGCTCTTCTCATTGAGCTCATCTTCCTCGTCGTCGCGATCGTGGCTGCCGTGAAGATCCTCCCCAAGGCCGGTTACTCGGCATGGTTTGCTCTTCTGCTCCTCATCCCGCTGGTGGGCTTCGTGATGATCCTCGTGTTCGCGTTCGCAGACTGGCCGATCGACAAGGAGCTTCGGCACTACCGTCAGGGCGGGTACAGACCCGGGCAGGGCGGATATCCAGAGCCGCCATGGCCCGGTCAGGCGTCCCCAGGCTACGAGTCCGGCGGTCCCCACTCCCGCCCGGACGGGTGGCCGCCGCCGCCCGGTGGATTGGCGCCGCCAGCTCCAAGTGGCTCGACTCCACCCTGGCCAGGAGGTCCTATGCCGCTCCCACCAAGTGGCTCGACTCCACCCTGGCCAGGAGGTCCTATGCCGCCCCCACCAAGTGGCTCGACTCCACCCTGGCCAGGAGGTCCTATGCCGCCACCTCCCGAGGGAGGGGCGTCCTCTTAGCCAGATGGCTCGCCGATGCGAGGCCGCGTCGATCGGCGGTGCCACCGCCTGGTGGGTTGACTCAACCATCTCGTCCAACGCGGACGCTCAGTCGATCTGGGACGCCGGTCGAGTGTCCCGGCTTGCGCCTCGCACCGCCACATGTCGCTCGGCTGGTGCCAAGACCCAGTTTCATGGCTGTTTCGCCTGGTGGGATCTACGCTCGCTTTCTGAGGCGGTGGTCGGCGCCTGACCGACGGGGTCTGGAGCGCACCCACGAAAAAGGGTGGTCAGGAATGCTTGTCCTGGGGGCTTTGGTCGGGCCAGCCGGATCGATACTCGTTCTCCTTTACTTGGCGATCGTCGTCGCCTCGATTGTGGGCACCGCCAAGATCATCTCGAAGGCCGGTTACTCGGCTTGGTTTGTGCTCCTGGCGTTCGTCCCGCTTGTCAACGTCGTGATGTTCTTCGTGTTCGCGTTCTCGGACTGGCCGGTCCAGAGGGAGCTCCGGCAGTGTCGCCAGGCCGCGTACGGACCTGGGCTCGGCGGGTATCCGGGGTTCCCGTGGCCAGCGCAGCCGGTCGCTGGTTACGGCCCGGGAGGTCCCCAGTTCCGACCGGGTGCATGGCCGCCCCCGTCAGGTGGCTCGGTGCCGCCAGCTCCAGGTGGTTCGCCGCCACCAGAGCCACGAACGCCACCGCCGCTCGCGCCTGGCGATTGAGTAGGCCGCTCGTCAACTAGCTGATAGCCGACACCTGGGTTAGTGCGCAGGAGCGGACCGCCCTCGACGCCCAGCTTTCGGCGCAAGCGGCTCGCGTAAACGCGAAGGTAGTGCGTCTCGTTGCCGTAGCCGGGTCCCCAGACCTCGCGGAGAAGTGTTCTGTGGGTGCATACCTTGCCGGCGTTGCGGGCCAGATATGTGAGCAGGTCGAACTCCCGCGCCGTCAGCTCTATCGGGGTCTCGCCGACCTTGACCACACGCGAGCCGACGTCCACGAGAATGGGGCCCACGGCCAGGGTCGCAGGCGCCGACGAAGGATCGCGGGCCGCGGCGTGCCTTAGTGCTACCCGGAGCCGAGCCTCCAGCTCCTGCATCCCGAACGGCTTGGTGACGTAGTCGTCGGCACCGCTGTCGAGCGCCAGCACCTTGCGATCCTCGCTGTCGAGCGCGGACAGCACGATCACCGGCACCTCGGTCCATTGCCGGAGCCGCCTACAGACCTCGACACCGTCGATGTCCGGGAGCCCGAGGTCGAGCACGACGAGGTGAGGCATTGCCTGAGCTGCGCGTGAAAGCCCTTCGGCACCAGTGTGCGCAACGATTACCTCGAAGCCTCTTGCCTCGAGGCCGATGCGCAGGGCCCGCAACAACGCCGGGTCGTCGTCGACGACGAGTACACGCGTCACGACGAGGCCTCGTCGTCTGAGGAGAGATCGGCGGCGAAGGAGGAGGAGGAGGAGGAGGAGGAGGAGGAGGAGGCCGCGGGCGCAGTCAATACAAAGCGTGCCCCGCCTCCCGCGCGGTTCCGACTCCGATGCGACCGCCATGGGCCTCGACGAACGCTTTCGCAATCGCCAGCCCGAGGCCGGCGCGCCCGCCATCGGCTCCGCGGTGGAACAGTTCGAAGATCTTGTCGCGCTGGTCGGGCGGGACCCCTGGGCCAGAGTCAGACACGGCAATCTCGACCTCGTCCGTCAGTCCCCGCCGGCGTGTCGCCTCCACAAAGATCTCGGCATCGGGCGGGCTGTGCCTGGCGGCGTTCTCCAGCAAGTTTGCCAGTGCCTGGGCAATGAGCGTGGGGTCCACCTCGAGCGGGGGAAGGTCCGACGCCACGACCCTGCGTAGTCGTGACGTGTCGAGCGAGCGCTCGACAAGTGCAGCAGCTTCGTCGACGAGGTCGTCTACTGCGAGAGGCTCACGTTTCGGCTTCAGCGCACCTGCCTCGAGTCTCCAAAGGTCCAGCACGGTGCTGACGAGGCGTGTCAAGCGGTCGGTCTGCTCCTCGATCGTCTCGAGCAGGTCCCGGCGTGCGGTGTCGGGGAGCGTGATTGCCGGATCTCGAAGATCGGACACGGCGACTTTGATCGAGGCGAGCGGCGTGCGCAGATCATGCGCAACGGCGCTGACCAGTGCTGCACGCCACTCGTCGACTTTCTGGAGGAGACTTGCCTGTAACGCCTGGTCTCGAAGCTGGGCCCGCTCGATCGCGAGAGCAGCGTGGTTGGCATAGGTCGCGAGCAAGCCGCGGTCGTGGACGTCGAGCGCGCGGCCACGCAAGACGAGGAGCCCGACTGGGCGGCCGGCCGCCGTCAGCGGTATCTGTCGCAGCAGCGCGCCGGCGACGATGCTGCCGGCCAGTGACGCGGGGGTACCAGGTGCAGGCAGGAGGCGATCCAACGACTCGCCTCCGAGCTCGGCGCCGTCGGACGCGACGATCTCGAGGTACCCGGTCCCGACCGAAGGCAACAGGAGGGCGACGGTCTCGAGGTTGAAGGCATTCCGGACGCTCGAGGCGACGACCGCGAGCATCTCCTTGACCGGCTTGTCTGCGACGAGCAGCTCAGACAGTTCCAGGAGCCGTCGCGAGTCGGCTGCGCGACGCCCGGAGTCGGTTCGAAGTTGCTGCAGTCGCGACACGACGGTCGCTACCAGCAAGACGACCGCGACGTAGGCGATAAGTGCCAACCAGTTCTGGCCGCTACCTACCGCCAAGGTCCCATACGGCGGGATGAAGACGAGGTCGAGCACGACGAAGCCGACAACGACACCGAGCAATCCGACCCGTGGGCCGCCGAGCAGCATGGCTCCGACGACCGGGAGGACGAAGACGAGAGCAGCCGCAGCGAGGCTCAGACTGTTGCGAAACGGGAGCATCGCGCCTGTCGCGGCTGCCATGCTCGCGACGAGGGCGATGATGCCTGGCCTGAAACCACGCCAAACAGGAGCTTGTTGCACGCTCGACGGAGTTTAGGGCCTGGTCGTGGTCATGGCCCGGCGTGGCTCTTCGCGACCAGGGTGGGGAGAGCTACGCGGTAGGTAACATTCGGGATGCGCTTGGGGGATGATGCGCTCATGAGCCAAAGGCCGGGAGGTTCGAGCGACCAGTCTCGCCCTGCCGGGTTGGGTGTGTCCGCGTCCAGCTCGGGAACCAGTGACCACGGAAGTGCCGGCGTCGCAGTACGGGCGCGAGGGCTGACGAAGCGCTTTGGCGGGTTCACCGCGGTTGACGCTGTCGACTTCGACATCCACGTCGGGGAGGCGTTCGGGTTCCTCGGTGCGAACGGCGCGGGCAAGACCTCGACGATGCGTATGATCGCCTGCCTGTCGCCGATCTCGGGTGGGACGTTGCAAGTACTCGGTCTCGATCCGATGCGCCACGGTCCGCAGATACGGAGCCGGATCGGCCTTGTCCCCCAAGAAGACACCCTCGATCTCGAGCTCACCGTGAGGGACAACCTCTATCTCTACGGTCGCTATTTCGGCCTTCCCAAGAGGCAGTTGCACGAGCGTGTCGACCAGTTGCTCGAGTTCGCACGTTTGACCGAAAGGGCCGATGAGCGGGTGGACCCGCTGTCGGGCGGTATGCGTCGCCGGCTCACAATCGCGAGGGCACTCGTGTCGTCACCGAATCTCGTCATCTTGGACGAGCCGACAACCGGTCTCGATCCCCAGGCGCGCCACTTGCTCTGGGATCGCCTCTACCGCCTGAAGCGGGACGGAGTGACGCTTGTCATCACTACTCACTACATGGACGAGGCCGAGCAACTCTGTGACCGGCTCGTGGTGATGGACGCCGGGTGCATCGTGGCTGCCGGTTCGCCTCGCGAGCTCATAGAGCAGTGGTCGACCCGTGAGGTCGTGGAGTTGCGTTTCGAGCCCGAGGGTCACAAAGCTCACGGCGACAGGCTCGCCGACCTTGCCGAGCGCGTCGAGGTGCTGCCCGACCGGCTCTTGCTCTACACCGATGAGGGGGACGCGACGCTCGACGCCGTGAGGTCTCGCGGTGCGTCGCCGATCGCGGCACTGGTCAGGCGCTCGACGCTCGAGGACGTCTTCTTGCACCTGACCGGCCGGAGCCTCGTCGATTGAGCTCCACTCCGCTATTGTCACCGGACCCCGCGGCCCTGTCACCGGACCCCGCGGCCCTGTCACCGGACCCCGCGGCCCTGCCGCGCCGGGCGCGCATGTCGCCCGCACTGCGGGCATACCAGTACAACCTGCTCGCGTACAAGCGAACTTGGAGGGGATCGCTCACCACGACTTTTCTCTACCCGGTGCTCTACCTGGCCGCGATCGGCGTCGGCCTCGGCCGCTTGATAGATCACGGGTCTAACCAGGCGGTGGGTGGCGTGCCCTACCTTTGGTTCCTAGCGCCCGGCCTGCTGGCGGGGACGGCGATGCAGATCGGGGCGAACGAGTCGACATTCCCCGTGATGGCCGGGATCAAGTGGCTGAGGACGTACGTCGCGATGCTCGCCACGCCGCTTGAAGTGACCGACGTCCTCTATGGCCACCTGCTGTGGATCTTGACTCGTGTGGCCCTGGCGTCCGCCGTCTTCTTGGCCGTGATGACCGGGTTCCACACGGTGCCTTCTGCGTGGGCGGTGGCGGCGTTCCCGGCCGCAGTCCTGACTGGCGCGGCCTTTGCCGCTCCGACGATGGCCTTCAGCGCCACTCGGGAGACCGACCAGTCGTTCGTGGTGCTCTACCGTTTCGGCATCGTCCCGCTCTTCCTGTTCTCGGGGACATTCTTCCCGGTCGCGCAGTTGCCAGGATGGCTTCAGGTCGTCGCCCGCTGCACACCGCTTTATCAAGGCGTGAGTCTTTGTCGAGGTCTCGTGCTCGGGCATCTGGAAGGTTGGGAAGCCCTCGGGCACGCCGGGTACCTCCTCGCGATGTTGGCCGGCGGGGTCCTTGGCGCGAGGGTCACCTATCGCCGGAGGCTCGTGCAGTGAGGTGGCGCCAGTGAGTGTTTCGGGCACACCGGCGTTCGCACTGCCGCTGCGGGTCCTCCCTCCGCTCGGAGCGGGTCGCGGCCGGGCCCGCCTGCTGGTCGAGCGCAACGTCGTCGCGTACCGGCGCGGATGGATATTCCTCGTTTCCGGTTTCTTCGAGCCGCTGTTCTACCTGTTGTCGATCGGCCTGGGATTGAACCACCTGGTAGGCCACCTCGCCATCGGTGGCCGTTCGATCCCCTACACCGACTACGTCGCGCCCGGTCTGCTCGCTTCCTCGGCGATGAACGGCGCCATATTCGACGCCACCTTCGGGATCTTCTTCAAGCTCAAGATCGCGAAGACCTACGACGCCGTGTTGGCGACGCCGCTCGGGGTTCGCGACGTCGCGATCGGCGAGCTGTCCTGGGCGCTCATCCGCGGCACCGTCTACTCGATCGCATTCCTCGTGGTGATGGCCGCGCTCGGGCTGGTCGCCTCCTGGTGGGCTGTGCTCTGTCTGCCTGCCGCCATGCTGGTGAGCTTCGCTTTCGGAGGAGTAGGGATGCTCGGAACCTGCTACATGCGCAGCTGGCAGGACTTCGATCTCGTCTCGCTTGCGATCGTCCCGTTGTTCCTGTTCTCGGGCGTGTTCTACCCGCTGTCGTTGTACCCGGCGTGGCTTCGCATCGTGGTCACGGTCACGCCGCTGTACCAGGGCGTAGCTCTGCTACGCGGCCTCGACACGGGGGTGCTCGGCCCAGTGCTCCTGGTGCACGCGTGCTACCTCGGGGCTCTTGGCACGGTCGGCCTGGTCGGCGCGTCCCGACGGCTCGGGCGTTTGCTGCTTCCCTAGAGCGGCCCCGGCGCGGATGAGTCGCGCCAGGTCGGTGACTTCTGGCCAGAGCTGGCACGGGCCGGCACACCGACGGGGTTCGAAGGGTTCTTGCTGCTGGTGCGCCCAGAGAGCGCCTGTCGCGCTGCTGTGGTCGGGATGGATGAGGCGGCCGATCGGAACGATGGCCGCTACGTCGGCACCGCCGCTCGCCAGCGCAACTGCGGCACTTTGGGCGCGAGCGCCGGAAGTGTAGGTGTCGTCGAGCACCAGCACTTGCTGTCCGGCCACGGGACCGACCAGGCGGAAGCCTCCGCTGCTGGCTCGAAGGTGCCCGACCGGCTCGGTACCCTTCGCGAGTACTGGTGCCAGCTGGAGCCGGGGCTCAGTCGCGAGGGCCGTGCGGATGATGCCGATGAGCGGGTGCTCTCCGCCCCAGGAGGGTCGTGGCGCCGAGGTGGACGGCACGGGCACGGCGAGCGCAGCGTGGCGGTCGTCGAGGACCGGTCCGATCAGGCAAGGGAGGTGGAGGCTGAGGAACTCGCCGAGCAGCCTGCAGAGCGAGGCCTGTCGCTGACAACGCACTTGACGCGACGGTGCCGCCTTGTAGCCGACGAGGAGCTCGTGCAGCAACGAGCCCGGGGCGAACAGCGAGATCGGGACGGTCCGCGTCAGCTCGGTCCCGAGCTGCCGGCGAACCGTGTGACAGCTCCAACAGACCCGGTGCCCGCTTGCCGTGGCCCCGCGACATACCGCGCAGACGCTGAATCCTGCTCGACGGCCGGCGCCTGTCCCGGGAAGTGGGACCGGGATGGCGACACAAGCGAACGCGACACCCGACATGCCGCCCAAGCTACGACGCGGTGCGCGGGCCAGCCGGAAATGGCGGCAGGGTTGCCGACACGACCGGAGGCAATCCCTACTAATGCCATCGATCTAGATCCGGGGCCTTGAGCGACCGAGAACTGTACCTGAGCCAAGGAACAGGAGAAGAGTGATGGCACTTCAGCTCGGCGATGTCGCCGCGGACTTCAGGGCGGAAACGACCGAGGGCACGATCAGTTTCCACGAGTGGCTCGGCGACAGGGGGGATCCCGTTCTCGCACCCGAAGGACTTCACACCGGTCTGCACAACCGAGCTCGGAGAGGTCTCGCGCCTGAAGAGCGAGTTCGAAAGGCGCGATGCGGAAGTCCTCGGCTTGCGGTCGACTCGGTCGACTCGCACGAGCGGTGGGTTGGCGACATCGCCGACGCCAGTGGCCCCGCGCTCAACTTCCCTCTCATCGCCGACTCGGATCGGAAGGTGTCTGACCTCTACGCGAAGATCCACCCGAACGCGAGCGACACCTTGACTGGGCGTTCGGTCTTCGTGATGGGCCCGCACAAGAAGGTGAAGCTCACGATCACTTACCCTGCCAGCACGGGCCGCAACGTCGAAGAGATCCTCCGGGTGCTCGACTCGTTGCAGCTCACGGCGGGCTGTTCGGTGGCCACGGCGGTCAACTGGCACAAGGGCGAGGACGTCATCATTGTGACGGCCGTGAGCGACGAGGACGCGAAGGAGAAGATCCCGAAAGGATTCCGGGCGGTCAAGTCTTACCTGCGCCATACGCCTCGGCCCAAGCTCTGAGCAGACGACCCAGTCCGCACAAGATTGCCAAGGGCTTTGCACGTGGCGTTGTGCGGGCTCGCTCCGCGGGCTCGCCGGCCCGATACGCTCTGAAGAATGGCCGCCGTCACGGGCACTTTGCTTCGCTGGCGTGATCGCTGTGTCGCACTCTCGGTCCTTCAGCAGGATGCTCTCCTCTATCTGCTCGCGGCGGCCTTCGCGTTGGGAACGATCGCCCTGGCCGCCAGCGACGACTACCGCCAGTGGGCAGAAGTAGCGTTCGGCCCCTATCTCGTCGCGGCGGTCATCAGCTGGGGAGTTGGCCGCCGCCGCGCCCGGCGAGCCATTGGTGGGACGGGCAGGACTGGCGAACAGGTGCGTCGCTATCTCGTGCTTGGGCTTCTCATAGCGGTCGTACTTGTGCCGCTCGGCGTCGAAGTGGTCCTGCGCGCGGAGTCGAAGCCGGGTGCGCATGTCCAGAACGAGGTGACCGTCATCGAGGCCTGCGCGGATCGAGTCGCGCACCACAAGAACTGTTACCTGTCCAATCCCAAGTCCATCGGCACATCGGTGACGAGCCAGTCGGAGAACTCGTTCTTCCCCTACTTGCCGGGCATGATCCCCTTCGGTCTCGTCAATTCCACGTCGGGGCCACCCGAGTTCAAAGACGCCCGGCTGCCGCTCACCGGCTTCTCCCTGATCGTGATCGCCGGGGCGCTGTTCCTAGCTGAGACGACCTCACGGCGGCGCTGGCGCATTTTCCAGGTAGTCGTCATCCTGCCGAGCGGCGCCCTGCCGATGGTGACCGGCGGCGACGACCTTCCTGTGATCGCGCTGATGCTGCTCGGACTCGCTCTGGCGACCCGCCGAAAGCCCGTCTCGTCCGGGGTGGCGATGGGTCTGGCCGGCACTCTCAAGTTCACCGCGTGGCCATTGCTGATTCTGCTCGTTCTGGGCGAGTGGGACCGGCAGGGTCGGCGTGCCGTCTGGCGGTACTCGCTGGCGGCTGCAGCGGTTGTCGTCCCTGTTCTCGGAGTTGGCGTCGGCCTCGCCCCGCACACGTTCATCCTGAATGCGATCAGGTTCCCCCTCGGGCTCACGAGGGTGAAATCGCCTGCGGCCAGCCCACTCTTTGGCCAGGAGCTGGTCAAACTCTTCCCGGCGGCCAAGCCGGAGTTGATAACGATCCTTACGCTCGCAGGCCTCACTGCTGTGGGCTATGGGCTCTTGAAGTGGCCGCCCTCGACCCCGCGGAGTGCGGCAGGCTTCAGCGGTCTCGCCATGCTGCTCGCGACACTTCTCGCCCCGGCAACCCGGTTCGGGTACCTCATCTACCCGCTGGACTTGCTGACCTGGGCCGTGCTGCTCGGTCCGTTTGTCTCACGCACCGTGGACGGCCACCAAGATCTTGATCTGGGTCAGGACCCGCCATCGGGGACCTCGAACAGCCGAAGTCTGAGTCCCATGACAGGAGAGGTCTGCCCGTCACCGGCGAGCGAAGGCGAAATCGAGGGATTGACGGTTGTGATCACGACGCCAACCTCCCATTCGTAGCCGTCGGATCCGGTCCGCTGGGCGAGGAGCTCGGTTCCTGCGGTGGGCAGCGGGTAGGTCCCGAGGAAGGACCAATGGGCTCGCCTCAGCTCCGCTCGGTAGAACTTGACGAGCTCGGTGGAGTTGGAGTCGACCTGGAAGTAGATGCTCCGGTCGTACTGGTCCACGCCGGCGTCCTGCGCGGTCGTGTCGATGATCCGCGCGCCGTTCGGCACGACCAGTGCGTTGAGGACGTCGCCAGGTGGTGCGCCGTTGCTCGAGATGCGTTGTAGCACCTGTGACGCTCCAACCGCCGAGAGGTCCACGCCCGGCACAGGTGTCCCGAGGCCTGTGACAATCGATGGGGTTGCCTGCCCGCTACCGATGAGCGCAATCGCGAAACCACCGAACGACAGGGTGACCGCGCATGCGAGGACCACGAGCGCCGGCCGGAGCGATGGCGGCTTGGCACGAAGGCCTCGAGGTGGCTCGAGACCTTCGTCCAGGTCGAGGCCGAGATCCGGCGTGGTGGTCACAGAGTGGCTCTTTCTGCTGGCGATGTTTCAGGTTTCTGGCGATGCTTCAGGTCTTGGGTTCGTCACGGCCCTCAGCAGCAAGTTTAGTTGGGGTGCGGGCCCAAGCGACCCGCCGACTTGGCGCGAACACGCTGGTCCAGTCGCTCTCAGCAGGTAGATTTGTGTCATGTCCGTGGTCGATCCCGTGTTGGCCGGGTCGACTGCCGAGCCTGCTGAGGCGTCTCCCGAGAACCCCGCCCGGGTCCTCATCCCGCCGCCGACCTCTGAGGTCGAAGGTATCCTCTCGACTCTCAGCGCTCGGCGTGGCGAGGATCTCGATCTGGTGAGGCGGGCTCACGCCTTGGCGAGCAAAGCACACGAAGGTCAACGCAGGCTCTCCGGTGAGCCGTACATCACCCACCCGGTCGCGGTCGCCACGATCATCGCCGATCTGGGTCTGGATACCGTGAGCGCCGCCGCGGCATTGCTGCACGATGCGGTCGAGGACACCGGGGTGACCCTCGCCCAGATCGAGGAGGAATTCGGTCCGGCGGTGGCGACGATCGTGGACGGGGTCACGAAGTTGGACCGGCTTCGTTTCGATTCGAAAGAGGCGCAGCAGGCCGCCACGATGCGCAAGATGCTCGTCGCGATGGCCAGCGACTGGAGGGTGCTGGTCATCAAGCTGGCGGACCGGCTTCACAACATGCGGACGTTGTCGGTGATGCCCGAGTGGAAGCAGCGCCGCACTGCCGAGGAGACCCGGGACATCTACGCCCCTCTGGCACATCGCCTGGGCATCCAGGAAGTGAAATGGCAGCTGGAGGATCTCGCGTTCGAGACTCTTCACCCGAAACGCTTCGCCGAGATCGCGCAGATGGTCGCCACCCGCGCTCCGCGGCGTGAGGTCGAGCTTGCCGAGGTTCTCGCGGTCGTACGCTCCCGACTTGGCGCGGCCGGGATCGAGGCGGAGGTAACCGGGCGACCGAAGAACCTTTGGAGCATCTACGAGAAAATGGTTGTGCGGGGTAAGGAATTCGACGAGATCCACGACCTGGTAGCCATTCGCGTGATCGTGACCGCTGAGAAGGATTGCTGGGCGGCGCTCGGGGCAGTGCACGCTCTGTGGCCCCCGGTGCAGGGTCGGTTCAAGGACTACATCAACTCGCCGAAGTTCAACCTCTACCAGTCCTTGCACACCACCGTCGTCGGCCCCCAGGTGAAGCCCCTCGAGATCCAGATCCGGACCCAAGAGATGCACAGGCGCGCCGAATACGGGATCGCCGCGCACTGGGGCTACAAAGAAGGAGCTTCCGCCAAGCCCGGAGCGGCCGGCAAATCCGGCGCCCAGCGCGGCGCGCGGTCGACAGACGAGATCGCGTGGTTGCAGCGGATCGTCGACTGGGAGCGCGAGACCCCCGATCCAGTGGAGTTCCTCGAGACGCTCAAGATCGACCTCGAGCAGGACGAGGTGTACGTGTTCACGCCGAAGGGCCTGATCGTGACCTTGCCTGCGGGCGCGACTCCGGTCGACTTTGCCTATGCGATTCACACCGAGGTTGGGCACCGCTGCGTCGGCGCACGGGTCAATGGGCGCCTGCTCCCACTCGACTCGAAGCTGCAGTCGGGCGACACGGTGGAGATCGTGACGTCCAAGACTCCCTCGGCCGGCCCGTCGCGAGACTGGCTACAGATCGTCACCTCACCGCGTGCCCGCAACAAGATCCGGCAGTGGTTCTCCCGAGAGCGCCGCGAAGACGCGATCGAGACCGGGCGCGAGGAGCTGGCGCGAGCGCTCAGGCGAGGTGGGCTACCGGTCCAGAAGCTGCAGAGCTCGCCCGCACTCGTCGCCGTAGCGGCGTCCATGGGCTATTCCGATCTCGACTCGCTCCACGCCGCGATCGGCGAAGGCCACGTCTCCGGGCAGGCGCTCGTCCAACGTATCGAGCGAGAGCTTCGCGGGGGTGAGGGCGAGGAGCAGTTGCCCTCGACAGCGTTGCAGCCGAGGAGGCCAAGTCACCGTCGCGTCTCGACGGGCATCTACGTCGAGGGCCTTGACGATGTAATGGTCCGCTTGTCCCGATGTTGCACGCCGGTGCCGGGGGACAGGGTGATCGGCTTTGTCACGCGTGGTCGTGGAGTGTCGGTGCACCGGGAGGACTGCGCGAACGCGATCGCCCTCGCCGCCGATGAGAAGGAGCGTCTCATCGAGGTGGAGTGGGATGAGGACCGTACGGGGGTCTTCGTCGCCGCGATCGAGGTAAAGGCACTGGACCGGAACCGGTTGCTGGCCGATGTCGCCAGGGTGTTGTCTGAGCACCACGTGAGCATCATCTCTTCGTCGACCCACACGACGCCCGATAGGGTGAGCCGCATGCGCTTCGAATTCGAGCTTGCCGACCCCGAGCATCTCGACTCGCTTCTGGAGAATCTCAGGCGGCTCGACAGTGTCTACGACGCCTACCGGCTCGTTCCTGGGAGGAGCGGTGCTCTCGCACCGGCCGGCGGGTGACCCGCTTCCAGTCCCCCAAGGGAACCCAGGACGTTCTCGCTCCGGAGAGCGCGCGCTGGTCTGAGCTCGTGGGGCGTTTCGCCGCTCTGGCACAAAGGTTCGGTTTCGGCCTCGTCGTGAGCCCGGGCTTCGAGGACGCGGAGGTGTTCCGCCGGAGCTCGGGAGACTCGTCGGACGTGGTCACAAAGGAGATGTACGAGTTCACCGACCGGGGTGGCCGCGACATTGCGCTGCGTCCGGAGGGCACGGCCTCGGTGGTTCGCGCCTGTGTGCAGCATTCCCCCGTGCTGCCCTTCAAGGCCTGGTACGCGGCGCCCATGTTTCGTTACGAGCGTCCTCAGGCGGGGCGATTCCGACAGCACCACCAGTTGGGCGTCGAGATTCTCGGCACCGACGATCCGATGGCGGACGTGGAAGTGATCTCGTTGCTGGACGTGCTTTACAGGGACCTCGGCTTGTCGTCGCTGCGCTTGCGAGTCAACTCCCTCGGTGACAAGACGTGCGCTCCGGGCTACCGGGCACAGCTGTCGGGCTATCTGGAGTCGCACGCCGACGAGCTGTGCGACGAGCACCGCTACAAATGGGCCGTCAACCCCCTCCGGATCTTCGACTGCAAGCGGCTCGAATGCCGGACGCTGAGCACGGCGGCGCCAAAGCTGGGTGACTCGTTGTGCGAGGAGTGCCGCCGGCATTTCGCCGATGTCCTCGGCGGCCTCGACCGGCTGGGAATCGCCTATGAACAGGACGATTATCTTGTCCGAGGTCTCGACTACTACACCCGAACGACCTTCGAGTACGGCTCGGAGCTCCTCGAAGGCGTCGGCGGAGGCGGCCGCTACGACGGGTTGGTCGCCGCCCTCGGTGGCCCGGAGGTGTCTGGCGTTGGATTCGGCGCCGGTATCGAGAGAACCCTGCTCGCGTGCGACGCCGAAGGCGTTCTCTCTTCCAGTGACCTGCGTCTCAGTGGGTCTCTCGATGCGTTCGTCGTGGACTCGAGTGGCGCGGGCATCGCACTCGAGATCACCCACGAGCTGAGGGCTGCCGGCCTGGCCGTCGATCGGGCGTTCGACGGGCGCTCGATGAAGGCACAACTGAAGGCAGCGGACCGGTCGGGTGCGAGAGTGGCCTGCATCGTAGGTGCAGAGGATCTCGCGGCGGGCCTTGTAACCATCCGGGTGCTGCGCGGTTCGAACGCGCACTTGCAAGAGAAAGTGGCCCGTGGCGGGCTTGCACCCCGTCTCAGGCAGATTACGAGGTCGCCATGAGCTTCACAACCGACGAGCCATTGGTTCCGGTAGGGCTCCGCACTTCGTACTGCGGCGCCTTGCGTGCCGCAGATGCAGGTAGGACAGTCAGCGTCTGTGGCTGGCTTGCGCGCCGACGCGAGCACGGCGAGCACCTTGCATTCGTGGATCTCCGGGATCACACCGGGATCATCCAGTGTGTAGTCGACGGTGCACGCGACCTGCGGGCCGAGCAGGTGCTCCGCGTGACGGGCACCGTGCGGCTCCGTCCAGAGGGCACGGTGAACCCGGGGCTGTCGACCGGCGAGGTCGAGCTCGGGGACTGCGAAGTCGAGGTCCTCTCGACCGCGGAGCCGCCGCCGTTCTCGCTCGATGCCCGATCGGAGACCGACGAGGCGGTTCGGTTGCGCTATCGGTACCTGGACCTCCGCACCGACCGCATGCAGTACAACCTGAGGCTGCGTGCACAGGTGAACAGCGCGCTGCGCAGGGCCATGGAGCGTCAGGGATTCGTCGAGGTCGAGACCCCGATGCTCTGGACACCTACGCCCGAGGGCGCACGTGAGTTCGCGATCCCGTCGCGCTTGCAACGTGGCTCGTTCTACGTGTTGCCGCAAAGCCCTCAGATCGCCAAGCAGTTGCTCATGGTGGGCGGTGTCGACCGCTACTACCAGATCGCGCGCTGCATGCGGGACGAGGATCTGCGCGCGGATCGCCAGTTCGAGTTCACCCAGCTCGACATCGAGGCGTCCTTCGTGGGTCAAACAGAGGTTCGCAGCTTTGTGAGCGAGGCCGTGATCGAAGCGGCGTTCGCGGTCACCGGTGAGCGGCCGCCCGAGATAGTCACGATGACATGGAACGAGGCCCTCGACAGGTTTGGGACCGACAAGCCGGACCTCCGGTTCGGAATGGAGCTCGTGGATCTCAATGAGGCCGTCGCCGGCACGGAATTCAACGCCTTCAAGGCGGCCTGTGTGAGGGCGATCCGCGTGTCAGGACCGGGCGCGGGGGAGTGGCCTCGAAGCCGTCTCGACGGGCTTGTCGAGCGCGCACAGCAACTCGGGGCTGCGGGTCTGGTGTGGATGCGAGTGCGCGCCGACCGTGTCTTGGAATCGCCGGTCGCCAAGTTCCTCTCGGAGGCTCACCAGCGCCAAATTGTGAGTGCGACAGCTGCCGATCCAGGCGATCTCGTGCTCGTCGTCGCCGGCGAGCGGGAAAGCACCTGCAAGGTGCTGGGGCAGCTACGCCTCGACTTGGGTCAGCCGCCCGTCAGCGAACGGCCGTTCCGTTTCGTCTGGATAACCGAATTCCCGCTATTTGACGGCATGGACGACGAGGGGCACCCGGCCGCGGCGCACCACCCGTTCACGATGCCGCATCCCGACGACCTCGACCTGCTCGAGACCGACCCCATGGTCGTGCGCTCGCAAAGCTATGACCTGGTGTTGAACGGCTGGGAGCTGGGGTCGGGGAGCATCCGAATCCACCGGGCGGACATCCAGCGTCGCGTCTTCAAGGCGCTCGGGATATCCGATGAGGACGCGGAGTCCCGCTTCGGCTTCCTTCTTGGAGCATTCCGTTACGGTGCGCCACCCCACGGCGGGTTCGCAGTCGGCCTGGATCGGTTTGTGGCGTTGCTGGCCGGCGAGGAGAACATCCGTGAGGTGATCGCGTACCCGAAGACCCAGTCCGGATCCGACCTGATGTCCGGTGCGCCCAAACCACTCACCGCCAGGGTCTTAGCAGAGCTTGGCATCCGGGTTGTCGCGCCTCAAGTGCCGGGGCCTTCCGTGCCCGGGTCTTCGGGCGTGGCGGGTCCTTGGGGCGTGCCCGGGTCTTCGGGCGTGGCGGGTCCTTCGGGCGTGGCGGGGTCTTCGGGCGTGGCGGGGTCTTCGGGCGTGGTGGGGACGGCCGGGGCGCCAGATGCGTCGGGCAAGAGCGGAGCGTGACGCCGAGCCCGGCTAGCCGAGCGGGCAGCAGCCGCCCGCCCGACCTGTTCGACGTCGCCGCCGCAGACGAGCTCAAGGTCAGAGCACCGCTGGCGGCGCGCCTACGTCCCACCCGGCTGGACGACGTCGTGGGCCAGCGCCATCTTCTGGGTCCTGGTGCGCCCTTTCGCGCCCTGGTCGAGGACGACCGACTGAGCTCAGCGGTGTTCTTCGGACCTCCTGGTACGGGTAAGACGACGGTGGCGCGCCTGCTGGCAGAGCACACGGAGCGCCGTTTCAGGGCGCTTTCCGCGGTCGACGCCGGCGTGAAGGACGTGCGAAACGAGCTCGACGACGCTCGCCGGGCGCTGGGCGCCGAAGGCCGCGGGACGATCCTGTTCCTCGATGAGGTCCATCGCTTCAACAAGGCTCAGCAGGACGCGCTCTTGTCAGGAGTCGAGGAGGGCGTGATCGTCCTGGTCGGTGCGACGACGGAGAACCCGTTCTTCGCGCTGAACGCTCCGCTGCTCAGCCGATCGACGCTCTGGCGATTCGAGGCGCTCACGCCGATGGACTTGCGCGAGCTCGCCGAGCGTGCCTTGCGCGTAGAGGGGTTCGAGGCCGATCCAGACGCGCTGTCGCGTCTCGTCGACCTCGCCGAAGGTGACGCCCGGGCCGTGCTCACCACCCTCGAAGTGGCGATGGCCCTCGCACGGGGTCGAGCTCGGAGCAGGGCAATGCAGACGGGCGCGGCGTCAGAGGTGTTGCCCACGATCACGATGGAAGACATCGAGGGTGCTCGCGAAACACGGGCTTTCCGCCACGGGCGCGAGGAGCACTTCGACCTGATTTCGGCTCTTATCAAGAGCGTGCGAGGCTCAGATCCCGATGCGGGTCTCTACTGGACGGCGCGCCTCCTCGAAGCGGGCGAAGATCCGCGCTTTGTCGCGCGGCGACTAGTGATCCTCGCCAGTGAGGACGTTGGAATGGCTGATCCTCACTCACTTGGGATCGCCACCGCGGCGGCACAGGCTGTCGAGTTCGTCGGTCTTCCAGAGGCGGGCCTGAACCTTGCGCAGGCGGTGGTTCACCTCGCGCTGGCCCCGAAATCGAACCGCGCCGCGCTCGGATGGTGGGCGGCACAGGCTGACGTCCGAGAACGTCCTCTTGGGGCGGTACCGGCGGAGCTTCGCGACGCTCACTATCGCGGAGCCGGAGCACTCGGGCACGGTGTGGGCTACGAGTATCCTCACGATGACCCGCGAGGGTTCGTCGAAGCTGCGTACCTGCCCGAGGAGCTCGTCGGGCGCCACTACTACGAGCCTTCGGAACATGGTGCCGAGAAGGCGCTCGCGGAGCGCTGGAGGGCGCGGCGCGGCGACCCAGGTTCGCCGGAACTCGGACAAGCAGATAGCGCGAAGGAGAAGCGAGGCGAGAGGTGAACGCGGACCAGCTGCGCAACGCCTTCACAGAGTTCTTTGTCGAGCGTGGTCACCTCGCGCTCCCGGCCGCGAGCCTGGTGCCGAACGACCCTTCGATGTTGTTCACGATCGCGGGCATGGTTCAGTTCAAGCCGTACTTCCTTGCCGAGTCGCCGCCGCCTGGGCTCCGAGCCACGACCGTGCAACCATGCGTGCGCACCGTCGACATCGACGTGATCGGCACTACGTCGCGTCACGTGACGTTCTTCGAGATGCTGGGGAACTTCAGTTTCGGCGACTACTTCAAGGAGCTGGCGATTGCCTACGCGTGGGAGCTGTTCACCGAGATTCTCGGCCTCGATCCCGCGCAGCTATGGGTCACCGTCCACGTCTCCGACGACGAGGCCGCCGCGTTTTGGCGCGACGTGCCAGGCCTTCTCAAGGGTCGCTTGCAGCGGCTCGACGAGGACAACTTCTGGAAGATGGGTGAGACCGGTCCGTGCGGCCCGTGTTCGGAGATCTTCTTCGACCGCGGACCGCAGTACGGCTCCGGCGGTGGGCCCGCCCAAGGGGGCGAGCGTTACGTCGAGCTCTGGAACCTGGTGTTCATGCAGTATGAGCGCCACCACGACGGGTCGCTCACCGAGCTTCCTCGGCGGAACATCGACACCGGAGCCGGGCTCGACCGCATCCTGACGCAGATTCAAGGCGTCGAGTCGGTCTTCGACACCGACCTAGTCGCACCGATTCTCGAGGCCGCGTCGGCTGCCACCGGCCGGGTCTACGGGAGCACCGAAGAGACCGACATCGGCCTTCGCATCGTCGCGGACCACGCCCGTACCTTCACGTTCCTGATCTCTGACGGGGTCTTTCCTTCGAACGAGAGCCGCGGCTACGTGTTGCGCCGTCTGATTCGCCGGGCCGTGCTCGTGGCTCAGCGCCTAGGCGCCAAAGGCCTCGTCACCCCGGGCGTCATAGACGTCGTGACCGACGTGATGGGCGCGGCATACCCGAAGCTCGAGCGCGACAGGGACCTCATCAAGCGGATCGCACTGCACGAGGAGGAAGCCTTCTTGCGCACGCTGCGGTCCGGCACGACCTTGCTCGAGGCCGAGCTCGCAGCGGGCGGCTCCTCGGTAGGGGGAGACGTCGCTTTCCAACTTCACGACACGTACGGCTTTCCGATCGATCTCACCGAGGAAATCGCGGGGAGCGGGGGATTGTGGTCGACCGTCACGGTTTCGACTTGGCGATGGCAGAGCAGCGACAACGGGCTCGTGAGGCTGGCCGTGCAGTCACCTCGGCACCGGAGGGGGTCACCGCCGCCTGGAGCGAGATCAGGACCATGTTCGGCCCGACCCAGTTTCTCGGCTACCAGGAGGCTGAGGCGGAGTCTCGCGTCCTGGCGGTGGTACCGAGCGCGGTCGAGAAGTCGTTTGCCAACATCGACGGCGAGCAGGCGCCAAAGACGGCCGAGCTGATCGAGGTCTTCCTCGATCGAACTCCGTTTTATCCCGAAGGCGGAGGCCAGGTGGGAGACACCGGGTCGATCACGACATCCACGGGCCGAGTCCGTGTGCTGGATGCGACATCGGTCGTCGAGGGTCTGACACGACACCTTGGCTATCTGCTCGAAGGATCGATCGAGGCCGGTCAAGAAGCGACCGGGGCGATCGACTACGAACGGCGTGAGTCGATCCGTCGCAATCACACTGGGACACACCTTCTTCACTGGGCGTTACGTCAGGTGCTCGGCGACCATGTGCGCCAGCAGGGCTCGCTCGTCGCGCCGGACCGCCTGCGATTCGACTTCAGCCACTTCGGGCCGATGTCCGAGGAGGAGATAAGGCGTGTGGAGGATCTCGTGAACTCCGAGGTCCTGCGCAACGAGCCCGTCCGGGCCTACGAGACGACGCGCAAACAAGCCGAGGGTGCAGGCGCCATGGCCTTTTTCGGCGAGAAGTACGGAGAAATCGTACGAGTGGTCGAGGCCGGTCATCACTCGGTTGAGCTGTGCGGTGGCACACACGTGAGCTCTCTGGGAACCATCGGCCCATTGCAGGTGGTCTCGGAGTCTTCCATCGGTTCGAACACTCGCCGGATAGAAGCCGTTACCGGTGAGGCTTCGCTTGCTCGATTCCGCTTGTTCGAGCGCACGGTCGGGGAGGCAGCGCAGCGATTGCGCACACAGCCCTCCGATCTTTCCTCGGCGGTCGACCGGCTGCTCGCGGGCCAACGGACGCTCGAAGAGCAACTGCGGACACTGCGAGCGGACCAATTACGAAGGGAGGCGGACTCGTTGGCTGCTGGTGCGGTCGATGCAACCGGAGGCCACCTAGTCGGCCGAGTGGTCGCACGCCGGGACGGGCTCGAGGCGGGGGAGCTGCGGGACCTTGCGATCGCGGTTCGAGATCATCCCGGGGTCGAGGCCGTCGGCCTTGCTGGTGTCACGGGCCCCGAGCGGGTTGCGGTGGTCGTCGCCGCTGAAAAGGACTCCGGGATCGATGCTCGTGCGGCCGCGGTCTCGGCCGCCGCCTCGGTCGGCGGGGGCGGTGGCGGGACGTCGGAACTGGCGACCGCGGGTGGCCGGAACGTCGCGGGTATCGAGGAGGCGCTGGTCAAGCTAAGTGAGGCGTTGAGCCGAAACGCGGTTGAGCCCGTGCCCGGGCTCGAGTCTCGGCTTGAGCCGGAGCTTGTGCCGGAGCTTGTGCCAAGACCAGGGCCGGACCCTAACCCTAACCCTAACCCTAAGCTGGAGTCTGACCCTTACTCTGACCCTGACCCTGAGCCTGAGGGCGAGGTGCCGGCTTGACCGACGGACGAACCGACGCGGAGCATCGCCGGATGGCGGGGCCCGTGGTGGGTACACGAGTGGTCGGTATTGACCTCGGGGAACGTCGCATCGGCGTGTCCATGAGCGATTCGCAACGTGTGCTCGCGACCCCGCACTCGGTAATCACCAGAAGCGGCGAGCCGAGCACCGACCATCGTGCGATTGCCGCCCTCGTATCGGAGCTCGGCGCTGGCCTTGTTGTTGTCGGGCTCCCGCTGACCCTGGCGGGCGATCGGGGCCCGGCTGCGTCGGCGGCCGTGGCCGAGGCCTCAGCGCTTGCCACGGAACTGGATGTTCCCGTCGTGTTGCACGATGAACGCCTTACGACGGTCGAAGCCGACCACCGTCGCCGCTTGCCTCCCGAACCGGTTGGCGCCGCTGACGGTGAGCGCGGCGGCTCACAGTATCGACAGACTCGACAGGCTCGGAGAACTCGGCCAGCTCGGCTGAGCGCCGCCTCTCGTGCACGTCGGGTGGGGATCGACGCCGTGGCCGCGACCGTGCTCTTACAGTCATGGCTTGACCAGAATCGGGGGAAGTCGTGAGCCAATTTGCCGCGTTGCCAGCCGGTGCCCGTCCACTGGCCGCCTGGCCCGCTTCGACCACTGTGGCCGCGGGGGTCATTGGCTTTCCAATCCGTCATTCACTTTCGCCGTTGTTACAGAATGCAGCGTTCGCGGCAATGGGCTTCGACTGGAGTTACCTGGCGTTCGAAGTGTCGCCCGGATCGCTGGACAGGGCGGTCGCTGGCGCAGCGGCGCTTGGCCTCCGCGGCCTGTCGGTCACGATGCCGCACAAGGATGCCGCCGCCCGACTGGCGACCCGCCGGTCTCCGCGGGCACGGCGCCTGGGGGCTGCGAACACGCTGACTTTCGATGCGGGCTCAATTCTTGCGGAGAGTTGTGATGGAGCGGGCTTGCTGGATGATCTTCGAGACGGTGAGGGTTTTGATCCGGCTGGTCGGCGCTGTGGGGTGATCGGTGCAGGCGGAGCCGGGCGGGCGGCGGTGCTGGCTCTAGCAGATGCTGGCGCGGCCGAGATCGTGATCGTGAACAGGACTGTGGCGCCGGCATGGCGCGCAGCGGCTTTGGCCCCGAACATCGTACGGGTCGGGCGGCCGGAGGACCTCCGAGCGATGGACCTGATCGTTCAGGCGACGCCCGTGGCCATGGTGGGCAGGGGTCTTGTCGAGGAGGCGGTGCCCGTTGAGCGCGCTGAGTCCGGCGAGCCTGCTCAAGTCACGGAACTGGCTGGTTCTGTCAGCTCTGCGAACGTGACCAAATCGGGCGGATCGGCTCAATCGGGCGGATCGGCTCAGCCGGGCGGATCGGCGGGATCGACTGGATCGGCCGAGGAGGATTCCGCCATCGTGGCCGGGGTCGACCCTTCCTGGTTCGGTGCGGGTCAACTTGTGGTGGACCTCGTTTACGACCCGCCGCTCACGCCTTTCTTATTGGAGGCTGAGCGTCATGGTGCCACCGTTCGCAACGGCCTCGGCATGCTCGTGTACCAGGCCGCTCGTCAGATCAGGATCTGGACCGGCGTGGAACCTCCTCTAAGGGTGATGTGGGCGGTCGTCGGCGGCGGAGACGGGTCGCCAGCGGGGGCACGCGGAGCGGCCGCGAGGCCGGCCGCATCGGTGTCAATCGAACCATTCCGCGAGATGCGCGACCCGGACTGACCCATCCAGCCGCCCGCGCGCCGACTGCCCGGCAGCGAGGTGTCTGGTTGCGTGCAATCGGTAACGCGGGGCCTGGTAGTTACGGCGTTGCTGGTAGTCACGGCGGTGCGGGTGGGCTTGTCGTTTCAGCTCAGGCCTGACCCGAGCCGGAGCAGTTGCCGGCCCTGACACCGGAGGCTGCGCTGGCGAACAGGCTCGACTGCTCGGGCCGTGGCGGCTGTGGATGCTCACCGAGTTGACCGGGCGCCGATCGCCGGTCAACCCAGCGTGCCGGGGCCCTGTCTGGTGCGTTGCTTCCAGCGGGGGGTGGATCCGTGCCCGGGCGACCAGCCGTGGCGTTGGTGGGCGGGGAGGCACCGGGCCCGTGGCCCGAGCCGTCGGGGTGCACCCACACCCAGGCACCAGGCTCGCCTTGCAGGGAGTATCCCTCGTGCGTCTTCAAGAAGTGGTGGTAGTGGCAGATCCTCGCCAGGTTTGCGAGCTCTGTCGGACCGCCCTCGGCAAACGGGACGACGCGGTGGTCGATCTCGAGGTTTTGGGTCGCCGAGCACCCTGGCACCACACAGCAGCGGTCCCGCTCCAGCAAGGCGTTGTACAGCCTCGCGGGTACCGAACGGCCGAGATTGCAGATGGCGTGCACGTCGGTAGCGCTGGTGACCAGGACCTTGGCGATCGAGTCTCCCAACAGCTCGCGTGCCGTCGCAACAGAGACCGGGCCGACGCCTGCGATCTCGCAAATCTCGCCCGGGCCCGTGTTGCCCCGACGCAGCGCCTGCAAGTCCACTCGCAAGTGCACGAGGGCCTTCGGGCGGTGCGGCCCGCCCTCGCCGGGACGAGTGACCAGAGCCACGAGGGCGTCGGCGAGATAGGCCTGCGAGGGCTCGCGCGCACCTGAGCGGCGCGCCTCGTCGAAAATCTTGTCTGCCTCGCCCTTGAGGCCTGCAAGAAGCCTCGCGCCCGCATCTTGGCTGAGGCGGGCATCCAAACAGAAGGTGCCGTCGGGCGCTGTCCAGGTCCTCAATCTCCGGGCGGCATGGATTCGCCTGGTCCTGGCCGCCTCGTCCTCTTTGGAGGCGCTGGCGGCCTTGAGCCCAGCACAACGCCGGCGCAGTGCCTCAAAGCCTTCCGACCTAGCGGCACCGATCAGCTCCGCGGTCGAGGCGGGGTCACAGATGGCCGCACCGGCCACCTCTTTGGCCTGGGCGGCCGACAGCTCACCTGAGCGGAAAGCATCCTCGAGCTCGGGGAGCTTCGAGACCGCCTCGGCTGCCTCCAAGACCGAGACGGCACTACCCAGGGAGTCGCCGCTCTCAGCTGCCAGCCACTCAGAGGCGTGGCGGTGGCCGTCGAGCTCGAAGGCACCTGTAAAGGCGACCCGGAGAGCACAGATGGCCTTGCCCGCAGCTGCGAGGTGCTCGAGGCGCGCGAAGAAGCCCACGAGGGTCTTCGCGTCCGCGCCCGCGAGCAGGGAGGCGTCGAGGTCCCTCACGAGCCGAGAGAGTGCCGCTTCGAGCCCCTGCCTGCTCTCGCACACAAAGCTCACCTCCTTCGGCGAGTCATATCGAACACACGTTCGTACGCTCAAGCTAACAGGGGGGTGTGACTCTCAGGCCCGGGACGGGAGACTGGAGCGGGGCCAGGGAGAGCAAGTCAGGCTCATGCTGTCCGAAAGAGGAACAGCGAGACGTGGAAGGCCCGGGAGGAGCCGGACCGTCCGCTCAGTCGCACGTAATGTGCGAGGCACTTCGGGAAAGCGGCCGATGGCTCATGTCGGGGCCGACGGCTCATGTCGGGGCCGACGGCTCATGTCGGGGCCGACGGCTCATGTCGGGGCCGACGGCTCATGTCGGGGCCGACGGCTCATGTCGGGGCCGACGGCTCATGTCGGGGCCGACGGCTCATGTCGGGTATCGGTGCTCGTTCGTGAGATCGGAGGATGCCGCAGAGAGTCGGGGGGCTGTCCCCGTTATCCTTGCCAATCATGGTCGCCCACTACCCGAGCGTGCCGGCACGGTGGAGCGACCGCAGGGCGAGGCATCCGGCTTGGGATCTGGTGAGCCGCTGTGACTTCATCCTGGTCGCCAGCGCTGTGGTGCTATCGCTCATTGGAGCGGTCATGGTTTACTCCGCGACGCGTGTCGAACTGTCCTCCGTCGGGGGAGATCCGAAGTTCTACCTGAAGCGCCAGCTTGTCTGGCTTGCGATCGGGCTCGTCGTCATGGTCGTTGTGGCACTGATCGACTATCACTGGCTCGAGCAATGGGCCTACGTGCTTTATGGCCTCGTCGTCTTGTCGCTCCTCGCGGTGCTCACTAACTTCGGGCACGTCTCGCTCGGCGCGCAACGCTGGTTTGCGCTTGGACCCCTCGAGGTTCAACCGTCCGAGTTCGCAGCCCTCGCCCTGATCCTCGTCGTGGCCGTGTACTGCAGCCGCCAAGAGACGATGTTTCCTAGGAACCTTGTCGTGGTACTGACACTCGCGGCGGTACCGATCCTTCTCGTTTACAAGCAGCCGGACCTGGGGACCGCGCTGATCATGATTGTCGTGCTCACGGTCATGATCGTGACCTCGGGCGCGCGTCTCAGGTATCTGGTCGTCCTGGCTGTTGTGGGTGTCGCAGGCCTGGTGGCAGCTATTCATTTCAGACTGATCCACGCGTACGAGCTTCAGCGCTTCAGGTCGTTTCTCCACCAGAACACTGCAACGAGCGGCGCCAACTGGAATCTCGCCCAGTCGATATTGGCCATCGCGTCAGGTGGAGCCTTTGGTACTGGCATCTTCCACGGCGCAGCGACGAATGGCGGCTTTGTCCCGGCTCAGCAGACTGACTTCATTTTCACGGCAGTGGGCGAGCAGCTCGGGTTCGCCGGAGGCGTGTTGGTCATTGCGTTGTTCGGAGTGATCGTGTTCCGGTTGCTACGGGCCGCACAGATCGCCAGGGATCCTCTAGGTCGGATGTTGTGCTCAGGGGCGCTCGCACTGCTTGCGTTCTCGGTCTTCCAAAATGTCGGGATGACCATCGGTCTCATTCCCATCGCCGGTATCCCGCTCCCGTTCGTGAGCTACGGTGGCTCCGCCATGATCGTTTTCTTCGCTACGGTCGGGCTTGTGGTCAATGTCGAAATGCGCCGGTCGACCCGGCGATGACTCCTATGGGCACCGACGAGGATGCTGTTGAAGCCGACCCCGGGTCGGCGTCAAAGACTCGCGCCGACGGTGACGGTTCCGCATTCGCGGACGGCGACGCTGTTGCGACGGAGACGGCCTCGGCCTCCGATGTCTCCGAGGTCGACGGGGTCACAGAGCTGAACGGGCCCGAAGCACCTGAGCACGCGACGCCTGAAGTGGGAAACGCAATGGCTGGGGTGCCGGTTGGCTCGGACGATGACCCGAGGGACACCTGGTCCCCGGGGCTCGTCGCGCTGGACGAGTCCGCCGAGCCCGCCGCAGAAGACGCGCTGGACGAGCCCGCGGAGCCCGCCGCACAAGACGAGCTGGACGAGCCCGCGGAGCCCGCCGCACTAGACGAGCAAGACGAGTCCGCCGCGGAGATGGATCAGGAGCCCGTCCCGCTGGTCACGCCACCTGAGATGTCACAAATGGTTTTCGTCGACGTCGTACTCCTCCTGCCGGCGACCCACCCGGTCGTCGTCCTTCAGGAGGCGGATGCGCCATTCCGCGAGCTGCGGATCCCTGTTGGTGGTGCCGAGGGCATTGCGATCAGCTACGCGGCAAGGGGGCTCGCGACCCCGCGGCCTCTTACTCACGAACTTTTCACGCGCGTCCTCGAGGAGTTTGGGCTGACACTCGACGTCGTCCGGATCACCGAGGTTCGCGGAACAGCGTTCACTGCCGAGATGGTCATCTCCGGCCGGATGGGTACCCGCTTGATCGATTGCCGGCCCTCGGATGCGATCGCGCTGGCACTTCGCCATCGGCTGCCAGTGCCCATCATGGTCGAGCCGATGGTGTTGGAAGTGGCCGGCACAGATCCGATGGGCGCGAACTAGGAGGGCATCCCATCCTCTGAGAAGCCACCTTCGCCTTCTGTTATCTCGTCGGTGTCGGGGGAAGGTCGGTCTGAGCTCGTGCGTTCCTGACCCGTCCCATGGGCCGCAGAGCCAGAGGCGCGAACAGTCGTGACGCCACCCGCCGGAGCGGGCGCAGCGACGGTGGCAGGAGCCGCTCGTGCAGCCACAACCGCGCGCCGCCGGGTTCGTGCCGCTCGATGGCTCAACCCGAAGAGGAATCCTGGCGGAGTGCCACCTTCGTCGGAGATGCGCATCAGCAAGGCCACCAGGACGTAGTTCGCCAGCAGGGAAGAGCCGCCATAGCCGATGAAAGGCAGTGACACGCCGGTGAGCGGGAGCAGGCGAACGACCCCTGCCATGATGAAGAAAGACTGGAAGCCGACGATCGCAGTGAAGCCGACGGCAGCAAGCTGCGAGAACTCAGAGCGAGCTCGCGTCGCGGCTCGTATGCCCCCGCCCACCACCAGCAAGAAGCCGACGACTACCGCCGTCGTGCCGAGCAGCCCGAGCTCTTCGCCTATGGCGGCGAAGATGAAGTCGCTGTAGGCGACAGGAATGTAATAGGGAGTGCCGAGACCCAGCCCCGATCCCGTCAGGCCGCCTCGACCGAGAGCGAGCTCTCCCTGGACGGTCTGGTACCCGTAGGAGCTGTAGTGAGCCCAGGGATTGATCCATGCGGCCACACGCTCGTCGATCAGCGACCTCGCGAATGGCAGGTGCGCGGCCAGGTACGTGCCCGCGACGAATGCGACGAGTCCGCCTACGACGTAGGTCCAACGCCCGGTCGCGACCCACAACATCGTTATGAACATCACGAACAGCAGAAGCGAGAAACCGATGTCGTGTTCGAGAAGGATGACGAGAATCGCTACGACCCAAGCGACCGCGATCGGACCGAGGGGACGAAGGTCCGGCAGAAGTCTATTGCCCACTCGTCGGGTCGAGAGGGAGAGCATCTCCCGCTTCTCCACGAAGTAGGAAGCGAAGAAGACCACGAGCATCAGCTTTGCGATCTCGACGGGCTGAAAGGTGATCGGCCCGAGGTGAATCCAGAGCTTCACTCCGTTCAGCTGGGCTTCGGACGTTCTCCCGAGATACGGCGCGAGGGGCAGCACGAGGAGGGCCAAGGCGCCGAAGACGAGCATGTAGCGGTAGCGCTCGAGGTCACGCGACCGACGGACGATGAACAAGGTGACGACGTAGGCGACGACGCCGAGAGTTGTCCAAGCGGCCTGGTAGTGCCAGGGCGCATCAGCGGCTATCTGTGGGGACGCGTCGAGCCGGTAGATCATCACGAAACCGATACCGTTCAGCATCAGCACAACCGGCATCAGGACCGGATCCGCCTCCGGGGCGAGGAAGCGATTGGCCAGGTGGACAACCAGCGCCAGAGCTGCGAACGCGCCGATGAACTCCAAAGCTCCGGGAGGCAGCGCGTTGCGGGTGCCAAGGGCCGCCAGCAGGTAGGCGAGCGTGATCACGACAACGGCGACGAGCAGCAGGCCGAGCTCGCTCCGGCGACGTTGTTTGACCCTCGGTGCGATTGCGAGGGGCTGCACGACTTCACGGTAGCGTCTGGGTTGTGAAGGTCGCTGTCACAACGCCCAGTAGCCCCGTAGTGCGCCCGGACCGGTTCCTCAACCGGGAGCTGTCCTGGCTGGACTTCGCAGATCGCCTTGTCGATCTGGCCGCGGATACGTCGCTTCCTCTCCTCGAGCGCGTCAAGTTCATGGCCATCCTCTCGTCAGGGCTCGACGAGTTCTTCCAGGTGCGCGTGGGCGGCCTGAAAGACCATGTGGCGGCCGGCCTTCGTGCGCGGTCAGCCGACGGTCGAAGCGCCTCCCAGCAGCTCCAGGACATCCGCGTCAAGTGCATTTGCCTTCAGGCGCGCGCCGACGAGGTATTCGAGTCGTCGATCGTGCCTAGTCTCGCCAGTGCGGGCCTTTACTTCACGAGCATCGATGACCTCGATGCCACGGAGAAGGCACGGGTCCTCGGCGTCTTCGAGAAGGAGATCTTCCCGGTCCTCACGCCGTTGGCGGTAGACCCCGGCCATCCGTTCCCCTACATCTCGAACCTGTCGCTCAACCTGGCAGTGCTCGTCGAGGATCCCATCACCCGCGAGCAGCGGTTTGCGCGGGTGAAAGTACCGCCACTGTTGCCTCGTTTCGTGCCGCTGAATGGCGGTGCGCGCTTTGTGGCGCTAGAGCAGTTGATTGCCGCGAACCTGCCCAGGCTCTTCCCGCACATGGAGATAGGGCGCCATCACGCCTTCCGGGTCACGCGCAACGCCGACCTCGACCTCGAGGAGAGTGAGGCCGACGACCTTCTTGCCGCGGTCGAGACGGAGCTGCGCCGTCGCCGTTTCGGCCGCGCAGTCAGGCTCGAAGTCGATCGAGACATGCCGATGGCTGTGCGGGACCTGCTGTTGGGCGAGCTCGAGCTCGGGGCCGACGACGTTTACGAGAGCTCGGCCCCTCTCGGTCTGAGCCAGCTTTGGGCGCTCCACGCCATCGACAGATCCGATCTCCATGAGCCGCCCTGGGTGCCGATGACCCAACCGCGCCTGGCCACGGCCGGCGACGGGCCCGTCGACCTGTTCTCAGTGCTACGCGAACGCAGCGTGCTCGTCCACCACCCCTACGACTCGTTCACGACGTCGGTCGAGGCGTTCATCACCCAGGCCGCCGACGATCCGAACGTTCTCGCGATCAAACAGACCTTGTACCGCACCTCCGACGACACGGCGATCGTCTCGGCGCTCGTCCGGGCAGCCGAGCAGGGCAAGCAGGTCGCGGCACTCGTGGAGGTCAAGGCGCGGTTCGACGAACAGGCGAACATTCTCTGGGCACGTCAGCTCGAGCGGGCGGGCGTGCACGTCGTCTACGGCCTGGTGGGCTTGAAGACCCACTCGAAGATCGTTCTTGTCGTGCGACGTGAGGAGGACGGGCTCCGCCGTTATTGCCACATCGGGACGGGCAACTACAACTCCGAGACGGCAAAGGTCTATGAGGATCTAGGGCTTCTGACTGCCGATCCGGCAATTGGTGAGGACCTGACGGACTTGTTCAACCATCTGACCGGCTACGGTCGGCCGGTCACCCATCGCCGAATAGTGGTGGCTCCCCAAGGCATGCGGCCGTGGATTCTTGGCCAGATAGCAGAGGAGGCGGCGGCAGGTGAGGCAGGTCGGATCACCATCAAGGTGAACGGGCTCACTGACCCGGAGGTCATCGACGGTTTGTACGCCGCCTCGCGGGCGGGCGTCCGAATCGATCTCTCGGTACGAGGTGTCTGCTGCCTGCGGCCCGGGGTGCCGGGGCTCTCCGACAGGATCACAGTGCGTTCGATCATGGGGCGCTTCCTGGAGCACTCTCGCATATTCCGCTTTGGAGATCCTGGTGGTGAGCGCCAGGTGCGCTACACGATCGGCTCTGGCGACTTGATGGAGCGGAACTTGGACCGCCGGATAGAGGTTCTAGTGCCCGTTCTCGACCCGGAGCTGCGGGCCCGGCTCGAGGAGACGATCCAGCTCAATCTCGCCGACGACACAAATGCGTGGGAGTTAGGAGCGGACGGGACTTGGGTGCGAGTGGTACCCGTGCTCGGCCTCAGCGCGCAACGGCGACTTCAAGAGCTCGCAGTCGAGCGCGCCCGGAGGCGTCGCTCGCCCGAGCCGCTGAGCTGAGCTCCAACGGTGCGGATCGCCGCGCTGGATCTGGGTAGCAACTCGTTCCATCTGCTGGTGGTCGAAACTCGGCGGGACGGAAGCTTCGTCCCGCTCGCCCGGGAAAAGGAGATGCTGCGCCTCGGCGATGTGGTCGCACGGGAAGGCCGGCTCACTGAAGAGGCGATCGAGGCGGCGATCGACACGATCCGGCGGCTCAAGGCGATCGCTGAGGTGCACCGTTTCGACGAGATGGTCGCCATGGCGACCGCAGCGATGCGCCAGGCCGCAAACGGGCCCGAGGCAGCCGAACGAATTGAAGAGGCGACAGGTGTCGCCATCCAGGTTGTCAGCGGCATCCGCGAAGCGCAGCTGATCTTCGAAGCCGTGAAGGCGAGCGTGCTTATCGATCCGAGTCCGGCACTTTGCGCGGACCTCGGTGGCGGAAGCCTCGAGCTCTCGGTCGGCGACCGGTTCGGTCTCACATATGCGACCAGCCTGCACCTCGGTGTCGGGCGGCTCACGAGCGAGTACGTGCGTACGGACCCACCGACCAAGAAAGACAGAGCGCGGCTGAGAGAGCAGATCTCCAAGTCGATCGACGAGGTGCTCGACGACATTCTCCTTTGTGGACCGAAGCTGTTGATCGGGACCTCGGGCACGTTCTGTGCTCTCGCGAGGGGTGTTGCGGCAAGGCGAGACGGCATCGTGCCCCCGTCTGTGAACCAGCTGACGGTGACGGCCCGGGAGCTTGCCGCGCTGGGCGAGATCATCTACGAGCTGCCCAGCTGGGAACGCGCACGGCTTGCGGGGATCGAAGCCCGACGCGCAGAGCTCCTGCCGGCCGGCATCTCCGTAACCGAGGTCCTCATGGAGCAAACGGGGATGCGGGAGCTCACCGTATCGGAGTGGGGGCTCCGGGAAGGGATCATCATCTCCACGATCGGCAAGCACGACCGCGTGGAGTTCAGCAATGACCCGCGGGCGATCCGCCGTGCTTCCGTCCTGTCGCTGTGCCTCCGGTCGAGGTGGCCTGAGACCCATTCCCGTCAGGTCGCGCGGTTAGCGGTCGAGCTGTTCGACTCGACCGTTGCGCTACACGGGCTGCGCAGTGAGGATCGGGAGCTTCTCGAGCTCGCGGCGCTCCTGCACGACATAGGTGAGCACGTGAGTCGTGACGGCCACGCGCGCCACAGTGCCTATCTCATCGAGAACGGCGATCTGAGAGGCTTCTCGCCAATCGAGATCCAGATGCTGTCGTGCATCGGCCGCTACCACGTCAGGGGACGCCCAAGAGAGTCCTTCCACGCTTGGGAGACTCTGGAGCGCAAGGACCGAGATCGGGTGTTGAGAATGCTCTCGTTGATGCGCATCGCAGATGGTCTCGACGCCTCGCACGACTCGGTAATAGGTCATGTCGGGGTCGAGCTGAGTGGCGCGCGGGTGGAGATCGTCGTCAGTGCCCGAGGCGACGCCGAGCTCGAGCGTTGGATGCTCCAGCGCAAGGTGCAGCTGTTCCAGGAGCTGTTCGAGGTTCCGATCAGCCTTGAGGTGGTGCCGACGGGTCCGGAGGAAATGCAGGCCCAGGCCTCCGAGGAGGCCGGTCTGGCCTGATGGTCGGCGTCTCGCCCGTCGGTGGGCTCGACGGGTACCTCGCCCTTGTCATGCCCCCGAGCGCGTCGCGGCGCTCTTTGAGACCTGCGCCGCGCCTGACCCGTAGGGACAGGTAGGCACCAGCGCCTACCGGGATGGGTAGCCAGAAGTTGAACAGGCGCCAGGAGATCACTCCAAGCCAGGCAACGGCCGCAGGGACTCCGAAGCCGATCAGAGAGGTTGCGGCCACCGCCTCGACGATGCCAAGCCCGCCGGGAGTGAGCGGCACAGCCGCCAGGACGTTCGCCACGCCGTAGGCGACGAAGAGGTCGATGGGCTTGGTGAGATGCCCGTAGGCTGCGACGAAAGCCCAGAGCGAAGCGGCATCGAGCAGCCAGTTCGCGGCTGCCCACGAGACCGCGTTCTTGAGCAGTTGTCGATCCGATGCCAGCGTCCGCAAGCGCGTGGCGAGGCGTTGGACGAGCGTCTCCATCTGCTCTTCGGTGAACCACGGCACCCTCCTGGCAACCGATCTCAGTGCTCGGGTGGCGTGGGCCTCGCCCCGTGTGAGCGACAGGACGAGCGTGGCGAAGGCGGCCAGCAGCACAGCACCGACCACGGCGACTGTGACGTAGGCGCTGTTGAAGCCGTGAAGCGGGATGGATATGACCAGAGCCACCCAGAGCATCGCGTTGAGGACGACCGCCGAGCCGATTCCCTGAGTCGCGAGCGCGAAACCGGCATCGGGGCCACTCACCCCGTTCGAGGTGAGGAGCCTGTAGCCGAGCCCGGTGCCGCCAGCGGTACCACCGGGAATCACGTGGCTTACAGCGAGCGTGGACAGGTCGATTTGGAGCACTCGTGAAAGGTCCGGGCCGTCTTTTGGCAACACCGACTGGGTCAGGCGCCCGTAGGCGACGAGCGCTGCCGCCTCGAGGGCGAAACCGGCGAGGAACCACAGGAGATTGACGCGGCCCAGCTGGCTAAGCGACGAACGTGCTTTGGAGTGCAGAAAACTGGGAATGAGGACGTACTCGACGAACAGGAGAAGGATGAAGAGAGTGATGCCGTGACGTAGCGGCCGCGGTATCCATCCGAGCAGGTTGAGACGACGGTGCGGCGCGGTCACGCCGGCAACTGGGCCGTCGAGCTCGGATGGGTCGGCCATGTAACCATGCTTGCAGGCGCGAACAGGTGGCGGGGCGAACCAGGGACCGGGCCCCAATTCCTGTAAGGCGACCGACCTGCTGCGAGACGGTCCCAGCCCGAGACGCGGCTATGGATCACGCCTTGGCGGTCCCGCATGGAGTTGACTTGTTCCGGTGCCCGAGCAGAGAGACGACCGGGAGCTCGATCCCTCCGAGAGCCGACGCGTGCAGGACCTCCGGGTCGCGCGCACTGCGTTCGTCGCGACGGGCGCAGTTGTGAGCGTCGGCATTGGTCTGGCCCTCTTGTGGCGGCTCCGGGTCGTCGTGTTGCTGATAGTCGTGTCGTTGTTCCTAGGTGCGCTCCTGCACCCCGCGGTGAGCTTCGTGGAGCGCCGGGGGATCCGCCGGGGGCTCGCGACAGCGCTGGTGTTCTTCATCTCGGCGGCAGTCGCGGCGACGGTGGGATATGTGCTCGTGCACCCGGTCTATACGTCAGCTACGAGCTTCGCGAAGGAGTTGCCGAGTCTTGTCCGCCAGGCACAGCACGGCAAGGGACAGATCGGGCACCTCGTGAAACGTCTGCATCTCGAGAGCTACGTGAAGAAGAACGAGCCGCGGCTCGAGACTTTGATCAGCGGTCTCGGTCGTCCCGCCCTTGCCGTCGGCAAGACGGTCGTGAGCGGGGTTGTCGCGCTGGTCACAGTCGGCGTGCTGACCTTCTTCATCCTCCTGGAGGCGCCGCGGATGATCCGCGGCGTTCTCAACTGGATGCGGCCCGAGCGCTCACTTCGTGTTCGCAAGATCTTGGGTGACGTTGGCCAAGCCGTGGCCGGTTACATGCTCGGCAACCTCGCGACCTCGATGATTGCCGGCGTCGTCATCTTCCTGACACTGCGACTCACGGGCGTCCCGTACGCCGGAGTGCTCGCGATCTGGGTAGGAATCGTCGACTTCCTCCCGCTTGTGGGCGGGCTACTTGCCGGAGTGCCGACCGTGGCGGTCGCTCTGCTCCACTCGTTGCCGGCGGGGATCGTGACGCTTGCGGTGTTCCTGATCTACCAGCAGGTCGAGAACCACATCCTCAATCCGGTCGTGATGAGCCGGACTGTGAGGTTGAACCCCCTCTGGGTGTTGTTGGCAATCCTCGTGGGTGTGGAACTGGGCGGGATCGTCGGGTCCACCCTTGGCGGTCTTGTAGGGGCTCTGCTTGCAGTTCCGGCCGCGAGCGCCATCCAGGTGGTCGCGAAGGACCTTTGGGCCGAGCACCGATCGGCCCAATTCGCCGAGAAGCCTCCCGTCGAGGCGTTGGTCGCCGCGCCCACAGCGCCGAGTGGCGCCTCTACATCGGTCCAGTAACGTCCGAGAGTTCCGCGGGGGCCTTGTAGTGGAGCGGTGCTGTTCGTCAATGGTTTGGCCATAGGCTGCAAGCGTGCGCGTTCTTGTTGTGCTGCCTACTTTCAATGAAGCTGCCACAATCGAGAACATTCTCGACCGCGTCCGCAAGGCGCTCCCGGACGCTTCGGTCCTTGTCGTAGACGACAACAGCCCTGACGAGACGGCCAAGATCGCCCGGGAGGTCGGTGAGAGATCCGGCAATCTTGACGTCCTGTGCCGGCCCGGCAAGCTGGGCCTCGGGAGCGCATACCGGGACGGGTTCAGGTGGGGCCTCGAGCGAGGCTATGAGGCGATGGTCGAGATGGACTCGGATTTCTCGCACGATCCCGATGCACTTCCCACAGTGGTAGCGCCGCTCGGCGAAGGATTCGAGGTGTGCATCGGGTCGCGGTACGTTCCCGGCGGCTCCATACCGAACTGGAGCCTGCCGCGCCGGCTGCTGTCGCGTGGCGGCAATGTCTATGCCGATCTCCTGCTCGGCCTGGGCGTACGGGATTCGACTGCTGGGTTCAGGGCTTACGCGGCAACGGTTCTTCGACGCATCGACCTGCGGTCGGTCCGGGCGGAGAGCTACGGGTTCCAAATTGAGATGACCTACCGGGCGATCGAGGCGGGCGCGAAGGTGAAGGAGGTACCGATCCGTTTCGTGGACCGGGAGCTGGGGACATCGAAGATGTCGACGTACACAGTGTTGGAGGCCTTGGCGCTCGTCACGTGGTGGGGTGCCAAGCGAGGCAGCGGCGCGATGAGACGTGCCGCGGTCCGGTCTCGTTCATCGCGGTGAGGAAGGGAGGCACACGGGCCACCGCCGGTGGACCGACGGCGCCGATCGACGCCGGTGTGGGGCCCGTCGTCGTGCTGGTGCACGGCCAGCCGGGCGCAGGAGGTGACTGGGCGGCGCTTGCGAAACTGCTGGCGAGCGACCACCGAGTGCTCGCGCCGGACCGTCCCGGTTGGGGATCCGATGCCCGTGGGGCGATGGGCATCGCTGCCAACGCCGAGGTGCTGGAGGAGCTGCTGCAAGCCGTAGGGGTGGAAAGCCCTGTGACGGTCGTGGGTCACTCGCTCGGCGGCGGTGTCGCGCTCGAGCTTGCCCTGAAGCACCCGGAGCGGGTGGGCGCGCTCGTGCTGGTCGGATCGGTTGGCGTAGCCGGGTCGCTGTCGGGATTCGATCGCCTGCTCGCTGTTCCTCTGTTAGGAAGCGGCATCCTCCGCGCCGGGGTCGCCGCCCTCAGGCGAGTCCTCATTGCCACTACCCACTTCTCGCAGCGGCACCCTGGGGCCCGGGTCGCGAGGGTGGTTTCGGTCCTGCCCACGGTTCAGGCGGCGATCGGGACCGACGGCCGCCCCATGGTCGGCAGGTCGAGACAGAGCTTCCTCGTCGAGCAGCGTGCGCTTCTGGCCGAGACACCGGAGCTCGAGCGCTCGCTCTGTCGTATCGCGGTTCCGACGGCGGTTGTCACCGGGGCGTCGGACCACGTCGTGCCGGCCTCCGCGGCCCGGTCGCTCGCCGGGCGGGTGCCGGGCGCCGAGCTGGTGGTCATCGCTGGCGGCCACCTTCTGCCGTTCGATCAACCCGAGAAGATCGCCGAGGTCGTCCGTCGCTATTCGGCACTTGCGTCCGGCGTCAGGGACGCACGGCGGCGGCGAGAAAGGCCTGGAGCTTGAGCTGGGTCTCGGCGAGCTCCGCCGCAGGATCGGAGTCAGCGACGATCCCCACCCCGGCGAACAGCCTTGCGGAGCTTCCCTCGACTATCGCCGAGCGGATTCCGAGGTACCACTCCCCATCTCCCCGAGCGTCGACCCAGCCGACGGGTCCGGCATATCTGTCGCGGTCGAGCTCCTCGAGTTTCGCGAGGTAGTCGAGCGCCAGGTCGACAGGCGTCCCCGCCACCGCAGGGGTGGGGTGAAGGAGACCGACGAGCTCGAGCGCGCTGGGGTAATCGCCGTCGCGTCCGCGAGCGTGCCGGTTATCGAGGTGCCGAGATGGCTCACATTGCGGAGCTCGCGAATTACCGGTCCGTCGGGCACCTCGAGTTGCTCGACCACAGGGGCGAGAGCCGATGTGATGGCGTCGACGACGACGCGGTGCTCGGAGCGCTCCTTTCCGGACGCGAGGAGCGCTGCCTCGGCTCTGCGATCCGAGCCCGGGTCCCCGCTACGCGCCGCTGTCCCAGCCAGGGGCTGGGAGGCGATCCGCCCACCGCTTCGGGCGAGCAGGAGCTCTGGTGTCGCACCGATGAAGCCGTCGATGGCGAACGCGGTACAAGACGGATGAAGCGCACGCAGGCGTCCGAGGAGGTCGGCCTGGCGAAGCGGTCGGTTCGCGTGCACCGTCACCTCACGAGCCAGGACGACCTTGTCGAGGCGTCCGCCGGCGACTTCGGCCAACGCGGCGGTGACCCGATTCAGGAAGTCCTCGTGAGGTCGGGCTGACGCGAGGCGGAACTCATCTGGCGGCGCGTTCGGTTCGGTTGCTTGCCCAGCCGCGACGATCTCCGGCAGGCCGTTGAGCAACTCGTGGACGCGATCTGGCGATCCGACGACGACAACTGACGGCCTGCGGCCGGCCGGCGCGATCACCGTCACCTCAGCGACGATCAGCTCACCATCGGCACAACGGTCGAAACGCAGTGCGCCGAGCGCGAACAGGGACGGGCTCAACGTCCTGGCCACGGAGCCCGGCCGCGTCCCCGACCGAGCAGCCCTCTGCGATGCGAGGGATCGCCCCGAGATCAGCGACCGCCTGCCTGAGGCTGAGGGGGTTCGCCAGGCCGCCGGACAGCTCGAGCAAGGTAGCAGTCCCGAAACCGAAGACCATGAGCCCGTCGCGTTCGACGACGCGTCCGGTCTCGTACGCGTGCACTCGCAGCCGGGCCAGGGTGCCAGCGTCTATCGGGCGTGCGGCATAGAAGAGCCGGGTTCTTCGACGGTTCATGAGCTGGCGCTGTCGGCGGATCGTGTCGCGGTGACACATTGGGCGATGCCGCCGCTCAATGGACGGTGCCTGACGTCCGTGAAGCCGGCACGGCGGAGAAGACTGTCGAATTTCAGGAAAAGAGGGAAGGTACGCGACCGAACGCGGCAGGTATCGGTAGGCTGCGCCGTCGGACAAGAGGCCCCCGAGGCGCGGCACGACACGGGCAAACCAGACCCGGTGGCCGAAGCGGAGCAGCGGGCCCTGCGGCTCGCCGACCTCGAGCAGTGCCAAACTCCCCCCGGGGCGGAGCACGCGGCCGAGCTCGTCCATGACGCTGGTCAGGTCGGCGAAGTTGCGGACTGCGAACCCGCTCACCACCGCGTCCGCGGCCGAGGTCCTCAAGGGCAGCTGTGCAGCGTCGGCCTGAACTAAGGGAGCGCCGCCGCGCATGTGCGACAGCGAGCATGCCGAACGAGAGGTCGATCCCCACCGCCTGGTGGCCTTTGCGGCGGAGGCTGCGAGCCAGGTCCCCGGTCCCCACACCCGACGTCGAGCACGACCGAGTCGGGGGACAACTGCAACATCTCGATCGTCCGGCGGCGCCATCCGGCATCGAGCCCGAAAGTCATCAAGCAATTGACGAGGTCATAGCGCGGCGCGATCGAGTCGAACATAGACCGCACGAGATCCTGTTTTGCCTTGCCCTGCGGCAGAGGCGAAGCGGCGTCGAAAGCAACGCCCTGCGATGCTTGTGCGGGCTCGCCGTTGGTGGCTTTGATCACGGGCAGCTCACGTTCTGAGCCTAGGCAAGAACCGCGCGCCGCCGATCGGAAGCGGGCTGCTTCGCGCCAGCCGGAGAGCTGAGGTGCCTGGTCCTGCGCGGTTCCCCCGCTACCAGGAGAGTCCCGCGACCTCGCGCATGGCCTTCTCGAACTCCTCGTCCCCGAGGGTGCTGCGCGCCGAGAGGATCAGGTTCGCGTCGTCGCCGACACGTCGCCGCAACGGGCCTGAGTCGTTGTCGATGGCATCAGCGACCGCGTTTGCCACCAGCTCCGGACCGGGGCGTGCACCGCCTTGCATCTTGAGGGCGACCTGGGCCAGCTGGGCGTCGAGCTCGTCATAAGCGGCAAGACCACTGGTGGGCGCGTGCTCCTTCATCCCTGGCGCGATGAAGCCGGGCTCGACGACGACGACCCGTACGCCGAAATGGGCCAGTTCCACGTAGAGCGCCTCGGAGATCGCCTCCAGGGCGTGTTTCGTTGCGGCGTAGTAACCGCTGAGCGGCTGGGCGACATGTCCCGCCACCGAGGAGATGTTGACCACGACGCCTGACCGACGGCTGCGCATTCCCGGGACAAAAGCTTGGATCAGGCGAACCGGTCCGAGCACGTTGGTCTCGAACATCTGCTGGACGTGCTCCACCGCGACGTGCTCGATCGGGCCATGAAAGGAGATCGCGGCGTTGTTGACTAGGCCGTCCAGCCAACCGAGCTTTCGGCGGACCTCGTCCACCGACGCGGCATCGGTGACGTCCAGGTGGAGCCGGGCCGCTACGTCGAGGTCGTCGAGTGTGGCACGGTCCCGTGCCGTTGCGATGACCTCGTGCCCGCGGCCTGCCAATCGCGTCGCCGTAGCCTTGCCGATGCCAGAGCCTGCCCCGGTGACGAGGATCCTCATGCCGGTCACCTTAGTGGTGCCGCCCCGGCACGCTCGGCCTGCTTTCGGGGGCGGCTTTACCCGCAGTTCACCTGGCTCACAGGAAGTTGGCCCAGAGTTCAGCACGGGAACACGGGGGAGTCACGTCCAGTTCACTTGGCTTTCGTAGCTTCTTTGTGACGGATGCAGGAAGCCGTCGCGTGGCGGGGGGTGACGCTGTGGCCGCGCAAGCCAACGTTACGAGACCCCACGGAGGTAGAGAGCCAGATGAGGATGCATAGGACTGTTCGGCTTGCGCTAACCACGACAGCGGTCGTCGTCACGGCGCTTTCGATGGTTGCGGTGCCGGCGCTCGCGGGTACGCGCAGCGTGAAAGCAATCGGAGACCCGTACCTCGCAGCCGACACGGAGTTGGCGACGCCGGCGACGATTGGTGGCGCGGGTTCAAGCTTCGCCGCACCCCTCCAGAATGCGGCGCAGGCTTTGTACACGAGCCGCACCACAGGTGCAACGATCAACGGCTACCAAGCAGTCGGCTCGGGCACTGGCGAGTCGGACATCCTCAAACAGGTGGTCGATTGGGGCGGAACCGACGTACCAATGACCCAAAACGACATCGTTCAAAAGGAGCCTTCCGGCCACGCCTTCATACTCGGACGTTTTCTGCAGGTGCCGATCGCGCTCGGCGGCGTAGCCATTTCCTACGATGTTCCCGGCCTGGCGGCCAAGACGACTCTCACTTTGACCGCGACCGTTCTTGCTGAGATCTACAAGGGCAGTATCAAGTACTGGAACAGTAGCGAGATCCAAGGGTTGAACCCGAATGTCAAGCTGCCGCACAAGCAGATTGTCGTCGTAGCCCGCGCGGATTCTTCGGGCACGACGTATATCGTTACGAACTTCTTGCGCGTTGCCGCTCCGAAGGTGTGGACGACCGCACCCTCAAAGACGCCGCTGACGCTGCCCGCCGGTGGCATCGCGGGTAGTGGGAACGCGGGGGTCGCGGCGGACATCGAGAACACACCGAACTCGATCGGATATGTGGAGTATTCCTATGCCCTGCTCAACCCGAGCCTGCTAAAGGGAGTCGCGGCGATCGTCAACAAGGCGGGCAAGGCGTTGACGCCGTCAGCTGTGGGCATCGCGGCTGCCGCGGCGGCCAAGCCGGACGTCACAGCGACGAACTTCTCGATTGTCTGGCAGCCCGGGCAGACGACGTATCCAATTGCCGGGTACACATGGGCGGTCATATGGAAAGTCAACCGCACGACCGACGCCGAGGGAACGCTGCTCGTGAAGTACCTGGACTGGTTGTCTCACTCGGGTGCTGTCGACGGGACGATCTCGGGTCAGGATGTTGCCGCGCTCCAGGGCTATGTTCCGCTTCCGGCGAACATCCAGGCGCTGGCGCGGAAGACGCTGCTCAAATTCACGGGATCGAAGGGCCAGCCGCTGCTGACCACCACCGCTAGCTGAGTAGCGAGGTGGCTGAGCAATAACCATGGCCGAGGTGCCAGGTGCCTCTCCATTGACACCGTCGCACTCACCCTTGACCGAGAGCGTGAGACGCTTCTCGGTCAAGGGTGATTCGACGCATTTGGGTGTTCTGTACGGGGTGTCTGGACTATTTGCAATCATCTGCGCCGTATTCATCGTCAGCATCGTTGTTTCGTCGATGCCCGCGTGGCGCCACTCGGGTCTCTCGATCATCTACGGCAGAGTATGGAGCCAGGGCACAAACTCCTTTGGCGCGCTACCAATAATCGCAGGCACACTTGCCACGACAGCTATTGCGCTCTTTCTTGCCATACCGATAGGTGTCGGGTCGGCTCTTGCAATAGTCCATGTGCTTCCTGGCAGGCTACGGATCGTTCTATCGTCACTTGTCGAGCTTCTTGCCGCGGTGCCTAGCGTGGTCTACGGGCTCTGGGGCCTGCTCGTGCTCGCCCCGTGGTTCGAGAACACCGTGGAACCAGGGCTTGCGAGCATAACGGGGAGGAAGTTTCCCTTCCAAGCTCCGCCTGAGGGCGTTTCGCTGCTCCTCGCGGGCTGCGTGCTCTTCGTGATGATCCTCCCGATGATCGTGGCGCTCTCGAGGGACGCGATTGCGGTCGTGCCCCATGAGCAATTCGAAGGGGCACTCAGTGTGGGCGCGACGAAGTGGCAGGTACTCAGGAAGGTCGTGCTGCCCGGTGCCCGGAGCGGCATCGTGGGGGCCGTCACGCTCGCGACCGCACGCGCTCTCGGCGAGACGGTGGCTGTCGCCATGGTCATCGGCTTGAACCCGCTCTTTCCGCCCTCGCTGTTCTCGACTGCCTCCACGCTCGCATCGACTATCGCTCTGCAGTTCCAGGACGCCACACCGTTGCAAGTGGCGGCGCTTGGCGCACTTGCACTAATTCTGATGACGATGACAGCGGTCGTGAACTGGTTCGGGCGTCGCCTCGTGAGGGGCTCGGCCCTGCGGGCGGGTGTCATATGACAATGGGAGTGATCGAAGGGATCCCACCCGATCCAATCCTCGAGCGCCGTGAAATGGTGCAACGCGTGGCGCGCAAGACCCTGGACAGACGCATTCTCGTTTCAAAGGGAATGGTCGCACTTTGCGGTGTCGCGCTCCTCCTCGCTCTCGTCCCGCTCTTCGCGATCCTGTACTCCCTCGTGGAAAAGGGCATCCGATGGTGGAACATCGACTTCTTCACAAAGGTCCCGCAGTTCCCCTCACTGATCGACCCGAACGCCATCGGAGGGATCTCCAACGCGATCATCGGGTCGCTCGTCATCGACGGCATCGCGGCACTCTTCGCGATTCCGATCGGCGTCGTTGCAGGCCTGTTCCTGGCGGAGTCGAATTCAAAGTTCGCGAGCCTGCTGCGAACGACGGCCGAGATCATGACAGGTCTTCCATCAATCCTGCTCGGCATCTTCGCTTATCAGATGATCGTTATCGGGTTCGACGAGTGGGGCGTGAAGCTGCCCGGTATCGGGTTCTCGGGAATCGCCGGGAGCTTCGCTATCGGCGTGCTCATGATCCCGGTCATCATGAAGGCCTCCGAAACGGCGCTGCGCGGTGTCCCGAACACAGTTCGAGAGGCCGGTATCGCACTGGGAGCACGCAGGGGCGTCATTGCACGCAAGGTGGTGATCCCTACCGCACTCCCGGGTCTGATCACTGCGGTGTTGCTGGCCTTCTCCAGGGCGGTGGGGGAGACCGCCCCGATCTTGTGGGTGATCGGTGCTTCCAACATCGTCGAGTGGAGCCCGAGGAAGGAGATGGCCTCGATGCCGCTCCAGATCTTCGAGTCGGCGACCTCGCCGTACGTCGCTCTTCGTGAAGAGGCCTGGGGGATAGCCCTGTTCCTCGTGTTCGTCGTTCTCGTCATCAATCTTGGGAGCCGCCTCGTAGCGGCCTGGCTACAAAGAGAGAGGCGGTAGTGGTGGACCCCAGCACGATGGTTAGAGTGTCGGCCGAGACGTCAAACCCCGAGGGGGACCCGCGGTTGGGCCCGATCTCGATGCGGTTCGAAGATGTCTCCGTGACCTTCCATGGTCGAACCGCGATTCGTGACGTCGCCTTCGACGTCCCCAAGAACAAGGTCACGTCGCTCATCGGTCCGTCGGGCTCCGGCAAGACGACGCTGTTGCGCGCGATCAACCGGTTGCACGATCTCACCAAGGGTGCGGTCGTGAGCGGCTCGATCCGGCTCGGGGAGACCGACATCTACAACGGTGGTATCCCGGCGACGTTGCTGCGCACGCGTGTCGGCATGGTGTTCCAACGGCCGAACCCGTTTCCCACCATGTCGATCTACGACAATGTCGTTTCGGGACTGCGCTTCAATGGCATACGAAAGAAGTCGATCCTCGAAGAAGCTGCCGAGTCCGCGCTCATCGCCGCGGCTTTGTGGGATTCGGTCTCGAATCGCCTGAAGGCGCACGCCTCGACGCTTTCGGGTGGTGAGCAGCAGCGCTTGTGCATTGCCAGGGCACTTGCGGTCGAGCCTGAGGTGTTGCTCATGGACGAGCCGACCTCGTCGTTGGACCCGATCTCGATGCGGCTCATCGAAGAGCTGGTGAGCGAGCTCAAGAGTCGCGTCACGATTGTCATCGTCACACACAACATGCAACAGGCAGCTCGCGTTTCAGACTTGTGTGCCTTCTTCCTTATGGGCCATGACCGTGCCGGCGAACAGATCGAGGTGGCACCGACGAAGAAGTTGTTCAGCGAACCGGACGACCCGAGGACGCTGGACTACATCCAGGGCCGCTTCGGCTGAGTGTTGCCTCTGGTCGATCGAGAGACCAAACAGGGAAGTCACGCGACCTAGCGGACCGTTGACCCGCGACCGTCCGAGGCCGACAGCACTTCACCCAAGGCTGAGAGGAACCGTGCGTTCTCCGATGGTGTGCCGATGGTGACGCGCAGGCAGCCTTCGAGCCCCGGCCAGTCCGAGACGTCGCGGATCAACACGGAGTGATCGAGCAGGCCCTTCCAGACCGCGGAGCCGTCACGCGGGCTCACGCGGAACAGGATGAAGTTCGCATCGGAGGGCCACACTTCGACCGGAAGGTCCAAGAGGGCCTCCGCGACGCGTCCTCGCTCTTCGATGGTCGCCGCCACGCGATTTTGCATCTCGTGGCTGAACCCGAGGGCGAGCCGGCCCGCAACTTGTTTGAGCGCGTCGAGGTGGTAGGGAAGCGCGACGTTCAACAGGGAGGCGACCACACCCGGGTCCGCAATTGCGTAGCCGAGGCGAAGCCCGGCCATCGCCCAGGTCTTGGAGAACGTGCGCACGACGACCAAGCGCGGCTCAGACTCGAGCAATTCGAGTGCCGACCAGGGCGCGAACTGCCCGTAGGCCTCGTCGACAGCGAGGATTCCAGGGACGAGGGCGAGAACGGATCGGACAGTGTCGGTCGTGTCCACGCCGCCGGTCGGATTGTTGGGCGAGCAGAGGAACGTGATCGCAGGACTCGCGGGCCCGTGCATTCGAGCCGCGGCTGCCACCGTCCGGGCCACTTCGGCGTCATCCACCGCGAACGCGCCGTCCCGTCGCCCAGCGATCAGGGGCGTCCCGGTGAGGAGGGCGATGTGGGAGTGCAGCGCGTACGTCGGCTCGAAGAGCATCGCGGGCCGGCCCGGGCCGCCATAGGCGAGCAGGAGGCACTGGATCGCCTCGTTCGAGCCGTTGGCGCAGAACACCTGGGCCGGATCAACGCCGTGGTAGGAGGCGAGCGCCCTCCGCAGGGCGATTGCCTCACGATCGGGGTAGCGGTGCCAAGGTATCGACCGCAACTCCTCGGACAATGCCTCGACAAACGCTTGCGGAGGAGGCTCGGGGGACTCGTTGGTGTTGAGCCTGACCTCGACCTCTACCTGCGGCGAGTGGTACCCGGGCCGCAGGGCAACCTCCCGACGGGCCCCGCCGGGATCCACGGGGCCATTCGTGCCGGCGAGGCTCATGTGCGCTGGTGCTGCTCGTGCTCGGAGCGAAGGGTCACCGAGCGGGCGTGGGCCGTAAGACCTTCGGCGCGTGCGATCGCAGCGACGTGGGGGGCTGCGCGACTCAGCGCTCGACAGTCTGCGGAGATGACGTGCACTCTGCGGAGGAAGTCCTCCACCCCGAGCGCGCTCGTGTAGCGTGCCGATCCGAACGTCGGCAAGGTGTGGCTCGGTCCGGCGATGTAGTCGCCGAGCGACGCAGGCGCATAGGGGCCGAGAAAGACGGCGCCCGCGTTGCGAACGAGCGGGACCAGTGCTTGCGGATTGTCGCAACAAAGCTCCAGGTGCTCCGGAGCGATTTCGTTGGAGACCGCCATGGCGGCCTCGGGGCCTTCGACCAAGACCGCGTAGCCCCCGGCGGTGAAGGTGGCCTCGATCTGCGCGCGCCGGGGTGACTGCTCGACGAGAGAAGCGACGGCACTCGCCACCGCGTCAAGCACCGGCTCGGACCAGGTGATGAGCCAGGCGAGCCCGTCAGGGCCGTGTTCGGCCTGGACGACGAGGTCAATTGCGACGAAGTCGACCGGAACCGACTCGTCCGCGATGACGACGACTTCGGACGGCCCGGCGAACGAAGCCGGCATCCCGACCCCACCGCGGACTGCCAGCTTGGCCAGCGACACCCGCCGGCTCCCGGGACCGACGATGACATCGACCCGCTCTACGGTCTCGGTGCCATAGGCCATGGCGGCGATCGCCTGCGGCCCGCCGATGCGGTAGAGCTCGTCGACCCCCGCGAGGCCTGCTGCCGCGAGGACTTCGACTGGGATGGCGCCGTCTGGTGCAGGGGGCACGCAGACAGCGATGCCCTCCACGCCGGCGACACGAGCCGGGATAGCTGTCATGAGAACGCTCGAGGGGTAGCTCGCGAGCCCACCGGGGACATAGACACCGGCGCGGGCGACCGGAAGCTCGAGCAGGTCGACCGATATCCCGTTGCGTTCGAAGGTCCCTCGACTCAGCGGCCGGTGACGGTGGAAAGACTCGATGGCCTCAGCGGCCTCCGTGAGTGCCCCGAGCAGGACCGGGTCCACCCGGCCGCGCGCCGAGCCGATCTCCGAGGGCGGCACTCGGATCTCGTCCAGCTCGACCTTGTCGAAACGCGCCGTGTACTCCCGCAGCGCCGCGTCCCCTCGCATCCGGACGTCGTCGACGATTGCGCTGACCTCTGCGACCGGTCCTTCATCCACGAGGTCCGGGCGTGGGAGGGTGCCATGATAATCGGGTCCGCGGCCACGAAGGTCGAGACGTCTCAACATGGGTGCAGCGTACCGGTCTGCTGAGAGCAGATTCTCCGATCGCGGGCCGGGATGGGCGATGATGGCGAGATGGCGCCGCACCCACCCAAGCCGTCGGAATTGTCGGAGCTGTCCTCAATCGCCTCCTCGCTCGAACAGATAAGCCGTCGGGTGACGGCGCTGGCAGACGCCGCCGCCGGGGCCAAGCGGGACGAGGTTGCCGCGAACCTCATTGCTGTAGAGCGCGCCTTGGTTGGTGCGGTCCGACGTCTCGAGCGCATGCTGGAAACTGGGAGATGATCCGGTAAGAGGCAGTCCCGGACGCGCCGACGGCGCCCTGAGGGCGCCGTCGGTGGGCGGATCGGGCGGCGGATCCCGAGTCCACTCGTTGGAACCAGGTGGCGGGGACCGGTTCCTCTTGATCAAATTAGCGTCCGGTTCTCGGCCTGTGGCCGCTCGTCACCAACCTGTCACGAGACTCACAGGGAGAGCCGCGCTTCGGACAGCGAAAGTCTCACGGCGCCCGTCCTTGCGTCCTAGCCGGTGCCGGGCGAGTCCGAGCGTCAGAACTTGCCTCTCGACGGACAGAGATCGGCAACCTCGCAGCTCTCGCAGCGAGGGCGGCGCGCATCGCAGACCCGCCGGCCGTGGAGGATGAGGCGAAGGCTGATCGCGCCCCACTCTCGGGGAGGGAACAGCTCGCTGAGGTCCTGCTCGATTTGGATCGGGTCGCTCGAGGCGGTCAGTCCGAGGCGCCGGCTCAACCTGGTCACGTGAGTGTCCACCGGGAGCCCCGGCACGTCGAAGGCCACCGAGAGCACGACATTCGCGGTCTTGCGACCGACGCCTGGAAGGGCAGTCAACTCCTCCATCGACCGCGGCACCTCACCGGAATGACGTATCACGATCGCCTCCGAGGCGCCGAGGATGTGGGAGGCCTTGGAGCGGAAGAAGCCTGTGGACCGGATCAGCGACTCGAGGTCCTCGCGGTCGGCAGCGGCCAGCGCTTGGGGTGTGGGATAACGCCCGAACAGGATCGGCATCACGATGTTGACCCGTTCGTCGGTGCACTGTGCCGAGAGGATTGTCGCGACCAGCAGCTCGAAGGGGTTGTGGTGGGCCAGCTCGCACAACTCGGTCGTCGTTCCCGGATATGCGGCGGCGAGGCGATCGGCAATCTTGCGGGCGCGCGCGAGCGGCCGCTTGCGGGCGCGACCGCTCCGAGGTCGGGCGCTCGGCTCGCGGGGCATTCTCGGATGGTAGTCACGGCTCACAGTCGAAGAGACGGTATGTTCGCCAGGTGCACCACGTCGAGATAAAGCGCAGGATGGGAGAGGCCGACATCGCCGCCATCTCGGTCTTGCTCGAGGCTGCGAGCATCGCCGACGGCCATCGGGCACTTGGCGAGCACCAGTGGCTCGATCTGGTCCAAGGTGGCCGCGAGGGCTTCGCAGGCTTCGTCGCCCGCGAGAGCGGTCGTGAGCACATCGTCGCCTATGCGCAGATCAGCAGGGGCAACGGTGCGAACTGGGCCGTCGAATGTGTGGTCCACCCGCAGTGGCGATCCGAGGGCGTCGAGCTCCAGCAGGACCTGCTCAACACGGCGCTCGGCGAGATCGCGTCGCAGGGTGGAGGTCACGTGCACATGTGGGTGCCTAAGCCGCGACCGATCAATGATGCGGTCGCCCAGGCCGTTGGCATGCAACGCGGTCGCGACCTCGTCCAGATGCGGCGCGCGCTGCCGATCACCGAGGAGAGCCCTGTGATATCGGTCAGGCCGTTTCGGACCGGCGAGGACGAGTCGGCCTGGCTGGAGGTCAACAACCGGGCGTTTCGCGGCCATCCCGAACAAGGCTCGTGGGATCTCGCCACGATCACCGAGCGCGAGCATCAGCCGTGGTTCGACCCGAGAGGCTTCCTGCTGCACGAGCGCGCCGGGCGTCTCGCGGGCTTTTGTTGGACGAAGGTCCACGAGCCCGAAGACGATGTCACGAACGGGGCCGTCAAGCAGCATCTCGGCGAGATCTACGTGATCGCGGTCGATCCGGATTTTCAGGGCCACGGTCTTGGGCGCCAGCTCGTGCTGGCGGGACTGGCCTCGTTGTGCGAGAGCGGCGTCGGCACGGGGATGCTCTACGTCGACCACGAAAACGAGGCAGCTCGCAAGCTCTATTTCTCCCTCGGGTTCGTCGACGACCACGTCGACCGCGCCTATGTCACCGACGTGCCGGCGGGCGAAGCTCGGCACCTGCCCGGCGCGGCCGGCGGGGCATGAAGCGGACGGTGATGGGCTGGCGTCCGTGAGCCGCTACGACCTGGGACGCGACGAGCTCGCGGCGCTGCTGCCTGATGAGCCGTCATACCGCGTCAGCCAGGTGCTCGACGGCCTTTACCGGCGTCTGGCGGAACCAGCGGAGCTGACTGATCTACCGCGAGCGCTCCGCGACCGGCTCGAGCTTGCGCCGGCACTGGCACCGGCTTTTCGTTGCGCGGCCGAGAGCATCGCGGACGGCGGCTCTACGGTGAAGTGGCTGCTGGAGACGAGCGACGGCAGTCGCATAGAGACCGTCCTCATGCGATATCGCGACCGCACGACAGTGTGTGTCTCGAGCCAGGCGGGTTGCGCGATGGGTTGCAGCTTCTGCGCTACTGGAGACGCGGGGTTCGGCCGACAGCTCAGCCCGGGAGAGATCGTCGAGCAAGTTGTCATTGCCGCTAGGCGCTGCAGGTCGGAGAACTGGGGTCAGCTCGGCAATGTCGTGCTCATGGGAATGGGCGAGCCGATGGCGAACTTCGAGGCTGTCTGGACCGCCGTCCAGGCGATGAACCGTGACCTGGGCCTGGCCGCGAGACATCTCACGATCTCCACCGTGGGGGTCGTGCCTGGTATCCGGCAGCTCGCGGGCAAGACGCTCCAGGTGAACCTGGCCGTGTCGCTGCACGCGGCCAACGACTTGCTGCGCGACCAGCTGGTGCCGCTCAATCGCAGGTACCCCCTCGCCATGGTGGTGAAAGCCTGCGAGGAGTACCTGGCATCGACAGGGAGAAGGATCTCGTTTGAGTGGGCTTGTATCGAGGACGTGAACGACCGTCCTTCCGATGCTTTCGAGCTGGCCGCTCTCGCCCGACCGCTACGCGCTCACGTGAACCTCATCCCGCTCAATCCGACACCGGGAGGTCTCTCGAGGGGGCTCAGAGGGTCCGCCAGGCCCCGTGTCTTGTCGCTCCAAGCCTGGCTCAGAGAGTTGGGCGTCAACGCCACGATCCGCCAGAATCGAGGGCGCTCAATCGCTGCCGCGTGCGGTCAGCTGGCTGCGTGCGGATCGCTCGTCGCTGCGCGCCGAGCACGAGTGCCGGAATCGCCCGTAGCTGCCCGCGGCGCGGCGGCGAAGTCGGCAATTCGCGGTGGTGAGCACTAGACGGGGCGGCAGTGCCCGGTAACGTGCAAGGCTTCATGGATGGCGATGAACCCCGACTCTGACCCACGTCGCGCTGAACGGAAGCGTTCGACAAACGAGACCGAGGTGACGGTCCTGGTCGAGCTCGACGGGACCGGAACGGCTTTGGTGGCCACCGGGCTGCCATTCTTCGACCACATGCTGGCCCAGCTCGGCAAGCATGGCGGCTTGAACCTCGACATCAAGTCTCGCGGCGACCTCGAGGTCGATGCACACCACACCGTCGAGGACACCGGCATCGTCCTAGGCGAGACCCTGGCCGAGGCACTCGGCTCGAAGGCGGGGATTCGCCGCTTCGCGTCGATTGCGCTTCCGCTCGACGAGGCGCTGGTCGAGGTCGCACTGGACCTGTCCGGAAGGCCGTTCCTGCGTTACGACGTCGCGCTTGGTGAAACGGCACCGCTCGGTAGCCCTCCGTTCGAGGTCCAGCTGGCCGAGGAGTTCTGGCGCGCCCTCGCTCACTCGGCGGCGCTCACGTTGCACATAGAGCTGCGCCACGGGCGAAATCCCCACCACGTGCTCGAAGCGTCTTTCAAGGGGTTTGGCCGTGCGCTTCGGGACGCCGTTCGGATCGAGGGCGGTGGCGTCCCGTCGACCAAGGGCCTGTTGCAAGGCACGACGTGATAGCTGTTCTCGACTACGGCATCGGGAATCTTCGTTCCGCTGAGAAGGCCCTCTTGCGCATCGGCGCCGACGCTCGTCTGGTCGACAGCCCCGAAGGCGCGATTGACGCGTCCGGGGTCGTGCTGCCCGGGGTCGGCGCCTTTGGCGCGTGCGCGCGGGCGCTTCGCTACTCGGGGCTGGATGAGGCGGTTCGGCTCTGCATCACCGACGGCCGCCCCTTCCTCGGGATCTGCATCGGGCTGCAGCTTCTCTTCGAGGGCTCGGAGGAAGACCCCGGTGTCCCAGGCCTCGCCATCCTGCAGGGGTCGGTGCGCGCACTGCGTGCGACCGAGCGCCGGCCACAGATGCAATGGAACCTCGTGCGGCAGGTGGCGGGCAGAAGCTCGCGTCTGCTCGGGGATGCCGGGAGTCGCTGGTACTACTTCGTTCACTCCTACGTGCCGGTTCCCGAGGGTGAGGAGATCCGGCGAAGCGTCGTGGGGACCTGTGACTACGGAGGCGAGATTGCGGTCGCGTTCGAACGCGGCAACATATTCGGGACGCAGTTCCATCCGGAGAAGTCGGCATCAGCAGGCCTGCAGCTGCTCGGACGCTTCGCGCGGCTCTGCGCCGAGGAGCCTTCGCCATCGTGACCTTGGATCTGTGGCCCGCCGTCGATATCCGGGCGGGCAAGTGCGTGCGCCTGCTCCGCGGCCAGTTCTCCTCCGAGACCGTCTACGGCGATCCGCTGGAGCAGGCCGAGGCTCTTGTCGCGGCTGGAGCTTCACGACTGCACGTCGTCGATCTCGACGCGGCGCGCGAAGGCGGTTGGCCGAACCGGCATGTCGTGCTCCGCATCGCGTCCTCGCTCGGCGTTCCTGTGCAGGCCGGTGGGGGAGTTCGCGACGAGATCGCCGCTGCGGCGCTTCTTGACGCCGGGATCGCACGGGTCGTGGTCGGCACGGTGGCCGTCGAGCGACCAGGGGTGCTGGTCCGTATGGCCGGGCGCTGGCCCGGCCAGGTTCTCGTCGCCTTGGACCACCGGGCAGCGGCTGGGCAGCAGGGCGTGGTTCGGCGCGACGTGGCGATTCGTGGCTGGGTGGACTCAGCAGGCCTCGACATCGAGGCCGTCGTGCAGCGCCTCCAGGACCTGCCTCTTGGCGGAGTAGTGGTGACAGACATCGATCGTGACGGGACAGGAGCCGGCCCGGACCTGGCAGGCCTCGCGCAAGTGCTGGCCTTGACAGGACTCCCGGTGATTGCTTCGGGCGGTATCGCAGGCGCCTCGGACCTTGTCGCACTTGCAGGTCTCGGCGTCGGTGGCCGCCGGCTCGCCGGGGCGATCGTGGGACGGGCGCTGTTGTCGGGGGCGCTCTCGATCTCGGAGGCGGTTGCCGCGTGCGAGCAGTGAGAGTCATCCCTTGCCTCGACGTCGATCGCGGAAGGGTCGTAAAGGGCGTCGAGTTCAAGGGGCTCCGTGATGCCGGCGATCCTGTCGAGTTGGCCGCCCGCTACGACGCCGAGGGCGCCGACGAGCTCGTGCTGCTCGACATCACCGCCTCATCGGACGATCGCGCCACCATGTTGCACGTCGTGGAACACGCAGCGGAGGAGGTGTTCATTCCCCTCACCGTGGGCGGTGGTGTCCGATCGGTCGGGGACGGCCGGGCGCTGCTTCGAGCAGGGGCCGACAAGGTCGCGGTGAATTCCGCAGCGGTCGCGGCCCCCAACCTGATCGACGCTCTGGCAAGCGAGTTCGGGGCACAGTGCGTCGTCGTGGCGATCGACGCCCGTCGCACCGACGACGGTGGTCACTGGGAGGTCTTCACTCACGGCGGGCGCCGTTCGACGGGCCTCGACGCGGCGACTTGGGCGGCAGTGTGCGCCCGACTCGGCGCCGGGGAGATCCTCGTAACTTCGATGGATCGGGACGGGACCGAGGTTGGCTACGACTTGGAGCTGACCAGCCGGATAGCGAGCTCGGTGCGCGTGCCGGTAATCGCGAGCGGCGGTGTCGGCAGGCTCGAGCATCTTGTCGAAGGAGCGCTCATCGGGCACGCCGACGGGCTGCTCGCGGCGTCGATCTTTCACTTCGGTCGCCACACCATCGCGGAGGCGAAGGAAGAGCTCGCGGCCCGCGGGATCACCGTCCGGCCGCCCGGCGCCTGAGCGGTCGTTCCCGCTCCAGCCGGACGTCCAGGCTCGCGAGCGCTGCCCTCAAGGCCGTCTCCACGTGCTCCGGGCGGTCGCCGCGAGCGAAGACGAAGCCCAGATAGCGGTTCCCCTCGGGCAGAGGGACCAGCCTCCTGCCCGGGGCGATCGTCAGCTCGATGCCGACGATGCCGGGAACTTCGAGGGCGCGTTCGCGTCCGTTGACCTCGGCGAGGATGCCACCGGCGGCGATGGGCAGCATCAGGACTCCGGCTGCGCCGTGGGTTCGCCGTAGCGAGTCGGTCGGCCGGCCCAGCGCGTGCGCAAGGATGAGGTACTCGAGGCTCAACCCCGTCCCGAACTCCAAGGTGCGCGAACAGAGCCCACCGATCGAACGAGCAGCCACCTCGATCACCCACGCTCGTCCGTCCCGAATGCGGAGCTCAGCATGTACAGGGCCCTCCCTGAGGTTGAGTGCTCTGGTGGCGGCCTGGGTGGTGGCGGTCACGGCTCTCAGGTCGGTTTCAGCGAGCCTTGACGGCGTCACGTACAGGGTTTCCTCGAAGAAGGGGCCGTCGAGCGGGTCGGGCTTGTCGAACACGGCCAGGACAGCCAGTTCGCCGCCGGCGAGCACGCCTTCCACGGCCACCTCGGGGCCGCGCACGAACTCCTCCACGAGAAGTGGCTGATCCGGCGGGACTCCGGCTCTCACGGCGATCGATCGGACACGGTCGACCGCAGCCAGGGCTTCGGCGACGGTGTCTGCCTTGATCACACCCTGGCTCCCTGACAACGACGTCGGCTTGACCACGCAAGGCAGCCCAACCATTCTGGCGAGGCGGGCCAGCTCGGCGCTTTCGGCGTTCGGAGAGAGGGCCGCGAACGAGGGCTGAGAGACCTCTGCTCCACTGAGCGACCTGCGCATGCGGAGCTTGTCCCGCGCAGCTGCGACGGCGTCGGGATCATTGCCACGAAGGCCAAGGCGCTCCGCAGCGCGGGCGGCCGTAATCGTCCCTTGGTCGTCGACGGCCACTACCGCGTCGAGCGGCGTGATGCTGTCGAGTGCCACGATCGCATCCGCGGCGCCCTCGGGATCGTCGAGGCGAAGCTGAAGGGACCCACCGACCCCGGCCAGAAGGAGTGGCTCGTCGCACCCGACGATCACCTCAAGCTCGAGCGCCCTGGCGGCATCGAGGAAGTCGGCGGCTCTGTAGGAGGCGGAAGGGAGGAGCAACAGGACGCGATCCACATCCCTATGATGCCGAGCCGGGTCGAGCTTGCACGCGCTCGTAGGCTTTTCCGGCCGTGCCGTTGCGCCCGCGGGCCAAGTCCTGACGTCGCGCAGTTGTGGCGCGTTTGGTCCCAGGCCACGCCAGCCCGTCGGCCGCACTACCGTTTCGGTCGTGGAGCTACTCGAGCCGAGCCGGTCCAACCCAGATTCTGAGGACGTGAAGCAGCCGGTCACGATGCTGAACGACCGCGTGCTGGTGCGCGTGCCGGCTGCCGAGGGAGAGCGCCGGTCGCGGGCAGGCATCCTCATTCCCGCCACAGCCTCGGTTGCCCATCGCCTGTCGTGGGCCGAGGTTGCAGCAGTCGGCCCGAACGTGCGCTCGATCCGGGCCGGAGACCGCGTGCTGTTCAATCCGGAGGAGTGCTTCGAGGTAGAGGTTCAGGGAGAGGACTACGTGATCCTGCGCGAACGCGACATCCCGGCGGTCGCCTCGGAGCGACTGGAGGACGGGACAGGGTTGTACTTGTGACAGGTTCGCCGGTGGGGTTCACCGATGAGGAGATGGCGAGTATCCGTTTCGACGAAAGAGGGCTCGTGCCCGCGATCGTGCAGGATTGCTCGACCCGGGACGTACTGATGCTCGGATGGATGGATGCCGAGGCGTTGCGCCGGACACTGACGACGGGCCGCACGTGGTTCTGGAGCAGAAGCCGGCAGGAATACTGGTGCAAGGGCGAGACCTCGGGCAATCGCCAATGGGTTCGGGCCGCTGCCTACGACTGTGACGGCGATGCAGTGCTCGTCACGGTCGACCAGGAGGGTTGTGGGGCCTGTCACACTGGCGACTGGAGCTGCTTCCACCGCCGGTTCGGCAGCTCGCTGCGGTGATCGGCGCTGCGCCGGAGGGGTGCTCGCATCTAGGCCCAACCTCTTCCACCGAGAGCTGTGCTGCGGAAGCGAGCCCTGATTTCGAGTCTTTCTGTGAGCTCGCGCGGGACTACTCGGTCGTCCCGGTCTGGCGCGAGCTCGTCGCGGACAGCCTGACTCCGATCGGGGCCTTTCGTGCAATGGTGGGCGACGCCCCCGGGTTTCTGCTCGAGTCGGTGGAACACGGCGAGCGCTGGAGCCGCTTCTCTTTCGTCGGGCGCTCACCCGCGGCCACGATGGTGGCGCGAGGTCGCCGGATCGAAGTGACCGAAGGCTCACTCCCCGACTCAGTTCCGCGTGACAAAGGTGTGCTCGCCTGCATCGAGTCGCTTCTCGAGAAGTTCAGGTCGCCGTTGACCGCGGGGCTGCCACCACTTCACGGTGGACTTGTCGGCTATCTCGGCTATGACGTTGTCCGCGAGGTCGAACGGCTCCCGGCGCCACCGGCCGACGACGTCGGTCATCCCGACGCCGTCGTCTCGGTGATCGGCGAGCTCGCAGCTTTTGACCACTGGCGCCAGAGGGTCACGCTGGTCAACAACGTGCTTCTCGAAGCGGACAACGAGAGCCGGGATCCCGTCGTGCTCCGGTCAGCGTACCTCGACGCGCTGAAGCGCTTGGAGGTGATCCAGAGCGACCTCGAGCAGCTTGGGCACGAACGGCTCGCAACGCCGCCGTCGCCCGGGGCGACGCTCCCGGACGGCGCAGTTCGGCGAGGCACAAGTACTGAGCTGTATCGCCAAGCTGTCGAGGCCGCCAAGGAGTACATCCGTGCTGGCGACGCCTTCCAGGTCGTGCTGTCGCAGCGCTTCGACTTCGACCTGGGCTGCGACCCGTTCGAGGTCTATCGGGTGCTTCGGCAGGTGAACCCCAGCCCTTACATGTTCTTCCTCCGCCAGGGGGGCGTCTCGGTCGTCGGCGCGTCCCCAGAACCGATGGTCCAGGTACTCGACGGACGGGTCGTGTCGCGGCCGATTGCCGGGACCCGCCGGCGCGGTTCGAGTGAAGAGGAAGACCGCAGACTCGAGGCGGATCTTGTCGAGAACCCGAAGGAGCTCGCCGAGCACGTCATGCTCGTCGACCTCGCCCGCAACGACGTCGGCAGGATCGTCCGCTTTGGTTCCGAACGGGTCGACGAGCTGATGACAGTCGAGCGTTACAGCCACGTGATGCACCTCACGTCGGAGGTTTCCGGAGAGCTGCTCGAGGGCCGGGGACCGGTGGACGTGCTGAGGGCCACTTTTCCCGCTGGGACGGTTTCCGGCGCGCCGAAGGTACGGGCGATGGAGATAATCGACGAGCTCGAGCCGACCAAACGCGGCCCGTACGCCGGGGTCGTGGGCTACATCGACTTCTCGGGCAACCTGGACACCGCGATAGCGATCCGCACGCTCGTAGCGACAGCGGACGGGAAGGCCTCCGTGCAGGCCGGGGCCGGCATTGTCGCCGATAGTGACCCGGCTGCTGAGGACGAAGAGTGCGCGGCGAAAGCCGCAGCCGTGCTGGCGGCCGTTGCCGGGGCCCGGCAACTGTCTGCGGAGAGGCAGTAGCTGTGAGCCAGGGACCCGCACTCGATCTTGAGCACTCATATGCCTGCATCCGCGAGGGAGCTTCGCGCGCACGAGACGGTACGGGACGTCGTGGTGGTGCAGGGTCCGGACGCGCGCTCCTGGCTCCAGGGCCAGGTGAGCCAGGACCTCGGGACACTCGCCCTCGGCCATTCTGCAGAGACGCTCGTGCTCTCGCCGCAGGGCAAAGTGGACGCCTACTGTCGTGCCACCATGCTCGCGGACGACGTCGTGCTTCTCGACACCCGGACCGGTTACGGCGAGCTGCTGTTGCAGCGTCTCCGGCGCTTTCGCTTGCGCGTCAAGACCGAGCTCGAGGGCGGGACCGTTCGGTGTCTCGAGGTCCGGGGGCCCGCGGCGGTGTCGAGCCTCGCACGCTCGGGACTCGAGCTCGGGGCGATGCCCACTGAGCTGCAACCCGCTGGCGTGGGCGGTGGCTGGATCATTGCCTTGCCGGTGACGTGGCCGGGCTATCGAGGCTTGGACGTGCTGGCGGCGGTCGACGCATCCGGCTGGCCAGAGTCCGACGTCCCGCTGGGCGACCCCGCGGCATTCGAGGTGGCACGCATCGAGGCAGGCGTGCCTTCAATGGGCAGCGAGCTCACCGAGAAGACGATCCCACAGGAAGCCGGCGATCTCGTCGTCGAGCACACCGTGAGTTTCACGAAGGGCTGCTACACGGGTCAGGAGCTGGTAGCGCGCCTCGAGGCAAGGGGCGCCAATGTGGCGCGGCGCCTCCGGGGCGTCGTGCTGGATCCGGCCGCTGAATGCCCAGAGGATGCGGTGCTCGTCGCGGGCGACCGTGAGCTCGGGCGTCTCACGAGTGTCGCCTGGTCGCCGGGATTTGCTGCGCCCGTCGCTCTCGCCTATGTGCGCCGCGACGTTGTGCTACCGGCCGTGGCCACACTGACACCGGGCGGTGCCGACGCGGAGATCCGAGAACTCCCTCTCGATATCGGATAGACAGAGTCCGTGGCAGCGATCCCACTCGCAGTGTGTGCGGCGCTGTGCAACGCGCTGACCACGATCTTTCAGCGGCTCGGTGTCGAGTCGGCTCCCGATGCCCTCCTTCGCGGTCTCAAGCTGCTGCGTCATGTTCTGAAACGACCCATCTGGTACGTCGGCTTCACCGCGATGATCGGATCGTTCGTGTTCCAGGCCACCGCGTTGGGCTTCGGCTCGCTCAGTGTCGTCCAGCCGCTCATGGTCACCGAGCTCGTCTTCCTTGTCGTCATCTTGCGCGTCTGGTTCGGTTCGCCGCTCGGTTGGCGCGAGGCGATCGGAACGGTGCTCACAGTTTCGGGACTGGCCGCGTTCCTGGCGTTGAGCAACACGGGTGGAGGGACCACGTTTCCCACGACAAGTGGCTGGGTGATCGTGATCACCGTGTGCTTCGCATCGGTACTGATCTGTGTGGCCTGCACGCGCCTCAGGTCACGGTCGTCGCGGTCCTGGCGATCGGCGTGGTTCGGGGCCGCGGCGGCGATCTCGTTCTCGCTGAGTGCCGCGTTCACGAAGGCGACGACCATCCTGTTCTCTTACGGGTTCTGGCAGATCTTCGAGCATTGGGAGCCATATGCCATCGTCGTCGCGGGGCTGGCGGGGCTTGTGCTCACCCAGGACGCCTTCCACGCCGGCCCGATCACGGCTTCCCAGGCCACGCTCACGATCGTCGACCCGATCGTGAGCGTCGTGATCGGTGTCGGCCTGTTCGGAGACGACCTACGCGGCGGGATAGGCGCTCTCGCCTTGGACGCCACGGCGCTGCTCGTCATGTGCGTGGGACTGTTCGTGCTCTCGCAGTCGCCGTTGATAGCTGGATCAGCCGCCGAGGAACACCTCGGGAGATCCCGGGTCGCCCACAGCCAGCGGAAGGTCCGGGAGGTTTCCGGAAGCGGCCGGTAGGCTCGTGTCGGTGGCCACATATCTCGACCGCATCGGGGCGTGGCACCGTGATGCCGCGGCCAGCGACCGGCGCGACCTGAAGGGCCTTGCAGCAAAGGCCCGCGCCGCGCCGCCACCGCGCGACTTCACCGCGGCCCTCATTGCCCACGAGGCCAAGAGCTCTGACAAGCCGACGATTGCCCTTGTCGCGGAGATCAAACGCCGGTCGCCGTCCAAGGGCGACATCGCACCGGATCTTGACCCGGCAGAGGTCGCCCTGGCGTACGCGTCGGGCGGTGCCTCCTGCCTGTCGGTGCTGACCGACGGTCCTCACTTCGGCGGCAGCGCTGAGGACTTGGAGCTGGCGCGCGCCGCGGTCGGGCTTCCCGTTCTGCGCAAGGACTTCACGGTCTCGGCGGCCGACGTTTACGACGCCCGCATCATGGGCGCCGACGCCGTGCTGCTGATCGTCGCCCTGTTGAACCGATCCGAGTTGGCAGAGCTGTACCAGCTCGCCGGAGATCTGGACCTGGCTGCCCTTGTCGAGGTACATGACGAGGAGGAACTCGAGGTGGCGCTCGGGATCGGGGCGAGGCTCGTGGGCGTGAACCAACGCGACTTGCACAGCTTCGCGGTGGACAGGGCACGGGCGGAGCGCGTGGCACGTCGGGTCCCTGCCGGCGTGCTGAAGATCGCCGAGTCCGGCGTGGAGTCGGCTGCCGACGTGGCCGCACTGGCGCAAGCGGGTTTCGAGGGCGTTCTGGTCGGCGAGGCGCTTCTGCGCTCGCACGATCGACGGGCTGTCATTGGCGAGCTTCTTGGGCGGAGCGTGCCATGTGGGTGAAGATCTGCGGGATCACAAGCGAGGAGGATGCCCTGATCGCGGTTGCCATGGGGGCCGATGCCGTGGGTTTCGTCTTCGCTCCTTCGCCCCGTCAGATGAGCCCCAGCGCGGTGTCTGCCATCACTCGACGGCTCCCTCCCGAGATCTGCACAGTTGGGGTCTTCCGCGACGAGGAGCCCCGCCGCGTCGTCGAGATCGTGAACCGTGCCGGACTCGATGCTGCCCAGCTGCACGGGAACGAGACTTTCGAGGACTGTGGGTACGTCTCGGTTCGAGTGCCCCTTGTGATCAAGGCGTTTCCGGCAGGGGACAGCCGGCTCGCTCGGGCTGCCGAGTACGGCGCGGACATCGTGCTGGTCGATGCCCCTTCCCCGGGATCGGGCAAGGTGTTCGACTGGCGTCTAGCGGAGGGCGCGCCCAAGGGACGGAGATTGGTCCTGGCGGGGGGCCTCGACCCGGAGAACGTGGCCGATGCGATTCGCAGGGTCCACCCTTGGGGCGTCGATGTCTCCTCGGGCGTGGAAGCGAGCATCGGCAAGAAGGACGCGCGGCGGGTGCGGGCCTTCGTGCAAGCGGCGCGCGCCGCGGAACCCGAGCCCTACGACACCGACGACGCAGGCCCCTATGACTGGCAGGAGGACGGTTGAGCTTCATCGGCGACCTGATGCGTAACCCCGAACCACAGGGTCGTTTCGGCGAATTCGGCGGACGGTTCGTGCCGGAGGCGCTTGTGCCGGCATGCGAGGAGCTCGAGGTCGGCTTTGAGTCTGCTTGGGCGGATCCCGCCTTCCGCGGGCGTTTGGACGACCTCCTCGAGCACTATGGGGGCCGCCCGACGCCCGTCACCGAATGCCGCCGATTGAGCAAGCGCCTTGGCATCCGATTGCTCCTCAAACGCGAAGACCTGGCACATACCGGGTCACACAAGCTCAACAACGTCATCGGCCAGGCGTTGTTGGCCGAGCGGATGGGCAAGCGCCGCCTGATCGCCGAGACGGGAGCCGGTCAGCACGGTGTTGCCGCCGCCACGGCGGCGGCACTGCTGGGGCTCGAGTGTCTTGTCTACATGGGTGCCGTCGACGTCGAGCGACAGGGCCTGAACGTGTTCCGCATGGAGCTGCTCGGGGCCGAGGTGCGTGCGGTGCAGTCGGGCAGCATGACGCTGAAGGATGCCATCAACGAAGCGCTGCGCGACTGGGTCGCGACCGTCGAGACGACGCATTACTGCATCGGGTCGGTCATGGGCCCGCACCCGTATCCGTACATAGTCCGGGAATTCCAACGCGTGGTCGGGGACGAGGCACGGGCCCAGTGCTATGAGCTTCTCGGCTTCGACCCGGACGTCGTGGTGGCCTGCGTCGGAGGCGGCTCGAACGCGGCTGGTACCTTCGCGGGATTCGTCGACACGCGCGCACGACTCGTAGGCGTCGAGGCGGCGGGAGGCGCCGCGATGAGCAATGGCGTCCCCGGTGTCGTTCACGGGATGCGATCCAGGTTCCTGCAGGACGAGGACGGTCAGATCCTCGAGGCAAGCTCGATATCTGCCGGTCTGGACTACCCCGGAATCGGCCCCGAGCATGCCCATCTCGGAGCCGTCGGAAGGGCCGAGTATCCCTCAGCGAACGATTCGGAGGTGCTCGTGGCCTTCCGTCTGTTGGCCGAGACCGAGGGGATCATCCCCGCTCTGGAGCCAGCTCACGCCCTCGCCTGGGTCATCAGAGAAGCGGGGCGGTCGATCCCGGAGGGTTCAGCTGTACTGCTGACGCTGTCAGGCCGGGGGGACAAGGACGTCGCACTGGTACGAAAGCTCACGCAATGACGGGTGGCACGACCGTAGCTCGCGGTGGCCTCGAGAGAGCTCTCAGAGAACGCCGAGATGCCGGGCGCAAGCTGCTCATCCCCTATGTGACAGGTGGTCTTGGGCGCGACTGGGTGGAGGTTGTGCGAGCGATCGGTGCCGCTGGAGCCGACGCGATCGAGATCGGGATCCCGTTCTCGGACCCTGTCATGGACGGGCCGATCATCCAGCGGGCCTCGGCCGAGGCGCTCAGCTCCGGTGCTACGCCCTCCGGGATCATCGCGGCCTTGGCAAGGGCGGACGCGGGTGTTCCGCTGGCCGTGATGACCTACTACAACATCGTGCTCAGGGCGGGTCACCACCGGTTGGCCAGGACGCTCGCGGACGCCGGAGTCTCCGGCGCGATCGTGCCCGACCTCCCGATCGACGAGCTCGACGGCTGGGGAGAGGAAGCGAGCAACGCCGGGGTCGAGACCGTGCTGTTGGTCGCGCCGACAACGCCGAACGGTCGTCTGAGGGCCATTTGCGCCCGCTCGCGAGGTTTCGTATACGGCGTCGGTGTCATGGGGGTGACGGGCCAGAGGGAGTCGGTGGGAGCGACCGCGCTGACAGTTGCCGCGCGCTGCAAGGAGGAGACGGACATCCCGGTGCTCATCGGGGTCGGGATCTCCAATCCGGAGCAGGCTCGGGAGGTGGTCGCCGTAGCAGACGGCGTAGTGGTCGGATCAGCGCTCGTCCATCGGCTCATCGCGGGAGCCGGTCCCGACGGGGCGGCTGCATTCGTGGCTGAGCTTCGGGCGGCGATCGACCGCTGAACGGCGATCTGTGCCGGTCGACCGTATTCTCCGAGACCTCGAAGACCTTGAATTGCGGGCATTCACGGCACGTCCGGCTACCGGGGGCGGGCTCGGGGAAACGGGATGCGCTCTCCCTGCGTCACACGGGGTGAAAATTGTGGTTTCATCGTTACGTGAGCGCGGTGCTCGCGACCGAGCCGGTCGTGCAAGCCATGGGGCGGGAGATCGACGGCTGTGCCGTATTCACGCTTGGGCTCACGAAGCGCTTCGGCAAGCGCCTGGCAGTTGACGGGCTCGACCTACGCATCCCCGCCGGCTCCATCACCGGATTTGTCGGCCCGAACGGCGCAGGCAAGACCACCACGATCAGGATGCTGCTGGGTTTGATGCGCCCCACTGCCGGGCGCGGTAGCGTGCTCGGCCATCCTCTCGGACATTCGCGTGCGTACCTTTCGCGCGTCGGCGCCCTCATCGAGGGACCGACGTTCTACCCCGCGTTGTCGGGGCGCGAGAACCTGATGGTGCTCGCCCGCCTGGGCGGCATCCAGACCAAGAGGGTCGACGTGGTTCTCGCTCGAGTCGGTCTCAGTGCACGTGGCCTCGATCCGTTCCGCACCTATTCGCTCGGCATGCGTCAGCGATTGGGCATCGGTGCCGCGTTGCTGCCCGGTCCGGAGCTCCTCGTGCTCGACGAACCGACGAATGGGCTCGATCCCCACGGGATCGCCGAGATTCGCGCCATGCTGCGATCCTTCGCGGACGACGGCATGACGGTGTTCGTGTCCTCGCACCTGCTCGCCGAGATCCAGCAGATCTGCGAGCACCTCGTCGTCATCGAAGCGGGTCGGCTTCTCTTCCAGGGAGGCGTGGCGGAGCTTTTGGCGGCTCGCGCGCCCGAGCTGATCGTGCGAACCGAGAGTCTGGAAGACGCGAGGCACTTGTTGCAGCTCGTGAACAGCATCGGCCGGAGTGCTCGCATAGTCGGCGACAGCGAGAGCGTGACCCTCGAGATCGCCGCGGACTGCACCTGGGCCGGCGAGCTGAACCGTCTCGCAATGGCGGACGGCATCACGCTCGTTCATCTCTCCGAGCGGCGCTCGACTCTCGAGGAGGCGTTCTTCGAGATCACCCGGAACTGTGCCGAACGGAAGGTTCGCGACGGGGACTTTCCCTGTGGAACACGAGGCTCCGATCCTGCCGCGAATGCCCGGGCACCAGAGGCAGGACGACCATGATCTGGCGGTCGTTCGAGAGCGAATGGGTGAAGATGCGCCGCCGGCGACTCTGGTATGGCAGTTACGGCGCCATCACCGGAGTCGTGGTGTTGACCACGATCGTGACGATCGCCGGCGCACTGCACCATCCTGACGCTCGAGGTGATCTGACTCTTGCCGAGTTGGCCCGCGCCTCCGGGCTCAGCCAGGGACTTACCCAGTCGGGGATTCTTCTGGGTGCGGTCTCGTTCTCGATTGCAGCCTTCCAGTTCGGTGGCGAGTTCTCCCACGGGACGCTGCGCAACCTCCTGGTACGTCAACCGCGCAGGAGCGTTCTGATGGCCGGCAAGTGTCTGGCTGTGCTGACGTTCCTCATTGGCGCGGTCGTCGCAGCGACGATGGTCGCCATCTGTGCCGCATTCGTGATGGCACACCTCCGTGGCATCCCGACGGGCGCGTGGACTTCGGGTGTAGGCATGGGCGACCTCGGGATTCTGGTCGGAGACCTTGCCATCTCTGCCTGCGGATTCGCGATCATTGGCATGATCGCTGGCGTCCTGCTGCGCTCGTCGGTGATCGCCATCGCGGCGGGCCTCGCTGTCCTGCTCCCTGTCGAAACGATCCTCACCGACGCCATCCCAGGGACAGGGCGCTGGCTACCGGCTCAACTGCTCGAGGCCATAGCCCAGGGTGGGTCGACTACAGCACCCTTCGGGGCTGCTTTGATAACCGTGACGGCGTATCTGCTGGGTGCCGTCGTGATCGCGATGATCGTCTTCGCGTGGCAGGACGTGACCGCCTGAGCAGACGGACCCTTGCCATCAAGGGGTGTCGATGGTCGGGACGCGGCCGAGCAGCGCGGTTTGCATAGATACTCGGATTCCTGTATCATCATGCTATGCGGATCGGGGTCGCCGGGGCGTCGGGTTACCTCGGAGCCGAGTTGCTGCGTCTGCTGGCGGGCCATCCGAGCTTCGAGGTCGCGGTGGCGCAGGGCGACAGTTCAGCAGGGACCGAAGTGGCAAGGCTGTGTCCGAATCTTGCTCCGGCCTACGGCGACCTGGTGTTCTCGCCGCTGGACCCGGCCGGCTTGTGCGGTCTCGACGCCGTTTTCATCGCCCTCCCGTCCGGTCGCTCCCAGGACTTGGTTCCGGCGCTCGCACGCAGCGTCCCGCTCGTCGTCGACCTGGGTGGCGACTTCCGCCTCCGAGACCGGTCGCTCTACCCGGTCTGGTACGGGTTCGAGCACCGGGATCCGCATCTCCTAGGCCGGTTCGTTTACGGCCTGCCGGAGCTCTTCCGCCACGAGCTTGCAGGCGCCGGGCTCGTGGCGGCGCCGGGGTGCTACGTCACCGCAGCCGCAATAGCACTGGCGCCTTTGGTGAAGGAAGGCCTGATCGAGCCGACCGGCGTCATCGTGGACGCGGCGAGCGGGACTTCCGGCGCCGGGCGTTCACTTTCGGCAACCACGCACCATCCGGTTGTCAACGAGAGCTTCTCCGCCTATGGGCTCATCAACCATCGCCACACCCCCGAGATGGAGCAAGCGATCGGTGCGCAGATCCTGTTCACGGCGCACCTTGCACCGATGACACGTGGGATTCTCGCCACCTGTTACGGCCGAGCCGTCAACGGTCACGCCGGGTCGCGTGCCCTGGAAGCGCTCCGGGAGGCCTACCGTGACGAACCCTTCGTCCAGGTGAGCGAGGCGCCCCGCTCTACCCGCGACACCTACGGTTCCAACACGGTGCAAGTAACCGCCCGCTACGACGATCGGACCGGTTACGTCGTGTCGCTGGCCGCGTTGGACAATCTGGTCAAAGGGGGAGCGGGACAGGCGATCCAGGCCGCGAACCTCGCCCTCGGTTTGGAAGAGACCCTTGGGCTGCCCACACTCGGGCTGGCGCCGTGACGGTGCTGTCGCCGCGCGGTTTCGTCGCATCAGCGACTGCGGCCGGCATCAAGCCCGACGGGCAGCTGGACCTCGCGCTCGTCGCAACAGAGAACGCCCGTCCCGTGCCTGTCGGTGCGGCGTTCACTTGCAATCTCCTGGCGGCCGCGCCTGTACAGGTTTGCCGCGCCCACCTCTTCGACAGTGGTGGGCTTTCGGCCGGGGTCATCTTGAACAGCGGCTGTGCCAACTCGGCGACGGGCGCGGAGGGTCGCGTTACCGCTGAGCTCACTTGTGATCTCGCTGCCCGTGCACTCGGCGTGCGCCCCGAGCACTTCCTGGTCTGCTCGACCGGGACGATCGGTACTCGGCTGGCCGGGGAGCGAATCGAGGCGGCACTACCGGCTTTGATCGGTGGGCGAGGTTCGTCGCCCGATCATGCAGCGGCGGCGGCAAGGGCGATCCTCACGACCGACACGACGACCAAGGAGGTCGTGGTCGAGGCGGAAGGCTTCACGGTCGGTGGCATGGCCAAGGGTGCCGCGATGCTCTCGCCGGACATGGCGACGATGCTCGCCGTGCTGACGACCGACGCGTCGTCGTCGCCGCAGGCTTTGAACGCAGCTGTTGCCAGAGCCGTGCGGCACTCGTTCAACGAGATGACGGTGGACGGCTGTACGTCCACCAACGACTCGGTGATCGTGATGGCGAGCGGCATCGGGCCCGAAGTGCAGGTGGAAGTGTTGGCCGAGGCGATCACAACTGCATGTGACGACCTTGCGTTACAGATGGTCGCCGACGCCGAGGGCGGGACGAAGGTGGTTCGGGTCCGGGTCGTAGGTGCGCCGGATGGTGACTCGGCACGACGTGCCGCCCGGCGTGTCGCCGAGAGCCAGCTCGTCAAGAGCTCGTGGTACGGCGAGGATCCGAATTGGGGCAGGGTCGTCAGCGAGCTCGGGTCTGCGGGGACGCCGTTTGATCCAGATCGCGTCTCGGTCGCATACGGCCCCGTGACCGTCTGCCGGGGCGGCGTGGCCGTCGACCACGACGCGGAAGCGCTTCGAGGCGTGCTGACCGCCAAGCACTTCGAGCTGACCTGCGACCTTGGCCTCGGCGGAGGCTCTGCCGTGATGATCAGTGCCGATCTCACGCCTGCCTACGTCGAGTTCAACAAGGGGCTGTCGTGACCCAGGCCGAGCTGCCCGCGCCCGTAAAGGCTGCCGTGCTCTGCGACGCGCTGCCCTACATACGGCGCTTTGCGGGCCGCACCGTCGTTGTCAAGTACGGCGGCAACGCGCTGGCAGACCTTGACGGCCCACCGGCGCCCGTTCTCCGCCTGACCACCGTTCCGGGCGGCCAAGAGGCGGGAGACCGGGAGACCGAGGCCCTCAAGCGGTTTGCCGAGGACGTCGTCCTGCTGCGATCGATCGGGATCCTCCCCGTCGTCGTCCACGGCGGAGGTCCACAGATCGGATCGCTCATGAAGCGGCTCGGCAAGGTGCCCGAGTTCCGCGACGGCCTGCGGGTGACCGACGCGGAGACCCTCGAGATCGCCCGCATGGTGCTCGTCGGCAAGGTGAACCGCGACATCGTCGGCATGATCAACGTCCACGGGCCGCTGGCCGTCGGGTTGTCGGGAGAGGACGCCGGGCTCATCACCGCGGCAGCTCGGGATCCCGACCTCGGCTACGTCGGCGACGTAGCCGCCGTCGACGCGTCCATCGTCCACCGCCTTCTCGCCGAGGGCTTGGTGCCCGTCATCGCGACTATCGGCTCGGACCGCGCCGGTCAGGCTTACAACATCAACGCCGACACGGTCGCGGGGGCAATCGCCGAGACACTCGGGGCAGAGAAACTGGTCTTTCTGACCGACGTGGAAGGTATCCGCTCGAGCTCGGCCGACCCGACGACTCTGCTTCACCGGCTCAGTGCCGACGAGCTTGACGCGATGGTGGCGTCGGGCGCGGTGGCCGAGGGCATGGTGCCCAAGGCGACCGCGTGTACTCACGCCGTCAGGCACGGGGTAGGCGGCGCCCATGTGCTCGACGGAAGAGTCACTCACGCGATCTTGCTCGAGCTTCTCACCAGCGAAGGCGTCGGAACGATGGTGGTTGCGTAGTGACGGCGGAGCCGAGTTCGCCCACGCTCATGGCGACGTACGCGCCAGCGCCGGTCCGGTTTGTCTCTGGGCGGGGGACCGAGCTGTTCGACGATGAAGGTCACCGGTATCTCGACTTCCTCGCCGGCATCGCCGTCGTGTCTCTCGGGCACTCCAACGGGCGTGTCGTGGACGCGATCGCCCAACAGGCCGCGCGGCTCATGCACGTCTCGAACCTGTTTCATAACGAGCTCAACGAGCGTCTGGCTTGTGACCTGGACCGCCTTGTGGGGGACGGCTCGGCGGCGGGGGGCCGGGTGTTCTTCTCGAACTCGGGCGCGGAGGCGAACGAATGCGCGATCAAGCTCGCCCGTCGAGCGGGCGGGCCCGGCCGCTACGTCGTCGTCTCCGCCCTGGGCTCGTTTCACGGGCGCACGCTGGCGACTCTCGCCGCGACCGGGCAGCCGAAGAAGCACGAAGCGTTCCGGCCACTCCCGGAAGGCTTCAGGAGCGTCGCCTATGGCGACGTCAGCGTTCTCGAGGATGCCGTTGCCTCACCATCGGTCACCGCCGTCCTTCTCGAGGCCATCGAGGGTGAGGCAGGCGTCGTGGTCCCGCCGGCCGGCTACCTGACCGCGGTGCGGCGCGTGTGTGATGAACACCGAGTCCTCCTCATGATCGACGAGATCCAAACCGGTCTCGGTCGCACGGGCCGCTGGTTCGCCTTCCAACACGAGGCGATACAGCCTGATGTCGTGACAGTCGCGAAGTCACTTGGCAACGGGATGCCGATCGGCGCCTGCTGGGCGCGCCGAGAGGTCGCCGCAGCCTTTGTCGCGGGCGATCACGGAAGCACCTTCGGCGGTCAGCCGCTGGCTTGCGCGGCGGGGATCGCGACCTTGGCCGAGCTCCAAGCGATCGACGGCCCTGGGCTCGCAGTGCGGACCGGTGCCTACCTGGCGCAACGACTGGAAGGGCTCGCTGGCGTTGCTTCAGTGAGGGGCAAGGGCCTGCTGCTCGGCGCCGTCCTCGAAGCGGGGCTCGACGCCGGTGAGGTCGCGCGCTCGGCGCTGCGCCTGGGTCTCGTGCTGAACGCGCCGGTGCCGGGCGTCCTGCGGCTGGCACCGCCTCTCACGGTGAGCACAGCCGAGGTGGATGAAGCGGTCGGGATACTCGGGGTGGCACTGGGGTCTGTGAGCAGGGTGGCAACGACCGGAGGTGGCCAGGAGTGACGAACGGAAGACCCACCAAACACCGACGCCAGCATCTCGTCGTCCGCCTCTTGGCCGACAACGAGGTCTCGAGCCAGGAGCAGCTGGTGGAGCTCCTCGGCCAAGAGGGAATCGTTGCAACCCAGGCGACCGTGTCGCGGGACCTCGAGGAGATCGGCGCATTGAAGGTGCGAGTGCCCGGCGTCGACCGGTTGGTCTATGCCGTGCCGGAGCTCCCGAGAGACCAGATCGCCCCGGTAGATCACTTGCGGCGCGTGCTCGGGGAATGGGTCGTGGACGTCGCGACATCGGGCAACCTGGTCCTGCTGCGGACGCCGCCCGGATCGGCCCATGTCGTGGCTTCGGCGCTCGACAGGGCCGGGCTCGAGGGCGTGATCGGCACAGTCGCCGGGGACGACACGGTGCTGGTGGTGGCCGCCGAGCACTTGGGCGGCGAGGCGCTTTGCCGCCGTCTGGAGGAGATCATGGGAGCTCGGTCCTGAGACGGTCCGCAGGTACGTTCGTAGACGGCTCCTCGAGGGAATCGGGTAGATCCAGAGAGGTAGGTACGAAGTGAAGAAGCGGGTAGCACTTGCCTATTCAGGCGGTCTTGACACGTCGGTCGCGGTCGGCTGGCTGGGTGCCGAGCTCGGCTACGAGGTGATCGCGGTCGCAGTGGACGTCGGGCAGGACGTCGACTTCGTCGCGTTGCGCGAGCGCGCGACAGCAGCAGGGGCTGTCGAGGTCGAAGTGGTGGATGCGCGCGAGGAGCTGCTGGCGGACTTCGCGATGCCGACGCTCGCCGCCAATGCCTTGTACGAGGGTCGCTATCCGCTCGTCTCGGCGTTGTCGCGTCCGGTAATCGTGCGTCATCTCGTCGCTGCTGCCCGGCGCCACGGCGCAGCGGCCGTCGCTCACGGAGCCACGGGGAAGGGAAACGACCAGGTCCGTTTCGAGGTCGGGACGCGCGGCACTGGCGCCGGACCTCGAGATGTTGGCGCCAGTGCGCGTCTGGGGGATGAGCCGCGAGGAGACGATCGATTACGCAGAGCGCCATGACATCACCGTTACGGTGAGCAAGGACCGGATCTACTCCATCGATGCCAACATCTGGGGGCGGGCGATCGAGTGCGGCGTGCTCGAGGACCCGTGGGCCGCTCCGCCCGAGGACGTGTTCGCACTGACGGTGCCGGTGGCGAGCGAACCTGTCGAGGTGACGGTGGGCTTCGACCAAGGGGTGCCCGTTTCCATCGACGGGGCCGGGCTCGGCCTCGTCGAGCTCGTTGGCGAGATCGGGCGCGTGGCCGGGTCGGTAGGCTTCGGGCGCGTCGACATGGTCGAAGGCCGCCGCGTCGGCATCAAGAGCCGAGAGATCTACGAATGCCCGGGTGCGCTCGCTCTTATCATGGCGCATGCCGACCTGGAAGGACTGACCCTGGAACATGATGTGGCCCACGAGAAGGCCCGTCTCGAACCACGTTTTGCCGAGCTCGTCTACGACGGCATGTGGTTCTCGCCGCTACGCCAGGCGATGTCGGCGTTCATGACCTCGACGCAACGGTGCGTGACCGGCGAGGTTCGGCTCCGCTTCAGCCCGGGAGGCGGAGCCGAAGTGGTCGGCCGCCGTAGCCCGGTCGGGCTCTACGTCTACGACCTCGCGACCTATGACGCCGCCGACGCTTTCCGCCACGAGGACGCGGAAGGCTTCGTTCGGCTGTTCGGCCTCGGGATCCAGACCTGGTCGGCTCGCCAGGGAGGCGCCGAGTGACGCTTTGGGCGAACCGGATGGGCGCCGCCCCAGCCGATGCCCTGATGGCGTTCACGGCGAGCCTGGCGTTCGACAAACGGCTGGCCGCCAGCGATGTGAGGGGCTCGATCGCCCATGTCCACGGCCTCTTGAGAGCGGCGATCCTCACTGCCGAAGAGGCGGAGTCGCTTGTCGACGCCCTTGATCAAGTGGGTGCGGAGCTGGCAAGCGACAGCTTCGAGTATCTCGAGACCGACGAGGACATCCACACTGCGATCGAGCGGCGCGTGACCGAGATCGCTCCCGATAGCGGGACGAAGCTCCACACGGGCCGAAGCCGGAACGATCAGGTCGCTACGGCGCTGCGACTCTTCACCCGTGGGGAGCTCGCACGTGTGATCGGCCGCGTGCTCGAGCTGCAGAGGACTCTCGAGCAACGAGCGACCGGTGCCGGTGAGGCCTACCTGCCCGGCTACACCCATCTGCAGCGCGCTCAGCCAGTGCTCCTCGCGCACCATCTGCTTGCGCACGGTTGGGCGCTTGCCCGCGACACCGACCGGATGTTCGCGACATGGAGACGGCTCGACGTGTCGCCTCTCGGTGCCGGCGCGCTCGCGGGGTCGTCCTTGGGGATCGATCCCGACCTGGTTGCCGACGAGCTGGGTTTCGCAGGCCGTTTCGAGAACTCCCTCGACGCCGTGGGCGATCGTGACTTTGTCGCGGAAACCCTGTTCGACCTGGCGCTGCTTGCGGTGCATCTCTCGCGAATCGGCGAGGAGATCGTGGTGTTCTCGAGCGAGGAGTTCGGCTTTGTCCGGTTGGACGACGCCTGGTCGACGGGCAGCTCGATGCTGCCCCAGAAGAAGAACCCCGATGTCGCCGAGCTCGCCCGCGGAAAGGCAGGTCGGTTGATCGGGCACCTCGCCGGCTTCCTCACGACGCTCAAAGGATTGCCGCTTTCGTACAACCGGGATCTCCAAGAGGACAAGGAGCCGCTCTTCGATGCTTTGGACCAGGTCGTGCTCGCCCTGGTCGGACTCGACGGCCTCCTCCGCACGGCGACGTTCGACCTCGACCGCATGCGAGTCGCAGCTAGTGGGCCTGGGATTTCTGCCGTCGACCTGGCTGAATGGCTCGTGACCACCGGGGTGCCGTTTCGAGACGCCCACGGCCTCGTCGGCAGTCTCGTACGCGAGTCGGTGGAGCGCGGTGTGCCACTTGG
>CAWDRQ010000043.1:0-8836 GCA_963804765.1 uncultured Acidimicrobiaceae bacterium
GGCTTGATCGACGACATCATCACGCCACGGCGTGGCGTCACGGCGGGGGAGTTGGTGCTGGCGGGCGCAGGCGGAGCTTGACGCGCAGGGTGAGGCTGCCCGGGCGCTGGGACCGGTCCGGCTGATAAAGTCTCGGATTACCGCCGCGGGGTGGAGCAGTCAGGTAGCTCGTCGGGCTCATAACCCGAGGTCGAAGGTTCAGATCCTTCCCCCGCCACCAAAGAAAGTGCAGGTCAGAGCCGGTGCGAAAGCACCGGCTCTTCTTGTTTTCTGGTGCCATCCCTACTCCTATCCCTACTCCAGGAATTTCTGGCTAGGTTTGGAACCATGCGTGGAACCAAGAGAAAGCGGGGCGACCCTGACCGGCAGGACCGATTGCACGCTCGGCCTGCAGCTTCCATGCTGGTACGTCGACGCCACGAGTGTCGTCAGTCCAGATCAAGGCCCCGTTGGTCCCGCCACCCTCGTCGAGCGGTAGAACGCCGTTGCACAAGTACCAGCCCTTTTTGGCCTCCCACGCGGCCGCGTAGCTGGCGATGTCCATCATTCCGAGGTGCTCCCAGTAGACCCGCTGCCCTGCGAGTGTTCGAATGGTGAAATCCGGCAGCTTCCACCGAATCGTCGGATCCCACAAACGGCTCTTCGTAGGTCCAGTGACCTGGTGCGACACGGTCAAGAATGTCGGCGATGATCACCTCGTTCTTTGATCGGACCATGACACCCGCGTCAGTGCGGTGTATCAAGTTCGCGTCCACGACAATCGGTTGTTCCCCATCGGCCGGGTAGCGTCTGGATGTTGGGAGGCCGAAACAGGTCGGTGAGCCGACTGGCGACCTCGGACCTCATCGTCCGGAGTCGAGTTAGAGCAGCTCGTCAAGGCTGGCTTCATAAAGAAGGACAATGCGTTCGGTTTGCCGGGTGAGCGCTGTGTACAAGAGTTCGCGAGAAACGTGCCGGGCTGCTTTCGGAAGCACGAGGAACGTCGTGCCAAACTCTGATCCTTGCGACTTGTGGACCGTGATTGCCCAGGCCAACTCAAGTGGTGGCAATCCGCCATCGTCGGTATCTCGGCTGCCGTCCGCCAGTCGTACTTGAATCCGACCTGGGAGGAGAGGGAGAAAATCCACCTGGGTCAACCACGGTGCTGCGTGCATGTTCTGCGTCTTGGAGCTGACCTACGACCACGCCGATCTCCCCGTTTGCAACATACGAAAGGCCGCCTGCTGGAAACGACTTTCGGCGTGAGTCGTTCTTGGTATTCATAACCTTGCTCGCCGAGCACGATCTGTTCGCTGCCGAGAGCAGCTGGCACCCTTCGCTGATAGGCAGGCTGCCGAGCATCAGCAAGCGCCTGGGAGCGGTGTCAGCAACTTCAGATGACGGTTGATCTCAGTCGATCCCCAGGGCGCGCGAACGAACTGGAGTGAGAATCTGCCACGTCTCACAGGCCTCACCAGCACCGCCTGCTCCGTAGCGGAAGTTGACGAACGGACCGTTTCGTTGACCGCCGTACGATGGGGGGTCTCGAAATTGCCGTCGGCTCCGGCGCCAACCGACAGCTCTTCGCTGAGTACGCTGTCGAGCACTGATTGCGGCGCTTGTTGCGCCCAGTGGACTGTTCGCAGCGTCGGCATGTTTACGCCGCGGGCACGCAGACGCTCCCAAATCTCATCGGCGCCCGGCGGCATCTCAGTGCCGCCGAACCAGCGGGCAAGAAGGGGTTCATCCCGATCCTGACCCGCTTGGCGTCGCATGACGGTGAGCTCCGCATATCCCCTGCCGATCCTCGGGAACAACCTGTCGACGTTCTCGGGAAGGTGTCGGCGGACGATGTCGACGTACGGACGGCCGGCTCCGATCGGAGGCAGTTGACGGTGGTCGCCAACCAGGATTAGCCGATCCGGTGGTTCGAGGCTGTCGAGCGCAGCGGCCAGCTGTAACCAGGTGAGCATGGAGGCTTCGTCGATTATGACCGTTGCGTACCACCGGCTCGAGTCTCGCCGTCCCCTGTCACGAGGTATCGCTGTCCGTCAAATCGGCCGCGTCTCAACAGGAACTGAGCGAGCGTGAACGCTTCGAGGCCGACCTTTGCTTGCAGTTGGACCGCGCCTTGCCCGTAGGCGGGCGGAAGAAGGATCCCTGGCTCGGCGACGTCAGGAAGTTCGGCCAGCACCTTGAGCAGTGTCGTCTTTCCGGTGCCCGCAGGGCCGCTCAGCACCGCGATCCGGCTGTCGTGAAGCTCGGCGATCGCGGCGACCTTCTCCTGCCGAGCCCGGCTCTCGAGTTCCTGTTCAGCGGTAGTACCCACGACGGGTCCAAGAACTTTGCCCAGACGGCTGGGCAGACCCTGGGCGGCCTTATAAGGACGCGCCGCAAGCCTGCTCTCCACGTGCTCGCGAATGAGGTCTTCGGCGGCGCCAAGCCGGGCGAGCTTGTAGGCATGGCTACCGTCACCAAGCTTGGTCGCCATCATCGGAGGCCAGACGCCGTTGGTAGCTTCGTCGAAGTCATCAGGTGGACCCGAGCGCACGCAGCACGGTCTCATCGAGTGGGCAAGGGCGGGGCATGGGGCGAGCGCCGACGGTCTTGAAGCTGGCTGAGCGTTGCAAGAGTGTCCCCGACTGGCCGCTCGCTCCAGCTCATCTACCAGCAAGGCTTCGACGCGTCGCGGATCCCGTGGGTCGTCCATCCCCGAAGGTGCCGGCAGCGGATGATCGGTCGCAATGGGTTCCCCAGGAAAGCAGCCTCGATCAATGAGGTCGACCGGAATGGCGACATCCTGTCCAGTAGTGCACAGAGAGGCGTTGTAAGGATCATCGACGAACTCTTCGAGGCTCAGCTCTATGTCCGTCCCGCCCTCGAACACGACCCTGGCCTGCTCGGTGGTCAGGCTAAAACCACGGGGCCGGATCGCGGCTCGTTCGCGCTCGGGACGAGCTGCCCAGATCCGGCACATTGTCTTCGAGAAGGCCGTACGCAAGGTGGTCGGAAAGGCGCGAAGGGCTGGCGAAACCAGCTTCGATCGTGGGCCACGGGTCGGATGGCTGAGATTGTCTCGACTATCCGACGAGCCAAAACGGTGCCATGCTCGAATCCCAACACGTTGAGCACAGAACCCAATCCAGGGCACGGTCCCCTCAATACCCAGAGTCTGTTGAGGCAGGACTCAGTCCAGGCGGATGTGGCAGCAGGCACAGGAATACCGAGTTTTGGTAGAGCTGCTAGGGCCTCGTGGAGGTTGGAAAGGGCAGCGACGGCCAAGTCGCTTGGAACGTGCTCGGTCACGTACGAGACTCGCGGGCCGTGTGTTCGGGCGCCCACGCGAGCGCCTCCCCGATGTCGACCCCGTCTCGCTCTTGCAACTCGAACAACCGCTGGTAGGGCAGGAGCACCCCATCCTTCATCGAAGGGCGCAACGAGTGGAGCAGGGACGTCTCCCACATGTGCGACGGAAAGGGTGCGCTGCCATCGCTCGGCCACCGACCCGGCAGACTGATGTCAGTGATTTTGGCGGCGCCGACGAGAAGTCGGCGGTTGTCGGCGTCCTGGAATGGAGAGTGCTTGAGGTAAAAGAACAGGAGGCTCTCGCCTGGGACGACATCGCCGAAGAAGGTTTCTAGCGCCGCTTGCTGATTATCACCGTGCAAGAGCCATCCTGGATCAAACCCAAGAGACGAAATGGCAGCCGCTTCTGCGTCGGAGCTGTACGGAACCGGACGCTCCGGAAGAATAAAGCGCTCAAGGTTGCGCCTCTGGAGCCAGAAGAACGGAATTGCCTGCACTCCATAGGCTGGGACATGAATCTCCGCAGGCCGTAGGTGCCCGCGGAGCCCACCTCCGTTGCCGTAAGGGTGTTCCCTCTTGTAGCTGAAGCCGGTCGGACTGAGAAAAGTGGCTCGTTCTCGCAGGCACGGGACTCTGGCGGCGTCGAGCGATCCAAATGGGGAGTTCGCATTTGTGACCTCGAAGCTGTCGTCGCGTTCTTCCCCGATGTTTTTCAGCAGTATGCAGGAGCCGTTGCCAATCGGATTGCCACAGACTCTGCCTGTCCAATCTGTGTCATGCCAAGGGACTCTGACCGATATGTGTTCGACGAATTGTCCGAGCACCAGTTGGCCTCCTTAACCGCCCTGAGTTTGATGGAGACCCCGGCTGTTGGTTTCCAACCGCGAGAGCAGAGGCCTCTTGACGGTAGTGGAGATCCTCGAACTCTGCTGGGGGGACGTAGTAGAGCTCGGAGTGAAGGCGCTCGTCGATCCACCAGGCGACCCAAAAGGCGGTCGCCAGTTCGAGGTCAGAGCGACCGCGCCAGGGTCCCTCCCTCCAGACGCCCTCGGACTTGTAGAGTCCATTCACGGACCCGGCCATCGCGCTGTCGTAGATCTCGCCGCGCAACCCGACCGAGGTGACGGCTCCCTCCGCTGCCAGACGCTCGGAGTAACGGATCGAGAGGTACTGCTTGGGCCACTGTGGTGGACGAGACCGGATACCTCACGATCGCGGCGCCAGGAGGGCCGTTGGAGCGTCCCTCTGTCGCCCGCGTCTCGGCGAATCAAACCGGGGCTTCACGGCAGAGCGCCGTGCCATGCCAGCGAGCGAGGCGATCGTGGTGGAGATGGGGTACGCCTCGTAGTCGCTATTGCTTCGTCGCTGGGGACGCCCGATTCGGGATCGGCGTGTTGGCCATCACCGCCCATCTCTTGGCCCGTCATACGATTTCGGATTATGAACCGTGCAATAATCTGAGCAACGAGGGTTTCGAGCGAGATCCCGATGACGTCGACGGTGTTCTCAGAGCGGCGCGACAACAGCGGTCGGCAGGTTCACCTTGACCTCTTGCCATGGAGCATCCTTGGCACATCCGCCTTCGTTCGCTGGGGTTCGCAGTTGTCCGGACAACTCTTCTGAGCTGCTCATCTCGTCCGCCATAGTTCGCTGAAACCCGCCAAAAATAAGGCCAAACTGGCTCCCAAGTTGAGAACGCGAGTTCGATTCTCGTCGCCCGCTCCGATCATCACCCGATGGGGACTCTCACCGTCTCATGGCTGGATGCCCGCGACGGCGACTTTGGGGGAGAGCCCGAAAATTCGATCGCCAGACCCCTGAGCCGAGGGGCATCCCTACTCTTTCCCACAACCTGTCCACGGACGTCCGACGGAGCGCTCCTGACGTGTTGGCCGACGTCCAGAAAAGCCCAGCTAGAAACGGGAGAACCCCGAAATTCGACCGCCAGACCCCTGAGCCGAGAGCATCCCTACTTCTTCCCTACAACCTCTCCGCGAACGTCCGACGGAGAACTCCTCGTGTGCTGGCCGACGTCCAGCAAAACGGAGCTAGAGAGCCGAATTCCCAATACGGACGCCGCACTTGGCCACGCGCCGCGCAGAAGGCGTGAGGTCGGTGCCTCAGTGGCAAGGCATGCAGTGTGGGTTGAACCCGAAGGTCGGGCCCAAAAAAAATCCATGCAGTGTGGGTTGAACCCGAAGGTCGGGCACACAGAAATCCATGCAGTCGTGGGTTGAAATCCATCCCTACTCTTGCCCTACTTTTGTATCGCGAGCCGCAAATTGATCGGACCTGCCCTCTCGTGGTGTCGCGCAGAAAGCCCTGGTAGAGCCATCATTCTGGCCGACTGGAGCCGACGCCAACAGACCCCCAGAGAAGGCTCGGAGAGGACTCATAAACTTTAGGTGTCCGTCGCTCTGGTCGGCCTGACGTCCGTCTGGTAGAGCCGGGCCCGTCCTCTGATCCGACGGTTTGCTGTCGGGGCACGTTCGCTTGCTCGGACCGGACTCGACCAGTTCGCCGGAGTTCAGAAAGCAAGAAAGTCCGGTGTGGCGCAGGCGACGGCTGGTCAAGCGACGTTGCCGCGCACGACCTATGACGACTTGCTTGTCCGCCCTCGCCTCGATCCTGCCGAGCGTGGTGGTTGAGTTCGAAGCCGAACTGCCGATATACGTAGGATGGAGGTGACGCGATTATTAGTGAGTAGCGTCGGAACGCTCATCAAGAGATTGGACCGGCAAGGTGGCGGCCGGCGGCGGTCCCAGCCGGGCTGCTGCCTTCCCAAGTGCACGGTGGCGCGATGACTCTCGCACCTGCTCCAGTCCTGACGGGCGACGCTGCCCGAGCCGTCAGTCACCAGGGCTCTCACTTGCAGATCGTCGCATCCCGGGCGCGGGAAAGACGGAGGTCGTTGCCCAACGAGTCGCGTACCTGCTTGAGAGCGGGGTAGAGCCGGGCGGTATTGTCGCCTTCACCTTCACGGAGCGTGCCGCCGAGTCGCTAAAGGCGAGGATTGAAAGCCGTGTTTCCGAACGCCTTGGCGAGACTTTCCTTGACAGAATGAACGGATGTTTCGTCGGGACTATCCATAGCTACTGCTTCCGTCTGTTGCAGTTGCACCAGTCCGAGTACGAGACCTACGACGTTCTGGACGATCACCGCCTGGCAGCCTTCGTCACCCGAGTCTCCGCTCAGCTCGACATCAAGTCCCTTGCTTCCGACGGCAAGCTCTTTAACGGTATCCGGGAGTTCCTCGCCAACGTCGAGGTAGTAGACAACGAGCTGCTCGACGTCGACGACCTCGAGAACCCCTTTCGGGCGACCGTCGAACAGTTTCATGCACTGCTTCACCGGTATCGTTTCCTTACCTATGGGCGCATGGTGGCCGTCGCAGTGCATGCGCTCGCCCGTCCAGATGTGTTCGAGGCCGCCCACGGACCTCTGCGGCACCTGATCGTGGACGAGTACCAGGACGTCAACCCAGCCCAAGAAGCGCTGATCCAGCGAATGGCCGAGCCTCCGGTCGAACTCTGCGTCGTCGGTGACGATGACCAATCGATCTACCAGTGGCGCGGTGCGGACGTGAAGAACATCGTCAGCTTCGCCGAGCGCTACGACAACGTTGCACGCTTCACTCTGTCAACGAACCGGCGAAGTCGTCCCAAGATCATCGACGTAGCGAACCAGGTGTCGAGCAGAATCGCCGAGCGTCTCGACAAAGAGATGGTCCCTGACCGCGAGGCCGGACCCACTGAGGTCGTGCTGTGGGCTGCACCTACCGAAACCGACGAAGCTTAGCGGATCGCGAGCAGTATCGCTCTACTTCGCCAATTGGGCTACCGCTTCGGCGACGTGGCCGTGCTTGTGCGGGGTCGGGTGTCGTACCCGCGCCTTCTCGAGGCGCTACAAGATGTCAACATCCCTGTAGCGCCGGGTGGACGTACGGCTCTCTTCCTCGCTCCCGAAGCCCAGCTCTTCGGTCGGACCTTTGCGTGGCTGGCCGACACCTCGTGGCGAGAACAGGCGTGGGGCTACGGCCAAGAGGACACGCTCGACACCCTGCTTGAGCAGTACACCCAGAAGTTCGAGCTTGGTGCACGAAACACAGGCGCATTGCGACGACTCCTCGTCAAGTGGAAGGCGGAGGTAAAGGCTCCGACGCGACCCATCAACCTCGTGCGGAGCTACTACGAGCTGCTAGCTACCTGCGCGGTTGCCGACTGGGATCTGGCAGACCCGGTCCAGGTGACGCGCCTCGGGACCCTCGCCCGATGCTCGGCGATTCTCGCAGACTACGAAAGTGTGCGCCTCCGATCACGGCCCAATCTCGAGACACCCGGCGACGTGATCGGAGGTCAGGACCGAGGCTCTTGGTACCACCGGTGGCTGGCCATTCATATCCAGAACTGGTCGTTAGGATCCTTCGAGGGATTCGACGGCGAGGCTGACGTCGAAATCGATGCGGTCAACCTGATGACCATCCACCAGGCCAAGGGACTCGAATGGCCTGCCGTCTTTGTCCCGTGTGTGTCCGAAAAGCGCTTCCCGTCCTCGAAAACGGGCACCGCGGGCCACTGGCTCGTTCCTACACAGCGATTCTCACGCCAGCGCTATGAGGGAAGCATCAATGACGAACGTCGGCTGTTCTATGTCGCACTGACTAGGGCCAGAGACTGGCTCTCCATCTCAACCCACAACGCTGTAACAAAGCAGCGATCGCACCCATCGCCGTTTCTCGTCGAGCTAACCGACGGCCTGCTTCCCGATCTCGAAGCATTACCGATGCCGCCAGAAACGGAGTTAGCGGACGAGGACGGCGCATCGACGTTGAAGTTGACTTTCAGTGATCTAGCGCGCTTTCAGACCTGCGGCCTCGCGTATCGCTTGCGAACCTCGCTCGGCTTCCAGCCACCGATAGCCCCCGAACTTGGGTATGGGAAGGCCGTTCACCACATAGTCCGCGAAGTTGCCGAACAAACGCGGCACCGTGGCCGTCCACCGACGCCGCCCCAGGTTGAGCGGCTCTTCGATGAGCACTTCGTGCTGCCGGCTGCGAGCAAGCCGGCACATCGTCAGATCCCGCGAATCCGCACAACGACTCGTGAGCCGTTACGTACGAGACTGGAGCGACGATCTTGAACGGGTATGGGAGGTTGAACGACCATTTGAGCTGCATCTCCCCGGTTTGGTGATTTCTCGTCGCGGACGTGATCCTTGATCACGAGGATGGGCAGCCAACGTCGCTTGCAATCGTCGATTACAAGACGGCGACGTAGGAAGGGACCAGAGAGTTTTACGACCTACAGCTCCAGGTGTACGCAGATGCTGGTCGTCGAGAGGGCCTTACCGTCCGATCAGCCTATGTTCACGACCTAACCGAAGGAGATCGCCAAGCCATCGACGTCGCCGAGCCAGCGATCGTGGACGCTGAGACTACGGTCGTGTCGCTAGCTGAGCGGCTCCGCCTGCGAGACTACTCACCGTCTCCATCCGGGCACACCTGCAGCCATTGCGACGTTCGGCCACTGTGCCGCTGGGCAATGTAATCAAT
>CAWDRQ010000044.1:0-15581 GCA_963804765.1 uncultured Acidimicrobiaceae bacterium
CGACGCCGATATCGACAGCCTGGAACTTCGGTCTCTGTCCGACTGCATGGTTCCACCATGTCATTGGAGTGGCTGGAGCTTGGCCCGGCTGCCAGCCGGGCGGTCCTAGCCGCCGAAGAAGCTCCGAAGCTCCGCCGCCACCAGTTCCGGCTTGCCTGCGTTGTCGGCTGCGGTGTGCCCGACCCCGGAAAGCGTGACCCGCCGCGCACCCGGCAGTACCTCGGCGAGTCCATCGACCGCCGACTCGAGGCTTTTGTTGCTGCGCTTACCGCCGAGAAGGAGCACCTCCAACGTAGGGATGCGAAGCGCTCGAGCGGTCCGGCCGCCTCGGCCACGATGATGGCGTCGTAGTGGATGGTCGCGATGAGGTCCAAAGGGTGGACGACACCGGGAGGCGAAGGTATGCGGGCAGCAGCACGGATACCAAGACGGATCCCTCCCTCGAGCAGGACGCGGGGCGCGAACCGGAGCGCAGTCTGATTGGCGGTTCCCTTCAGGACCGTGACGAGCGCAGCTGCGAGGTCTCCTCCTACCAGCTCACGCTCGTAGCGAGGCACCCACGCTCGCTGGGTCATCGTCTCGGTCTCGAGCGGTGGCTCGTAGAGCGCGAGCTTGGGGATGCTTCGGATCCGGAGAGCTGCCTCAAGTGCGATCACCGCACCGGAGCTCAGGCCGAAGACGTAGCGAGCGCCCGTCTCGCTCAACAGCGCCTCGAGATCCTCCACCTCATCGTCGAGACCGTGGTCCTTGCCGCACGGGCCGCTCATGGCGCGGCCACGACGGTCCGGGACATAGAGCGTGAACTGGTCCGCCATCGCGCGAGCCAGTGTGAGGAAGTTCTGGGAGCTCTGTCCGGCACCATGCAGCAGCACGACGCCTGGGCCGTTGCCGAGCTGGCGGTAGCCGACAACGGTGCCGTCGCGCGAGGTCAGCGTCCACCTCTGGTAGTTCGGCGAGGGTGCACTCACGGACCGGTCACCGAGATGATCCGACACGTTGCGCCGTCCGTCGCTTCGATGCCGTCAGGTTTCACGGGTGCGCTCCCGGGTGTTCGTCTTCGACCGCTTCTTGATCTCCTTGGCCTGATCAGGGTTCAAGATCTGCCAGAACGTCTGTCGGCTGACCGCGAGCTTCTGCGCTGCTTTTGTCGGCCCGATCGCCTCGCCGAGGCGCCCGGCGAGTTCGCGTCGTTTTTGTGGCGATACGGGAGATGGCCGCTCGGTGCTTTACGGTCTCGCCGGGAAGGCGCAGTAGCTCCTTCACCGCCCGGTCCATCTCTTTGGCGTCCATGACCCGATGGTATGCGTAAGGGGGCTGATGACGACTACTTGAGAGCTGTCCGTCGCTAGGTGGTTCACACTTTTCTCGGCACGGCTACCTCTTGACAGGGGGTAGGCGACGGAACAAAATCTCTAGTATCGATAACAGGAAACGATACCAGACGACCAAGATTGGTGATGTAGCCCGTAGGGCTGGTGTGTCGTCGACGACCGTGACCCGCTTCCTCCAAGGCGAGCGGGTCCGGGCAGCAGGGGCCGTCCGTCGAGCTATCGACGATCTTGACTACCGCCCCACCCATGCCGCTCGCAGCTTGCGCTCAGGGATTCAGTACACGATCGGGGTGGTGGTTCCCGACATCTCGAATCCATACTTCGCCGCCGTCGTGAAGGGGATCGAATCCGTGTTCAGGCCGGGGCCGTACAGCGTCCTGCTTTCGAACACCAACGAGTCTTCCGAGACCGAGGAGTCGGTCTTGTTGGACATGGTTCGCCGGGTGGACGGAATCATCCTGGTCCCAGCGACCGAACGGGAAAAGATTGCGCTCCACGAATCCATGGCCAAGGTGCCGATCGTCCTTGTCGACCGGGACCTTCCAGGCGAGTTCGACAGGGTGCTAGTGGACAATCACGGGGGCGCTGCTCAGGCAGCGAAGCACCTCCTCGATCTCGGCCACAGAGAGATCGCGGTGGTGAGTGGTCCCCTCGACACGCTGCCTGGACGCGAGCGACACGAAGGTTTCCTCGCAGAACTCGGCCGGGCTGGCATAGAAATTCCGCCGGCGTACTGCGTGTTCTCGGACTTCAGGGAGTCCGGTGGCTACGAAGCCATGTTACGCCTCTTGGCACTGCCCGAGCCCCCGACGGCCGTCTTTTGCGCGAACAACCTCATGACTCTCGGGGCTCTCAAGGCGCTGCACTCGATGCTGGTATCCGTTCCTGGTCAGCTCTCGGTCATCGGCTTCGACGACCTCGATACAGCACCGTTGCTACGGGCACCGCTCACGGTGATCGACCGCCCAACAGTTGACCAGGGCGTGCTCGCTGCTCGCTTGCTCTTTAGCCGCCTCACTGGGCAAGAAACGACGGAGTTCCAACGCGTCGTCCTACCGACCCATCTGATCCAGCGGGGGTCGTGTGCTGCCCCGCGCTTTCCCAGCGAGCCGAAAACGCCAGCCGGTTCTAGCAACGACGGTCGTCCGAGGCGTCGAACCACTGCTACCTCCGAACTCGTCCGCAAGGAGGCGTCTTCATGATCGGGGTGCGTGGCCTGTCGGTTCGCTTCGGACCCGTCTTGGCGCTTGACGGCGTCGATCTCGATGTCGCTCCCGGTGTAATCCACGCGCTCGCCGGCCAGAACGGGTCGGGCAAAACGACCTTGTTGAAGGTCCTCGGCGGCGCGCTGCACCCGACGTCGGGGGCGGTCATCCTCGACGACAAACCTGTGTCCTTCCCCGGGCCAGCGCAAGCCACAAGAGCTGGCGTGAGCATGGTATTCCAGGAGCTGAGTCTGTTCCCACACCTGTCCGGCTTCGCGAACATTTTCATTGGTCACGAGCCTGTCCGGTTCGGGTTCCTGGACCGACGTCGCATCCGGGAGGACGCTCAGTCACTCGTTTCCGACCTTGGATTCCCAGAGCTAGACCTCAGCATCGCCGTGTCGGCGCTGAGGGTGGCCGAACAGCAAGTCGTCGAGATCTTGAAGTGCTTGAGCCACTCACCGCAGATCATCCTCTTCGATGAGCCGACGGCCTCCCTCACCAGTCGTGAGGCCGTTCCACTGTTGCGAACAATGCGCGGGCTGCGCGATCGCGGCTACACGGTCGTGTTCGTCTCGCACCGGCTGGAGGAGATCTTTGACGTCTCTGATCGTGTGACAGTGCTCCGCGACGGCAAGATCACCCTAGATGGTCCGACATCGAGCTTTGACCAGGCGAATGTCATCGAAGCCATGCTTGGTCGAGCCCTCACCGATCTCTACCCTCGTCATGAAAAAACTCCTAGCGCCGAGGCCTTCCTCCGTCTCGAGCACATGAGCTGTCCGGGCCTTGCACCGGTCGACCTCGAGATCCATGTCGGTGAAGTCCTTGGCATCGCGGGAGCGGTCGGGTCGGGCAGCTCGCTCTTCGCAGAGATGCTTGGTGGACTAAGGCGTATCGATGCCGGTCGAGTCATCGTGCGTGGACGACCTGTTCGCCTTCGCAATCCCGCACAGGCGCTCGATGCTGGCATTGCCTACCTACCCGAGGATCGCCGTACCGACGCGCTCTTCCAGCAGCTTTCCATCGGCACGAACATGAGCATGCCGCTCATGTTCGAGGATCACAGTCCACTCGTGCATCGCGGTGGCTTCATTCACAGAGGTAGAGAGCGGTCTGCGATCCAAAGCGGGATCGTCGAGAGTGGGGTCCGCCCGCCCGATCCCCGCAGGGCTGTAGGCAATCTCTCCGGAGGGAACCAGCAGAAGGTCGTGTTGGGACGCTGGTTCCTGCGTGACGTGCCGTGCTTGGTAATGAACAATCCGACCGTTGGCATCGATATCGGGTCCAAGGCGGACATCTATCGGCACATCGCTGATCTCGCCGATTCCAACCATGCCGTGGTGGTCGTCTCGAACTACAACGACGAGCTCCTCGCGATCGCCGACCGCATCGTCGTTTTTCGCGAGGGCGCCCCCATTGCGTCCTACGAGCATGGTCAGGTCGACGCGAACGAGCTGGCGAGGCTGACCATGGGTGGCCTCTCGACAGAGGGCGCATCTAGCCGAACAACCATGGCGGTCGCGAAGGAGGGCTCGTGATGGTTCGGAGGGAAGCGATCGAGAGCGAACCGTCGGTGGAGGACCACCAGCTGCCATCGCTCCGAATGGGCCCACTACAGAAACACAAGGCGACCGTAGCCCGGATAGTCAACTCGTCCCTAGTCGTCCTGGCATTGATCATCCTGGTCGTGTTCTTCACGATCATGTCCCGTCCTTTCCTCAGCGCGAACAACATACAAACGATCTTCGACTCTGTCGCGGTGATTGCTGTCCTGAGCATCGGCCAGCAGTACGTCATCGCGACGGCCGGCATCGACCTCTCGGTCGGCGCGATAGTGGCGCTCACCGGCGTAGTCGCAGGGCAGTTCATGACGCACGGCATCCTCCTCGGCGTGGTTGTCGCGCTTCTTATCGGCCTCGGTGTCGGTCTAGTCAACGGCCTTCTGACAGCCTTCACGAAGGTTCCCGCGTTCATCGTCACGCTCGGCACCTTCAGCGTCTGTAGCGGTGGTGCGCTTCTCGTCACCAATGGAGTGGGCGTCTATAACTTCCCGACGTCGTTTCTGAACTTCGGCGTCGATGGGTTCGGCGTGTTCCCCTACCTCATCATTGTCGCGATCGTCCTTGGCATCGCAGGCCAGGTGCTGCTCGGTATGACTCGCTTTGGCAGATCGGTCTATGCGATGGGGAGCAATTACCGCGCGGCACTTCTTTCAGGGCTGCCGGTGCGACGCAACCTAGTGCTCGTCTACGTCATTTCGGGAGTGCTATCCGCAGTTGGGGGCCTCCTGCTCACAGCATATGTCGCGAGCGCACTACCGACGGCCGGCGCGAATTACAACCTCGACTCGATCGCGGCCGTGGTCATTGGTGGTGGAAGCCTGTTCGGTGGCCAGGGCGCCGTCTGGTCAGCGATGTTGGGCGCGCTGTTGATGAGCGTTCTCAGCAACGGGACCGAGCTGCTCGGAGTCTCTAGCTACGCGCAGACAGTCATCCTCGGCATTGTCGTTGTCGGCGCAGTGTTCATCGATTCTTTCCGCAAGCGTGTAGCAGTCTGAAAGGAGGGTAGCAGTTCCGGGTAGCAGTTCTGGGTAGCAGTTCTGGGTGTCTGCGCTCAATAGGGAGCAGACCAATAAGGAGGGCAGTTCTAGTGCATTTGGAACACAGTTTGTCAAGAATGGGGTTGCGGCGAAGCGCGACGAGGAAGCTTCTTGGGGCACTCGTCGTGGGCGCGACAGTCGCGCTGGCGGCCGGGACACTTGCGGCCTCTGCTAGCGCGACGGCTTCGCACGCTACGAAGGTGGCTGCTTCTAGCCAAAAGACGATCGAGTTCATCCCGACGTCCGCCATTCCGTACTTCAACTCGGAGTACCGCGGTATCCAGTCCGAGGCAGCAAAGTACGGCTACAAGACGGTCGAGCAGGCGCCAGCATCCGACGCCGACTTCGCCGACCAGATCTCGATGATGCGCACGGCTGTATCCGACAAGGTGAGCGGCATTATCCTCGTGCCCTTCAGCCCGACAGCGCTGGTCTCGTCGGTAAGAGATGCCGAGGCTGCGGACATTCCAGTGATCGCGACCGACTCGTCCCTGTCGCCGATGATCGCGAAAACGTTCGTGGCGGTGAATGACGTGAAGGCTGCAGAGGCCGCTTGTCAGTTTGCGGCAAGCGCGGTCCACGGCAACGGCGAGTACGCCATCATCGACTACAACCTCTCGACGACTTCCGGAGTTGACCGCCGGAACGGCTGTGAGACCGTGATGAAGAAGTACCCAGGCCTCAAGTACGAGGGAATCCAGATCGACAACGAAGTCGCCGAGGTGGCGCTCTCGGAGACGACCACGCTGCTCGAGCGCAACCCGAAGATCAACGTGATCTTCGCGGCGAACGACAGCTCGGCGCTCGGGGTGGCACAGGCGGTCTCTCGTCTTCACGACCAGAGCAAGGTCTCCGTGGTTGCCTTCGACGCCGACCTGGGTGAGGTGAACTACATCAAGTCCGGGGTCGTCAGGGCTTCCGCCCTCCAGGCTCCGGTCACGATGGGCGTGGAGGCGGTTGACGCGTTGCACAAGTTGTGGGCAGGAAAGACGCTGCCCGCGTACACCGAGGTTCCGTACCACCTCGTCACTACCCAGAACGTTCACACGCCGGCATCCGTGACAGCGATCGCGCAGTACGTTCCCGGTTACAAGGGCTGAGAGGGTCTCTGAGAGGCCCAGATCCCCACGAAGGGGATCTGGGCCTCTCAGACAAGAGAGTCGTGCGAAGAGAGGAGGTGAGGCCCGATGACGGGCCCACGTGAAGTGATAGAGGCGTATTGGCAGGCAGAGGAGCGCCGCGACCTCGATGGAGTGCTGGATCACTATGCCGAGGATGCCGAACTGGTAGTTCCGGAGATGGGCCGTCTCGTCGGCCACTCCGAGATACGGAAGTTCTACGAGGAGAGCATCGAGAACTTTCCGGAGCTTCGAGTAGACATCGTGAGAGGGATCGTCAACGGACCGAGCGGTGCCTTCGAGTGGGCGTCGCTGCATCGGGATCGGGCCGGCAAGGAGTATCCCTGTACGGGTGTGAACTTCGTCGACGTGCACGAGGGAAGACTGCAGAGGGTCCACGTGTACTACGACCCGGCGGTCTTCGCGCTCGGGAGCTAGTGGGCAGCCAGTAGAGCCGAGGAGGCCGATGATGGCAGACGTCCTGGTGGTTGGCTCCTACAACGCGGGATTCACGATCTATACCTCCCGCCTGCCTCTTCCGGGTGAGACGGTCGGTGACGGTCGATTCAACTGGGGACCGGGGGGCAAGGGTGCCAATCAAGCCGTGGCGCTCCGGCGCCTCGGCGTGGACACCTGCTTCGTCACCAAGCTCGGCGAGGACGTGTTTGGCGATCACGGGCGAAGGGTCCTCTTGAGCGAGGGGCTTCCCGAACGGGGCATCCTGATCGGCACGGAGCCGACAGGAGTCGCTTTCATCATCGTGCAGGAGGATGGCGAAAACTCCATCGTCGTCGCCCCTGGCGCCAATCTCGAGCTCGCGTTGGACGACCTGTCGGCGCTCGGAGATGAGGTCGCCTCGTGCCGCCTCGTACTCCTCCAGCTGGAGTGCCGAGCTGAACTAGCGATCGACGTCGCCCGCTGGGCTCGGGCCGGCGGGCGGCGTTGCGTGCTCAATCCGGCACCAGCTCGTCCGCTGTCGGCTGAGGCCCTCGCGAGCTTCGACGTGCTAACGCCGAACGAGTCCGAGCTCGAGACGCTCGCCGGAGCGCTAGGAATCGGTGGGAAGACACCCGAGTCCCAAGCCTTGGCCGTGATGGGCCTAGGAGTGAACGACGTGGTCGTGACGCTCGGCGATCGTGGTGCTCTCTGGGTCTCGCCGACCGGTGTGCAGCGTTTCGCCGCCTACCCGGTGGAGGTGCGCGACACGACGGGAGCCGGGGACGCCTTCAACGCGGGTCTTGTCGCCGCGTTGGCGCGTGGCACCTCGATGGGAGAGGCCATAGATCTCGGCTGTCGAGCAGGTGCCTACTGCGTCACCAGACCGGGGGTGATCGACGGCTTGGCGACGCCTGACGAGCTCGCTCGCATGACGAAGCGGGCCGCCTCATGAGAGGCACGGGCTACTTGCGAAGCGGTCGTGGGTCTCAGGACCGGGGCGAGCGATGAGCGGAGAAGGCATGCCGGAGGCACGCCGAGCACCCGAGGTCCTAACCGGGCAACCTCCTGTCGAGGGAACGGCCGGCGCACTGGTCAGTGGCTCGTTCCTTGATCACCGTCAGCGAGGTGGCGTCGGGCTCGGCGAGCTCACGCGTTCGGAGAGCACCATGCGTCTCTTCCTTTGTGGACTGCCTGGTGTGGATCAAGTTGGTGCCGAAGCGCGGGCCGCAGCGCTTGCGACTCGCTCGATCGAGACGACGTCGAAGCTGTGGGCGATCGAGACAGCGATCAGGATGGTCGACCTCACGACGCTAGAGGGCGTTGACACCCCCGGGAGGGTACGCACCCTCTGTGGAAAGGCTCGACGCCCCGACCCGGGCGACCCCTCCGTACCATCGGTGGCGGCGGTCTGCGTCTACCCGGACCTCGTCGGCGTTGCAGTCGGCGTGCTTGCCGGGAGCGGGGTCAAGGTGGCGTCGGTCGCGGCTGCATTCCCATCGGGGCGTGCCTCCCTTTCCGTCAAGCTCGCCGAGGTCCGGGAGGTGGTCGCCGCCGGAGCGGACGAGGTCGACGTGGTCATTGACCGCGGTGCCTTCTTGAGCGGACGCTACGGCTTTGTCCACGAGGAGGTCCGGGCGATCAAGGAAGCGTGCGGGATGGCGCGCCTCAAGGTCATCCTCGAGACCGGTGAGCTTGCTACCTACGACAACGTGTGCAGGGCCTGCTGGCTGGCGATGCTCGGAGGTGCTGATTTCGTGGAGACCTCGACCGGCAAGATCAGTCCTGGAGCGACCCTGCCCGTCGCTCTTGTCATGCTCGAGGCGGTGCGCGACTTCGCCGAGCTCTCCGGGGCGCTGGTCGGGGTGAAGGCGGCTGGAGGCATTCGCACCACGAAGGAGGCCATTCAGTACCTCGTGGTCGTCAACGAGACTGCCGGGGCGCGCTGGCTCGACCCGGCCCGGTTCCGCTTCGGCGCCTCGGGCCTGCTGAACGACCTGCTCATGCAGCGCTCCAAGCAGCTGAACGGCGCCTATGCGGGGAGGGAGGATTTCGACATCGAATGAGCACGAGCGACCGAACCCACGAGTCCGAGCATGCATCACCACGTCACCAGATGACCACCGGCGAGTCACCGCCTCCGGGATTCACCCGCCTCCCACGCTCTGCTCCACTCTCCTCGTCCACTTGGCGGGCCCGGTCACGACTTGACTCACGGCTGGCGTCGGAGCAGAGTGTAAACATGTACGGTCGTGCGGATGACCGGATCGTCCAGCTGGCGGTGTGATGGTGGCCACGGAGCCCACGACTGCTGGGTTGCCCGCGCGGCTGGACCGGGAGGCACCCCTTCCGCTCTACGTGCAGCTCAGGGATGCTCTGCTTCGGGAAATTGGTGAGGGCGGTTTGCAGCCGGGCGACCGCTTCCCGAGTGAGACTGCCATCCGGGACCGGTACCCCGTGTCGCGGGCGACGATCCGTCAGGCCCTGGCCGACCTTGAGACGGGTGGAGTCATTCGGAAGGTCCAGGGGCTCGGCTCGTTCGTGGCCGTTCCGAAGATCCGTCACGTTCCGCTTCTGACGTCGTTCACCGAGCTGGCGTCCAGCCAGGGGTTCATGCCGTCGCACCGGGTGCTCTCGTCCTCGGTGGAGGGGGCGCCGGCAGACGCCGCGGCCGAGCTCGGCCTTGAGAAAGGAGCTCGCTGCCGTTTCCTCCGCCGGCTCTTCCTGACCGACGGCAAGGCGGTCGGACTAGCCGAGACGTGGCTCCCAATGCACGCGCTCGACGGCCACGACGACCTCTTCGATCGGGATCGGCTGGACCAGGGATCGATGTACGAGGTCCTGCAGAGTGAGCCGATCGGACTGGTGCTCGACCACGCAGTCGAGACGATCTCGGCTGGCGTTGCGGACGCTCTCGAGTGCAGAGTTGCTGGGCTGCAAAGCGAGGACGCCGGTGCTGCTGATCCGGCGCCTCACATTCACGCCCGAAGGACATGCCGTCGAGTCCACGCGGCTGGTGTTCGTGGGGGACCGGTACGAGTACCAGGTGGAGCTGCACCGGGCGGCACCGGGCGGGCGGCGATGAGTGCCTCATCGACCCCGGATAACCGGATCCTCCTGTCGGAGGAGGAGGTCAGGACGGTGGTGGCCACGGTCCTGGCGGGAATGACCGCTGCCGAGCCGGCGCGCTCGGGACCCGGCCACGTCCGGCCGAGAAGGTGCCGGCCGCCAGCTCCATTGGTGGTCGATCACCCTGGCCGATCGATCCGGCCGATATTGCAGTTGGGGCCGACCACGGCGGGTACCGGCTGAAGGAGCGCATCGCCACCGAGCTCCGAGAGAGCGGCTTCGACGTGCACGACTGCGGGACGAATAGCACGGAATCGGTCGACTACCCAGACTTCGCTCACGACGTGGCCCGTCTGGTGGCCGCCAGCGCCTGCCGCTGGGGGATCATCGTGGACGGTGCCGGTATCGGGTCGTGCATGGTCGCGAACAAGGTGCCGGGGATCCGGGCCGCCACTTGCTGGGACGTGTCCTCCGCGAGGAACAGTCGCGAACACAACCACGCCAATGTCCTCGTCCTTGGGGCCGGGCTGATCGGGGAGAACCTCGCGCTGGAGATCGTGCAGGCCTGGTTGTCGACGCCGTGGGGCGGTGACCGGCATGCCCGGCGGGTCGAGAAGATCACCGAGATCGAACAGCACTACCTGGCTCGCGCCGAGGTGGGAGCGATGCGATGAGCACGACGACCGATGCCCTGATCGATGCGGTGACTCGCAAGGTTCTGGCAGCACTGGCCGTCCGGGGAGGCGGGGACTGCTCGGATCCGTCGTGCCAGGGCGCGTGCGCCGCGAACTGCTCGGACAAGGTCCGCGGCGCCGTGTCCACCGGAGCCGAGCGGATCGCCTACTCGGGCGATGGGGCCGAGGTGCCCCGCGACCTGGCTCGGTTCATCGACCACACGCTGCTCCGGCCCGATGCGACAGCCGCCGACATCGACAGGCTGTGCGCCGAGGCCCGCGAGTTCGGGTTCGCGGCCGTGTGTGTGAACCCCACGTGGGTTCGGCGGTGCGCGCAGAATCTTCGGGGTTCCAACGTCAGGGTTGCGTCGGTGGTCGGGTTCCCGTTCGGGGCCAGCACCACCGAGGTCAAGGCGATGGAGGCCCGCCGGGCCATTCGCGACGGGGCACGCGAGATCGACATGGTGATCAACATCGGCGCGCTGAAGAGCGGTGACCACGATCTCGTCCGCTCCGACATCGAAAAGGTCTCGGATGCTTGCCACGAGGCCGGCGCGCTCAGCAAGGTGATTATCGAGGCCGCTCTCCTCACCGACGAGGAGAAGGTCGTGAGCTCGCATCTGGCGAGGGTCGCCAAGGCCGACTTCGTGAAGACCTCAACCGGGTTCGGCCCGGGCGGGGCCACCGTGCACGACGTCCTGCTGATGCGGGAGACGGTAGGCCCGAAACTCGGGATCAAGGCGGCGGGGGGCATCAGGAGCGCCGAGGACGTACGCGAGATGATCGCGGCCGGGGCGACCCGGATCGGGGCCTCGGCCAGTGTGCAGATCGTGACTGGCGGTAAATCCGGCAATGGACGGTACTGAGGTGGGAGGCGAGTTCGATTGACCAATGGCGTGGAGCTCCGGGCGTACTGCTTTTTGGACAGCCTGCAACCGCAGTACGCCGCCTTCCTGGGAACGGTGGCCCAGGGATTTCTGCCCCTGGCTGGCGATGCCTCGCTGTACGTGGAGATCTCGCCCGGCATCGAGATCAACCGACTCACCGACGTCGCATTGAAGGCGACGAATGTCCGGCCGGGGATGCAGGTCATCGAAAGGTACTTCGGCCTGCTCGAGGTGCACTCGGCGGAGCAGGCGGAGACCCGGGCGGCCGGTGCGGCCATTCTGGACGCCGTCGGGCTCACGGAGTCCGACCGGATCAAGCCGCGGATCCTCTCCAGCCAGATCGTTCGTCACATCGACGGCCACCACGCCCAGCTCATTAATCGGACCCGGCACGGCCAGATGATCATCGGCGGTCAGACCCTGTACGTGCTGGAGTGCGAGCCGGCCGCCTACGCCGCGCTCGCGGCGAACGAGGCGGAGAAGGCCGCTGAGATCAACATCCTCGAGGTCCGTTCGTTCGGCTCGATGGGCCGGGTGTACCTGGGTGGCGAGGAGCGGGACATCGACGTGGGGTGGCAGGCCGCGGTGGCGGCCATCGAAGGCCTGGAGGGTCGGCAGGCCGGCGGGTAGAGACGTGGACGGACGGCAACCCGATCGAAGAGGTCGGGACGAAAGGAGAAGCGCAGATAGATGGCTGATGCTCTGGGAATGATTGAGGCGAGGAGCTTCCCCGCGATGGTCGAGGCCGCAGACGCCATGGTGAAGGCGGCCAAGGTCGAGTTGGTGAGCTTCGAGGAGACGGGAGGCGGCTACGTGACCGCCGTCGTCCGGGGCGATGTGGCCGCGGTGAAGGCGGCCGTGCAGGCGGGGATCCAGAACGCCGAGAAGGTCGGCGAGCTGATCGCCAGCCACGTGATTGCCCGCCCGCACGTGAACATCGACCTGGTGCTGCCGCTGGGACGCAAGGAGCAGGCCCAGGGCGAGATGGGCCAGTCCGCGGCCTCGTAGCAGCAGCCGGAAGGACCGCGGCTTCCGGACTGGGGGGGGCTTTGGCTCCCCCGGCCCTCGGGAGCCACGGGGGAGTGAATGGAGAAAGGAGACCGAACGTGCTCCTCGGACGCGTAGCCGGGACGATGGTGGCCAGCCGCAAGGAGTCCACGATGGAAGGGCTGAAGCTCCTGGTGGTGCGCCATCTGGACGTGGAGAACAACGACCTGGCGACGTTCGTGGTCGCCGCGGACGCTGTGGGCGCCGGCGTTGGCGAGGTGGTCCTGGTGGCCACCGGGAGCTCGGCCCGGCAGACCGAGGCGACGCGGGACCGCCCGTGCGATGCGGTGATCATGGCGATCGTCGACACGTGGGAAGTGGGCGGCCAGGAGAAGTTCCGCAAGTGAGGCCTGCCAGCGGCCATCGGGATGAGCCATGAGCGTGCTGTCGCAAGAAGAAATCCAGGACATCATCGAACGGGTCCGTCGCCGACTGGGGGAGGCCGGCGAGCACCCGGGAGCCGGGCTTCGGGCCCGGGAGGCGCTCTCGGCCGCAGATGAGATGGAGTTGGGCGACGGCATCTTCCCGTCGATCGGCGACGCAGTTCATGCCGCTTTCAAGGCATACGCCGACTATCAGCAGATCGGCCTCCAGGGCCGCAAGGCCATCGTGGCCGCAATACGCGCGGCGATGCTTGAGAGTGCCGAGCGCTTGGCCGAGATGGCGGTGGCCGAGACTGGCCTGGGCCGGGTGACCGACAAGATCGCGAAGAACCGGCTGGTCAGCGCCAAGACGCCGGGACCGGATGACCTCGAGCTGGAGGCGGTCACCGGCGACGAGGGCATGATGGTCACCGAGTTCGCTCCCTTCGGCGTGGTGGCGGCCATCACCCCGACCACGAACCCGACCTCGACCATCATCAACAACACGATCGCGATCGTGTCGGCCGGCAACACGCTCGTATTCAACGTGCATCCGAACGCCAAGCGGGTGTCCGCCGAGAACATCCGGTTGATCAATCGCGCCATCGTGGCCTCGGGGGGCCCGAGAACCTGGTCACTGCCACGCCGGAGCCGACTATCGAGAGCGCGAAGGAGTTGATGCGTCATCCCGATGTCCGGCTTCTGCTGGTGACCGGCGGGCCGGCCGTGGTGCGGGAGGCCATGAAGACCGACAAGCGGGCGGTCACAGCTGGGCCCGGCAACCCGCCTGCGGTCGTCGACCAGACCGCGGACGTGGACAAGGCTGGGCGGGACATCGTGGCCGGCGCCTCGTTCGACAACAACCTTGTCTGCATCGACGAGAAGACGACGATCGCGGTGGATACCGTAGCCGACCGGCTGGTGCGATCGATGGGCCAGCACGGCGCGTACATTCTGAAGGAACACGAGCTGAGAAGGCTGGAGCGGGTGATCTTCACAGAGCTCGGGCCGCCGAACAAGCCCGGTCACATCAACCCAGCCTGGATCGGCAAGGACGCCGGGGTCATTTTGCGCGAGGTCGGGATCCGCGCGGATGGCGACATCCGTCTGGCCGTGGCCGAGGTCCCACGCGAGCACAGTCTGGTGTGGACCGAGCAGATGTTGCCGGTGATGCCCATCGTGCGCGTCCCGAACGTCGAACAGGCGATCGATCTCGCCGTAAGGTCCGAGCATGGATTCAAGCACACTGCGTCCATCCACTCGACGAACGTAGACACCATCACGAGGATGGCCCGGGCCATGAACTGCAGCATTTTCGTGGCGAACGGACCGAACTTCTCGGGACTCGGGCTGGGCGGCGAGGGCTTTTCCTCCTTCTCGATCGCCAGTCCCACTGGGGACGGGCTGACCAGACCGCGCACGTTCTCACGAGAGCGGCGGATCACTGTGGTCGGCGCGCTCGAGGATCGTCTGATGGAACCGGCCATCGCCCTCCTAGAGTTCACGTCGATCGCCAAGGGCATCGAGGCCGGCGACGCCATGATCAAGCGGGCGCCCCTCCAGGTCATCCGGGCGGGGACAGTGCACCCGGGCAAGTACCTGGTGCTGGTCGGTGGCCTTACCGCCGACGTCGAGGAGGCCATGCAGGCCGGGCGGGACGTCGCCGGCCCCTCGCTGGTGGACGTGGTGTTCCTACCTGACGTGCACCCGGACGTGGTGGCGTCCATCGGAGGTACGAGGCGGGAGGACGCGGGCGAGGCGCTCGGCGTGATCGAGACGCAAACTGTGGCCGCGGTGATCGACGCGGCCGACGCCGGCATAAAGGGCGCCCGAGTGACCATCCGCGATCTGCGCCTGGCGGACGACCTTGGCGGCAAGGGGTATGTACTGTTCGGCGGCGAGGTAGCTGAGGTCGAAGCCGCAGTCGGGTATGGCGTGGCGCGCACCGGCGCCTCCGGGCAGGAGGTGACCCACGTGGTGATTTCGCAACTTCACATTGAGATGCGGAATAACCTGGTGGCTGACCCCAGGTTCGGCGAACGGACCAAGGGCGTGGACAAGCCCGCGACGGGCGGGAGCGGCCTGCCTGCGACGGTCGTCGCGCCTAGCGGGCGGCCACTGCCCGGATCCGGCGGGGCCCACCGGAATGGCCACGGGACGGGTAGCGGCTCGGCGGGCGGTGTGTCCAAGGCGGCGGAGTCCCGCTCTGGCCGGGCTGGAGGCCGAGCGGGTCGGAGTCGGACCAAGGAGCGATAGCAGGTGCAGCTCGCGCGGGTCACCGGAACGGTCGTGGCGTCGGTGAAGGCCGACGGGCTGGAGGGCGTGAAGTTCCTGCTCGTCCAGCCGTTGGACCGGCACGGGCAGCCTGAGGGCAGCCCCGTCGTCGCCGCAGATGGTGTGCACATGGCCGGTCCGGGAGAGCTGGTGTACATCGTAGGATCCCGGGAGGCCTCGCAGGCCTTGCCGATCACGTTCGTCCCGGTCGACCACGCCATCGTGGGCATCGTCGACGCTGTCGAGGAGCTGCGCCATGGCCCGCGCGCGGAGGAACGGCGATGAAGGTCGGCCGAGTGGTGGGTACGGTGGTCTCCACGATCAGCTCGCCGGTGTTCGAAGGGCGGCGCCTGCTGTTGTGTGACCTGCTGGATGCCTCGGGCCATCCAGACGGGAGCTACCTGATCTGTGTGGACACCGTGGGTTCCGGGGCTGGAGAGGCGGTGCTGATCATCGACGAGGGGAATTCCGCGAGGCAGGTGATCGGGATGTCCCCGGCCCCGGTCCGAGCCATTGTGGTGGGCGTGATAGACCAGCTCATCGTGGACGACGAGCTCGTGCTCCGGGAGGGCTGACC
>CAWDRQ010000045.1:0-4464 GCA_963804765.1 uncultured Acidimicrobiaceae bacterium
TGGCTCTCTTCACCGTCGTCAGCCAACATCTGCCATGGGCCTCCGTCTCTGCTCGACAAGGCGATAGTTGCTCGATGCTTCGCGAACGAGGTGCCCGATTGCCGACGTTTCCCGCCCTACCGGTCGAGTCATGACTTTTCCGACGATTGTCGACGTCGATGTCGGCGCACGCCGAAGAAAGAGCAGGTAAGCACCCTGGCGGCTGCATTATGCAGGCCCGGCAAGCACGGCTTTTGTCACAACTGAGGCATGAAGCTCCAGCGGTGTGCGATGTCACCTCCACACCGTATGAACCTTCGACTTCTCGGTTGCAAACGCGAGGAAACCGCTGCTCAGCGGTCCGTAGCGAACTGGGGCATCTGGCGATTATCGGTGCAATCGCTGCGCCGGTGACACCCTTGCCGTACGCAGCATAGGCACGTTGGAGTCTTCCGCCGCGGGCACAGTCTCGGAGATCAGGGACGAGGAGTCGGCAAAGTTCTGACCAGCGCAGGGCAGGGCAGTTAGCAAGGGAGTACTGAGATCTACGATCGGCGACGTTCGCGCCAACCAGGAGCTGACGAGCCCCACTAGGACGGGGTTGGACAACCCCCTTTCAGGTGAACAACCGGGCACGTAACGTGTGGGTGGGCCCTCGGGGGTAAACCCGCACCGAAGAGCCGGAGTAGAGGGTGAGAACCGGCCACGCTGGCAGGTCTTTTGACCGCAGATGTCGTTCCCTCCTTGGGACGCTCCCGAGGGCCCATCACCTCGTCAGCACCCAAGTCCCGTCGTAGTTGGGCCAAATAACGAGCAACCTACGCAGGTCCAGTTTGCGGCGACGCCGAGCAAGATCCATTTTGCTGAGCAGTGGAATCGACCACGCGAGGGGTCGGCGTCACACCTGATCTTCGTGCCTTGCGGTACGTCGACTAGTCCCTATCGGCGGACGACCGGAGGAGGTTGAGCAATGAGCCGACGGCCCGATGGCGACCCTCGCGTTGACGATCTGTTCAGTCCTCGAACCGGGCCTCGGACTTGTGGCAGACACGTTTGTCCAGGTAATTTCTATATGCAATGATTAGTGTATGAGCAGTAAGTCTCTTGCTCCCACGCGACGCGCCCGACTCGGTGGTCGATGCGGTGCTGTCGGCGAGCCGGGTCTTGGTCGCTGTTGCGGCGCGATCTCTCGCTGACGCCGGCGAAGAGGTCACTCTCACCCAGTACCGGACCCTGGTCGTGCTCGCGTCCTGCGGACCGCAGAACCTTTCAGGCCTCGCCGAGGCGGTGGGGGTCACCCCGGCGACGGCAACCCGGATGTGCGACCGACTGGTGCGAAAGAAGCTGGTCCGACGTAGGACCGAGCGGGACGATCGACGCCAGCTTCGGGTGATGCTGACCACAAAGGGCCGGTCCCTGGTCGATGATGTCACCGATCGTCGCCGCAAGGAGATCGCACGCATCACGGACGAGATCCCCGCAGCCGAGCGAGCCGTCCTAGTGCATGCGCTCGGGCGGCTCGCCTCGGCTGGCGGTGAAGTGCCCGAGCAGGACTGGACGACGGGGTGGGACCTGTAGGTGGGCCGCAGCATCCTCACCTTGCGATCCCGCTGGCAAGCGGCGAGGCGTTCGTTGCAGGCTCGGGCGGCCCAGTGGCTCGCGTCAGCGTCCTACGGTCAAAAATGGCTCGTGTTAGGCGTCGTCATCGGCGTCACCGGCGGAATCGGTGCGGTCGTCTTCTACGAGACACTCCGGGCGACAACCCATCTGTTCCTAGGCGTGATCGCCGGCTACACGGTGCCCACGCCGGTCGCCGAGGGAGGTAGGGCTGCATCGGCGCATTTCACCCGACCCTGGGCGATCCCGCTCGTGGCATGCCTAGGAGCCTTGGCCGGGGCGGTCCTCGTCTTCGAGATCGCGCCCGAAGCCGAGGGACATGGCACCGACGCCGCCATCTCCGCGGTGCACCACAACCCTCGTGGCATTCGTTTGCGGACGGTTGCCGTCAAGATCGTCGCCTCGGCGCTCACGATCGGCTCTGGTGGCTCGGGGGGACGAGAGGGCCCGACGGGCCAGATCAGTGCCGGCTTCGGGTCGTTCCTCGCCCGGCTCTTGGACTTGAGCCCGTCGGACGCCCGTATCGCGGTCCGCGAGCGGCGTCGGCTCGGGCATCGGCGCGATCTTCGGTGCCCCCCTCGGGGGTGCGGTGCTCGCGACCGAGATCATGTACCGGGACGACTTCGAGGTGGAGGCGCTCCTTCCCTCCTTCATCGCCTCCATCGTCGGCTATGTCGTCTTCGGCTCGATCGAGGGCTTCAGTCCCTTGTTCGGCAACGTCGAGAGCTACCGATTGAGCGACGCCCGACAGCTCTTATGGTTCGGCCTCATCGGTATCCTCGGAGGGCTGGTCGGCCTGCTGTACGCCAAGGGTTTCTACGGCATCGCAGACCTCTTCGCCCGCCTTCCGATCCCCCGCTGGGTCCGGCCGGCGCTCGGGGGCTTGATAGTCGGGTGCATCGCACTGGCCATCCCCGAAGTGCTCGGGACCGGCTACGGATGGATACAAGAGGGCCTCGGCCAACAGCTCCTGCACATCCCGCTGTGGATCGTGCTCCTCCTGCCGTTCGCGCGAATCGTGAGCACGGGGCTCTCTATCGGTTCGGGGGGCTCAGGAGGCATCTTCGGCCCAGGCATGGTGATCGGCGCGTTCATCGGCGGAGCCGTCTGGCGCCTGTTCGAGCCGATCGTGCCGAGCCTCGGCCATGACCCAGCGCCCTATGTCATCGTCGGGATGATGTCGTGCTTCGGGGGCATCTCCAGGGCTCCGCTCGCCATAATGCTGATGGTCGCCGAGATGACGGGAACCCTCAGCCTGATCGTGCCGGCGATGGTCGCCGTCGGGCTCGCAACCCTGATCGTCCGCCGCAACGACGACACCATCTACCGGAGCCAGCTGCGGAGCCGAGCAGATTCCCCCGCGCACCGCATCCTGACCGGTCTTCCCTTGCTCGGCGTCGCCCGGGCCTCCCAAGCAATGGCAGTGCCGCGCTGTGTCGTCCCAAGCTCGGCCGACGTCGCCACCGCACGAAGCCTTCTGGAACAAAGCGGGGTCGAGGCTGCGCCCTTCGTCGACGAAGAGGGACGCTACGTGGGTGTCGTGACGCTCGAGGCGCTACAGAGGGCGAACGAGGAACCAGACACGCCGGCCCTCGTCAGCCTGGTCGATACCGGCTACTTGCCGATCCACCAAGGCGTGCACCTCGACGTCGTCCTCGACACCTTGACGTCCACCCCGCAAACCTGGGTGGCCGTGGTCGATGACGAACGGCGGGTCATCGGCACGATCGCAACCTCGGATCTCATCGGAAGCTACCGGCGGAGCCTGCAGTCGAGTCTGCGTCGCGTCTCCGAAGTCAGCGAGTCGAGCGGCATGCTGGACGTCGTCGTTGCGGAGAGCTCACCAATCGTCGGAGCATCTCTACGCGTAGCCGCGATTCCCAAAGGTGTGCTCATCACCGCCATCGAGCGGGGCAGAGAGGTGATCCGACCAACCGGCGACACCGTTATCTGCGCTGGCGACCGCTTCATGGTGCTCGGCACTTCGGGGGACCTCGCCCGGCTCGAACACCTCGCCACAGCCGAGCCGTAGCAACCAGGTCTCGAGCAATCCGCATCGTCAACGGAATGGCGCGCCGGTCGTCGCGTCACGGAAGTCGTAGACGGCCCTGGGAAGAGTCACCTGTCGCTCGAGTCACGTCGGTCGAGGCACGGGTTTCACGCAGGTGATCGTCGCGCCTCACCTCTCGACTTCCGCCAGCACGGGTGTGGTTTGACTAGGTTGGCGACGCAACTCCACCACGCAGGAGATGCCGATCGTCTCAACTCGCCGGCGACCGTAACCCGCTCTCCCAACTTGAACTCGTTGCGGCTGTGACGGCCGGGCGAGAGTGCGAATATGTCAACGGTGGACTCTGATGTCACTCCACGCGAGGCTCCCGATTCCAAGCCGGGATCGAAGCCCGATACGAACGACGATCTGCGATCGCTGCCTCTAGCCGAGGTGGAGAAACGGTTGGAGTCGTCGCCGGACGGCCTCACTCAGGTGGAGGCAGAAAAGCGGCTGACCCAATACGGGCCTAACGAGTTCGAAGAGAAGAAGGCCAACCCGCTCCTACAACTGCTTGCCTATTTCTGGGGTCCCATCCCATGGATGATCGAGGCCGCAGTGATCCTGTCCGGCGTGCTCCGGCACTGGCCGGACTTCTTCATCATCCTTGTCCTGCTCCTTGCCAACGCCGGAATCGGATTCTCGGAAGAGCACCAAGCGGGCAAGGCCATTGCCGCCCTGAAAGCCGAACTGGCCATCAAGGCCCGTGTCAAACGTGATGGTAAGTGGATCACCCCGCCGTCGCGTGAGCTGGTGCCAGGCACGTCATCCACCTGCGCCTTAGAGACATTGTGCCTGCCGATCCGCGTTTGCTGGAC
>CAWDRQ010000046.1:0-217721 GCA_963804765.1 uncultured Acidimicrobiaceae bacterium
TCGGTACGATCGCAGGCGTCTCCGACAGGGCCGTCCGTCAGTGGAGGCGGGCTGGGATCAAGCAAGACCGGTACGACCGGCTCAGCGAGGTTCGCGAGATCGCCCTCCTGCTGTCCGACTCGCTCTCGCCTCGAGGCGTCGGCCAGTGGCTGCACGCGAAGAACCGACTGTTGCATGGTAAGCGTGCCATCGACCTTCTTGCCCATGGCAAAGGCGATGAGGTACGCGTGGCTGCCCAGGCGTTTCTCGACGGCGCCTACGTTTGACGACTGACGATCTCGCCTCTGCGGTAACGAGCGCGCACGGCTTCAGAAAGTGCGTCCGTGAGAACCGCCGTGAGAACCATAGCTCCGCTAAAGCCGGAAAATGGAGGTAACGGGTGGTTGCTGGCGGTACGGTCGTGTCAGTTCGGATGAAGTCCCTGGTTGAGGGCACTATTAGTAACGAATTGTCACCACTGGTATCGGAGGGAAAATGCCCCGGGCAGAACTGGGGGTCAAGAGGTCGCCGGTTCAAATCCGGCCAGCCCGACAAGAAAATCCCTGGTAGATGGGGATGAGGCTTCGTGTGTCCGTGGTGCACGCAAGAACCGTGGTTCTGAGTGCGCAGTGGGTCCTGGAGCTCACCCTGGAGCTCAGGAGCGTCCGCCGGGCCTAGGCGCGACGTCCGGCAGGCGTTCCCGAGTCCTCGAGATGGCGAACGGTTGTCTATTTGCCAGCCGAACTGCACGGCCCCGGAGCTGCAAGCCTTGCCCGTCGCGCTGTGAACACCGCGCTGGTCGGTGGTTCGGCAGAGCGTGACTGAACTGCCACTCAACAGGACTGTGGCGTTGTAAGGCACGAGGCCGATCCCGGGTTGCCCGGCAGCGGTCTCATCGTTGCGGCCGGACCTCCTTCATGAACCAAGGGTGTGAGGAGGCCAGCGCCGTGGCTGACATCGGCCGCCCGGGCGCGCCCAGGCAGGTGGTGTCGCTCCGACGTTGCAGCAAGGTGCCGAGCCGGAGCTGCCACTATCCCTTGAAGGTCAAGAGGACCTCTTTGGTGCTCGCTTTTCCGGAGGTGTACCGCACCGAGTAGTGCTGATGGCCGAAGGAGTAGGCGGAGAACTTGCCTGTCACCGGTCCTCCGATGGCGACATAGGAGGAGCCCACGGCCGGTGAGCCCATCGTCGTGACAGCGAGCGTGCCGTTCAGGGCGACCCCGGGCCCTGTGATCCCCGACACCGTCTTCGTGCTTGCGTGCACGGTGACCCTGAGTGTGCCTGTCGCCTCGTTGGTCAGCGTGCTTCCACCGCTCAGTACGACTTGGCCACCGTGAACGATGTCGAAGGCGCCCGAGTTGGCCGTTGGGGTGTCGTCGGCAAGGCCGGTGCTGGCGGTGATGTCAACTTTCCCACCGGCTTGGTTGGTGATCGGCACCGCTATGGTGGCTGCCGCCTGGGAGCCCGAGGGGCCGGACACCAAGAGCTTCCCGCCCGAGCTAACCGTGAGCGTCGCGCCCTTGGCGCCGTCAAGGTCGGCTAAGCCCTTGGCGCTGGCGTCGAGGGCAAGGGTGCCTTTGACGGTCGTCCCGCCGGTGAGGTTCACGTCGCTGTTGGTCGAGCTGCCGTCGACGGTGACGGTCTGGGCGGCGGGGATGTCCCCCTTGAGGTAGACGTTGCCGGTGATGTCGAAGCCCATCGTGCCGGGCCCTTCGACCAGAGTGGTCCCACCGACCAGCTTGACCGGGCCCCCCGACTCGCTTCCGCCGGCCAGGGTGAACGTGCTGGCCGCGCCAGAGACGGTGAGGGTGCCACGTACTGCGAGCGTGCCGGCGGACTGAGTGAACGAGTCCTGGGGCACGGAGACCGATGCCCCGTGGGCGATGTCGAAGGTGCCCGAGTTGACCACTGTGACCTCGCCCATCCCCATGTTGGTGCTGGCGGTGATGTCAACTTTCCCACCGGCTTGGTTGGTGATCGGCACCGCTATGGTGGCTGCCGCCTGGGAGCCCGAGGGGCCGGACACCAAGAGCTTCCCGCCCGAGCTAACCGTGAGCGTCGCGCCCTTGGCGCCGTCAAGGTCGGCTAAGCCCTTGGCGCTGGCGTCGAGGGCCAGGGTGCCTTTGACGGTCGTCCCGCCGGTGAGGTTCACGTCGCTGTTGGTCGAGCTGCCGTCGACGGTGACGGTCTGGGCGGCGGGGATGTCCCCCTTGAGGTAGACGTTGCCGGTGATGTCGAAGCCCATCGTGCCGGGCCCTTCGACCAGAGTGGTCCCACCGACCAGCTTGACCGGGCCCCCCGACTCGCTTCCGCCGGCCAGGGTGAACGTGCTGGCCGCGCCAGAGACGGTGAGGGTGCCACGTACTGCGAGCGTGCCGGCGGACTGAGTGAACGAGTCCTGGGGCACGGAGACCGATGCCCCGTGGGCGATGTCGAAGGTGCCCGAGTTGACCACTGTGACCTCGCCCATCCCCATGTTGGTGCTGGCGGTGATGTCAACTTTCCCACCGGCTTGGTTGGTGATCGGCACCGCTATGGTGGCTGCCGCCTGGGAGCCCGAGGGGCCGGACACCAAGAGCTTCCCGCCCGAGCTAACCGTGAGCGTCGCGCCCTTGGCGCCGTCAAGGTCGGCTAAGCCCTTGGCGCTGGCGTCGAGGGCCAGGGTGCCTTTGACGGTCGTCCCGCCGGTGAGGTTCACGTCGCTGTTGGTCGAGCTGCCGTCGACGGTGACGGTCTGGGCGGCGGGGATGTCCCCCTTGAGGTAGACGTTGCCGGTGATGTCGAAGCCCATCGTGCCGGGCCCTTCGACCAGAGTGGTCCCACCGACCAGCTTGACCGGGCCCCCCGACTCGCTTCCGCCGGCCAGGGTGAACGTGCTGGCCGCGCCAGAGACGGTGAGGGTGCCACGTACTGCGAGCGTGCCGGCGGACTGAGTGAACGAGTCCTGGGGCACGGAGACCGATGCCCCGTGGGCGATGTCGAAGGTGCCCGAGTTGACCACTGTGACCTCGCCCATCCCCATGTTGGTGCTGGCGGTGATGTCAACTTTCCCACCGGCTTGGTTGGTGATCGGCACCGCTATGGTGGCTGCCGCCTGGGAGCCCGAGGGGCCGGACACCAAGAGCTTCCCGCCCGAGCTAACCGTGAGCGTCGCGCCCTTGGCGCCGGTTATCTCGGCCAAGTAATTGACGCTGGCGGTGGCGTCGAGGGCCAGGGTGCCGTGGGTGCCGTTGCCGCCAACAGTCGCCCCAGCATCGAGGTGCAACTCCACGTTGCCATTGGCGCCGGTCACCTCGAGGGTCGGGTTGCCGGAAGCAGCCCCGACCTGGAGCTCTCCCACCTCGACAAAGGCGTGTGGCTGGTTGTTCATGACGACGGTGTAGGTGCCGTCCTTGTTGATGCACACGGGTACGCCCTTTGCGGGGACCCCCATGGACCAGTAGCTGCTGACGGACCCAGAGACCGTCCCTGTCACCGGGCCCACCCAGGAGTCGCAGCTCCCTTGAGCACTTGCCCAGGCGACCCTGCTGGCCGGCCCGACGCCACTGAGCAGCCCAACGCCACCGGTCATGATTGCTATCAGCACGAGCCCCGCACATGCTGCCAGACCTGGAGACCGCGCCTTCCTTCTGTGCTGAAAAAGGCCACCACCCCTTGTCGCAGGGTGTGTGCCAACCCTTGTAGCCATACCCACCAGCCGACCAATGACGGAGACGTGCATCGTGATAGGCCTCGCTTTCTTGGGAGTTGTTGCCGGGCATTTGCCCCACAGGGACCTGCGCCAAGTGGGCAGGAAGGAGCCCTCGAGCCGGCCGTCAAGGCTCGTCGTTACGGGACTGGGACGTTCGTCCTCTCCCGTCAGGACGTACGAAGAACCCTCTTTCCCCACCTCCCTTCCCCGGCTACCCGAGGACGCTCGAACCAGAAGCCCAGTTCCAGTGGGTAGTCGTCACAGGGGCGTGGACGGTCAAATAGCACAGTTGACAGCGCGTTTCAAGTCCTGGTCGTTCTCTAGTCGGACGACTCGGCTCGTGGCCGCCCTGAACGAGGAGGCAGGCAGGTACGTCCGCTTGGAGAGCACTGCCATGCAAGTGCACCGGCTCGTCGGCGTGGGGACGTCCCATGAGTTGGTGTAAATCGCGCAGAGGATCCACCACGTAGTGGACCACCGGAGTGAATCTCGACGGTTGCACCTGAGGTCAGTCACCGACCACCTCGTTGCCGGTGCGCGGCACGGCCTCGCGCTCAACGGAGCAGCCGGTCCCGCCCAGGCTGACTGCTCCTGAGTCTTTTCGCAGTCGTGGGGGGCACTTCTGTTCGTGGCAGCCGGACTCGTAGGTTGGCGCGATTGTCAGATGCCACGTTGGAAGCTGACACTAGATGCCGAGACGGGCCACCAAAGCTCCAAGGCCGCGTGAGGGGAGAAAGCTTTCGTTACCGGCCCTATCCCATACTCGCAGCCTGAGTGCGATCTCGGCGCCACAAGGGCGCGGGAGCTCAGAGGCAAGCTCGACACGGGACTCGTGAAGCCGGGCGGGAGCGAAGGCTTCTCGCCGAAGGGGGAGCGAAGGAGGGCAAGCCCCTGACGCCGAAAACGATCCGCCTGGCGCGCCGCGTGCAGGTGCCTTCAGGCGCAACCTAGGAAAAGGAGTCGAGAGACCCTATATTGTGAGAGTCACTATTATTTAGGATGACCTCTAGAAATTCATGGTATCCATCGCGTCCTCAGAAGGAGGTGCTGACGATGACGGCAACGGGAGCACGCAGGTGGTGGGCGCTCGGAGGGGTCATGCTCGCGGTGCTGGCCGTCGGCATGGACTTGACGGTCCTCAGCGTCGCCCTTCCCACTCTTGCTGTGGCCCTCAAGGCTTCTGAGTCCGACCTCCAGTGGTTCTCATCGGGCTACGCTCTGGTCCTCGCCGCGGCAATGCTGCCGGCAGGACTCTTGGGCGACCGCTACGGCCGTAAGAAGGTGATGCTCTCGTCCCTGGCGTTGTTCGCTACCGGCTCGCTCGCTTGTGCCTACTCCCGCACGCCGGCAGAGTTCATCGGGGCTCGAGTCGTTCTGGGCTTCGCCGGAGCTGGGCTCGTCGTGATGGCTGTGTCCGCCCTCACCGTGCTCTTCTCCGAAGATGAGCGCCCGAAGGCACTCGGCATCTGGGCGGCGGCCAACATGTTCGCCTTCCCTATCGGTCCGATCCTCGGCGGTTGGCTGCTCTCTCACTACTGGTGGGGGTGGGTCTTCTTGATGAACCTACCGGTCGCCATCCTCGGTTTCGTGGCAGTGGTCGCCCTCGTTCCGGAGTCGAAATCTGCGTTGTGCCCGGGCTTTGACACGGTGGGAATCGTGAGCTCGAGCACGGGCCTTGTCGCTGTGACATACGGGCTCATCCAGGCCGGACAACATGGGTGGGCTTCCCCGGGGGCGCTCGCTCCCTTAATAGTCGGACTGGCTGTGATCGTGGCGTTCTTCTTATGGGAGCGCCTTCTCGAGCAACGCCCAGGCGGCCAGCCCCTTATCGACCTGAGCCTATTTCGCTCTCGGTCGTTCACCTGGGGTGTGATCCTCTTCGCAGTGCTCACGCTGGCCCTGATCGGACTCCTGTTCACAATGCCCCAGTACTTCCAGGGCGTCATGGGCACGAGCCCGGAGGGATCAGGTGTCCGCTTGTTGCCGGCCGTGGGCGGGATGCTTCTCGGCCTGCTCCCTTCGGCGCGCATCGCCAAGGCGATTGGTACCAAGCTGACCGCCTCGGCAGGCTTTCTCGTGCTTGGAATTGGACTCGGAATAGGGACTACCACCGCGCTCTCATCGGGCGAAGGCTTCGTCGCACTCTGGACGGCGATCGTCGGGATCGGCACGGGGCTCACCATGGTCGCAGTCGCCTCCGCCGCCTTGGCCGAGCTTTCCAAGGAGCGAGCAGGGGTGGGCTCAGGCGTTCTCCAGGCCCTCAAGAACACCGGCGCGCCACTCGGAAGCGCCATCTTGGGAAGCGCGCTCATATCGGCCTACGTAAGTCGACTCCACCTCGCTGGACTTCCGCCAGTGGCCGTGCACGCCGTGCGCGGCAGCGTCTTTGGAGGCGTTGCCGTCGCCCATGCTCTTGGCTCGCAGTCGCTTCTTAGCTCCGTGCGCGCCGCCTTCGTGCACGGGATTGACGTCGCCCTTCTCGTGTCGGTCGGGTTTGCGTTCGTCGGCCTCGTTCTCTCGTTGGTCTTCCTGCCTGCACGCGCCCAGCCGCCAGCGGAGGCCGAAGAGGGATCATCAGGAGGTGAGCTCGTTGTCGCGTGACACAGGACTTGCCGGTGGCCTCAGAGAGCGCAAGAAGGCCAAGACCCGCGCCGCCATCCAACACGAAGCCATCCGGCTGTTTCGCGAGCAGGGCTACGAGGCCACCACCATCGAACAGATCGCCGAAGTCGTCGAGATAGCGCCCTCCACTTTCTTTCGCTACTTTCGCGCCAAGGAGGACCTCGTCCTCACAGACGAGTACGACCCGCTCATCATCGAGGCCTTCCGCGCACAGCCTGCCGATCTCGGTCCCGTCCAAGCCGTTCGCAGTGCCCTCCGGGCTGTGTTCGGCGGACTCACCGACGCCGAGTCGGCCGACATGCGCGAACGAGCGGAGCTCGCCCTCGGTGTGCCCGAGCTTCGTGCTGGAATGTTCGACCAGTTTGCACAGACCATCCGACAAGTCACGGATCTCGCCGCCGAGCGGCTAGCGCGGCCGGCTGACGACTTTGGTGTGTGCACGACGGCAGGGGCATTCTTGGGCGTGATGCTCTCAGCCGAGCTCTACTGGCTGGAACATGAAGGAAGTGATCTCATGGCGCTACTCGACGAGGCGCTCGCGCGTCTTGAGTCCGGACTTCTCCTCTGAGGCTCTGGTGTAGGACAAGCCATCGGCCGTCGGCGCCTCGTGGTCACTCGAAATGCCTTTCTTGGTGATTACAGTCTCGCAGCGTGATGGCCTGGTCGGTCTCGGCACTCACAGGGTGTGGTCGCCTTCCTGCTCAGCGATGACGCAAGCTGCGTGACCAGCGCCACGCTGCTGGCCGACGCCGGCTTTGTTGTCAACGCGGAGCTCTAGAGGCCCAACCCGTCCGATAGCAAGGAGGACAAATGACGCTCCGTTTGAGTGACGCAACTCGCGACCCGCTGGCGCGCCGGCGGATGCGACCGCGGCCAGAGGACTGAGACCTCTTTCGATAACGTCACCCCGAGCCGTTCGGGCGCCTTGAATGCCTCGGAGTAGGTTTGGCATTCGGTACGAGATTCTTAGATGTGCGGAATCGACTGCCCAGCTCGAAGCACTGCGTGATCGAGCGGCGGGTGTGGCGCGAGGGTCCTAGTGTCCTCGGCGCTCGCGGGTGGGAGGAGTTTCGATGGAGGGAACAAGGCATTCGGTTATGGGTGCCGATGAGGTCAGCATCGGCCTGCTGACGGCGGGCTCTGGGCCCGCACTGCTGCTCGTGCACGGCGGAATGGGCCGGATCGAGCAGTGGGAGCCCGTGTGGTCAGGCCTGGCCGAGCATCGGCAGGTAACGGCGATGGATCGTCGGGGCAGGGGTTCAAGCGGCGACTCTGAGCCCTACTCGCTCAGGAAGGAATTCGACGACATTGCGGCGGTCGCCAATCATTTGGCAGGAGAACATGACGCCCCTGTCGATGTCTTCGCCCACAGTTACGGAGCCACCTGCACACTCGGAGCCGCAGCTCAACGGGCACCTTTCCGCCGTATTGCGCTATACGAGCCGCCCGGGCCTCAGACAGTCCCAAGAGAATGGGTCGAGCGAGCCACTGGCTTGGTGTCGGATGGGAAACCGGGACGAGCGATGTTCAGCTTCATCACCGAGATCGTCGGTCTCACCGCTGAGCGGTTCGAGGATTACAGGAACGCCCCAGGAGCCCATGACGTCCTCCCGATCGTCTCGGCTACGCTTCCGCGAGAGGCTGAGGCGCTCACGAGTGTCGACCTCCTTGGTTTCGCCGCGCAGGTCACGGCTCCGGTGCTGCTGTTGCTCGGCACGAAGAGCCCTCCGTGGGCTGATGAGATCACTCGCGCGCTCGCGGCGAAATTGACGATCGCCGAACTCGTGAGCCTTCCCGACCAAGGACACGACGCCGTCGATTCGGCGCCGGACCTCATCGTCACCGAGCTCCGGCGCTTCTTCGAGGACGACTGATCAAGCCGCGCCGCGGTCGGACACTCGTACCACAACCGCAAACGAATATCCGTCTGACGCGGAGTGCCACTGTAGCGAGGGCGTCCTGCGGTGCGTCGTTCTGTTCCTACACAAGTGGCTAACCCCACCTTGTCCGAGCACCGGGGCAGGCAACTGTGTACTCTTCTGTCAGCGAGGAGGACCAAACATGAAGAAGACCCTCATCACCATCATCAGTGCTCTGTGCATCGTCGCTACCTCGGCGACCATGGCCGTGGCGTCCACAACGGCGCCGAAGTCAGCAGCGAGATCCGACGTGACCGGTGCGTTGTCTGCTTCCTCAGGGTTCCCGTCGATCTGCCCACCCGCTAAGGCGGTGGGCACGGCGCTCGGGCTGACAGTCTCCAAGCCAACCGTTGTCATGTACGCCAAGGGATTTGCTCTGGAGTGCAAGTACATGAGCAAGAAAGGCAAGACGACGCTCTCGTACACGTCGGAGACCCGGACGGCTTTTCTCGCAGCGGAGAGCGCCCTACCCAAGACCAGCATCGTGATCGTGACCCTGGGCAAAAGGGTCGCGGCGTACCGGATGCCCCCGTATCTTCTTTCGGTTCAGTACGGAACGTTGGAGTGCGTCTTCGAGACCCTCGTCAGTGCCGCTCATGAGGAAGCCCTGGCCAAGGCCGTTCTCAAGTCGTACTGGTAGCCACTCTTGCCGAGCTCGGGACGCCAGAGGCGAGCGAGCAACTTGAAGAGACCCTGAGCTACAGGTAGGTGAGGCGAGCCAAGGTGCAGAACACGGCTTTGCGTCCGCGCCGGTCGACGGGAGCCCGCGCCAAATAGTCGGCGATCGGGCGTACGCCGAGCCGTCTGGGTGGCCATTGGCCCAGCCTGTCCGTCGTCGCGACCACCCAGATGAGATATTCGGTCGCTCCTGCCGTGATTAGCCAGGCATCGCTCACGATGAAGTTTGCGGGCTCCTGTCGTGCAGGAAACGCATCCGCCCTCCGCAGAAACAGACTTGCCTCGCGACCCAGGGCGGTCATGGAGGCCAGCAGCTAGGGCAAGGTCCCTGTTCGACGGCCAGACCGTCTGCAACGCGCACTCCGCTCGCGCCTCGAGGCACCGATCCCTGCGACGGTCCAAGCAGCTTCCTCGAGCGCAAAGCTCGACCACTGCTGTCACTCGCCGCGAAAGTTGCCTCATTCGTGCCTGTAAGGGTCCCCAAGGTTCAGGCAAGTGGTTGCAGGGTCGTGACGAAGATGTAGCTGCCGTAGGACCAGGAGCCGCTGCTGCTGGTGATGCCGTTCTTGGTAGAGCCGGTGTAGGTGCCGATGCCGGGCTTGATCTCGATCGTGACGTTGCCACCCCTGGCGAGCGTGATCAGGCCTTCTTGGACTGCGGCAGTGCAGACGGGGCTGTCGGTGGTGTAGGTGCCGGTACCAAAGATCTCTGCGGGGCTGCCCTTGGGGGGGCAGATGTAGAGGTAGCGCTGCCCGTTCTTGGCGGGGAAGCTGCTGGGATAGGCGTCCCAGCCGCGGCCACCGTAGCCGACGTCGGTGTTGTGGATCGGTTGGCCGATGAAGACGAAGCTGCCGGTCGAGTGGCCGGACGACTCGGTGGTTGTGCCGTTGCGGTTCGAGCCGGTGTAGGAGGCGAGCCCGGCCCGCATCTCGATCGTCACTGTCCCCCCGGACTCGATGGTGATCAGGCCGTAGTTGACAGCGGCGGCGCAGACCGAGCTGTCATCGGTGTATGTGGTCGTCCCCCAGACGTCGTTCCCCGAGACGTCGTCTTTCGGGCCGGGCACCGGACAGTCATAGGCGTAGCGCTGCCCGATCTGGGCCTCGAACTGCGCGGCCGTGGCCGTCCACCCCCTTCCCCCGAACTTGGGTGCGACGACGACCTGGACCGACTTGGCGGCGAGCACGACCTGAACCAGTGTGCTGCTGGCGCCGCTCTGCAAAGTGTGCGCGGTGACCGAGGGTTCCCCGAGCTCATAGGAGACATTGACGGCGAGCTTCTTAGGAGTTATGAGGGCGCTCTTGTACACGGTGTTCTGCAGAGTTGCTTCCAAGAGGTCGGCGGCGCTCACCGAGTCGACCTGCATCGTCGCGGTCACCACGACCGCCGGCGCGGCACTTGCTGTGCTCGACGGCGTCGCCGATGCTCCCGAAACCGACAGCGAAAAGCTGGTCAGAACCTCGTTCGTCACCGTCCCGGCACTCGTCGTCAGCGACAGCTCCGCAACTCCTCCGCTGGCGCCAGCACCCAGCGATGCTACCTGAGGCCTCCCGGGTTCCTGGGAGAACGCAGTCGGGCTCGTCACGGTCAGGTACAGGCCCGTCACTAGCATGACAACCACGAGGCTCAGCAGGACTCGAGCGCGTCCATGGTGCCGACAGTTCACCGACGACGATGTCATGTGCGGGCCCATGTTGGTCCCAAACGCGGCCGACCTATTGGAACGTCGATGGCTTTCGACATCTAAGTCGTTGAAGAATATTCGGCTACAAGGTGCTTGCAGCCGAACGTGATCTGCACCGACGCGCCGGTCCCCGTTTCGTCCTGCAACAAGTAACTCGTTATGTCAGGATTAGCGAAGGTGTATCTAAAGACCGGGACCAGAACGCCACCAGCAAGTTCGTGATAGAAGTCAACGATGAACCCCACCATCTTCTGCTGCAAGGGAACGGAATTCACTAGTTCAACCGATGTAATATCAACTGGCATTGTCACCGTAGCGCTTACTGAACCCGTCGCCGATGTTGACAAGGAAAAGGCACTCAGCACTTCGGTACAAGAGCTCGTATGATTGCACAGGACCCGATCCAGTTGAAGCTTCATATAGAAGTTCTGGGTAGGGGTACCGGCAGCCGACGGAGGCGCCACTACCACCAAGCCCAGTGCAACAGTGAGAGCGGCCAGGCCAGGCAGTAGTGCCCAGCGCGTGGCTTGAGCGCACTCCCGGATAAAACCTCTTCGTGTTCTCATGGCGCGGGAAATTAACACTCACCGTGTCGAATTGCATGGGGCGGAGAGTGCCCCGGGGGTCGAGTGGGAGCTCAAGTCGTCACTTGGGAGCTGCGTCTCAAAGGCGCCGCCCACACCCTCGACCCCGACGCCGAGCGGCTCGGGGTGAGTATCCGCCACATCCGCCGGCTAGGAGGGCTCTCAGGACGAGGCGACGAGCTGGTAGACCACCGTCACCTGGACCGAGATCTGCTGCTGGCCCGCCTGCACAGGTACCGCCGTGCCGGTGGCCACAGGGGCGGCCGCCTTGAGGTTGTAGGACACGTACTGACCGGCGTTCTCCTGATCTGTGATCGAGACAATCGGACCCAGCTTCATTCCTCCACCGGCCGCAACCTGGGTCGCCTCGGTGTTGGCCGCCTGCATCGCCTGCGCGTGTGCGGTGGCGAGCAGTGCCGACTGGTTCGAGATCGAGAAGGAGATGCCGTCCAACGTGACGCCGCTACCGGTCGCGGTCACGGCGGCGTCGAGAGCTGCCCCGAGGTTGGAGAGGTCGTTCATCGTCACGGTGAGCTCGTCATCGGCGGTGAAGCTTCTGATCCTGCCTGTGGAGGAAGTGTTGGGGGAGAGATTCAGCCAGCTCGTCTGCATGTCCTTCAACTGGACTCCACTCTGTTCAAGAGACTGCTCGAGCGTTGCCACTTGGGTGTTGTTCCCCTCGAGTGCCTCGACAGCGGTGTGCGCGGTCGTGGCCACGCCGATGTTGAACGTGGCGGTGTCCGGAGTGCCTTCCACTTGGCCCGTGCCCGTGACGGTGATCGTCGGCGGCGTCGTTGCCGAGGCGTCATGCGATGTGGTTACGGCATGGCGGGGCGACGAGCTCGCGCCGCTCAACGCCGCCGCGCCGACGATTGACCCTACGACGACCAGCGCCGCGACACCGACGATGCCTACCGCGCGGGCCGTGACGCTCTGACGGAGCTTGCGTCCGGACAGGACTCCAGGCTCTCGGTCGTTAACTCGGTCTTCGTTCACTTGGGCTCTCCTTGGCTGAGTGCTCGACCCTTCCGCTAAGGGTCCAATGATGCAAAGCGCAGCACCTGCCGATTCGCGTACGGCGTCAAGGTCGTTCGTCCTCGCGCGCCTTCGCGCGCTTGGGACGCTCCGCCTTGGCACCGTCTGTGCACCGGCACGAGTCATCGATCAGGAGCGGCGGAACCACTAGACACTGTCCCTTCTCAGGCAGGATCTTCGGGCGGGGTTCAGGTAGGGCGGGGTTGACGACAACGACGTCTCAAGTTGCAACACGATGCCGCCGACAATTGAGAATTCAGAAAAGGGCCTCGTGTTAGGCCATCCACTGGTAAGCGCGAGCGGTGTCAAGTTCTCGAAGGTTGCCAGAAGGGTGGTCCGGGGGTGATGGAGCGAACTGGTCTCGAGCGAGCGATCAGACAAGCGGCTGATCCGGCCGCGCTCGTGCAGCGGGTCTCCGACGAGGCGTTGAGCCTCCTGGAAGGCGCCGATGGAGTCCTCGTGTGGCTCTCACACGACCCAGGACGGTTGACCCTCGTGTGCTGCTCAGGTCACCTCGAAGACCGGATCGGCGACACGCTGCCCATGGAGGGAAACCTCGTGGGGCTCGTGCTCAAGACCGGCGAGACGCTCCGCTGCGATGATGCCGAGAGCGACCCTCGCGTTGATCTCGACTTCTGTCAAGCGTTTCACGTTGTCTCGTCGGTCTGCGTGCCGCTGCGGCGCGGCAGCGAGACAGTCGGTGTGCTCAGCGTCACCTCGTCTCAGAAGCGGACATTCGATGATCGCGATGTCGCGACGCTCACGAGCCTCGCCGAGTTCATCGGCGTCGTGATCACGGCTGCCGCCGACTTGGCAGGAGTCACCGAGACCTTGTTCTCCGGGTCCTGGCGCGACACGCCCGGCGCAGCGGTCTTACACGAAAGTGACTGGGCCGCAGAGGAACGGTTCGTTGCCAACGTCTTGAACCCGGGAGCGATGGGAAGGCTCCAGGCAAGAAGCCGGATCGAGTACTTCCTCAAGGGACGCGGCCTCACACATGTCTTTCAGCCGGTGTTCGACCTGACGAGTGGGAAGTGCTTCGGGGTCGAGGCGCTCGCTCGGTTCTCGGGACAGCCCAGTCGAGCCCCGGATGTCTGGTTCGCCGAAGCGCACGCGATGGGCGTCGGGGTTGAGCTTGAAGTCGTGTCGGTGAGAAGAGCCCTGGCGTCGATACCCAGGCTTCCCGCAGGTATCGCCCTGTGTGTGAACGCCGGTCCTGAGGCGATGGGCTCCGACGAGGCACGCCAGCTCATCACAACGTGCGATTCGAGGCGAGTGGTCATGGAGCTGACCGAACAGGTCAGAGTCGACGACTATCCACTTCTGTCGCACACGCTCGCGCAGTTGCGCTCGCTCGGCGTGCGTCTGGCCATCGACGACACCGGTGCAGGCTTTGCAAGTCTCGCCCACATCTTGAAACTTGCGCCTGACCTCATCAAGCTCGACCGGGAGCTGACCTCCGGCATCGATCAGGACCCCGTGCGGAGCGCCCTCGGAGCCGCTCTGGTGAGCTTCGCGTCTTCGACCGGGGCGGAGATCATCGCCGAGGGGATCGAGACCGCAGGGGAGCTGAACGTTCTCCGGAAACTGGGTATTCGTTACGGGCAGGGATTCCTCCTCTGTCGTCCGACGACGATCGACTCGATTCCGAGCCGTCTTTCCCGCCGGGTGTTGCAGGGGTCGACAAAGCTGGCGTCCTGATCCTTGGCATCATCGCCCGGGGCCCCGAGCAAGTGCCCCCGGCAGAACTGGGGGGCAAGAGGTCGCCGGTTCAAGTGGGGCCAGCCCGACAAGGAAGCAGCAGGGGCTCGGCCATCTCGACGCCAAGACTTCGGGAATCGGAGGAATGGGTCGTCGGCGAGTGTGCGTACGTGCGCACTGGAGCACGCCCTTGCCTAAGGCGGGCCAGCTCCTAGCTCGGGCCGGGAATCGCTCGACTTCTCGGTTGAGCTACTTGACGGTGAGGAGCGAGTCGCGGCACGGGCGTCACGAACGTCGACTGGGCCTGTTCGACCGCGACAGTCCCGGCCGGGGAATCGATCTCGCCAGGTGCCTCGTAAGTGACGCTGAAAGCCGCAGATGCGGAGGAGCCTCGTATCGCGCCAGGCAACGTCTCGACCTGTCCGTCCGGCCCCACCATCTCGATTGCATCGGAATAAGGGGGCACCGTCCACGAGCCGGACGGCACTGTCAAGCCCAGGTCCGTAAAGGTCACCGACCCGAAGTCGGCGAGCGGATAGAGCCCCTGGGTGGTCGGATCGCCGGGGTCTTCTGCGATCCACTCGGCGGAGGTGCCGGCTCCAGAGAAGGGCTCGAGGGCCGAGGACTGCAATCCATTGGTGACGTCCTCGATGTAGTAAGCCCAGGAGCCCGCTGCTTCCTGGTAGACCTGGGCGTGGACAAGGTCGCCGGGAGCGACCGCAAATACGTCTTGACTCGAGTAGCCCTCAGCCTCGTCCGTCCACCAGGCGTAGTCGCCCTGCTGCCCGTTAAGGCAGTACGACGTCGTCCCGTCCTGGAAGAGACCAGGGTTTGAGGCACCAAATCCGTTGACACCCACCCAGTCCGAGGTCGCGCCATTTGGTACCGAGGCGCACTCGACGGCAGGCACCGTCCACTCGGCACTTACCGCCTGATACCCGCCGCTTGCGCCGGTGAGGACGTAGCCTGACCAGTTAGGCGTCCTAAGGCCGGGGAATTGCCCAGAGGGCAGCGTTGTCGTCGTGGTTGTCGTGGTGGACGACGTTGTCGTGCTGGGTGTGGTCGTCGTGGTTGTCGACGTCGTCGTGCTGGTCGTCGCAGTTGTGGACGGGGCTGTCGTCGTCGTTGGGGGATCGGTCGTAGTGGTCATGGTCGTCGTTATGATCTGCGGGGCCTCAACGACCTTGAGGTGATCTACCGTCGTGGTCTTGCCGCGCACGGTCAGGCTGAGCGCGTAGTCCTCCGCCTTGGTCAACGGGTTCGCTCCGAACTTGACCGAACGCTCGATGCGCCCGGACTTGCATCTCACAGTCGTGGCGAATCCTGGGACCTTCGGCGATGACGACCACGAGCAGGTCTTGGCGTTGTTGACCGTCACTGACCAGTTGACCGTGCCTCCCTTGGCGGCAAGGTAGCGAGTCGGGACGGTCGCTGTGCCTGAGGCGCTTGCCAGTGAGGGGACGGTGGAAGCGGCCAGCGCCACTATTGCGACGAGAGAGACAGGAACCTTTCGCATCTCGAACCCCCCGGGTTCAGTTCTGGATCGACTCTGGGCCGTCAACAAGACGACGCACCACGACCCCCGGTACCTAACAGTTCCGCCTCTCAAGGGATAAAGAAGCTGTCGGCTCGATCAGCGCAGCCTACAAACCTTTCCAGACGCGCCCGCGCCGCTGTTCGGTGCTGGCGGACGCGACCAGGATCGGCGGCTGCGTCTCTCGCGAACAGTCCGGCGGCACTCGAAGGCGCCCTCGGCAAGGCCCAGCGGACGGTGACAGATGGTCGAGGGAATAAGTGGAGGTACCGTCCTGTTTTCCTGCGACAGGGAGGAAGGGGCCGCGCATAGGTCACGATGCCTAGCGGGACCGGGCGCACAAGCCACGTACACCTCCTCCTACGGGGGGACACGAAGAAACCGGGGCGGGGGGCGTTGCACGCCTCCCGCCACCGTTTTCGCTCATGGTCGCGCTAAACGGCCCACCACCCAGGCGAGACCGGACACGCGGTCATCGGGCGACCTGGACAGAATCTGACCGGAGTGACAGGCCGGCGGGCGATCGGCGACGTAGTAGGGAAGGGGCCCCGTCGAGGAGTCGCCCGCGGGCTAGCCTGACGTCGAAGTCTTCAGGACTCTGGTTTTGCTCGCGTCGCCCGGAGGTGCCCGTGGGGAAGTCCCCGATAGCCAGTCTTTGCGCGCTCCTCGCTGTTGCCGCGATCGCCCTGCCCCTCCTGGCGAGCTGCAGCACGACGTCCGGGGTCACGGGTGCCCCCCTCAAGCAGCTGGCCGAGCTGAAGGGCTCCGACACCGTCGGCAGCGAGGAGTTCGGCACTTCGGTGGCCGTCTCAGGCACGACGGCGGTCGTGGGCACTTCAGGCGACGCCTACTCCGGTCGGGCGTACGTGTTCACCAAGACGGCGTCCGGCTGGACACAGGTCGCCGAGCTGAAGGGCTTCGACACTGCAGGCACCGATCGCTTCGGGAGCGCGGTGGCCATCTCGGGCTCGACTGTTGTGGTAGGCGCATACGACCACGCCAAGGATGTCGGTCGGGCCTACGTGTTCACCAAGACGGCGTCCGGCTGGACACAGGTCGCCGAGCTGAAGGGCTTCGACAGCGTCGCCGACGACTACTTCGGCTGGTCGGTCGCCATCTCGGGCTCGACTGCCGTGGTGGGGGCAGTCGGCCACGCCAGTTACATGGGCAGTGTGTACGTGTTCACCAAGACTGCGACCGGCTGGATCCAAGCCGCCGAGCTGACTGGTTCCGGCACCGTGACCGAGGACGGGTTCGGGACTTCCGTCGCCGTTTCTGGCACCACTGTCGTCGTGGGTGCGGAGGGCTACGCCAAGGGTGCGGGCCGAGCGTACGTGTTCACCAAGACTGCGACCGGCTGGATCCAGGTCGCGGTGCTGAAGGGCTCCAATACCGTGACCGGCGACAACTTCGGCACCTCCGTGGCCATCTCACCGACAATGGCCGTAGTCGGTGCATATGGCCAGGCCAACTTCGCGGGGCGGGCCTATGTGTTCACCGACACAGCGGGCGTCTGGAAGCAAACGGCCGAACTGAACGGCTCCGACACGATCGCGGGCGACTACTTCGGCATCTCGGTGGCGATCTCGGGCAGATCCGTTGTGGTGGGTGCATACGATCACGACAAGGCTGCCGGTCGGACATACGTGTTCACCAAGGCGGCGTCCGGCTGGAAAGAGACGGCCGAACTGAAGGGCTCCGACACCATCGCAGGCGACCACTTCGGTAACTCGGTTGCCATCTCGGGCACCACCGCCGTGACGGGGTCATATGGCAAGGCCAAGTATGCCGGCCGGGCTTACGTGTTCAAGATCTGATTCGGGAAACCTCCAACCCGGCTATCGCACGCGATCGGTGGTTGCCTCGACCAATTGGAGCTGGCGAGGCATGCTTGCGTCGCTCGGGTGCCAAGAAAGAAGCGCGGAGCGCGCTCCATTTGCGAGATACTCGTAAGCGGTGCACGGCCCCTTGCTTCCCTCGCAAGGCAACGGGGGTCGTGCACCATCTATCGGCTTGTTCGCCTCCAGCCTTGAACATCCCTCGTCAAGCACGGTCGCCGAGGAGTGAAGAAAGCCCCGGCCAAGGTTGTGACGAGTTGCTCACGCGGGTGAAAGGTGCTCGCGGAGCCGTTCCAGTGCCCCGGTTGCCCGGTGCTGGACCGTGTGCTCGACGAACGGGGCGATGAGCGCGCCCGCCATCCCGCCGGGCTGCTCGTATGTCACGGTTAGGCTGACCGTTGTCTCGCCGCGCCTCGGACTCAGGTCGAACTTGAGGCTCTGGCCGTCGTCTCCTGCCGACGACCAAGTGATGCTGCGACGCGGTTCCAGCGAGGTGATCACGATGGTGGTCCGCAGCGTGCGGACGCCCACCTTGAGGACCGCCTCGAACCGCGCGTTCTTCGCCCGAGGTCTGGAGCCCCACGGGGGTGAGCTGTTCGAGACCTTCGATGAACACCTCGGCGCACCTGTAGTCGGCCAAACATTCGAAGATGGTGCCGGCCGACGCGGCGATCGTCGCTCGCGCTTGAACTGTCTGCCTCAAGCTCAACTCCTCCGGAGCGGTCGTGACACGGCCCCACCGAGCCGCGCGGCGGCCCGCCACTTGCCTGCCGAAGACGAGCCGACCTGCGCTCAAGTATCGCGGAACAGGAGGAGGTGACGCGCTTGACATCGGCTGCTCGACGCGAACCTGGCGAACCGGTACCCTCTCGGCCGATGCGCCTCATGCGACAACCTGACTAGGCTCGCACCCCGGTGAGAGAGCACAGTCGTGTCGTACCGATGCAATCACGCGTGGCCGACACGGCTGATGTGTTGGCAACACTCTTGCAGTCATCGCCGGACGCTGTCATCGCGGTCGATGCAGACGGGCTCATCGTGCTTGCCAGCGAGGCAATCAGGACACTATTCGGCTTCGATCCTGACGAAGTGGTTGGTCTCAGCATCGAAACACTGGTGCCGGAGGAGGCTCGGGCCATGCACGAGCGCCACCGGAGGAAGTTCGCAGAGACTGGGCACGCGCGTCCGATGGGACTCGGCCTCGAGCTCACGGGCCGACGGCGTGACGGGAGCGTGTTCCCGATCGACGTCAGCCTCGCTCGTTTCTCAACGGGTGGTGAACAGTTCGTCGGGGCCTTCGTGCGCGATGCCACGGACCGGCGCCGCCAGGAGGCGAGGCTGCAAGGGGTCAACGAGATCACCCAGCGCCTGCTTGCCGGCGAGCCGACCGCGGCCACCCTGGAGCTGGTCGCATGCCGCGCACGTGGCCTCGTGGACGCAGCTTTGGGCTGGGTTGTCGTGCCGTCCGGCAAGGAGGACCTCGTCGTCAGTGCGAGTGACGGACAAGGGGCCGCGTCGATCATCGGTCTCGAGATTCGCTCGGACGGGAGTCTCGCGAGACGGGCCATGACCGAGGCGGAGCCGATCCTCGTCGGTGACCTGTCGACCGAGATGACCGTTCCGGCGGAGATGAAAGCGCTCGGTCTCGGGCCTGCCCTATTTTGCCCGCTGGGCGTCGAGGACCGGATACTGGGCGCACTCGTCGTCGCTCGGCCCCGCGGAGCTCCAAGTTTCAGCGCAAACGACACCGCGCTCGTCGAGGTCTTCGCCAACGCCGCCATGGTCGCGCTCACATTGGGAGAGGCCCGAGTCGAGCTCGAGCGCCTCCAGGCCACAGCCGAACGCGAGAGAATCGGGCGCGACCTTCACGACACGGTCATCCAACAGCTGTTCGCGCTCGGCATGGGGCTGCAAAGCATTGAGCGACTGACCAGCGGTTCGGTGGCCGGGCGGATCGACCGCGTGGTCGACGGTCTGGACGAGGTCATTCGCGAGATCCGCGAGACGATCTTCCTGCTGGAGCGACCAGCGACGGCCGACGGCGGCCTTCGTTCGGCAGTCACCGCTGTGGTCACGGCCGCCGCAGAACATCTCGGTTTCATGCCCCGTGTCGGGTTCCAGGGGCCCGTAGACTCGGTTACGAGCGAGCAGCTGGAACCCCACGTCATCGCCGTCCTCACCGAGGTGCTCTCAAACGTCGCCCGGCACGCCGAGGCGTCGTCTGTTGAAGTCGTCATCGCTGCAGAGGACAACATGCTCCTCGTCTCGGTTGCGGACAACGGTGTGGGCCCTCCCAGGGGGCGAACTGCCGGCAACGGGTTGCGGAACATAGCCGAGCGGGCTCGTGTGCTCTCCGGCTCGGTCTCGATCACGGCTCGCAGCCCCTCGGGGACGCTGGTCGAATGGTGTGTCCCCGTCGGGCCGTGAGGCTGGCCACCTGTTGAGAGCGGCGCCGCACGGCCGGACGAAAGGTGACTTTCGCCTCTAACCGGAAAGGGCTGCTCAGGCCGACTCTTGAAGCGTGGATTGCAATCGGCGACCCGTCTTCGAGGATCTGGGCCGTGAGGACTGTCTTGAGCTGCTTGAGAACGAGCACGTGGGTCGCGTGGCCCTCACGGCAAGGGCGCTCCCGATCGTCCTCCCCGTGAACTTCGCTCTGCTCGACGGCGACATCGTCTGGCGGTCGGCCCAGGGCACCAAGCTGAACGACGCCTCGGCGGGATTCGTTGTGGCCTTCGAGGTCGACCATTACGAACTGGACAATGAGCAGGGCTGGAGCGTCATGGTCCAGGGGTTGGCGCACGTCGTCACCAATGACGAGGAGATCGACCGTGCCATGGAGCTCCCACTCGAGCCTTGGGCACTCGACGGCATGGCGGACCGCTATGTCTGCTTGGTGCCCAACATCGTGACGGGCATGCGCATCCGGCAGGTCTGAACGCACTGAGGTCGCGTGGCGCCTTTCTCACTGGCCGAGGGCGCACGCCACACGCTCCTAGTCCCGGCGTGGGCTCGGACCGCTCTGCCGCCCGTACACTTGCCGGCGTGGAGGCCGTGCCGACCGAGGCCGTCAACGACGGGAACGGCCTTGACCGAGTGTGGACCTTGCCGAATGTGATCTCCTTGGCCCGGATCGCGCTGCTCGGCGTGTTCTGCTGGCTCCTGTTCGGCCCCGACGAACGGATCGCGGCAACTCTTGTGCTGATGCTCGTCGGCGTTACCGACTTCCTCGACGGTTATCTTGCACGAAGGTTTGACCAGGTGAGCACGCTGGGCAAGGTTCTCGACCCACTCGCCGACCGGGTGGTGCTAGTGACCGGCGTGCTTTCCATCGAAGTGTACGGGGCCGTTCCCGTCTGGCTCGCAGCGGTCGTGCTCGGCCGTGAGCTGCTCGTCTCGGTGGCAGTTGTGGTGCTCGCCGCGTTGGGGGCGAAGCGGATCGACGTGCTCTGGGTGGGCAAGGCGGGAACCTTCGGACTGCTGTGCTGCTTCCCGCTGTTCTTGCTCGGCGACCAACGGGCGACATGGGCTCGCGTGCTGACCGACATCACCTGGGCGGCGGTTGTGCCTGCTTTGATTCTGAGTTTCGTCGCTGCGGCCGCGTACATCCCGCACGCTTGCCGGGCGCTCGGCGAGCGCCGGCCGGAGCGCGCCCAACACGAGGCGATGACCTCGTGAAGGCCGTGATCATGGCGGGCGGGGAAGGCACGAGGCTTCGGCCCCTCACCGCTAACCAGCCCAAGCCGATGCTCCCGATGGCCAACGCACCGATGGCCGAGCACGTCGTGAACCTGCTCAGACGTCACGGGTTCGAGGAGATCGTCGTGACGGTCGGGTTCCTCGCGAGCACGATTCGCACCTATTTCGGGGACGGGTCGGAGCTGGGGGTCCGTCTCGTGTATGCGACCGAGGAGACGCCGCTGGGGACCGCCGGATCGGTCCTCAACGCAATCGACGAACTGGACGACCGCTTCCTCGTCATCTCGGGGGACGTGGTGACAGACGTGGACCTGACGGCTCTCGTCGAGTTCCATGACAAGCAAGGTGCAGTCGCAACGCTCGCGCTGGAGGCCGTGGAGAACCCCCTCGAGTTCGGCATCGTCATCATCGACGCCGACGGGCGCATCGAGCGGTTTCTCGAGAAGCCGGGCTGGGGCGACGTCTTCAGCGACACGATCAACACCGGCATCTACGTGCTCGAGCCGGAGGTCTTCGACTGGATACCAGGCGGCCGGGCCGTCGATTTTTCCTCCGACGTGTTCCCCGTGATGCTCAGAGCGGGTCGGCCGCTGTACGGCTACGTGGCAGGCGGCTACTGGGAGGATGTCGGCACGCTGGAGGCCTACTTGAGGGCGCACGCGGACATCCTCGACGGCAAGGTCGAGATCGACATGCCGGGCTTCTCGCTCCGCCCGAACGTGTGGCTCGGCGCAGGCGCGGAGATCCATCCCTCGGCGAGCGTCGTCGGCCCTGCGCTCATCGGTGACAACTGTCGAATCGGAGCGGGCGTCGAGCTACACGGACACTGCGTGCTCGGCGCCAACGTACGCATCGGCGACAACAGCGTCATCGAACGCTGCGTCATCCACGACAACGTCTACGTCGCCTCGTCTGTGAACGCCCGCGGCTGTGTCATCGCGAGGTCCTGCGATGTCCGCCAGGGCGTGCATCTCGACGACGGAGTTGTGCTAGGCGCAGGATCGCGAGTGGGGCGTCAAGCCGTCATTGGTGCCGGCGTGAAGGTGTACCCGAACAAGATCATCGAAGCGGGCGCTGTTGTGAACTCCTCGATCATCTGGGAGTCCCGAGGCTCGAGGAGGCTTTTCGGGCGTCTCGGGGTTGTGGGGATCGCGAATGTCGACCTCTCGCCCGAGGTCGCTATGCGCGTCGCCTTGGCGTACGCTGCCACCCTTCCCAAAGGCGCCACTGTTGCCGTGTCGCGAGATTCCAGCCGTGCGGCGCGAATGCTGAAGCGTGCCGCCATTGTCGGGATCATCGCGGCTGGCTGCAATGTCGAGGACCTCGAGGCTGCGACGGTTCCCGTGACGAGGTTCCTGACCCGTACGGGGACCACGGTCGGCGGGATGACCGTCCGACTCGTACCTGGCGATCCACAGTCGGTGGCCTTGCGTTTCCTGAACGAGGACGGCATGGACCTCGGTGAGGCCGCCCAGCGCAAGATCGAGCGCCTGTACGACCGCCAGGAGTCGCGACGGGTGCTCGCAACAGAGATCGGCGAGATCAGCTTCGCCTCGCGGACGCTAGAGCTGTACACCAACGAGCTCACCAGCCTGGTTGACCTCGACGCGATACGCGCGGCGAAGTTCAAGCTTGTCCTCGACTACGCGTTCGGCACGGCGAGCTTGGTCATGCCGAACGTGCTCGCGAAGCTCGGAGCCGACACTCTCGGGATCAACCCGAACGTCTCGACTTCCGGGGCCATCGGATTCGACAGGACGGCGCACGCGGTTCGGCTCGGTGACCTCGTCAGGTCCTCGGGTGCCAACCTCGGAGCGATGTTCGACCCCGACGGTGAGCAGCTGACCCTCGTGGACGACGCCGGCCACGTGCTCGACGACGACGAAGCGCTCCTCGCGCTCGTCCAGCTCGTCTCGGCTTCAGAGCCCCGAGGTGTGATCGCCGTGCCTGTGGACGCGAGCCAACAAGTGGAGGCGACATGCGCCGCTACGGGCTCGGAGGTGCTGAGGACCAAGCTCTCGGCGACCCAGTTGTTCGAAGCTGCCGATTCGCCGAGGGTGCGTTTCGCCGGGAACACCTCGGGGGGCTTCGGCTTTCCTCTGTTCCTGCCGGCCTTCGATGCAGTCGCCAGCCTTGTGAGGCTCCTTTCTATTCTTGCCTGCGAGAAAGAGGTGTTGTCGCGCGTCGTGGCCCGTCTTCCCGCGACCTACATCGTCCGGCGGGAGGTACCGACCCCGTTCGAACAGAAGGGCCTTGTGATGCGCAGTCTCGTCGAGCAGGCCGATCAGGCCAGCCTGGTCCTGCTCGATGGGGTGAAGACGATCGACTCCGACGGCTGGACCCTCGTGCTGCCCGATCCGGAGACTCCGGTGACTCGCATTCAAGCCGAAGGCAGAACCCGGGCCGAGGCCGAGCAACGAGCTGAGCGGGCGGCGGACGACATAGAAGGGATCCTTGCCGAGGGAACAGCCTGACGCGCCAAGACGGGCCGGGGTGACCGCGGCTCGATGGGCCGCGGGAGCGGGGGCGGGGACGTAAGGTCCGGGGAGTGACTACGATCGCCGCAGCTTTGAAATCTGCAGCCGCCGCGAAGGAGCCGTGAGAAATGGATATCCCACAGAACCTGAGGTACACAGCTGACCACGAGTGGGCGCGCCTCGAGGACGCCAGGGTCAGGGTCGGCCTCACCGACTTCGCGCAGGAAGCCCTCGGAGACGTCGTGTTCGTCCAACTGCCGTCTGTCGGCGACAACGTCGTGCGAGGCGGGGAGCTCGGCGAGGTCGAATCGACAAAGTCGGTCTCACAGGTCTACACGCCCGTCGGAGGGACGGTGGTCGAGGTGAACACATCGCTGAACGAACAGCCGGAGCACATCAACACCGACGCGTATGGGGAGGGCTGGCTCTGTGTCATCGAGCCGTCTGCTCCTGGCGAGCTCGAGGAGCTGCTCGATGCCGCCGGGTACCTCTCGCTGACCGAATCCTGAGGCGTCGCCGGTCGAATCGGAACGAACGGCACGCCAGTCCCGGCGCGAGCAACGGAAAGCTCACAGTGGCTATTGCGGTCACGGTTCAGCGGCAGCCGGCCGAGCGCGCCAGGTGAGTCTCAGGTACCGTACTGGGGTGTTCTGCAACAACTGCGGCCATCGCAATCCGCCCGAATCGAATTTCTGCTCGTCGTGTGGCTCGCCTTTCACTCCGAGCAGCGATACGACGATCTCGTTCCTGCCTGAGGATTCCTCGGGCGATCTCGTCGACGAGGAGGTCAGTGTCCCCGCCGGCGACCTCTCGGAAGGCACCGGTGTTCTCGTCGTCAAACGCGGACCGGACGCCGGGGCGCGTTTCGTCTTGACAGGCGAGGTCACCCGAGTGGGCAGGCATCCCGACAGCGAGATCTTCCTGGATGACGTGACGGTGTCACGCCGCCATGCGGAATTCCGGCGCGAGGCGGCCCACTACCTCGTGGTGGACGTCGGATCTCTGAACGGCACCTACGTCAACCGGGAGCGGATCGAGACCGCCACCTTGAAGGGCGGCGACGAGGTCCAGATAGGCAAGTTCAAGCTCGTTTTTCTCTCGACGGGCGCAGGCTGAGGTCGCAGTGGGGGAGCGCTCCTATCTGGCAATTGGCGACGTGCTCGCCTTGCTCCGCGAAGAATTCCCTGATATCACGATCTCGAAGATTCGTTTCCTCGAGAGTAGAGGCCTGCTCGTCCCCGAACGGACGCCCTCGGGCTACCGCAAGTTCTATGAGCCCGACGTGGAGCGCCTTCGCTGGATCCTGCGCCAGCAGCGCGAGCACTTCCTGCCTCTCAAGGTGATCAAGGGTCGTCTCGACCACGGCATGAGCGACGCGGACGCGCCTGCGCCGCACCTTTTCGAGATGGGTGAGCCGCCACCCGAGCGAAATTCGGAGGCGGTTCTCGTGGGTGCGGCCGGGACGGCGGAGGCCGCTCGCGACAATGCTCAGGCGGCGCTTGCGGCGTTGACGCCGATCGCGATGGTCACCTCTTCGAGTGATGGCACGCCGAATCGGGCAAGCACACCGGTCCTGGCGAGCCGTGAAGCAGCCCCGCAGGCCGGGCACGCGTCGCAGACAAGCCCGAGGGGACCAACCGAGGGCGGCGCGCCTAGGGCACGACCGTCACGCTCGGGACGCCGCTCGTCTGAAGCCGACACAAAGGCAACCGGGACCGCGGGCTCTTCGGGAGGCCGGCGCGCGAAGCGCCAACCGCCCGAGGGAGATACGGCGTCGCGAGACACCGCGGCCGAGCATGGCTCAGCTGGCGAGCCGGTTGAGGAAGGACACCAGGACGCTGCCGGGCCAGCCCGACGTGCCTCCAGCCGCTCAACGGCAGGGCTGGCCGGTGCGGGGCAGTCGGGAGCGAGCCTCACGCTTGCCGAGCTTGCCAATGCCAGCCGTCTCGACGTGGCGGGCATCGAGGAGCTCGAGAGCTTCGGCCTCATCGCCGGCCGCACCGTAGCGGGAGTCCGCTGCTATGACGAAGAAGCGGTCCTGGTCGCGAAGCTTGCAGCGGACTTCGCGCCATATGGCATCGGGGCACGGCATCTTCGGATCTTCAAGCACGCTTCAGATCGGCAGGCCGGACTCTTCGCCCAGGTGGTCATGCCTCTCCTAAGGCAGCGGAACCCTGGGGCGCGAGCCCGTGCGATCGAGGATCTCTCCGAGCTCGCCGAGCTTGGAGAGGCGCTGATGCGCTGTTTCTCGCAAGCGGCGCTGCGCGAGCTGACCAGCGGGTGAGCCAACCCGCACACGGGGTCAGGTCCCTCCTCGACACCGTGGAGCTGGCCGCGATTGCCCACCGGCTCGGACGCGAGATCAAGCGCGACTACCCCGATGGGGTCGTGCTGGTAGCGCTCCTGAAAGGGAGCATCTGCTTTCTCGCCGACCTGGTGCGGGAGTTGCCCGGGCCTTGCGAGCTCGACTTCCTCGGGCTCTCGTCTTACGGCGACGGTCGTACACGGGTGCGGGTAGTCAAGGATCTCGACTTGGAGGTCGCGGGTCGGGACGTCATCGTCGTGTTGGACATCGTCGACACCGGCCTCACACTCGATTACGTGCTCCGGCTGATCGCCCTGCGGGGTGCCCGCTCCACCGCAGCGTGTGCCTTGCTCGACAGGCAGAGCCGGAGGCTGCTGCCCGTCGAGGTTCGCTACGTGGGCCAGGTCATCAGAGACGAGCACGTAGTCGGCTACGGGCTCGATTTCGACGAGCGCTACCGAAACCTGCCAGGGCTGGAGGTCGCCGAGGAGGTCGATCTCCGTGCTGAGCCGTCTGCGATGTTCGAACGGCTCTGGCGGCGGTAAGTTGCTGTCATGGTCGAGGTGCATCTGAGGGCTGTCCGAGTCGACCTGGGGTCGAGCACCCCGGTCGTGCTGCTCGAAGAGACTGAAGGCGCCCGTCGCTCGTTGCCGATCTTCGTGGGCGGACCGGAGGCGACCGCGATCGCCTTTGCCCTCCAGGGAGTCGAGCCCCCGCGCCCAATGAGTCACGATCTCATGCGGGAGCTCGTCGAGACCCTTGGCGCGAGGGTTGTGCGAGTGCTCGTGACCGAGCTTCGCGACGGGACCTTCTTCGCCGAGCTTCACCTTCGGGCCGGCGAGCGTGACGTCGTGGTGTCGTGCAGGCCATCGGACGCGATCGCGCTCGCGGCGCGTACGCACTCGCCGCTGTACGTGGCAGACGACCTCATGGAGACCGAGGGCCTCGTGATCGAACCAGACGACGACGACGTCGCCGTCGAAGGCAACCCGGACGAACTCGTCGGTGAGTTCCGCGAGTTCCTGGACCGGATCCGACCGGAGGACTTCACGTCCTGAGCGGCCGCCCCGGCGCCCTTGGCCCTGGGTCGAACCCTGAAGCTCAAGCTGCAGTAGACGTCCGGCCTTTTTCCGCTGCAATGGCTCGACCGGTCGTTGACGTCGAACCGCACGCGCCCTAACCTTGCTTACGAGGGTGTAACTACCGTGCTGTCGTCCATTGGACGGCAGGGACGGAAGCTCGGGACCTAAGGACAGGGGCACGAGATGGACCAGGTCGGTTTCCGCGGGCCGCAGGTGTGCAGCATTGTCGGCATCACCTACCGCCAGCTGGACTACTGGGACCGGACTGGCCTTAGCTGCCCGTCGCTCGCCCAGGCGCGTGGCAGCGGATCTCAGCGGCTCTACGCCTACAAGGACTTGCTCGAGCTGAAGGTGATCAAGCAGCTCCTCGACGGCGGCGTCAACCTGCGCCAGGCGAGGCGCGCGATCGAATGTCTTCGCGACTCGATCGGAGAAGACCTCACGACGGCGAATCTTGTCCTCGTCGGCGAGGGATCGGTGCTGGTGCGCACGGGCGAAGAGATCATCGACCTGCTGCGAGGCGGTCAGGGCGTCTTCAACGTCGTCCCGCTCGCGGGCGTGGTCGGTGAGGTCGACGCGGCCATCCACCGCATCGGCAGCGCCCACGTGGCAAGCGGTGCCTCGGCGCCCGATGAAGTGGAGAAGGCTGCCTCTGTCGAGGCCGGGTCCACATCCTCCGGGCCAGCCCGGCTTGCCGAGGGAGGATAAACGCCCTCCGACCGGCGATCTTCCCCGGTACAAAAGCCGCTACCGCATGCCGCGGTGCGGTTCGCTCATGATTCAGAGCGCCTGTTTGCTGAACTTCTCGACTATTACGAGGTCCTCTGGGAGTACGAGCCCGTTGAATTCGTTCTCGCCTGGGGCTCGGACGGACAACCGACAAGCGCGTTCCGCCCTGATTTCTACTTGAGCGAGCACGGCCTGTTCCTCGAGTTGACGACGCTTCGTCAAGAGCTCGTCACCGTGAAGAACCGCAAGTTGCGGCAGATGGCCCAGCTATATCCCGAAGTTCGCGTCCGCGTTCTCTACCGTCGCGATGTGTTCAGCCTCCTGGGAAAGTACTTGCCAGAAGCAACCGCTAGATTGGCGGGGTGACACCAAGACACTCCGCATTGCATGCCGAGCACGTCGATCTTGGCGCCCGACTTGTGGATTTTGGCGGCTGGGAGATGCCGCTGTCATATCCCGAAGGCACCATCGCTGAGCACCTCGCCTGCAGGAAGGACGCGGCTGCCTTCGACGTGAGCCACCTGGGCACCGTGCGTGTCGAAGGCCCAGGCTCCTTCGAGCTGCTCCAAACGAGCCTGACCAACGACCTCCACCGGATCGGGCCGGGCCGGGCGCAGTACCAGCATCTGCTCGATGAAGCAGACGCCTCCGTGCTCGACGACATCATCGTCTGGTGGGTCGCCGAGGAACGTTTTGACGTGATGCCGAACGCCTCCAACACCGAGAGGGTGATCTCGGTGCTCGGCGGTCACGACGTGACCCACGAGCGGGCTGTCATTGCCGTGCAGGGACCGCGAGCGCGAGAACGACTCGCGACCGTCTCGCCCGATGCCGCCGCGGTAGGGCATTTCGCGGTGGCAGATTTCGAGTTCAAAGGCGTGGCATGTCGAGTCGCCGGTACCGGCTACACCGGTGAGGACGGTGTGGAGTGTGCCGTGCCGTCCAACATGGCCCCCGCCTTCTGGCGCGCGGTCGTCGGCGCCGGGGTGAAGCCGGCAGGTCTTGGAGCGCGTGACACACTTCGCCTCGAATCGGGGCTCCCTCTGCACGGCCACGAGCTCGGTGCCGGAATCACGCCACTGCAGGCAGGGCTCGGCTGGGTGGTCAGCTGGGACAAGGGCCCGTTCCGAGGTCGCGAGGCCTTGGAGCGGGAGCGCACGGCGGGGCCTCGGCGCCGCCTGCGCGGTCTGCTCGCCGAAGGACGCAGACCACCTCGTAGCGGGGATGAGGTCCTGGTCGACGGCGAAGTCTCGGGTGTTGTCACCAGCGGCAACTACTCTCCCGTGCTGCAGCGGGGGATCGCGCTCGCGTTCCTGCCTCCCGGGACGGCCACGGGTGCCGATGTCGACATCGCGCTCAGGGGAGGGCCAGTCCCGGCGATCGTCGTCAAGCCGCCGTTCCAGCGGCTGACCGTTGGAAGCGCTGGATCTTGAGCGCGCCCTTTGTCGCACACACCGACGCCGAGATCGCGGAGATGCTCGGCTTCCTAGGCCTCGATGACCTCGACGGTCTGTTCACCGAGATCCCCGAGACCCTGCGACTGACAGACGGCCTCGGTCTCCCGCCGGCGATGAGCGAGCCTGATGTCGCCTGGCGGCTCGACGACCTCGCCTCCCGCAACCGGCCGTGCGGCCGTGACCTCGTGTGCTTTGCCGGGGCAGGTTCCTACGACCACGAGATCCCGGCCGTCGTGAAGGCCATTGCGTCTCGTTCGGAGTTCGTGACCGCTTACACCCCCTATCAGCCTGAGGTGTCACAGGGCGTTCTGCAGGCCGTCTTCGAGTATCAGACGATGATCGCCCGGCTGAGCGGCCTCGATGTCGCGAACGCTTCGCTCTATGACGGGGCGGCGTCACTCGTCGAGGCGGTGAACCTCGCCGTGGTGGCGACTGGTCACAAACGGGTGCTCTGTTCACAGGGCGTCCATCCCCATTGGCGCCAGCAGTTGGAGACGTTCTCACGTGGCTCGGGCAACGAGATCGACACGGTTCCGCTGTCGGACGGCGTCACCGCCTGGGACGCGATCGTCGACGAAGGGCCTTTCGGCGCTGTCGTCGTCGCCGCTCCGAACTTCCTCGGATGCTTGGAGGACGTAGCTTCCGCTCGTGGCGTCGCCGACCGTTTCGGCGCGCGCCTGGTCGTGTGCTTCGATCCGATTTCGGCGGGTCTGCTCGAGCCTCCGGGCGCGCTCGGTGCCGATGTAGCAGTGGGCGAGGGACAGCCATTCGGGACGGCGATGGGCTTTGGCGGACCGTATCTCGGTTTGTTCGCTTGCCGTCTGGCAGACGTGAGGCGAATTCCTGGACGGATCGTCGGAGAAACCCTCGACAGAGAGGGGCGTCACGCGTACGTCATGACGTTGCGGGCGCGCGAGCAGGACATCCGTCGCGAACGGGCGTCCTCGAACGTCTGCACGAATCAAACCTTGATGGCCGTGACTGCGGCGGTCCACCTTTCCTGGTTGGGCCCGAAAGGTCTCCGCGAGGTGGCTCTCCGATGTGCGAGAGCGACGCGTTACACCCGCGAGGCTCTTTGCTCGATCGACGGGGTGCAACTGATGACGACTGGCCCGGTGTTGCGTGAGTTCGCCGTCCGGGCCCCGGTCGCGCCCGAGAAGCTCGTTGAGCGCTTGGTGGAGGACGGTTACCTCGCCGGCGTGCCCATCCGGGCAGGCTTCGAGGGCACCGCTTATGACGGAGGATTGCTCGTGGCTGCCACCGAGAGGCGTACACGTGCGGAGATCGACGGCTTCGCGGCCGCATTCGAGAAAGCCGTCCGATGAGCGCGCCGTTGCCAGCAGGGCGGGCTCTGGGGGCGCCGCTTCTGGCTCACGACTGTGAGCCGACCATCTTCGAGTTCTCCGCGCCGGGACGCCACGCCGCCTCGTTCCGGACGACGGACCTGCCGGCCTGGGCGGCCGAAGAGCTCGTCCCCGAAGGTTTTCGGCAGACCCAGTCGGTGGCGCTACCGGAGGTCTCCGAGCGAGACCTCGTTTCGCACTTCACCCGTCTCACTCACCGCCAGTACTCCGTCGATCTCGGGGCGTACCCACTCGGCTCGTGCACGATGAAGTACAACCCGAAGGCCGCGGACGCCGGTGCGTCTCTTCCGGGCTTCACCCAGGTCCACCCAGCGGCTCCGGCCATGTGCACCCAAGGATGGCTCGAGCTCCTCGTAGAGCTCGAGGAGGTCCTGTCCGCGATCACCGGGATGGAAGCTGCCACATTGCAGCCGGCAGCCGGAGCGGCCGGCGAGCTGACGGGCCTGTTGGTGATGCGCGCCTATCACGACGCCAACGGCGAGTCCGAGCGCCGGCGCCGTGTAATCATCCCGGACTCGGCTCACGGCACGAACCCGGCTTCGGTGACGCTCAGCGGTTTCGAGGTCGCCACCGTCGGGACGAACGCGCGGGGCGGGGTCGACCTTGACGCGCTCCGCGCGCGTTGCTGGACGACGACGTCGCCGGGATCATGCTCACGAACCCCAGTACCCTTGGCTTGTTCGAGGAGGACATCGTCGAGATCGCCGAGGCGGTGCACGACGTCGGTGGTCTCCTCTACTACGACGGCGCCAACCTGAACGCGATCCTCGGCATCGTGCGGCCGGGAGACATGGGCTTCGACATCGTGCACCTGAACGTGCACAAGACCTTCGCCACCCCGCACGGTGGGGGAGGGCCGGGGGCGGGTCCTGTCGCCGTCTGTGCCAAGCTGGCTCCCTTCCTCCCCGGCCCGAGGCCCACGCGTGGCAAAGCTGGCTACGAGCTCACCATGCCCGAACGTTCGATCGGGCGAGTGCACTCCTGGCACGGCAACGCAGTCGTGTTGCTCCGCGCATGGATGTACCTGCGCCTGAACGGGGGCGACGGCTTGAAGCGGGTGTCCGAGATCGCAGTGCTGAATGCGAACTGGTTCAAGGAACGTCTTCGCGGTACGTACGACATCGCCTACGACAGGCCGGTGATGCACGAGTGTGTCGTATCGGCGAAGACACTCCATCACGAGGTGGGACTCAGCGCCCTCGACGTGGCAAAGCGCCTGATGGAGCTCGGCTTCCATCCCCCGACGGTGTACTTCCCGCTCATCGTCGAGGAGGCTCTCATGGTCGAGCCGACCGAGACCGAGAGCCCCCAGACACTTGCGGCGCTGGCCGATGCGTTCCTTCAGGTCGCGCGCGAATCGCGTGAGGCCGGGAATGCCGATGACGCGAAGGCTGCCCCACGGACGACTCCGGTCGGGCGCGTCGATGATGTGAGGGCTGCCCGCAAGCTGGTGGTGACCTTCGACCAGCGCCGCCCGGACTAGGGCGCCACCCGAGGTCGTGCCCGAGTGGCGCCGGGCCACCGGGAGAAGGAAACCTGGGTAGGACTAACCTCATCCCGTGGGTCCCGCGTGGTTCTCGCGTCGGGCGGTCCTCCTCCATCTGACCGCGCTTGTCGTGGTCCCTGGCTGCCTGGCTCTCGGATGGTGGCAGTTACACCGCGCGCTGTCGGGCAACACACTGAGCTGGGCGTACACCGTCGAGTGGCCGTTCTTCGCCGTCTACGGCGTTTACATGTGGTGGAGGATCGTTCACGAGCAGCCGACGAAGCTTTCCCAGTCGTCGCCGGGCTCAGCTGAGGGCCGGCCCCCGGCCAACGGTCCAGATCGCGACGAGGAGGACGAAGACGAAGAGCTCGCCGCCTACAACCGCTACCTTGCCGGGCTGAACGCAACTGACGAACAGAAGCTACGTTGAGAGGTTCGTGGACCCGGCCAAGAAATCCACCCTCGTCCGCTACCGGTTCATGGCATACGTCGTCGGCGTCGGCCTGCTTGTCCTCGTGCTCGTCGGCGTGCCGCTCCAGTACGCGGCCGGCGAGCCGGCAGTCGTCGAGGTCGTCGGCCCGGTCCATGGGTTCTTGTACGTCGTCTACCTCGTGACGGTGGCCGATCTCGCCCGCAGGTTCCGCCTGGGCCTTGGCCAGGTGATCGCGTTGGTAGCGGCGGGTTTCCTGCCTTTTCTCGCCTTCGTCGTCGAGAGGTGGACGACGCGGCGTGTCGAAGGACAAGCCGTCGATGTCAGCATGGGCGCGCGTGGTTCAGGCGAAGGCTAGAGACGTCACGCAATGACCGGAGAGATCTTCTTGGAGTCAGGGGCGCTGGGCATGCCCGCAGTGGTGGTCCACGGAGGTGCCGGCGAGTTCGGGCGGCAGAGCTCGTCTGCTCAGCTCGCCCGGATCGAGGAGGACCTGTCCGGCGCCCTCGAGGCTGCGTGGCAAGTGCTCGACACGCGTGGCCGCGCCCTCGATTCGGTCATCGAGGCGGTCGCGTGCATGGAAGCCTCAGGCAACTTCAACTGCGGGAGAGGCGCTGTCGCCACATCGCAAGGCACGGTCGAGACCGACGCCGCGGTCATGGACGGCACGAGCGGGAGCTTCGGGGCGATCTGCGCCGCGACTTGGCCGGAGAACCCTGTGCGGGCCGCGCGGGCGGTCATGGAGCTGGGCGGGCCCGCCGAGGGGCCGGTGCTGCTTGCCGGAGCCGGAGCCGACCGGTTCTGCGAGAGCGCGGGTCTGGCACCGAGAGTTCAGGCCTCGCTGTGCGGCGAGGGTGTCTTGCCGATCTCCCGCGGCGGAACGGTGGGGGCCGTGGCGGTCGACCGGGACGGCCATCTCGCCGCTGCCACGTCCACGGGCGGACGTCTCGGCAAGCTGCCCGGGCGGGTAGGCGACTCGCCGATCGCCGGAGCGGGAACTTGGGCGGACGATCGGAGCGTCGCTGTCTCGGCGAGCGGCGAAGGCGAGTCGTTCCTCGTGGCCGGCTTTGCTCACCGGGTCGCCTGGTGCGTCACGGAAGGAACGACGCTGGCAGAGGCCCTTGAGGCCGCGCTCGCGGCGGTTCGTTCACGCGGCGGGCACGGCGGCGGGATCGTACTGGCGCGCGACGGGCGCTTTGCTGTCGGGTTCGACACCTCCGCCATGGCACGCGGCTGGCGGGGCCGGAGTGGCACAACAGTCAGGCCTCTTCGCCAGGACGAGGACGGCCCCGGCGGGGGCTCAGGCCCGAGGTGAAGGACTGGCGACCTCGGTCGCCTCTTGGTGAACCGTCCCACGGCGACTAGCCGGGGGAGGAGGCTCGATTGCGGGACCTGGCGCAAGGACGATGCGGTCCCGTCCCTCGGCCTTGGCGCGGTACATGGCTGTATCTGCGACGTTGACGACCTCCTCGAGCACGGCGCCGTGTCGCGGGAAGAACGCCACCCCTATCGAAGCGGTCACGCGCGGCACGCCGTTTCCTGGCGCGGGCAGCTTGGCGAGGACCTCTCGCACGGCTTCGGCGACGCGCATGGCCCCGACCTCGTCGGTGTTGTGCAGCATCAGGAGGAACTCCTCGCCGCCGTAGCGAACGGCCGCGTCGCCGGTCCGAAGCCTTCCCTGTATCGCGCGGCCCACGTTGCGGAGCAGGGCATCACCGGCTATGTGCCCGCACTGGTCGTTAACTCGTTTGAAGTGGTCGAGGTCGATCAGCAGGATCCCAATCTGGGTTCCGGCTCGGCTGCTGAGAGCGGCCTCGCGCGCCGCCAGCTCGTCCCACCAGCGGTGGTTGAGCAGTCCCGTCAAGGTGTCGGTCATTGCACGCAGCTCAAGCTCGGCATACAGCTGCGCGTTGCGCCAGGCGGCAGCGGTGATGTAACCGAAGAGCGCACAACGCTCGAGATCTTCCTCGGTGAACTGGGAACAACCGTTGCGCCACATGTCGATGACGCCGAGCCGGTGGTCACCAGCGATGAGCGGCACCACGAGCAGGGACTCCTCCAAGGTCGACTCGTCTTGTCCGGGGATCGACACGGCCTCGGAATGGCTCCGAGTGTCCGGGCAGTTGTACGGGTAGCCGCGGAGGAACGCCCAGCCCGTAATGCCCCGGTCCATCGAGATGTCCATTTCGTTGAGCCCCTCCAGCTCCCCGCCCGCGAGGACGCGTGCCCGGAGTCGGTACCGGTCCCAGTCGGCTTCGAAAATCGCGAACCGGTCGGCACGCACCGTCAGCGGCAAGCGCTCGGCTGTGACCTGAATGATCCTGGCAGGATCGTGCTCGGCCTGCATCTGGCGGGCGGCCTCACCGAGAGACCATGCGAAGCCCTGGGCATTGACCGGCAAGTGTCCGGCGGCCGGAAGCTTGGCGACGAGAGCCGGGGCGTCCAGCGTCTTGCCCGGAGCGGTGAGGACCCGGACTCCTTGCCGACGGAACCAGATCGGCGACACGACCTCGTCGCCAGGCTCGGCCGCCGCGGCATCGAGCACAGCAGGCGATCCGAGATGCGGGCCGATCCCCAATCGCACTCCGAGCCCTATCAAGCGCTGGGCAACGGCGTCATCGACGATGCCGCGGATGATGACGTGCGCATTGAGCCGGGCGCAATAAGCGAGAAGGCCGGCGAGTTCTGCGCGCGCGCGGACGCCCGTCGACACGTAGTCGGTGTACGTCGGATCCAAGATCACAAAGCTCGGCATGAGGTCGGCCACGGCCCCACGACTGAGCACGCCAGGCGCGACGTCAGCGAGGGCGACGAGGAATCCCCGATCGCGCAACTGGGCGACCGAGCGTTCGACCAGCTCGACCAGCTCGAGCGCCGTCGCCTCGGAAATGACCCACGCGACCTCTCCCGGTACGGCCCCGACGTCGTCGGCTCTGCCGGCAGGGTCAAGGGCCTCGTCTCGGAGATCATCTGCCGTCAGCGGCACGAACAGCAGCGCTGGGCTCGTGTGCTGGATCGACGAGAGGGCGTCGCGCACGAACTTCCTCGTGTCGTGTCGCAGCGACGCGCGAGGGAGGGCCTCGTAGCCGAACACGGTGTGGTCCTGGAGGTCCATCACCGGCTGTAGCGCGACGAAAGTGGAGAAGTCGGCCGAGTCCTCCTTTGGATCGTTGCTCTCCAGCTCGGGGCCTGGCACAACTCAAGCGTAGAACGATCGGGGCCCGAGAGGGCCAGAACGGGCGCGACAAGGGCAACTCTGCCGGAGTTGGCTGGCGAGTTGGGGCTAGAGTCCCGCGACGTGAACAGCGGGAGGCTTCGCTCGAGGTGTCGCGCCTTGCGGCGTGGTCAGCCTCTGTGAGCGCTGGCGACGCGGACAGCCCGGCTTCAAGGCTCCGGCCTGCATGGTTGAGGTGGAAGCCCGTACGGCTGGCTGTGAGCTCGGTGGCCGCGGTCGCCGCATTCAGTGGTTTGGTGCTCCTCCTATACGCGAGGTCGGTGCATGATCAAGCCGGGACCTCCGACAGAGCGACGATAATCCTCGAGGGACAGGCCATGGCCGCCGGGCATCTGCTGCTTCATGGCTGGAACCTGACTTTCGCCTCGTACTGGACGAGCGACGCGCCCTTCTACGCCGTGGCTGTTCGCCTGGGTGGTCTGCGTCCGGGGCTTCTCTACGCGGGACCTGCGGTCATGGCGGCTCTCGTGATCACCGTCGGAGCTCTCATCGCCCGGGAGGGTTGCCGTGGCGCGCAGGCACTTGCCGGAGGCGCCGTCGCCGTTGTCCTGCTTGCCTTTGCGACCCCAGCCATGACCCTCTTCTTGGTCGGCAGGGGATTCCACATCAGCACAGTGCTCTACGCGCTTTTGGCGTTCGCGGCGCTCAGGCGGGGACGCTTCGGCCCGGGATGGCTTCTGGCGGTGCTTCTGATCGCGGTCGGGATGCTCGGCGACCTGCTGCTTGTCGCGTACGCAGTGGTGCCCCTGGTGCTTGCCGGTCTCGTGACGGCACTGCGCCAGCGAAGGTGGCAGAGTGCCGTCGCGGACGTCTCCGCCGCAGTCGTCGGTGTGGCCGTCGCCGCGGCAGCGCGTCGGCTCGCGGACACGCGGGGGGCGTTCAGATCCGAGCCAGCTCTGTCCATAGTGCACCTGGGCCAGATGTTCACGAACCTGGGACACGTGCCGGGCTCCGCTTCTGATCTCCTCGGTCTGACGAACGGCCTGACCCACAACGGGGGAGTCCCGCTCGGCTTGCGTGAGGTGCACGCCGTGGGGGCGCTGTGCGTGCTCGCTTGCCTCTTGGCCGGGGTGTCAAGCCTCGTCGTGGGCGTCCGCCGCGGGCGACCGGAGCAGTCTTCGGCAGGTGGGCCGGAAGCATGGCGGCTCGACGACATCCTCGTCATCACGGTGCTCTGTTCGGCGGTGCCCTTCGTCATGCTCGCGCGGGCCGACCAGAGCGGCGTGCGCTACCTCACCGTGACAGTCGTGTTCGCCAGCATTCTCGGCGGACGCCTGGTTGCTCGGGCCTGGCCCAAGCTCCCGGCCGGCTGGACGGTCCGGGCGCTCGCGATTTTCGGCCTGGCGCTGTCTTTGAGCTTCGCGGCCGGAGTCGGCTACTCCTTGTCCGGTCCTGAGCCCTCAAACGAGGTGCCGATGTTGGTCGCCTGGCTGGAGGCCCACGATCTTCGATGGGGGATCGGCGACTACTGGGCCGCCAGCATCACGACGGTCCAGAGCAGCGGAGCAGTCATCGTGCGGCCGGTGGCAGCCGGGAATGGCGGTGCGCTGCAACAGATGACGACACTGTCATCGCCGAGCTGGTACGCCGGTCAGGAATGGCAGTTCCTCGTGTACGGCAAACCCTTCATCGACAACGTCGACCTCGACGCCGCGCTGAGGACCTGGGGACCGCCGGCTCAGATCCACGTCATAGGCCCGTACCACGTACTCGTCTGGAATCACCCGGTGGTCCTTCCCAACCCCGCGTCCATGTAGGTGGTGTCTATCCCAATGAGTGTCCGGCCGGCCCTGACATGTCCCGTCGTGGCCCACGGGTGCCGAGACGACCTTGCTAGGCTCGGGTGGAACATGATTTCGGGGCTGCTGGAGCGCGACGGGGCCGCGGCTCCGGAGTCGATCTCGGATAGGACCGGCACCTTGGCCCTGACCCGGAGGCGGAAGTGCTCGGTACGACCTGTCTCGTGGCAGAGGAGACTGAGACGCCGTCAGCGGTGGTGAGGGCGAAGGAAGGCCGATCGTGAACACCAACTCATGGGTCGTCGTCGGCCTTGACAACGGCGGCACCTGCAACAGCGCGACGGTGCTCGACGACTCAAGGCGTTTCCTGGTGGACCGGTTGGTCGAAAGCCCCAGCCGCGTCAGGGAGGGGCCGAATGTGGCGATTGAAGCCCTGGTCGGGTCCCTCGACCAGGTGCTCGGCCTCACGGGGGTGACGCGGGGGTCGGTGCGGGCCGTCGGCCTCGGGACGCCAGGGCCCGCCAGTCCTGACGGCGTGATCTCCTCGAAGGGGGCGACGAACTTCGCCGACGCACCCTGGCGCGGGTTCGACATTCGCTCCGGGCTCGAGCGTCGTCTGGGCGTCCCGGTCATCTACAACAACGACGGCAACGCCGCAGCCCTCTACGCTCATCACGCGCACTTCGGCCACGAGGCGGCGCTGAACTCCTCGGTCTCGGCCATCGTCGGCACAGGTCTGGGCGGAGGAGTGATAGAAGCCGGGCGCGTCGTCCGCGGAGCTGCGGGAATGGCAGGCGAGCTCGGCCATGTGCACATACCTATGCAAGGACTCCTGGCCGACGGGCAGCCAATTCCCCAATGCAACTGCGGCTTCGTAGGCGATGTCGAGAGCGTCGCGTCGCTAACTGGGATCGAGAGGAACCTCCTGCCGTACTGGCTGACGCGCTTTCCGGACCACGAGCTCGCGAGAAAGGAGTCGATCAGCGAGGCCGCGAAGCTGGTCCGGAGCTACGCGGACTCCGAAGACCAGCTGGCACTCGAGATCTTCAACCAGCAGGCGATGGCGATCGGGCGGCTCTTTACGATTGCGAGCAACTTCATCGATCCAAGCGCCTACTTCGTCGGCGGCGGCGTCGTCGAGGCTTCACCTAGGTTCCGCGTGTGGTTCCTCACCCGCGTTCGCGAGCACACTCACTTGCGCGAAGAACAACTCGAGGTGGCGACGTTCGCTCTCATCGCCGACCTGGACATGGCAGGTGCGAGAGGCGCCGCGCTTGCGGCCTTTGACTCGCTCGCCACGCAGTGATCGGGCACGAGTCTCATAGCAGCGAACGAAGACACCTTCCGCCATGGAACGATCGTCATCGTGCGCGTCTATCTGTTGACCAATCTGTTCGTGCCGGTTCATGTGCGCTCCACAGGATGCCGTTCTCCCGTCTCCGCGAAGCGATCTCTTCGAGTCTCGAATCGGTAGTCATGGTCGTGCCGCCGCGCCGCGTCGCATGCCGAGAGGGACAATGATCCAGTCACTTGGTGCTGATGCGTTACAATTTCGGAGTTGGTGCCTGGGGAGACAACCGGGGATAGATTGAAGCGAGGGAGCCCATGTTCCGTTCCAGGGTCCGGTCGAAGTTGGCGGTGGTTGTCACCGCCCCGATTCTCGTGGCGACGATTGCTGTTGTCGGCTTACCGCAGGTCGCGGTCGGCGTGACTGCAGTGCCGGTGGTCTTGTCGTTCACCGCGACGAGAACCAAACTTCCCAATACCGGTGGCAAGATCGTGCTCCAGGCAACGCTCAAGTTCGCGAAGTCTTGCGAAATCACGGTGTCGCCAGGTTTGAATGGCTTCCCGAAGTCCTTCTCGTGCACATCCGATCGCGCGACGGAATCGGTCACGTTGCGAGCGAACAAAGGTGAGAACCCGATCGACTACACCTTCGGGATGACCGTGAAGAACTCGGCCGGCAGTGCCCAGGCGACGAACGTCGCCGTGACAGAAGGCGCCGCACCACCACCGCTCTCGTTCACGGCCCCGGCACCTGGTAATCCGACCACCGTTGTCTTCGGACGGGAAGGGGTCTTCGTCGCAGACACTCCGCTCGTCGTGACAGTGACGAACAACAGCTCCCTTACTCAAGTCGTAAGCGGCGTCTCGATCGGCACCGCTGGTGACCCGTCCGACTTCATCATCAATAGGAACAACTGCACCTATATCACCGGGCACGCCAAGTGTTCTTTGGCAGTTCAGTTCCAGCCAACCGGTGCCGGCTCCCGGACCGGCGTCGTCAACATCGTGGATTCAAGCTGGGGCACTGCCGGCACGACTGCGGTGCTCAAGCTGGCAGGAACCGGTGTCTGGGCGACCGCGACGGTCTCGAATGCGAATATCACCAAGAACGTCCTGGATTTCCCAAGTGTGAGCGTGCTCACGAAAAGTCCCGCCCAGTCCGTGACGGTCACGAACGTCGGTTCGGTACCTCTCTACATCAGTTCGATCGGCATCACAGGAAGTGAGAGCACCGATTTCTTGGCCGCGCCCGGTACCTGCCTCAACCAGGTTACGAACGGGTTTCCGCTCGTGGTGAGCCTGGGTCAGAGCTGTACGTTCACGGTCGCCTTCGAGCCATCGGGTACTGGCGCTCGATCAAGCAACGTCGTGGTCGCCGACAACACGCTCGCAACCGAGACGCAGCTGGGTCTCAGCGGTGTTGGCTTGAGTGGGAGCTAGGGGCACTCGCGAGACGCGCGCGGCTTCTCCCGGTTCTTCGGATCGGCCGCCCCGGCCGTAGGTAGCCCACGCGACCCGGACGGGTACTGACAAGAGCGGCGTAGGCCGCAATCAAGTCGAAACGGCTACAGAACGCGAGTTCGCGCGTTGCGGCGCGCCGAGCCACTCGCGCCCGGCGCGGAAAGTGCTGGCTTACGATGCGGCTCCAGCCTCTAACGCGCCTCGGTCTGTCCTTAACCGAGCAACACTCAGCCCACGAGCGCGGCGACTGCTTCGGCCGACAGTGGGCGAGCGAGGAGGAAGCCTTGACCTTGGTCGCAGTCCAGCTCGGCGAGGGTGTCGAGCTGCTGGCTCGTCTCGATGCCCTCGCCGACGACGGTTATGCCGAGCGCGTGGGACATCGCCATCACTGCAGCGACGATTTCGCGGTCGCGGGGGCTCCGGCCGATCTGGGCCACGAAGCTCCGGTCGATCTTCAAGACGTCAACTTTCAGTCTCTGCAGGTGTGCAAGCGATGAATAGCCGGTTCCGAAGTCGTCCAGGGCGAGGCGCACGCCGAGCTTTGACAGGGCCGACAGCGTCTCTTGGACGTCGCCCCACTCGCCGACGAACGCAGTCTCGGTCAACTCCAGGCAGAGCAGCGCCGGATTGATGTTGTGGTGGCGGATCACCTTGGCGACACAACCGGCGAACTCGGGGTCCGACAGCTCGACGCCTGAGACGTTGACGGCCATGGTGAAAGTGCTGGGCCAGCCGTCACGGGTCGTCCACTCGGCGAGCTGGCGGCAGGCCTCGTTCAAGACGAACGAGTCGATCCTGGCTATCAGACCGTGTTGTTCGGCGAAGGGGATGAAATCGTCGGGCAGCACGACACCGCCTTCGGGATGGCGCCAGCGCACCAGCGCCTCGACACCGATCAAGGACTGGTCGTTCAGGGAGAAGAGTGGCTGGTACAGAAGGAACAGCTCCCCGCCCTCGATGGCGCGGCGCAGCCCGGTCTCGAGGAAGCTCGCCCTGGTGGGGACGCGATGGGCGGGGTCGAAGACGCGATAGCAGTTCCGACCCGTCTCCTTGGCCTCGTACATCACTCCGTCGGCGTCGCGAATCATCTGCTCGGGCTCGGTGAGGGGATCGCGGGTGACCGCAATGCCGACACTGCAGGTGATGGAGAGGTCACGCCCGTCCTCCACGTAGGGAACGCGGATCCCCCGGACGATGCGATCGGCGACGAGACCGACGTCATCGTCATCGCGCAGAGCCCCGCACAGCACGACGAATTCGTCACCGCCGAGGCGGGCAACGGTGTCGGCATTCCGGGAGAGTTGCGAGAGCCTGCGACCGACCTCGGCGAGCACTTGGTCGCCGGCGTCGTGACCGAACGAGTCGTTGATCTCTTTGAAGTGGTCCAAGTCGACGTACAGGACCGCAAGCCGGCCCGGCTGGCGTTCCAGGCCGGCAAGAGCCTGGGACAGCCGATCCATCAGGGCGACCCGGTTCGCGAGACCTGTTACCGGGTCGTGCAGGGCCTGGTAGGCCAGGGCGTTCTCCGCCGTGACTTGCGCCGTGATATCTCGGGAAATGCCGAATGTCCCGATGATCCGGCCGTGCTCATCTCTAAGCGGCATCTTCGTGGACGAGACCCAGTTGTGAGGGCGGTCGTGGAAGGTCTCCCTTTCCACCTTCCCCACGACCGGCTCGCCGGTGCGGATGATCTGCTGCTCGTCCGCGAAAGCAGAAGCGGCGTGTTCCTCGCTGAAGAGGTCGAAGTCAGTCTTCCCGATTACTTCTTCCGCGTTACCTTCGGGAGTGACCCTGGCGAGAAAACCTGCGCTGACCAGAAGGAACCGGCTGCGCAGGTCCTTGAAGTACACGCACTCCTCGGTGCTGTGGAGCAGGTTGTCCATGCAGATGCGCTCGAGTTCGCGCAGCGGTTCGCTCTCCTGCGACCACTGTGAATCCAGCTCCATCTTGACCATCACAATTCCTGTTTGGACGACGATGAGTACTATCGACCGATTTGCCGTGAATGCTTAGCGTCTGCTGAGTGGCCTGCCCTCATTGAGACGGGTTGTCGCCTCAAATAGGGCTCACAGGTCCTCGCCTGCCGTGACCTCACGCGGCACCTCGACCGGAGCCAGCTGCCGGCGATCGGGTATCGGCGGTACCCTGACCTGGGAACTGGAACCTGCCTCGGGACGGTAGGAACCTGGCGCCATGCCGACGCCCGTGGTCGCCAAGTCGCGCCGTCGTGTTAGCCTTTCTTGTTCGAGTGCAATGGTTAACCTCGGTATCTCGGGCTGTCCGCCGCCATGCGATTCCCGCCACGGGAACTGCTGTTCTCCTTGGCATTTTCATGACGATGAGCCTTTGGTTATTGCCCGAGCTGCATCATATGAGCCGGTGGTCCTACGACAATGACATCTGGAGCTACCTGCAGTTAGCCCACCTCGCAGATACCGGGGCTTATACCGCGATTTATGGGCAAACGACGCTTGGCACCACACCAGGGATCGTCGCTGCTCTTGCTCCCGTGTGGTGGATCACCCACGCCGCCGGCATGTCGATCTCGTTTATCTTCCCACTGCGGCACCCGACCGCATGGCTCGTCCTTGGGCCTTACGAAGTGCTGCTCAGTGCTCCTGCTCTCTTTGCTGTTGACGCGGTAGCCATATGTCTCGGAGCCTCCACCGCTCGACGGCTACTGATCTGCGCGGCCGAGGTGTTCGCGCTCTACAACGTCGTCCTGTGGGGCCATCCCGAGGACGCTGTCGCGGTGGCTTGTCTGCTTTACGCATGTCTTGCGGCCATGCAGAACCGCTGGTCGAGGTTCGGATGGCTCATTGGAGCGGCCGTCGCGTTCCAGCCCGTAGCCCTTCTTGCGCTGCCCCCGCTTCTGTTTGCTGTGAGAGGGAGGAGATGGTCGGGATTGCTGGTACGTATTGCATTCCCGACTGCGTTACTGCTGGTCCTGCCGTTGACGATGAACTGGCAAGTAACTGTGCACGCCCTTGTCAGCCAAGCGACATATCCCTCGTTGAACCGGCCGACACCCTGGCTTCGTCTCGCTCCGTCGCTCGGCCACAGCGGCTACCTTGGCGTGACTGCCGCAATCGCGACAGGGGATGGGCCCTTTCGACTGCTGGCCATCCTGTCTTCCGTGGTCCTCGGCTTCTTCTTCCGCCGAGCCGCGCGGGAGCTCGGCATGCTCGTCGCTGTCGTGGCGCTTGCCTTGTCGCTGTGGTGCGTTTTCGAGACGGTGATCGCTCCGTATTACGTCTGGCCAACTATCGCAGTCGCCCTGATCGGTGTGAGCACAGCAGGGCGACTCAGGACTGCTGCCGCGGTCGTTTTCGCCCTCGTCGCCGACTTTGCTAGCAACGCGGATCTTCACGCAGAGTGGGTGTGGTGGGTGATCTTGTGCGCGTTGGGGGCGCTGTTGGTCGCGTCGTGGCCACAAACACGCACACACCGCAGCGGACCAGCCGCTGTCGATGCAGCACATTCAGCGCAAGTGCTCGCGGTCGATGCACCTGCGTCAACCGACGGCGACTGGTGACGAGGCAGCCGGAGCACACTTCCGCGCCTTGGTGGTCCCCGCAAGCGGGAACCGTCCCCACGACTCGGTTACGGTCAATCGAGGCAGTCAGTTTGCCCGGCTTCCCAGGTGCAGCTCGAGTCGACGGCACTTCACGCCAGTGAGACGGATTCGAGCGGTGGTAGGTAACCGGGGGAGTGATCGCCTTATACGGGCGACTGAGACCGCGGTCCTGCCTCGACCGGCCTCAGGTGCGTCGCCGGACTCCGACCGCTCCCGACGATGCAGTTTGCCGGTGGCGTGACAAGACGAGCGCACCAACCGTGTGCCCAGCGTCCCCGACGGGCAGCACTTCGGGGATATCGTTGGCAGACCTCCACGAGAAGAGCCTTCTTGCTGCTGCACCAAGACAGGCAAAGTCCTTGACGATTCCCACCTCGCACCTAATCGGCTTCAGCCTCGCGTCGCTCGCGATCATCATCGTTCCAGGACCCAGCGTGCTGTTCACTTTGGCGAGGGGCATCGCCTGGGGGAGGACAGTCGCCGTTCTCACCGTGATCGGCAACGGCCTTGGAATATTGATGCTTTCTGCACTAGTGGCCATCGGACTCGGCCCGTTGCTGGCGCACTCGAAGCTCTTCACAACCGTCGTTGAGGTGGCGGGTGGTCTCTATCTGCTCTGGCTAGGTGCTGACGCGTTGCGACACCGCCACGCCTATGCGTCGTCGATGACGAATCCCGAATCGACCAGACCTCCTGTGTCCCGAGTCATCCGACAGGGATTTGTAGTAGGCGGGTTCAACCCCAAGGCGCTTATCTTCTTCGTCGCTGTGTTCCCTCACTTCGTTGACCGCACGTCGGGGAACGTGACCATACAACTGCTTGTACTTGGAGTCATCTTCACCATCCTCGCTGTGCTGTCGGACGGCACATGGGGAATGATTGCCGGGACAGCGCGAGAGTGGCTCGCGGGGTCCTCCAGTCGACTCGTGGCTCTCCGCACGATCGGCGGTGTTGTCATGCTCGGACTCGGTGTGCTGATCATCACATCCGCCTCTCGCTCGTGAGCAAGTTGCGTTACTCGGGACTGATACGCCGAACCCGCGACGATCGAGTAATCATGACGTGACGGTACCTGCTACGGGTGGCGTTACTGGTGCTACCAGTCGTCGCCTCCCCGACATTACGGTCAGAGCACGACGTCTTGAACAACGCCTACGCCGCACTTTGCTCTTTCACGGTCCCCTCACCCCCAGCCATTCCGTGATCTGGAAGTAGTCTTTCCTTGTGCGAAGCCTGGCAGCGGTGTCGCGTCAAGTAAGCCGCCATGCGATTCCGCTCACGGGAGCAGTTGTGCTGCTAGGCGTGTTCATGGGGGCGAGTCTTTGGATCTTGCCCCAGATACACCACTTGCACGGGTGGTCATATGACATGGACATCTGGAACTTGTTTTTTCTTGCCCACCTTGCCGATATCGGGTCTTATCCGACGATCTACGGGCGGGCGGCTTTTTTCGGCACACCCGGGATCGTCGTCGCTCTCGCGCCCGTGTGGTGGATCACCCACGCCGCTGGCATGTCCACCCCGTACTTCTTCCCAATGTGGCATCCAACGGCCTGGCTCGTGGTCGGGCCCTACCAAGTGCTTCTCAGTACCCCTGTGCTCTTTGCCGTCGACGCCGTAGCCGTACGCCTCGGAGCCTCTGCCCCTCGGCGACGACTGATTTGCGCAGTCGAGGTGTACGCGCTCTACAACGTCGTCCTGTGGGGCCATCCGGAGGCCGCGGTGGCCGTGGCCTGCCTGCTCTATGCGTACCTCGCGGCCTCGGAGGAGCGATGGTCTAGGTCCGGATGGCTCATCGGAGTGGCCGTTGCGTTCCAGCCTGTCGTGCTTCTTGCCCTGCCTCCGCTACTCCTGCTCGCCGGATGGAGGAGATTGCCGAACTTGCTGGCGCGTGCGATAGCACCGACAGCGGTATTGCTCGTGCTGCCGCTGGCGATGGACTGGTCGGTGACAGTGCACGCCTTCATCAACCAAGGTACCTATCCCTCGCTCAATCGGCCGACGCCGTGGCTTCCCTTCGCCCAATCACTCGGCCACCAGTTTCAGATCGGCGTGAGCACCGTGGCGGTGGTGGCAGATGGACCCTTTCGCCTATTGGCGATCCTCTGCTCTCTCATTCTCAGCTTCTTGCTCCGCCGAGCCGCGCAGGAGTTCGGCATACTCTGCGCGGTCGTGTCGCTCACCTTGTTGCTGTGGTGCGGCTTTGTTAGCGTCATCGCTCCCTACTACGTCTGGCCGACCATCGCAGTCGCCCTCATCGGACTCAGCAGGGCAAGCCGATTGCGGGCCGCTGCCATACTGACGTTCGCGATCCTGGCAGACTCAGCAAGCAACGCCGATCTGCATGCCGAGTGGGTATGGTGGGTGATCGTGTCCGCGCTGGCCGCATTGGTCGCGACGTCGTGGCCTCCACACGCTGCACGTAGACCGGAACCACAACAGCGCAGCGCCCTTGAACCTTTTCCGGTGCAAGTTGAGCCGTATCTCGCCGCCAAGAGCGTCAAAGCGCTGCGGCAACCTGACTGAGACTAGGCATCAGCAAACCGTACGCAACGGACATGGCCCGCGGTTCTCCCTGTCGCAGTCTGCGACGGTAGGCAGCTTGCCTGCAGGCGGGGGAGCAGTAGGTCGCGCGCAGATCAACTAGAGCCGAGCGTCGGCACTCCGGGCAGATCCGTCGGACTTGCTTGACGGCCCAAGCGTAACGTTACGTACGCGAATTGAAATGAGCCAAGGGAGGGAGCCGAAGTGCCGCCCTATGGAACCTCCTCGGCAGACGGCGAAGTAGACGCCGTGCTGCAGTCCGAGCCACCGGTCGACGGAGCGATTCTCAACGGCTGGGTTGCGCTGGCCGAATGGGCGGTCCCCGGCGGCAAGCCGATCCTCGTGTTAATGGGCAAGCCCGAGGCGAGCCTGCTCCAGATGAAGGCCTACTTGCACAGTGGGATCTTGAATATGGTCTGGCGGGTTTACGGCGACGTCGCGCGCTCTGCATCGAACTGAGGACTGTTCGAAGCGATTCTCGTTGCAATCCAAGTGTCGCCGAGCCGACGAGGAGGCCTTCTCGCGGCGGATGGAACACGTGTCGCACTTACGTCAACGCGACCTACGTCAACGCGACATAACGGACATTATCGGCGGTTGCACCAAACCTCGCCCTGTTCGTCCAGGTCGGTCTACTCGTCCGGGTCGTACTCCACAAGATCTGCCCACCGTGAGAAGCCGTGCTCACACACAGCGTGAAACTCCCGATGCTCTCGGTCGACCAACTCGCCGCACACCGGACACGTTATGTCCGATTCCAGGCTTACGTCCCTGGTCCTGGAACTCTTTGGGCGGCCACGGTGCGGCCCGGGCCTTTCCTTTTGCCCCGCCACGTCCGTAGTCCCAGGCGTTCTTTGCGCCGGAGGATGCGGGCCGGGCCTTTGCGTTGTCCCCGCTTGCCGGGCAGCCGCCAGGCGAGGAACAACCGGCCGGATGGTCCTCAACTTCTGGCCTACGGGCGACGCACTCGGACACGGCGGCTGCCCGGCAAGCTTTGCGTGCGCTTGCAACTTCCGCACCGGAGCGAGGGACCTGCTGGGTTCAGTCGCCTTCGGCTCCCTCAACGACCTAGCGGACGACCACCCGTCCCACCAGGATTTCGGCTGCCTGCGCCGAAGTGGCCTCGGCTCCTTGCCAGCACGATCCGCCCAACGCCGATGCGCTGCCTGACGAGATATGCCAAGAACTTCCCCGATTTCCGCCCAGGTCCACCCACGAGCACGCAAAACCCACACCGCATCAGCCGCACCCACAGCGTTGCCCCTGGTCATGCACCGACGCAGCTGTGTCATCACATCTACCTCGGCTTTTCCTACTTTCGCCCTGTTCACGTTGTCATCATACTGTCGATCTTAAAGCCCCGCTGACCTGCGAAAAGGAAAACTCTTACCGCCGCATGTGCTGTTAGTAGCACATGCGGCCGACCCTACCCTTTCCGTGTGCTCTGACCTGGGCTTTGCCGAACTCTTCGGCTGGCGTGTGCTGTTAGTAGCACACGCACACTCCCCTACCGGTTCTGATCGTTCAGCACGAACCCGCCCCAGACACCGACGCAACCGTGCTCAAGCCCGTAGCCGAGGCACTCCCAGGCGACCACACAACCCTCGCAGGCACGCCAAGCCGGATCGACCCACTCTCCACGCTCCGTGAAGTACTGCGCCGTTCCTGCGCCCCTACAGGGTGCTCTCCGTTGCCAATCCGGGCGCAGCCCGTCCAGGAACTCCCGCATTGCGTCCCCGATCCGCACCGGCGCATCGTTCGACGTGCAAGCGCCGGCGTCGCACGCTCCGCCGACACTCGCATCCGAGCGACCCCCCTGCGCCGGGTAGCGCACTTCGTGTAGTCCCAGGAGCTCGAGCTCCCGAGCCGACAACCGAGGACCCGCCTTCATGCCGTCGCCACCTCACCGCTGACACCAAAGCTCCGTCCGTCCGACCCGAACTCTCGCTGTCGCAACAGCCCGCCCGTAGGCAGAACTGCAATCGTCAACTCGACCGGATGAACTCTGGTCCAGTGCTGCGAAAGTGCGAAGAACGCATCGCACTTACTGTCATGCTCAAATGTCCTGAATCCACAGCGGAAACACTCCCCCGCCCAAGACACACGACCACGAGAGTACGTACTAGAGCCAAGCCGCCAAATCGCGCCTAAGTCCCACGCTTCCACCATATCCATTCGCCTCCCACATTACTACATAACGAGACGTCAATATGACGAAAGAGGCGAAGGTTGCCGACCGGACATTATCGGCGCTTATGACGAGGATGTCGATTCAACCCAGCCTGCTGCCAGCAGCCGGGTTGTCAGCTGCTCGCCGGGCAGATCGTGTGACCTGCATCAGTACAGTGAGCGTCGCAGAGCGAGGGACCTGCCAGGTTCGATCGCTTGTGGCGTTGATCCGGCGCGGCGTTGTTCCTCGAGAACGGATGTCAACAAGCGTTGACAAGCGTTCGTATCTCAACTGGCATTGACGCACGATCTGTACCTGCGAAGACGCCTGCTTGGCAGGCCAAGAGAGGTCCGGCTTGTCGATGCTGATAGACGCTGGGAAGTCGCCGGCGACGCCCGTGGTCCTTCCGCGAGGACTCCCCCGCCGTTCAGCTAGCCGGACCTGCTGCGTGGCCTGCGTCTAGCTGGACTTCCCAGCGCTCACCAGGAGATTTCCCCCGGTCATCTCCGTGATCGACGAGTGAAGTGGCGTCGCGCACGAGGCTCCCAGACTCCCAAGGACCCGATCCTGAGCGCGTCACACTCGACTTGTTCACGTCGCCTTCCTTCGGAAGGAACGCCAGGCCGCAAGGTTGTGCTCACACATCTCCGGGCGGAATACGTGACAGGACCTAGGCCCTTGGCCAGGTAGGAGCAGAGACCAGGTAGGAGCAGAGACTTGAAGCCGGCCTGGAACCGAAGTCAACTGGCGGGACTGTGCACACCGATCCGAATCCACAAGACTGCCTCGACGTGGTCGCCCGGTGACCGATGGGCAGCTGCTGGACCTCGAAGCCGGCCCGATCGCGGCTGGCGGCGGCTGCGTCGCGAGAGCCGACGACGGTCGGGTCGTCTTCGTTCGCCACTGTCTGCCCGGCGAACGAGTGCTCGCGGCGGTCACCGAGGAAACCAAGTCCTACTTTCGGGCAGACGCGCTCGAGATCATCCGTTCCTCCCCTGATCGTGTGCCCCCTCCGTGCCCCTACGCGGGTCCCGGGCGATGCGGGGGCTGTGACTGGCAGCACGCCCGGCTCGCGACACAGCGAAGCCTGAAGGCCGCAGTAGTGGCTGAACAGCTTCGGCGGCTCGCCGGCATCGAGCGTGCCGTCGAGGTCGAGGAGGTCCCCGGCGCCCCTGACGGGCTGGGCTGGCGGACTCGTGTCCGTTTCGCGGTCGACGACGCTGGCCATGTCGGGCTCCATAGGCACCGCTCGCACGAACTGCAGCTGGTGGACCGCTGTCTGATCGCTTCGGAAGCGGTCGAAGCGATCGGGGTCGAAAGCCACGAATGGCCTGGCGTGGACGATCTCGAGGTATTCGCGTCGAACGAGAGCGGCAAAGGTGTCGTGTCACTCACCACACGTGGCCGGAGCCCCGGGCACCTGCCGTCCCTCGGCGCCGGTCTCGTCGTCAACGGGCGCGTTGCCCGAGGCTCCGATCGACTTGTCTTCGAGGTGTTCAAACGCCACTACGAAGTGAGCGCGGGGGTCTTCTGGCAAGTGCACCCCGGTGCCGCTCGTTCCCTTGGTCGCGCCGTGTTGGACGGGCTCGGGGCGCGGCCTGGAGATCGAGTGGCCGATCTGTATTCAGGAGCCGGCCTGTTTGCCGGGCTCGTCGGCGATGTCGTCGGCCCGAGCGGGTCCGTGGTCGCCGTCGAGCGAGACCGGCGGGCCTACGCCGACGCTGCGAGGAACACGGCTGATCAGCCTCACGTTGCAGTGCTCAAAGCCGCCGTCACCCCGGCTTTGGTACGCGAGCGACTCAGTAGTTTGGACCTGGTCGTGCTCGATCCGTCGCGTGAGGGCGCTGGGCGGGCCGTCATGACCTCGCTCGCCGTCCTGGAACCTGGACCCCGCCGGATCGTCTATGTAGCGTGCGATGCGGCTTCGTTCGCGCGTGATCTTCGCGTCCTTCTCGACGCTGGTCACGTGTTGCACTCGCTCAAGGGGCTCGACTTGTTCCCGATGACTGAGCACGTAGAGCTTGTCGCAGTCATCGAACCGCCGCAGGTCAGGGCCACCAACGCCTTGTGATTGCTGGCATATCATGCTATGGCTCTTTCCAGAGGTGTCTACTGGTATCCACGGGCGCAGAGCCAGGTTGCGTAGTTGATTGCGTAGATGGGTTGCCGACACAAGAGGGTTAGACCCCTCCCCCACCCTTGTCCGTAGGTGTCGGGTCGGTGTGCGGGACCCCACGTTTGTCGCACAAGGTTTTCCCATGCGAACCCCCTCGAAAGAATCCAAAACAGCCTCGCATTCCCGCCCGCTGGCGCAAGGGATCAGGGCAAGCCTTCAATGTCAGGAGCTGTGGGCTTTGTCGAGCCGACCAGCCCGCGAATAGAGGCACTCATCGCAGGTCAGCAGCAACTCAAACGGGCGTCCTACTCGCTGCTGCGGACCTGCCGCGAGTGTCTGTGCAGCCGACCACCCACCCGATCGAGCGATGACGGGCAGGGACGGTCCACACCGCGGTCACGCCGCCCGCACCGAATCCAAGATTGTCCTGGCTACCACACCGTTTCCTGCCAATCCGATTTCGACAAGAGTCGGTCGGAAGCGACCTGGCATGGCAACGATGACTCCAACAACACCGCCGTAGTTGCCGCTCATCGCACATGCCCGGAGGCCGTGCAAGCGGAGGCACTGCAAGTTCTTCGGAAGCTGGACGGATTGGTAGGGTCCCGAGGCCACAAGCACACCATCGCCGTAGCGGATGAAGCTGACTGTCGTGCGTAACACGATGCAGCTAGTCACACCGAGTACCGTCGCCGTGCTCAGGAGCACTTCAGGAGCCAGTCCTGGCACGACTCCTGGACATCCTTCGGTGATTTCGTGGCTCGTCACCCTCGGCAGGTTTGACGGTGCCGCGAAGCGAAGACCGGCGAAGCTGTACCACCGCCAAGAAACTGGCACGGGTCGTGTCTGCCTGGACAAGACCACGGCTAAAGGCGACCAAGTAAGAGTGTGCAGGACCCGGCGCGCCAACAGTCCGCTGGCGTGGACCTCGGCATCGAGCAACGTCACGTAGTACGTGAGGCCCCCATCCTGCACGTATACCGGAATGCCGTTCACGAGAGTTGGTTCCTGCCTGTAGCTGGAGATCTCCACGACACCGGCGGAGGCAACTGAAGCGAAGGAGGCTGCGGAGGCCGGGTGCGGGCAGGTCTTCTTCGGCAGGTGGTCTTCACCGGCGAGCACAAGACCGGGAATCGGCTTGTCCGGGCACCAACCTACGATTGGGCTGTCGTACCACCAGGTTGCGGGCACGGATACTTGCGCAAGACCGAAGTCGACGGGCACCCAGCCACGCGGAGTCGCCGCCGTATCTACGGCAACCACGGTCGCAGGGGGTGCCTTACGCAGTGGTGCAGTAGTCGAAGTTGGCGTAGGGGCCGTGGAGGTCGTGCAACCCGTCAAGATCACGGTCACAGTCACTATCGCCACAGCCCCGAGCTTGCGGACCGTGGTCATCATGCCGCCCGCAGCGAGTACAGGATCGTCCTTGCGACTATGCCGCCTCCGCTGTGTCCAATGGACACGTAGACCGGCGTGGCACGTCCGGGCACCGTCACGCGGAGGACAAGGACCGAGTAGGCGGGCGACGTCGCCGGGCAGGCCGTCAGGCCGTGTAGAACGTCGCAGCGTTTCGAGAACGCCAGGTGCAGGCCCTCCATGGCGAGTTCGCTGAGCGTCTTGGACCCGGCGTCAACTTCGACTCCGTCTCCCGGATAGACGGGTCCCTGGTTCCCCCACACTGCGCACGGGAAGGCGGCCAAGACCCTGTCGGTGCTCAGGACTACCTCCCCTCCGCCCGCTCCTCCATTGACAAAGCCCACACCCGGTGACGAGGCGCAGGGCGTGTCGACGCCGTAGTTGTACAAGGTCCGAGTGACCGGCCACCACGCGGGCGCAGCGAACGCCAGCCCCTGGTTTGTAAGTGTCTTCCGGTCCGATTGGACTGCTGGCGTGGAACCGGACGCAAGGGCCACGGCGCGGGGTGAACGCGTAAGCGTGGTGAGGATGCGTTTTGCCAGCAGGCCCTGCGCGATGACTTCCACCCCGAGCGACTCAGCGTAGTAACCGACGTAGGTGACTGCGGTCAGGAGACGGGAGACGCGTACTCCGTTGAGCATCGTGGATCTCTTCTGTACGAACGCAACAGAGGGTGGTTTACGGATCGAGACCAAGAAGACCATGGTGGGATGACGCTCGACAAGACAGTGGAACGTGAAACCTGGGGGTGCGTCGACCAGAAGCCCGCCTAGCCCAGAAGCCAAAGCCCCTTTACAAGGAAAGCCCTGGCCCGGATAGGCGATGGGGAAGTCTGGCGGCACCGAAACCTGCGCATCTCCGTAGGCCACCGGCACCCACCCGGCTGGGGTGGCCGAGAGGTCCACGGCTGGGAGCGGCTTCGATGTGACCGGGATCATGCCCGCGGTTGGAGAGACCGTCCGGGCGCCTGTGCACCCGGCGAGGGTCATGGTCAGGACCACCGGCACGAGGGCGCGCAACCTCACTGTGGTCATGTTCCCACGAAGCCCTGACAGGACGGGTCCGCGTACACGGGGAACCTGCTACTTGCAGTAGTCCGGGAAGTTGGTTGTGACGCTATGGTCAGCCCGGACCACAACGCCCCTGGGGCGATACTGAAAGCTCGGGGTCGCCTGATGGGCCTTGACCTTGTATGACCCTGGCGTGACCGAGAACCGGTACTTGGCCCCGGACTTGATTGTCGTCGACGCAACGACGGTCAGCCCGGAGTAGAGCAGCACGGTCACGCGGGGCAAAGCGCTCCCTACCTGGATGCCCACACAAGCGTCGGCGAATCCTGTCACAACGCCGTTGGGTTTGGCGGTGCTCGTCGTACAACCGGCCAGCGCCACGGTCACGGCCAGCATCGCGACAACCACGAGCTTGCGCACTGGGATCATGACGCGCATCGAGGGTCCAACGGGAAGATCGCCACACCGGAGCCACCGTCAGTACCGACCCTGGCCAACGTGGCGAGGTAGCCGTCCCCGAGGGCAAGCAGAATGGACGGAAGTGACGAGTCACCCGGAATGGGAAAGTCGCTCGGTAGCTGCAGGCGAGCCACGGTCGACACTCTGGGACCCCCGATGCAGTCAAGCAGCAAAGACCCATGGCGACCTTCCGTACCGCCGATGTGCTCGAAGGCGAAAATCCCATCCTCAACATTCCCGTCGACAGCGCCGTTGAAGCCCGCCAGTGCGCAGGTGACAGCCCTCGTGCAGGAAAGGGGGGCCAGTGACGCAGTGGAGAACGGGGCGAAGTGCTCCACCATCCCCCCACCTTGAATGACCCAGAGTATGTCTCCGGCAACGCCGAGCACGCGGGTGAGTTCGAGCGGTGGTGTCGGGACGATGAAGAAGGAACCGGTCGTGGGATCGAAACGCTCGGTCACTTGGGAATGAGCGACGTTCTGGTTGATGACTGAGACATAGAGGAAGTCCGAGCCTGAGCCGGATGTAATCCCCACGACCTGCGAGTCGGGTGCCATCTCGGGCAGAACAACCGTGCTGAAGCGCCCGGTGTGGGGGTTGAGACGCGTAAGTCGCGCAGAGTTTGCGCCCAAGAACCAGAGCGCTCCGTCGTCCGCTAACAGATAAGGAGCGCTGAAGGTCGGGGGAATCGGCGTCCTCGTGGTCACGGCAAGCGTCTCTTGGCTGAGTCGGATGATCTGGTACGGACAGCCCGTCCCAGCCACTGCCCAGATCGAACCGAACGCCACGACCGGAGGCGAGCTGTAGCCGAGGAACCACTGTGACCGAGCGACAACACCGGTCTTCGGGTCGATGCGTTCCACCTGAAAGCCGCTCTCCGGACCCGCGGGAGCGTAGGAGACGTAGAGGTCACCGCTCGCGAATATCGCGGCCTGCGGATTGTCGAGAGGTAGTACCCGAATGGGATGGAATCGCTGGTGCGTTCCGACATCGACCACCACAAGCCCGCTCGCCGGGATGTGTGTCGCCGGGAGGCTTACCGGGGGTGCCGGGCACGGCCCTAAGTACGGGACCGTCGACACCGTCGTGTCCGGGGTTGTCATCAGTTGCGCGGTCCGAACGACACCTGCCGTCTGGGTCGCGGGACGGGATGATGCCGAAGTCGCACAACCAGCCAGCATCAGAGTCATGGCCACTGTCGCGATCACGGCGAGCTTTCGCACCAGGCAGATCCTGACACCGAGCGTTGTCGCCGCGAGGTCAGGTGGGACGCTTGTAGGTGAGCTTGTTGGGTCTAGCCCCGGTTCCGTGGGCCGCCCCAGTGACTGAAGTCCATCTCAGGAGGTTCGCCATCAAATGGCCACCGCCCCTTGGCGACTCCCCGCGTTATGAAAGCGGCGGGTTCTCCGATGGTCGTGTCGGATCTCAAGATTCCAGCAATCAGCCATCCCACGACCCGACTGTCCGATGACCTTGGGTCAAGCCACCCGTAGTACCAACTAGACCAGCAGTACCAGAACCCGACAACCGTGTGGGGCAGGTACACCCGCAGCAGTCCCGCATGGTGGTGGTCGTCGGTCGGCTCAACACGAAGGCTGGTCAAGTCGCCGAGAAGTTCGGCAAAGCGCTCAGGGGCCAGCAAGGCTGTGTTCGCGGTTACGTTGGCGTCGAGTTCCTTGGCCAAATGGTCACGCTCCTTGCCAGGCACGGCTGGACCTTCCTGTTATCGAGAGGTAGTGGACTGAGACGAACTGGACCACCCATGCCTGCCGCTGTGGATGATCACGTTCCGCTAATCCCTTCCCAGATCTCACGGTCTCGCGCGCTCAGGCAGCCCCTAGCGCGTGTCGACGACTTGAAAGCCCTCAGCAAGACGCCCTTCTGGCAGACCCAGAGCTGCGGCGGTGGCGGCCCCCCACGAACGGATCATCTCTTCGAGGTTCTCGGGGTCGGCCAGCTGGCTGTGGTGGCTTCGTAGCGCCGCGAGCTTGTGCTCGATCGTCGCCGTGATGTCCACGCCGTACGTCGACCGCGGGGAGGCCATTAGCCATACTTCCTCGACAACGTGAGGATCGAGTCCCGCGGCGAGAAGTTCGGGATAGGAGTACGGGTTCCTCGCATCCGGGTAGACCGCTCGAAGGGTCGCCTCACCTGCAGCGAGATGGTCCGGATGACTCGCGCGGATACGGTCCCAGTTGCGTTCCGGCGATTGGCAGACCACACGCTGGGGCCGGACGATCCGAATCATTCGGGCGATGTCCCGCCGAAGCTGCTGCGAGACCTCGAGAGCGCCGTCGGGGTAGCCGAGGAAGTGCACGTCAGTGACACCCACTTCGGCTGCCGCCGTGCGTTGCTCGTCCTGGCGGATCTGGGCGAGATGGCCTGCCTCGACGCCGGGAGTCGCGCTGCCGGCTGATCCGTCGGTCACGATGCAGTACGTGACGGAGATCTTCTGGTCCGTCCAAGCCGCGACCGAACCTGCCACGCCGAAGTCGACGTCGTCAGGGTGCGCCGTGACGACCAGCACCTTTGCCGGGTCGCGAGATCCGCTCACGATCCAGCGCGCTTCAGGATGTCCACGGGGATCACCCGCGTCGTCTTCTCTTGATACTCGGCGAAGCCCGGGTAGCGCTCGCAGTGGATCGCGTGTAGACGATCCCTCTCCTCTCGGCCCGCTACCTCGGCGTCTACCTCGAATGACTGCGTCCCGACCTCAACGCTGGCCCGTGAATGGGCGGAAAGGTTGTGGTACCAGGCAGGGTTAGTCGGGGCACCGGCTTTTGAGGCGAATACAACCAGTCTGTCACCATCGGCGAGATACATCATGGGTGTCGTGTGCTTCTGACCTGTCTTGGCACCTGTGCTGGTGAGCAGCAGGAGGGGTGCTCCGGCCAACTGCCCTCCCACATTTCCACTGTTGGAGCGGAACTCGTCGATGACCTTCTGATTCCAGTCGTTCAATTGCGTTACCTCCGAGGTCGCGAATGGGCGCAAGGACCCCGCGACGGTAGCGCCCGGTCGCACGTAGTCGGGCTCGGCTCAGTACAGGGAGTCCCAAGAGCTGGATCAGTCGAGCGCGAGACGGTCGATCTAAAGCGACTGGATCGAGCGCCGGACAGGACCCTCCTCGTCACACAGCCGGCTTTCTGAGATCCCGATCGCCTGCGGTTCGGCCAAGGTACACGACTCGAGACCGACCCACTCCCCTATCGGCAGGCGGCTCACGTGGATCGTGAGGTCCGGGTTGATGAACAAACCATGTCGCCGTAGCAGAGCGGCGAACTCACGCCATTGCCGAAGTCTGCCGCTGTGGCCACCGGTCGAGCGGTGAGGGGCTCTCGCCAGCTCCCGACAAACCACCACGACCTATGGCGCGCTCGCGATCGCGAGCAGGTAGCAGCGCACAAACTGCTACAATCCAAGAGTCCGGTCGGTTGACCGGTTTCCGGCTCTGGCCGGTGAGGCCTCGAGACGACGTTCTGGTTGGCCTTTTGTTCGAGCTGACTGGAGTCTTCTTGCCCCCCACCTTTGCCGATCTTGGCGTGCCCGCCGACGTCGTCGCGCTGCTTGAGCGCGACGGCATCACAACTCCGTTTCCGATCCAGGAGGCGACGCTTCCCGACGCACTGGCCGGCCACGATGTGTCCGGTCGGGCACCGACGGGCTCTGGCAAGACCCTTGCTTTCGCGATCGCGGTCGTGGAAGCCCTAGCTGGGGATTCGCGTTCCAAGGCTCGCCGTCCTCGAGGTCTCGTACTAGTGCCGACCCGGGAACTCGCCGCTCAGGTTTGCGGTGTGATCAAGCCGCTTGCACGGATCCGAAGGCTCACCGCCGCCGCCGTCTATGGCGGTGCGGGCTACGGCCCCCAGTTGCAAGCCTTACGTGAAGCCGTCGACATCTTGGTGGCTTGTCCGGGCCGTCTCGAGGACCTCATCGAGAGGCGCGACGTGAGTCTTCAGGACGTGAGCGTTGCCGTCGTGGATGAGGCGGACCGGATGGCGGACATGGGATTCCTCCCCGCGGTACGACGAATCCTCGACCAAGCCGCGGCCGAACGCCAAGTCCTCTTGTTCTCTGCGACGCTCGACCGCGAGGTGGACGTCCTGGTCCGCCGTTACCAGACGAACCCTGTGCGTCACGAGGTCGAGCTGGCAGAGGCCTCCTCCGGCGAAATACGCCACATGTTCTGGAAAGTCGATCGCAATGACCGGGTCACGCTCGCGGCGAAGGTCGTGGCCAGCCACCAGAGCTCGATTGTCTTCTGCCGAACCCGGCACGGGGCTGATCGACTCTCCCGCCAACTCATCAACGCCGGTGTGCATGCCGTCGCGCTGCACGGCAGCCGTACCCAAGCCCAACGCGACAGGGCCCTAAAGGCTTTCCACTCCGGAGCGGCGCGTGTGCTTGTAGCCACGGACGTTGCCGCACGCGGCATCGACGTCGAGAACGTCGCCTGCGTGCTTCACTTCGACCCGCCCAGTGACCACAAGGACTACGTGCATCGTTCAGGTCGCACGGGCCGGGCAGGCGCAGACGGCACGGTCATCTCACTCGTCACCCCAGACCAATCCGGCTCTGCCCGCACGATGCAGCGCGCTCTCGGGCTTCCCCAAACGCTCGAGCAACCGGGCAACCTGCCGCCGGTCCCGCAGCGCACGACGAACGTCTCGTCCGGCTCGGTTTCCGAACGCCCAAAGCCATCACTGCGCACGTCGGTTGCACCTACGCAGCCGGAGAATCGCAAGCTGTCCGGGCGCGCTGCTCGTCCGGTTCGTGCCGGGCACCTGCACGCCTCGAGGGGAGACGTGCGTGGTGGTCGATCGCTCCGGCCGGCAACCGGGACGCTGAAGTGGTTCGACCCCGTTAGGGGTTTCGGTTTCATTGCCCCGGACTCTGGCGGTCGTGACGTGTTCGTGCACCGTTCTGCTCTGAACGAGACCGATCAAGTGCCCATCGAGGGCGCGCGCGTCGAGTTTCTGTCCCGTTCAGGACCGAAAGGCCTCGAGGCAGTGGAGTTGCGCGCCAGCTGAGCGGTCTCTCAGGGGACGACCTCGGCAATCGTTGTTCGGGGTCCGAGAGCTCCGTAGCTGTGCCGTGACGTGCTCAGCTCGAGCCTGCCTCTGGTGCCGGCTTGGCACCCAGAGTCAGCGAAATAGCCAGAAGCGCCGGGCCTCGGTACAGCTCGACCGTCACTTCTTCACCGGGCCGGGCTGCTCGCACGGCCACGGTGAGGGAGACATCGCTGGTGATGGTGCGACCGGCGAACCTGACTATGACGTCACCAGCACCGATCCCGGCCAGCGCGGCCGGGGCCCCTGGGAACACGCTCACCACCAGTGCGCCACTTGTCGCCGTAAGCCCCCAGCTGGAGCGCTCGGCCGGCGTGACCGAGACAACTTCGACACCCAAGAAGGCCTTGGGCGTCCCGACAGTCCCTCCCTTGCGTAGCCCGGGGATCAGTGGCCGGATCTTGGCGACCGGGATCGCGAATCCGATGTTCTGAGTAGGGGCGTCTCCTGCCGTGCTCGCCGCGGCCGCGGTGTTCATACCAATGACCCGACCGGCGCTGTCGACGAGCGGACCGCCCGAGTTCCCAGGGTTGATCGGCGCCTGGGTTTGCAAGAGCCCGCTCAGCGACTCGGTTCCTGCGCAGTTGTTCCCCCCGGCCGTGACGGACCTTCCTTCGGCGGAGATGATGCCCTCGGTGACCGAAGGCGTGCTCCGTGAAAGAGCGAGCGCGTTTCCGATCGCGAGAACATCCTCTCCGACCTGGATCGTCGAGGAATCACCGAACGAGACCGCCCGAAGCGTGCTCGGCCCGTGCACCTGAAGAAGTGCGACGTCATAGCCGGGGTCCGTGCCGAGAAGGGTTGCCGGGTAGGGCGTCTTCTGGCCGTCGAGTGTGACCCTTATCTCAGTTGCGTTCGCTATGACGTGATCGTTGGTCAGGACCTCGCCGCCGGGGGTGAGGATCATTCCGCTCCCCTCTTCGGATTGTGTCCCGCCGCTCAAGGGTCCCGATGCGCAGCCAGGTCCGAACGCCTGGATCGCGACCACCGACGGCAGGACGCGCGCGAGCACAGCCTGGACGTCGTTCATGTGCCGGAACACGCTCGTGTTCGGCGAGAACTTGATGGCGATGGTGCTGTGGGCCCGAATCGTCGCGGCTACTCCTGCACCCACGCCCAGGCCTGCCGCGGCGCCCACCAACACGGCAATGAGCACGACTCCAATCCAGCGGCGGTGTATGTCGCCACCGGGCGGTTCAATGGTCGAGGCATCGGCTACAGGCCAAGCAACGAAAGGGACAACTGGGTCTGTGATAGGACCCGCCGGAGGTGCCGGAGGAGGAGTCACGGCAGGGCGGAACTCCTCGGGGGGCTGCCCTCTGTCGACGTCGTGTTCCACAGCTGAGGTTGTAGCGCGTCGGCGAGCCTGGCGCTGCGCGTGGCCGTTCGCGGACCTCTCAGGGAGTCCCACTTCGCAAACTCGGCGCCAGCCTGTAGTTTGACCGGAGCATGCCTAACCGTCTCGACATCGAACTGACCAGCGTCCGGGGTGACGGCAGTTACACCTGGCGCGCTGCCGGAGCACGGCAACCGAAGGGAGTCATCGACGCGAAGGTCCTCGCCGACAACGCAAAGGTCGGAGATGTCTTGCGCGTAGAGGCCGAAGTCGAGATCGATGGCATCACGATCTTGGGTGTTCTGCCGCCGAAAGAGAAGGCGACCCCGTCGGGACGGATCGAGCTGCTCGGCTCCTCCAAGCCGATTCCGGCAGTGACTACCGTCCTTCTTTCAGAGGGCGGTCGTGGCGGCGACCGCCGCGATCTGCTCGACAGTCCACGTCGCGGCGATCGAAGCGGCGGGCGCGATCGTCGTCCGGCGCGCTGGAGCAGAGCGTCCGGACGGCCGGCGCCAGCAACCGGCTGCCGGCGGTCCGGAAGGGCCCGGCGAGCGGCGACCGCGTTCGGAGGCCGCGACCGTTGGCAGGTCTCCTCGGACAGCTGAAGGGCGTCCTGCTACCTCTGGTGCCGATCGCAGACCCGAACGGCGACCACGACCCGAAGGAGGGCCCGGGGTCGGCTCTCTTCGCACCGCTGAAGGGCGTCCTGCCACCTCTGGTGCCGAGCGCAGACCCGAACGGCGACCACGACCCGAAGGAGAGCGCGCCGGTGGCTCTCCCCGCACGCCCGAACGGCGCCCTGCAACCTCTGGGGCAGAGCGTCGCCCTGGGACGCCGAGCAGCACTCGCCGTCCCGGAACGCCCGCTGGTCCGGGAAGTCTCGGGGATGCTGGGCAACCTGCGGCCCCGCGCTCCCCCCAGCCGCAAGCTGCGTCGCGTCGAACCGTCCCTCGCTTCGAACCGGGCACGGCCCATCGCGATCTCTTGTTTGCAAGTCTGGCGTCTGAGCAACGACCTATCGCCGAGCGTCTCGCTGCCGGAGGTATACCAGCAGTACGTCGAGCTATCGCCGCAGAGCGGGAACGGGCTCGCTCGGAAGGTAGGCCCGAGGTCACCGGCGAGGCGATCCTCGCCCTTGCGGAGCAACTCGCCCCATCCGTCAAGCAAGCGATCTGGCTTGACCGAGCGGAAGCAGCAGTCGAGCAACTGCCTCAGATCTCTCTTCGAGACCTTCGAACGACGGTCGTCGCGGCGGCCCCGCGCGACGAGGCGTCCCGAGATCTGGACCGGAAGCTTCGTGAGGAACTCGACAGGCGAGTGAAGAAGCTCCGTTCCAACTGGGAAGAGCAGATGACCCACGCCCTGGAAGAGGGCCGTGTTCTCCAGGCGCTGCGTTTCTCGGCCCAACCCCCAGAGCCGACTGCACGGTTCCCGGCGGCTCTGGTGGGCCGGCTTGCGAGCAGTGCAGGCGCCGCGATGAGCTCGAGCACACCCGTTGAGCGGTGGCTGGCAATTCTTGATGCTGCAGTCAGCTCCCCGATCCGGCGCCAGATCCACCCCGAAGGCCTACCCGAAGATCCGTCGGGCGAGGTGGTGCGCAAGGCTCGGGTCGCCGCGGGCAGCCTCCCGGCGCTTGCACCAATGTTGGGCCTGTCTATGCCGCCGCCACCGAAGCCGCTTCGATCAGCTCGGCCGCCTCGTCCGCCGCGGCCGCCCCGTCCGGTAGCGCGCGTTCCACGGCCAGTTGTTCCGACCGGGGCGGTCGCGAAGCTCGAGACGACAACAGAGGTCACGTTGACGGAGGCTCCAGCAGATGCCAGCCTGACGGAGGCTGAGGTCACGTTGACGGAGGCTCCAGTCGAAGACGCCCTGACGGCGGCTTCTACGGCCGCAGACGACGCCCTGACGAAGGCTGAGGTCACGTTGACGGAGGCTCCTGCTGCCGTACCCGAGGCCCCCACAGCGCTCGAGGTTTCAGCAGGCGACGCTTTGTCCCAGGCTGAGTCTGGAGGACTTCCCCCGGCTCCGGGAGATTCGCCAAGCTGACCGGCAGCGGCCACCACCGCCGTTCATCAGCCGGGTGGGATGGGTGTTGCTCGTCATCACTTCAGGTGCCGATGCATGACTAGCAGGCGCGCGACAAAGCCCGAGCCTTCTAGAAAGCTCTTCGATACCCTCATCCCCGGGAGCACCTGCACGTCTACACCAGTGGCGCCGCGCCGAGCGGCCCAGTCGATGACTGCGCCCAGAAGCTTCTCGCCGACCCCCACTTCGCGCGCGGGCGGCTCGACGTAGAGGACCTCGACGGTTACGAGGTGCGACGAGTCCGACATCTCGTCAATTCGGGCAACCGCGACACCTACCGCCACGTCGTCGAAGGTCCCAATCAGGACCAGCCACTGGTCGTCGTGGACGATGGCTCCGAGGCGTGACTCGAGGGGGTCGGGGAAGGTCTCCTTCAACACATGAACGCCGCCGCCTCGTTCGGAAACGAGGGCTTCCCGGGACGCTCGGTAGAGCTTCACGAGCGTCCGCATGTCGCCTTTGGTGCCTACGCGGGCTCCAACGGTCATGTCGTCGACATGCTCTTTGTGCTCGGCCGGCTCACGCCGTGGCGTTGTCACGTTCCGAGTTCAGCTGTGCGATCCGGTGCAGCACTGTGCGACGTCGACGAGTCGCCGATTCGTGCTCGCGAACGGCCTCGAGCTCGGCCGCTGTCAGCGAGGCCAGTCTCTCCACGACCTGTGATGCGGCGAGAGTGTCGTAGGCAGGAATCGGGAGTCCCCGACCTGCGAGATTCGCCGCGAGATCCAAGATTTGCGGGGACCCTGGCTTGCCAGCATCTTCGGGGACCGACACTCCGGTTCGCAAGTGGTGGTCGAGGACCTCAGGAGAAGCCGATGCCGTCGCTGGCGGGGTTGCCGCCACGGTGTCGCTTTGTCTGAGGAGGGCGGGCCCTGGGTCTTTTTCAGACGAGTGGGGCTGTTCGCAACACGGATCGAGCGCTCCCAACCGCCGGCGAGCCTCCTCTACGGTGAACCTGCCGACCAAGCGAGCGACGGCGACCCGCCTCTCGACACGCTCACGCCCGCGTTGAGCCAACCGGGGTGCCTCGTCGACGAAGACGAGTGCCGCGCCCAATGGCGCGTAGACGAAGAAATCGAGCAGCGTCTCGTAGGTGGAGCGTTCTTCGGCCACGACCCGACGCTACCGCAGGCTCAGTGACGCTCGGCGCGCCCTGTCACACGCAGTCTCGGCACAGAAGACGCTTCTTGTCGGCGAGCTGAGTCTGGCTCTTCACAAGGAAGCAGGACCGGCAAACAAACTCCCCCGGCTGCTTGGGCAGTACGCGAAGAGAGCCCTCGCCGCGCTCTTCGGAATCGGGGACCTCCTCCTCTTCGTCCTCCTCGTCGTCGACGACGACGAGACGCTCTTTCAAGATCACGTCGAGGCTGGCCTCGATGTCGTCGTCATCGAGATCGTCCTCGTCCTCGTCCTCGGTCTCGATAGGCACGGTCTCGACTTCGAGGTCGACCCCTGTATCGCCTACGACCTCGTCGTCATCGTCGAGATCGTCGACGAGCGCGACCTCACCGAGCTCCTCGTCGTCTTCGAGCAGGTCCGCTTCCGCCAGATCCTCGAGGTCCTCTTCGTCGGCATCGGGCACCTCGAGGTCGTCCACCTCGATGGGTTCTTCCAGGTCCGCTTTGTCCTTGGTGTCCTTGCGCATCAACGTCCTTCAAGTCTTTGGAGCCGCAGCCCGCGCTGTCCCCGAACCGGTACCGAGATCGCGGCCGGATGGACTATACGGCACCAATGCTTGGTTGCGGCGACTTCAGCCAAGATTTCCCCCGACCGGCCAGAACTCAGCTCGTTCCCTCGTAGGGCGGTAGGACCCAGGACGCCTTTGGGGCCGCCCTTCTCGCCTGCCCGGGCGATACGTCGACGTGAGGCGTCGACGGGGGCGTTCTCTACTCGACTCCTGGGTCCCCACCACTCGCAACACCCCCAGATGCTTTTCGAGCAACTCCCGGACCTACCGCGAGCCGCTGTCGGCTTGAGGGGACTCTCTAGTTATTACCACCGTCAGACTGCGAGTCAAGCGGAGAAGAGAACTCCCCCGTCAGAGACTCGGCGCTGAACGTTCACGCTTCGCCTGTGAGCGCTGTTCGGCCTCGAGGCGACCGAGCTCGGTCTCGGTGTGGTCGACGAAGCTCATGGCATCCGCGATCGTGCGGTGGCCGGCTTGCTCGGCGATGAGCCGGTGCATTTCTTGGGCGATTCTCCGGTAGGCCGGATGTCCTTGAGGACCGGACCGCAACTCGAGGACGTGCATCGCCTCGCGGGCGTTCAGTTGCAACACGAAACGGACGTTGAAAGCCAAGGCTACCGCGTAGGCGCTCTGTTCCGGAAAGTAAGGGGCAAGGGCGTCGTGCAGGCTCTTGGAGCGTTCGAGCGACTCTAGGAACCGATCGGAGAGGCCTGCGGCTTCGACGAGGGGAGGTACCTCGAAGCCGAGGTCGGTGCTGAGCGGCTGCCATTCGATAGTGAGCATGCGATGGCGTTGAAGGTCCCTGAAGGCTCCGTAGTCCGCCACGATGTCGAACCGGTATGAAGTGCACTCCAGCGCTCTTCCGGGCCGGTGGCGGCGATTAGAGCGGTCTCCGACGTACGCCTGGAAGATCGTCCGCCGCTCTTCGGGCCCGAGGGCGGAGACGCGTCGGGCGATATCTTCCTCAGCGAGGTTGAGGTACGGATAACACATCGCCACTAGCACCTTGTCCTCGCCGGCGGGGTCGAACTCGGTGAGGGTCACCGAGCTGCCCGGCGCCGGGACCTCCACCGGCCACAACTCGTGAACTGCGGCCCCCGTCTCTTCTCGGCGGGCCTGCAGGTACTCGGTCCACACCCCGCCGCGTTCGGGCCGGTCGATCCTGGAAAGGAAGGACGGGATCACCTTGCGCAGCTCGATGAGGATGAGGTCCGCGTACCTGCGAGCCTCGGGTAGCGGGTGGGCCCGCATGCGGAGAAGCAGCTGCTCATAACTCTGCCCTGACCCGAAAATCCCGACGTTGGAGAGAGAGCCGGCTGGCAGGAGGCCTCGCAAGGCGTCAAGACAGCGCGCCCGGACCGCCTGGCGGTGAGTGAGCTCCGACACGCCTTCGTGCCTTGGGTTCTCGCGACCGACGAACGATTGCAGCGCCGGTAGGAGCCCAGCGTAGGTGTCGAACATGCGGTCCATCTCGCCCACGTATCGGGCACCGAGGGATGACTCCAGGACGGCCTGATCACGGTGGTAGCGGTAGTGCCCGGAGGGCAGACGACTGTCGTAGGGGATGTAGCGCGTCGACTGCTCGAGGTAGGACATGAGCCGGCCCCGCTCGAGAATCTTTGTGAGCACGTTCGAGGACTGCTCGCAGGCGAGATGGACCCCGCCCAGCTGGGCGACCGAGTCGTCCCCGTACTCACTGAACACCCTGGCGTAGAGCTCCTCGGCGCGGCGCAGTCCTACCGAGGCGTTGAGGCTGGTGTCACCTGCCACGTCGAGCTCTTCTACGAACTCGTCCAGGAATAGCCGCCGCAGGCTCTTGGAGGACCGTGAGTATCGCGCGAACAAGGCGCCCTTGACGACCTCGGGCAGGTTCACGAGCGCGAACACGGGGCCATCGAGATTGGTGAAGTACCTCCCGAGCAGCTCCCGCTCCCCGGCGGTGAAGTGCTCAACGCCCGCGATAGACATGCCCGGACGACATTACGGTGCGGGTTGGCCGCCTGCGCGGATGGTCCCGTGCTCGACGGGAATCGTGACCACCGAGGACGCCGCGACCACGTCGCGGAGCAGGTGGTCGGCCGCAGCGCGTGCGCTCTTGGCCGTCTCGCCGCGGGGGGCGACCATCGCTATTTGCCGGAGAAGGTCGATTACCTGCTTCACGTTACGGACGAAGTCACCTCCCGACACCGGCGGCACGGCCTTTCGGTCCCGTCGCCCCGAGCCGGCGTTCGGCTGCAGGACCTGGCGAAGCTCTCGCCCCCTGGCCCAGTCGTAGATGAGCGAGGCGAATCCCGAGTCGACGCCTCGTGTCACCGGCAGATGGGCGTTCCTCTCCTCCCCCGACAGCGCCTCCGAAAGTGTCTCGATCGCCTGCAGCCGCCTGGCGACCTTGGCGTTCGGCACAAGCAGCGGAGCATCGTGCTCCCTTCGTGCCTCGTAGCACAAGCCCGAGGTAACAGCGGCCAGGCTCGCCGGATCAAGACCGTCGAGATGGCCCGATTCCAGCGCCTCAGCAACAAGCAGGTCAGCCTCGTGATAGAGGCCTGCGAGCCGAGCTCCCGCCTCGGTGACCTTCCAGCCGTCGAGATAGCCGCGACGCTCGAGCACCCCCAAGACGGAGTCGAGCTCACCGACGAGATCCTCGTCGCTCAGGAACTGGGCGAACGACGAGCTCACGAGCGTGTAGGCGCCCTCACGACTGTGACGGCGGACGAGGTTGACGGCAAGGTTGTAGGTGGGCCGGAAAGAGGACGTCAACGCACGCGGGCGGCCTCCCGCGATCCGAGCAACGTCGCCGAAGGTGTGGAAAGGCGAGCACAGGACCGCTGCGTAGCCAATGTCGTCTATGCCCCGCCTGCCCGCACGACCTGTCAGCTGGGTGTACTCGCCCGGTGTCAGCTCCTGGTGCCCCCTGCCGCCGAATTTCGTGACCTCTTCGATGACCACGCACCTTGCCGGCATGTTGATCCCGAGAGCGAGCGTCTCGGTGGCAAATACGACCTTCACGAGCGCCTCGGCGAAACATGCCTCCACCGCTTCCCTGAATGGTGGCACCATGCCGGCGTGATGGGCCGCCACACCGGCCTCGAGGCCGGCCGCGTATACGGGATAGCCGAGCACCGCAAGGTCGTCATCGGTCAGAGCGTCGACATAGGACTCGACGATCGCGCGTATCCGATTTCGCTCCTCTGGTGTGGTCAGGCGCACCCCGTCGTCCAGGCAGTGACGCACCGACTCCTCGCAGCCGGCCCGTGAGAACACGAAGTAGATCGCCGGCAGGAGGCGCTCGGCCGCAAGGCGGTCTACGACCTCGACCCGTCGAGGCCGGTACAGCTGTGGACGTCCCGAGCGCGATCGACTCTCGGGCACAGTCGCGGTTCCGCCTCGGCCCGACGGCCTGAACTGATTGCCACCTCTTCGACCTGTTCCCGGACGACCAATCAGGTCGTCAAGCCTCGCTGCCTCCAGGTTCGGCCGGTCGTCGACGAAGGTAGGCAACAGGTGGAGATGTTCCGCGAAGCGGTCACCCACCACGAACAGGTTCTTCAGCTCGACGGGCCGGTGCGACTCGATCACGACCCCGGTAGTGCCACGGACCTCGGAGATCCATGCAGCCAGCTGATCCGCGTTCGCCACTGTCGCTGACAGGCAGACGAGCGTCACCTTCACAGGCGTGCCGAGGATGACCTCCTCCCAGACTCCTCCCCGGTACGGGTCCTGGAGATAGTGGACCTCGTCCAGCACGACGTAACGCAGGTCAGCTAGGCGGCCTGGCTCCGCGTGGATCATGTTGCGCAGCACTTCGGTTGTCATGACGACGATCGGTGCCTGACCGTTGATGGAGTTGTCCCCCGTGAGCAGGCCGACCCGATCGGCGCCGTACTGGCGCCGGAAGTCCCCGTACTTCTGGTTCGACAGGGCCTTGATGGGCGTGGTGTAGAACACCCTGGCGCCTTCTCCCAGAGCGAGGTGGACCGCGTACTCGGCGACGACCGTCTTGCCCGAGCCCGTGGGTGCGCTGACGAGGACCGACTGGCCTTCGTCGAGAAGGTCGAGGGCATCGAGTTGGAACCGGTCAAGCGGATATGGATGTTCCGCGACGAACTGCTCGCGGGTCGCGGCGCCGGCGCCGGGTGCCTTCATGAGCTCCTTCGCGAGCGACCGTTCACTTGCCCATCAACCTGCCAACGACGATAGAGCCCTCGTAGAACAACAACAACGGGATTGCGAGGGCAAGCATCGAGAACGGGTCCGAGCTGGGTGTCACTACCGCTGCGAACAGCACCATCCCGATGATCGCCCACCGCCGCCAGTGCGACAGCTTCGCCGGGGTGAGCACTCCCGCCAACTCGAGCGCGACGAGAAGGACCGGGAACTCGAAGGTCACGCCGAATGCCACCATCAGCAGCAGGATCAGCTGCACGTAGGAATTTCGGCGACAAGATGGCGACGATGGTCTTGCTGGGACCGCTCACGTCGAGCAAGAAGCGCATCGCGTGCGGGAAGGTCAGATAGGCCACGAACGCACCGAGTGCGAACAGGCCGGCAGTGGCGAAGGTGAACGGGAGGGCGTATTTCTTCTCGTTCGCTTTCAGGCCCGGGGTGACGAAGCGCCAGAGCTGGAAGAGCGTGACGGGCAGGGCGATCAGGAGCCCGCCGTATGCCGACACGTTGAGACGCAGCGCGAACCCCTGCAGGGGCTGAGTGACATAGAAGGCGCACTTCCCGGCCGCACTCGTATGGGTCACGGCCTGGCAATAAGGTCTCTGCAGCACGGCCAGGATCTGGTCGTAGAGCACGTAGGTGACGACGGCCCCGACCGCGACGGCACAGATGCAGATGATGAGACGCCGGCGGAGCTCGCCGAGGTGCTCGCCGAGTGTCATGGCGTCCGGTGAGGGGCGCGGGTTCTCTCTTCGGGCGCGAAGCCTGGCAAGCCTCGCCGGTGCGGCCATCGCTCAGTTCATGCTCGGCTCGTCGAACACGAAGACGGTGTCGGCCGAGAGCGAGCCCGACGATGACGACGACGGCATCGAGGGCGGCCTCCGCGTCGATGTTGCGTCTTGTCTTCCGAGCAGAGGCTGCCAGTTCGGTTGAGCCTCCTCCTGCGCGCCGTGCGCGAGCCGGGGTCCTCTGCTGGCTCGGCCCGAGCCCACACCCGCGGCGCCGTAGGCGGGCTCGGCGACCATTTCGTCCGCGCTCGTGGCGGCGCTGGCGACCGACGTATCGGCTTGCCCGGACACCAGGCCGGTCAAGTAGCCGGTTATCGCCCGCGACGGGCTGGTTGGGATGTTCGGCAAGTCGAGATCAGGGACGGCGTCGCGAACTTCCTGCTCGAACTTGTCGCGCAGCCGGTTCAGCTCGCGCCACATCCCGCCGAGCTGACGCGCCACACCGGGCAACCTCTCGGGCCCGACGACGATGAGCGCGATCACTAGGATCAGAAATATCTTGGCCGGGTCGAGACCGCCCACGGCTCCGATCCTACTGTGCTGCCGGCGTGACCACTGGCCGGGATCGAGTTGCGGTCTTGGATCCAGCTCGCCCCGCGCCCGCTCTGCTGTGGCGCGGCAGTTGCGAGTCTCATGGCCACCGGAGGTTACTCCTTCGCTCTGAGCCTTCCGAGCGCTGCGCGGGCGGGCCCGCTAAAACCAGTGGAAGTACGGATGCCCGAATCTCCACACGATCACGAACACCCTCCCGACCACGAGTGAGCCAGGCAGCGTCCCCCAGACTCGGCTGTCGGCCGAGTCACCGCGACAATCGCCCATGACGAAGTAGTGCCCAGGGGCAATCTTGGTGAGCGGAATGTTCTCAGCGGTTTCGGCGCACAGCGCTGTAGGACGGGGCAACCAGGGCTCCTTCAGCGGACGCCCGTTTATCAGCACCGTGTTACCGCGAGAGGAGATCGTCTCTCCCGGCAGGCCAATCACACGCTTCACAAGGTCTTTGTCCTGGGTGCCGACGTCCTGGGGGGGCCGCGTGAACACCACTATGTCGCCTCGGCGGATCGTGTAGCCGAGCTTGATCACGACAATGCGATCGCCGATCTGCAAGGTCGGCAGCATCGAGCCCGACGGCACGAAGAACGCCTGGACGACGAAGGTGCGCAAGCCGCCCGCCACCACCACGGCGAAGATGAGCACGACGATCCATTCGATTACGCGTCGCTTCGAGGTCGGTTTGCGGGTCGATCTCGAGGTGCCGGGGCCAGGCACGGCAACGGTGTCTTCCACCGGCTCTTGGGGACGCACTTGAGAACCGTCGGCCGCGACCGTCAGAGAACCAGGCGCCCACGGCGCGGAGCGTTTCCCCATGTTGTCCGCGTCCATCGAGACCTCCCGCGCGTCTGTCATCGACCTGCAGCCTAAATCGACTCGATGAGCCGCTCGACGCGCTCATCGTGGGACCGGAACGGGTCCTTCAACAGGACCGTCCGCTGAGTCTGGTCGTTCAGCTTCAGGTGCACCCAATCCACCGTGAAGTCGCGGCGCTTCTCCTTTGCCCGTTTGATGAACTCGCCCCGCAACCGTGCCCGGGTAGTCGCCGGGGGTGAGTCCATGGCCTTGGTGATGGCCTCGTCTGTCGTGGTGCGGTCCACGCGTCCTTTGGCCTGCAGCAGATAGAAGATCCCGCGACCGCGATCGACGTCGTGGTACTGAAGGTCGAGCAGGGCCACCCTCGGATGCCCGAGGGGGAGCTCGTGGCGGCCTCGATAGGCTTCGATCAGGCGATACTTGATCGCCCAGTCACACTCGCGTTCCAAGCTGAGCGGGTCCTTCTCGATGGCTTCCATGCAGTGCTGCCACATCGACAAGGCACGCGCCTCCAGGGCGGGCAGACCCCGCAGCTCGTAGTAGCGAAGCGCCCGGTCCAGGTATTCGCGCTGGATGTCGAGGGCGCTGAGCTCCCGTCCGTTCGCAAGTCGCACTTCACGCCGGCAGGTGATGTCATGGCTGATCTCTCGAATGGCTCTGATGGGGTCTTCCAGCGTGAGATCGCGGATGACCACGCTCGAGTCTTCCAGCATGCGCAGCAGGATGCTCGTGGCGCCGACCTTGAGAAATGTCGCATACTCGCTCATGTTCGAGTCACCGACGATGACGTGCAGCCGTCTGAAGCGCTCCGCGTCCGCGTGCGGCTCGTCCCGGGTGTTGATGATCGGCCTACTCCGCGTCGTGGCCGAGGAGACCCCTTCCCAGATGTGCTCGGCGCGCTGAGAAAGACAGAACGTTGCACCTCGAGCCGTCTGGAGCACCTTGCCCGCTCCGGAGTAGATCTGACGGCTCACGAAGAACGGGATGAGCACTTGGACAAAATGTGAGAAATCGTCCCGCCGGCTGGTGAGGTAGTTCTCATGGCAGCCATAGGAGTTGCCAGCGGAGTCGGTGTTGTTCTTGAACAGGTAGATCACCCCGCGGATGCCTTCCTCGCTCAAGCGGCTCTCTGCCGAAGCGATGAGACCCTCGAGAATCCGTTCGCCGGCCTTGTCGTGGGCCACGAGGTCCTCGATCGAGTCACATTCCGGTGTCGCGTACTCGGGATGGCTACCCACGTCGAGGTACAGCCGCGCCCCGTTCTCGAGAAAGACGTTGCTGGAACGCCCCCAGCTCACGACGCGCCTGAAGAGGTAGCGGGCCACCTCGTCCGGGCTCAGCCGGCGCTGGCCGCGCAAGGTGCAAGTGACGCCGTATTCGTTCTCGAGCCCGAAAATCCTGCGGTCCACCGGAGTCCACGGTAGCCTCGGAGCAGATGCCGCCATCCGACCGCATGGTCCACCTGACCACCGTCGTGGGCTCGTTTCACGGCCACGTGCTTGCAGCACGGCTGGGATCGGAAGGGATCGCGGTCGAGCTGCGGGGCCTGAGCGACGGCCCCTATCCCCTTCCTGCGAACGTCGAGGTTTTCGTCCACGCCGACCAACTCGAGCTTGCGCAGGCACTCCTGCTCGCCGATGCCGTCGACGCGGCGTTCGATGAACGTTACGCGGATCTTGGTCCCGAGGATGCAGGCGTGCTGGACCTTCCTCCGATGGATCTCCCCGACGCCGTGCGTTCTCGCAGAGCCCGCACGATTCTCGTCCTAGTCATGGTCGGGCTCGTCCTTGTGGTCGGCGTCGTCGCGTCCTTTCACTGAGCGCGCGGACGCGGCCGGCCTTGCGAGTCGCCCGGTCGGACCTGCCCGCGCGTTTGGGCGCGCCCTGGTCCTCAGCCTCGGCCCAGCTAAGAATCGCCGGGAGGCACGTCTCCTGTCTTGTCCTCCCGCCCATCCACCGGGCCCACCGCGCCCTCGTCCCCGGCGCCCGGCGATCCCACCACGGCGATCGCGAGCGGCTCGCCATCCGCAAGTAGTCCGGCTACCTCGTCATCCTCGACGCGCCGAAAGGCACGACGCCAGGGCCCGTGTTCCAGCACCGCGACCTCGAGATCATCGGCGCGCAGCGTTCGCGTCGGACCCGACAGGCTCGCCACGCACGCGACGACTGCCTCGCTGAGAGTCCAGCCCTGGCGGAACCTTGCCGCCATGCGATGGGCGACCGCGTCCGCCTCCCCACCGAGCACCGTGAACCGCTGCTCGTCTGCCACAGTGCCGTCATAGGCGATGTGGAAAAGCTGGTGCGCGGCGCCGACAGGGTCAAGTTCCGCGACGAGGATCTCGACCTCGAGGGGCTTCATCTCGTGGGTGAACACCTGGCCGAGGTACTGGGCATACACGTTCGCGAGCGAGCGCGCGTCCACGTCTTCGCGCGAGTAGGCATAGCCCTTGGTGTCGGCATGCCGGACACCTGCTACCCGTAGCTGGTCGAATTCGTTGTAACGGCCCACACCCGCAAACGCGACGCGGTCGTAGATCTCGCTGATCTTGTGAAGGGTGCTCGAAGGGTTCTCGGCCACGATCAGCACGCCGATGTCGTAGGTCGTGCCGACAAGCGCACGCCCTCTGGCTATCCCCTTTTGGGCGTACTCCCGCGGTCTTTCATGACCTGCTCGGGCGCCACGTAGTAGGGCATCGTCATCAGGAGGCACCCCCCTGGCCCCGCTCGCGGCGGCGCTCCAAGACGTTGCGGAAGTGCTCGGCGACCTCGGTGTCCTCGAGGCGGCGGTAACCCTCGGCGTCGACGGTCGCGACCACGGGGTAGATCCCCCGAACGGGGTCGGGGCCGCCCGTTGCGGTGTCCTCGTCGGCAGCTTCGTACAAAGCGGCGACCGCGATCTCGACAGCCTCGTCGCGTCCGAGGCGTTCTCGGTAGCTGAGCTTCACGGTGTTCTTCGCGTCGCGCCCACCGGACCCGGTCGCGTGAAAATCGGTCTCCTCGAAGCGGCCTCCGGTGACGTCGTAGGTGAAGATCCGTCCCCTCTTCAACCGCAGGTCGTAGCCGGCGAACAGCGGTATGACCACCAGGCCCTGCATGGCCATCTGCAGGTTCGCACTGACCATCTGGCCCAGCTGGTTGGCCTTGCCCTCGAGGCTCAGGCACGTCCCTTCGACCTTCTCGTAGTGCTCGAGCTGGGTCTGGAAGAGGCGCACCATCTCGATGGCACTGCCGGCAGCGCCGGAAATGGCAACGGCGGAGTGCCGGTCCGCCGGGAAGACCTTCTCGATGCTGCGGTGCGCGATCATGTTCCCCTCGGTCGCGCGCCGGTCGCCCGCCACGACGACGCCGTTGTCGAAGCGCAGCGCCACGACCGTGGTGCCATGAGCCACCCCGGGTACCAGGGTCGCCGCGAACCCTGCAGGCTGGCGACCCGCGGTGCCGACGGTCTGCGAACCTGCGCCGGAGGCCACTTGCGCTCCGGCGACGCGCGTGCGGCGGAGCAACTCGATGAAGCTTGGTCCGGGGTCGCTGCCCGAAGGGAAAACGGGCAGGCTCATATGCGCCGCCTTTGTCGAGACTCGGCTCTGCTCACTCGCCGCCTTTTTGGACATAGTTCCGCACGAACTCCTCGGCGTTGTTCTCGAGGACCTCGTCTATCTCGTCGAGCAGGTCGTCGATCTCGGCCTTCAGCCGGTCGCGTCGTTCTGTAGTAGCCGGCGCCTCGGTTTCGGCCGCGGTCGATTCACGGCTCGTCGTCGGTCGCTTCTTCAGCTCGCGCTCTGCCATCACCGTTCCTTATGAGCCCAATCGCCTGAGCAGCTCTGCCGGACTGTCACATCCTTCGAAGAGCGTATCGACATGGAGGGCTGTACCCTTCAGCGGCTCCATCATCGGCACGCGACGCAGAGAGTCCTCCCCGATGTCGAACACGACCGAGTCCCAGTTGGCCGCGACGATCGCCGGCGAGAAGCGCTGCAAGCAGCGGCCGCGGAAGTACGCCCGCGTGGTTGCGGGTGGCTCGGTGGTCGCGCGCGCCACCTCCTCGTCGCCCGTGAGCCTTTCCATCGCCAGTCGCGCGAAGAGCGACTTCGCCGGACGCAGGTCGTGGTACTGGAGGTCGATCCCGGCAAGTCGCGAGTCGTCCCAGTCGAGGCTGTGACGCTCGCGATATGCCTCGATCAGCCGGAGCTTGGCAACCCAGTCGAGCTGGTTCGCCAGGGATTGCGGGTCGGTCTCGAGGCCTTGCAGGACGGTTTCCCAGCGATCGAGCACACGGCGAGCGACATCCTCGTTGCCGAGCGCTTCGACGCCGCGTTCGGCGGTGTACTTGCGGGCAAGGTCGTACAGCTCCCACTGCAGCTCGAGCGCCGTCAGCCTGTCTCCCGAGGCCAGCTCCACTGGCGTGCGCATCGTCGTGTCGCGCGACACCGAGCGGAGGGCCGCCACAGGAACTGCCAGTCTGAGGTCCCGACCGGCGAGGAAGTTGTCCTCGATCATCGCCAGCACGAGAGCGGTGACCCCCACCTTGAGGAAGGTGGCGATCTCCGCCAGGTTCGCATCGCCGACGATCACGTGCAGCCGGCGGTACTTCTGCGGATCGGCATGTGGTTCGTCGCGGGTGTTGATGATCGGCCGTTTCAGGGTCGTCTCGAGGCCGACCTCCTCCTCGAAGAAGTCGGCCCGCTGGCTGAGCTGGAATTCCGGCCCGCGGCCTGCGTAGGGGACCTCCTCGCCGATCTTCCCGGCGCCGGTGTAGATCTGACGGGAGACGAGGTGCGGAGTCAGCTCGTGGACGATCCGCGAAAAGGGGACGGCTCTGTCGAGCAGATAGTTCTCGTGACAGCCGTAGGAATTGCCCTTGCCGTCGGAATTGTTCTTGTAGATCACGATCTCCTCGCCCGGAGGCAGGAGACGGTTCGCGGCCTCCATCGAGCGCGTCAGGACCAGCTCGCCGGCCCGGTCGTGGACGACAGCCTCGAGGGGGTTCGAGCACTCGGGAGTCGAGTACTCCGGATGAGCGTGGTCGACGTAATAGCGAGCGCCGTTGGTGAGCACGGCGTTGACGAGATGAGTCTCGATCTCCGGCGCCATGGAGCCCTCGCGGGCATAGCCACGGGCGTCGCGACCGGGTGACTCGTCCTCGAAATCCCATCCGACCTTGCGGTCGAGTCGAGCGACGTACGCGTTGATCAAAAGCGAGGACGCCGTCGTCGGGCTCATGTCGTCCGCGGTGTCCACGTGCACGCCGTACTCGGTCTCGATACCGCAGACCTTCGCTATCGCCACTCTCGGACGCTATCGCACCGTCTGGCGCCGGCTGCAGCACCGACGCCAATCCGCAGGTCCCGCCCGTCGATGTCGCACACCGCGCGGCTCAGAGATACTGTCCGGTCCCGACTCGCTCGATCGCACGTCCACCGCGCTCTTCCCCGCCTTGTCCCACGAGCGTGCGGATGTAGACGATCCGTTCGCCCTTCTTGCCGGAGATCTTCGCCCAGTCATCGGGGTTGGTCGTGTTCGGCAGGTCCTCGCTCTCCTTGTATTCCTGCCTGATCGACTCCACCATGTCGCTGAGGCGGATGCCGTGGCCTTCCCCGGCGATCTCGCGCTTGATCGCGAGCTTCTTGGCACGTCGGACGATGTTCTCGATCATGGCGCCGGACGAGAAGTCCTTGAAGTACAACGTCTCTTTGTCACCGTTCTGATAAGTGACCTCGAGGAAGCGGTTCTCGTCGTCGGCTCGGTACATCTCGGCCACCGTCTGTTCGATGATGACGGCCACCGCCTTGTCGGGGTCGCCACCACCGAGGAGGGTTACGTCGGCGGCGTCGAGCGGCAGGCTGTTGACGAGGTACCGGGCGAAGACCTGCTGGGCGGCGGCCTCGTCTGGCCTCTCGATCTTGATCTTCACGTCGAGGCGCCCAGGGCGCAGTATCGCCGGATCGATCAGGTCCTCACGGTTCGAGGCCCCGATCACGATGACGTTGCGCAGTGCCTCGACCCCGTCGATCTCGGCCAGGAGCTGTGGGACGACCGTAGACTCCATATCGGAGGAGATCCCACTGCCCCGAGTGCGGAACAGGGAGTCCATCTCGTCGAAGAAGACGATCACCGGCACTCCCTCTTCGGCCTTTTCCCTCGCACGCTGGAAGACGAGCCGTATCTGGCGCTCGGTCTCGCCGACGTACTTGTTCAGCAATTCAGGACCCTTGATGTTGAGGAAGTAGCTCGTGACGCGGTCGTTACCGGTGCGCTCACCGACCTTTTTGGCCAGCGAGTTCGCCACGGCCTTGGCTATCAGGGTCTTCCCGCAGCCTGGAGGCCCGTAGAGCAGGATGCCCTTTGGCGCCTGCAGGCGATACTCCGCGAAGAGCTCCCGATGCAGGTACGGGAGCTCGACCGCGTCGGTTATGGCCTCGATCTGGCTGTCGAGCCCCCCGATGTCGGCGTAGGTGACATCGGGCACCTCTTCGAGCACGACCTCTTCCAGCTCGGGTCGCGGCAACTTCTCATAGAGAAGCATCGTGCGTGGATCCAAGAGCAGCGAGTCGCCCGCTCGCAGCTTGACGCCGGCGAGGTACTCGGAGATCTCGGCCACTTGCTCCTCGTCGGCCCGCCCGACTATCAGCACCCGGCGGCCGTCCTCGAGCACCTCGAGCACCGAGACGACCTCGCCGCCCAGCTCCGGGTCTCGCGCGAGCACGACGTTCAGCGACTCGTTGAGCACGACCTCCTGGCCCTTGCGGAGCTCCTCGGCTTCGAGGCCGGGATGAATCGCGACCCGCATCTTGCGCCCGCTCGAGAACACGTCGACGGTACCGTCGTCATTTCCGCTCAGGTAGGTGCCGTACGCGGAAGGGGGCTGGGTGAGCTTGTCGACCTCCTCACGCAGGGCTGCGATGTGCTCCTTGGCCTGCTGGAGCGTGAAGGTCAACTTCTCGTTCTGGGACACCGCATGCGCGAGCTGACCCTTGGTCTCGAGCAGCCGCTCTTCGAGCGTCCGCACCCGCCCCGGCGCCTCTTGAAGTCGGCGCCTGAGCTCGGTGATCTCGTCCTCGGCCTGCTCTGCCCGGCGGTGCAATGCCTCTCGGTCGTCATCGTCTGGTGGGAATCCGGCCCGTCCGTCGCTCTCCATCGGCGTCACCACCTCCTCACACGGCGCGATCCTCGCCCCCGTCGGGACCCTACACCGGTGCTGCGCGCGTTTGACACCACACGGGCAGCTCGTCACGTTGCGCCACGTGAGTCGGCGGGCACCCTAAGCTTCATCGGAGACGAGGGGGCGGTCGTGACCTGTTGCGGTCAACAAGGGGCGAGCGTTCCGAGGAGATGAGTGGCTGATGAGGGTGTGGATAGACCAGGACCTCTGCACGGGAGACGGCCTCTGCGAGGAGATCTGTCCCGCCGTGTTCACTCTTCTCGACGACGGCTTGGCCTATGTGAAGCAGGGCGATACCGTCCTCAACGAACCCGGCGGTTCCTCTCAGATGGCGGCAGTCTCCTCCGATCTCGAGGACGCCGTCACCGAAGCCGCCGAGGAGTGCCCAGGGGAGTGCATCTTCATCGTCAGCGAGTGACAAGGCCACGCGTGCCGCCAAGGGGCGGCTGAGTGCGAACGGGCCGAGCGACGCGCCCTCTGAGTCTCAGGTCGCCAACAGGCGTGCGAAGGTGATGAAACCTGTGTGCGCGACCATGCGGTGGTCGGGCCGGACCGACCGCCCTTCGATGTGCCAGGTGCGCCGCAGGATCTCGAAGGTCTCCGCCATGGCGAATCCGCTGCGCTCCAGCGCGCCTCGCAACTCCGCCGTCTGGTTGATCGTCGGCAGGTAGGCCAGGAAGATCCCGCCGGGCGCGAGCGCTCGCCCGGCATGGGTCACGACTTGCCACGGTTCGGCCAGGTCCAGCACAACTCTGTCGAGGCCTTCCGCGTCGATCCCCAGGTACACGTCGCGCTCTAGCACTGAATAGGGCTGGTCCGGGCCTAGGAACGCCTCCACGTTCGCCCGTGCCCGCTGGGCGAAGTCCGTCCTCAACTCGTAACCGGTGATCACCGCGCCCGCGCGCAGCATCGCCATCGATAGTGCGCCCGACCCGACGCCGGCTTCGAGCACACGCGCACCCGGGAAGATGTCCGCGGCGATCAGGATGGCGCCCAGATCCTTCGGATAGATCACCTGCGCCCCACGAGGCATCCCGACGACCACGTCGGCAAGCGTTGGGCGCAGCACCAGGTAGCGCGCGGAGCTCGTCACGCGGCCGTCGCGCTGGTGGGCCTCGACCTCCTCGCCTTCGCGGCGGCCGATCACGCTGTCGTGCTCGATCACCCCTGCGTGGGACTGGAACGACCGTCCTGGATGGAGCGTGACGAGATACCGGCGGTCCTTCCGGTCGACAAGGAGGACCCGCTCACCCGCGGCAAGCGTCCGGCCTCGCGCCGGGGGCACCTCCCGGCTCACGCCGGCTCCTCTTCCTCCCCTTCCGAGCGACGGCGCACAACTGGCCGGTCGACGCGACGCGGCCGCCGGTCTCTTCGGGACCGGGCCTGTTTCCGCGCCTTGTTGGTCTCAGCCGCCCCTTCAGTCTGCGCCGCCTTCGTTCTGGCACGGGCGTAGCGGCGGCTCGCCTCGCGTCTTGCTTGCTTGCACGCCAGGCGTTGCTCGAGCTTCGCGACCTTTCGGGCGGCCTTCCTCTTCGCATGCCGGCTGCGCGGAGGGGCCGGGACATGGCTCACGGTCAACGACTCCCCGAGCCGGAGCCGCTCGACGCTCACCTGGGGCGGCGGCCGTTTTGCCAAGAGACGGAACAGCCACGCGATCGCACCGATCGAGAGCCACACGTTGCTGCCCTCGATGAGACCCGACCGGACGCCGCGCCGCACCAGCTGGCGCGCCCAACCGTCGAGATACCTACGCACCCCAGCCCCGGTCCCGGTCCCGTACCGTCAGACGCGACGGATCTCGAGCACCGAAGCTCGCCGGCTGCCGCGTCGGCGGCCCAGCAAGTAGACGGCAGCCACCACGATCACGCCAGCCGCCACCAGTGCACCGATCGCAGGGGGGGCGGCGTCGGTCGCCAGGGATTGGGCATTGCTCCCCAGCTCACGCAGCTTCTGCTCCACGTCCGAAAGCGACACGCGTCCCGAGTCATCAGTCGCCAGCAGCAACTGTCGGACCAGGCCGATCCTCATCACCCTGCCTCCGATCGCTTCATCGTCCTACCCTCGTTTCCCCGCCGACCGGCCACGAGAGCGCAGGAGCACGAACCCCGAGCCGCCCACAACTACCAAGCCGAGGATCGCAGTGATGGGATACGGCACCCAGGACCACGTCCCTGCGAAGGCCGTGCCCGTCTCTGTCTGCAGCACGCGCAGAGCCCCGAGCAGCAGCAGAACGGTACCGATGCCAAGCAAGGTCGCCGCTGCGCACCCGAACAGCAATGTCCGGCCGATAGTCCGGATGGGGGTGACCGTCTCCTGGATCACGTATCGACGGAGGAGGGCGAACAGCTCGGTTCCTTGCTCCCGCGGATCGGCGTGCTTGCCGTCACCTTTTCCCGACATGAAACCGCAGGCTATCGGTCCGGCCGACCGGCCGCTAGCTCATCGGCAGATCTGAGCCCCGCAACTGTCCATCTCGGTTGCGCGACGATCCCGGTCGCCTCCTCCGAGCAGCTGAGAGCACCTTTGCGTGCTGGTCGAAAGACCGTAGACCGGTCAGGGCTCCAACGCGGCCCGAAAGAACTCGCGCAGGTGTTGGAGGCGCCGATCGAGCTCGACTTGTCCGAGCGGGTCGGTCTCGAGCAAAGCCTCCAGGAACGGGACGTCGCTGAAATAGGTCAGCAGCGCTCCGTAGCCGGTGAGCACGAGCTGCTCGGCGTCATGGGACCGGAACCGGCCCGCCGACATCTCGCGCTCGAAGAACGCGACCGCTCGACCGAGCATCGGACGCAAAGCGACACCGAGCTCGCCGGCCATCGGGCCACCGCCTTCGAGCGCTTCGCGGCGAACCAGCCGAACGAACTCCGGGCTCTCCGCGAAGAAGCGGAAACCCGTCGTCAGGACGCGGTCCACTTGCTCCCAACCGTCGCGGGGCCGGTCGGTTGCCTCGGCCACACGGACCAGCCAGTCAGAGAAGGAAGCCTCGATCACTTCGCGGTACAGCGCCTCTTTCGACGAGAAGTGATGAAGAAGGCTCGGGCGCCTGATGCCCACGAGCTCTGCGATGTCATTGAGAGAGGTCCCCTCGAAACCGTGCCCTGCGAAGCACCACAGCGCGGCATCGAGGATCGCCTGTCGTGTCGGGACCCCGGGCTGACGGGCGAGATGCGCGGGAAGGACGGCATGGGACTCCCCCGGCCCCGCCTCAAGCGCGACCGACTCACGCGGGCTCGACATCTTTCAAGCCTACCTACCAGACGGTAGGTGCTCACTGATACCCTTTCCCGCGTGGCAGGACCTCTCCTAGCTGTGCTCGTGGGATTGGCGCTGAGCCAGTTGGCGCTCTTCTGCACGACGATCTACCTTCACCGAGCGCTGGCGCACCGAGCGATCACACTTCGGCCCTCGGTCCGATCGGTTTTCAGGGTGCTCATCTGGCTGATGACAGGCATCCGACCGCGCCAATGGGTCGCCGTCCACCGCAAGCACCACGCATTCACCGACGTCGAGGGCGACCCGCACTCACCGGTGCTGCTCGGGTTCTGGCGGGTGCAGTTGACCAACGCCGCCCTTTACCGCAAAGTCGCCCGTGACGGGCACACGACCGAGCGGTACGCCAAGGACATGCCGCCGGACCGCTGGGACAAGTTGCTGTTCGACCACGCCTTCTTGGGGCTCGGTATCGGAATCGCCGTGCTTTGCGTCGTCCTGGGCTGGCGCATGGGCCTGGTCGCCGCTGTCGTCCACGCGGTGAGCTATCTCGCGCTCAACGCTGCCATCAACGCCATCGGCCACAGCTTCGGGTCTAAGAGCTATCCCAACACGGCGTTCAACAATCAATGGCTCGCGTTGTTGACCGGCGGTGAGGGCCTGCACAACAACCATCACGCGGCGCCGACCTCGGCCAAACTGGCACTCGGTCGGCACGAGATCGACCCCGCCTGGTGGGTGATCCGGCTCATGGTGCGTGCGAGGATGGCGACCGTGCGGCTCACGGAGGCCCGTTTCGTTTCGAGGTCATCGCCCTCCACGATCGGCTGATCCCGCGACCGGCTCACTGTGAATAGTCTTAGGGCAATGCCTGAACCTGAACTGGAACAACTGTGTGTCAACGTGGTCCGCGGCCTTGCGATGGATGCTCCTCAACACTCCAACAGCGGTCACCCGGGCGCAGCGATGGCTTTGGCACCACTGGCCCACGTGTTGTTTTCGCGGGTGCTGCGTCACGACCCGGGCACCCCGGGCTGGCCTGACCGTGACCGGTTCATCCTGTCCAACGGGCACGCGTCGATCTTGCTGTACTCGATGTTGCTCCTCAATGGCTACGGGCTCGACCTCGAGGACATCAAGCAGTTCCGGCAATGGGGATCGCGGACTCCAGGTCACCCGGAGGTCAACGCCCTTGCCGGTGTCGAGGTCACCACAGGGCCGTTGGGCCAGGGATTCGCCAACGGCGTCGGGATGGCGGTCGCGGAGCGCTTCCTGCGCGCGCACTTCGGGCCGGAGGCGATCGACCACCACATCTTCGTGATCTGCGGGGACGGGGACCTGATGGAGGGCGTGAGCCACGAGGCCGCCTCGCTCGCAGGCCATCTCGGGCTGGGCCGCCTCGTGTACGTCTTCGACGACAACCACATCACGATCGACGGGTCCACCGACCTCGCTTGCTCAGACGATGTCGTGCGGCGCTTCGAGAGCTACGGATGGCACGTGGAGGTCCTGGGCGAGGTGGCGAACGACCTGGACGCCCTCGAGGCGGGCCTGCGCCGGGGCATGACCGAGGCGGACCGCCCTTCGCTCTTGGTGCTCCGGAGCCATATCGGCTGGCCCTCGCCGCATCGCACCGACACCAAGGAGGCGCACGGAGACCCCCTCGGCGCCGACGAGGTGCGCCTCACCAAGGCCCTCCTCGGCTTGCCCGTCGACGAGGACTTCTACGTTCCGGAGGAGGTTCCCGCGTTTTACGCGGAATGTGCCCGTCGGGGCCGAGCCGCCCGCGAGGCCTGGGAGAAGCGCCAAGCCGTGTCAGGCGGCGACTCGGAGCGCTTCGATGCCTGCCTTCGCGGGCGGGGTCTTCCAGGATGGGCCGAAGGCCTTCCCTCCTTCGAATCCGGCACCAAGCTGGCCACTCGCAAGGCCATCAACAAGTGCCTGACCGCGTCCAGCGGCCAGATCCCGGGCCTCGTCGTTGGCGCCGGCGACCTCACGGGCAACACCGGCGTCGACCTGGGAGCCGGAGCCGAGGCCCAGTCCCACGCGCACCCCGGAGGGACGCAGGTCCACTTCGGCATCCGCGAGCACGCCATGGCGTCCACGATGAACGGGATGGCGCTGCACGGAGGCCTCCTGCCGGTCGGCGGCACGTTCTTCGTCTTCAGCGACTACGCCCGCCCGGCGGTCCGCCTCGCTGCACTCTCGCAAGCCCATGTCGTGTACTTCTTCACCCACGACTCGGTCGGGCTGGGTCAGGACGGCCCGACCCACCAGCCCATCGAGCAAATCGCATCTTTGAGGGCGATGCCGGGCCTGCGTGTCATACGCCCGGCGGACGCCAACGAGACTGCTGCGGCTTGGAGGATCGCTGTGGACAGCGACGGGCCGACGGCACTGCTGCTGAGCCGCCAGGACCTCCCGGTGCTGGCGGAGACGAGCGCTCTTGCGGCCGAAGGGGTCGCTCACGGGGCATACGTCCTGTTGCCGGGACGCGACGCTGGCGCCGCACCCGACATCGTGCTCATCGGGACCGGCAGCGAGGTCCAGCTGTGCCTCGGGGCGGCTCGGCTCCTCGAGCCGGAGGGCATCGTTGCCCGGGTTGTCTCCTTTCCCAGCTGGGAACTGTTCGCCGCGCAAGAAGCGGGGTATCGCGACGATGTCCTGCCACCCGGCATCCTGTGCCTCGCTGTCGAGGCGGCGGCCTCCTTCGGTTGGGAGCGTTACGCCGACGCGACGGTGTCGATCGACCGCTTCGGCGCTTCGGCACCGGGTTCAGTCAACATGGAGAAGTTCGGCTTCACGTCCGACAACGTCGCCCAAAGGGCCCGCGAGCTGCTCGGGACCCGGGCCCGATCCTAGGGAGAGCTATGACGAGGCTGCAGGACCTCTACGACCGCGGGGGTCAGAGCCCCTGGCTCGACAACCTGAACCGCTCCTACATGACCTCGGGTCACCTGGCCGAGCTCGTTTCCCTGGGCGTGCGGGGGCTCACCTCCAACCCGACGATCATGGCAAAGGCCATCGCCTCGAGTGATGCCTATGACGAGGACTTCTCAGCCGCCCTGGCCGGTGGCCAGAGCGTCGAGGAGGCCTACTGGGACCTCGTGACAGCCGACGTCTCAGGGGCGCTTGGCGTGCTGCGGCGAGTGCACGACGAGAGCGGCGGCGGCGACGGTTTCGTGTCGATCGAGGTCTCGCCGCGTCTCGCCCACGACACCGCCGCCACGATCGCGTCCGCAAGGCAACTCCACGAGCGCATCGACCAGCCGAACCTCCTCGTGAAGGTCCCAGCCACCCAGGAGGGTCTGGGGGCGATCGAGGCCCTGATCGCCGAGGGCCGGAGCATCAACGTGACCTTGATCTTCTCCCTCGAGCGCTACCGCGCAGTCATCGAGGCCTACCTGTCGGGCCTGGAGGAGCTCTTCCGCCACGGGGGAGACCTCTCCAAGGTCGCTTCGGTGGCGTCGTTCTTCGTGAGTCGTGTGGACACCGAGGTCGACCGTCGCCTCGAACAGATCGCCAAGCAGGACGCGGGCTCCCCCACCGCGACTGTCGCCCTCGCTGTGCGCGGCAGGGCCGCGGTCGCGCAGGCTCGGCTCGCCTACCGGCTCTACCTCGAGCTGTTCGCGGGGCCACGGTGGGACGCGCTCGAGAAGGCAGGCGCTCGCCCCCAGCGACCGCTTTGGGCCTCCACCTCCACGAAGAACCCCTCCTACCCCGACCTCCTTTATGTCGACACCCTGGTCGCGCACAACACCGTCAACACGATGCCGGAAGACACGCTCCACCACTACCTCGACCACGGGAGCGTCCAGCTGATCAGCGAGGCCGACTTCGCAGCGGCCGGGGCGACCTTCGAGAGCCTGGCCGAGTGCGGCATCGACATGGCCGACGTTTCCGCGGTGCTCGAGACTGAGGGCGTCGCCGCCTTCGCCGCCTCCTTCGACGACCTCCTCGGCAAGCTGCAGGAGAAAGCGGACGCGATCGGGACGAGCCGTTGACCTCGGAGCTTCTGCGGCGGCTGGAAGCGCGCGACCACACCCTGTGGCCCGACGGCAACGTCGCCCCCAGCCGTCTCGGCTGGCTCGACATGCCACGGCGCATGCTCGACCGGGCGCGCACCTTGCAAAGCTTCGCAGCGAGCATCGACCAGGACACGATCGTCTTGCTGGGAATGGGCGGCTCCTCGCTGGGGCCGGCGGTCCTCGGCGCGGTAAGGGACCAGCTCGGTGACTTTTCGGGCCGTCGCGTCGTCGTCTGCGACACCACCGATCCCTCGACGGTCGCGGGCCTGCCGCTCGAGGACGCCTTCATCGTCGTCTCCTCGAAGTCGGGCACGACACTCGAGCCGAACGTGCTGTTCTCCTATGCTCGCAGCCGCGTCGCGGATCCCGCGCGTTACGCGGTCGTCACCGATCCCGGCACTCCTCTGGCCCTTGAGGCCGGTGAGCTCGGCATCCGACACGTGTTCGAGAACCCGCCCGACATCGGCGGCCGGTATTCGGTGCTGTCGTTTTTCGGCCTGGTCCCGGCGGCGCTGATGGGCTATGACGTGGCCGAGCTGTGCGAGCGTGCTCTCGATACCGACCGGGAGGAGGCCGTGGCGCTCGGTGAGGAGATGGGCCGGGCGGCCCTTGCCGGGCGCGACAAGACCACCATCGTCGTGGGCGATGCGATCCGCTCGTTCGGCCTTTGGGTCGAGCAGCTCATAGCGGAATCGACAGGAAAGCAGGGCCGCGGCTGCGTGCCGGTGCCCACGACCCAGCACGAGCGCGGAGACGACAGGCATGTCATCGACGTCGCGATCGACGAGCCCGGGGGTCTCGGAGCGGAGTTCTTCCGTTTCGAGCTGGCCGTCGCGATCGCCGGGCACGCTCTTTCGATCGACCCCTTCGACGAGCCGAATGTTGCCGAGTCGAAGGCGAACACCCTCAGGGTGCTCGGCGCCCTGCCGCTCCCGTCACTGGAGGCATCCGCGCCTGAGGACATGATGGCCCTCATCGCCGCGCAGGTCCGCCCGCACGACTACGTGTCCCTTCAGGCCTACCTGCCATTCGGCCAGGACGACGAGCTCGAGGCGCTCCGGCGCGAGGTGCGTGACGCGAACGACCACCTGGCTGTCACCGCGGGTTACGGGCCGCGGTTCCTGCACTCCACCGGGCAGCTCCACAAGGGCGGCCCGAACAGCCTCATCGCTGTCCAACTGGTCCGCGCGACGCCGTCGGCGGAGCTTTCAATCCCCGGTGAGCCCTACGACTTCCCCACTCTGATCAACGCTCAGGCGATCGGTGATCACGAGAGCCTTGTGGCTCACAACAGGCGGGTGATCCGGATCGAGATCGACGAGCTGGCCGAGGTCGGATGAGCAGGAGCTCCGACCCGCCGGAGAGCAAGGAAGGAATCGGAAGATGAGGATCGGCATGGTCGGGCTGGGGAAGATGGGCGCCAACATGACCCGGCGACTGATCGAGAAGGGTCACGAGGTAGTCGGCTTCGACCTCGGGGCCGAGGCGCGAGCGGCCGTCGCGTCCTACGGAGCGGGCACGGCCGCGAGCCTCGAGGAGCTGGCAGGCAAGCTCGCGGCGCCTCGCGTCGCCTGGGTGATGGTGCCGGCCGGCGAGGCGACCGATGACACGGTCGCGTCCTTGGGTCAGCTTTTCGAGGCCGGTGACCTCGTGATCGACGGCGGCAACTCGAATTACAAGCAGGCCGCTCTGTACGCGTCACTCCTGGCCGGCCGCGGTGTCCACTTCGTCGATGCCGGCACCTCCGGCGGCGTCTGGGGCCTGGAGAACGGGTACTGCATCATGGTCGGCGGCAGCACCGAGGCGGTGGCGATCGCGGAGCCGATCTTCCTGGCGTTGGCACCTGAGGGCGGTTACGCGCACGTCGGCCCAGTAGGTGCGGGCCACTTCGTCAAGATGGTGCACAACGGCATCGAGTACGGGCTCATGGAGGCCTACGCCGAAGGATTCGAGATCATGTCCAAGGCCGGCGAGTTCGACCTCGACCTTCACGAGGTCGCTTCGATATGGCGGTATGGCTCTGTGGTCAGGTCGTGGTTGCTGGACCTTGCTGAGCTGGCGCTCCGGCCCGGCGCCGGTTTCGATGACATCGAGCCGTTCGTCGTCGACTCCGGGGAGGGCCGTTGGACCCTCGAGGCGGCGCTGGAGCGCGACGTGCCGGTGCCGGTCATCGCGGCCTCGCTGTTCCGGCGCTACGAGAGCCGCGAGAAGGGCTCCTATGGGCTGCGGCTGCTCGCGGCCCTGCGCAACCAGTTCGGGGGACACGCCGTTGTGCGCGCGAACGACGAGGCCGCTCCATGACCGCCCAACGGGCCCAGGCCAAGACGCCGCCGCTCGCGCTCGTGATGTTCGGCGCGTCCGGCGATCTGACCGCGCGGAAGCTTCTCCCGGCGCTGGCGTCGCTGGCGGACAACGGGTCGCTGGCCGATGGTTTTGTTCTCGTCGGTGTCGCCAGGACCAAGTGGTCCGACGACGAGTTCCGCGACCACTGTCTCGAGGCTGTCCCCGGCGCCAAGCCCGCCTGGACCGAGCTCGTCAAGCAGTTCCGTTACGTGAGCGGCAACTATGACGACGCTGCGACATTCGAGAAGGTCTCCGCGATCCTTGCCGAGCTCGATGAAGCCAAGGGAGGCGGAGGCACTGCGGGCAACAGGATGTTCTATCTCGCCACGATCCCTGCGCTTTTCGGGGAGGTCGCCCGCGGCCTCGCCCGCCATGGGCTGAACCGTCCTGGGCGTGGGGGCAAGTTCGCGCGGCTGGTGATCGAGAAGCCCTTCGGCCGAAACCTCGAGACCGCGAAAGCTCTCGACGAGACCCTGCACGAGTCCTTCGGCGAGGCTCAGATCTACCGGATCGACCATTACATGGGCAAGGAAACAGTGCAGAATGTGCTCGCCCTTCGCTTTGCGAACTCGATATTCGAGCCCGTCTGGAACCGGCGCTACGTCGGTCACGTCCACGTCACCGTCGCCGAGTCTCTCGGCGTCGAGCACAGGGGCTCTTTCTACGAGAGCGCCGGGGCATTGCGCGACATCGTGCAGAACCATGTGATGCAAGTCCTCGCACTCACCTTGATGGAGCCCTCGGCCACAATGGACCCGACTTCGATCAGAGACGAGAAGGTGAAGCTGCTCCGGTCGATCATGGCCCCGCGCGTCGACGAGGTGGAGAGCGCCGTGGTGCGCGCGCAGTACACCGCAGGCACCATCGACGGCAAGCACGTTCCCGGCTACCGGGAAGAGGTCGGCGTCGACCCTCAGTCGATGATCGAGACCTTCGTCGCCATGCGGCTCACCGTGGACAACTGGCGCTGGGCCGGGGTGCCGGTGTTCATCCGTACCGGCAAACGTCTGGCCAAGCGGTCGACCGAGGTCGTGATGGTCTTCCAGCGGCCCCCCCACCTCCCCTTTGCCGGCAAGCTCACCCGAGGGCTCCAGCCCAACGCGCTCATCTTGCGCATACAGCCCGACGAGGGCATCACGCTTCGTTTCGGGGCCAAGGTGCCCGGTCAGGACTACCGCGTGCGAACCGTGGCGATGGAGTTCTCCTACAAGGACGCCTTCGGGACCGATCCCCCCGAAGCCTACGAGCGGCTCCTGCTCGACGCGATGATCGGCGACCCGACCCTGTTCATCCGCACCGACGAGGTGGAGCAAGCCTGGCGGCTTCTCGAGCCGCTCCAGGAGGCGTTCGCGGAGGGGTACCCGCACCTCTCGCTCTACAACGCCGGCACCTGGGGGCCGCTCGAGGCCGCGCGGCTCCTCGAGCCCGACGGGTACGAATGGGTGAATCCCTGAGTGTCCGCCGACGCTGAGCTGAGCATCCCCAACGGCGAGTTGCACGTGGTCGACGACGTGCCGGCCGCCTTCGCCGACCTGGTGGTCCGGCAGGTCGGACCCGAGCTCGCCCGTGCCGACAGGGCGCGCGACGAACCGTTCAGCGCGGGCGAGAGGAGGTTCAGCCTCGTGCTGTCGGGTGGATCGACCGCGGCGAGTGCTACGAACAGCTGGCACTGAGGCCCGGGCTCGACTGGGGCCGCATCGAGTGCCTCGTCGGTGACGAGCGCTGCGTGCCGGCCGACGATCCGGACGCCAACCAGCGGATGATCCGCGAAGTGCTCGTTGACCGCGTCGAGCCGCACCCGCGATTCCTGCCGATGGACTGCGGTGCTCCGCCGGAGGCCTACCAGGCCGTGATCGAGGCGCGGCCCCACCTCGATCTGGTGCACCTCGGGTTGGGCCCGGACGGCCACACCGCCTCACTTTTCCCGGGCTCGCCCGCCCTCGGAGCTCCCCCTGGTCGCCTCGTCCAGCGCAACGTGGATCCCTCGGGCCGCAATCGACACGAGCGGCTCACGCTGACCTTTGCGGGGATCGCCAGAGCGCGGCTCGCCGTGTTCACGGTCGCGGGACCTGACAAGCACGAGGCCCTGTCGCAGGCCCTGAACCACGAAGACCTCCCCGCGACACGGGTGCACGCCGATCGCGTGGTCTGGCTCTGCGACCGGGCGGCGATCGGTTCCGAAACGCTTCCCGTAGGGTAAGCCCATGACCGAACTCACCCGAAACGCCAGCGGCGCTGCCTGCAGTGCCCAAGACAGCGTCGTGTCGGACGGTCCTTTCGACGTCACTGACGACGAGCTGCTGGCCACACCACTGCAGGATCTGCTCTTGCATGCGCGCAGAATCCGCGATCGCCGCTACGGCAACCGGGTCACATTCTCTCCGAAGGTCTTCATCCCACTCACCATGTTGTGCCAGGACCGCTGCGGCTACTGCACGTTCGCCAAGCCTCCGGCTCGTCTCACCTCCGCGTTCCTGAGCCCCGAGCAGGTTCTCGCCATCGCCCGAGCCGGTGCAGAGGCGGGCTGCCACGAAGCCCTGTTCACCCTCGGCGAGCGTCCGGAACTCCGTTACCCGGTTGCAGCCGCATGGCTCGCCGACCACGGCTTCACCTCGACCATCGACTACCTCGTCGAGTGCTGCCGCCTCGTCGGGACCGAAACGGGTCTCCTCGCGCATGCGAACGCGGGGGCACTGTTCCCCGGTGAGCTCGCCCGGCTTCGCGAAGTGGCCGTTAGTCAGGGGATGATGCTCGAGTCCCTCGCTGCGTCCTTGGCCTGTCACCGAGTGTCACCGGACAAGACCCCCGAGCGCCGGTTGGCCACCATGGAGGCCGCCGGCCGGCTCGAGATCGCATTCACGACCGGAATCCTCGTGGGCATAGGTGAGACCCGGGCGGACCGTCTCGTGGCCCTGCGGGCGATTGCCTCCAGCCATGCCCGGCACGGTCACATCCAGGAGGTGATCGTGCAGAACTTCCTCCCGAAGCCCGCGACGGCGATGCAAGCTACGGTCCCCTGCCCCGCCGAGGAGCACCTGTGGTCGATCGCGGTCGCCCGGATACTGCTCCCGCCCGGCGTCCATCTGCAGGCGCCCCCGAACCTGACCGAGGACTTCGCCACGCTGCTGGACGCGGGCATAGACGACTGGGGCGGTGTGTCGCCGGTGACGGCCGATCACGTGAACCCCGAGCGCGCCTGGCCGGCTCTCGAACGCCTGCGCCAGGTGACCGAGGAGCACCACCATGTGCTCGCTCCCCGTCTCGCGGTCCACCCGGAGTGGGCTGAGGGTAGATACGTGGCGACGGGCCTGCGTCACGCGGTGATGGATCGTGCCGACGCGGAAGGCCTCGCACGGGACTCGAACTGGTGCTCCGGTGGCGAGGCGGCGCCGCCACAGTTGCTCGGCGGGTCCAGGCCGATCCCGGCCCGACGCCCTGCTGGCGCGGCCGTCTCGGACGGCTCTACGGCGGCGCCCAGAATCCGACGATCGCCCGTTGGCGGAGTCGTGGGCGAGGTGCTCACGGGCGCGCTCGCGGGCCAGGAGGTCGGCGAAGATGAGATCGTCGAGCTTTTCGCCGCCCGCGGTCCGGAAGTGGTCGCGGTGGCCGAGGTCGCGGACGAGCTCCGGCGAAGAGCAGTCGGCGACGTGGTCACCTTCGTGGTCAACCGGAACATCAACTACACCAACATCTGCACGTTCAAGTGCAAGTTCTGCGCGTTCTCGAAAGGACCGTTGTCGCTGAACCTCCGCGGCAGCCCCTACCTGCTCGAGATCGACGAGATCACCCGGCGCGTCGTGGAGGCCGAGCAGGCCGGCGCCACCGAGGTCTGCCTCCAAGGTGGGATCCATCCGGACTTCGACGGGAACTACTACCTCGAAGTGCTCAAGGCGGTACGCGCCGGTTCCGAGCGCATGCACATCCATGCCTTCACCGCGCTCGAGGTTCACGAGGGGGCGCGTCGGCTCGGCGAGCCGCTGGACGCATACCTGGTCCGGCTCAGGGACGCCGGCCTGCGCACCTTGCCGGGCACGGCGGCCGAGATCCTCGACGACGAGGTCCGGACGATCCTGTGCCCGGACAAGATCGACACCGAGCGTTGGCTCGAGGTGCACCGAGTCGCCCACGGCGTCGGCTTGCGCTCGAATGTCACGATCATGTTCGGGGCCGTCGAGCAGCCCCGTCACTGGGCGCGGCATCTGGTCCGCACACGGGCCCTGCAGAAAGAGACCGGAGGCTTCACCGAGTTCGTCCCGCTCCCGTTCGTCCACATGGCCTCCCCGATCTATCTCCAGAACAAGGCGCGCCGGGGCCCGACATTCCGGGAGGCGCTCCTGATGCATGCCGTGGGGCGCATCGCCTACAACGGCTGGATCGACAACATCCAGGCGAGCTGGGTCAAGATCGGCCTCGACGGCGCCAGGCAGCTGCTCGTTGCGGGCTGCAACGATCTCGGTGGAACCCTCATGGACGAGAACATCTCCCGGGCCGCGGGCGCCAAACACGGCCAGCAGATGCACGAGGCCGACTTCCGCGAGCTTGCGGCATCCGTCGGACGCCGTCTCGAGCAGCGGACGACCCTTTACGGGCGCGTGTTGACCGCGGCCAGCTGAGCGATGACCCCTACACCGCCGGCCGGTCTCGGCGAGGAGATCGAAGGCCGTGTCGCCGAGCTGTTGGAGCTATCCGGTGCCCGGGGCAACCGCGACCTTCTCCGGGACATCCTCGTGACGGGGCTCTCGCTCGCTCGCATCGATGCCAGCCGGCTCGACCTGAAGATCGCGGCCTCGGCGCTCGCCGAGATGGAGCGGGCGTTCGAGCTGTTCGCGAGCTACCGGGGCATCCCGAAGCTGACCATGTTCGGCTCGGCGCGCACGGCAGTATCCGACCCTTTGTATGCCCAGGCAACCGACCTTGCCGCACGCATGGCCCATGAGAAGTGGCTCGTGGTCACTGGCGCCGGACCGGGCATCATGGCTGCGGGAGCCGACGGAGCGGGCACTGAGATGTCCCTCGGCGTCGAGATCCGTCTCCCCTTCGAGACCGCCTCTCACCCCCAGCTCGCCGCCGAGGGCCGTCTTGTCGAGATGAAGTACTTCTTCACCCGAAAGCTCATGTTGATGAAGGAGTCGGCCGCCTTCGCGGTCCTGCCGGGCGGCTTCGGCACGCTGGACGAATGTTTCGAGCTCCTCACCTTGCTTCAGACGGGCAAGGCGGAGCCCGCGCCGATCGTCCTGCTGGACCTTCCTGGCGACCCGTACTGGGAGGCACTCGAGAGGTTCCTCAAGGGCGAGGTGTCGCGGCGGGGCCTCGTGGACCGCGAGGACGGGGCCCTGTACCGCATCACCGACGATGTCGGCGTGGCCGTCAATGAGATCCTCCGCTTCTACCGCAACTACCACTCGCGGCGCTTTGTCGGCGCGACGATGGTCATACGCTGCCGGTTCGCGCCAAGCGACGAGGAGCTGGCGCAGCTAAACCAGGAATTCGCCGACATCTGCACCTCGAAGGGGATCTGGCGGACCGGCCCCTTGCCCCCCGAGCGAGCGGGTCGTGACCACCTCGAGCTGAAGCGCATCGCGCTCGAGTTCGACCGGCGCTCGCACGGCCGGCTCCGCATGCTCATCGACACCATCAACCGGTGGCCGGCCTCGAGCTGAACGCTCAGTCGCCCGCGTGTCCCGGTTCCTCGGCCTCCCAGGCTCCCCCGTCTCCGGCCGCGCTCAGCCTGGCCCACGAGCGACGAGGCGCGTTCGATGGCGTTGCGGGCACGCGACAGCAACCTCTCGCGCACGAGGTCAGGGTCCCTCTTGGAGGGCTTGGCGCCCCGGTGCAGGTGGGCGCGCAGAGAGTCGTAGGCCGCATCGCGGAGCCGCTCGGCGAGAGTGTCGAGCTCCGCCCGGATCGCCTGCAAGGTCTCGTCGCCCACGGTGCCTCCGCTCGTCTCGGCAGCTTCTCGCCTGCCCGGCGCGTTCGGTCCTGACGGTCTCGCGCCCATCATCGGCCGCCCGGCGCGCAACCTCGGCGAAGAAGCCACCTGTCCCGGTGCCCTGGGTAATCTTGCCATAGAGCAGGGGGATCCTCGAGGAGGTTGCCGGTGGGGCACCGGGAAAGCTCGGACTTGACTGCCGTGGGAGCAGACCGAGTCGCCAGGGCAATGACCAGCGTTCTCGGCTCGACCGCAGCCGTGCGTGCCGGGCCGGTTCTGGTGTTTGCTTGCGACCGCGACGGCATCCTCACCTTCCTCGACGGAGGCCTCCTGCCCGAGCTTTGTGAGCTGCCCGGTGTCTTGCTCGGGCGCAGCTTGTCCACCGTCCTCGAGGACTACCCGGAGCTGGTCGACCTCGGGCGACGCCTGCTCGGTGGCGAGCGGCTCGAGTTCGCGTCGATCGCCCTCGCCGGACGCCAGATGGAGGCCTGGGGCGTCCCGTTGCGTACGGCGTCCGGCGAACCGGACGGCGCCGCGGGGATTCTCGTGGACATCTCGGCTCGCGTCGCCGCCGAACGGTCGCTGCTCGGCGCCGCGCGCCGCGAGACGGCCCTCGTGGAGCACGCCTCGGACGCCATCTTCGTCATGACACCCGACGGTCGGCTGCGGTCTGCCAACCCGGCTGCTCACCGTCTCCTCGGCCAGGCCTGGAGCGACGGCGAGGTGCTCCATCTCGAGTTTCTCGTTCATCCCGAAGACCACGACCGCGTGCGACGCCATTTCACCGAGGCGGCCGTGCACCGAGGGAGCACGCTGCCGATCGAGTACCGAATCGCACACGCGGATGGCAGCTGGCGCACCGTCGAGTCCGTCACCGACAACATGATCGACGACCCCGCAGTCAACGGCTTCATCGTCACGCTCCGGGACGTCACCAGCCTCCGTGAGAGCGAGGAGCGCCTGGCCCAGAACGCCGGGCGCCAGGCGGCGCTCGCGGACCTCGGGAGGTGGGCGCTGGTCGGGCTCGCCTACCCCGACCTCGTCGAGGACGCGGTCACCCTGCTCGCCGAGCAACTCCAAGTGGACTTCGTGCACGTGTTCGAGGCGATGCCGGACGCAGCCTTTGCGGCACTGACCGCCAGTCACGGTCACGACGCCTCCGGGCCGGAGCTGCTCTCGACCGATCCGACGTCCTCACCCGTGAGCTTCGCGCTTGTCACCCAGGAAACTCTGGTCTGTGACGATCTGGCTCGCGAGGCCCGGTTCGAGATCCCCGAGCTTTGGACCCGCTCGGAGGCGATGAGCGTGATCGAGGCGCCGATCCCGGGCCAGGACTCCCCCGCCGGTGTGCTGGGGGTCGGATGCCGGAGCCCACGGCGTTTTGCCGAAGAGGACGTGAACTTCGTCGTGGCTGTCGCCAATGTTCTCGCCGGTGCGGCCGCCCGCAGTCGGGCCGAGAGCGCGATCCGGGACCAGGTGCTTCACGACCCGCTGACAGGCTTGCCCAACCGCCTGGTGCTTGCCGAGCACGGCCACACGATCCTGGGACCCAAGCAGTCGGAGATGAGCGGGGTGAAGCGCACGGTGCTCGTGCTCGACATCGACCGCTTCAAGGAGATAAACGACACCCTGGGGCACGCCGTCGGCGACCTTGTCCTCCTCGCGGTCGCGCACCGGCTCCGTGAGCTCGGCGACCCGGTCGAGCTCGTGGCCCGCCTCGGCGCGGACGAATTCGCCGTCGTCGCCTCGAGCGTCGCGGAGCAGGCCGACGCCGATGCAATAGGCGCTCGCCTGCTCGCGGCACTTGCCCAACCGATTGACGTCGCAGGCGTGCGGCTCCGCCTACGCGGAAGCGTCGGTGTCGCCGGAGCCGACGTGGACGACAGGGGCGTGAGCCTCGGCGTGCCTGCCCTGCTGAGACGCGCTGGAACTCGCGATGCACCTGGCGAAGGCGGAGCACCGCGGGATACGCCACTACAGTGACGAACTCGAGCGTTCCAGCCTGTCGCGCCTCGCGCTCGCGAGCGAGCTGGCCGACGCCCTCGACAAGAACGAGTTCCACCTCGACTACCAACCGAAGATCGATGCCCGCACCAGAATCGTCGCGGGTGTGGAGGCCGTCGTACGGTGGCGCCACCCAACCCGTGGCCTGCTGCTCCCCGATGTCTTCGTTCCTCTCGCGGAGCAGACAGGCATGATCCGCGAGCTCACGAGCTGGGTGCTTCAAGAGGCGTTGTCGGCATGCGCGGGTTGGCATCGCGCGGGACGCCTGATCCCCGTGGCCGTGAACTTGTCGGCCGCCACCCTGCACGACCCCGAGCTCATGGACGCGGTCACGACCGCCGTGAGCCGTTCGGGGCTGCCGCCGGAGTCCATCGAGCTCGAGATCACCGAGAGTGCCATCATGTTCGACCCCGAGGGGGCGCTCCAGAGCCTCGAATCCCTCGTCAGCTTCGGCGTGAGGCTCTCCCTCGACGATTTCGGCACCGGCTACTCGTCGCTCTCGTATCTGCAGCGTCTTCCCGTCATCGCGGTCAAGATCGACAAGTCCTTCGTCGAGCCGCTCCTGAGCGACGACAGGGCAAAGGCGATCGTCCTTGCAGTGGTCAACCTTGCCCACAGCTTGAGCCTGTCGGTCATCGCCGAGGGGGTCGACTCCGAAGCGGTGATGGAGCAGTTGATCGCGCTCGGCTGCGATGCGCTTCAAGGCTTCTACGTGGCGAGCCCGATGAGCCCGAACCGCCTCGAGCGGTGGATCGCCGCCAACTCGCCTTCAACCACACGGCGGGTGCTCTAGCGCGGCGCCGCTGCGCACCGGTCCAAAGCGCTTGATCGTGCGCGGCCCTCGGCGCTCCTATCTGAGAGCGAGCTGACCTGGCACGACGGGTGCGTAGAGGTCACTGCGACCGGTCAGGTACCGGTCCACGCTTGCCGCGGCAGAGCGACCCTCGGCTATCGCCCAGACGATCAGGCTCTGGCCGCGCACCATGTCGCCGCAGGCGAACACGCCAGGCACTGATGTCGCGAAACAGTGGTCGACGGCGACGTTGCCGCGCGGGTCGAGCCCGAGCCCGAGCTCGGCTACACAACCGTTCACCTCCGGGCCGAGAAAGCCCATGGCGATCAGGACGAGATCGGCCTCGAGCTCGAAGGCGGTCCCTGGAGCGGGCACGAAGGCCGGGCGCCCGTCGAGTGTGCCGAGCTCGACGGTCTCGGCGCGAAGCGCACACACGGCGCCCGACCCGTCGTCGACAAGCTCGGTCGTACCCACCGAGAAGAGGCGCTCGCCCCCCTCCTCGTGTGCCGAGGTCGAGCGGAGGATCACCGGCCATGTCGGCCACGGGTTGTCCGGTGCTCGCGCCATGGCGGGCATCGGGAGGATCTCGAGCTGAGTGACCGAGGCGGCGCCCTGGCGGTGGACCGTCCCAAGGCAGTCGGCACCGGTGTCGCCGCCCCCGATGATCGCGACGCGCTTGCCGTTGGCACTGATCCGCGGCACCTCGAGGGCACCTTCGCAGACGAGGTTCGCCGATTTCAGGTAGTCCATGGCGAAGTGCACGCCCCGCAGCTCACGGCCGGGCACGGTGAGGTCGCGCGGCCGGGTGGAGCCTCCTGCGAGCACCACGGCGTCGAACTCGCTGTGCAGGGCGGTGGCCGAGACGATCGACGCGTCCGGCGCAGCGGCGCCGGGGACTTCCTCTGCGCGCGATGGATCCGGCCTTCCCACCGCGACGCGCGGGCGGAACTCGGTGCCCTCCTCTTCCATCTGGGCCAAGCGCCGCTCGAGCACCGACTTCTCGAGCTTGAACTCGGGGATGCCGTAGCGAAGCAAGCCACCGATGCGCTCGGCTCGTTCGAAGACCACCACGGCGTGCCCGGCTCGGGTGAGCTGCTGGGCGGCCGCGAGGCCGGCGGGGCCAGAGCCGACGATCGCCACCTTCTTTGCAGTCCTCGTTACCACCCGGTGGGGCGCGAGCACACCCGAGCTGGCCGCCCACTCCGCGGTCTCGAGCTCTACCTGCTTGATCAACACCGGCTCGAAGGTGATCCCGAGCACGCACGAACCCTCGCACGGCGCCGGGCACAGCCTGCCGGTGAACTCCGGGAAGTTGTTGGTGGCGTGCAAGCGGTCGCTCGCCTCGGCGAACCGCCCACGCTCCACGAGGTCGTTCCATTCCGGGATCAGGTTGCCCAAGGGGCAACCCTCATGGCAGAAGGCGATGCCGCAGCTCATGCAGCGAGCAGCCTGCTCGGTGAGCTCCTCGCGCCCGAAGGGGAGATAGACCTCCCGCCAGTCCCGGATCCGGGTCTCGACCGGCCGGCGCCGGGGACCGGTGCGCTCGTAACGAAGGAATCCACGAGGGTCAGCCATGCGCAGCCGCCATGATCTCGTCGTCCACGGACCCGCCGGCTTCGATGGCGCGCCTTGTGGCCTCGAGCACGCGCCGATAGTCCCGAGGCATGACCTTCACAATCTCGGTCACCGTCTCTTCCCATCGATCGAGAAGCCGCTCCGCGAGCGCTGAGCCCGTCGATGCGAGATGGGCTCTGCAGAGCTCCTGGACCGTGCGACGGTCCTCCTCGTCGAGCTGTTCGAGCTCCACCATCTCGGGGTTCAGGCGCCTGGGCAGGATCGTGTCGGGGTCGTGCACGAAGGCCACGCCCCCGGACATCCCGGCTGCGAAGTTGCGACCCGTCGGGCCGAGCACGAGCACGGTACCGCCGGTCATGTACTCGCACGCGTGGTCGCCCACTCCCTCGACGACGGCGGCCGCGCCGGAGTTGCGGACGCAGAATCGTTCTCCGACCTGCCCCCGGATGAACGCCGTGCCCGACGTCGCCCCGTAGAGCACGACATTGCCGGCGATGATCTGGTCCTCGGCCCGGAACGGCGAGCGTTCCGGGGGCCGGACCACGATGATCCCGCCTGAGAGGCCCTTGGCCAGGTAGTCGTTCGCGTCGCCGAAGAGCCTCATCGTGACGCCACGGGGCACAAAGGCGCCGAAGCTCTGGCCCGCGGAGCCCCGGAACGTGAGCGAGACCGTGTCGTCCGGCAGGCCCGCGCCGCCAAAGTGCCTTGTGATCTCGGAGCCGAGCATCGTCCCGACGGCACGATGGATGTTGCGGATGGGGCGTTCGAGCTCGATGCGCCGCCCCTCGGCGATGGTCGCTCCACAAGCGGCGATGAGCTCGCGGTCGAGCGCATCGTCGAGACCGTGGTCCTGGTCGCGCGTCCGGTGGAGCGCAGTCGACGAAGAGGTGTTGACCGGCTCCAGGATCGGACGGAGATCGAGCTTGCCCGCCTTCCAGTAGTGGTCGATCGCTGCCGCGGTGTCGAGGCTCTCGACATGGCCCACGGCTTCGGCCATCGTGCGAAAGCCGAGTGCGGCGAGAAGCTCGCGACACTCTTCGGCGATGTAGTGGAAGAAGGTCTCGATGAACTCTGGCCGCCCCGCGAAATGCCTGCGAAGCTCGGGATTCTGGGTGGCGATGCCGACCGGACATGTGTCGAGGTGGCAAACGCGCATCATCACGCACCCGGAGACGACCAGCGGAGCGGTCGCAAAACCGAACTCCTCCGCCCCGAGCAGCGTTGCCACGATCACGTCCCGTCCCGTCTTCATCTGGCCGTCGACCTGGACGGTGATGCGGTCCCTGAGACCGTTGCGGAGGAGCGTCTGCTGTGTCTCGGCCAACCCGAGCTCCCAAGGAGCGCCCGCATGCTTGAGCGATGTGAGCGGTGCGGCGCCCGTCCCGCCGTCCTGGCCGGAAATCAGAACGACGTCCGCGTGGGCCTTCGCCACACCGGCTGCGACGGTCCCGACACCGACTTCGGCCACCAGCTTCACATGGATACGAGCGGCAGGGTTCGCGTTCTTCAGGTCGTAGATGAGCTGGGCCAGGTCCTCGATCGAGTAGATGTCGTGGTGCGGAGGCGGAGATATCAGCCCGACGCCGGCGGTCGAGTAACGGGTCTTTGCTATCCACGGATAGACCTTGTGGCCGGGGAGCTGGCCGCCCTCGCCGGGCTTGGCACCCTGGGCGATCTTGATCTGGAGGTCGTCCGCGTTCACCAGGTACTCGCTAGTGACCCCGAACCGGCCAGAAGCCACCTGCTTGACCGCGCTGCGCCGAAGGTCGCCGTTCGCGTCGGGCACGTACCGTTCCGGGTCCTCACCTCCCTCACCGGTGTTGGACCGGCCGCCGAGGCGGTTCATCGCGATGGCGAGCGTCTCATGGGCCTCGGCGGAGATCGACCCGTACGACATTGCCCCGGTCGCAAAGCGCTTCACGATGGCCTCGACCGGCTCGACCTCGTCAAGCGGGACCGGTGGCCGCACCGACGCGTCTCCAACGCGGAGGCGGAGCAGACCGCGCAAGGTCGCCAACCGCTCGGACTGCTCGTCGACCAGGCGGCTGTACTCCCTGAAGATGTCGAAGCGCTTGGCGCGTGTCGCGTGCTGCAGCTTGAACACGGTCTCCGGGTTGAACAGGTGGTACTCACCGTCCCGGCGCCACTTGTACTCGCCGCCGACCTCGATCTCGAGCGCCCCCGGGCCGGCCTGCGGCCCTTCGTACGCGTAGCGATGGCGCCGGGTCACCTCCTCGGCCAGCTCGGTCAAGCCGATTCCGCCGAGCCGGCTGGGCGTGGACCCGAAGTAGCGGTCCACGAGCCCCCGGTCGAGCCCGATCGCCTCGAAGACCTGGGCCCCGGTGTAGGAGGCCACCGTCGAGATGCCCATCTTCGACATCACCTTCAAGACGCCCTTGCTCGCGGCCTTGAGGTACTTGCGGAAGGCCTCTCGCTCGGAAGCCTCGCCCAGCAGGCCGTCGCGCACCATCTCTGCGACAGACTCGAGCGCGAGATATGGGTTCACGGCCGCCGCCCCGTAGCCGATAAGCAGGGCGAAGTGGTGGACTTCGCGGGCGTCGCCGCTCTCGACGAGGAGCCCCACGCGGGTCCGCTCCTTCTCCCGCACGAGATGGTTGTGAACAGCAGCTGTGAGGAGAAGCGACGGTATCGGGGCGCTGGTGGAGCTCGCGTTGCGGTCCGACAGCACGATGATGTTGGCGCCGAGCGCGATCGCCTCCGACACCTGGCCGCAAACCTTGTCGATGGCCGCTTCGAGCCCCGGGCCGCCTTCGCTGACAGGGAACAGGCCGTCGACGGCAAAGCCGCTGAAGCCGGGAGTCTCGCCGTGCTCGTTGACGTAGAGGAGCTTCGCCAGGTCGTCGTTGTCTATGACCGGGTACGGCAGGCAGATCTGGCGGCACGAGGCCGGCTCAGGCTCGAGGAGGTTCCGCTCGGGTCCGACAGTGGCCTCGAGCGAGGTCACGAGCTCTTCACGGATGGCGTCGAGCGGGGGGTTCGTGACTTGCGCGAAGAGCTGGGTGAAGTAGTCGTACAGAAGGCGTGGCCGCTCGGAGAGCACGGCGAGGGGCGTATCGGAGCCCATCGAGCCGATCGGCTCTTGGCCTGTCCTGGCCATGGGCTCGATGACGAGACGGAGCTCCTCGTTGGTGACCCCGAAGAGACGCTGGTGCCGCACGACCGAGGCGTGCTGGGGGGTCAGCATCATCCTGGGAGGCAGGTCCCCGAGATGGACGAGGCTCTTGGCCAGCCAGTCCCCATAGGGGTGCTCTGCAGCCAGGGAGGCCTTTATCTCGTCATCGGAGACGACGCGTCCGGCGGCGGTGTCGACGAGGAACATCCGTCCCGGCTGCAGCCTGCCCTTGACGATGACCGAGGCCGGGTCGAGGTCGAGGACACCCACCTCCGACGCGAGCACAACGAGCCCGTCATCGGTCACCCAGTAGCGGGCCGGGCGCAGGCCGTTGCGGTCGAGCACCGCTCCGACGACAGTCCCGTCGGTGAAGGCGATGGCCGCCGGCCCGTCCCAGGGCTCCATGAGCGAAGCGTGGAAGCTGTAGAAGGCTCGCCGGGCCGAGTCCATCTCGACGTGGTTCTGCCAGGCCTCGGGGATCATCATGAGCACCGCGTGAGGCAGCGTCCGCCCGGCAAGGTGGAGCAGCTCCAAGACCTCGTCGAACGTGGCCGAATCGCTTGCTCCGGGCGTCACGATCGGGAAGATCCGCCCCAGGTCTCCGTTGAAGCGATCGCTCGCCAGGAACGCCTCCCTGGCGCGCATCCAATTCCGGTTGCCCGCAAGGGTGTTGATCTCGCCGTTGTGCGCGATCAGGCGGTAAGGGTGAGCGAGGGGCCAGGACGGAAACGTGTTGGTCGAGAACCTGGAGTGCACAAGCACTATCCGGCTCTCGAGCCTCTCGTCGGTGAGGTCGGGGAAGAACCCTCGCAGCTGCTGGGGCGCCAACATCCCCTTGTAGACGATCGTCCGCGTCGACAACGACGGGAAGTACACGCCAACGCCTGCGTGTTCCACGCGCTTGCGCACGACAAAGCACCGGCGTTCGAGGGCATCGCCGACCAGAGCGGAGTGGGCGCCGGTGGAGTCCTCCGGCACGAGCCGGCTCGCGGAGGAGACAAAGACCTGCGAGAACCTCGGAGCGACGGCCCTGGCTCCGTCGCCGGCAGCCGAGAGGTCGACCGGAACTTCGCGCCATCCGAGAACCTGAAGGCCCTCCTCGCACGCGACCTGCGAGACGAGGTCCATGGCCCGCCGAGCCGCCCGCGGCTCGCAGGGAAGAAACGCCATCCCCGTGCCGAAGCTGCCCGGCTCCGGGAGATCGAAGCCTGCAACCTGCGAATAGAGCCGGTGCGGCAGCTGTACCAGTGCGCCCGCGCCGTCACCGGTGCCTGGGTCGGCCCCGAACGCGCCCCGGTGGGCGAGGTTCTCGAGCGCGGTGAGCCCGAGAGCGACGACGCGATGGCTGGCGGGGCGCTCCAGGTCCACGACGAACGCGACTCCGCACGAATCGTGCTCGAACGCGGGGTCGTAGCAACCCGCCACCTCATGCTTGCTGGTCATTGGCGTCCTCTTGACGATCCAAGCCCGCCGGCGACCACGTCGGTCCCGGTCGGACTGATTTCCGGCTCAGCCGTTCGGCTGTCTCACCGTCGGCTAATGGCCGGGACGCCCTTGGCCCAGCAGATGACGGCAGAGACTACACGGAATTGGAACCGCCCCCTGTACCCGTCGGCCCACCCGAGGCCGCCGGCCGTGCTCGCCACTAGCGCCGTCACATTGGATCGGTGCTGATCTTCCCGGCGTCGGAGACGTGCTCGGTGAACTTGGTCCCGTCCCAGTAGCGCAGCTCGTGGCGCCCGCTCGGATCTGGGAGCCATGACCGCGGAGGAGGCGGCGGGAGCGGTGCAGGCGGTTCTGGCCCCTCGGTCCCGCCCGGCACGCCCGGCGGACCCAGCCCGGGAAACACAGTTCCAGGCGGAGGAGCGGCGTCCCAGCCCCCGGGTGGCGGCGGACCGCCGTAACCGGGCGGTGGCGACTGCCACGCGCCGGGAACCGGCGCATCCCATCCTTGAGGCGCGCCCGAGCCCCATTGGCCCGGAGGACGTTCGTTCCAGCTTTCCGGAGAACGGCCCCCGACGTCGCGCGGACCGGGGCCCCAGCGCTGGTCACCTCCGACCCAGTCGGCGGCTCCGGTCTTGGGTCGTGTGGTGAAGCACGCGATCAGGTACAGGACGACACCGATGAGCGAGAGCAGGAACAGAAGAACCGCCCACATGCCAGACGGCACTCTCCATGGAGTCACGCCCCGGGACCGCTTGTAGCGCTCCGAGAGGAAATAGACCACGGATGCCAAGATGACACCGAGCACGAAACCGTCCACCAGGGTGGTGCTGGTGTAGACGACGGTCAAGCCGACGACCCGCTCAACGTGCACACATCGAGCGTAACCGCCTGTCGCACCGCTGCGGCGAACATGTGCGCCAAGACAGGAGCCCGGTACCAAGTCTGTGCCCGCTCGGACCCGCAATGCTCGGAGATCCTCGGGACCCAGGCGCGCCAAGGCCCGCGCCCTTGATCCCGCCATAGGATCGCCAGCGTGACCCATCACGCCCCGGCTGTTGCTGCAGAGACGAGCTCGACCCCGAAGGTGGCCCTCACCATCGCCGGAAGCGACTCGGGCGGCGGCGCAGGCCTCGCTGCCGACCTGCGCACCTTCTGTGCCCTGGGCGTGTTCGGAACGCTGGTGGTGACAGCGGTCACTGCCCAGAACACGGTGGGTGTACGCGGAATTCCTTGCGATGACACCCGCGATGGTGGCGGCGCAACTTGACGCCGTTCTTTCCGACATGCCGGTGCGCGCCGCCAAGACGGGGATGCTGGCCACTTCCGGCACCGTGAGCCTGCTGGCGAGCCGGGGCGCTGCCGGGAAGCTCCCACGGCTGGTCGTCGACCCGGTGCTCGTCTCCTCGAGCGGCAAGCCGATGTTCTCCGGTGACGACGTGGCCGGCGCTTATCGGAGCCTGTTCCGCTATGCCGCCGTCGTGACGCCCAACCTGCCTGAGGCCGCGCTGCTGACCGGCCGCCAGGTCGCCGACCTCGGGGCCATGGAGGCAGCCGCCCGCGAGCTGCAGGCTCTCGGGCCGCAGCTCGTGATCGTCAAGGGTGGCCGCCGACGCGATGCCGAGGCCGTCGACGTCGCGTTCGACGGACGTTGCGTTACGTTGCTTCGGGCCCCCTGGATCGACACGGCGAACGTCCATGGCACGGGTTGCACGTTCTCGGCGGCGATCGCCGCCAACCTAGCCATCGGCCTGGAGCCCCTCGAGGCCGCGCTCGAGGCCAAGAAGTTTGTCACTCGGGCGATCCTCGGGGGCTCGCAGTGGCACCTCGGTGCCGGCCACGGGCCTCTCGATCAGCTCGGAGCGGCTATCGGGCGGGCCAGGACCGGCTGAGGCCGACCGGGTTCCCCCGAGGTCCCTCAGGGCTGCTCAGGTGGCCTCGTCGGCTCAGAGCTGCTCTGGTGCGCCGTAGGCGTGGAGCACCTCAGGCACGGCCACGTGGCCGGCCTCGTCCTGGTTGGCCTCGAGCAGGGCGATCAGGAACCTGGCCGTCATGGCGGTCCCGTTCAAAGTGTGCACGAACCGGAGCGCCCCGTTCCCGTCACGGAATCGGACGTTCAGCCGCCGAGCCTGATAGTCGGTCGTGTTCGAACAGGAGGTGATCTCCCGGTACCGCTCCTGGCTCGGGATCCAAGCCTCGACGTCGTACTTCTTGGCGGCGGACGGCCCAAGGTCGCCTGCGGCCGTGACCACGACCCGGTAGGCGATTCCGAGGCCTCTCACGATTTCCTCCTCGATCGCAAGGATCTCCTCGTGGTGCTCGCGGGAACGCTCGGGATGAGTGAAGAAGAACATTTCCACCTTGTCGAACTGGTGCACTCGGAAGATGCCCCGGGTGTCGCGCCCAGCTGCGCCCGCCTCGCGCCTGAAGCAAGTGGAGTAACCCGCGTAGCGCAGCGGGAGCTCCTCCGCGGGAAGGACCTCACCCAGGTGAAGCGCGGCGAGGGCGACCTCGGAGGTTCCTGTCAGATACAGCCCGTCGCTGGCGACCTGGTAGAGATTGACCTCGTCGGTCGGCAAGAAGCCCGTGCCGTACATCGCGGACTCCCGCACCAGCACCGGCGGGAGGACAGGTTCGAAGCCGCGTGCCACCAGCCGATCGAGGGCATATCTGTACAGGGCCAGCTCCACGAGCGCTACAGCACCCCTCCTGTAGGCAAACCGAGCACCTGCGACCCTCGCCCCGCGTTCCAGGTCGAATCCGGGCCGCCCCAGGCCATCGCCACCGAAGGAGCCCGGCGTCAAGCTCAGCTCGACGTGGTCGCGTGGCGTGAAAGAGAACTCGGGCGCCGTGCCAACCCTGCGCAGCTCCAACGCGTCCTCGTCGGCGCAGCCGTCGGGAACCGAGTCGTCGGGCGGGTTCGGCAGTGCCGCGAGCAGATCCGAACGGCGCCGATCGATCTCCTCGAGCCTGGTCTCCGCCCGACGCAGCTCTTCGCTCACGGCCACAAGGGCTACCCGCTCTTCTTCGGTCGGCTTGCCCTTGGGTCGGGTCCGCCTGCGGAGCTCGTCGACCTCGGTGGTCAGGTCCCGCCAGAGCTCGTCGACCGTCAACAAGTTCTCGAAGTCCGCGCCAGCGCCCTTTCGAGCCAGGGTCCGCCGGAACTCGTCTGGGTGTTCTCGTGCCAGCCGGATATCGATCATTGGCCAGCAGCCTAGGGGTACTGCCGCACCCGGCTTGGGATCTTCCCGGTGATGGCGATATGGCCTCGCACGGCAGCTACCGGCGCTTGCCCTTCTTGCGGGGCCGTGGCGGTGGGCGGCGTGCCGGCGTGCCCGGGCGAGGTACTCCAGCAGATGGCCTGGCCACTCCTCCGCCAGCGGGCGCACCGGTCGCCCGCGCTCTTTGTGCCCCGCCCTCTCGGTTGCCCGTGTCAGCGCCGTGTTCGTCCAACGCTTCCTCGTTCACGACAGCAGCGGAGCTGCCCCGGGTCGCGCCGGGACGCAAAGTCGCCGGCCTGGCCGCAACGACGCTCGACGCGCGCCGGCGCCTGACCGAGGTCGCCGCCTCGGCAGTGCTCAAGGCGCCTGCCGCGACGGCAGCGGGCGAGATCAAGAGCATTGCGCTCCCCCGCGATTCGAGGCGCTCGCGAATACGCCGGTAACGCTCTTCGTGTTCCTTCAGCATCGCGAGCAGCGGCGACGCGATGAAGATCGACGAGTAGGCCCCGCTCGTGAGGCCGATCAACAGGGCCAGGCCGAAGTACTCGAGTGTGACGGCGCCGAGTATCTCGGCGCCGAGGACAAGCACCGCAAGAATGGGAAGGATCGCGACGAGCGAGGTATTGATCGACCGGGCGAGCGTCTGGTTCATCGAGAGATTCACGACGTCGGTGTACGACAACTTCCCGGTCGCGCCGAGGCCACGCGAGTTGTCGCGCACGCGGTCGAATACCACGATCGTGTCGTACAGCGAGTAGCCGAGGACCGTAAGGAACGCCACGACGGTGTCCGGCGTCACGAGGAATGACAGCAGGGAGTAGATCCCAATCGTGACGAGGATGTCGTGGGCGACCGCGACGATCGCGGCGACGGCCATCTTCCACTCGAAGAAGATCGAGATGTAAGCCGAGATCACGATGAGGAACACGATCAGCGCTTCGACCGCTTTGTGGGTGATGTCACTCCCCCAGGTCGGTCCGACGTTCTCGACCGAGACCGACGAAGCCGACTTGTGTGACAGCCCGGCGAGGACTCCAGCGACCTTGGTCGCCTCCTGGGTGGTAACGCCGCTCGCGTTCTTGGCGAGCTTCGCCTCGACGTCCAGGCTCTGCTTGCTCCCGCTCCCGAGCAGGGTGATCGTCGCGCCTCCGAAGCCGAGCGGAGTCAGTGCTTTCTGCGCCTGTGCCACCGTGACACCCGGAGCCGCGACCTGCCATGAGGTGCCCCCCACGAACTCGATGCTGTAGTTGAGGCCCCTCACGCCGAGCGAGGCGAGGCCCGCGATGATCACGATCGCGGAGGCGGCGAACCACCATCTCCGCCTGCGGACGAAGTCGAAGCGAGTCTGTCCGTGGTACAGGCGGAGGAGCACCATGGGCCTGCGAGCCTCGGCACCGCCAAGTTCGATCGAAGCGGTGCTCATGATCCGGCCTCCGAGGCTGCGGCCAGGCCGCTCGCGACACCGAAACCCCGGGCATTGGTGAACAGCCGGTTGCGGCCCAGGAGGATCACGAGGGGACGTGTGAACGTGTAGGCGGTGATGACGTCAACGATGGTGGACAACCCGAGCATGAACGCGAAGCCCCGCACCGCGCCGATCGACAACAGCCAGAGCACGAGTGCGCCGAGGAATGACACTGCGTCGGCGGAAAGGATCGTGCGGTAGGCGCTCTTGAAGCCCCGGTCCACCGAGGACCGGATCGACCGGCCCGCACGCACTTCGTCCTTTAATCGCTCGAAATAGACGACATAGGAGTCGACAGTGATCCCGACCGAGACGATCAGGCCTGTCATGCCGGACAGGTCCAGCGTGAGGCCTGCTGACGTCGCTCCGAGGAGGCAGATGATCGCGTAGATGAGAGCGCCGGTGCTAATCAGGCCCAGCACGACAACGACACCGAGGGCCCTGTAGTAGAAGATCGTGTAGAACATCACGAGGAGCAACCCGAGCAGGCCCGCGAGCAGGCCGGCCTGCAGCGACTTCTTCCCGAGGGTCGGCGACACCGTGGTGTAGGTGGCCTGGGTGAGCGCGATCGGGATCTGGCCGTACTTGAGGACAAGGGCGAGCGCCTGCGCCTGCGGCTGGGTGAAGTTGCCGCTGATCTCGCCAGAACCGCCGAAGCTCTGGGCGTTGATGGTCGGCGCGGATTCGACCACGCCGCCGAGGTCGATCGCGAGCGGGAGGTGATACTCCTTCTTGGCGATCGTGTCGAAGAAGGCGGAGTACTGCGACTTGATGGTGAAGTTCACGACCCAGCCCGCGGTCGTCTGCAGCTCGGCGGTCGCCGAAGCGAGGATCTCGCCGGTGGCAGGCACCGTCCCGTCATAAGGAGTCGGGCCGAGCTCGTAACGTGCCGGGCAAGGGGTCAACGTGGACGCACAGATGAGCACGACCCGCGACGCCTTGTCCTGGCTCGGTGGCGTCGTCGGGGCCGAGTTCAGCGCCGGATCGGGCGCCGACCCCGGGTTCGACGAGCTGGATGTGCTGTAGGTGCCCGTCGTATAGAGGTACGCCGCGCCGCACGGGGGCGGCTTGACGTACGCAGCGGCGGTCTTCTTCGGCTTGGGCACCGTTGTCGTGGTCGTCGACGCCGCGGTCGTGGTAGTTGCCTTCGGTGCCGTGGTGGTCGTGTGCGCCCTTGTCGTCGTGGTCGTCTTCGGCGCCGTCGTAGTAGTGGTGGTGGTCCTCTTGGTTGGACTGGGGGGCGTGTAGGCGTTGGCCGCGCAAAGGACCGGGCGGAAGAACAGTTGCGCCGTGTTTCCGATCTCCTTGATGACTGTGGAGAAATTCTTCACGCCTGGGAGCTGCACGACGATGTTGCTGCCCTGGGTCCCGATGTTCGGGCTCGCAAGGCCGAGCCCGTTTGCACGTGCCTGCATGATGCCCACGACAGTCTGCAACTGTGACGGCGTCGCCTTCTGGGCCGGCTGGAAGACCACCGAGAGGCCGCCCTCGAGGTCAAGGCCAAGCTTGGGAGACCATCCCGCCGCGATGACGCCTCCGAGCGCGCCGAAGCAGACGAGGCACACCAGAACAACGCTCAAGAGCAAGTTGCGTCTCAACGGTTGTCGCTTCCTCTCCCACTGCCGCCGGGATGGTCCCCATCGGCGTCGTCACCTGGCTTGGGCGTCTTGTCGGCTTCGAGAGGCGGCACCGAGTACGGGTCGTAGTCGGAGTCGTCGACCAGGTCGTCGTGGTCGCGCTCGTCAAACGAGACGTGGCCCGCTAGATCGCCGGCGCCGTCAGCTGCCTCCTCAACGCGCTGGGACACCGCCGCGCGCAGGACCTCGATGACCGTCCCGGGGGCAATTTCGATCCTCGCGTGATCGCCCACGAACCCCTCGACCCGGCCGAGGATGCCCGAGGAGAGCATCACCTTGTCGCCGACCGAGACCTGCTTGCCGAGCTGTACCTGGCGCTGGCGGCGCTGACGCTGTGGCCGGATGAGGAACATGTAGCCGACGCCGAACAGCAAGACGAAGAAAATCAGCGTGAAAGAGCCGCTGGACTTCTTGGCGGCGGTAGCAGCCAGAGCTGAGCCCGTAAGGGCCGCCAGATTGTGGATACCGGAAAAGGCGAGCACGTGGACGAGGAACATGGGAGACCTACCGATCAAGGAATGATGCGAGGCATCACCTTAGTCGCCCGATCCGGGCTCCTCCGGAAATCAGTCCTCCTCGGACACCGCACCGAACAGGACGTCTTGAACAACGTCCCTCCTCGGGGCCCCATCTGACGAGGCCGCCGCCGGGTGACCGGGATCGCCGGGCGACAAGAAGCTCGATAATTGGGCCGGGATCGGAAGGCCCAGATGCTCGTAGGCATTCGGTCCGGCGACCCTTCCTCGCGGCGTTCGCATGATGAGGCCTGCCTGCAAGAGGAACGGTTCGTAGACGTCCTCTACCGTCTCGGGTTCCTCCCCGACGCTGACTGCCAACGTCGAGAGCCCGACGGGGCGACCGGCGAAGCGGACGCAGAGGATGTCGAGGATCTTCCGGTCGAGGCTGTCCAGCCCGAGCTGGTCCACTCCGAACACCGTCAGGCCTTTGCGCGCCGCCTCCTCGGTGATCACTCCCTCGCCGCGAACTTCGACGAAATCGCGGACACGGCGGAGCAGGCGGATCGCAAGGCGTGGCGTCCCACGCGATCGGCGCGCTATCTCACTGGCTCCCGCGGGCGTCAGCTCGACTCCGAAGAGCACGCCGGTGCGGCGCACGATCTCCTCGAGTTCGGCGTCGCTGTAGAGCTCGAGTCGCGCCACGATGCCGAACCGGTCGCGGAGGGGCCCGGTGATCAGGCCCGTGCGGGTCGTCGCGCCCACGAGAGTGAATTTCGGCAGGTCCAGCCGGATCGAGCGGGCGGTCGGTCCGCGACCGAGGACGATGTCGAGCTGGAAGTCCTCCATCGCCGGGTAGAGCAGCTCCTCGACCGCCCGGCCCATACGGTGGATCTCATCGATGAAGAGCACGTCGCCGCGCTGGAGATCGGTCAAGATGGCCGCAACGTCACCACTTCGCACGAGTGCCGGCCCTGAGGTTATGCGCAGGCCCGCACCCATCTCGCAAGCCATGATGCCTGCCAGCGTGGTCTTGCCGAGCCCCGGTGGCCCTGCAAACAGCACGTGGTCGACCGGTTGGTCACGCCGTCGCGCAGCCTCGAGGATGATCTCGAGCTTTTCTCGCAACAGGTGCTGACCCACGAAGTCGGCGAGGCGCTTCGGACGGATCCCGACTTCGAACGCTCTGTCATCCTCCAACGAGCCGAGGTCGAGCCGCGACCCGCCTGCGTCCCTGGCGACGGGAGGATCGGGATCGGCGAGGATCTCTCGGCGAGGACTCATCGACAGCTCATCTCCGCGACGCGAGGCTCCGCAGGGCCAGACGCAGGAGTTCCTCGATGCTCCCCTCGTCAGGCAACGCGCGGATCGCCGTCCTCACTTCGTCGGGGGCGTAACCGAGCTGGGCGAGTGCCTCGCCGACCTCGGAAGCAACCGACGGCGGCCGGTCGGACTGCTCGGTGCCGGTCCCGACCATCTCGCCGGCGCTGAGATAGTCAAAGCGCGCCTGCAGTTCCAAGAGCAGCCGCGCCGCGGTCTTCTGCCCGACGCCGGGAACCAACTTCAAGGCCTCGACGTTGCCGTTGGCGATGACTCGGGCAAGCTCGGCCGGGTGGTAGATGCTCAAGATCGCGAGCGCCAGCCCTGGGCCGACACCATGTGCGCCCAAGAGCATCTCGAAGGCCGTTCGCTCCTCGGCCGAGGCAAACCCGTAAAGCGTGACGGCACTCTCGCGGACGTGGGTGTGGACTGCGAGAAAGGCCTCATGCCCCAGCTGCAAGCCGCTTGCGGTCCGTGGGGCGACAACCAGCCGGTACCCGACGCCGCCAACGTCCACGACGAGCTCGACGGACGCATCGCCGGTCGCCCTCCGCTCTGTCACCAGACCGCGTAGCGACGCGATCACGGCCGCGCCGCCTGGGACGCCCCGCCACCTCGTGGTTCGAAGCCGGCCGACACCGGCCGCGACGCTAGCGCCCAAGGTGCCCGGCTCAGGTGGCAAAGGGCGAGAGCGAGCGCGTCGGCCGCGTCGGCCGGTCTCGGGACGGCATCGAGGTCCAGTAGGCGCGCCACCATTCGCTGCACTTGATCTTTGGTCGCCCCACCGAAGCCGGTCACCGCGAGCTTGACCTCGTTCGAGGTGTACTCGACGACTTCGCAGCCCAGCTCCACCGCGGTCAAGAGCGCGACCCCACTCGCCTGCCCGACCGACATCGCGGTCCTGGCATTGGTCCGGAAGAAGACCCGCTCGACGACGACGACGTCCGGGTGAAGCTCGCCGACAAGCGTGTACAGCTCCGCACGAAGCGTCGCGAGTCGTAAGGGCACCGACTCGTCGACGGCGGTCGTGATCACACCGGCTGCGACCGCGTGCCTTCGCGGCCCTTCCGACCTCACACAGCCGTAGCCGCACCTGGACAAGCCTGGATCGATGCCGAGAACAAACACTCGTTCGATCGTAACCCGCGCGACCCGCAACCCGGCGGATCGTGGCGAGACAACTCAGAGCTCGACGCGCTCGAGGATCTCGTCGGGGATGTCGAAGTTCGCCCAGACGCTCTGGACATCGTCGTGTTCCTCCAGCAGCTCGATGAGCTTCAGCACCCGCTTGGCGGTCGACTCGTCGGTGACTTCGACGCGCGTCGTCGGCACCATCTCGAGATCTGCCGAGTCCACGGCGATCGAGGCCTCGCTCAGGGCAACGTGTACCCCGGCGAGGTCCGCGGGAGCGCTCGTGACCATCCACTCGTCGCCCTCGTCACGCAAGTCCTCCCCACCTGCTTCGAGTGCGGCGGCCATCAGCTCGTCCTCGCCGACGGACTTCGGGACCATCACGACGCCCTTGCGTGCGAACTGCCAAGAGACCGCGCCGGGCTCGGCCATCGAGCCGCCGTTGCGCGAGAACAGCGACCGGACCTCAGACCCGGTCCGATTTCGATTGTCCGTGAGGCACTCCACGATCATCGCAACACCGGAGGGTGCATAGCCCTCGTAGGAGATCGCTTCGTAACGGACGCCTTCGAGCTCGCCGGTGCCACGTTTGATGGCTCGCTCGATCGTGTCGAGCGGTACGGACGCGTCCCGGGCCTTGGTGAACATGGTGCGGAGCGTCGCGTTCGCGGTCATGTCGCCGCCGCCCTCCCGCGCGGCGACCTCCACCTGGCGGATCAGCTTGGCGAAGAGCTTCCCCCGAGCCGCGTCGACGGCACCCTTGCGATGCTTGGTGGTTGCCCACTTCGAATGGCCCGACATCGCCTCATCCTCCCTCGATGCCCAATAGCACGCACGGCCACGACCGTAGGCCCGCCGCCAGTCCGGGCTGGAACGCCACCGGCTCGTGCCGAACAGACCTCACCGCTTGACACGTTCCTGGTGCACCCGACAATTCGACCACGATTGGGCCGACCTCGCCAGTTCGAACTTCGAGATCCAACCACATCTGGAGGCCCGTTCAGAGCTCTCTCAAGACGCCGACCCGTTCGGCGAGATCGAGGGCCCCGAACCGTACTGGCTCCTCTGACGGCAGGTCGAACGGCGCCAGCCAGAGCCGCGAGGTCGACTCCGTCACACTGCGCGGGAGGCAGGCGGGCCTTCTGTTGGGGGCCTCGCCGATCTTCTCCAGGGCGCGGATCAGGCCTGGTGGGTAACGGGTGACTGCGACCGCCGCAAGATCAGCCAACGGCTCACGGCCGTGGCCGGCAACCCTGTCGGCAATCCTGGCAAAGGTCGGGACATAGCCTTTGAGCGGGTCGAAAGCCAGCACGGCGATGGCCCCCGAGACCGTGTCACCACGTTTTATGTGCGCCAGCTCGTGTGCCAACACCGCCTCGAGCTCGATCCGGTCCAAGAGCAGGACGAGACCGCTGGTGACGAAAACGACGCCGTGGTCGGGCGAGCGGCCCACCGACACCGCGTTCGGCGCCGGGTCGTCCAGGACACGGATCTCCGCGCTCGGCAGACCGAACACGGCGAACAACCCCTCTGCGACGTCGGCCAGACGCGCAGCTTCGCCGGCGCTGAGAATGCTGGGTCGCCGCTTGGCGGTGACCACCGTCCCGCCCAGCCGCTTCGTCAGCACGCTGGCCGCGCGCGCGCCCAGGTCAACCACGACACCAACGCGATCGCACAGGCGATCGCGACCCCGGCGATCAAGAAGTCCATCGAGACGACTCCGAGCACGATCAGCACGATCCCGACACTGAGGGGAGCCACAAGAGCGGCCGCGGCCCGCCGCCGGCTCGCACGTGCCGCGTGGCGCCAGACGGCGTCCCGGCGCCGGGCGGCCGCGGCCAGCACTGCCCTTGAGGCCTCGTAGGCGGCCTGTTGTGCCTCGACGGCCCGGCGCGCCCTCCCGTCACTGTCGGAGGCACGGCGCTGCCAGCGCGTCCGGTCCCTCGCGCCTGGAGTCATTTGCCCGAGGCTACCCGGAACGGGCCGTGCGCCCTAACCGGACGTAGGCCTCCCGGTACGAATCGGCGACCGCCCCCATGTCGCACTCGCGCGCGCGCTGGCGTCCCCGATCTCGGAGAACCTCCCGTTCGCCATGGTCCAAGAGCAGGGAAAGGATGGCTCCGGCGAGCGCGACCCGGTCGCCTGCAGGCACGTAGCGAGCTGCCTGCCCGGCTGCAAGTTGATACCCGGGGAGGTCCGAAGCGACAACCGCTGTGCCTGCGGCCATCGCCTCCAGCAGTACGACCCCGAAAGACTCCCCTCCGAGCGACGGCGCTGCGAAGACGTCCGCGCCGGCCAGGCGTGCCGCCCGCTCCTCGTCCCCGACAGGCCCGAGCCACTCGATCCGGGCGTCCGAACCGAAACGGCTCCTCAGCCGCTCGGTCTCGGGCCCGTATCCCAACACCCACAGATGCGTCGACCCCGGCAATAGCCCGAATGCCTCAAGCAGCACCTCGAGCCCCTTGCGAGATTCGTGACGGCCGACGAACACGACCGTCGGCGCGCTCGTGGGCCATGGAACCGCCGAAGAGAACCTTTGCACCTCGACACCGTTCGGGATGATCCCGACCCGGTTCGACAGGTGCCCGACGCAAGCCCGAGCGGTGGCGCCTGCTTCTTCCGACACGGCGAAGGCGGCATCGAGCCGACGAGACCACGGCCCTACGATGTGCCCGTACGCTCGGTAGGCGAAGTCGGCCCCAGAACGATGAAAGGTGCCGACGATGGGGCGCGGCCCGGCAACGACGGCGGCGAGCGAAGGACCGGGCACGAACGGCTCGTGCACATGGACAATCTCAGGAGCGAACTCGTGCAAGGCCGAGACCGTGCGCGACATCGTCGCCGGCCACGGCGAGACGGGCGCGCGCGATCCGTTCACCGAGACCGAGGTTCCCGTCCCCACTTTGATGAAGACAGCGCCGTCGAGCTCGGCGGGATCGACCCGGCCGGTCCTGCCTGTGCCTTCTGCCGGAGCCACAACGGCTACATCGTCCCCCCTCGATCTGAGCGCTCTTGCGAGGCCAAGGACCTGTGTCTGTACCCCACCCGGCATCGTGCAGCTGTACGGGCATACGAGCGCGATCCGCATCGGCCATGACGCTATCGGCAGCGCCCGGCTCCTACCGGGTCATTCGGTCGCTACGCGCGCCGCGCCTGTGCTTTGAGCGAATCGAGGTGAGTCCGCGGACGCCGCCCGGTTGCCGGTTGTTCGCGCCCACGAGTGTTGTGGCTGCGGATGAAAGCGTTCCACGCTTCTCATGGTTGTTTGCACTCTGTCCCCGAGGTGGCAATCGTGGTCTCACCGGTGGCGGCCGATTCGGCGCTCGCCCAATTGGTGCCCACCGATGCCGCCACCTTGAAGTAGTAGTTGCCTGCCGTGAGGGTCCCACTGGTCCACGACGTCGTGGCTGCCGTGCCAGTGGACGAGTATGTGCCCGCCAAGGTCGTCGCCTTGTAGATCGTGTAGCTCGAGGCGTCAGTGACCGCGTTCCACGAAACCGTCACGGTCCGTCCGCTGGAGGACACGCACAGGTCCGAAACGCCGCTTGGTGCAGATGGCCCCGGCTTGGCCTGGGCCTCGCCGTTGCTCCCGGTGTGGAGCGCGAGCGTCCAGTTGGACCCGGCGGCGGGGACGACGGTTGCCAGCACGACAGCGACGAGGATCCCAGCAGACAGCGGCGCGAGTGGCGTGCGGGCCAACGTTCGTGGTCGTTGCTCGCGCCGTTGCCTGCTATGGCGGTCAGCTCGCCCAGGCGTCGGTGGCCGGGCTCGTCGTCACTGTCGCGGCGCCACCGGTGGCGGTGACACCGGTGAGCGACGGCATGGAGAAGTACGTGTTCTCACACGCCGCCGGGGCGGCGAGGGCCATGGAGGCGTCGTTGGTCAAAGTGACCGTCAAGGGGTTGCCCGTCCCGTTGTAGGCGGCGACCGTGACTGGCGTCGTCAATGTGTGCGAGCTGCCGCTCGTGCCGGTCGCGTAGTTCCAGGAGACGTCGCTCGTGGTCGACGAGCAGCCCGACTGAGCGGTCGACAAAGAGCTCGTCGTGTACCCGGAGGCGTAGCTCGTGTTCGCCGGCAAGTTCACCGCAGTGATGGTGACGGGGAAGGCATTCGGGTTAGAGATCGTGAGCACCACGTCGCCGTTGCCGCCGGGGTACAGGACGTTCGTGGCGGCCGGGGACGCGACGGCGGTGATCGTCAAGTTGGACACCGTCGCCGACTGTGCCTCACCGCTCGCGCCGGCGTTGAGCCCGACGGCCCAGTTCGTCGCCGCATAGGCGCCACCTCCTGCGAGAAGGGCACCGAGCACCGCGCTTACAAGCTTCGTCTTACGCGACCAAGGCGTGCTGGTCCTGCTGTGCGCCTTGCCGTGACCCGTACGACCTCGAACGCTTAACGCAGACACGAAAGATCTCCCGTTTCAATCCGTGAGGTGTTCCCTCATTGGAACACTGCCTCCGGTATTTCGACAGGATTCTTAGGCTCTTTAACCCCGAACGTACGGAATTTTCATCAGTACCGTACTGATTTCCTTCTACGTGTCCTGTTGCGGAGCGATCCCTTCGAGGTCCTGTTGGGCACTCAGGGCAGCGCGAGTCAAACGCGAGAACTCAGCCGCGGCCTCCTCTCTGGTGCGGACTCCGAGCTTTCGGTAGCTGTGCGCGAGATGCGACTCGACGGTCCGGACAGAGACCGAGAGATGCGCGGCCATCTTCGGGGCTGTGAAGCCCTCGCACAGGAGTGTGAGTATCTCCGTCTCTCTCGGTGTGAAGCTTGCGAGGAGCTTGCCCGCCGTCATCGCGTGCGCCACGAGCTCGCGCTCGAGGCGCTTGCGCTTGGTGATGTCTTCTACGATGCGCAAGCCATAGATCGGCGCGCCATGCTCACCCCGGATGATTGAAGCGGTCACACTTGCGAAGACAACGTCTCCGACATCAGTGACGAAGCGTGTCTCGGCCTGATAGCCCGGGATCATCTCCGCTGACAGCCTTCGCGCGAGCTCGGACTGTTTGTCCGCGTCTTCGGGGTGGGCGCAGGATGCGAAAGTGGCCCCCACGAGCTGGTCTCTCGTCCGTCCGACGAAGTGGCACAGCGCCCGATTCGCGTCCACGATCCGCGAATCGAGGTCGACGAGGGCAATCCCGAGAGGCCCCTCGTTGAAAACCTGACGGAACCGTTGCTCGCTCTCGCGGAGTTCCTCCTCGGTGCGCCTGCGTTCTGTCACGTCACGAACGCTCCAGACGCGCCCGACAGCCACACCGTCCACGTACTGCGGCTTCGAGTAACGTTCGAACACTTGACCGTCCTTCAACTCCAACGTGTCGCTCGACTCGGCATCGGGGTTGGCGTACAGCTCAGCCACCTTGGCCCGGAACTCCTCCGGCTTGGCCAACTGGTCAATCACGAACGAGATCACAGCCGCGCCATCTCGTGCGGCCAGAATCGAGTCGGGCAGTCGCCACATCTCGGCGAACTGACGGTTGTGGCTGGAAATTCGGCCGGAGGCATCGACCACGAGGATGCCGTCGGCGGTGGACTCGAGCGTTGCGGTGAGCAGCGACAGGGTGTCACGAAGCTCGAGCTCGGTCGCGACTCGTACCGTGATGTCGCGACCGGACACAACGAACCCCCCGACGGTCGGATCGTCGAGCAGATTGACGAACGAGAGCTCGAACGGCACTGTCTCGCTGCTCGCGTGGCGGCGGAGCTGCACCACGACCGTCACCGGTTTGCAGGAGGATGCCCCGAGAGACGCTCGCTCGAACGCGTCGCGGAGCTTGGCGCGGTCGGCTTCGGTCACGAGCTCGGCCAGAGGCTGGCCTTCGACGAGCTCGGGATCGTGGCCCAACAGCCGGCTCAGTGCTGCAGAGACGGAGTCCATCACCCCAAGGGGCGAGACCAGCATCGTCACGTTGGCCGCATTCTGGACGAGGGATCGCAGGCGGGCTTCTTCGTTGCGAGCGACTTCAAACCGTCTTCGCTCCGTCAGGTCCCGCAGACTGAAGAGAACCGCTTGACCGCCGAGCCAGTTTATCGGTGAGCCGATGACCTCCAAGAGGCGCCAACCCGTAGCGGTCTTGGCTCGAACCTCTATGAGGGTGCCCGTCTCCTTTCGCTGCACGCTCACGAGCGACCGCAGGACTAGCTCCACATCCTCGGGGTGCACGAGATCAAGTGCTGGCAGTCCTATCGAGTCCTCGAGCGACCGGCCGAACATGCGCTCCGCCGCGTGGTTTCCCCACTGCAGTAAGCCTTGTGGGTCAAGAACGATCACCGCATCGGGAAGCAACCAGGCCAACATCTCGTTCTGAGATTCGAGCCCCGTCATAGTCGCTCCGTACACTACAGATGCTGGCCGTTGGCCGCAGAAGCAAAGAACATGTCACCCGCCTAATGTTGCAGCCGCCGGCGGCTCGTCCTTGAGGCATCTATGTACGGATAAATGCGTCAGTACGGTACTGGCTGTTTTCTCCGTACCCTTCCAGTGCGCCTGGACTCGGTCCCCCTGGAAGTGCTCAAGCTCGTTTGAGAACATCTACCTCGAGCTCGCGGACCAGTACGTCGCCCATCTCTCGCTGGTGCGGGCTCAGACGATCGCGGCTCGGGGCTGGTCGCTTGAGGGAATGGTCGACGCCGTCCTCTTCGAGCTCGAGCGCTTCACCGAGGCGGTCGAAAGATCCGGAAGTCCTGCCGGCTTGTGTGAGGCCGCTCAGCTCAAGACAAGGCCGAACGAGACCTGGCCGGCAACGGACCCTGGCTGACACCGTCGCGTGACCTCGCGTGTCATCCCCGTGTCACGCCCGCAGGACTGCCAGGTAAACCTGCATTTCAGCGGTACAGCTCGCGGTCTGACGGCCAGTTCGGCTGGAACAGGTGCCACTGCTCGGGTGCCAGGCGGACGAGCCCCTCGAGAGAACGCGCCATCTCCTCGGTGAGACGCTGCACGTCCTTGCGCAGTCGCCCAGTGCGTGTCGAGTCGAGCGGGGGCTGCAGCAAGGCGTGGTACTGGCCACGCGGCCTCTGATAGATCGCGCACGTCATCAGCGGCGCACCTGAGCGCAGGGCAAGGAGCGCAGGGCCCGCGGGCAGCGTCGTCTTCTCCCCGAAGAACTCAACTTCGACGCCGTTGCCGACAAGGTCACGGTCTGCCAACAATCCCACGACGCGGCCTGCCCGCAGTGCGTCCAGGAGCCGGACGGTGGTGTCGGGCCCTGGCGGTAGCACGGTGAGCCCGAGCATCGCTCGCTGCGAGGTGAACCAGTCGAACAGCTCGGGAGGCTCCAGCAGCTCGCCAACGGTGGTCATGGGATATCCCTGCTGAGCGAGCCAGCGACCCCCGTACTCCCACGAGCCGACATGGGGAAGCACGATCACAACACCGCGGCCCCTCGCCATCTCCAGTCGGAAGCGCTCGAAGCCCTCGATGCTGAAGGTCGACTCGATCTGGTCCGACCGCAGAGCCGCCACCCGTGCAGACTCCACCCAGTACTGCGCATAGGAGCAAAACGCCTTGGTGACGAGTCGGCGGAGGGCAGTTTCCTCAGCCTCGGGACCGAGCACTCGTCGCAGGTTGGAATGCACGAGTGGTCGCTTGTCGCGCCAGACCCCTGAGATCGTCAAGCCCGCCACACTCGCCAGGGCATCGGCAATCGGACGAGGAGTCACCTGCAGTGCTGCCGCGATGCCGCGATAGGCGAGGTAGCGGGCCCACTGCTCTGGCGTGGCCATCAGCGACTGCGCGAGTATTTCCGACCGGACTGCGGAGCTGCGCTCAGGTATCGCTCCCAGGGCGCCGGCGGCGCGCCGATCCGACGACGAGACGGCGGCGCTCGGTCCGAGGACCGACCCTGCGACTGCCAGAGCGCTCGTTGGCAAGGACGCGGCGCAGTCTCACAGTCAGTGGCTCAGTCCGGCGCCGGGCACGCACGCGGCTCGGCGTGGTTGCCCGGCGCCTCGTGCCGTTGGCGCGTGGCTGGCGCCACGACTGCCAGCGCGACTCGACGCGTCCGCGGCGCCATGGTCCACGCGTGGCGGCAGAGCTCGCCGCCTCTGGGCTCGCCTGGCGCCAGACCTTCACAAATCGCTGCGCCGCGGTGAAGACCGTCAGAACCAGAAGCAGCCCTAGCAGAGGCACCAAGACCACGTGGAGCACCAACGCGACACCGAGCAGGATGAGCCGCTCGGCCCGTTCCATGAGGCCGCCTTTGGCGTCGTAACCGAGGGATTCTGCCTTCGCTCGCTCGTAGGAGATGACCGCGCTGACCCCGAGGATCGAGAACGGCAGCACCGCCAGGCGCGGCTGGGTGCCGGAGGCGAAGTACCACGCCACGCCGCCAAAGATCAGGGCATCGGACACCCGGTCAGCGACCGAGTCGAAGAAGGCGCCCTTCTTTGAGGCTGTGCCCGCTGCCTTTGCCACGACGCCATCGAGGGTGTCCATGAGGCCGCCGATAGTGAGCAGCACCACGGCGACCCAAAAGTGCCCGAGACCGATGATCACGCCGGTGAGGCCGGCGAGAAGGATGCCGACTACTGTGACCTCGTTCGCCGTGACGCCGCGTCGTGCGAGGCGGGCGCCCACACCGAAACCCGTGCGGATCCCACGCCCCGGCGACGTGGCCTCCAGCTCGGCAGGCGGCGTCGGCTCAGGGGTCAGCGCGGCCTGATCGTCGACTGCGACATCTTCGATGCCGCTCGCCGCTGACTGGCCCCGGTGGCCGTCGATCATTTCGCTCCTGTCTGGCGCTACCGCAGTCGAAAACGCCTGTCACGCAAGCCTGCGTGGCATTGATCCTCTCTTCAAGAGAATACCAGAGCCCCTCGCGGATCCTCCGGCCTCCTCGTGCTGTGCACGCGACCGATAGGCTCGCAACCTGTCCAGCGAGTTCGTCGACCAGTCACCCACGGTGAAGCCGGTCGCGGGAAGTGAGGTACCCACGTGAACGCCGTGCCGTCCGCGAAGATCCGCAACGTCGCGCTCATCGGCCATGGCGGTGCCGGCAAGACAACCCTTGCCGAAGCACTGCTCGTAGTTGGCGGCGTGCTGTCCCGACCGGGACGGACAGAGGACGGGACGACAGTCTGCGATTTCGAGCCCGAAGAGGTCAAGCGGCACATATCGGTCTCGTTGGCTCTGGCTCCGTTTCTGTTCGAGGACTGCAAGATCAACGTCATCGACACCCCGGGGTACGCCGACTTCATAGCCGAGGTCGAGGCGGGCTTGTCGGTCGCCGACCTTGCCGTGCTCGTCGTCAGTGCAGTCGAGGGCGTAGAGGTTCAATCCGAAGAGACCTGGCGGCTGGCTACCGAGCTCGGCATTCCCAGGCTCGTGTTCGTCAACAAGCTCGACCGCGAGCGCGCCGACTTCGAGAGAACGCTGGACCAGCTCCGCGAGCGCTTCGGATCAGGCATCGCGCCCTTGGAGCTGCCCATCGGAAGCGAGGTGGCCTTCAACGGGATAGCGGATCTCCTCTCCGACTCGGCCATCACCTACGGCGCAGGCAAGCCCACGACCGGGCCTATCCCCGAGGACATGTCCGAGCTTCAGCATCGTGTCCGCGAAACCCTGATCGAAGGCATCGTCGTCGGTGACGACGAGATGATGGAGCGGTACCTAGAAGGCGAGGTGCCTTCCACCAAGGACCTGGAATCCACGCTCGCCCACGGTGTCGCCTCCGCGAGCGTGTTTCCTGTCGTGTGCGGGTCGGCCCTCACTGGCGTTGGCGTCGACCGCCTGGCTTCGCTGATCTGCGCGATCGGGCCGAGCCCGCTCGCGCGACGGTCGTTCACGGTACGGGCGGGGAACGACACGATCGAGCTCCCCCGCGATCCGGACGGGCCGCCTCTGGCCCGAGTCTTCAAGACGATCGCCGACCCCTTTGTCGGACGGATCTCTCTCATGAACGTGCTCTCCGGAACGCTCCGGCCCGACATGACCCTCTTCGACAGCCGCAGCCACTCCGAGGAGAAGCTGCACGCTCTCCAAGTCATGCGCGGCAAGGAGACCCAGCCCACCTCCGCCGCGCCCGCCGGCGACATCGTCGCCGTCGCGAAATTGAGCGGCGTGTTGACCGGCGACACGTTGGCACCGAAGAACCAGCCGGTGGTTGCAGAAGGACCCAGACTCCGCACCGCCGTCCTTTCCATAGCGGTCCACCCGAAGGCCAAGGGTGACGATGACAAGCTCATGACGGCCATCCACCGTCTGCAGGAAGAGGACACGGCGCTCGTGGTCCGCCGGGATGACGAGACACACCAGACCGTGCTTTCCGGCATGGGTGACACGCACTTGCAGATCGTGTGCGAGAAGCTGAACCGCAAGTTCGGCGTAGCGGTCGAGACCGAGCCCGTCCAGGTTCCATACCGCGAGACGATCACCAAGCCCGCCGAGGCCGAGGGCAAGTACAAGAAGCAGACCGGGGGTCACGGCCAGTTCGGAGTTGCCAACCTGCGGGTCGAGCCGCTCGAACGCGGCGAGGGCTTCGTGTTCGTGGACGCGATCGTCGGCGGCGCGATTCCCCGACAGTTCATACCCGCCGTGGAAAAGGGCATCCAAGAAGCGATGATCACAGGGGGCCACTTCGGCTACCCCGTCGTCGACGTCCGGGTGACCTGCTACGACGGCAAGTACCACACGGTGGACTCGTCGGAGATGAGCTTCAAGATGGCGGCTTCGCTGGGCTTCAAGGAGGCGCTGGCCGCTGCCGGCCCGGTGATACTCGAACCTGTCTGTCGGCTCGAGGTCACGGTGCCTGCCGCCTATCAGGGCGACATTCTCGGTGACCTTAACTCGCGGCGGGGTCGGGTGCTCGGTACCGAGGCCGGAGAGCGCGGTGAACAGGTCGTGATCGCGTTGGTGCCGGCGTCGGAGATACAGCGGTACGCGACCGACCTCCGTTCGCTCACAGGTGGCCGGGGTCGTTTCGCCGTGCGCCATGACCATCACGAAGTGGTGCCGGCGCCGATCGCCGAGAAACTGGCCAAACAGGCGGCTGAAACCTAGCGCGGCATGGAGCTCAGACCGTCAGAGAGCTCCATGCGGCAGCGACATCCCGATTCCCCGTCAGCTCGAGTGCCTCGACAGGTCTGCGGTTCCAGCAGAACAGGTAGAGGTCTGACGCGGAACCGACGAGGACCGCGTCGGCGGGCGCCCTGCCCTCGCGCCAGCGCAGCCGGCCGGCGGCCACTTCCACCGTCCAGGCCGCAGCATCGTCAGAGCAGGCCAAGCAGAGCACCCCACCGAGCGAAACTTCCGGCGTCACGGGCACATCAGTCGCAAGGTGAACCCCGATCCACTCGTCGATCCCGTCGACGGCCAGGTCCCGGTCGATCGGCGTAGGCAAGCCGACCGAGATCTCGACGTCGTAACGGTGCACGGCCGACTCGAGCGCCATGCGCCTGCAGACCCAGCCAGCGGTGAGATCCTCGCCCGACCAGTTCCAACAGGGATCTTCCGGATCGCGGCCGGTGAGCGCGTGTCGTAGCTTCGCGCGGGCACCTTCGAGCCACTCCAAGATGTCCGCCCCGGCTGGCACGCCTCGTGACGCCGGCTCGGCCGGAGCGCCCGGCGATGCAGCCTCGAGCTGGGTTCTCCAGAACGTGAAGACATCACCCAGATGCCCGACCAGATCGGAGACCTGCCATTCCGGGCAGGTCGGAACCGGGAGCTCGAGAGCGTCGCCACTCGCTTCGATGATGAGGTCGCACTCGCGCTCGAGTGCTGTGCGGTGCGATTCGTAGTCGAGGCGATGGTCGTTCACGAGCTCAATTCTCACCTGTCGCGGGCTCACGCTGATCGCGACGATCTCGCTGCCTCGGGCCACGAGCCGGCGTTGCGGGGCTCGTCTCCAGACCCTCGGGAATCTCTCGGGTCATTTCCGCGGCCGCGCGAACCTCTCGAACCGTGCGCTGCGCATCCGCGACCTCGACGACCACATAGCGGAAGCGTTCTCCCGAGCACTCGATGAGCACCGCGTTTCGACCGAGCCCGATAGACCAGAACGACCAGCCGTCCAGCCCGTGATAGGTGCCGAGCCGCCAGACTCCCTGACCGTGCTTGCGCCACTGGCGCAGGCCGATCTTCACATGCGCGCGTACCGACGGGTCGTGATCGATTCGCACGATCGACGCCAGCGGAAACCTGATGGTGCTCCTCGTGGCAAGCACGCTGCGCCATCCGCGCAAACGGACGACGACCCGATCGCCTTCCACGTTGCACTCCCCCCAGATCATGGGAGCCCGGCGGGTGCCGGACAGAGACACACTCACCTCCAGGCTGCCCGCAACTTCGCCCAGCTGTCGCCCAGGGCTTCGGGAAGGACCCGAACCCCGGCGACCGTTGTCATGAAGTTCGTGTCGCCGATCCATCGCGGAACGATGTGCACGTGCAAATGAGCGGGGATCCCCGCTCCCGCGGCCCGTCCGAGGTTCACGCCGAGATTCATGCCCTCGGGGCGATAAGCGGCCTTCACTGCCGCCACGGCGCCGTAGACACCACTAGACAGCTCGACGGCCTCCTCCGGCTCCAGCTCGCAGAGATCGCCCACGTGCCGCATCGGGAGAACCATCACATGGCCCGGGGAGTACGGGAAGGCATTGAGCAGCACCACGGTCGACGAACCCATCCAGAGCACATGTCGTACCTCGTCGGGCTCGCCGGATCGGATGATCCCGCAAAACACGCACGTCGCCTCTGGTTCGCCCGCGGAGGTTGGAACGCCACTCGGGTCGCTCGTGTCACCTGCGTCCCCGAACGAGCTCACGTAACTCGATCGCCAGCCCGCCCAGAGGTGGTCGAGACTCACAGGGCTCCCGCAACGGTGCCGGGCCCACGACCGGGCGGCGGTGCCGCCTCCACACGTAGCTGCTCGACGAACGCGTCGACCCCGACACCGCGCTCAGGCTCGTCGGAGCCCCGCGCGTTGACGCCGACGGTCCCCTCAGCAACGTCGGAGTCGCCCACGACGAGGACATAGGGCACCTTCTCCAGTTTCGCGCGGCGGATCCTCGCCCCGAGAGGCTCCCCTGCATCATCTGCCTCGGCCCGCACTCCAGCCGCCGCCAGGAGTCCGCGAACCTGTCGCGCGTAAGGCGTGTGGTCGTCGCGCACGGGAAGGACCCGAGCTTGCACCGGCGAGAGCCAAGTCGGGAATGCGCCGGCGTAGTGCTCGACCAGCACCGCAAAGAAACGCTCGACTGACCCGAACAGGGCTCGGTGGATCATGATCGGTCGGTGCCTGGTGTTGTCCTGACCGACGTAGTCCATGTCGAAGCGCTGCGGTAGCTGAGTGTCCACCTGGATCGTCGACATCTGCCAGGTCCGTCCGATCGCATCGCGCGCCTGGACCGAGACCTTCGGACCGTAGAAAGCACCTCCGCCCGGGTCGAGCACCAGCTCGAGGTCCATGGTTAGCGCAGCCTGTCGGAGAGCCTCGGTCGCTTCCTCCCACTCCTCCACGGTTCCGACCGCTTTCTCCTCCGGCATGGTCGACAACTCGAGGTAGAAGTCCTCGAGGCCGAAGTCGCGAAGCAGGTCGAGCACGAAACCGAGCAACGACTGCAGCTCGGCCGCCATCTGCTCGCGAGAGCAGAAGATGTGCGCGTCGTCCTGTGTCATCCCGCGCACACGCGTCAGACCGTGCACAACGCCCGATTTCTCGTAGCGGTAGACCGCGCCGAACTCGAACATCCGAAGGGGAAGCTCGCGGTACGAGCGCTGCCTGGACTTGAAGATCAGGATATGGAAGGGACAGTTCATTGGTTTGAGGTAGTAACGATGACCCTCGTCGAGCTCCATCGGCGGGAACATGCTCTCCGCGAACCACTGGAGGTGGCCCGACGTCTCGAACAGATCCGAGCGGGTGATATGCGGCGTGTTGACGAAGGAGTAGCCGGCCTCCATGTGACGCGCCCGGGAATAGTCCTCCATCACCTTGCGGACGAGGCCCCCTCTTGGGTGAAAGACTGCCAGCCCCGAGCCGAGCTCGGGGGGGAATGAGAACAGGTCGAGCTCGGCGCCGAGTCGACGGTGATCACGCCGTTCGGCCTCCTCGAGACGGTGGAGGTACGCCTCGACGGCCTTGTCGGACTCCCATGCCGTGCCGTACACCCTCTGGAGCTGGGGCCTGTGCTCGTCGCCACGCCAATAGGCTCCGGCAACACGGGTCAGCTTGAAATGCCCCAGGCGATCGGTCGAGGGCACGTGCGGACCGCGGCACAGGTCCACGAACCCCGGACCGTTGCGATACGCGCTGACCGCACCGGGATTCCCGCCCGCCTCGGCCGCGAGCTCGGCGTCGAGGCCCACGGCAGCCTCGGCGACACCTTCGATGATCTCGCGCTTGAAGGGCTGGTCAGCGAAGAGCTCGAGGCCTTCCGCGATCGTGTGTTCCTCACGGACGAACGGCTGCGATTCGCCGACGATCGCCTGCATCTCCGATTCGATCCTGGCCAGGTCGTCCTCGGAGAAGCGGGCGCCCCGGGGGAGCTCGAAGTCGTAGTAGAAGCCGTCTGCGACGGCCGGGCCGATTGCGTAGCGTGCACCGGGCCAAAGCCTGAGGACCGCCTGTGCCATGACGTGCGCCGTCGAGTGGCGCAACACGCTGCGGCCCTCATCGGTGTCGGAGGTGACAATGCGCACCTTGGCGCCGTCGGAAATTGGCTGGGAGAGATCGACCAAGACGCCGTCGAGCTCAGCCGCGACCGCGGCGGCAGCGAGCCGCGGACCTATCCCCGCGGCAAGTTGCGCGATCGTCGTGCCGGCGGGGACACTGCGTACGGACCCGTCGGGCAAGAAGACCGTGACCTCGCTGGGCATCTGAACCACTCCTCGTACTGGCGACACCGGGTCGCACTCCGGAGAAGCTCAGCCTACCGGCCCGCTAGGACCGCTTTGTGGGTTGCATCACAGCCGAACACCGAGCAGGGATGCGGCCTCGCCGACGCCACGCCCGGCTTCAGCCTCCTCGTCGATGGCTGCGATCGCGCCAGGAGTGTCCAGGTCGTCGTCGAGCTTGGCCCGCACGGCCTCCAGGCCGCCGCCGCCACGGCCTGCCACCCGCCATCGCTCGAGGCGGCCCTCCGCGTCCTGGAGCATCGCGTCCGTCCACTCCCACGGCCGCCGATAGCTCTGGGAGAGCAGCGCTAAGCGAATCGCGGACGGATCGTGGCCCTGTTCGAGCAGCTCATGGACGAACACGAGATTGCCGAGCGACTTCGACATCTTCTCTCCGTGGAGGCTCACCATCCCCACGTGCATCCAGTGGCGTACGAAGACCGACCCGGTCGCCGCCTCCGATTGCGCCGACTCGCACTCATGGTGCGGAAAGATCAGATCGGTGCCTCCGCCGTGCAGGTCGATGGTCGTGCCGAGCTCGCGGAGGGCTAGCGCGGAGCACTCGATGTGCCATCCCGGACGTCCCGGGCCCCAGAGCGACTCCCAGGAAGGCTCCCCTGGAGCCGAAGGCTGCCAGAGCACGAAGTCCAGCGGGTCATCCTTGAAAGGGTCATCTGGCCGACCGCCGCGAAGCGCGGCCAGCCCCACCATCTCATCGCGCTCGAGGTGGCTCACCTGGCCGAACCTGGGGAACGACGAGACGTCGAAGTACACCGCTCCGCCGGCTCGATATGCGTGGCCCGTGTCGAGGACCATGCCGATGAAGCCGAGAATGTCCGGGATGGCCGAGGTCGCTCGCGGCTCGGAATACGCCCGCAACAGCCCGAGCGCCTCCATGTCGGCATCGAAGCGCGCGATCTCGCCTGCCGCGAGGTCCAGATAGTGCACGCCGAGCTCGCGGGCCTTGCGCAGGATGTCGTCGTCGACATCGGTGATGTTGCGCACGCACAGGGTCCGATGGCCGAGGTCGCGCAGGCGCCGCTGCAGCACGTCGTAGGTGAGGTAGACGGCTGCGTGGCCGAGATGCGCCGAGTCATAGGGCGTGATCCCGCAGGTGTACATCGTGACGACCTCGCCCGGTGTGAACGGGACAACCTGGCGACGAGCAGTGTCGTAAAGCCGCATCACCGACAGCGCGTCACAGGGGCCGACGGGCCCTAAAGGCCTTCGGTGCGCAGGCCCGTCAACCGGATGCTGGCGTGCGAGCGCGAGCGGATGTTTACGCCGACGAGCACGGCTGTGAACGCCTCGATCGCCGACGCGGCCGACAAGGTGCCCGCGTCGATCCCACGACACCCTGGTATGCGGTTCACGAGGTCGATCGTGGCCTTGGTGGCAGCCGCGTGATCCGAGCACACGAGAACGTCCGCGTCGAGTGACTGTTCGAGGTTCGCGAGTCCCCGGGCCGGGAGATGATGGAACGCGCCCGAGACGAGGGCGCGTGGGGCAGCGCCCTGGACCGCCACGCACAGCGAGCCCCGCGGGGCACGACCGCCTCGATGTCGTCACCCACCTTGAACAGTGCATTCGCCATCGAGACGACGACCTTGCCGTCGAGGTGGTGGGCAAGTCCGCCAACCGTTTGGGGCGCGCCGTCCCACGGCGTTGCGACCACGACGAGGTCGGCCCCACAGGCGACCTCGTTCGAGGCGCCATGCAGGTCAGGGACGCGCCCGCCCCATTTCTCACGAAGCTGGGCCGCGATCTCCTCTCCGCGTTCGGCCGAGCGCGAACCAATCGACACCGACATGCCGATCGATGCCAGCCTGGCAGCGAGCGCTTTGCCCGCCGGACCCGTGCCTCCGAGAATTCCCACGTCCATGGCCCTAGCCTTTCACACCTGTGGACGGTGGCCCGGGGCCTTCGGCCTCGGCGGTGTCATAGTGGGAGAACCTCGGCATTAGCCAAGCCACCACGCCGACGCCCACGAGACAGCCGAGTCCTCCGGAGACGACCGAGATCTGGGCCGTCGAGACCGTTGCCACCGCGCCTGCCTCGAAGTCGCCGAGACGCGGCCCACCGGTCACGACTGCGGTGTGGACCGAGGAGAGCCGCCCACGCAGCGATTCAGGTGCCTCGAGTTGGAGGATCGTGCCTCTGAAGACAGCCGAGACCACATCGGCCGCGCCGGCGAGCGCGAGGAACACCAGAGCGGCAGCCACCCATGGCACAAGGCCGAAAGCGGCGATAGCCGCCCCCCAGACGGCGACGGCGACGAGAACGGCTCGGCCCTGCTTGCGAACGCGGACCACCCAACCGGTGAGCAACGCACCGATCAGAGCGCCGGCTCCAGGCGCCGCGTAAAGCAGGCCGACGGTTGCGGCACCGCCGTGGAAACGAAGGAGGGCGAGAGCCGGGAACAGCGCCCGCGGCATTCCGAGCACCATCGCGTTCAGGTCCACGACGAAGGTCCCTTGCAGGACAGGTCGACCCTTCAGGTACGCCAGTCCCTCGGCGATCGAACGCAGTCCGAAACGGGTGCCACCTCCGGGGGGCCGCAGCGCGGGAAGACTCGCGACCGCGAGCAGCGAGACTGCGAAGGTGGCAGCGTCGATCCAGTACACCGAGGCGATTCCAACCTGTCCGAGAAGCAGTCCCGCGACGGCGGGCCCTGCCACCTGACCCACCTGGAAGAGAAGTTGCCAAAGTGCGTTGGCGCTCGCGAACATCGGGCGGCCCACCAAGTTGGCGAGGACCGCAGACCGCGTCGGACTGTCGACGCTGGCAACCCCGGACCCGAGCGCGCTCAGCGCGTACAAGGGCCAAAGCGCCGCGTGACCGCCGGTGGAGTTCAACGCGAGCCCCACGCTGCAAGCCGCTAGCGAGAGCTGCGTGACGAGGAGCAGGCGCCGGCGATCGACCGCGTCGGCGATCGAACCCCCGAACAACGACCCGGCCAGCACGGGAAGGATCTGCGCCAGGCCCACGAGCCCAACATCCAGTGAGGAATGGGTCAGCCTGAACACTTGGTACGGGATCGCGACCACTGTGAGCTGTGATCCGAGCGTCGTGACGAGGTAGCCTCCCCACAGCCGCCGGAAGGCCTGCGACTGACGCAGCGGGCCGAGGTCGACAAATAGCCTTCCTCGTGCCATGACCAGAAGCTACTGAGAGCCGGGGCGTTCGCGGATGGATCGTGGACCCGGGCGCGTCCGTGCGCGTCCTAACCTGTCAGTGAGCAAGCAGAGAGCACGGGGTTGATGGGCCGGTCAGTTCGGATTGGGAGCATCAAAGGCGTCCCGATACGCATCCACTGGACTTTCCCGCTCCTCGTGGTGCTGGTGATACTGCCGACCGGCGGCAAGACGACGACGCGTTCGCTCGCCGAGGGGCTCTTGTGGATAGCGGCCCTGTTCATCTGCATCGTTGTTCACGAGCTGTCGCACAGCTTCGTGGCGCGCCGGCGGGGCTTCTTGGTACGTGACATCGTGCTCTTGCCCGTCGGCGGAGTGTCTGAGATCTCCGGACTGCCGGGCACTCCGGCCGACGAGCTCGCCATCGCTGTCGCCGGCCCCCTGGCCAGTGCTGGGCTCGCCCTGTTCCTCGCGCTTGCCGGATACGCGTCCGGGGCGGTGATGTGGCCCCCGACAATCTTCGCGGGCGCAATCCTGAGTCGCCTCATGTGGGCCAACCTCCTGCTTGCCGGCTTCAACCTCCTTCCCGCGATCCCGATGGACGGTGGTCGAGTGCTGAGGGCTGTGCTAGCCCGCAGGCGGAACGATCTCCGGGCAACCGTCCTCGCGGTACAGATCGGGCGCTTCATCGGACTCGCGATGGTCCTGGTGGGCGTTCGCTACGACCTTTGGCTTGCGGTGATAGGGCTTTTCGTCTTCGTGGGCGCCGGCGCCGAAAGGCAGGCCGCCGCCGTCCGTGCCGCAGTCGGAGGGCTGAAGGTGTCCGACGTGATGGTGCACGACCTCACGACTCTCGAGGCCGACTTCCCGCTCTCGGTCGTCGCGCCATTCCTGCAGGCCTCACCAGGCCGCGTCCTGCCGGTGGTCGACCACGGACGATACGTCGGCCTGATCGCCGCCGACCGGCTCACAGGCACCCCGGGCGCTCTCATTGTGGCCGACGCCACCGATCGCGGCGTTCCTGTGCTCGCGCCCGACGACCCTCTGTACCCGGTTGCGGTGGAGTGTCTTGCCCCCCGCCGGCTTCGCGCCGCGGCCGTGCTCGCGGACGGCCGCGTCGTCGGTGTTCTCTATGCGCCGCACCTGCAGGCGGCGTTGCGTCGGGCGACTGCCACTCTCAGCACCTCCATAGTCCGGCGCTGAACCGGCCGCAGAGCGGCGGTCCCGGATCGAGAATCGGTGTCAAGCTCAAGGTCCAGCAGCCGCGCGCCGATGACTCGATTGGTGTTCGAGCATCAGCGAGGCCATTTGCGGCGCGAGCGGGGCCACGCTGTGCCCGAGGGTTTCATAGCGGAGCGGCCGCTTGTGGGCCACTACGAGCTCGCGGCGATGTTCGGCGCGTTCGCCGACCTCGTCACGTTTCACGACCTCGACGGGACGATCCGGCTCGCGTCCGACTCCTCCCGCGCGATCCTGGGCCTCTCTCCGGACCAGCTCATCGGCCGGATGCCGACCGAGACCTTTGTCTGCGCCGAGGACGCGCCGCTCTTCGCCGCTGCTGTGAACCGTCTCCGCCAGGGCAACGAGACCGTCGAGGTCACCTTTCGCGTCCCGACCCAGACTGCTCAGGCGCAATGGCTCGACACGAGGATCGGGGCCGTTCGCGGCCTCAAGGGATCGGCTAGCGGTTTCGTCGCCGTTTCGCGTGTCGCGACCGACCGTCTCGAGACCGAGCGACGCCACCAGGAGCAGTTGGAGCGCTATCGCCAGATCACAGACGCCGTGCCGGGAATGACTGCTTTGGTCATCGATCGCGAGCTCTGCTGCCGCTTCGCAGCCGGAGGCGGTTTCCCCTCGATCACCGGTGGCCCGGACGCTTGTGTCGGCCACCCCCTCGCGCAGCTCCTGAGCGAAGATCGGTTCGAAGCTGCACGGCGTCACCTCGAAGAGTGCTTCGCCGGCCTCACCGCGACCGAGGAGAGCTCGGGTCCCGGTCGGTATCAGTTCTGGACGCGATACCTACCCGTTACCTCCAGCTCAGCGGCGATCGAGGAAGCCCTCCTCGTGAACCTGGAGGTCAGCGATCGCGAGCGAACTCACGAAGCGCTGCGCCGGAGCGAAGCCAGCTTCTCGAGCGCCTTCGACAATTCCCCTATCGGCATGGCCATCATCTCCCCCGACGGGTCCGTGCAGCGTGCAAACGACGCGTTCTGCGCGTTGACGAAACGGTCCCGCGAAGAATTGCACCGGGGATCGTGGTCGGATCTGATTCACCCCGACGACGTCGAGTCCAACCGCGAGCTGACAGTCCGGATGCTCGCGGGCGAGAGACGAACCGCCATGGTCGACAGACGCTACTTGCGACCCGACCACTCCGTGGTGCACACCGTGATGAGCATCACCCTAGTCAGGGATGAGGTCGGTCGGCCGCTTCATCTCGTCACTCAGGTCCTCGATGTGACCGACCGCCACCGCTTGGAGGCCTACCTCGAGGAGCTTGTGCTGCGCGATCCGCTCACGGGCGCTCACAATCGCAGGGCCCTCGACGTCGAGCTTTCCCGACGACTCGATCTTGAATCGGCAGAAGCACCGAGCGGCGCGCTCGTGCTGTTCGACATCGACAACTTCAAGGACCTGAACGACACCTTCGGCCACGACGTCGGTGACGACGTCCTCAGGCACCTGGTCGCACAATGGCGTGAACGCCTGCGTCGCAGCGACGTCCTGGTGCGAATCGGCGGCGACGAGTTTGTCGTCCTGCTCGGCGACAGCGACCCGGACAGCGTCGAATCGGTCGCCCGTGACCTTCTGACTCTCGCGGACAGTGCGATCCTGACCGTCACGGGTGTGCCCTCGTCGGTCAGTGCCGGAATGGCGCTGTTCCGGCCCGAGGAGGACTCTGCACAGCTGCTTCGCCGCGCCGACGACGCTCTTTATCTCGCCAAGCGCGCGGGCCGGGGGCGACTCGTCGTCGACCGCGAAGACTCCGAGTTCTGACCGGCCGAGGTTCTCGTCTGTCTCGCGCGCCGCAACGAGCGACAGCCTTCAGGTACCTTCGCACGTGGAGGCGAATGCTCGCGCGCAGCCTGATCACCCGGCCCGGCGGCCTGCGTGGACTTCGCGTGCTTCGCCTCCGAACCGGTCGCGCTTGGACTGCGCGGTGCGCCTTCCTCGCTCAGCCTGGTCGAGCAGAACCTTGCGCAACCGGACGCTGGCCGGGGTGGCCTCGACGCACTCGTCCTCGCTGATGAATTCGAGCGCCTGCTCGAGCGAGAGGAGCCTGGGTGGAATCAGGCGGACCAGCTCCTCGGCCGTGGAGGAGCGCACGTTGGTGACCTTGCGCTCCTTGGTCGCGTTGACGTCCATGTCCTCGGGGCGGGCGTTCTCTCCGATGATCATTCCTTCGTAGACCTCGACGCCGGGCCCGACGAACAGCGCGCCGCGATCCTGGAGGTTCATCAGGGCGTAGGTGGTCGTCAAACCGCTCCTGTCGGCGACCAGCGAGCCCGACGCACGCGTGCGCAACTCACCGTGCCACGGCTCGAAGCGGTCGAATATGTGATGCAACACTCCGGTTCCGCGGGTCTCGGTCAAGAACTCGGTGCGAAAGCCGATCAAGCCGCGAGACGGTACCGAGTAGTCGACCCTCGCCCAGCCGGTGCCGTGATTGACCATCTGTACGAGGCGCCCCTTGCGCAGCGACAGCAGCTGGGTGACTACGCCGAGGAACTCCTCGGGCACGTCGATCGACACCGCCTCCACCGGCTCGTGCAGCTTGTCGCCGATCATCCGGGTCACAACCTGCGGCTTGCCCACGGTGATCTCGAACCCTTCTCGGCGCAGCATCTCGACTAGAACGGCGAGCTGCAGCTCACCGCGGCCTTGTACCTCCCAGGTATCGGGTCGCTCCGTGGTCAGCAGGCGAATTCGAGACGTTCCCGACAAGCTCTGCATCAAGGCGGTTCTTGAGCAGCCTGGCGGTTACCTTGGTGCCTTCGGTCCCCGACAGGGGCGAAGTGTTGATGCCGATCGTCATCCCGAGGCTGGGCTCGTCGACGATGAGAACCGGAAGCGGACGCGGGTCGTCGGGGTCCGAGAGCGTCTCGCCGATCGTGACCTCGGACAACCCGGCCACGGCGATGATCTCGCCCGGGCCGGCCTCGGCGGCATCGACTCGGTCCAGCCCCTCGGACACGTACAGCTCGGCAACCTTGAATCGCTCCACATTTCCGTCGGCCCGGCACCACGCAACCTGCTGCCCGCGTCGGATCGTGCCATGCAGGACACGGCAGATCGCGAGACGACCGACATAGGCCGACGCGTCGAGGTTCGTGACCAGTGCCTGCAGCGGATGATCCGGCTCAAATGTCGGAGCGGGAATGTAGTCGTAGATGACCTTGAACAACGGCTCAAGGTCTGTTCCTGTCACCGTGGGGTCGAGCGAGGCTCGTCCCGCCCTGGCATTGCAGTACACGATGGGGAACTCGATCTGTTCCTCGTCCGCGTCGAGGTCCATGAAGAGCTCATAGACGTCGTCCACCACTTCCTTGGGACGCGCGTCGGGGCGGTCGATCTTGTTGACCACGAGCACGACAGGCAGGCGCCGCTCGAGCGCCTTGCGCAACACGAAGCGGGTCTGGGGCAAGGGACCTTCGCTCGCGTCCACAAGCAGGAGAACGCCGTCGACCATCGCGAGAGCTCTCTCGACCTCTCCGCCGAAGTCGGCATGCCCCGGAGTGTCCACGATGTTGAACTTCACGCCTCCGTGGCGCACGGAGGTGTTCTTCGCCAGGATGGTGATCCCCTTCTCGCGCTCGAGATCGATCGAGTCCATGACGCGCTCATTGACTTCTTGATTCACGCGGAACACTCCCGATTGCCACAACATCCCGTCGACAAGGGTCGTCTTGCCGTGGTCGACGTGAGCGACGATCGCGAGGTTGCGGAAGTTGGCGCGCGAGAGCATGTGGGCAGGACCCCTGAGAAAGGCACGGCAAACGCCGCGTGACACGATTCTACCGGCTCCGACGCGCGACAGCTCTCAGGAGGGCGACCGTCTGCGGCGCCGGGCTTGGACCGAGCCGCCGCTTTCCAAGCTTCCGAGGATCTCCGGGCCTTGTTAGTACAGCAACTCCGCTAGCCGGTACAGGTCCTCCGGCACCAGCCGGGGCTCGGCCACAACTTCGGACAACCGGACACACTCCACGTTGTCACCGCGCTTGATGGGGATCTCACCGAAGCGCCGCTCGCTTATCAGCTTGTAGGCGGCAACGCCGACCCGAGTCGCCCAGATCCGGTCGTAGGCGGTAGGCGTGCCTCCTCTTTGGGTGTGGCCCAGGACGGTGACTCTCGTCTCGAAGCCGGTCACCTCCTCCACCTGGCGCCCAAGGCGCTCCCCGATCCCGCGGCGGCTGAGCTGGGCATGCCCGAAGGCGTCAAGAGGCGCCTCACTGTCTGACGAGGTGGTCAGGCCGTCGACCTCGGCCCCCTCCGAGACAGCGATGATGCTGAAGGTCTTGCCCTGCTTGCGGCGGGCGTTGAGATGCTCGACGACCTTCTCCAGTCCGACCGCGAATTCCGGGATGATGATCATGTCGGCCCCGCCGGCGATGCCCCCCATGAGGGTCACCCAACCGGCCTCGCGTCCCATCGCCTCGACCACCATCACTCGGTGGTGCGAGGCAGCAGTCGTGTGCAGCCGGTCGACCGCCTCGGTGACAATGGCGACCGCAGTGTCGAACCCAATGCAGTACTCCGTGAGTAGCAAGTCGTTGTCCACCGTCTTTGGGACCCCGACCACGGGCACTCCCCGGTCCGCCAATGCAGCGCCCACCGATAGCGTGTCGTCCCCGCCGATGGTCACCAGCGCGTCTATGCCGAGACGGCCGATGTTGGCAATGACGGTATCCATCGCTCTGGCGTCCGCCAGGGGGTTGACGCGCGAGGTGCCCAGGATCGTGCCGCCACGAGAGAGGATCCCCGACACGTCTGCAAGCTGCAGCGGGCTGGCGTCCCCGTCGTCGACCAGGCCGGCCCACCCGTTGCGCACTCCGAGAACGTCGACTCCGTCATCGAAGGCACTGCGTGCCACGCCCCGGATCGCCGCGTTCAGCCCAGGCGCGTCTCCCCCGCCAGTCAGGATCCCAATCTGCACGAGTTCCTCCGCTCCTTTGGTTCGAATTCCTGGGCGAGTATAACTCCGCGAGGGGTCGCCCAATTTGCCGATTGTCACCGTCCGACCGCGACATGCGCCTGACTGCCGGTCGGTCAGCATCGCCTGAAATTCCGCCGAGAACTCCCCGGGGCAACACCCCGGGGCTTGCCCCATCGGGCTGCCTGAACGGCGTGGCCGAGCGCGTTCAGGACCAGTTCGACGAGGACGACCATTGTTTTGCGACGACCGGGGGGGGTGGCTCGCGCGGCGCCTGTGCTTCGCTTGGATTCCTGTGCGGAAAGGCTCAACGCTCGCGGCGCCAGGTCCCGAGCAACACCGCCGCGTACCGTAAGCCGTAGAGGGCGTTGGTGCCCTTCTTCGACTGGCCCGACGCCCGCTCGTGCCACACCGCCGGGCGTTCGGCAACCCTCCACCCCCGCTTGAGTGATGTGACGAGCAGTTCGGCGGTCTGGTACTGGTCCTGCTCCAGCCGGCCCTTCACGTCCGCCAGCATCGTCGCCCGCAGGGCCCGGAAGCCGTTGGAGGTATCAGTGAGATGAGCGCCGGTCAGCAGGTTCATGAGCGCCGCGAAGAACACCACGCCCAACTGGCGGTACCGGTCTGCCGTCCTGTCAACGCCCAAACGCCTGGAGGCCACGACGAAGTCCGCCTCGTCGTCCACTAGCGGCTGAAGCAGCTGCGGCATCTCGGCGGGGTCGTTCTGGCCGTCGGCATCAAAGGTGACCACGTACTGGGCTCCCAACGCCACGCAAAGGTCATAGCCGACACGCAGCGCCACCCCGTGACCCAGGTTCACCGGGAACACGAAGGTGACGGCCCCCTCTTCCATGGCGACACGGACGGTCTCGTCCTGGCCGCCGTCGACGATCACGAGCGGTGTGACCTCGAGCCCGCACGCCACTTTCGGCACCCGCCTCAGCACGTCTCCGATGTTCGCCTCCTCCTCATAGGCGCAGATCAGACCAACCACCGCAGTCAGCTTGAGGTCACCGTACCGTTCGTCGAATTTCTGGCGCCCGAGCTCGATGACGAGCCGCTGAAGCGCCCGCAGGCGGGTCTGCTGATGGTCCGAGATGTTTGCCATGCCTGGAGCTCCTGAGGTTCAGCCGACGTGCGGACTGGCGAAGACCTGGTGCGAGGTGGGTTGCAGGTGCCGAAGCGATCCCGGAAAACACCCTTTCATTCCCAACCCGCACCTCTCTCACATACTGCTGGCCGACGGTATTTCTCGAATTGCCATATGGCCTTCGGGCAGCGGATCGTACCCGTGAACGGTGGCATGGCTCTTCTCGGAGATGACCTTATCGCCCGTGATCGTGGCGTGAAGGCCGTGCACTACATGGACTCCCGGCGCGCTAGCTCGCAACCGACGTCCTCGTGTGCCAGACTCGCGATCCTGATGGAGGCCGGTTCGGACGCTGCTGGGTGCATCCCGGTGACCACGATACGCGTTAGTCGTGGAGCGGCATGCTCGTCGTGCCCAACGCCAGGTTCGCGACGGGCAGGTCGCTCCCGTGTCATGTGTGAGAGCTTCGGCCGCCACCTTGGACGGGTTGACCGCCAGTTCTGCGGCGACACACCGTGATCCGCCCGGTTTCGCCGAGCCGGCAGGCACCAACGAGCCGCTGGGCGGTGTGGCTGACGGTAGCGGCGCTGATCGTCTTTCCCTTCCTCTACGGCCTGGTCGCGCTCCACCGAGGTGAGGACGCGGACTGGGACCTGATGAACTACCACTTCTTCGATCCGTTCTGGGTCCTCCTCAACCACCAGCACGACATCATGCCGGCACAGCTGCAGACCTATTACAACCCCGTCCTCGACATCCCCTTCTACTTCGTGGCACGCCATCTCTCAGCCCGCACGGTCGCGTACGGCATCGCCTTCGTGCAGGGTCTCTCCTTTCCGATCCTGTACCTGATCGCACGGGTGTTCACGCGCCGCCGGTTGCTGGCTCTGGCAGGGGCCGGCCTGGGCATCTTCGCCGCGGGGGCGTTTTCGGAAATCGGAAGCGTGATGGGTGACACCCTCACCGCGCCGTTCCTCCTCGGTGGGATCCTGCTCGGTCTTCACGCCTGCCGTTCACCCGCCCATGGTGTAGCCAGGCGCGTGCTCGCGTTGGCTGCGGCCGCAGGCGTCGTGTCCGGGTTCGGCTCCGGCCTCAAGCTCTCCGCGTTCCCCTTCACCGTGGCCACCGCCATCGCTTTCTTGGTGATCGGCCTGCCGTGGGCTCGCCGGCTGGCATTGGCGTTCGCCTGTGGTTGTGGTGCGCTCGTGGGCCTCCTGGTCTCCTACGGATGGTGGGGCTACGAGCTCGCTGTGCGGTGGGGAAGCCCGTTGCTCCCCTACTTGAACCAACTCTTCGCCTCGCCTTACGCACCGCTCGCGTCGAACACAGACGCCAGACGGTTGCCGCATGGAGTACTGCAGGCGCTCTTCTACCCGTTCTTGTGGACGCTGCAGCCTCTGCGCACCAGCCCCCAGACCTTTCGAGAGCTCACCATGCCGGCGCTGGAACTCGTCCTGCTGCTGCTGGCCGCCAAGGGTGTCGCCCTGACCGCGCGGCGACGTGCGTGGCGCCCGATCTTCGGCTCCGATGCCGAGCGTTTCATCGTGCTGCTCGCAATCGTCACCTACTTGATCTGGGTGGACGTCTTTGCCATCTATCGCTATCTGGTCCCCCTCGAGATGCTCTCGTTCGTGCTCCTGGGCGTCTGCGTCCGGCGCTTGTTTGCCCCGGCAAGGCCGTGGCCGATCGCAGCCGCGTTGCTGGTGGCGATAGTCGTGGCGTCCCTTGTCACCGAGCAGACCGACAGCATCGGTCGCACGGCGTGGGCACAGCGAGACATCACTGTGTTGGTGCCGGCGTCCATCGCGTCGCCGGCGGCATTCTTGATGATTGGTTCGAACCCCGATGCCTACGTGGTCCCCTACTTCCCGAGCGACGACTTCTTCGCGCGGATCCAAGGCAACATCCGACCGACTCCGACAGTCGAGGCTCGGATCAAGAAGGACCTCCGGGGCTATGGCCACGTCTACGTCTTCTTCGTGGACCCGAACGCTTACCCCAGCAACGCCGCGCTACTTGCCCAGGCGAGACCTCCGTGGGGGACCTACGGCTTCCGGGTGAATGCGAGCGGCTGTGTCGAGATCCCGACCAAAATCGGCGCGGTCGGCCAGTCGGTGCACGCGTGCCCGCTCGAGCGGATCTGAACGAGAGCGAGAGCTCCCCCGCCTCGTCCTGCCTCTAGAACCTCACCGAGTTCGTTTGCCCCCACCTAGAGTGCGCGGCCGCGCGAGCGCGGGCTTCGAGCTCGGCGATGCGGCGGTCCCGGGCTCGGATCAGCTCCTCCTGCGCGCCGACAAAAGTCTCGAGTTCTGCCACGTGGGCGCTCCGCGCCTTCAGCTCCGCCTCGAGATGACGAACGTAGCCCTCGACACGATTGAGGTTCTCCGAAACGAAGTTGTCGAGCACGCTCGCCGGCGCGAGCAACGGCACGAGGCCCGGCTCTTCACAGCGTGCGTAGAACCGGTTGATCCCGTCGAACGAAGCGAAGAGATATCCGGCTGCCAACAGCTGCGGCTCCCAGCCCGAATGCGACTGCTCGTGCGACCACGGATTGGTCGCCTCCACGACAATCACCCTCGGACGCCAGCGGGACCAGTCGTTTCCCAACAGCACGTCGCTCTCGCCGCCCTCCACGTCCACTTTGAGGAACGAGATCTCTCCGGAGCAGTGCTCGTCGAGCACGTCCGCGAGCGTTCGGAGCTGGACCGCTCGCTCTCGCACGGGGCGGCCGGCCCGGATGTAACCCTTGCCCACCTCCGGGTCCGTGCTCGACAGGCCGCGTTCATCACCCACGACATAGAGGGTCGCCTTGCCGGGGAGACTTCCGAGAGCCGCCTCGATCACGGCGTCGCGCGGCCGAGCACGGCGCAGTTCCGCTGCCTCCTCCGCCAGAGGCTCGACATCGATACCGCTCCAGCCGGCCTCGTAGAAGTGCCTCGTCACCGAGCCCAGATATGGAGAGGAAGCCCCGACGTCGACGTAAAGGGCGGCAACGCCGCCGGTGCAAAGGGCGCGGTGCAAGACGACGTCCTCCGCGTTGGCTGCGTGCGACACTATCCGTTCGGGTTCGGAGCCCCCCGCACGGACCTTCCTTCGCGAGTCCTCAGGGCGGTCAGCGGCCACGCCAGCCGATCGCCTTTCGAGCCAAGCGGCGCCCGAGACGCTCCAGCGCCGGTTGCCTTCCCACCTGCCGAACGATCGCGTCCACGACGCGGTAGGAGGTTCGCGCACGCATCGCGATCATCTCCTTCTCCGCCCACCGCACAGCCTTCGTGTGTTCGTCCACCTGGTGCTCCAGCTCGCGGGCATAAGCGATGCGGACTTCCAGATCTCGCTTGAGATACCCCAGCTCCGTCTCGAGGGTCTCCACTCGCTCGACCCACTCTCGAAGGCGTAGCTCCAGCTCCTGCACGAAGTCCTCCTCGACACTGCCCTCGTCCGAGACACGCGACCGGTCACGAGCCGCGTCTTCGGCCTCGGCGGCGCGCTGGAAGCTGAGCCAGGCCCCGTCCTCCGAGCCTTCGTCGAAAGCAAGGTCAGGGCCGGTGCTCGGCCTTCCGGGATCCGGGAGCTTCCTCATATGCCTGCCCTTTGTTCAGGTCGCGGCTCTTGGGCCATACGGCCCCCCACGACTTCTGCCAGGATAGAACCCCAGGTGACTCTCGACGCTTCGGAACGACGAAGTGCGTCGAGCGCCTCGATCTCGGCCCGCTGATCCTCCCAGGCCACACGATCGGTGAGCAAGGAGACGAGCCCGCGGGCGAAATCCCTCGGATCGTCCGCGACCAACAACGCCGCGGTGCCCCGGAGATCAATGCCTTCGGCGCCGACGCTCGTGGCTACGGTCGGCACACCGTACTGGAGCGCCTCGACGGTCTTGATCTTGACGCCGGCCCCATACCTGAGCGGCACGATGCACGCCCGCGTCCGCCCGTAGAAGGCGGCCATGTTGCTCACCTGGCCTTCGAAGGAGATGCCACGACCTGCGATATCGAGAGCCACCTTCGGCGGTGCCGGGCCTGACACGTGTACGCGGATCCATGGAACTCTGGCCCGGACGATCGGCAGCACCTCACGTGCGAACCATACAAGTCCGTCGACGTTCGGCGATTCCGGCCCAGCCAGCCAGCCCGCCACCAGGAACACGTCCGAGCGGTCGGCGAACCCTGCCGGCGTCAGCTCCAGTTCGCTGCGCCATGGCTCGACCACGAGCGGCTCGCTTGCGCCGAGCGCGGCGAAGTGCTGCCGCTTCGTCGGCCGAAACGCAGACGATCGTGTCGACCGAACGCGCCATCTCGGCTTCGACCGTGCGGGCTTCATCAGCGGCGCTGAACAACGCCTCGCGAGCCGCGCCCTCGCTGGCGAGCTCGGCCTGGGCTTCCAGACGGCGATGGAACAGGGCCTCCGCGTCGTAGCACAGGTGTGCCTGGGGTTGCAGCTCGCGAACCATCGACCCATAGCGCTCGAAGTTGTGCGGACGCGAGATGATCACCACCTCGTAGCGTGCCGACCGCCGGGAGAGGTGCTCGTTGAGCGGCTCGGTGACGACGCCGACACCCAAGGCTCCGAGCACATCGGGGTCGTCGACGATTCCGATCGTCGGAAAGACCGAAACTCGATAGCCGGCCGCGGATATCTCCTGCACCACGTCGAACATCCGCGAATATCCAGAGCCGAGTCGCGAATCCGGCATCCGGTCGTCGATCACCAGCACCCGTGGCGGGGACCCCATTGCGAGATGGATGGCCTCTTCGACGGAGTCACCGTCTATCGGCTCGGCGTGTGTAGGTCCCTCGAACACCTTCGGCCATCGCTCCAGCAGCTTCCTGCGATGCGTGAGGCAGAGGTATTCCTTGTATCGTTGGGTTGAGCTCCTCGACTCGAAATGGCGCACGACCGACCGCGGCTCGTAGAGCACAATGTTGCCGCGCTCGGCGATCCTGAGGCAGAAGTCGACGTCCTCGTAGTAGGCCGGGAAGTACCCCTCGTCGAGACCCCCCAGCTCGTTCCAAATGTCACGACGGACGAGGAAGTTCAGTGCGCTGCAGTACTCGACACGACGGCGAAATCGCAGCGAGACAGCGTCACCGGGCAGATCCCGACCTACGCCGTAACTCGAGCCGTCCTTCCAGATGATCGAGCCGGCTTCCTGCAATGTCCCGTCGGAGAGCAGGACTCGGCCACCCACCGCACCCACTCCCGGCGTTTCGGCTGCCTCGACGAGAGGTGCCAACCAGCCCGGCTCAGGCTCGGCGTCGTCGTTCAGCAGGACCAGATAGACACCACGGGCCTGGTGTGCCCCAAGGTTGCATCCGCCCGCGAAACCCCGGTTCACTCCGGAGCGGACGATGTTGACACCCCTCACCCCGAACGAGAGGTCGTCCGACACGCTTGGCTCGACTCCGTTCTCGACCACGATGACCTCGAAGGGCACGTCCTTGGTGTTCACGGCGAGCGCACGGAGACACCCCAGCAGGTCCGGTGCAGCACCCGTTGCCACGATGATCACCGAGACGATCGGGTCTAGCGACGGATTGAAATGCACCACTCCAGCCGATGTGGACTGCACAAGCTGCTCCTTCACGGCGAGCACGCGACTCGCGTTGACTTAGCATTTGTTGTAGCACAACTCCCCTTCTCAGCTGAACTCTTCCGCGCATCCAGACGAGTCGTGCGAACGGCCTGCGCCGTCGCACGCCGCCGGTGACACCCTTTTCGGGCGAGTGTGCGCACCCCGAGCGCTGTCGTGGGTCTGGATCACTCGACGTGTCGGGCGAACGACTTGAGGAGGATCAGCCACACATGAAGGACGGCGGTTCCCTGGCGCATCACGGCCGTGCGAAGAAGAACCGGTCGGTACGGTCCGAGGTATTGAAAAGCCATCTCGAACTGGGCGCCGGTGGTGCTGAGAAGAAGCAATTCGGCTGGACGCCTGCTCGCGAGCATCGCGGCGTCCGGGGCAGTGATCACCCCGGGATTGCTCGGAAGCGAATCGAAGCGGCCGTGGTAAATGCCGACCGTCTCGGTGAGCACCCCGCTCGGGTCATAGGGGAACCACATCAACAACTGCTCGCCTCGATAGGTGGCGTTGCCAACAAAGGACGGGAGATCGGCGCTGATCTGGTACCAGTCGATCAGGAAGCTCGCGCTTCCACCGAGAGCCGTGGAATATGGGGCCGGCGGGTCGGCTGCATGGGCCATACCCGAGAGCGGCGGGTGCGTAGGGCTTGGAGCGACCGTGAGGACGAGCAAGGACCCTGCCACGGCGACGACGGTCGTCCCCACCGCGAAGCCGAAGCCGACTCGGAAGGCCGAGCGCTCTGCACTGCCGCGGTAACCAAACCGCAGGGCTCCGGTGAACACGACTGGCACCGCGGCCAGGACTGCCCCGGTCGGCAGCCACCCGAAGGCCGGAACGTGCGGGTAAGCCTCGTACGCGAGAGGGACGGCAAGAAGGAGGAGGGCGGGTAGCCAACGCGCCAGGCGGCGTGTCGACAACGACCGGCAGACCTCGGCAAGCGCAATGGCCAGAGTCAGGCAGATCACACCCCAAAGCGTCGAGGAGAAGTAGTACATCTCGAGGGACTCGACGTGGTAGCCGAACTGCAGGTAGGCGAAAACGACGAACTGCGCGGCGCACACGAAACCGACGAACAGCTGGGGCGTCGGGATGGCACGCAGCTTGCGCGCGAATGTGGCTGCGAACAGGACGATGACCGAAGGGGGAACCAACAGGTACGCCACATAGGGAGCCCAGCGCCAGTTGGAGGAGTGGAACAACCGTATCTGGGACGGCTGGTTCAAGTAGGCGGCCGCGGCGAAGGTCGGTCGGATGAAGTCGTACTGGCCGAAAATCAGGCCCGACGCGACCACGAGGACCAGCGTCACCAGGATGCTGACACCCGCCAGCACGGCGCCGTCTCGAAGCATGTGTCGGCGGTCTCGCAAGAGTCGCACGGCCGCGTATACCGCGATCGAGGTGCCTGCCAGCACGATACCCATGCCGTGGGACCAGATCGCCATCGTGAACAGCAGACCCGCGAGCACGAGGCAAACTGAGCGCCACCGGCCCCGACAAGGCATCGCAAGGCAAGCAACGGCGGCGACTATATAGGAGACGACCGCCGAGTCCGGGTAGTCGGTTCCCCACGCAGCGATGACGACGGGTGAGCTGAGCACGGCAACGATCGCGAGGACGCCGGCGGGGATTCCATACAGCTGCCTCAGCAAGCAGTATGCGGGCACAATGGCGATCAGAGCGAACAGGTAGCGAGTGGCGAAGAAACCCGGAACAGCGCCGAACGCGACATAGAAGAGGTGCGCGAGGACGAGGAATCCTACTTGGGCGCCTTCGCGCAGTCGTGCCGTCGGTCCCAGAGCGGCGGAGTACCGCATGAACATCTCGCGCGGAGCAACGATGTAAATCGTGTGCATGCTGGGGTCCGGCAAGACGACGGGCGCCATGCCCCGGATCCTCAACACGAAGTAGGCGACTAGCGGTGAGAGCCCAACCGCCGCAGCCTCTGAGACCAGCCCCAATCCACGGTGACGGCGACGGTGACTTGGCGCGTGACCAACAAAGGTCCGGACGACGGGCGAGCTATCGGTCACGAGCACTGGACGACCCTACCAAGCGGCGCCAGTGCGGCGATGTCGAGGTTCGAGAGAGCGTGAGTACACTCGCAGCGTGCTCAACGGGAAAAAGGTCACGGTCGTACTTCCTGCCTATAACGCCGGGGAGACGCTGAAACGGACCGTAGACGAGCTCGACCGTAGCGTCGTCGACGAGGTCTTGTTGGTGGATGACGCGAGCAGCGACGACACGATCGAGCAGGCAGAGCACCTGGGCCTCATCTCGATTCGCCACGACAGGAACCTGGGCTACGGTGCGAATCAGAAGAGCTGCTACAAAGCCGCACTCGAGCTCGGCGCAGACATCGTCGTCATGCTCCATCCGGACTACCAGTACTCGCCGCTGCTCGTGCCTGCCTTGGCGGCGATGATCGCCTACGGGCAGTACGACTTCATTCTCGGGTCGCGGATCCTGGCGCAGAACTCGATCGCCCGCGGGATGCCGGCCTACAAGTACGCGGCCAACAGGGCCCTGACACTCTGGGAGAACCTTGTGCTACATCAGAAGCTGTCGGAGTATCACACGGGCCTGCGGGCCTACAGCAGAAGCCTGCTGGAGGTCCTGCCGTTCGAGCGGAACTCAGACGACTTCGTCTTCGACAACCAGATCATCGTTCAAGCGGTCTTGTTCGGGGCGAAGATCGGCGAGCTTTCCTGTCCGACGCGCTATGCAGCGGACTCGTCTTCGATCAGCTTCGCTCGAAGCGTCCGCTACGGGCTGGGCGTGCTGCAGACCACCGCCCAGTACAGGTTGCACGTGAGCGGGGTCAAGCGCTACGGCTTCCTCGATTTCGCTCCCCGGGCAATGGCGGCTGCCGCCTGATAACGGGTTGAGTGACTTGCCACCGCGACCTCTCCGGAGGTCAGCGGCCGCCTTGGCTTGCGACAGCGTGACAGTCGAAACCGTTGACCATCCGTGATGGCGACGTTTTGTCCGAAGGTGTCGGCCCGCGTGACCTAGCGCCGCTCTGCGCCCCACGCACGAAGAGCACCAGCTCGTTCATCGAGCTGTGTCAGGACGATCACCGTAAACCCCACGAAGAAGATCGCTTCCACGACACTGCCCAGCCGGTTCAGGAGGTAGGCCAATCCCAGGACCGGGTATGCAGCCAACGCCGCCCTGCCCAATTCCCGATAGATCCTGGCGTTACGGGTCTTCTCGTCGCGTGTCCGGCGCCAGGCATAGACGAGGGCAAGCGTGATGCCGCCGAACTCGAGGACGCCGGCAGCAATGTGCACGTACTGCTGGACGGGAAGCTGGAAACGCAACTCCCTGTTCCGGCAGACCGCGTTGACCCCGTCGGAGCAGATCTCCGGGAAGAGTCCGCCGAGCGCTCCCGCGACGGAGAAGACCATCATGGCCGACCATTCCAGTCGCCCACCCCGGACGCTCGTCCGGCCTGCCGCCAAGAACGCCGCCGAAAGCAGCAGCCCGGAGAGAAGATCGGCGTGCTGCATCGCCGTGGCGAACGGTTGGCCGGTCACCTCCAGATCGCTGAAGAGCTCGTTGGGCGAGACCATGAGGCCGGGCCTCAGCGGGACGAGGACCCACCAGTTGTACGCGAGCAGCCCGGCGATCCCGGAGGTCCACGCCACCACCGGGCCGATGGCTGAGCGGCCCGACGCGCCTGGAACGCGAGGCTTGCCCCGAGCGTGCCCGGTCAGACCGTCTCCACGAACGCCTCTGTGAACTGGCTCTCGTACAGCTCCGCGTAAAAGCCCTGCCTGTCGATGAGCTCGGCATGGCTGCCCTGCTCGACGATCCGACCGGCGTCCATCACGACGATCGTGTCCGCGTTGCGGATGGTCGAGAGCCGGTGAGCGATGACGAAGCTCGTACGCCCCTGTCGCAACCGGGCCATCGCTTTTTGGATGAGGACCTCTGTGCGCGTGTCGACGCTGCTCGTCGCCTCGTCGAGGATGAGGATCGTCGGGTTTGCGACAAACGCACGAGCGATCGTGATGAGCTGCTTCTGCCCGGCCGAGATATTGGAGGCATCCTCGTCGACGACGGTATCGTACCCCTCCGGCTGAGTACGAACGAAGTGGTCGACATGCGCCGCTTCCGCGGCGGCAATGATCTCCTCGCTCGTGGCACCTGCGCGCCCGTAGGCGATGTTGTCCCGGATCGTCCCGGTGAACAGCCACGTGTCCTGAAGAACCATGCCGAATGTCCGCCTCACGTCGTCACGGACGAGGTCGCGCGCGTCCACGCCATCGAGCAGGACGCGCCCCGAGTCGATCTCGTAGAAACGCATGAGAAGGTTGACAATCGTAGTCTTGCCCGCACCGGTCGGGCCGACGATCGCGACGGTCTGACCAGGCGAGACCGACAGACTGAAGTCGGTGATCAGCGGCTGTTCGGGCTCGTACTGGAAGCTCACGTGCTCGAGATCGACTCGTCCGTCCGGGTCGAGGAGCTCTGCCGGCTTCGGGCAGTCCGGTTCCTCTTCGTCGGCGTCCAGCAAGGCGAAGACCCGCTCGGCCGAGGCAACCCCCGACTGCAAGAGGTTCATCTGGCTAGCCACCTGGGTGATCGGCATGGTGAACTGGCGGGAGTACTGGATGAAAGCCTGCACGTCGCCAAGTGAGAGCGCGCCCGACGCGACACGGTATCCACCGACGACCGCTATCACCACATAGTTCAAGTTGGCGAGGAACTGCATCGCGGGCTGGATGGCCCCTGAAAGGAACTGTGCGCGAAAGCTGGCCTCGTAAAGGGGCTCGTTCTGATCGTCGAACTCCTCTATGGACGCGCCGCTCCGCCCGAATATCTGCACGAGAGCGTGCCCGGTGTACATCTCCTCGACGTGACCGTTCAGCGCTCCAGTGCGCTCCCACTGGGCGGCGAACTGTATCTGGGAACGGCGCGCGACAAAGAACGTCACGACAATCGACAGCGGAATTGTTATGAGCGAGACGGCGGCCAGCAACGGGCTGATCCAGAACATCATCGCGACCACACCGAGAATCGTGAGCGCCGAGCTGAGCAGCTGGCTCAAGCCCTGCTGCAGGGTCGTGGTGACATTGTCGATGTCGTTGGTGACACGACTCAGGATGTCGCCATGGGAGTGCCGATCGAAGTACCGCAACGGGAGCCGGGCGAGCTTGGACTCCACGTCCTCGCGCATGCGGTACACGGTCCGCTGCGCGACCCCAGCCATCACGTAACCCTGAGCCCAGTTGAGCATGGCTCCGAAGACGTACACGAGCGCAGCGAGGCCGAGCAGCTTGCCGAGATGACCGAAATCGACTCCCGCGCCGGGTGTGATCGACATTCCCCTGATCATGTCAGCGAGCTGTCCTTCGCCCCGCGAGCGCAGGAGGGCCATCGCCTGCTCCTTGGACATCCCTGCGGGCAGGCGCTTTCCTATGACCCCGTTGAACAGGACGTCGGTCGCGTTGCCGAGGATCTTCGGACCGAAGACCGTGAAAGCCACGCTCGCAGAGGTCATCACTATCACGAAAGCAATGCGGATCCTCTCGGGCCGCAGTCGTCGCCCGAGACGCCGGACGGTCTTGCGGAAGTCCTTCGGCCGCTCCACCGGCATGGACATCCGGCCTGGTCCGCCGAAGCCTCGTCCCGGCCCGGGTCGCTGCCGCGCGCCAGGTGTGCTCATGCGGCCTCCTCACCGAGCTGGGATGTGACAATCTCCCTGTACTCGGGGCAAGTCGAGAGAAGCTCCTCGTGTTTGCCGATCCCCACGACCCGCCCGTCGTCCAGCACGATGATGCGGTCCGCGTGCAGGATCGTGCTCACACGCTGCGCCACGATCAGCACGGTCGAGTCCTTGGTCTCCGATCGCAGGGCGCCGCGGAGTTTCGCGTCGGTGGCCGCATCCAGCGCAGAGAAGCAATCGTCGAACAGGTAGATGGCCGGCCTCTTCACGAGCGCCCGTGCGATGGACAGCCGCTGGCGCTGGCCGCCGGACACGTTCGTGCCACCCTGGGTGATCTGTGCCTCCAGCCCACCCGGCATTGCGGAGACGAACTCGCTCGCCTGGGCGACCGCGAGCGCCTGCCACAGCTCCTCGTCGGTCGCGTCGGGCCGGCCAAAGTGGAGGTTCTCCGCGACTGTGCCGCTGAACAGGTATGCCTGCTGCGGCACCATGCCTATCTTCGCCCAGAGGGCGCTACGCGCTTGGTCTCCTACGTCGACCCCATCGACGAGCACCGTGCCGCTCGTGACGTCGAACAAGCGCGGGATGAGGTTGAGCAGCGTGGTCTTGCCCGAGCCCGTGCCACCGATGATCGCTGTCGTCTCGCCTGGTAGAAGCGAGAACGAGAGGCCGTGCAAAACGGGTTCCTCGCCCCCGGGGTAGCCGAAGACGACATCTCGCAGCTCCACGAGTCCCGCCGAGGACAGGGGGATGACGACTTCAGGCGGATCCTGGACCGAAGGCTCAGCGCGCAGCACCTCCTCGATCCGATCGGCGCTGGCGACGGCTCGCGGCAGGAGGATCACCATCATCACGGCGATCATCACCGACATGAGGATCTGCAAGATGTAGCTGAGGAAAGCCGTCAGGTTCCCGATCGGCATGCTTCCGCTCGCGATCAGGTGGCCTCCGAACCAGAGCACGGCGACGCACGACAGATTCATCACACCCATGACGGTCGGCAACGCCACCGCGAACATGCGATTCACCCGGAGTCCTGTGTTGGTCAGTGCCTCATTCGCGTCAGCGAACCGTTGCTGTTCCTGGCCGGTGCGGATGAACGCCCTGATCACCCGCACGCCGGTGATCTGCTCGCGAAGCACGAGGTTGACCCGGTCGATCCTGGACTGCATCGACTTGAACAGAGGGACAGCCTTCACCATCAGGATCGAGATGACGACGAGCATCACCGGAACGACGACCACTAGGAGCGCCGACAGCCTCACGTCCTCTTTCAGCGCCATGATCACACCGCCGACGCACATGATCGGCGCCAGCACCATGATCGTGAGAGCCATCTGCAAGAACAGCTGGATCTGCTGGACGTCGTTGGTATTGCGAGTGATGAGCGAGGGCGTCCCGAAATGGTTGATCTCCTGTGCCGAGAAGCGCTGCACCGACCTGAAGACGGCGCCCCGGATGTCCCGGCCTATGCCCATCGAGACCTTGGAGGCGAAGTACACAGCGACGATGGACATAGCTCCCACTACGAGCGTGATGCCGAGCATCCACGCCCCCGTCGTCCAGATGTAATGGATGTCGCCCTTCTCGATACCGTTGTTGATGATGTCGGCAGTGAGATTCGGCAAATAGAGGTTCGCGACTGCTTGCACTACTAGCAGCGCGACGACCAGACATACCTGGCGGGTGTAGCGGCCGACATAGCGGCGCACAAGGCTTGTCAGCACCGGTCGGCTTCCCCTGGCCGCGGCTGGGCGACTGGCGGCGTTTGGCTCAGGACTCGCCTGCCTCGCGTCGGTACGGCCGCCACGACGATGACAAGGTCAGCCGCCACGGGCGTCTTCCAGGTCACGCTCCAATGAGGCCGCGAACCGTTCGAGCATCGACGCGAAAGCCGCGAGGTCCAATTCGTCCCAGCCCTCGAGCAGCCGGTCGAACCAAACCCGTCGGGCCTTCAGGACGCGCTCGAGTGTGCGCCGCCCGTTCGCCGTCAGCCCGATCCGGGTCGCACGGTGGTCTTCGACATCGGCGTGACGGGCCACCAACCCCTGTCGCTCCAGCTGCTGGATCTTGCGCGTGACCGTCGGCGCGTCTACGCCGAGCAAGTCGGCCAGACCCGTCACCCGAACCGATTCCCCGTGCGCGTGGAGCATGTAGAGCAGGGCTCCCCCGGCGCGGTCGATCCGGACGCCTGCCGCCTGGAGAAGGCGCTCGTGCACGCGGACCTGCCCCATCGAACGCCCGACGATCCAGAACGCCTCCCGGATCTCTTTCACGGACTCCTTTGCCGTCTTCTGCCGGCTCTCTTCGAAGCCCACATTAGTTACTTGCGGCATGTAAATACCTTAGCTGTGCCGTAAGGCACGCGCCAGCCGGCCTCGCTGAAGAGCAGTGGACTGCCTGATCTCAGGTTGCCGTCGGATTGCCCGGCGATGTGCCGTAGTCGAGCAGTGTGCGAGTCCTAACGTCGCTCGCTGCGTCGATGGGCACCCGCCTCAGCACGGCAGTCATCCGGTGACGCCTTCGAGGAGGTAAGCCACGACGTCGGCGGCCTTGTAGCTGTCGCAGCCGACGCCCACGAGCGCAGGTAGGAACGAGAGGTCCTGCCCGATGGTCGCGAGCGGGGGTTCCACGGCGCCGTCGCGGTGACGCTGGCCGAGCCCGATCGCCGCGATCAGCCCGTTGCACACGCAACGGCGCTCGACCGTGTCCTCCAGCTTCCCGCCCTTGCGCACGTAGGCCGAAAGCGGTTCGGCGGGGCACCGGTACCCGATCTCGCCGCTCTCTTTGCGATACGGGACGCGCAGGTAGCCGGCCTCGCAGACTCGGCGGCGTTGGACGTAGACATCTGGTTCGGCAACCGTGCCCGGAAGGTCGGCCACCTTGAAGGGAAAGCCGGTCGGTGATGCCAAAGGATCGGTGCGCACGTGAAGCGTGCCCGACAGGGCTCCTTCGATGAAGGCCCGCTTCAGCGAGGCGTCGAAGCCCGATTCCTCGCACAGGGCGAATGCCGAGCCGACCTGGATCCCGGTGGCCCCGGCCTCGAGAGCCGCCCCGAGCAACTCCCGGCTCGCGTAAGCGCCGGCTAGCCAGTACGGCAATCCGAGCGTCGCCACCTTCTCCAGATCGACTACGTCACGAGCTCCGTAAACCGGCTGTCCCTGTTCGTCGAAGCTAAATGGACCCCGGGGTGGAGCATTGTGGCCGCCCGCCACCGGACCTTCGACCACGAACCCGTCCGGGCGTGTGCGTGCTTCTCGAGCGAGATACGCGGCCAGTACATGTGAGGCGACGATGGCGAGGAACTTTGGACGGTGCAGCTCCACGTTCGCACCGGAGATCAGCTCTGGGCGCACCCCGACCGTGTACCGAGTGGCCCCGGCACCCACGACGTCGACGGAGACCTCACCGGCGTGCCCGGCCGCCAAGGCGTCGAGCAGACCCGGGAGCTCGGCTGGGATGCCGGCTCCGACGAGCACGAAGTCGACTCCGGCAAGCATGGCGCCATAAGCCGCTGCTGGAGTAGCCATCTGGATCTTCTCCAGGTAGTTGACTCCCACGAGACCGTCGTGGGCCTCCTTGGCCAGGAATATCTCCACGAAATTCGCCGCGATGATGAGATCAACAGCCTCTTGGTTCGGGTCGAGCGACAAGCGCGATACGAGGTGGAACGGCTGCCCGGTGTCGAGGCCGCCTTCGACGAAGTAGCGGTCCAGGATCTGTTCGGAGATCGCCGCGCTTGGGAAACTGTCAAGCGCCCTGCGGATGTTGCCTCCCGGGTCCCCCAGCTGGAGACGACGGGCGAGAAGAGTGTCCAGGGCCACTCCCGAGACAACACCCAGCTGGCCGGTCACTGCGACTGCTCGCGCCAATCGCCAGCCCGAGACGCCGACACCCATTCCGCCCTGGATGATCACCGGCCAGCCGTTCTCAGCACCCCAGTTCGTCACCGTCGATCCTTGGCCGGGGCTCCATGCGCGTAACGCCTGTCCCATAGCCCTCGGTGGCCATCACTGAATAGGAGTGCCGAGGGCGGTTCTTCGATATGTCGAAAGGCTAGCCGACGACCTCAGGCCTTCCGACAACCCGGCCGGAGCAAGCCGCAGGCGGAGGTTGCCCGCGAGTGCTGCGATCAGGCTCGGACGGCGTTCAGGCCTCCAGCACGTACGCCCGGCCGGCATGGGCGGCGTGCACGGGTGCGCCGACCAGGGCGGTAGTGCCCGAGACACCCACCGAGAAGCCGAACTCGTCGCCAGCGGCGGTGTCGGTGCCCTTCAGCTCGGCCACCTGCTTCCAGGCGGCCGGCGTCTTGGTGAACACGTACGCCCGCCCGGCACTGGCGACGTGGCCGGTTGCACCGACAATTATCGTCGTGCCCGCGATGGCAACCGAGATTCCGAAGCCGTCACCGGCGACGGTGTCGGAGCCCTTCAGCTCGGTGACCTGTTTCCAGGTGTGCGGCGCCTTTGTGAACACATAGGCCCGACCGGCAGTGTTGGCGTGGAGAAACGCGCCTACGACGGCAGTCGTACCCGAGATCGCCACAGACCAGCCGAAGTGATTGCCGGCGACGGTGTCGGAGCCTGACAGTTTGGCGACCTGCTTCCAGGTGTTCGCCGCCTCGGTGAACACGTACGCGCGCCCAGCAGCAGCGGCGCGACTTGTTGCACCCACGACCATCGACGGGCCGGAGATTGCCACCGATGACCCGAATTGGTCACCAGCAAGGCTGTTGGCGCACTTCAGCTCGGCGACCTGCTTCCAGGTGTTCGGCGCCTTTGTGAACACGTAGACCCGACCGGCACTCTTCGCGTGGCCGTACGCACCGACAACGACCGTCGTGCCCGAGATCGCCACCGACCAGCCGAAGTAGTCGCCCGCGGCGGTGTCCGAGCCCTTCAGCTCGGCCGCCTGCTTCCAGCCGGCCGAAGTCTTGGTGAACACGTACGCCCGACCGGCGTGATCGGCGTGGTCACCCGCACCCACGATGGCAGTGGTGCCCGAGATCGCCACTGAGGAGCCGAACTCGTCTCCCGGGACGGTATCGGAGCCCTGCAGCTCAGCTACCTGATACCAGCCGGACCCTGTCATCGTGAACACGTACGCGCGGCCGGCGTGCCCGGCGTGGTCGTATGCACCCACGATGGCCGTCGTGCCGGAGACGGCCACCGACGAGCCGACGCCGTCGCCAGCGACAGTGTCGGAGCCCTTCAGCTCCGCCAGCTGCTTTCCGATCGCCGACGTGCTCCGCGGACTTGCGGCGACCGCTGAGGCGGTGCACGCCAGCAGTGGCATGGAGATCGCTCCTGCCGCGACGAGAATGACTAACCGGGACGTGCGCATGTGACCCCTTCGATGATCGGTGACGCCTCAAAGGCCTCGACGACATCATTGTCAGCCCGCAGACCCGTTGGCAACACGGTCCACTTCCCTCTCGGCCACTTGAGCTGTGGTCCTCTCGGCCACCCGCCGCCTCTCCGGATTCGAGTGGGCGCTGAAGTGTGGCGCTGCAGGACTTGAACCTGCGACCGCAGCGCTGACGCGCCGAGTCCGCGCCAGGAAGGTACAGCGGGTGGCCCGCGTACGACTTCCACCCGGCTCAAGCCCACGGCCTTGCACATTCCGACAAGCGCCGCTTCGGTCGGCGCGAACCAGTCGCCCAAGTCCGCGTCCCAGAGCTCGTTCCCCGGGGTAGAACGCCAGGAGGCTGGCGTCGGGCTGCGCGAGCACCTGGATCGCGACGGTTTCGACCACGCCGACCTCAGCGGTCAGGGCGCGGACCCGGCGCAGCGCGGTCATCGGCTCGGTCATGTGGTAGAGCACGCCCAGGTAAAGCACGACGTCGAAGGTCCCAAGGCGGTCGCGGTCCATCGTCATGTAGTCGTCGACGACAGATTCCACCGAGCTGTCGAGCACCGCGCGCGCCAGATCGAAGCCCTTCCGGCCAGGCAGGCTCTCATCCCAGAAGTCGGTCAGGTCGCGGGAGTGGTCGGGCAGCACGCGCCGGCTCGCACACTCCTCCCAATACGCCTGGCGAGCAGCCATATTGATGCCCCAGACGTAGTGGTCGAGTGCCACGACCCTTTCGCGCCCGCGCGCTCGGCACGAAAGCAATAGAGCCCATCCCACGCTCCGATGTCGAGCACGGACTTGCCCTCGAAGGGCGGTAGCTCTTCGTCCGAGAGAGGCTTGATGACCGACAGCCCAGGCAGATGATGGTTGACGACGCCGAAGAGAGCCAGCTCAAGGGCCCGATCGACCTCTTGGCGCCCTATCGGTCGGCGGCGATGGCGGCCGTGCCTGCGCCGAGGCTTGCTGTCATGCCGACAACGGCGCCGGCGAGGACGCCCGTGAGCGCTCGGGTGCGGAAGCGGTTCTCGATACCTGCGGTTATCGACATGCGGTGGAGGGGCCTTGAGGGGAACTCCCTAGTCAAGGCACGGATTCGAGCCGGTCACCGGCCACGGCGGCGGTGACGCGACCCTCTGTAGGTGGGGGAACCCGTTGAACGCTCTGGCAAAATTCTACGGACCTTTCTGGCTCGCAACCGGTGGGTTGGGGTTCACGATGAGCGGTCGGACCCAGACGAGCACCCAGTAGGGGCCGACTTTGTACACATGGAGTGGCTTTCCCCAGGTCTCTTCCGCCGTGACGGTGTCGTCATCACCCCAAGGGAGATGGGTGTCCCACTCGAAGAACTGGAACTTCTGGCCGGCGTACCAGGAGGCGGCCGACTGTTTGGTGTAGCGACGCAGGTCGCCGCCGACTCCGGACGGACCTGCCACGACGGGGCGGATCGTCACCTTGCCGTAGCTTTCGACGGTCTCGAGGTTCGCCGTCCAATAGTCGCCCACACCGTTGTGAAGCCCGTGAGACTCCAGCCAGCTTGCCAGCTCGCCTGCCGATTGAACCGGTTCCGGCTGAGCGAGCGCGTAGCCGACGCCGGCGGCGAACAGCAAGCTCACGGCGAGGCCGGCCGTCGCGACCCCGCGGGCCAGCATGCGGCCGCTGAGCTTCGGCCAGACGCGGGCCACCATCCTCCCGGCGAGGATCGAGGCGAATATCACGGACGCCGTCAGGTACCTCGTGTACTGCGAGTTGACCGTGGCGGCGAGAACGACGAAGGCGCCCGCCGGGCCGAACGTTGCGATGAGCAACATGTCGTCGAGCCGCCAGAGCTCAACGACCCTTGTCTTGGCGCCGGAGCTGACAGTGGTTGTGCTGACGCCGACGGCGGGCGCACCGCCTGCAGTGCCGGCCCGCGGCCCTCGGGTGACTGCTCGGACCATGAGGATCAGTGCCGCCACGAAACACGCAGCTACCACGACCGCCGCAACGACGTGCACCTCTTGCAGCCACGGGGGGACGCCGCCCGTGCCGAACAGACCGCGGATGCCAAAGAATTCCGAGCCGTACGTCAGCACGTGCTTGACGTTCGTCACCATCTCGTGCCGGCCGGCGATCGGGTTAGTGGCACCGATCGAGAAGCCTCCGAGCGCTGTACGTATCTTCTTCACGATCTCATCCACGACCGGGGCCGCGATGGCAGCCGACACCTGCGCGATCCCCGCTCGCCACCCACGCTGGCGGAGGATCGAAACGAGCCCCGCAAGCAGCATCGGTATTACCCCGTAGGCCACGGTCTGAAGGTCACCAAGCATCCCCGCCGCCAGGAACAGCACGGCGACAACCCAACCGACCCCGAAACGACCCCTCCGCAAGGCGGCGAACGCGATCAGCGCCCACAGTGCCGTTCCGATGTGAAGCGGTCCCCGGAGGAAGAAGTACGCCATCGCGTGCGTCGGCAAGCCCAACAGGGCGATGACCGTCGCGCCGCCAGCAATTGCTGCAGAGCCACGCCGCCCGTAGCGGGCCATCCAGATCCCGACCACGATCACGCCCGTGGCGATGATGGCCGGGCCCGCATGCAGCAGGCTGGCTCGCGCGCCAGCCATTGCCACGAGAACCGCGTACACGACGGCGTCAACGGCCCAGAACGAGTCGAGCGAGAGCGACCATCCGTGGAGCAACAAGTTGCCGTGCGTATAGGCCTGACCTTCCAAGATGACCGTTGCACCATCCGAATCGCCCGGGCTGGCATGGACAGAGCAGGCGTAGAGCAGGATCGCTAGCCCGACGACCCCGGCAATGGCACCGGCGACGAGTAGGGCGGTCTTTCCGGGTGAGCGCTCCGAGTTGGAGCGCCGAACTTTCCCGCCGCCGGCTTCTAGGATGGGGCGCTCAAGGTCGCTCGTCGGGGTAGTCGTCACGGTTTCGGCGTTGAACCGCTTGCCATGACCACCACCCTACGCGCTTGGTGCCTTTTATCGACAAATCGTTGTCTATGCGGCCTCGGTGATGACGGCGAGGTCGGCGAAGAGGGTCTGCATGTCGACGCGTAGGGATTCGTAGTCGCGGTCGATGCTCGTCTAGGTGGACGGCTTGCGGCCTGACGTGGGCTGCGGACACCGGCGAGGATCGGGTTCATCACTTGATCGCGTAGGACGCTGAGCGCGGTGATCGTGCGTGCGGCCTCCGGTGGACGTGATAGCGGCGCGACGAGGACCATGAACACGCCGGCCCCGACCGCGTGCTCGGCGAGGTACTCCTCGCCGATCAGCTTGCGCTCGCCGGCCTTGCAGTCGATGACAGGGACCCCCCGCGACTTGGCCCATGCTCGCACCTCCGAATGGGTCGAGCGCCGCCGTCGCGCGGCACACCATTGACGCGGGTTGACCGGAGGCTCTCCGGATCGATTACGCACAGAACTACGGCTCCCCTGGGACCTCGCACAGCGCCCGATTCGGCAGGGAGATCGCTTCCTATCAAGAGGATTACGCACAGGCTGGCGATCCGGGACTTGCGTTGGGTGCGAGGTGCTGCTCCCTCGTTCTATCATTCGCGCCACTGGTGTTGGCGCGTACGCGCGAATCAAGCTCAAGGCGCTTGTTGAGCATCAACTTGTCCCGCCGCCGATATGCGGGGGGTCAGACTGGCTCCTTGCTGCTACAACCGTACACCCCATATAGTCAGGCAGTTTCCGGGGAACAAACCAGAAGGTACAGCACGGCGCTCACCGCCGCCGCAGCTCCCTCAGCCCCCGAACGAGCGCACCGAGAATCGCCCCACCGCCCGCTGAGCCGCCTCGGGGCTCGCGGAGGAAGCATGGCGATCGATCGACGTAGGATCTGGTTTCTTCAGGGACTGTCTGGCATGGACTGGATTAACTGTATTGAACGCGCTCTCGATTTGTTCTCCGAGCCCGCTGAGCAATGGGAAGTAGCCTGCAAACCAGTGGACCGGCGAGAGGGTATGACTAAGCGCGTGCTAGCGTCGCCGTCGTGAACCGACAGAGGACGAAGCGTATCGATTGCACAGCAGCAGGCCGAGCTGCATGTCGCCGTCTCGCCGCAAGCGCGTCAGCCATGGGCAGGCGCCTACCGGAACCGGTCGCTCGACTCGTGCGACCGGCGTATCGCCGCATCATGCACGGCACATCAACAGCCCCCGCTCCCCGTGCGAGGGAGCACGAGGAATTGATCGCTGTCCCTCGCCTCCCGGAGGGAACGAATGCGCTCACGGTCTGGCCAAAGCAACCGCCTGCCAACTATCTCGGCCAGCTTGAGCCGGAGTTCCAGGAGCGCTTCGCCTCGTGGTGGCAGGACGTTAAGCTCCACGACTGTTACTTTTACCACTGCGTTCGTCTTCGCGACGGCAAGGCCATCGATGGTGTTTGGAATCTCCTCGGGTGTGAGGCGGAATACCTGGGTGGGGTCAAGCTTCAAGGTCGACGCGTCCTCGAACTCGGTCCTGCGACCGGCTGGCTCACGACGTGGATGGAACAACAAGGTGCCGACGTGGTCTGCTTTGATCTTGGTTGGGAACTCGCGCCGGACCTGCTGCCGCTCGCTCAACTCGACGGGAATGAAGAGCGCGCGCGTCAAGTCGTGTTCCTAGACCGCGTGACGAATTCGTGGTGGTTACTCCATCGCGAGCACGAGCTTTCGGCAAAGGCCATTTACGGCTCTATCTACGACCTCCCCGCCGACATCGGACGGTACGACATCTCGATATTTGGCGCCATACTTCTACACCTGAGGGATCCGTTCCTCGCGCTGCAGCAGGTCGCGCGTCACACTGACGAGTCCATCGTTGTCGTGGAGCTACTGGAATCTGAGATCGACCAGTCCGGTCATTCACTTGCGCGCTGGAACCCGACACAGGGCCAGAACCCCAACGGATGGTGGAGCCACTCACCTGCGGAGTTGATCGACATGCTCAAGGTCCTTGGCTTTCCTCGGGCAACGGTTACCTACCATCGCCAGGAGTACCGGCCCGAGTCCGACCCAACCTCCTCACATGTCGAGGTCCCAATGTTTACCGTCGTGGCCAGCCGCGATTGATTTCAGTTGGTAAGCACCGGTCTCCGGGGCGCGCAACGAGATGACCCGACCAAAGTGTCTCGTTCGGACATCTAGAACGGAGCAGGGTGCCTACCGCTAGTCCGGCACTGCTTAAGGGCTACCCTTAACCAGGATTCAAGTCGCCGGTCGGAGATCGTTGATGACGGCCTCCGACGCGAACCCCCACCTCGCTCTCTCGCCACGGCGAGCGAAATTTGGCCAGTCACCGCAGGAGCGACAGGACGTCTCGTCTGGGTGGTCGCGCTAACGGGCATGGCAGGCGAGTGAAGGGCGGCGGCGACCGGCCGGCGATCGACAAGCAGCCGGGGCTCCTCCAAGCCCTCGACGAGCTCGTCCACCCCGACACCCGCGGCAACCCGATGTCACTGCTTCGCTGGACGTCAAAGTCGACTCGGCACCTTGCAGACGCCTTGGTCCAAGAGGGCTTCAAGGTCTCCGATGACACCGTCGGGCGGATCTTGAAGTCGCTCGGCTACTCCCCTGCAGGCACCGGCCAACGAAAAGGAGGGAATCGCTCACCCCGACCGGGACGCACAGTTCTCCTACCTGAACCAGATGGCTACCACCTTTCTCGGCGGCAACCAGCCGGTGATCAGCGTCGACACGAAGAAGAGAGAGCTCGTCGGCGAGTTCAAGAACGTCGGCTCAGAGTGGCATCGCCTCGGAGAAGCGACGCGGGTGAAGACCCATGACTTCGTCGACAAAGAGCTCGGCCGTGCGGTCCCATACAGGGTTTACGACCTCGCGAACGACGAGGGTTGGGTCTCGGTCGGTGAGCGGACCGACACCGCCGAGTTCGTCGTCGAGACGATCAGGCGTTGGTGGTGCTCCATGGGAAAGCCCCGGTTCCCACACGCGACGCGGCTTTTGATCACCGCCGATGCCGGCGGGTCGAACGGCTACGGGGTGCGAGCCTGGAAGAGAGAGCTCGCTTGGCAGAAGAGACCGGACTCGAGATCACGGTCTGCCACTACCCGCCAGGTACCTCGAAGTGGAACGAGATCGAGCACCGCATGTTCAGCTTCATCTCCATGAACTGGCGCGGGCGCCCGCTCGAGTCCTACAGGACCTTCGTCGAGCTGATCGGCGTCACGACGACAACCAAGGGCCTTCGAATCCGAGCCGAACGGGACGACGGCTACTACGAGACCGGAGTGAAGGTATCCGACAAAGAGCTCGCCTCTCTGCCCCTCACCCGCCATGAGTTTCACGGGGAGTGGAAATATACGCTCACATCGAAAACTGCACAATCAAGCGTGCGGTGAGCTCTAACCAAGCGATGGCTGCTCGGAACCCGCCGGGGCAGGTCGGCGAGGCGCACCTCCAGAACTACCTGGATGAGTTCGTGTTCCGCTTCAACCGCCGCAAGTCCCGCAGTCGAGGTCGGACATGATCCCGTGCGGTACAGCGACATCACCGCCGGTACGAAACCACGGACGGTTAGGGTCCACGGATCAATTACTCGCGCGATATAGTCTAGCCGGGTGGAGGTGAGCGAGGAGGCGCTGGCACAGATTTTCGCCACACTGACCCCCCACCTCGACGAGCGGCGCAAGCGCCTCCTGGCGGGCGCGCAGGCCCGGGCTCTCGGGCGTGGCGGGATCGCAGCCGTCGCACGGGCGTCGGGGATGAGTCGCGCCACTGTCCAGAGCGGAGTGCGTGAGCTCGACGAGGGAGCCGAGCCCAGCGGGCGGGTGCGTCGCCCGGGAGCGGGACGCCCGCGGCTGATCGACAAGGATCCCGATCTGTTGTTGGAGCTCGACGACCTCGTCTCCCCCGAGGCTCGGGGAGATCCGATGTCGCCTCTGTTATGGACAGCCAAGTCGACCTACCAGCTGGCAGACGCCCTCTCGGGGAAGGGCTTTGCGGTCTCGCCGAACACCGTCGGGGATCTGCTCGCCAACATGGGCTATAGCTTGCAGGGCACCTCGAAGCAGAAAGAAGGTCGCCAGCACGTGGACAGGGACGCCCAGTTCGGCTACATCAACTCGACCGCCGGCTCGTTCCTGGCCGCCGGCGAGCCGGTCATCAGCGTCGACACGAAGAAGAAGGAGCTCGTCGGCGAGTACTCGAATGCCGGCAAGGAGTACCAGCCGAAGGCTGAGCCGGTCCGCACCCTGGTCCACGACTTCATCGACCCGGACATGGGAAAGGCCATCCCCTACGGCGTCTACGACATGGGAGCCAACGAGGGCTGGGTCTCGGTCGGGGAGGACGCCGACACGGCTTCGTTCGCCGTGGCCACGATCAAGCGCTGGTGGGAGCAGATGGGGCGACCGAGATACCCCGAAGCCACAAAGCTCTTGATCTGCGCCGACTCCGGAGGCTCGAACGGCTACAGGCTGCGAGCCTGGAAAGTCGAGCTCGCCAAGCTCGCGAAGGAGACTGGTCTCGAGATCACCGTCTGCCACTTCCCGCCCGGCACCTCGAAGTGGAACAAGATCGAGCACCGGATGTTCAGCTTCATCACCATGAACTGGAGAGGAAGGCCGCTCGTCTCATACCGCACCGTCGTCCAGCTGATCGCCGGCACGACGACGAAGAAGGGCTTGAAGATCCAAGCCGACCGCGACGAGGGCTACTACCCGCTTGGGGTAAAGATCTCCAACAAGGAACTTGCGGCCGTGCCACTCACCCACCACGAGTTCCACGGCGAGTGGAACTACACGGTCCACCCATCACATGATTAATTCTTGCGCAGCCCCTTACTACCCACACCGCCACGAACAAGAGGGCACCCGCCGAGCCTGGATCGTCCGCCATTGGACCTACGTGGAGGATTGCTGACCTGCGCCACTCGGGTCAAATGGAGAACCCGCACGCCCGTAATGCAAAGAACATCTTGCCATCGCGAATTCGGAAGGACTCTCGCGGGCAGCGAACAATCTATCTGCCAGACAGACTTCGCGTCGAGCTGCGTATCGCGAGTCTCCGCGACAGCGCACCTGGACACGCCCTCCCAGGGGCCGACCCCCAGATCCTCCTTGCTACTATCGACCTTGGAGCGATGAGGCCCGCCCCTTAAGTGTCGAGCGCTGCTCGGCTGATGGCTTCTGCCAGCAAGAACAGCCGCTGGTAGGGCCGCGGGTGAGACCGTACCCCTGCCAAACCCAGGAGGTACGAAATGAACATCTACTACATCGCAGCGATCTGGCTCGGGATGGCGTTGCTCGCGTCGTTCATCAGCATTCGGATCAGCGTCTCAGTTGCCCTCGTCGAGATCCTCGTAAGCGCGGTCCTCGGGAACATTCCTGGGATAAAGGAGCACATCGTTCAGACTGGTTTCACGACCTTCCTTGCCGGGGTTGGGTCGATTCTGCTGACTTTCCTCGCGGGTGCGGAAATTGATCCGGTTTCGCTGAAGAAGCACTGGAAGGCCAGTATCACGATTGGCTTCTTGTCGTTCCTGCTTCCGCTCCTAGGTGCGTTTGGCATTTGCAAACTTGTCCTAGGCTGGCACCTGCACGCTGCTGAGATCGGCGGTATCGCTCTGAGCACCACCTCGGTGGCCGTCGTCTATGCCGTGATGGTTGAGACCGGGCTCAACCGGGAAGACATCGGCAAGCTCATCCTTGCAGCGTGCTTCGTGACCGACCTCGGGACGGTCATGGCGCTAGGCGGGTTCTTTGCGACCTACGGATGGCTGCTGTTGGTGTTCGTGGTTGTCACAGGCATCTGCCTGTTCCTCCTCCCACGAGCGATGCGACTGGTGATCGCACGGGTTGGGCACCGAGTGAGCGAGCCCGAGGTGAAGGTTCTCTTCGTCGTGCTGCTGGGCCTTGGCGGACTGGCGACTGGAGCAGGAAGCGAGGCGGTGCTCCCCGCCTATGTCGCCGGCCTTGTCGTCGCCGGGGTGTTCATGCAGGATCGGGTGATCATGGACCGAATCCGGACAATCGCCTTCGCTTTCCTGACACCGTTCTTCTTCCTCCGTGCCGGAACGCTCATCTCCGCTCCCGAGCTTGTATCGGGTGTTGGGATCATCGGAGCTCTCTTCGGTGTCAAGATGGCGACCAAGTTCGTCGGTGTCTGGCCGACCTCGACGGCGTTCCGTATACCACTGCGGGAGCGGACGTACACCACACTGCTGATGGCGACGGGATTGACCTTCGGTTCAATCTCAGCCCTGTTCGGATTGAACCACCACCTCATCAATCAGGCTCAGTACACAGAGCTTGTTACCGTGGTCATCCTCTCGGCGTTCATACCGACCCTCATCGCCCAGCAGTTCTTCCAGCCCAAGGTTGCAGTCGGAGCTGAAGTGGCTGAGGAAGAAGAGGCGCTGGCAGAAGAAGACGTTTCAATCCTTCACCGTCGTCTTCGTCCTTAGCTCGTGTGGTCGAACCCGAGAAAGCGGTCCTGTTGTCCGCACTGAACACGTATGACGTCGCCGCTCCGCCCAGACGTAGTACCCGTCCTGGAACTTTCAGACAAGGACGTGGAGGCTGGGCTATGCCCGGTAGCAGCCTGGAACGGAATGGTCAGGGACGCCGGCGATTACCTCGTCGCAGTGCTGGCCCGTAGAAGCGGTGGCGTCGGGCATTGTGGCAGTGGCGCTGAGATTGTTATCCAAAGGAAGCCGATCGCCGGTGTAGAGTCTCACACTAGGGAGGCTTACCGCTAGATGTCCGTGCACTTGCAGGCGGAACGGTAGATGAGGTTCGCTGCGCGGGCAGTACCAGCCGCTGCCGTGGTGGTTGCGTTGCTGGCCACGGCCTGTGGCTCGGCTGGAAGCGCCGGATCCGGCAGCGGCGGCCCGAGCAGCACTCAAGCTCCTGCCAGCACAACCACCTCCGCGGGTAGCGGTGTCATGACGCTCACTTTTACCGTCATCATGACCGGGGCCGCGCCCGCCAGTGGCAGCTTCTCGGTGAAACAACCACCCCCGCCCGTGAGGTCGTGCAGTAGCTGGTTCGCCGCCTTCGCCGCACTCCCCGCGGTCGCCGAATCGGTGGGCGGCCAATACTTCTACATGGTGGTCGGTCTCAAACCTGGCGAGTACCACGGTCCGGGGACGTATGCGATCCCCTTTACCGCGGCTCTCGAGGCGGTCGATCTCGGCTCGCACGAGTTCGGCATGACCGGTGCCAAGTTGAAGGTCAACGCCGACGGCTCCGGGTCGCTCAGCTTCAATGGCGCTCACGGTCTCCTGGGGGAGATCGATTCCGGCACCATCCGCTGGACCTGCTCCTGACCTGAGCTCTCGGTTCGCATCATCTCCGCGCTCTCGCCGACGAGGACCACTTTGCAGTTCGCCTGCTGAGCCGACGTGACGAGCTTCTCCAGGTCGTCGGTGCGCTGTCGGTGCGCTGTCAAGTCCCGGTACCCGAGCAGCAAGCACGTCGGGAACTTGTTAAGCCTCTGACCTGGAGTTTTACGTGGGCGCTGCAGGACTTGAACCTGCGACCTCAGCCGTGTGAAGGCTTTCCAGGGCCATCTTGGACCTGGAGGGGGCCTCCCAATCTGCCTCTTGACCTCCACACTTGGTTACCACGAGTGACCGTCAGTACCTCTTGTGCGCGATCCTGCCGTGTCAGATTTGTGTCAGATCGCGGGTCCGATCGGCTCTCCATCATTCTCGTGTCTCCGGGGATCGACATATAGGAAAAGCAGCATCAATCGCTCGCCGGGTCATCGGCTTGAAGCGGCTCCGTTCCCGGGCTTGCCGCCTCGGAGCTCGCCCGTTCGATCAACGCCCCAATCGCGACTGGGAGCGTTGCCAGCTCCTCGTGAACGATGTACTCGACGATGGCATTGGTCGGTGTCGAAATAGTGTTGGGTTAGTTGATCACGCATCCTCGCGATCTCTCGCCAGCGGACTTCCCGCGCTGTAGCAAGGAGGGCTGGATCGAGATTCTTCGTGACCTCTCCAATCTCGATCAGCCGAGCCCGACATGCGTCGTAAACAATGCCCTCAGAGAGACTTCCTCTATGGAGGTAACCGGTAACGACGTGAACGGCATCGAGGACGTCGGTCAACCAGGCCGCATCCCGACGGCTCACAGAGGGATGGCCTCAGCGAGCACTTCGTCGCGAAAGAACTGCCGGAGCGTCTCGGGTGTACCGATATCCACCTTCACACCGAGCGTTCAGATCAGCTTCTGACCGGCCTGTGTCGTTCTCGCGATCACCCGCTGGCCGATGTCAGGGATCTTCCACTGGCAAGGAAGTGCGCTTCGATCCGTGCCGGAGACAAGGCAGCTGGGTAGACCGCCACCTCATCCATGTCCCCGATCATGCCCTGGTTGATGGCAGTGTCAACCCAGTACCCGACCCGGATCTGGGTCGCCAGCAGTTTGATTGATGTAACAGGCGTGAGCGCACCCAAGTCGTGCCCGTCGAGCCGGTTATCTCGTCGGCCGCGGCGCTGTAGGTGATAGCGAGATAGTGCCATCGACCGTCCCAGAGGTTCACGCCGACAGCTCTGGTGTCCCAGATGGGGAGGGTGCTCGCGTTCGCTACCCCAACGTAGAAGTCGAGAACCAGTTGGCTCATCCACGGGCAGCTTCTGTCTCCAGCTATTCCCAGAAGGCACGTCAGAGGAGCCGACCGTCCGAATCAGCGAGCATCACGCCACGCCGGCGATTACGTCGTCGCAGTGCTGGCCCATGGAAGCGGTGGCGTCGGGCATTGTGGCAGTGGCGCTGAAATTGGCACGCAAGGGAGGCTGATCGCCGGTGTAGAGTCCCACGCAAAGGAGGCTCACCGCTGGATGTCTGTGTGCTTTCAGGCGGAGCGGAAAATGACGGGTGGCGACCCGGTTGGGCCGGTCAAGAAGCCGTGGAGGAGGCCACAACTACAACGATCCGGGGCCATGTGCGCCCCGCCAGGTTCCTTGCATGAGCGGAGGGTTGATGTCGGGGCTCTCAAGGCGGCCGATGAGCCGACGCGTTCGAGTCGCACGTTGGCCGACACGCGGAGCCCTTGGTGAACCTGGCGTCATGACTACTGCTAACAAAGGAGGAGCAATGCTCAAACAGAAGGCTCTTGCCGTCCCAGTTATCGTTGCAGCGCTGGTACTCGGAGGTGCGGGACTTGGTCCCGCATCAGCAAGAGCTGCTGGGACGCGCTCCACATCACCCACGAATGCGGTGCCGACCGCGGTGGCGGGGCCTTCGATGATCGCCTACTCGGATTCATACGGCGCCATCGGTATCGTGCAGGCAGGGAACATGAACTCCGCCAGGACGATTTACCAAGTGGTCCCGCCGGAGGAGGTTGGCGCTCCGTCGTGGTCACCGAACGGACAGACACTGGCCTTCGTGCTGGCCGAGACGTCGTTCTCCGGGATCGTGCTCGTCAACCGAAACGGGCAAGTGCTCCACATTTTCAAGGGCTTACACCCATTCTACAAGAACTTCTCTGCAGCGCTCGATTGGTCACCCGATGGCACACAGATCGCGTATGTCTGCAACGAGGGGAAGATCCTGACGAAACCCGGAGCGGCCCCCTCGACCCCTGTGTACTTCTCCAATGTCTGCGTGCTCGACGTGGCGACCGGCGCCCATCGGGTGCTCGCCGAAAGCACGCCCAATCTGAGTTTGCCCGAATTAATAGGAGGCGGCCTTTCATGGTCGCCGAGGGGTGACGTGATCGCGGTCGGTGCCAGCCAGTACGAGGGTGCCTGCTCGACCGACCTGCCCCCGGGGTGCGCGGACCAGTGCGTTTCCAGCCCTGGGCTCCCCCCTCTTTCCGAGCAGTACTGCAGCTTGGACAAGATAGCTCTTGTGGATGTCTTCACTGGCAGGATGACGCTGATGGCCGACAGCCCCATCGCCGTGGACCCCGAGTTCTCACCGAACGGCTTCCACATCGCCTTTGTCGATGCAACATGGCGGGTTGACGTCATGTCGGCGTCGGGCACCGACATCCGCAACATTGTGCCAGCCAGCGAAAAGCCGGCCGACCCGAACTGGTCGCCGGACGGGCAGGAGATCGTCTTCGCGTCGCAGATGTCGCCGGCAGACAACGGCAACTATGACCTCTTCACGGTCAGCGCGCATGGCGGATCAGCAACCCAGGCCACGGACACCCCCAACCCCAACTTCACTCCGAGCTGGGCGCCGGCAGTTACGGTCTGCAGCGTGCCCAATCTCATTGGCCAGACCCTGGCAGCCGCCACGACTCTGGTGAAAAGGGCTGGCTGTGTACTGGGCACCGTAAGCGGGCCTACGAAGAACAGAAGACTCCTGCACGTCGTGTCCCAGAAGCCGGGCGCCCACCAAGTCGTGGCCAGCGGGACCAAGGTGGACATCAAGCTCAGGTAGCAGCTCGGAGCTGGGAGCAGACTTGGTCGGGCCAGTTATCAAAGAGATGATGCCCGCTTGCCACGCCGAGCATCCTTGGTGCCGAAATTCGGACTGGTCTGAGAAGAGCGGGATCCGCGTCTCAGGGAGCGCCTCGAGTGGTTACACCGCGAGCACTAGCCCCATCGGCTAGTCCCCAAAGGCGTGGACCTAATCTTGGGCGCGCCGCGGAGGCGGTAGGACTCGCCGAGCGGTACGTGCGACGGATGGTCGCTGAGCGGCGAATTCCGACCGTGAAGATCGGGCACTACGTGAGGTTCGACTTGCCGATATTCGCCGGTTCGTGGAGGAGCATCGCCGGCCGCTCTTTGCCTCGCTGCGAACTTTTCCGGTCAACGAGCGGATCGCGTGGCGAGCGGCCGAATTGATGCGTACCTATGGACGATCGCACGCAGGGATCGGCCTTGGCGACTACTTGGTTGCGGCAACCGCGGAAATCGAAGGTTGTGAACTCGCGACGCTGAACGTCCTACACTTCCCGATGTTCACGGAGCTGCAGCCCCCCTTCTCACTCTGATTCCGGTCAAGAGGAGCGAAAATGGGCACCATGACCGAGACATGAGCGGAGTCGGGCGAGCATCCAGCGGCAGGGCGACCGAGTGGAACTGCGCGAGGCGATGGAGCGGCAAGCCGCTCCAGGTCGCCACCTCAGCCCACCGCACGGGCCGGCCTTCGTCCTGTGCGGGATGCAGCACCCGGAGGTACGACTGCAACCCGCGCGGGATGACCGATCCCGCGTCGAAGTGCCCCAACTGTCCAGGCGCTCACGAATCCACTCCGCGGCTTCGACCCGATCACTCCACGCCACGTCCAACACCGACCAACTGTACGCGTGGGCGCTACCCGCCTATATCGCCGATTCCGCGTCCGGGTGTCGAACTGTCGCGTAACAGGAAGGGCGCTTGTTCGGTGCCCTGCGTTATCTGTTTGGCGACAGAAAGACGCTGTCGTACCGTTGGTGAGTGTGGGCTCGCTCGACGATGCTGTTGTCCGCCATTACGAAGCGATCCAGGAGGAGGACCGAATCGCACACGGCTTCTCCCAACTCGAGCTCTTGCGGGTCCAAGAGGTCCTACGCCGGCACCTGCCCGGCCCGCCAGCGAGAGTGCTAGACGTGGGGGGCGCTACCGGGGTTCACGCGCGATGGCTGGCCGAGGACGGCTACCGGGTGCGGATCATCGACATCACCCCGCGCCATGTGGACAAAGCCAACGCCGAGCTGTCCGGCTTGGGCGTCGTGGCGGAGGTAGGCGACGCCCGTCGCCTGAACGCCACGGACAACAGTTTCGACGTGGTGTTGGTGTTCGGCCCGCTGTATCACCTCCCCGAGCATGACGACCGAATCACTGCGCTCCGGGAGGCCGTTCGGGTGGTCCGACCCGGCGGAGTTGTCGCTGTGGCGGCGATCAGCCGGTTTGCCTCCCTTCTTGATGGCCTCTTGCGCAAGTTCCTCTTCGACCCCGACTTTGTTGAGATCGTGGTGCAGGATCTCGCCACGGGACAGCACCGCAACCCACAAGAGCGACCGCACTGGTGGACGACGGCCTTCTTCCACCATCCTCACCAGCTGCGGGAAGAGATCGCGGAGGCCGGCTTGATCACCCGTGAGCTGGTCGGCATCGAGGGCTTGGCCGCCTACCTGCCCGAACTGGAGGACAACTGGGAGAACGAAGCTGACCGAGACACAATCCTCTGGGCGGCTCGGGCCGTTGAGTCCGAGCCCACGTTGCTCGGAGTGAGCCCCCATCTACTGCTCGTGGCCGCAGTCCCGAACTAGAGCCGGGCCGACGACCAATGCCAGCAGAACGACCCATCTGCGCCCTGCCCGCGAGCAGATGGATGCCTGCGCAAACGCGGAACGACGGTTCCTGTGCACGTCACTGCTCCCGTTGCGATCCATGCGAGTACCCCGACCATTTCGTGAAGCAGGCAGTATCAGGCAGTCTTGGCGAGCACCAGACCCCAAGAACGCTGCCGCGCCGTGGCCGCAGACCGCCCACCGTTGCACGTGGAGGCACGCAATCGCCTCTCGAGTAGGAAGGCCTAACAGCAAGAGAGGGACTGTGACGCTGCTCCAAAGCGCCGAGCAGGCCGTCGAGTTCTCGCAGGCATCCCAAGACGCCCTCTGTTGCGTGAGACTGCTCGACGCGCCTGGGACGTACACCTTTGTGACATTCGGCCCTGACGGCCGATACGACGAAGGCGCAGGATGAGCGACAAATACCAAACCGAGACAAGGAGCGCCTGAGCAGGCTCCATCCGGGAATGGGGTTTCAAGTGTGCAAGCGAGGAGGCTCGATGAAGGCGAGACGCATAGTCTTGATAGGACTGGCGGTCCTGGCGGCGGCCTGTTCCAGCTCCACGCCGGCGGCGACTCCGTCGACTTCGACTTCGACAACCGTCAATCCGGCTTCGACATCAACAACTGTCAGTCCGGCTTCGACATCAACAACCGCCTACCAGGCGAGCGGCAAGCCGCCGCCGGTCCCGCATTGCTACTACACCGGCTCGGGATACGGGACGTGCGAGGGCTACATCATCCCGGCGCCGGGGACGGTAATACTCTTGACGCACCCGGACAAGAACGGGATCTTCAAGTTGACCGGCCCGGCACCGCTCCAGACCACGATCGCCGTCGCGTGTGGGGACGCGGGCTGCGTCTACAACCATCTCGACTGGGCCACCTCCTACGGCGGCGGTGTTTCCGACGCCGTCGACGGTACCTGCATGTCGAACACAACTGTCTGCAACGTCCAGGTCTCACCGGGTCTCCAGACCTGGACGCCGGTCTTTGTGAGGCAGAACAACAATCCGGCAATCCTGTACCTGCTATGGAACTCCGGCAAGCCTGGGGCGACGATCAGCGGGTACGTGCTCGACAAGGATGGCCAGGGCGTCGCGGATGCCACGGTCACCGCCAGCGGCGCCGAATCGTTCACGAGCGCAGTCGACCCGACGAGCGGCTTCTACCTGATCGAGGTCACCCCAGGCCAGTACAACGTGGTTCCCTCCGGGGGCCCCGGCGAAGTAGCTGCACCCAGGTTCACCCCCGAGAGCCGCAAGTTCACGCTATCCACCGGAGACCAGACCGCGGCCGCCTTCACCTTCAACGCCGGTCTGAAGGTGACCTTGACGCTGTCGCAACAAAGCGTGCCCGCCGACGGCCTCACCGTCGTTAAGGGCGAGATAGAGACGACACTGTTCGGCAAGCCGGATCCGAACATCACGCTCACGTTGCGCCCCCAGCCCGGTGAGTCGTCGACGGCGGCCGTCACCACCGGAGCGCACGCGGTCGTCTGCGGGTCCTACGGCACGCGCATCTGGCCGGCCGGGTCGCTCTTCTTGCCCTCCGGCGCACCGGTCGATGTCGTGACCGATTCCAACGGCATCTACGACTTCACCCTCGTCGTCGGCACGGTGCCAGGGTCCTTCGTGCTCAACGCCTGGGCGAAGAACTCCTCAGGGGACCCCATCACATCGGACCTCGCCAACTCGTCACCCGACGTCACCCTCACCGTCACCGCACCGGGCAGCACGGCCGTCTCGCAGTTTGTCACCGAGCTCGACACGCTCAAGTCCGACGCCGCCGCGAGCAAGCTATTAGGAGCGATGCAGGTCAACGCCGCTGACATCAGCCAGACCCTCGCCCAGCTGAGCGGTGCCGGCACAAGGCTGGGAGGTCTCGCCTACTTCGTCGTCACCGGCACCTCGGCAGGAAGCTCGTTCATCGTCTACCCAGACTCCGCCCCGCCGTCGGTCGACAGCAGCGGGTACGTCATCGCGGCCGTTGACACCCTCGTGATCACCCCGTCGAGCTGGATCGGTACCAAGCTGATACCCAACACAGCCCTCAACGTCGTGATGCAGCAGGGCCAACTGTCCTCGGTGCCGACCTTTGCTCAGTGGACCCAGGGCCAGTCGGTACCCGGGTGGAGCTTGAACAAGAACAAGGCCGTCGCCTGGACGTCCGCCTTCGAGTACGACGGCTGGCCTTACCCGAGCACCGAAACGGGCGCCTGCTCCTGAACGGGTGCCGCTGATAGTTGAACGCCTTCGGAGGGTGCGTGTACCTGAGTGGCGAATGTCAATGGCAACTCCGTCAGCGGGCTTTCTGCCTCGACCGGCGCTCCGGTCAACGTCATTTGAGGTTCGATCTACTGGTTCAGTGGCCCCACGCCATCACTTCGGACGCTACCCACGTCTGGGTCGTGAACTACGTTGGCAAAGTCATCCGAGCCGGTTTCGCAGCCACGCTGAGTGCCAACCAGGCGGGGGGGCGTCCACATTGGAGGGCCACTAAGAGGTTGTCGATAGTGGAGCCTCCACCGACGCAGAATCTCCGATCGGGAGCGGCCAACATCGCTGGCGGCCATCCCCGGAAGTCGCCCCGATCGACTGTGAGGATTCACCAGTGGCGGATCGGCCCTGCCGAGTCTGTAGCGATTCGATCTCCGCGCCCTGGGTGCAATGGGCGTCGTTTGCATGCCAGGTTCAGCGTTACGGAAGGTGCCGCAACAACCAGTCGTGGACGTCGCCAACCTTCTGCACCAGAGTTACGTGACCGTCGTTGTCGCTCAGATGCGCCTCGACTCCAGGGATCTGCGCCGCGAGCCACTCGCCGTGACCAAAGGGCACGAAGCGGTCCTCCCGGCCCTGCCACAAGAGGACCGGAACCGTGATGTCCGCCGGCTCGAAACCCCAGGGTCGCGCAAAGGCAAACGAGTCGTCGATGTAACCGCCCGGGCCCGGGGCCAGACCCGACTGCATGCAGTCGATCAGATATTCGGCCAGATCGCCAGTCACCGCGCCGGCGTCGACGTCCGAGAGGAGAGATCCCCACTGCTCGAGCAGGCCCTCGGGTGTCGCCTGAAGCAGCTCGTCGCGTTCGGCGCTTGCCTTCGCCTCGAAAGCCGGAGGATCGTTGATCGAAAGCTGAAAGTCCTCGACGTTGAGCTCGCCCATCCCCGCAAAGAAGTCCAATCCCGGTGCCCCGTACGGCGCGAGCGACGCCAGCGAAGCGGCGGCCACGATAAGGTCCGGGGCCAGCGCAGCACATGCCAAGGCGTGCGGACCGCCTCCAGACATTCCCCAGGTCAGCATCCGGTCTACGCCCAGCGCGGCAGCGATGGCTCGGGCGTCATCGACGGCGTCGGCGACGCTACGCCCGATATGCCGGCTGGAGCCGCCGTAGCCCGGTCGGTCGTAACCGACGAGCCGGATGCCTCGGGCTTCAGCGTCGACAGCATGAGCGGGAAAGAGAAGCCGCGAGTTGGGCGTACCGCCGTGGACCAAGACGACCTCGCCATGGTCAGCCCCTTCCACCTCGAGATGCAGCTTTCGTCCGCCTGGCAACGAGATGATCCGCTCCATCATTCCTCCTTGACACGACCGATCCAGCTCCCAGCCCGGCGCTTAGCTGGAGGAACTGCTCAACATATCGCCCGCGGATCGGTCAGCGCCCTAACTGCGTCCCCAAACGCCTGTATTGGCCAGGGCAACAGATCGATTCATCGGCGCCTCATTCCTCGTCGTTCGCTCGTGGCCCCTGGCCGCTCCGATCGACGGTCCGGGAGCCTGCTCCGGGGTCGCGGCATACCGGGTGCCTCCCTACGTCCTGAACGTCCAGAACGGAACGGTGGAATGCATTATCGAGACCAAGGCCAGCGCCGCTCATCAGGAAGCATTGGCCAAGGTGCTACTCAAGGCGTACTGGTAACCGCCCTCGGCCTTCGCGTATCCGTATCTCGATCGACTGTGCGAACGCGGTCATAGCGATCCCTGCTGGCCAATAGAACTACCTCGGCACCAATGTGGTGAAGAGGGCTCATGGGATCAACCGGAGTCGTCCATTGTCCAGCGTGGCACGATGTCGTCTTGAGGGAACCCCGCGGGTGGCTCACCCGTGAGGAGATAGACCGCATAGGCAACGTCCGCCTTGACGCGTTCCTTATTACTGAGCAGGCCGGCGTTGGCGGAGTTGCAGAACTCGTTTGCGAGGCCTCCGGGTTCGCCGTTCACCCAGTATTCGTTAAGACAAGTGGTCAGTTCAGCGGCGCCCTCAATGGCGTCCTTGTCCCACCGGGCGGCGAAGAGCATCCACCAGATCTGGCCCGGATCTACCCCGTAGCGCTTTTGGCCGTCCCAGCCGGATCTGGCGTAGACAACAAGCTTGGATCCGTTCCATCCCCAGCCCATCAGGTTCCCTGCGATGGATTCGTCCGTCCCAGGTTTGCCGAGCACCCCGTTGAGCAAGTGGTCCTCTTTGTAGATCATCTGACGGGTGTTGTCGACACGAAGCATGTTGTAAAACGCCTCTTCAGGGGAATGGGTGGGGCGCGCCAGGTCATCTATTAAGTACTCCATGACCGCGGTAGCCAAGTCTGCATCAATGCTAAGGTAGTAAGCAAAGTAAGCCTTTGCATCGATGGCATCCCGTAGCGAAGCGGAGTGATCTGTTAGGCATGCGGAGATGTAAACAAGGCTGTCGTTGAAACTTACTTTTTCCGCGTTCCTCAGCCATTTCCAGAAGATCGGTGTCAGCCCGAGGTGGAAGCTGCAGTTATCGTGGATGGTGGAGAATCCACCGCTTTCTGGCAAGAGCAGGAGGGAGCACTGCTTGTCCATAAGGACAAAGGTCGTCGGGAACCCATGGTTGTCGTCATAGAGCGCGAGCGACTTCAGGCCCTGCCTTGCCAGCACAACCTTCTCCTGTAGGTAGGCTGCGTCGACGGCCTCTTGGTCGGGGTCGACAACCTTCACAGTGTCCGCAGTCTCCAGATCTCCCGCCTCGTTTCCGTGCGTTGACATGATTACGATTCCCGGATGACCGGCCCCTGAACCTTTCACCAGCGCGTCGGTGAGCCCCTCTATGGTGGCGTTCTGGTTGAGTAGCTCACTGGTCGTGTAGCCCTTTTCGGTCAGGGTCGCCTCGACGTGGTAGATCGCGGCTATCTCAGTCAACGCATGATGAGTGAAAGGCTCGAAGGGCAACTTGGTGAACGGATCGAAGATCACGGCCGTCTTATGAGGAGGGTCGAACTGCCCGTCGGGGTGCACTGAAGGGTCCAAGTAGACGCGGGGGTCGCTGGCGAGCGCGCTGTTCACGAGAGGTACATTTCCTGCTCCCGTGTTAGGGATGGAGTAGAGCTCGACGAGCAGTGGCGGCCCATCCTTGTAGAGGATCTCGATGTCGTCGCCGAGGCTCACGACACCGGTGATGCCGAGGCTCGGTGGCGAAGCTGCTGCCTGCAGGTGGCGCCCTGAGAGGCTCACCGATGGGGAACGCGCACCAGCAAGAGTGTTATGCGCCTGTGACATGGACGGGTCACTGAGCACTTGCTGCGAGTGCGCGGAGGAACCTGCCCCGACCCAGGCATCGGCGTAGGCGTAGGCCTGCGCAGCCGCCTCCTCGGTCGTGAGGTTGAGTCCGGCGGCATTCATGGCCGCGTCGAAGACGCCGTAGATCCCTTCGTCAATGGCAAGGGGCTGTTGCTGCCACAGCGAGTTCCCAGGCTTCGCGGAGAAGATCTGGAACGGCATCTTCACCTCGGTCTCGGTGAGTGACAGGGCGAAGGTGGCGTTGATGTTGATGTCGGAGGTAACGATCCGGAGCTTGAGCTTGCCTGCTTGGTAGGAGTAGGTACCGAGCTCTCCCAAGGCCTCGGTGGGGTCGGCGAGGTACAAGTAGGCCTCACCGTTGGCAGAGAAGAGGAGGATGATCTCTGCCCCCTTCTGTGGGCCCTCGCCGCCCGAGTCACGCACCAGCGAGTAGGTGATGCGGACCAGTGGACTCGACTGCACGCCGCCTGACCGATTAGAGACCTGCCTTTGTGCGAGCGGCCGGACGGCGGCGCCGGCTGTGGCCATCACTCCGGACCCGGTGGTACCGACCAGAGTGGCCCCTGCTAGGAGAAGGCCCAGTCCGGTAGCGGCGGCACCTCTTAGGCGCCCACGCGCCGGCTTGTGCACGGCCATCGCCCCGTTCGCGAACGTCGGCATAAGATGCCTCCCTACTTGTCCACTCGCCCGGCATCTCAGATGCGCGGCGCTCAGATCTTACTCCGAGGTCGCGGCAGCTGTGATGAAGAATCCCACGCTGACCAGGGGTTCCTTCGTGTGTTCTTGGGACGGGCCCCGGCTACATCGACTTGAGCTCGGCAAGGAGCCACACGTCTGTTCGGCGGTCCCCGGAGTCAGTCGAAAAGCGGGCGACAACGGTGCCTGTCTCACTTGGTCGTTGCACACCCACGGAGCTGTCGGTTAGGTGGGGCGCGCCAGGGTACATACCTTGTGCCCACGTTCGAGCGTCGACGGCTTGCGGACATCGATCATGCTGACGTTCGGGTATGGGTCGCAGAGCTGTCCGCGCGAGGACTCGCTCCTGCGACCGTCGTAAAGGCAGCGCAGATCATGGGAAAGATCATGGCCGTTGCGGTGCAAGACGGAAGGCTCGCTGCATCGCCCTGCACAGGACTCCGGCTACCTCACATCGAACGACGGGAGATGCGCTTCCTCACACCGGGCGAGGTTGCGGTTCTCGCAGAGGTGATCGATCGTCGCTATCGAGCCCTCGTGTATCTCGGCGGCTACGGCGGACTTCGGATCGGGGAGATTTTCGGACTGCGTTCGACGCGGGTCGATTTGTTGCGCGCCCGCGTCGAGGTTGCGGACACGCTTGTCGAAGTCTCAGGCAACCTTCACTTTGGGCCTCCGAAGACCCGCGCCGGACGGCGAACAGTGCCGCTGCCCCGCGTCGCAGTGAGTGCTCTCGATCAGCACTTGCGAGAGTTCGGGTCTCCAGACGGCCTTGTATTCACGGCACCAGCCGGCGGCCCGGTTCGTCTCGCGAGTTGGCGTCGGCGGTTCTGGTTGCCAGCGACAAAGGCAGCGGGGGTCGCTCCCCTTTGGCCGCACGATCTCCGGCATACCGCGGTTGCTCTCTGGATCGCGGCCGGCGCCACACCGAAGGAGATCGCAACGAGAGCCGGTCACCTGCTCCCCCGATCGGAAGAGCGAGTGAACGCCGCGCTTGACGCGCTCGCTGAAGGCATCGAGCCAGCACGAGACGCGGAAATTCGTCGCCTCGATGGCGCTGGTTCCTCGTAGGGGCTCAATCCACCGTTCACGAAATCGGTAAATGGATGAACCAAGTGCCCGGAATTATCCGTCACGCTCCGCGAGTGCCTCTGATTCCTGTGTCAGATTTGTGTCAGATTCCCGGACTGTTTAGTCGGGAATACAACTTGCTAAGCCTCTGACATGGGGTTTTACCGTGGGCGCTGCAGGACTTGAACCTGCGACCTCAGCCGTGTGAAGGCTGCGCTCTAACCACCTGAGCCAAGCGCCCTATGAATTACCTCACTAGTCCGAGCGTTCCAAGGTCGATCATGTGCCCGTTCTCCCACAGGAACCGATCGAGCGTGGGAGACCCAGTGTAGGGGCTCGGCGTGTCGTTCGTGAACGACGTGCCGGCTATCTGGCCCCGTTGGTCTTCGACCTGCTCGATGGCGTCGGGGGTGCCTAGGGTGCCGATGTCGGTCATCACGCCGTTCTTCCAGACGAACGTCCGTGTCTCGGTCTTCCAGCCGAGGAAGACGCTCGAGTAAGGGTCCGGGATCCCGTTCGAGGAGAACCCCGTCAAGTCCAAGATGCAACATGGTGTGGGGCCTCCTCGGTGCTGGTTCCGACGAGAACCCAATGTTCACGCCGGGGAGGCCCCTCTTCATGTCATTCAGACGCCAGTGAACCACATAGCTGGCGCAAGGTTCCTCGGGGTTCCCGATCCGTCTCGATCTGGGCGGGACCCTGTGTCGAAACGGATCCGCGTTCGGTGCGACGTTCTCTTGGCGGCTGCCCAGCTACTGGCGTCGCTTCGGGCATGTCATCGACGGCCGTGACAGCTGAGATTACGGCCTCACTCGGCTCTCAGTACCAACCCCGTCGGGGTATGCGCCGCGCTACGCCCAGGGAGAGCGGCGACGAGGTTAGCGAAAACTAGAGCACCCAGGCCGACGACGAGCACCAACAACGCTGGCACTGTGGGGTCAGGCACCGCGTTGAGATTGTGGGCAAACAGTATCCAGAGCTGACGTCCGCTGACGACGCCGAGCGGGATTCCCACGATGGCGCCGATGACCGCCGTAACCGTCGCCTGCCACGCGACCGCGGCTGCCAGTTGTCGTTGGGTGAATCCGAGCGCTTTCAAAAGCGCCAGGTCCCGCCTGCGCCGGCGGACCGACGCGGCCAGGGTGAGTCCAAGAGCGACGAGCGCCCCTAGCGCGAGGCCAACGGCCAGGATGACCGGGGTCGATCCGATGCTGCGGTAGTTCACGATCTGCGCTGGATGCTGGACGCCGAGGACGACGACGTTGTTGCCCTCGGCGTGGGGGTCAGCTGCAAACACCTTGTCCGCCTCGGTGGCAATACGTTGCATGTCTGCTCGGCCGGCGGCCGGACTTACACCGCTTCGGAGCCGCACGAATACCAGTTCCGGGCCGTTGAGGTTGGGGTCCCGGCTCTGGATGACTCGCTGGAACGCCAGCGGAAAGATCCCCTCCGAGAACAGCGCGCCGGTGCCCATCGAGGTGTGGTCGGCGACCAAGCTTTCGTAGCCCACGGCGGGGAACGTTGCAGTGCCTACGATCACCAAGCGGGTTTGCGGTATGTAAAGGGGAGCGTCAGCCGGGGTCCCGTAGCTCACGAACACGGAGTCACCGACGTGCTTATGCAGCACGGCCAGGGTGGCCGCGCCCATGACGATCTGGTCGTTGGCGGCCAGATCGTGCCCGGACAGGATCGGCGGGGACACCACGTCGGTAAGTGAGCGCGCGAACAGGACGGGCACGGTCTGTCCATCGATCTCCACATTGTTGTAATCGAATCCGCTCCAAGCGGTGACGTCGGGGTCGTGTCCGAGGAGTTTCAGGGCTTGCGGAGGGATCGCGTTGGTCGGGTCGAGCGCGTAGCTCCCGTTCCACCCGTAGAGCGCCGGATGCGACACCAGGGTTTGCAGACTGCCGGCGAACGTAAGGGCGGCCACAACCATGACGACGGCGAGGACGGTGCCCACCAACGCCGATCGCACCGGCACGGCCGTGCGGCCCCGGCCCGGTTCGAGAGCGAAACGCACACCGACCACACCAGCCACCGGCATCCCGGCCGATTCGGCACTGCGGGCGATGCTCGAACTGCGAGTAGCCCCCTGCCGGGCCCGGGCCACCCGATGGGGAGCCCCTCGAGAGGACAGCACGACCGCGGCAGCTGCGAGCACTCCCACTAGCACGGCGAGGCCGACGCCGAGCACCGTCCAGTCAAAGGCGATCCCCTGATCGGGGTAGAAGGGGCGCACTGGTCCCAGGGGAGCAAGCGGAGACAGTCCCACGGCCACACCAACGGCCACGAGCGAGCCGAGAGTCACGGCACCGAGAAAGCCGATCAGCCCGTCGCCAGCCGTGGCGGCCGGACTGGCTCCGAGGGCCCGCATCACCCGGCGGTCGTCGTCCTCCCAGCGGATCTGGCGCGAGATGGCCTGGATTCCGAGCACCAAACAGACCAAGGCGGCGATCGCCCCGAACCCGCCCAGAGCGACCGACTCAGGCTTTAGGGCGAGCTCCACCTCGGTCACGACGCGCGAGGTCACGTGGAACTCGGCGGTCGCACGCGGCGGGAGCAGCTGGACGACCTCGTGCTCGACCGCGGGGACGTCAAGGCCACCATGGTCGAGCTGGAGCCCGTAGCCGAATGTCGCAGCCGCGTCCGGTGACACCGCCAAGGCCTCTCGGATTAGCGCCGGGGTCAGGAGCACAAAGCCGTAGGCCCGATCGATGTCGTCTTGGACCACAGCGTTGTTGAAGACGATGATCCCCACCAACCTGACGCCGAACTCGAGGCGGGGCGTGACCCGCGGAGTGCCAAAGCCGGGCAAAGAAGACTGCGCGTTGGTGTAGAAGCCCATGCGCACGATTTGGCCGACATGCACGCCGAGAAGCTGGGCGGCGCTGGCGGTCATGACCATTTCGTCAGCCCGGTTCGGATCCGCTCTCCGACCCTCCACGATCGCGGGGCGGTCTTGGCCGAGAAACTCACCGTCCAAGCTGCCGAGCATCGTGACGTCACCCAACGCGCTCAGACGGGGGGCGCCGTTCTTGGCGAGGGGCACAATGTGGGGCACGACAATGGTCCTGACGTGTCTCACGTCTGCCAGGTGGGCGATCGTCGCCGTCAACGGGGCGACCGGACCACCGGTGTTCGGCGTGTAGACCGACACGCTCATGTCGGACGGGTTGGTGCTCGCCAGGAATGTGGGATACGAGGACTGAGTGCGTCTCCCCACCGCAATCGAGGCCATGGCGATCCCACCGATCAATCCGATCAGCAGCACCACGCTCAGATAGCCGCCTAAGCGACGGCCGCACGTGGCCCGGAAGCGGTACCAGGCGACACCGAGGACCTGACTCATCTCACCAAGTACCTCCGAGGACGCATGGACTGGGTGTAGTCCTTGCGAGTCTGGATCTTCCAACGGGAGTTCTCCAGGTGGGTGACGCACTCGCTTGCCTCGTACTACCACCACGGAGATTGTCCGATCTAGGGACGCGGAGAACTCTTCCCAGACTTGAGGTGGACAGCCCCGGTACTGCCACTGGTTCCCGTCGTTCCGGAAACATACCGGGATCCTCTCCCCCTCTTCGTCGTACGCAACTGCCTGCACACGGCTGGATTCATCGACAAGAAAGAAACCCCGTCGTTAACGTTGTCTCGCCACCTGAAGTTGAGTTGCTGGCGGCGCGGTTGAGGACTGAGGGGGAAGAGGAATGAGAGGCAACTCCACGACGGCACGGCACACCCGTTCCGGGTCGCATCTCGGTCTCGTGCTGACGCTCACCGTGCTCGGGATCGGGGCGGGTGGGTTGATCTCGTCGGCGTCGGGCGCTCCTGCGATAGCGGTGACCCATCCAGCCAAGACTTTCAACCCCACCGGCGGGCAGCAGGTCTACACGGTCCCGGGACATGTGACGCTCGTAGAGACCGACGTGAACGGCGCGGATGGGGGCGGCGACGACGTCGGGATCCCCCTCGGTGGCTACGCTCGCTAGCAACCTGCAAGAACCCTGGCCAGCACAATGTTCGCAGGTTACGACGGGTGAAGGCTGCGCTCCAACCACCTGAGCCAAGCGCCCTATGAGCTACTGCTCCAGCAGCGAATTTGGGACAACCGTCGCGACCGGGAGCACGCCGCCGCAACATCGTACCCATCCGAGACGACCGAGAAACCCGGCATGGTCTTTTCGCCCTCCTACGCTCGTCCGCGGTAGCGCGGCTGAGCCCCTGCCGAACGCGACAGCTACCCTGGACACCATGGCGGACGAGGACGAACCCGAGCCCGACGAGCCAACGCCAGACGAGACCGAGGCCGGCGATGGCGCCACGAACGGCTGGAGCGCAGGAATCCGACACAAGCTCGGCGCCCAGCGGTTCCTGAGACCGGGTACGTCGAGTGGGCGAGCAGTCACCGGGCGGGGTTCGCGACGACCTGGCCTGTCCGCCACGATAAGGTCTGACGAAGCCAAGGCGGCGGTGAACAACCTCGACCCGCGCGAGCGTCGCATCGCGATCACGGCGACGATCTTCGAGCTCGTCCTGACACTGATCGTCGTGGTTCCCTACCTGAGGCACAACCACAACCAGTCGACGAGCGACCTCAAGACCCTCGGCGCAGTTCACGTTTTCCTCTTCGAGGGAATCGTCCTGTTCGTCTTCCTCGGGATCGGGACGCTCCTGAAGCGCCGAGCGCTCTTCGGTTTCGCATCACTGCTCGTCGGCTTCTGGTTGCTGCAGATCAAGGCCCTCTCTATCCTCGGCATCGCGTACGTGGGCCTCGGAATGTGGCTCGTCATGAAGGGACTCAGGTCCGCCAAAGGCCAACGTCCGGGCGCCGTACGCAAGCCTGCCGCGCAACCCCGGCCGAGGAAGTCGCGGAAGAGCGAGAAGGTGACCGCGAGCCGGGCCGCGCCAAAGCCCAGCAAGCGTTACACGCCGCCAAAACCGCCGCGTCGACCTGCGCCGAAGAAGCCTGCGCCTGCTCGCGCCGAGACTCCAAAGCACTGATCGCTGCGAGGCTGCAAGCAGTCAAGCCGGGCGGCGGCCGAGCCCGCCTCGGCCGCCTCTCCGAGCCGTTTCCGCAGCTGAAGTGCTCGCTCTTCGACAGCCGGGTGCTAGAAACACACCTGTGATCCGCGACGAGCTCGCCGGCCGGCGAATCGCCGTTACCGGGGCGACGGGCTTCCTCGGAACAGCGCTCGTCGAGCGATTGCTTCGCAGCGTGCCCGAATGCGAAGTAGTCGTGCTCGTCCGGCCCGGCCAACACCAAGGACCCGCCGAACGCACTCGCCGAGAGATACTGCGCAACGACTGCTTCGACCGACTCCGCAGTGAGCTTGGCGAGCGTTTTGACGATGTGATCGCCCGCCATCTCCACACCGTCGGCGGCGACGTGCGAAGAGACGGGCTCGCACTCGACGAGGAGGGGCGAGCCCTGCTGGGGTCTTGTGAGATCGTGATCCACGCTGCGGCCGCTGTGACTTTTGACGCTCCCTTGGACGGGGCCGTCGAGGTGAATCTCCTCGGTCCCACGCGCGTCGCCGACACCTTGCAGGAGCTCGCTAGGGAACGAGCCGCCAGAGAAGGTGTTGCGGAGACCCTGCCCCATCTCATAGCGGTTTCCACTGCATACGTGAACAGTGGCCACAAGGGCGACGCTGCCGAGGAGCTCATCACCTCCTCCAAGTTCGTCTCCAAGATCGACTGGCAAGCAGAGGTGCGGGCTGCCCGGCGCGCCCGCTCCGACGAAGATGCCACCAGCCGGAGCCCGGAACGGCTGGCGGCGTTTCACCGCTCGGCGCGATCCGAGCTCGGAGCGGCCGGCACCGCCTTGTTGGCGGAAAAGACCGAGCAGCTACGGGCCGATTGGGTCCATGACCGAATGGTGGCACTCGGTCGCGGCCGCTCCCGAGCCCTCGGCTGGCCCGACGCCTATGCCTTCACGAAGTCGCTCGGCGAGAATGCGTTGCTCGACACCCGAGGCGAACTGCCAGTGACTTTCGTCCGACCCTCGATCGTCGAGTCCGCGCTCTCCGAGCCGCGTCCCGGGTGGATCCGGGGTTTCCGGATGGCGGAGCCCGTCATCATCTCCTACGCAAAGGGCCTGCTCCGGCAGTTCCCCGGGGTCCCAGAAGGCATCGTGGACGTCATCCCCGTCGATCTGGTCGTCGCGGTCTTTGATCGCGGTGGCAGCCAAAGGCCCAGACCCTTCCGGCCCGACGGTCTACCAGGTCGCCTCAGGTGCACGGAACCCATTGCGTTACGGCCAGCTGGTCGACCTCGTCGAGCGATGGTTCACGGAACGACCCCTCCATGACAACCGGGGCCAGCCGATTCTCGTCCCGAAGTGGTCCTTCCCGGGCCGCGGCCGCGTCCAGGGCCAGCTGCGCCGGGCGACTCGGGCCCTCGGTGCCGCTGAGCGCCTCGTCAACTCGCTTCCGCTGCGCGGTGAGCGAGCAGAAGGCGCCGCGCGGATCGAGGAGAGACGGTCAGAAGCCGAACGAGCCCTTGGCTATGTCGAGCTGTACGGCGCCTACAGCGAGACCGAGGCGCGGTTTCGCATGGACAGGACCGTGCAACTTTTCGAGGGCCTCGACCCCGCTGACCAAACCGCATTCTGCTTCGACCCAGCTGTGATCGACTGGCCCGAGTACATCGAGGACGTCCATCTCCCCTCGGTCGTCGAGCACGCCAGGGTCCGCACGACTGCAGCCGGCAAACGAACGATGGCAAGCCGCGAAGAGCGGTCGCTGAAGGCGATACTGTCCGACCAGCCCCGGTGCGCAGCGTTCGACCTCGAGAACACGCTCATCGCCTCCAACGTCGTTGAGAGCTACGCCTGGCTGGCGACCCGTCATCTCGAACGGGCGGAGCGCGTCCGTGTGGTCGCGGGCCTATTGGCAGAGGGACCGAGCTTGCTCCGGCTCGACCGCCGCGACAGGAGCGACTTCCTGCGCGCCTTCTACCGCCGCTACAAGGACGCCCCCGTCGATCAACTCCGTCTCGACAGCTACGAGCTGTTCAGCGACTTGCTCGGTCTGCGGGCCTTCCCGGAGGCGATCGCCAGGGTGCGCCGCCATCGCGCCCTCGGTCACCGGACTCTCTTGATAACGGGCGCGCTGGACTTCGTCGTCGAGCCCCTCCGACCGCTGTTCGACGAGATCGTCTGTGCGAGCATGGCCGAGCGCGATGGCAAGTTCACCGGAGAGCTGACACAGGCACCTCCTACTGGTGAAGCCCGAGCCATGCTGCTCGATGAGTTCGCACACGCCCAAGGCCTCAGCCTGGTCGACACCGTTGCGTACGCGGACTCGACCAGCGACCTCCCGATGCTCGAGGCGGCCGGTTTCCCGGTGGTGATCAACCCCGAAGCCAAGCTCGCGGCGATCGCCCGTCGCCGGGGCTGGTTCATAGAGCACTGGGAGCGGGCAGCGGGCGGCCCCAGGCGCACGCTTGCAGTCGCGACCCGCCGCCCGGGCCTACAGACGAGACCGCCCAGCTGGCTCACGACGTTTCCGACCGGAGAGCCCCGATGAAGGCCCTGAGGTTCGAACGGAACGTCCCCCGCTTTGCGGCGGCGCGTCTTGCGTCGGCGGTCGCGGGTTCAGGCAAGGGAGTCCACGTCGGCCCCCTGGAGCTTGCCGAGCTCGACCCGGTCGAGATCCCCGGTCCGGGCTGGGTGCGGGTCCGACCCCGGCTCGCCGGTATCTGCGGCTCCGATCTTGCCACCTTGGACGGTCGCAGTTCTCGCTACTTCGAGCACATCGTCAGCTTCCCGTTCGTTCCAGGCCACGAAGTCGTCGGCGATGTCGAGGGTGGCACGCTGGACGGTCGCCGGGTGGTGATCGAACCCGTGCTCGGCTGTGAAGCTCGCGGTATCAGCCCACCGTGCGCCGGCTGCGCCGCCGGCCGAAAGGGCTCGTGCGAATGCATCGCGTTTGGTCACCTGCGTCCCGGGCTCCAGACCGGCTATTGCCGTGACACCGGTGGTGGATGGTCGACAGGGCTGGTTGCGCACGAAAGCCAGCTCCATGCGGTCCCCGATGACCTGTCCGACGAAGCAGCCGTGATGGTCGAGCCTGCTGCTTGCGCGGTTCACGCGGCCTGTGCCTCCAACATCACCGGAGGAGAGCGGGCTGTCGTGCTAGGCGCCGGAACCCTCGGGCTCTGCGTGATCGCGGCCCTGAGAGCACTTTGCCTCCCGGGTGCTCTCGTCGCGGTGGCAAAGCACTCCAATCAACGAAAGCTCGCGCGCGACCTCGGCGCGGACCAGGTCGTCAAGCCAGGCGAGCACAAGCGAGCGGCCCGACGGCTGTCGGGCTCGCTCGCTCTCGGGCCGGACAACGGGGACATCGAGCGCCTCACTGGCGGAGTGGATCTCGTCGTGGACTGTGTGGGAAGCGCGACCTCCCTGGAGCAGTGCCTCGAGATCGTGCGCCCTGGTGGGCGGATCGTCCTCGTCGGCATGCCGGGCGTCGTGAAGGTGGACCTCGCTCCTCTTTGGCAGCGCGAGATCGAGCTGCGCGGCGCCTACGCTTACGGGAGTGAGGACCGACCCGAGGGGCCACGGTCGACCTTTCAGCTCGCCATGGAGCTCGTGCGAGAGGCGCGCCTCGAACGCCTCGTCTCGGCGCACTACCCCCTCGAGCGTTACGAAGACGCCGTCGCGCACGCCGCCGCGGCCGGGCGACGCGGCGCGGTGAAGATCGTGTTCGACATGCGCAAGGGTGGATCCGGCCCCGGAGCGTCCAGTACAGGCGCCGGAAGGCCGAACATGGCCACGCAACCAAGGAGGCAACGTGAGTCCTAGGCCCGGCTTCGTCCTCGAGGTCGACCGATCGACTCCGGCGACTTTGCTTTGGCATGGCGAGGGCTTCCGGCTCGAACGGCTTCCCGTCGGGACCCGGATCGTCTACGGGCCCGAGCCCCTCGCGCCGCTCTCCGATCCCGACCAAGCCATCCGAAATGCCCTCGACAGCCCTCTCGGTGACTCCCAGCCGTTGCGCACGCTGCTCTTCCCGGGCATGCGGCTGACGATCGCATTCGACGACGTCTCTCTCCCCCTGCCTCCCATGCGCGCCCCCGACGTGCGCCAGCGTGTGATCGAAGCAGTCCTCGATCTCGCGGCAGACGCCGGTGTCGACGATGTCGTGCTGATCGCAGCGCTCGCTCTTCACCGCCGGATGACCGATCCGGAGCTCCGCCATGCCATCGGCGACCGCGTGTTCGAGGCCTTCGCGCCCCATGGTCTGCTGATGCAGCACGACGCCGAGGACCCCTCGAACCTCGTAGATCTGGGGGTCACCGACCATGGCGAGGACGTCGAGATCAACCGCCGGGCGGCCGAGAGCGACCTGCTCATCTACGTGAACATCAACCTCTCGGCGATGGACGGCGGGCACAAGTCCGTCGCAACGGGCCTCGCGTCCTACCGCAGCATCAAGCACCACCACAACGTGCGCACGATGCTGCACAGCCGCTCGTTCATGGACATGCGCCATTCCGATTTGCACAGCTCGAACTGGCGCATGGGGAGGCTCATCGCCGAATCGGGTGTGAAGCTGTTCCAGATCGAGACGACGCTCAACACCGACACGTTCCCCAAAGAGCTCGCCTTCCTGCAAAAGCGCGAATGGGAGTGGTCGCTCAAGGACCGGGCCAGCTTCCTGGCAACCTCCAGCGCTCTCGAACGGATTCCGGGTGGGCTGAGTCGCAAGATCTTCCACTCGGTCTACGCTCCGCACGACCTCACCTCGGTCCAGGCGGGCGCGGTCGAGGCCGTGCACGAGGCCACGCTCGCCAATCTCTTTCGCCAGCAACTCGTCGAGGTCTCGGGGCAGACCGACGTCCTCACGATGGGGCTGCCTTATATCGGCCCTTACAACGTCAATTCGACCATGAACCCGATCCTCGTTGCCTGCTTGGGGCTCGGCTACTTCTTCAACCTGTATCGCGGCAAGCCACTGGTGCGCGAAGGCGGCGTCGTGATCATCTCGCACCCGACTCCGTGGGAGTTCAACCCTGTTCATCACCCGAGCTACATCGACTTCTTCGAGCAGGTGCTGGCCGAGACCACCGACATGTTCGAGATCGAGGCAAAGTACGAAGAATCCTTCGCCACCGATCCCTGGTACGTGCACCTCTACCGGACTAGCTACGCCTACCACGGTGTCCACCCCATGTACATGTGGTACTGGTGCGCCCACGCGGTTTCGCACCTCGGTCGCGTGATCGTGGTCGGAGGTGACCGGGCGGCCGTCCGTCAGCTGGGCTTCTCACCCGCCTCGACGTTCGAGGATGCCCTCGAGCTTGCCGAGGACATCGTCGGCAGGGACCCGACCATCACGCACCTCCACGTCCCTCCCTTGCTGATGGCGGAGGTCACGTGACACGGCGCGTCCCGCGGGGCGGCGGCTTTGGGGCAGGAGGGACTACGTTTCGTCGTCGAGAAGCCGACGAGACCCGGTGGCCTGCCGGCGCCCATGCCAGAACGCAAGCTCGGCATCGACTACGACACGGCCTGGGCCCGCCGCTACCCTGTCCGCCTCGCTCGGGCCGTGGTCCTGGACGACATCACTCGGCCGATCGCTCGCATGGTGCTCTCGCCTCGCGTGATCGGGCTCGAACATCTTGATCCTGTCCGGGGCCCGATGATCCTCGCGGCGAACCACGCGAGCCATCTTGACACCGGTCTGCTGCTCTCGAGCTTGCCAGTGGGACTACGCCACCACACGATCGTCGCCGCGGCGGCTGACTACTTTTTCGACCGTCATTGGAAGGCCGCTTTCTGGTCCTTCGGCCTCGGGGCGATCCCCATGGAACGCTCCAAAGTCAATCGCCGTTCCGCCGATCTGGCGGCGAGCCTCATCAACGACGGCTGGAGCCTCATAATCTTTCCGGAGGGTGGCCGCACCGCCGACGGTTGGGGCCGCGAATTCAAAGGGGGTGCCTCCTACCTCGCCAAGCGCTGCGATATCCCGGTGATCCCGGTGCACATCCGGGGAACTCGGGCCGTGCTCGCAAAGAGCAGTTCCCGCCTTCGGCCAGGGTCCACCGAGATCCGCCTCGGCGATGCGCTCATAGCTCGCGAGCATGAGGACGCGCGCAAGTTCGCAGCTCGCATAGAGCAGGCCGTTGCCGCTCTCGCCGACGAGGCGGAGTCGGACTGGTGGTCCGCCCGGCGCCGCGCTGCGGCCGGAACGACTCCGGCGTTTCGAGGTCCGGACGCCTCCGCCTGGCGCCGTGAATGGGCGTTGCCGGACTCGGCGCGCAAGGACCAACGCGCGGCGCGCGAACACCACAAGCAGCAACCATGGAGCCGGGATGACTGATCCTTTGCTGTTTGCTCGCGCTCGCGGGCTCGGCCGAAAGGCCATGGTCGTGCGCTCGAGCCTCGCAGGCCTTGCGCTTGTCGCATCCGCGGCCGCTCTCTCCGCCTGCGGGGCCAGTACCGCGCTTGGCAACGCGGTCCTCGCTCCCCTCACGGCGTTGCCCGACACCGATGTCGTACTGGAGACGAACCTGGAATCCGCGCTGGAAGGTGGCACTGTCCAGGCAGGCCTATCGGGCTCAAGCGGTGGCCTGACCACGACCGGCCCGCCCACCTCACCAGGCGTGGTGAGCGTCGCGAGCGCCACCGGCGTGTCTGTCTACACCGCTTTCAACCCGGCGGACCGGCACTGCCTGGGGACCCTCGTCCTGGCGGCAGGCGCTCCGTTCGCCGTGCTAGGAGAGACCGCGCCCGGCTCCTATGACTTCTGGTTCGGCCCGACGACGGCGGTGGACTGCACCGCCAGCGCGTTCACGACAGATGCCTCGGTGCCCCCGGGATGGGCCACGGGCGATCCCTCCACGAGCTGGCCCGGCCTCTGACCAAGGCCCGGTACGACCTGCCCAGGTGAGTCAGCGACGCGACGTCTGTGGCATCGTGCCCCAGGTCGCGCCAATCACGTAGCCCCTGCCGCGAACCAGGCTTCGACGCCACTCGACCGGGCGGTCACCGGCGTAGGCGACGCGCTCCACCTCGAAGACGCCTTCGCCACGACCGGGCCGCAACAGCTTGCGCTCGGTCTGGTTGCACGTGACGGCGCGGAGCCTCTCGCTGCCTCCGGTGATCCGCACGGTGCAGAGAGTCTCGAGCAGGCCGTAGAGCGACCCCTGGGTGAGGTCGCCACCAACGAACGCCCGTCGTTGCGCGGCATCGATCGCCAGCGCCGACAGGTCCAGCGCCAGCGGCTCGCCATCCGCGTAGCGGACGCGCTCGACCCACTGGACCACCTCGTGACTGTCGGTCCCGAGTGCCCGACCTGCCGTCTCGCCCGCCGGCCCCTCCTCGACACGGAGCACCCTGCTCGCCTCGACAAGTCCCGCGGCCGTTATCGCCTGCGCAAGCCCCGAGGTCCCAAGGATCGGCGCGTCGAGCTGGCGGCGCACGACGAATGTCCCGCTTCCACGGCGGGCGTCGAGCAACCCTTCGCCACGGAGGCGGCGAATGGCTTCTCGCACCGTCGCCCGGCTCACCTCGAAGGCCGTGACCAGTTCCGCCTCTGTCGGGAAACGCTCGTCGAAGTCGCCTGCGCTCAGGCGACGCCGCAGCTCGGCGGCAAGCTGGGCCCAAAGCGGCATCGGGTCGCTCGTGTCCAGTGACATCATTGAGCCCGCCTGCGGACTGGCCCGCGGCTTGGCTGGCGCGTCGTCCTCACGCGGACAACCACCCGAGCAGGAACGACCCCAATATGACCGACAGCACGGTCGCCGAGATCGCCGTGAACAGCCAATCGCGCCGCCGCGCGAACGCCACGGCGCTCGTGAGAAGCCCTGCGACAGGAGTCAGGATGAGCACCAGCAACCCGGCGGCGATCATCGCCTCACCCTTGCCGCGCCCGATCCCATCCCATACGGCGACGAACGAATGCGGGAAGCCCGCCCTTGCCGCGAGGTGGGCCTGTTCCGCAGCATGCGAGCCGAAGGCCGCCGGGTCACCGACGAGGCCGACCAGGTATCCCGTCATCAGGATCGAGGCGCTCACGAGCACGCCTGCATGCAGCACCTTCCCCACGGCCGCGCGTACTCCATGCCGTGAGGGCGGCGTGAGGGCGCCATACCCACGAGCTGGCGGAGCCATCAACTGATCCCCTTCCAGATCATCTGGACGGCCACCACGCCCAGCACGCTCACAAACAGCACGCGAAGACGATCCGACCGCATGCCTGCGAGCCACTTGGACCCCTGCGTCGCTCCCAGGAGGATCCCGATCGCGACCGGGCCCGCGATGAGCGGATCGATGTCACCCCGGGCAAAGTAGACGACCGCACTCGCTGCCGCAGTCAGTCCGATCAGCAGGTTGCTGGTCGCGGTCGAGACCTTCATCGGGATGTGCATCGCCAAGTCCATCGCCGGCACTTTCAACACGCCCGAGCCAATCCCGAGCAAGCCGCTCAGTGTCCCGGCGAGGTACATGAGCGCGAGCCCGAGCCCGGTGTTGACCACGACATAAGGCACGTCCGAGCCTTCCGCCTTGTCGTAGTAGGCCGAATGAAGTGCCAGCCGGTCGGCCAGCCGGCCACCGCGAACCATTCGACCTGGAACGCCGGCGGACACGCCGACCGTCTCCATCGCAGGGGTCGGGTCCCCCACCGCCGGAGTCGGGCGCTTGCGTATCATCTGCACTCCGGAGACCGCGAGAACGACCCCGAAAAGAGCGAACAGGAAACGTGCATCGAACACACCAGCCAGCAGTGCGCCCGTCACCGCCCCGAGTGTCGTCGCCAGCGCGAGGAACGTGGCGACCCGCAGGTTCGTGATGCTCTCGGTCACGTTCCTCGCGGCCCCGGCCGAGGAGGTGGCCGCCACCGCCACGATCGAAGTCCCTATCGCAAGCCGGATGTCGAGGTGAAAGACCAGCGTGAGCACCGGCACGATCACGAATCCCCCGCCGAGGCCCAGCAGCGAACCCAGCGCGCCTGCCAAGACCGAGACCCCGAACAGCACCAGTGACAGCTCCACGATGGTCACGAAATGTAGTCTACATTTGTTCGTACAACCGGACAACTACCTGGATGTCGACTCCCGGTCCGATCTTGGCGGCCGACCCCGATCGCAGTGTGGAGCTGCGCGTACGGCGACCTCGTGTGAAACGACAGCCCCGACTCTCCCAATGCGGGAAGACCCAGCCGCCCTACTCAAACGACAGCCCCGACTCTCCCAATGCGGGAGGACCCAGCCCGCCCTGCTCAGCAGCGTGCCGGCAGCAAACGTGCCTCGGACGCGGAGAAAGGGCCGGTGGGGGGGATACCGGCCCCTTCTCAAGACTCTTCAGTTGCTGGAGGGGGGATTCCGCTACTGAGGTCTGCATACATAGTGCACGATTTCACAGCATCGGTCAAACAGTTCTTACCGATAGCTGATATCGTCGATTGCGATGGAGCTGCGCCAGCTGAGTGCAATCGTCGGGATAGCCGATCATGGCTCGTTCTCGGCGGCCGCGAACGCGCTCCAAACGGTCCAGTCGAACATCTCTGCTCACGTGAAGAAGCTCGAGCGCGAGCTCGGCTGCGAGCTGGTCGACCGTTCCACTGGTCAACTGACCGAAGCCGGCGCGCTTGTCGTTGCCCGTTCGCGACGTGTGCAGGTCGAGCTCGACGCACTGCTCTCCGACGTGCTGGCTCTCACCCGCGAGGTCGCCGGCACCGTTCGGATCGGGATCATCGGCACGACCGCCCGGTGGCTCGTGCCTCAGCTGCTGCGTACCGTTCCCCAGCGATACCCCCACCTTCACCTCGTTTGCGTCGAACTGACAACCACCAGGCTTGACGCCCAGCTCGCAGCGGGAGAGGTCGACCTCGCCGTTCTCAACCTTCCGGCGAAGGGAACCGATCTCGCGCTGACCCCACTTTTCGAGGAGGACCTCGTCCTGGTCGTGCCCATCGACCACCCGCTCGCGAGCTCGCGCGAGGTCAGCCTCAGCGCGCTGAAGGGGATCCCCCTCTTGCTGCCGGTCGCCGGCACCGCGTTTCGGGCCGATCTCGACGCTGCGATCAACTTGACCGGCACCACCCTCCTCGCGTGGGCCGAGATCGACGGGACCCGCCTGATCGCCTCGCTCACCTTCGAGGGCTGGGGACCGGCCATCCTGCCGGCGACCGCTGTGCCCAGCTACCTGCGTGACAACTTCGCCCTTGTGAGGATCACCGAGATCCCCCGGCGGCTCATCGGCGTGGTGCAGCGCGCAACGGGCCTGCCCTCGGCGCCGGCGCGAGCCGTGCTCGACCTGTTGACCGAGATCGTCTTCGACCCCTCCCGGATCCCCGAGGGGCTGACCCCGACTCCTCCCGATTCTCCCCCACTTCCCAGCGCCGAGAAACGGAGATCAGGCGTCGTCCTGCTGTAAGGACGGCTTGAGAGGCTCTCGCCACATGAGCCACAGCCGGACGGAGCCGTCAGGCACGCTCACCTCGCCGGTGACTTCGAAACCGCGGTGCCGGTAGAAGTCGACGTTGCTGTCCTTCGAAGACTCAAGATAGGCACCAAGACCCTCACGGTCGCAGATCTCGAGCACGGGAGCCAGCACAGCAGAGCCGAGACCCCTTCGCTGCCACTGCGGATCTGTGCCGAGCCCACCCAGGTAGTAATGGGGGGTCTTCGGATGATGGGACTCGACGAGCTGGACGAGCCGGAGCGAGGCTCCCGCACGCCGCCCCAAGATCAAGAGAATCGGAAGCTGCGCGATCACGTCGCGCATCGGGGGCGGACCGGACCGAGGCGGCATCCACAGCGCGGTCGACCGGCAGTCCTCGGTCGTGTAGGCCAGGCCTCTCTTCAGGTATGTCTGGCGGAGCTGGAGCTTGAAAAATCGCATCAGGGCTCGTTCCCGAGTGCGCGAGTCGGGGAACATGTACGCCAGCATCGGATCGTCGTGGAAGGCCCGAACGAGCGACGCGGCGGCAACCGGCACATCAGCGGGACGTACGAGGTGAACCTGCGGCACCGCAGGCATGGTAGTGGCGCCGCCATGGTGGCCCCGGGACCACAGGATCAGGGGAATCCGCAGACGCCACGCGGGGTTCTGGCTCTCATGACCACAACCCCCTTCTCCATAAACTGGGACTATCGCTGTCCCTTTGCCCGCAATGCGCACGAGCACCTCGTGGTCGCCCTCGAGGCCGGCGCCCCGTTCGAGACCAGCTTCGTTCCGTTCTCGCTCAGTCAGGCGCACGTCGAGGACGGGGGCACGCCGGTCTGGGAGGATCCTGAGCGCGAAGCGGACCTTCTCGCCGGCCAGATCGGGATCGTCGTGCGCGACCGTTTCCCCGACAGATTCCTCCGAACGCACCTGGCGTTGTTCGCGCTCCGCCATGACGATGCTGGCGATTTGCGCGACAGAGCGGCGCTGGCCTCGGTGCTGGAACGGGAGGGCGTTCCGCCCGGTCCTGTCTTCGAGGAGATCAAGAGCGGATGGCCGCTCGACGAGTACCGCAAGTCTCACGAGGCGGCGATCGCCGACAATGCCGTTTTCGGAGTGCCGACGTTCGTGATCGGCGACCAGGCGGCCTTCGTCCGGATCATGACGAGGCCCGGCAAAGATGCGGGCCTGGCGACTGCGACGATCGAACGTATTCTCGACCTTCTCGAACATCACGTCGAGCTGAACGAGTTCAAGCACACCTCAATCGCCAACTAAACGTTCGCCGCCCTCCACTGCTAGGGTCGGCCGCATGCGGATAATTTCAGAGCAAGCGCTCGGGAACCGGCTTGGGTCACTGTCCAAGACAGTGCCGCGGGTTGTCGTGACCGGCAACTGGGCTTCGCCCAAGAGGGCACTCGAGATCCTCGACGCGAATCTCGACAGCTATCGGGTGTTCATGCTGGGTTCCCGTCATCCGATCTCCTCGCGGCCGGGCGTGCGTTACGAGACGCCATTCGTCGGGGCGGGAATGCGTCATTCCTCCGCTCTCGATTACATACCCATGCGGCTCTCCCTGGTGCCGCGGCTGTTCGCGATCTCCCGCCAGCCCGACGTCGTCCTCATCCAGACCTCGACGCCGAGAGATGGCAAGGTATCGCTCGGTATCGAGGTCAATGTTCTGCCTGCAGCCCTCGAGGTAGCACGCGCGCGCGGGGCCTTCGTCGTCGCTCAGATCAACCCTCGCATGCCGTACACCTTCGGCGAGGGAGAGATCGCGACGGACATGATCGACGTCGCCATAGAGGTGGACCAAGCGCTGGACACCACCGAGCAGCATGCGCCTGACGAACGAAGAGAGCAGATCGGCGAGTACATAGCGCATCTCGTACCAGACGGCGCGACGTTGCAGCTCGGGATAGGCGCGATCCCCGATGCGACCTTGGGACGACTCGTGCATCGCCGCGGCCTGCGCATCTGGTCCGAGATGATCAGCGACGGCGTTCTCGCTCTGGAGCGGTCGGGAGCTCTTGATCCTGACCACCAGGTCGTCACGTCGTTCATCGGCGGATCCGAAGAACTCTACGACTGGGCGAACCTCAACCCCAGGCTACGGATGTTCCGGACCGAGACGACCAACGACCCGGCAATGATCGCGGTCAATCCGATGATGATCTCCATCAATGCAGCCGTGCAGATCGACCTGTTCGCTCAGGCCAACGCGAGCTACGTCGGCGGCCGCATCTTTTCCGGCTTCGGTGGCCAGACCGATTTCATCGTCGGGGCGCTGCATTCAACCGGCGGGCAGGCGGTGATCGGTTTGCCGTCGTGGCACGAGAAGTCGAAGGCGTCCACGGTGGTCCCGCTTCTCGAAATGCCAGCTACCTCGTTCCAACATTCCGTCGTCGTCACCGACCAGGGCTGCGCCCACGTCTTCGGGCGCAGCCAGCACGACCAGGCACGCCTGCTCATCGAAGAGGCTGCCGCTCCGCAGGCGCGCGACGAACTCTGGGATGCCGCTGAACGACTCGGCCTCGCCGACTCCGAGAGCGGGACCAAGCGGTCTGACGATCTGTAGCTCCAAGCCCAGAGCGGTGCACGGGCCAGCAGCCGACACGGGAGCCAACCCACGCCCAGTGCCGACAGGCGGGCTCGTAACGCTCAGTCGAGCGAGATGGGCTCGTCGTCGTTGGACAAGCCTCCGGCTCCGATCGGCGTCTCAACGGCAAGGGCCGCCTTCTCGGCGACCAAATTCCGGATCCGCTGGTGGAGCTCGATCATGAGCTCGGGACTCTCCCGTAGGAATTGCTTGGCATTCTCGCGACCCTGGCCGAGCTGCTCACCCTCGTAGGTGTACCAGGCGCCGGACTTCTTCGCGATCCCTAGGTCGACGGCTACGTCGAGCACGGAGCCCTCTCGGCTGATACCCCTGCCGTAGACGATGTCGAACTCGGCCATACGGAAAGGCGGGGCGCACTTGTTCTTCACGACCTTGACCCGCGTGCGGTTGCCGATGACCTCGGCCCCGTCCTTGATGGACTCCAACCTACGAATATCGAGTCGGACCGAGGCGTAGAACTTGAGCGCGCGCCCTCCGGGCGTGACTTCCGGCGATCCGTAGATCACGCCGATCTTCTCTCTCAGCTGGTTGATGAACAGCGCGATCGTCGACGACTTGCTGAGCGTGCCCGTGAGCTTGCGGAGCGCCTGGGACATCAGGCGAGCCTGCAGGCCGACATGGGTATCGCCCATGTCCCCCTCGAGCTCGGCACGTGGTGTGAGCGCCGCCACCGAGTCAACGACGATCACGTCCATCGCGCCGGAGCGAATCAGCATGTCAGCGATCTCGAGCGCTTGCTCGCCCGTGTCGGGCTGGGAGATCAGTAACTCGTCGATGTCGACACCGATGGCTTTGGCATAGACGGGGTCGAGGGCGTGCTCCGCATCGATGTATGCACAGATTCCCCCATTACGCTGGGCTTCCGCGACCACGTGCAGCGCGAGGGTCGACTTGCCGGAGGACTCCGGCCCGAACAGTTCGATTATCCGCCCTCTCGGGAGCCCACCGATCCCGAGTGCGATGTCAAGGGCCATCGCACCAGTCGAGATCACTTCGATCCCCATGCCGGTGTGCTCACCCATGCGCATGACTGAGCCCTTTCCGAACTGCTTCTCGATCTGGCTGAGTGCCGCCTCGAGTGCCTTGTCACGCTCCATCGTCGGATCTCTCTCCTCTCGCGCTGCCTGTCTACGGTTCACTTCTGAGACGGGACCTCTCTGTCGAGGTGTCGCCTCGTCTCGGCTCACCGGCGTGACGCCGGCAGGCCGCAACCTACGAAATGGGTATGTCACTCCCGTCACGGGTCCCTGCTGCGAGGTCATCACATCACTGTAGTTCCAAACATATGTTCGTTGGTGGACCTCCGTGTGGATCGCGCTCGGTGAGCGCACCAGTGCGCAAAGGCCCGAGAACAACTGAACATTGACCTTATGTTCCCCGGCCAATTGCACACAGCCGCCGTCGCAAGACGTCCAGGGCCGAGATCGTCGCGAGTTGCCGAATACGCTCCCGATCGCCGGGCAGGCGAAGCTCGACGGCATCGGGGACAGACCCCGGCAGTGCGAGCCCGACGACTACGGTGCCGACCGACCGACCCTCCTGTTCGGCCGGGCCGGCGACACCGGTCGTCGCGAGGCCCACCTCGGCGCCAAGCACCCGCCGCGCACCTTCGGCCATGGCCGCTGCAGCCTCGCGCGTCACGACCGGCCCGTCCGCCACGCCGAGCACCGACCGCTTGACGCCGACGTCGTATGCCACAACTGCCCCTCGGAACCACTCGCTCGCGCCCGGCACGCCTACAACCCGGGCCGCGACGAGGCCGCCGGTCAGTGATTCGCCAACCCCGAGGCTCCAGCCGCGCTCGAGGAGCACCCGGCCCACGGCGCCCTCCATCGTCTCGTCGTCGACGCCGAAGACCGATTCACCGACAAGTGCACGAAGCTCGGCTTCCTCGGCGTCGAGCGCTCTGTTCGCGGCATCGTCGTCAGCAGCCTTCACAGTGAGGCGCAGTTTGATTCCTTCAATGCCGCTGGCCAGGAAAGCGATGGTCGGCACACCCAGTCCCCCGGCCTCGAGCGCCTCGACGCGACCTGCGACGAGTTCGGCGAGACCGGACTCGCTATTGCCCCAGGTCTTCAGCGTCCGGCTGCGGATAACAGCCGCCTGTCCCGACCGCCGCCGCAGATCGGGCAGAACGGCGCGCTCCATCATGTCGTGCATCTCGTACGGCACACCAGGAAGCGCGTAGATCACCTTGTCCTCGACAGGGCAGATGAGACCGGGAGCAGTGCCCATTGTTTGGGGGATCACCGTGGCGCCTTCAGGCACGTCGGCTTGTTGCGCGTTGTTGGCCGGCATCGTCCGGTTCGGCCCACGAGGCACGAAGCGGGTCCTGATCGCCTCCATGACTGCAGGGTCCCGGCGAAGTGGGGCGTTGATCACGAGCGCGATCGCCTCCCGGGTGAGATCGTCCTGAGTCGGCCCGAGGCCGCCACATGTGATCACCGCCTCGTTTCGCCCAAGTGCGGTGCGCAGGACCGAGGCGATACGCGCGATGTTGTCCCCCACCCGGGTCTGGAAATTGCAGTCGATTCCCGACAAGGCAAGCCGCTCACCGATCCAAGCAGAGTTCGTATCGACGATCTGGCCAAGGAGAAGCTCCGTCCCCACTGCTACGACCTCGGCTCTCATGGCTGTTCTCCGGATCGGGGTGCGTGCTCAGGCGACGTGACGATCCACGTTGCCGCGCGTCGGCGAATCGGCACCCCCCAGGAGCTTGCGTGAGTCGCGCAGGTACTCCAACCCGGTCCACAACGTGACTGCGACAGCGAACCAGAGCACCCAACCGACGACCCTCGCGTGGTGCAGGCCCACCGGTGGCAGGAACGCGAGCCCGATCACGATGTCCTGCAGCAGGGTCTTTGCCTTCGCCGTCGTGCTGGCAGGCACCGACACTCCGCGGCGCGCAGCATGACTTCGGAACACGCTCATGGATACTTCACGGGCAGCGATCAGGATCACCGGCAACCAGCTCACCTCTCCGATTGCCGCCAGCGCCGCCAGCACGCCGAGGACGATGCACTTGTCGGCGAGTGGATCGAGGAACGCTCCTGAGCGCGTCGCGCCGTAGCGCCTTGCGACGAGGCCGTCGAGGCCGTCGGAGGACGAGCAGACGAACCAGAGACCCACGAGCAACCAACTAGAGGGTCCGGTGGCGACAACGAGCGCGACCATGAGCGGCGACGCAAGCAACCTGGCGAGTGTGAGCGCGTTCGCAGGCGTCATCAGAGCCGATGGCCCGAAGACGGTGCCGCGGCCACTCATGACGCCGATCCTCCCACGAGCTCGAACGCGGGCGCGGCCTCGAGGTCGGGCCCGACCGCACCCATGATCCGGACCGGGCCGAGCCAGCCCTCCGGGACAGAACGTGGCACCCGCACGATCCCGTCGATCTCCGGCGCTTCTCGGTAGGACCGGGCGTTCCCGGGCCGGTCGACGAGCACCTCGCTCATCGTCCCGACCAACTGCTGGCGTCGACGAGCTGTGATCGCCTCTTGCAGCTCCGAGCACTCCCGGAGGCGCTCGAGCGCGAGAGAGCTCGGGACCTGCTGACCGAGACCAGCGGCCAGCGTTCCGTCTTCGCGAGAGAACGTGAAGAACCCCGCCCAGTCGAGGTCCGCTTCCTCGATAAAGCTCAGCAGCTCGTCGTGGTCCTCCTCGGTCTCGCCGGGATAACCGAGTATGAACGACGACCGGAACACGGCACCAGGCTCGAGCCGGCGAATCCGCTCGATCCGCTCGAGGAACCTCGTGGCGTCCCCCCATCGGCGCATCTTGCGCAGCAAGGACCCCGAAGCGTGCTGAAGGGAGAGATCAAAGTACGGAACACCGGTTGCGAGGATCGCCTCGACGAGCCGATCGTTGAGCGAGGACGGGTAGAGGTAGAGAAGGCGGACCCGGTCGACTCGCTGCACCGCCGCGCCGATGAGCTCGACGATGCCGGGACCGGCACGGTCTTGCTGTCCCGCACTTGCGGTTCGGTCGTGGCCGTAGGAGGCGAGATCCTGCGCGACAAGAACGATCTCGCGTACCTTCAGCTCGTCGATCTCGGCAAGGATCGAAGCCGACGGCCTCGAACGCTGCTTGCCCCGGAACGACGGGATCGCGCAGAACCCGCACCGTCGGTCGCAGCCTTCCGCAACCTTGACGTAGGCCCACGGCGCCGCTGCTGGTGGGCGGGCAGGCTCCAGCAAGTCGAAACCGTGCGGCGATCCGTCCGCGGACGACGGGCCCGGCTCGGCTCGCACGACTCGCCTGGCAGTCTTCATCTCGACGGGTACTCCGAAGCCGGCGACGAGATCGATCTCGCTGATTGCAGCCGCGAGCTCTTCACCAGAACGCTCAGCGAGGCACCCCGTCACAACGAGCCGAGATCCGCGCTTTCGCAAGCCGTCGAGCTCGAGGATGGTCTCGATGGACTCCTCGCGAGCGGCATCGACGAAGGCGCAGGTGTTCACGACGACAAGATCGGCCTCGCCAGGATCCTGCGCCGGCTCGTAGCCGCCAGCAAGCAAGCGACCGATCAGCTTCTGAGAATCGACCTCATTCTTGGGGCAACCGAGCGTCGTGATCCAAAAGCGCTCGTCCACCGACGAAGCGTACCAATGCCAGGGCGCCGCTTTCTTCGCTCTCTCAGAGGCGGTCAAGTAACTCGCGACGCTTCTGCTCGTACTCGGCATCGGTGATGACGCCGTGGTGGTGCAGCTCCGCCAGCTCACCAAGCTGCTGGGCGACGGTCGGTGTCGCCACGTTGGGCTGCGTCGGCTCCATGACTCGTGGCAGTGGGACACGAGGCGTCGGATCGGTGATCGGTGGCGTGCCGTACGGGCCAGGCACCCCAGCCGGCCCTTCGGCTTCAGACGACCCGACCGTGGCAGGGCCCTGCGCTGACAGGTAACCGCCGGCGCTTTGAACCACAACGCGGTTGATCAGCGACTGAACCTCGTCTGGTTTGCTGATATCGGGAAATGGATCTTGACCCTGACGACCGGCGGACTCGACGGTGAGACTGCCTGCCCTGACGATCCGCTCGACGACAGTCTGGTGATAGGTCACGTCCTGCACACGCCCGATCGGTATCTCCCTGCCCGTCCTTCTCAGCACACCAGTCCGGTAAACGATCCGCTGAGAGGTGACGACAAAGGTGGTAGTGCGCCAGCCCACGTAGCGAGCACCCAAGTAGACGAGCGCGGCAACGCCCACGCCGAGCAGGACCCACCCCGCGAGGACCGGTGCGCTCGTCCACACGACGACGGTCGCAACACATCCGGCGAGAACGAGAAGAGTGAACACTGACGGCCAGAACAAGTAGGACCAGTTCGGCCTCGAGTCGAGGTAGACCTCCTCGCCGGGACCCAACAACCTCGTCGGGAAGCTCACAACGCCGGCTCGAGCGTCAACAAGCAGCTCATCCGAGCTTGCTCGCAATGGACCCTGCGAGCCGCAGGGCCGACCCATCCGAACCCGCCGACGAGTACGCGGCCGCGGGCCGCTCGGTCGCTTCGACCAGCAAGTCGAGCAGCAGCGACGTGAAGCTCAAACGAGGATCGACCCACAAGTAGTGCGCGAGAGAACCCGGGATCGTGTTGATTTCGTTTATGAACACGTCCTCGCCGTCGGACAGGAAATCGAGCCGCGCGACACCACGTAAGCCCACGAGCGAGGCGACCTCGGGCACCAGCATCCGAATGCGCTGCTCGATCTCGGGTTCGATCTCCGCGGGCAGCTCACGAGGAGCAGATGTCATTCCCTCCGACCCGACGTACTTGTCCTCGTAAGCGAGGATCTCTCCGGCACTGCGCGTCCGAAATGGCCGTTCGATCGCCGACAGCTGGAGCTCAGGCCAGCTCCTGACGGCCAACTGCAAATCGAACATCTCCGATTGGTACGGCTCGAGAATCGCGCCTCGACGCAAGTGAGAGTTGGCCCTCGACGCGGGCGCGGGCGGTATCGAAGTCTGCGACGACCTCGATGCCGATGGAAGAGCCGCCGAAGCGCGGCTTCAAGATGTAGGGGGGGTCAAATCGCGGTTCCTCGCTGTCGGCGCTCAACGGCACCCGCGGCAAGGCCGGCAGACCGGCATAGATCACGAGCGCGCCGAAAGCGAGCTTGTCCATGCCGAGCGCGGCCCCCATCGCTGTCGGGCCGGCGTACGGAACTCCCGTCAAGTCCAAAGCCCCCTGGAGCGTCCCGTCCTCTCCCGGGCCGCCGTGACAGCAGACGAGCACCGCATCAAGATCGAGGCGATCTTCTTTTGCACGCAACCCGCTCGCGGGCCTGGCAAACCCACCACCCGGACCGCTTATCAGACGTAGGCGCACAGCGTTCGAGGGAACGCCCTCGACAAATCCTGTCGCTTCGGTCGCGACTTGAACCTCGTACCAGTCACCCGCCTTGGACCAGTACAACGAACGTACGCTGCCAATCCCCGGAGCGCGGACGAGAGCGTGGGCGGCTTGCAAGCCAGTAAGGATCGAGACGTCGTGCTCGGGCGACGGACCGCCGTAGATCACCCCGACACGCGCCGGACGGACAACCCGATTCACGCCGGCCTCACGTGCGCCTCCTGCTCGCGCCTGAGTGACTGAACGCGGCAGAACAAACGCCCCCCGATCGTCAAAATCCAAGCGCTTCGCATTTTGCCTCATCGTTAGGCCACTTTATGCCACAGTCCAAGCGCGAACACCGACCCAGGTCCGTCGGACCGGCGTTTCCTCCACCAGCCGATTGGTCGTGCGCTCAGGGGAAGTGATCCGGGAGATCATTCTCGAACAGCACGGCGTCGCGAGCACCGAGCTGCTCACGCGCCCACGTGACCGCCTCCTCCCGCGTGCCGACGAGCTTCACCGACACGGGCCGTCCCGCTCGGCGACTACCTTCGACGAGCGCCGCCCTGTTCGTCCTTCCAACGACGATGAGGTCTGTCACAACAGCTGCGGCCGCCTCGCCCAAGGCCGCATTCTCAGAGCGCTGTGTCTTGCCGAGTTCCACCATTCCAGGTGTCACGAGAACTCGCCGGCCTTCATGGGCCTCGGACTCGAGCGCATCGAGAGCAAGGCGGGCACCGGCCGGGTTCGCGTTGAAAGTGTCATCGAGCACGACATAACCGGCGTTGGCCCGGTAGCGTTGCAACCGATTCGGCACGCTGGGCAAAGAGGCGAGGCGCCTCGCCACCACCTCAGGACTGATGCCCAGCTCGAGCGCCACTGCCGCTGCGCACGCGGCGTTCGATCGGATAGGCGACGGACATCCCGGCGCAAGAACGACGACACCCGACAACCGTCCCCGGAGTCGCAGCTCGAGACCATCGGCGTGCTCCATCACGGCAACGTCCGCGCCCATGTCGGTTCCCGAGACACGGACCACCTTCTGAGTCGCGTCCAGGCCTCGCGCGAGCGCTTCGAGCCGCTCGTCGTCGATGTTGAGCACGACCACGCGAGCTGCCGAGCTGATCTCCGCCTTCGCCGAGAGCGTCCTGTCGAGCGTGCCGAAGCGCTCCAGATGCGCCGGCCCGATCGAGGTGATGACCGCAACCTCGGGATGGAGCCAGCTGCAAAGCGCCGAGATCTCCCCCGGTCCGTAGGCACCCATCTCGGCCACGAACACCTCGGTCCCAGGCACGAGATTCTCATTGACGGTGCGCGCAAGCCCAGCGCGATTGTTGAAGCTACGCGGACTCGCGACGACGATGCGGTCGCCAGCTATGAGGTGAGCGACGTAGGTCTTCGTTGTGGTCTTGCCATACGACCCCGTGATCCCGACCACCAGGGGCCTCACCCGGGCAAGCACAGCCGACGCTCGCGCGACGTAGCGCTGCGCCAGCAGGTTCTCGGCGGGCCGAAGCACGGTGAGCGCCACGTCGACTAACAACGGAACGGCGATCGCGCTCCACGCCGCCGCGAGCACGGCGTCCGAGAGACCCTCGTAGGCGGCTGCCAGTCCGATTGCGAGACCCTCCAGCACAGCTGTGACGAGCGCGACCTGAGATAGCCGGCGGGTCCAAGCAAGGCGCGAGGTGCGGCCACGCAATTGAAGGCCGGCTGGCCCGATCGCCACGCTGGCGGCGGTTGCGAGAGCCGCGGCAGGAGCAACGGTCGCAGCCCCGGCGCCGACCACAGCCACTACGCCGAGCGCGATGTTCAGCGGCGTGCTCGCCCACCAACGCCATCCGAACCGCGCGGCCGCACGTGGCAGGTAGTGCTCGTGCTGGGCGACGCGAAGCCACCGCAGGTCAGCGCAAACGAGCGAGATTACGACTGCGCCGAGGGTGACGGCGCCGAGCGCGGTCACAGGCCCGATGTGCCCTCGGTCGACTCTCCGACGATCACGTCTTCAGCCGTCCGATCGCGGCACGTAGCTCGCCTGGAACTGTGAGAGGTGTGAGATGACCTGCACCTGGGCAAACAACGAGATGCGCATCCGCCAGTTCGTCTCGCAGCTGTTGGGCGACCGCCAAGGGAGCAGCCGCGTCGTTGTCGCCCCACACGAGCTCGACGGGACACTTCAATGCAGCGAGCGCCGCAGTGTAATCCTCGGCGAGGGTACGCACGAGGATGTCACGCATGACACCCGATGCCGCACGGTAGTCATCGGACCCGTAGCGCCGCCGTAGCGCCTCCATCCTCTCCTGGCCGATCATTCCGCGCGCCGCTAGCCCGCGAACGATCCTGAAACGCAACCGCGGCTTCGCACGGGCGCCAGGAGGTCGGTGAAGCGGTGCGCCGCTCAGCACAAGACCCGCAATCTGGTCCGGACGGCTCGCGGCAAGATGCACCGCGACGCGCCCACCGAAGGAATGCCCGAGCACCACTATCCGTGGCTCCATCTCGTCGAGTACGGCGGCAACTGCTTCGGCGTAGTCCGGACTTCCCCATACTGCGTCGGGCGCGGCAGCGCTTCCGAACCCGGGCAGGTCAAGTGCGATCGCGTCGATTCCCGGGGCGCGAGAACGGCGTCGAAGTCCCTATGGTCCCGCCGCCATCCGTGCAGAGCCAGGACCCACGGCGTGCCCGCGCCGTACGACTCACCGAACAGGCGTGAGCCGGCGAAAGACGTGAGCATTTTGCAAAAGCTAACGCGTCCTCGCGCCGGTGCACTTGAACCCTGCACAAGGACCGCCCTCCGTGCCCCTGAACGCTGAGACACCCGACCGCTACGTTCTGTTCATGGACTCGAGCGTGACACGGTCGAGCGACCTGGCCGGGCGGCTGTTGGCCGGGTGCGACACTCAGCAGCGCGAAGCGATCACGACTCAGGCGCGGCCGCTATGTGTGCTGGCTGCTGCCGGCTCTGGCAAGACGCGGGTGCTTACGCGTCGCATCGCCTGGCGGGTCAACGAAGGCACTGCTTCGGCACGGTACGTGCTGGCTCTCACCTTCACTCGCAAAGCCGCATCGGAGCTCCGGGGCCGCCTGGCAAGCCTCGGCCTCGCCGAACCGGCGACTGCCGGGACCTTCCATGCAGTGGCGCTCGGCGAGCTCAGACGCCTGGCAGCCGAACGTGGGCGGCCAGCTCCGATCGTCCTCGCCTCCAAGGCTCATGTCCTCGCCGCGGCCGCAGGCCAGGACATCGGCCACGACCGCGCCATGCTTGCTGATCTCGCCTCCGAGATCGAGTGGGCGCAGGCCCAGCGCCTGACGGCTCGTGACTACGCGCGCGCGGTTAGCACCTGTGGACGACCGAGTCGGTGCGACCCAGTTGTCGTCACGGAGATCTGGCGACGCTACGAGCGGGAGAAGCAACGCCGCGGCGTCCTCGACTTCGACGACCTTCTGCTTCGCTGCGCGACCGAGCTCGAGGACGACCCAGAGTTCGCCGCTTCAGCCAGGTGGCGGTTGCGCCACATCTTCGTAGACGAGTACCAGGACGTGAACCCGGCACAGCTGCGGCTGCTCGATGGGTGGCTTGGCGACAATGACGACCTCTGCGTGGTCGGCGACCCCGACCAGGCAATCTATGCATGGAACGGAAGCGATCCGCGGGCCCTCATCGACTTTCCACAACGGTATCCCGGTTCGCGGGTCGTCCGGCTTGCCGTCAATTACCGCTCAACTGACGTCGTACTGGCGGTGGCGTCATCGGTCCTGGCAGGTGAGCCCACCATCGGCCACGGTGCACCGGTCGGCGACAGATCGGGCGAGCCGAGCGGGGAATTCCTCGACGCGTTGGGTACCGGGTATCCCGCGGCGGGCGGTCCGGCACGACCGATAGTCGTCTACGAGACCGACGCCGACGAGGCTCTGGCCGTTGTCGCCGCACTGAGGCGGGCCCGAAGCCCTGGCGCGCCATGGTCGAGCCTGGCAATTCTGGCTCGTACGAACGCCCAGCTAGTGCTCTTCGAACGCGAGCTGGAGGCCGCGGGCATTCCGTTCCGAAGCGGAGGCGGTCGCGCCTTTCTCGCGCGCCCAGAGGTTCGCCGGGCCTTGGATCGCTTGATGAGCCCTTCCGATTCGCCCGGCATTCACGGGTGGCTCGAGGAGCTGGCCGGGTTGGGAACCGGGTCAGCGGTGGGTGTCGCGGACGATGAACGCGACGTACTCGACGGCTCGTCGGGCGAGAACGATGTCGCCGTCGCTTCGGTCGACGATGATCTCGTCGAGCTCGGCGCCCTGGCGGTGGAGTACCTCCGGTACGACTCGAATGCGAGTACGGCCGGGTTCCTCTCCTGGCTCGAGGCGAGCCTGCGCTCCGATCCTCCTCGGCAGGTCGGTGACGCCGTCGACGTCATGACCTTCCACCGCGCAAAGGGTCTCGAATGGCGGGTCGTCTTTGTGACCGGGCTCGAGGACGGTCTCGTCCCGATCGCCCATGCGCGTACTCCCGAAGCCATTGCCGAAGAACGCAGGCTGCTTTACGTCGCGTGCACGCGTGCTATGGACGAGCTTCGTTGCTCGTGGGCCCGCGAGCGCTCCTTCGCAGGTCGCCGTTCGGTCCGCAAGCCTTCGCCGTATCTTGCTGCTATCGAGGCCACCCAGCGCGACCTCGCACGTCTGGCCGAGGTGACACCTGCGCGATCGCGCGCCGCGCAACGGGAAGTGCGGGCCCTACTCGCAGCACGCCAAAAGGTACGTCCGACACCTGACGAGCAGTAGCAAGCGGGCACGCCTTATGATCCCGCCGATCACGTCCCAAGCTGGATCATACGAGTAGCATGGCGGGCGCACTAGCATGCCTTGTGTTCACGGGTCCCGCCGCCGGGAACCGAGAGCGTAGCTACACGGACCGGCACCTAATGGGCGATTCCCTGAGAAGACAAGACGTCGAACGGTTGTGTGGAAGTTGGCACGGGAGGAGGGTGGCAGATGCCTAGAGACGGCGACAGCGGCGCGTCGGACCTGGAGGCACGCAACCACTACCTGAGCATCATCGACGATGCCTGGGAGGTCTATCGCGAGGCCGTCGAAGGCGCGTGGGCCGACTACGAGGAAGCCCTCAAGCCCGTGCGCGATGTCTACGAGGAAGCGCAAACTGCTGCCGAAGAGGTCCATGGCAATGCGATCGACGCGGCTTGGGCCGACTACAAGCAAGCAGTAGCGAGCGCTCCTGCGACAATGCGCCGTGACATCGTCGCCCAGGCACGTGCTACCTATAACGAGTTGGCTGCGCAGATCCGTAAGGCATACAACGAGAGCATGGCCATCGCCCGGGATGGCTATCTCAGGTCGGTGGATGACACAAGGGCGTCGTACCGTGCGGCAGTGGACGGTGAGCTCGACGCTCATCGTGAAGCCGTCCGTGCGGCTTGGAGCAGCTACCTACAGGCGGTTGACTCCAGCCTGCTCGCCGAGGATTGAACTGCCACAAACCACGGGCGACCCTCACCACTGATAGATTCTGGCTACCTAATCGGTCCAAATGATCGATTCAAAGGTTGAATGGGCTTCCGAGTTCGCCGGCAGCCCTTGGGCGACTGGACGCAGGCATGCATATCTCAGCCAGAATCGAGTACGCGCTTCGGGCGCTATGCACATTGGCGGCTCGTGCAGGCGAGCCCCTCACCGCTGAAGAGCTGGCCGAAGCTCAAGGTCTTCCCGTCCGCTTTCTGCGCGCGATACTCAACGATCTTCGCCGAGTGGGTATCGTCACGAGCCAGCGCGGCAACGAAGGTGGCTACAAGCTCGCGCGACCTGCATCGGAGATCACCATCGGCGAGGTGTTCCGCCGACTCGAAGGCCCCCTCGCAGAAGTGCGCGGCATGCGCCCCGAGTCGGCCAGCTATGAAGCTGACGCTGTACATCTGCAAAAGGTCTGGGTCGCAGTCAGAGCATGTCTGCGTGGAGTACTCGACGAGGTCACCCTTGACCAGGTCGTGTCCGGCAAGCTTCCCAACCAGATCATCCGCCTCGTGACCAGCCCTGGTGCATGGGAACCTCACTGATCCGCGACGCGACCGGCTGCCTAGTCCATCTGAGCGACCGGGCTCCCGACAATCTCGGCGCTCGAGCTCGCCTTTCGAGAGCCCGTCACGATCCAACGGCCGTCAACCGCGTAGGGCTCGATCGGGAACCCCAGCGCCAACAACAGCGGTCCGAGTGCTTCGTTGAGAATGTCCACGGACTCTCTCTCAGCCAAACGCACTGCCTCGCCAGGAACGACTGAGTCCCGCCAAAGCCAACCCACCACGACGCCCTCGTGACCATCATGGTCCACGGGCACGATTGACAGGTAACACCCGGCGGCAGGCAAGGCGGCATCCTCAAAGTCACGCGACCCGAGACCGAGCTCCTCGATAGCCGCCAGAAGTTCGTTCCGCACTTCGTCAAGCCGCGACACTCCTTCGTTGTCGCTATCGGACGCCGCCTCAGTGTCGGTCTCGGACGCAGACGGCTCAAGCTCCAGGGGTTCGAACTTCCCGTCCTCCATCTCTTCGCTCATCGGTTCCTGACCATTCGGTGCCCCTCGGGTGTGTCACGCCGCCTGCAACACGGTGACGCCTGCGCCAGCATTTCGCGCCTATCCCAGCGCAGAGTCCCAAACTTATGCTATGCGGCCCCACTTCGTCGGCAGTGGATCGCAGGATTCCACCGCGCGGTTGCCCGCGAGCCCATGATCATGATGGCGTCGGCGAACAGACATCTGTGGAGCGTGCAGCCTCTCGGTCACCCAATCGTACGCGGTGGTTCGCGCGAGATCCGACCAGTGGCGCGCAAAGCGTACCGCCGCGAAGGACAAGACTGTGTTGCCAACGCTCACGGCCGGCGCCCTGGTCTCGCCGCCGGCACTGATTGAGAGATGAGGACATGCCGATCTCGATCAAGCGAACCGATGACCGGTACGAGGCAGACGTCACCCGTGCCACGCCAGGTCAGAGTGGTGCACCGCCCACCCGATGGCCTCGAAGGAGCGCGAATTTCGGACGAGTTCGTCGCGTCCTTTGACCGGGCCGTCCGAGGGTTCGTTCCGGCCCGCCGTTCCGTGGGTATGTCTATCGTGGGTGGACACAGGAGTCAGCGTGAGGAAGGGGAGACGATGACCACACTCGAGAACCGGCCGAACACCGCACTCCTCGTCGTCGACGTGCAGAACGGCGTCGTCAAGGGCGCTCACGAGCGCGACGCGGTCGTCGCGAACGTCGGCAGCCTTGTCGAGAAGGCGCGGCGAGAACGGGTCCCCGTCGTCTGGGTCCAGCACTCCGACGAGCAGCTTGCGAGGGGAAGCGACGACTGGCGGATCGTCCCCGAGCTGACTCCAGGCGACGCCGAGCCGATCGTCGAGAAGAACTATGGCGACTCCTTCGAGGACACCACCCTTGAGACCGTGCTGTCGGGCCTCGGTGTCGGGCGACTCGTCGTCGTCGGCGCACAGACCGATGCGTGCATCCGCTCGACGCTCCACGGCGCGTTGGTCAGGGGGTACGACGCGACCCTGGTCAGCGACGCCCACACGACGGAGGACCACACGGCATGGGGAGCGCCGCCGCCGGACCAGGTCATCGCGCACACGAACCTGTACTGGACCTACCAGACGGCGCCGGGGCGGACGGCCGGGACGGTCCAGACCCAGGACGTCGACTTCGACGGTACGTCCTGAAGCCTGGGCTGGACCTACCGGCGCTCCGCCGACGTCGCGGCCGTGATCGCCACGCTCGGCGCCGAGCACAAGTCCATCAAGCGGCACTGCCCCGTGGCAGAACACCTCCGCGACAAGTTCTTGAACGTTCAGCTCTTCGAGACCCTGCTCGAGGTGAAGGTCATCCTCGAGGCCGGGCGGGTGAGCAGCCGCCTCACCGCCGTCTACGCACGGGTGTCCTCGGCCGACCAGCGCGACGACAACGCCGCCATCAACCTCGCCCGACCGGCGAGCCTGGGCGCAGCTGGCGCCCCGGTGAAGCATGGAGCCGAGCATGAGACCGGGCCTCGCCCGGCAGCTGGCGAAGACAGGCGAAAGGGAGGCTCGGCATCCGCCGAGCCGAACAACTTCGTGAGGAGTGCAGCGTGAGTGGGCTCGTCAACGCTCACTCGGCTGCAGCGGGTGAGACAGGGGAAAGAAATGAGGGTGGACGTCTCGAGGAAAAAGGGCGTTGACCTGGGGAGGAGACGCGGGAAAGGAACCACAGATCGAGTTTCTGCCAGTCGCCAGCGAATTCCCGCCCTCATAGCCTGTACCCGTCAGCGCCTTTCTTATAGAGGCGTGCTGCGACGACCGCCAAGAGGCGAGGAGGCGAGGATGACGGTCAGGACAGCACCAGCGGAGCATCTCCGCTCAGTGCGCAACACCGCGGCCCAGTTCGCCGAGCCGGGAGCTCGGTGTATTGGCCGATGACGACACACGGGTCAAGGCGTGCAAGCTCCTCACGACCGATACGAGCACTCGTCGCCATCGACGAAGCTGCTCCAATGCTTGCGCGTCCAACTTCCGGCGCGGGGAGCGGACGCCGCACGTGTCGACGCGGGCTGCGCTGGCGAAACTAGCCGGAACGCGCCTCGACGCTGAATACGGCGGCTCGCTTGTGGCCCGTGCGAGCGTTCATGACGAGCTGAACCAGGTTCGGCTCCTTCGCCGCCCGTCTGCGCCAAGGGACCCTTGATGACGCGTCGGGCCGCGTGTATCTCTGCTCAGTTCCAATTTGGATGCAGCGCGACGGCCTTGTTAGGTGTCTTATTAGGCAAGGACGCGTCTTGGGGGGCCCGATGGACGATGAGGAAGGGCGTGAGGAGTTCGAGCTCTTCTTTCACGCCTACGTCCATCGCTTTGTCGGAGAGGCGTTCCTTCTCACCGGCAATCAACAAGATGCGCAGGATCTCGTGCAGGAAGTGCTCGTTCGTGTCTGGCAGCACTGGCCCAGTGTCGCTCATCACGACCACCCGGAGGCTTGGGGCCGGCGGGTGATGCGGAACCTCGCCGCCAACCGCTGGCGCCGCAGTCAACTCGAACAGCGGCATCGTCAGCTCAACGTTCCCGCACAGGTTCAGGCACCTGACGCGGATCACCTCGACATCGTCAAGGCCCTGCAACGGCTCTCAGGGCGACAAAGGCAGGCCATGATCCTTCACACGGTCGTGGGACTCAGCGTCGATGAGATCGTCGGCGAGCTCAGGGTGCCTGCTGGCACCGTCAGGTCGTGGCTGTATCGAAGCAGGGCGGTCCTTGCTGCCCACCTCGGGGTGGACGCGACACTCGCGGTTCCGGGAGCTGATTGAGATGCCAGATCTCGTTGAGATGCCCGATCTTGAGGACCCCGTCGTGGCAAGCCTGAAAGCTGCAGCTGAAGCTGCTGAGCGTTCACCGCTTGACTTCAGCTTGGAAGAGGTCTTGGCGGAGGGGAGCGCTCGCCGACGCCTCCGGAGACCGTGGGCCCATGGCTTCGGGGTCGTCCTTGTGGCCGCCGCCATCTTGGTGGTGTTCTTCGTCCCGCTGCCGCAGCTGAATCTGTTCAAGCGTCTTGTTTCCCCAGCCAAGCCGTCGCCTGCGACGTGTGGGACGACGCTGACGATCGGGACACGACTGGCCTCGCTGAAGGCCTCCGATGCCGTCGTCGGCGACGGGTTTGGCTTCTCCGTGGCGATCTCAGACAGGACCGCTGTGGTGGCCGACATAGGCGAGGTGTACGTGTTCGCCGAGTCTCGGCCCAACTGGAAACAGATCGCCGAGCTGAAGAGCCCCGCGGACTCGACCGGTGATTGCGCCTCAGATCCTTCGTTTGGAGCTTTCGGCAACTCGGTCGCCATGGCAGGCACCACCATTGTCGTGGGTGGACCGTGTTACGCAAGTGAGGCTGGCCGGGCGTACGTGTTCACCAAGACAGCGTCCGGCTGGACACAGGTCGCCGAGCTAAAGGGCTCGGACTCCGGAGCAGACGACGGGTTCGGCACGTCGGTGGCCATCTCGGGCACGACCATTGTCGTGGGCACGCACTCACGCTCACGGGTCTTCGTGTTCACCAGGAGGGCGGGCCGCTGGGAGCAGGTCGCCGAGCTGAAGGGTTCCGACACCGTCGTGGGTGACGACTTCGGCTACGCAGAAGCCATCTCGGGCACCACCATCGTCGTGGGTGCAGATAACGCAGGTGCCGGGCGGGCATATGTGTTCACCGAAAGAGCGGGCACCTGGACACAGGTCGCGGAACTGAAGGGCTCCGACGCCATGCCGGGTGACAAGTTCGGCTACGCAGTGGCCATCTCTGGCACGACCATCCTCGTGGGCGCGTACCGGACACGCGAGAGATACCGGTCGTGTCTATGTGTTCACCAAGACGTCGACCGGCTGGCCACAGAGCACCGAGCTGAGAGGCGCCGGCTCGCCAGCCAAGGCCGAGTTCGGGTCCTCCTTGGCTATCTCGGGCCGAACAGCTGTGGTGGGTGCGTTCGGCGAACGGAGCGATGGCGAAGCGTACGTTTTCACCGAGACGTCGACCGGCTGGGCACAGGTTGCGATCCTGAAAGGCTTCGTCACCGACCCGGATGCTGGCATCTACGGCGGCATCTCCGGCCTCGTGGACATCTCAGGAACGACCGTCGTCGTGAGCGGAGACGCCACCAGCGACTACGAAGGCCGGGCCTACCTGTTCAGGGCATAGCCAAGAGGCTGGTCTGCCTTGGCATCTTCGCGAGGGATAAGGGAGCCGTTACAGGAGTTCGCTTCACCGCAGTACTCCGGTGAGTGACCGGTGTGTTGGAAATACCAAGCAAGAGGGGGAAAAAATGCAGTTCCTTCGTAACAAGGTCGTCGCCGTAGCGACCGCGATCATCTGTACAACCGCCGTTGTAGCGGCAGGTGGTGCCACGACGGTGGGGATTGCATCGGCGAACGTTAATCGCTCGAGCGTGACGCATATGGCCCTAGCACAGTACCCGTACAGGCTCGCCTACACGGTCATCGACCCCGGCACTTTCGGCGGACCCAACAGCTATTTCGACGGACCCGGAGTGCCTCTGACGAGCAACGGAACACTCGTCGGTCAGGCAGATACGACCACTCCTTGCCCGCCAATAGGCCCCTGCGAGGATCCCTACATCCAGCATGCGTTCACGTTCCAAAACGGCCGGCTGACCGATCTTGGCGCGTTACCGGGCAACAACAGCAGCGCCATCTGGGAGCTCAACAGCTATGGCGTCGGGGTCGGCAACTCGGAAGACGGGCTCATCGACCCGAATACCGGCACCGAGGCAAGCGTCGCCGTCCTGTTCGTGCACGGGCAGGTGATCCGCCTCGGAGCACTCCCCGGAGGCTACGAGAGCCAGGCTCAAGACATCAGCGATCAAGGCCAGGTTGCGGGGTTCTCCTCGAACGGGATCCCGGACCCTTACTCGAGCGTCTTCCTCGGCTGGAAGACCGAGACACGGACGTTCGTCTGGAAGAACGGCGTGATGACCGACATCGGCACCCTGGGTGGCCCCGACGCCATCGAGCAGCTCCAGAACGAAAGGGGCCAGATAGCCGGCGCGTCGTTCACGAACGACACGCCGAACCCCTACACCGGGTTTCCCACGCTCGATCCGTTCCTGTGGCAGAACGGGCACATGATCGACCTTGGAACGCTCGGAGGCGACGCCGGCGAAGCGACCTGGATGAACGACAGCGGCGAGGTCGTCGGTTTCAGTGAGATCGCTAAAGACCAAGCACATCACCCCTTCCTCTGGAACGGTTACCGAATGATCGACCTCGGCACTTTCGGCGGCAGTAACGGCGCGGCAAACTGGATCAACGACAACGGCGACGTCGCCGGCTGCGCTCAACTGCCCAATGGATTCGCCGACGGCGCGCTCTGGACCGACGGCAGAATGATCGAGCTGCCGCCCGTCGATGGTGCTCCGAACGTGTGCGCGAACAGCCTCAATGACCAAGACGAGGTCGTCGGCAACACTGCCGACGCCAGCGGCAATGAGTTGGACGCCGTGCTTTGGACACGTGGCTCCGCCTACGACCTGAACGCGCTCGTCGCTCCTTCGGCACTGCACCTGACGAGTGCGGAGTACATCAACAACGGGGGAGACGTCGTCTCCGACGCGATGCTCTCCAACGGCGATCAGCGCTTGGCCTTCCTAGTACCGAACTACGGTGTGCCGCTTCCCGCGGCGTCGACGACGGCCGTTCCGCAGCTGACCATGAGCTCGGCGAACGGAGGCGCTACAGCTTTCCGGCTCGCACCCGCAGATCGTGGCGACCTCGTATTCACCGGCCTCCGCCACCTGATGGCTGAGCCCCGATCCACGAAGTTGTACCTGTCGACTAGGCAGGCTGAAGCGGCCCTTGCGATCACAAGGGGGGAACGATGAACATCACAAAGCGGCTCATCTGTGTGCCGCCGTAGTCGTGGCAGTCGTCGGAGGAGGACTGCTCGCGGCAGTTTGGTACCCTAGGCGGGCCCGACGCCATAGCTTTCTTCATCAACGACCGCGGGCAGGTGGCGGGCAACTCGTGCACTAACTCGAAACCCAACCACGCCACCGGAGCCCGACCACCCACCCGTTCCCTCATTAGGCCGACCCGACGGAGGTTGCCCAGCGGGGTCGACCCTGCGTCGGCGCTCTCCATCGTTGCGACAAGCGAGAGAGCAAGTCCTCGTCCTGGACTGACACCACAAGCCGCGGTAATACGATCTCACGATGACTTCTCGCGGGAGTCGTGCTCGAGTACTAGATGCCACCAGTGTTTGCCGCTGTGCTAACCCGGACGTGCTCCTTGCGGTGTTGAACGACCAACCATCACTGCCCAGGTGAGCCGTCAAACTCGTCTGTCTCCCATCGTTGTCGACAACGGGAACAACGCGCGTGTCTGGGTCAGTTCCGATGGCGTCTCGGCCAGTCCTTTTCTCCCAGGTCAGGTTGTTTCATCGGGAAGTCAACGCGAACGCCCTGTCCACTCAGCTGGTGAGGTGTAGCGTAAGAATCACCTTCGACAGCGAGGGCGTCGCAAGCGGTCTGAGTCATCAGCCGCGATTCGGAGGCAAGGACTTCGTGTCCAGTTCCGTGCCGTCGCCTCAAAGATCGATTCTCGGCGTCGAACGCTGCCCTCTTCCCTCTCCGGATCAACGTCATTCCGTCTTCACCCTGCTGGCAGAGGACCGCCGGTCGGGTCCTTCACATCTACTTCCCCGCTTCTATTGCTTTACTGCTGTTGCGGGCCCTCGCCTTTTCTCGCCAAGTCTGAGTTGGTCGCTTTCCAAGAAACACATATCGACCAGTGCGAGGCCACCCGCGCGGAAACAGCGAACGTGCGAAGTGACAGCCCACCCCGCGGCGACAGCCACCTCAACCCAGGTGCGGGCCGGGGTACCAGGCTGCACCCGCTGGGGTGTGAAGTCGCCCCCCGACAAGCCACCACGACATCTGCCGATCACTGAGGCCGCGGGCCCGAGCGCCGCGAAGAGAACACGGAAGAACCCGTGTTCAGTCCGGCGACAGAGGGCCCATCCCTCTTCTTACATCCCAAGACAAGGAGCCCAACCATGACAACGACCGACAAGGCAAAGAACACCGCCCAACAGGCAAAGGGGAAACTGAAGGAGACCGTCGGCAAGGTCAGCGGCAACAACAAGCTGCGGGCCGAGGGTAAGGCCGACCAAGTGAAGGGCAACGTCAAGCAGGCCGGTGAGAAGCTCAAGGACGCCTTCAAGAAGTGACGCGACTCCAGATCGCGATCAACGCGTCTGATGTCGTCGCACCATCAGTTGCTCCTCATGGACGAGAAGAAGGCTAGGAAATGATTATCTTTTTGGTGCTGCTACTTGCTTTGCTCTTTTTCGGACTGGGATTCACCCTGCACTTATTGTGGGTCGTCGCAGCGATCGTCCTCTTCGTGTGGATTATCGGGCTCGCACTAGGACGCGGGAGCTCGGGGAGGCACCACTTCTATCAGTGGTGAGCCGAGTGGACGGCGTGCGTCAGGGAGAAGGTCGTCGCTTGCCGCGCACTCGCTGAGAGCTCAAGCTCGGAGGGCAGACCCGATTTGCCGAGCCGCTCTCCGGCGACGGGTAGGTCGTGAGACTGCTCGGCATCTGGGGAACACGACCCGACCGAACTTGGAGACAGATGGATATGGATGTAACAGTGGTTGACGATCGCGGCCACGCACGCGTCCCTGGCCACGGTGCCAGTCGCGCTGATGCGGAGGGCCCTCGCTCCCTTATCGCGACCTCTGCATGGCCACGGCAGGGCGGGACAAGCGGCGACGCGCCTCGGGCGCTGGCGTCGCCCGAGTATCCCGGCCCGAATGAGCCATTGGTGGCCACCATTATGAAGCCTGCGCCAACAGTGGCGTTGGTGAGCACCTACCCGCCGACCGTGTGCGGACTGGCCACTTTCACGAGCAACCTGTCGGCGGCGATCGCCACTCCCGAGTCGGGTTGGAGCACTGTGGTCGTGCGGATAACGGACCGAGCTGAGACCGACACGCACGAGGAGGTTGTCGCCCAGTGGATCACCGGCGACCGCGCCTCTCTTTCTCGGGCGGTCGCGGCCATCGAATCGTCGGATGCGGTGGTGCTCCAGCACGAGTACGGACTGTTCGGCGGGTTTGACGGGCAGAACGTGCTCGAGTTGATCGAAGCCGTGCAGGTGCCTCTCGTCGCCGTGCTGCACACGGTGCTGTGTGACCCCAGCCTCCATCAACGTCGCATCCTCGATCAGGTGATGGCGGCAGCGTCGTTGACCGTCGTCCAGAGCCAGGCCGCCCGTCGCCGTCTGATCGCGGTCCACGGCGCGGACGCCGAACAGGTCGTGGTCGTACCGCACGGCGCGGCCGCCAACTTCTTAGGACCGGTGTTGCCCGACATCGAACGACCGGCTGTCCTGACTTGGGGCCTCCTGGGCCCGGGCAAGGGCATCGAGCACGGGATCTCCGCGCTCGCTCTCCTACAACAACGTTCGCCCGCGCCCGTGTACATCGTTGCCGGGCAGACTCACCCCAAAGTCCTCGCCGCACAGGGCGAGCGTTACCGCCACGGGTTGCAGGACCAGAGCCGCGCCCTGGGCCTAGCCGACCGAGTGTGCTTCGACGACAGCTACCGGGACTGGGAGTCCCTGCGCGCGTTGGTCCGCAGCGTTGATGTCGTGCTACTGCCCTACGACTCGCGCGACCAGGTGAGCTCGGGTGTCCTAGTCGAAGCCATCGCGTCTGGCAAGCCGGTTGTTGCGACGCGATTCCCTCACGCCGAAGAGCTACTTTCCCGGGGTGCTGGGTTGACGGTGGCTCAAGGGGACGTTCAGGCCATGGCAGATGCTCTCGACCGGGTTCTGTACGAGCCCGGCCTGGCGGCGAGGATGGCCACTGCCTCACGGCGGGAGGGGGCGGCCCTGCTCTGGCCCGCGGTCGGCGCAACCTACCGTTCCCTCATCGCCGAGGTATTGCCGGCGCGGGCGGTGGCGTGATCGAGACGGTGGTGCGACTGCCGTCCCTCCGTTACTTGGCCCGATTGTCCGATGCAGTGGGATCTTTGAACACGCCAAGCTGGACTGTCCACGGCCGGAATGCGGCTACTGCACCGAGTCACAACGCGGCCGGCAGCGCCCTGCTCGGTCTCGGAACGGCCGTGGCGCGGGCACCGTGGACAGACCTGCACGATCGAGCCCTCGTGCTCTTCGAGGAGGCCGCGGAGTTCCCTTCCGAACATGCAGCGCTAGCCACCTCTTGGTGCCGGCACCCGCAGTCCTCGCCCAAGCTTGCTCGCCAACGATTTCGGAATGCCGAGCGGCCCTGCGATCTCGGTGGCAGAAGAATCCGGTGCGGCAACGCGCCGTGCGACACCTGCCTTGTTCTTGTCGCGGGTCAGCACCGACTTCACAGAGACGGCCTGCGGACTGCTCGTTGAGAAGATCTGCGCCACCTGGCACTCGCGGATCTGAGCCCGTTACACGCGTTCGAAGGCGGTCGAAAGGGGACAGCCCCAAGCTTCGGCTGTGGCGCCAAAGCTCGCCGCGGCATGGCCCGAATCGTTGGATACTGCAGTATCTAACACCGCGTGCCGACCGTCGAGAGTCCTCTTCGATTGGCCGGTATCGTCATCAGGCGCTGCCGTGCCGTTGCCCCGTTCGCCCGTCTGGGCGCCGCTGCGGGTGAAAGGTGTGGGTCGGGCTGGCCAGACACGCTGCGGCGTGGCACCATTCGGTACATGGCAGTCGTTGGTGATCGTGTGCAGATCTCTTCGAGGAAGGTCGGCGAGGCTTCCCGCGATGGAGTCGTGACCGGCGTGACCGGGTCGCTCTTGCGGGTGAGGTGGTCGACAGGGGAAGAGTCCACTGTCGTGCCCTCGATGGGTTCGCTCGCGGTCGTCGGGAAGCAGTCGGCTGGTAGCGCCCGTAAACGGCAGACAACGAGTGCTTCTGCGGCGGAGGTGCGAGTCAGTCGGTGACGCGAGCCGAGAGCCGCGACGAGAACGCCGAGTGGTACCCGTACTTCCTGATCAAGCCCGACCCGCGTTGCCCCGAGTGCGCCGCGATCATGGTCTGGCGGTCCGCCCACCGCTGGATCGCCATCACCAACGGGGCGGAGATAAGGCTCTCGGACTACGGGTGGGATAGTCGCCACCTTCACATGCGGGAGGTGCGGGAGGCTCACCGCAAGAACCGCTTGCAGCAACCCAAGGACTGGGAGAGTGAAGATCGTTGCCCGGTCGTGCCCGTCGCGAGTCAGGTGCTCTCTTCCTCCAGTCGTCCGCTGATAGGAGCCCAGTCGACGTACCGCGAGACACGAGGATGGCCGCCGGAACTGGGCCGGTCGTACTCAAGATGAAGGCGAGCGTGATCAGCCCCGCCGAGCAGCTCTCCATCGTGAAGTACTCGGACGAGCACGGCGTGAAGGCGGCGGCCGACTACTTCGCTGTGTCCCAGGACCGCGTCTGCGACTGGCGATCGGAACGTCTCCGGCGGGAAGCCGTTACGTCAGAACGCTGAGCGCCACCATGTGAGATCTGCCTTGTCCGCCACGCCACCGGACTGGCTGGCTGCCTCTCTGCCCTACCGTCCTGGCTGGCTGGCTCCGCCCCTGTTTCCCCCTGGTGCCCTTTCTACCGTCCCTCTCTCTTGTTCGCGGTTTACCTTCGTTGGTGGGCCCAGTGGAGGTCGAACCTGCGACCAAGGATTCATGAGTCCTGCCCATCGATTTCACGGGTGGCCGACGTTCGGTTATGTACACCGTGACCTGCTCAGATGTTCTTAGCCATCACCATCGCTCCCGAAATACGGCGAGAGTTGTAGTCGCGTTGTAGTCTCAACTTATGACCGGACTATGACGACCCAGTCGACTCCACCGTCTCGCATAGCCAACGGGTATTGCGTGGCTACGACCTTCGCGCTCGAGAGGTACAAGTACGGGAACGGCGGAGGTGACTACACCGACCCCAAGTCCAAAAAGGTCCATGCGGTCAAGGTCACCGACGGCGCGATAGCAACGTCCCAATATCGCGACGACGCTGTGCGTTCTGCCGGTGGGGAACAGCTCTTAGGTGCGCGACTTCAAGTTGAAGTAGTCCAGCATGATGCTTGGAAGGACTGGCTGATTCTCGTATATGACCGGCCCGAGCTTGCGAAGCAGACGTGCAAGCGGTGCATGGAAGCGACTGCTGGGCTCGCCTGGGAAGACGCCCGAGAAGGAGACTGAGAACCCCGCTCCGGTTGCAATCGGCCGGTCAGCTTAGGGAGGCCACGACATGCCCACATACGCGGTCTACGCGCAGACATACATGGAACGAAGGATCACGCACGGCGGAGAGCCAGTCAAGCGGCTCGACAGGTACCACCTCGTTGATCTTGATGTGACCGACGAGCTTTCGATTTGCGGCGTGAGCGTCGATCGTGAGTACTCCCAGCCGTCTTTACAGCGCTGGGAGACGTTTCGCGATTTGCGTTGCGTTGAATGTGAGACCAAGGCTGGCGACACGGCGAGGGAACAGGTCGAGCGCGAGCAAGCCGAACCTAGGAAACGTGAGCCAAATCACTGGCGGCCCTTGGCCTAGCCGCTCGCCGGTCAGCCCGCACGCCCTCCATTTTGGCCCCACCGAACCGAGCGCCCAATCAGGCCCGCCGGGCTCATCGTTGTGCGATGAGGCTGGCGCTCAGCCCGTTACATCTCGACGTCGCGGCCGGCCACGTCGCGTACGAGGTGAAGATGACGGCGGCGCTGTACGCATGGACCCTCAAGTTCGACAACGAGGGTCCCGCGGACGTTGAGAACGCGTGCCGCGAAGCGACGCCCTTGCGTGTGCGGCTCCTCATTGAGTTCCCAACCGGGCGGCCGACCAAAGATGGGAGAACCCACGCCGGCCGTAGCACCGGCGAGCCCGAACGGTGAGGCTGGCGGTTGACATGCCCGCACCCAGTCCTACGGTGCGAGCTC
>CAWDRQ010000047.1:0-10625 GCA_963804765.1 uncultured Acidimicrobiaceae bacterium
GCCTGTCACCGAGGAGATCCCTCGGATTGTCGAGGCGTTGCTGGGTCTTTTGGGTCCCGAGCATCATTTCGCCCCTACACTTGCATTCGCCGCCGAGAACTCCTTGGATGAGCAACCTGCTCAGAAGCTTGCGAGGCAGGGAGGCATTGAACTCGGGGCTGAGGCGTAGGGCTCGGCGCTCATCACTTGATCGACAAGCCGCCCGAATGACTCGATCCTGGTCTTCTCCTCGCAGCGCCCGGTCACCTTGGCCCGATGCACATGCCAGGCGGCGAGATACTGCAGGGCGCTGCCCCGTTCGTACTCGAACTCGACGCCGCGCACTGCGCCCGGGCGCCGCATGAAGGCTCGGGTGGCAACGGACGCGTGCCGGGATGGAGGTCTTCTCGTTGGCCGAGACCACTGAAGTCCTTCTTCCCGAGAGGTTCCTCCTCCCACTCCCGGGCGTAGAGGTCGAGCACGCGCCCCGCCTTTGCCTCGAACAAAGGGTCGCGGGGATAGATCCATGAGCGGCACTTCCACGGGTGGATGGCATCCTCGGACAGCCACCGCCAGATCGTGGTCCCCGAGATCTCGGCCACGAGCCCCCGGGAGACGACCTCTGCGGCGATGTCGGGGACATGCAACCGCGAGAGGGGAACACCGAGACGGCTCGGGAGCTCGCAGGCGAGCGCCTTCGCGGCGGCGGCGACCTCAGGGGGAAAGACCGGGGGTCGGCCAACCCTCGGGCGTTCCTCCAGGCCGGGCAGGCCTTGCTCGAAGAAGCGTTTGCGCCAGTTCGAGGCGACCTCCCGGCGAGTGTCCAACCGGGAGGTCGTCTCTTCGTTGCCATAACCGTCGGCAGCCATGAGGACGATCCTGGCTCTGACGACATCACGATACGGGAACGTATATCTACGGGCTCTTGCCCTCCAGCTCCTCGCGCTGTCCGACGGTGAGCTGCAGCAGGTATGGGCTTTTTCTCGGCATCGGCATCCCTCCTTGGGGATGCCGTACCTTACCCGAGGTCCGGGACCACGTGATAGTAGTTACGTGACGATATTTAGGACGAGCGGTATTAAGCCCTTACTTCTCAGGGTATTGGTTAGGTGTCGGTTGACACATGCGATCGTCGAAGAGAATGTTGCAATCAAGATGTTTTGAAGCGGTGTGAAACCGGTCCTGTGACACCCGGCCGGACGATGAAGAGGTCGCCGGCGTGTGGCTCAGCGGCAAGGGCGTTGTTGTCTAGTCCCGAGCGCGCGGTCGTGACAAAGAGCTCGTCTCGTAACGGGCCACCGAAGGCCACGCTGGATACGTTCCGCGTCGGCATCGGAACGACCGCAACCTGGCGACCGTCGGCAGGGTTGATTCGATCGACCCGGGAACCCTCCCAGACCGCCACCCAGAGTAAACCCTCGTCATCGATGGCCATGCCGTCTGGGTCACCGCCTTGAACCCTGGCCACGACTCGACGGCCCGACAGCCGTCCGGTACCTGGTTCGACGTCGAAGGCGTCGACGGTATGACGAGCTGAGTCGATGTAATAGAGGACCGTCCCGTCTGGGCTCCAGGCAAGCCCATTTGAGACTTCGGCCTCCTCGAGCAGCGTGACGACACTCCCATCCGCTGCGAGCATGTAAAGGGACCCCATGGCATTCGACTCCTGCCACTGCATTGTGCCGGCGAGGAACCGACCGGATGGATCAACCTTGCCATCGTTGAAGCGAACGCGCTGGCCGTCGGCACGGAACTCGCCAAGAGGGACCATGTGGCTGCCGTCGGATTCGGCGAGCAAGAAGGTATCGTGCGCAGCGAGCACGAGTCCGCCGTCTTCCCTCAGTACCACGGCCCCGACAGGTCGTCCTACCTCGAAGAACCGGTGCGCACGGTTCCCGGGACGGAAGCCGTGCACGCGATGGCCAAGTATGTCGACAAACAGCAGCTCCTGCTCGCGTTCGTCCCATACCGGTCCTTCGCCGAGTTCCGCCCTCACTTCAAGGGCGACCTCCGCCCTATACTCCGTCACCGCCATCCGTGTCTCCCTATGTTGCTCTGGTCGCTTCGACTAGCAGGTGCCACCGGTGCGTGGCACTCCCGACATTCTCGCTCTGAGCACGTACTACCAGCACCGGACAACCGGTGGTGGTTCCGACACTAATCGGCTGACGTCGACCTTATGGACGCCGGATCACCGCCGACGTCATCGCGGATGTAGCCGTGCGGACTAACCGGCGTTTCGTCGCAGGGTAAGACACTGGCAGCGCGGGTTAGATCGTCCTTTCGTGCCTCGGTTGCCAGCGAAGCATCCTGACTCGAAACCTCTTGACATAATGACTCCTGTCCGCTTACCGACGAGGCAGGCTGATCTCCGAGCCATCCGTCGGTGAGAGTATTTCACCGGAACGGAACCTGTCAAGCCGTTTGAATGCCATGAAGAGGAACCTCCCCGGCGTGAACATTGGGTTCTCGTCGGAACCAGCACCAAGGAGGCCCCCACACCATGTTGCATCTTGGACTTGACCTCAGAGAAAGCGACTCGACGTCTGCGTGCTCAACGAGGCCGGCACAAAGCTCGCCGTCACCCAAGCCCCTCCCGATCTTGACGGGCTCCGTCACCTCGCCAAGGAAGTAGCGGCCCTCGGCGGACCGGTGAACGCGGCGATCGAATCGATGAACGGCGCACGCTTTGTCCACGACAGCCTCGAGCTCATGGGATGGGACGTCGAGATCGCCGACGCGCAGACGCTGAAGGGTCTCGCACCACTTGCCTTAAAGACCGACAAGATCGACGCGTGGGTCCTCGCCGAGCTCTCCCGGTGTGATCTCGTGCCGGCGATATGGCTCCTGGACCCGGAGATCCGCGCCGAACGGGAGCGGGCCCGCTTCCGGCTTCATCTTGTACGCCACCGGGTGATGTTGAAGAACCGTATCCATTCGAGCCTGCTTGCCTTCGGCAAGCCCTGCCCGGTCTCGGACCTGTTCGGAAAGTCCGGTCGCGAGCTGCTCGGTCGCCTCGAGCTCCCCGATCCCTGGACGAAGAACTTCGCCACCGCGCTCTTAACCTCGGTCCACGTGCGTCCAGCAGCTCGCCCTATCCTCGCCGGGGTTCACAGGCCAACACAAGGCCTCAAGCCTGCTGCCTGGACGAGCCTCGACCGCGACTACGAGTCCCTCCGCGCCAACATGCGGGTTCTCTTCGGCGATCTCGGCATCGTCACCAGCGCCACCGCAAGCTTCTGGCCACCTCAATCAGGACTTGCCAGCCACCTCGACCTCTGGATTCACGATATGAGCCGGTCGGTGTCCCTGCGCAACATCAATCACCGCGCGTAGAGCACTATGTCCCATACCAAGTGCTAGCTCATCCGTCCAAGCGACGGCATGAGGTGCCACGACAACATTGTCTAGCAAGAAAATTGGGTCTTTGGGATCAGGCGGTTCCGTCTCGAAGACATCCAGTCCCGCGCCACGTATACGGTGCGCTGAGAGCGCCTCCGTGAGTGCGCTCTGGTCGACGATGGCGCCACGCGCAAGGTTGATAAGATATGCCGTCGGCTTCATGAGCGCAATCTCTTGTGCACCGAGCAAGTGCTTGGTCTCCGGCGTTAGCGGCGCCAGTACGCAAACAATATCCGATGTTGCCATCAGGGTCCGAAGATCAACGAGTGATACTCCTACTGACGCAGCAACATCGGATGTGACATACGGATCGTACGCTTGATATTTCATATCAAGCGGTTTCGTAACCTTCACAAATTCTTGGCCGATATTTCCGAGGCCGATTATTCCGACCAGCTTACCTGTCAGGCCAAAACCCATATAGTCTAGTTTGTCCTTCCACCGACCGGAACGTGTCAGGTGATCCTTAGCCATAACATTATGGGTTGCAGCAAGCATAAGTGTAAGGGTTCCTACGGCCACCGGTCGGCGAACGCCATCAGGCGTATTCGTTAACAGAACGCCAGCCTTTGTACAGGCAGCGACGTCGACGCTATCGTACCCGACCCCGAAACGCGCGATCAGCTTCAGTCGCCCCGGTCGGCTTAGCGTCCGCGCCGTAACCCGCAGTGCATTCACGAGCAACGCGTCATAGTCGTCCACTACCTCTGGGGCGACCTCGTCGCCATAATCTGGGAGAAAGTCCCAGGTGATCTCCGGATACTCGGCAAGAGAGGACAGGCCTATATCTCCCCACCCGAGGCTGCCATCTGGCTTCTTGAAATCGTGGGTGAGCCCGAGTCGAAATACCATAGCAGTTCAGTCTCCTTTAACCACAGGCAAGGTGGGGCCGCAAGTACAAGGGTAAAAAGCTACGGTTAAGCCTAGCGCGGACTCGCGGGCTTCAAGGTGCTCGAGGTCACCGAGGGCGAGAACGAGCTTGTGATCGCCGTGGAAACGACCGCCTCGGTGACGGGGTGTTGGAGCTGTGGCGTGCTGGCCGAGTGCCAAGACCGCGTCCGCGTGGACATAGGAGACCTCGCCTGCTTCGGGCGACCGGCACGCCTGGTGTGGTCCAAGCGGCGCTGGCGCTGCCGAGAGGTCGAGTGCCCCGTCAAGACTTGGACCGAGTGCTCTGTTCACGTGCCGCCGAGGGCGCTGGAAATTTGCCGCGCCGGCATCGAGGCCTGCCGCCAGGTGGGCGAGCTGGCACGGCCGGTCTCCGGTGTCGCCGACGAGCTCGGGGTGAGCCGGTGGACAGTCACGCACGCTGTGGAGCGTCACGGCCGGCCGCTCGTGGACGACCCGGCACGCGTGGGGCCCGTCGCCGCCCTCGGTGTCGACGAGACGTCGTTTTTGAAGGCCAACCGGGAGCACCCGATCATCTATGCCACAGGTCTGGTCGACCTGGACGCGAAGTTGGTGATCGACATGGTTAAGGGCAATGCCGCCAACGACCTGCGCAGATGGTGCGGAAGTACCGACAAGGACTGGCTCGAGGACTTAGAGGTCGTCGCCACCGATCAGGCCGGACTTCCGGAGATGAGGTGCGGCGATGAGGGTCAGAAAGCAGGGTTGAACAAGGAGGCGGCGTGTGACCCCGAGACAGTCGTGTTACTACAAGAAGCCGTGAGCTGGGACTACGCGACAGGTTCCGCAGGGAGTTCGAAGTCAAAGAAGCGTGCCGGTTCTGCAATTTCCAGAGCCGCGAAGATGTTTCGCTGACGAGGTGTCGTCATCGAGCGCTGGGCGACGCGGCCTTCCTTGGTCTCGAGGGTGACCAGGTGCATCCGCTCGAGCTCGTGTCTCACGTTGCGCCAGGTATCGCCGGGTTGTGTGCTCGATCGTGCGGATGAGCAAGAGCGCCAACCAGCACAGCTGGACGTGAGCGCGGATGCGGTCCTCGCGATAGTGGAAGACCGGTCGCAGCTCGAGCGAGCCCCTTAGGTCTCGCCAACCCCGTTCGACCTCATAGAGCTGCTTGTAGGCAAGTGCGATCTCGCTCGAGCTGAGCGTGTCGTCGGAGGTGCGGAGCAGGAACTTCCCGTCGAAGCGTTCCTCGTTCGCGACCTGATCCTTGTCGATGCGGAGCAGGCCTTCTCCCTTGGTCCGGCGAAGGAGGCGATACGGCGCTGGCGTCTGGCGCAGCTCGCCGACGAGTTCGTCGCGGCGCTGTGTGGTCCAGTCGTCCGATCCTTCGATCTTCGTCCCGAGGTAACAGACGAGGTTCTCGCGCACGTGGCGGTCTCTCGCCGCGACCTCGGGGTTGTGGCAGATGACCAAGCGCTGGGATCGTGCTCCCTCTCCGAGGCGGACCTCCTTCACCTCCAAGTTGCCGACGACGCTGTGATAGCGCCCGGCGCGTGCCAGTGCGGCCTTGGCTTGTCTCGATCCGCAGCGGACGCGCTCGGCGACGATGTAGTGGCCGGCGCCTCGTTGCAAATAGGCGCGGTTCTCACCGGAGTTGAAGCCGGAGTCACAGACCCACACGACACGGTTGAGCATCCAGCCGGAGAGATCGTCCTTGATCGTCTTGATGATCGCCTGGTCATCAGACGTCGTCCCGGGGAAACTCCAGCAGCGGATCGGGATCCCCTCTGTGGTGACGGCCATGCCGAGCACGACTTGGGGGAGGTCCGGACGGTGGTCCTTCGAGTGTTTGGAGAAGCGGCGTGTCGCAGCCTCGGCCGGACCCTTGTCTTCTGCGGCCTGTTTCCTCGCCTCCTTCTCTCCCTCGGCCGTGCCGAGCTCGACCAAGAAGTCGGGGACATCGCGCTCGAAGTAGGTCGAGGAGGTGTCGACGAAGATCACGTCACAGCACAGGTTCAACAAGTTCGCGGTCTTGTCGAAGATGCCCCTTGCTATCTCACCCAGTGCATCCAAGAGGAAGTCCATCGCTGCATATGGGGCGTCGTCGTCAAAGCACGGGCAGCCGACGAGCGCCACCCGCTCTCTTGCCCAGTGCGTTGCTGCGAGCTTGGAACCCGGTTCTAAGCAGCGGTTGGCGACAAGGGCGAACAGCACCTGCTCGACGAGGTCGGCATCGAGGCGTCGTCCCTCACCGATGTGTAGCAACGCGTCTGCGATGCCGAGGCGTTGCTACAGCGCGCGCAACACGAAGGCGCCTCCGAAGCGACGCGAGTCGACCACCTCGACATCGCTGCCAGAGGCAGCGGCAATCGCCTCTGTGGGCTCTAGGAACCTCGAGATCGACGAGACGAGACGAGCCAAGGCGTCTCGGTCGACTTGATCAGCGCGGCCGAAATTGTGGATCACCCTGGCGACCGGCGAGCCGGTGACGGGGTGACGTTCGTTGTGGGCGAGCTGTAGGTAGCTGACGGTTGAGCCGTCTTTGTTGCGGCGCTTCGTCTCTCGCAAGTACACACCTACGATCTTATAACAATGTGCTGCTCAAGTTCACTATACGTGTGCCTACCGAGTTCCGCGATTTTGGCCACTCCCTAGCTCCGCGAGCTGCGCAAATGCCTTCTTGGATCCCGGGAAATGCCTACAAGCTCAGGAAGTCCGGTCAGACAGCTCGAGCAGATCGGCGATGCGGAACGACGAGCGCCCCGCTGAGACAACGACGAAGGGGTCCGCCGGCACCACATCCGTCCATTCCGCGGGCAAGGAGACCAGCTCATCTGCCGCGTCGTAGATGTAGACGCGATCAGCCCGCCAGTTCTTGCGGCGTTTGACGAACTCGAACTCCTAGCCGGCCAACGGGTGAAACGGGTGGATCACCCGCACCCGTTGGCGGTCGGCTACGTCGTGAGGATCAGGTGCACTCGACGATGGGATCGAACGGGCCGACCGAGGCGATGAACCTGCTCGTGAAGAAGATCAAGAGCTACGGCCATGGCTTCGTCAGCTTCGATCCTTACCGCCTGCTTCATGCCGGTGGAGTCACCTGGCCGTCACGACCAAATCCGCCGAGGATCCGAACGAACTCTCCCCACTCGATCGCATAGAGCCCGCAAAGTCGCCTGACCAGGGCGTTCAGCCACACGACTAGAGGCGGAGTTTGTGGGCGGGTTCGAGCGAGCACGGGGCGGTCAGGTGCTCCCCTTTTTCGATCAGCTTTTAGATAGCCGTGGTAGAACCTGTTCGCCGTAAACCCGCACGGCCTCAAGCACGTTGGGTCCTGAAAAATTAGCGCAGCTGATGATCGTCGCGCCGAGCTTCTCGACCTCGCGCAGACGCTCGACGTGCTCGGTGGGATCAGCAGAGACGATATTTATCCGCGTGAACTCCTCGTCCGATATCTTCTCGATGCCACGTCGATACATCGTTTGTGGGTCGTGCCAGTCCTCCGAGTAGAACTCTTTCGGGCCCGCCCCCTTGAAGACGTGCGCCTGCTCAAGCGCCGTGTCGTTGTCGGGGGCCCAAGAGAATCCGACCTGGAGCACGAGCTCACCGGGTTCGCGTCCTGCGTCGTCGGCGCCGCTGAGCCAAGCATCTTTGACCTTCGCTAGCCCGTCCGGATCGGCAACGGTCAAGAGGCCGTCTGCGTAGCGTCCAGCGAGTCGGGCGGTACGCGGTCCGAACGCTGCGACGTAGATGGGTGGCCTCTTCTTGGGCCGTGTGTGGAGGTACGCGCCTTTTGTGCTGAAAAAGCGGCCAGAGTGGTCGACGCGCTCGCCGTCGAAGAGCTGGAGAATGAGCAGCAACGCCTCCTCGAACGCCTCCAGCCGGCCTCGCGGGGTGGGCCAATCACCGCCGAACGGTGATTCGTTAAGTGATTCACCTGAGCCGATGCCGAGGAAGACCCGGCCCGGGTACATGACCTCGAGCGTCGCAAACACTTGGGCGATGAGCGCCGGATGATAGCGGTGTAAAGCTGAGGTCACTGCAGTGCCGAAGGTTACCCGCTCGGTAGCTTGCAGCGCCGCGCCCATCCAGGCGAATGCCTGCCCGGCGTGCCCCGGCTCCCACCACGGCTGGAAGTGGTCGCTGCATCCCACGCCGCTGAAGCCGGCCCGCTCTCCTTCGACCGCACACTTGAGCAGCAAGTCGGGCGGATTCTGCTCATGCAGGCAGCCCAGGTAGTAGTGCGGCATCTGATCTCCTCTCGGTCCTCATCCTGAATCAGACGATGTCCCGTTGATTGTGGGTTTTCGCTGATGGTCCTACTGGTTGGTTAAGCGTTTTGATCATATGCCTCGGGTCCTCGCGACGGAAATCGGGCCGCGGTCTCGCGGCGCTCAGCCATGGACGAGCTCCTCGAAAGCAATGGGTTCGTCGCAGCACGGGCAGTTCCCGCCCGGCCCGAGCCTGCGCATGAAACTCCGGCAGTCCTCACAGAACTGGGCCCCGAGGAGTCTGGTCTCGTACTCCGGGCACTCGTAGACCGTTCCCCGCCTTTGGTTGCCTCGCGACTGGGAGATCCACTGATAGGACCACCCTGCGACGATCGGCTGGCCGGCGGAGTGCTTAGAGGCTGAGTAGTAATAGTCCCGGCCCGGACTGCACTCCGCGTCACAGCGCGCCCAGGTAGAGGCATCGACAGCAAAGACCGCCGACCAGTCCACTGGCCGGTTGGCGACAAGAAGCCTGCGCAGCCGGTCCTTGTTGATCCGACCCTTGGCGAGTGCCTTGTAAAGGCTGCCGTGGCTGCGGGAGAACTCTGGCTCGAGGCTGAGCGAGGGGACCGAGGAGACGGGACCCACGCCGCACAAGACGGCGTCGCAAAGCTCGAAGAGCGCGTCGCCCCAGCGAGTCAGGCTTTGATGCAACCCCCGGCGGAAGGCGGTCAGCTCTCCAGTGCGTTCCTCGGCGTGTCGTCCCATAACAGACAGTATGCTTACTGTCTGTCCTTCGGCGAGGGATGCTTCCATCGGCGCAAGAGGAGCGACATGGCCAAGATGAGCGCCGCCGACCGGCTGGCGGGATACGAACGGCAGTACCGGGAGTTGGCCGCGCAGATCGCCGACGTCGGGCTCATCGCGTCGGGGAGCGTGACCCGCCGTTACACGCGCTGCACATCGCCAGGCTGCCGGTGCAACGCGGACCCGCCTGCGCCGCACGGTCCCTACTGGCAGTGGACCGCGAAAGTAGACGGTAAGACCGTCACCCGGCGACTGACCGCCCGAGAGGCCGCGCTCTACCAGGAGTGGATCGGCAACGATCGACGCGTCCGAGATCTACTGGCCCAGATGCGTACCGTTGCCGCAAAAGCCGCCGGAATTCTGTTGAAGGAGGACGTCAGCAGATAAGGCGAAGGTTTAGTTGCGAGTTTAGGCATATTGACTAACAATATTGGCGGCTTCCGCACGACCGCGGACCACCAACCTTGCGTTTCCGACAGCCCACGACGAAGTCACGCTTGGCGCCGACGGAGTCGCTGCGTCTGACGACGTCTCGCGTGACGGACTCCGGATCGTCACCGAGATGGTGGCCAGCGGCAATCTCGCCGGACCGCCGGACCGCCGGACCGCCGGACCGCCGGACCGCCGGACCGGCTGGGTCGCAGCCTCACCGGGGGCGATCATCGTCGTCGTGAGCGGCAGCCCGCTTCTGGCCCACGTCCAGACGGCTGATCTCCTCGCGTCGACGCTTGGTCGCGCGCGCCCCACATCAGCCGGCAACTCGACGATGAGCATGTGGCAACACCGACGTCGATCTCGAACACAGCATTCTTGTGTCAGGGTCAAACGGGTAGTACATCCTTGGCATCACCGTCCCGGGCGATTGAGCAATCGTTGGTGTGGGCTGGTACCGGGTCGGGCTCAGCTCTGGTCCAAGTCGGCGATGAATCGGGCCCGGTCGACGAGGCTGCGCACGACCTGTCCCGAGGCCACGACGCGGTCGGTGTCCGTCAGCTCGACCTCGAAGTACAGGCGGCGACCTTCGGTCCTGATGAGCCTCGCACGGGCGTGGACGTCGCGCCCAACAGGGGTCGCGACCCGGTGCTGGAGGTGTACCTCGACACCGACAGACGTCTGGCCTGGATCGACCAGGCTCTCGACGACACGCACGGTCGCCGCCTCCAGCATGGCGAGCGCGCGTGGCGTCGCGAGCGAGGGCACATCACCGCTGCCGAGAGAAGCAGCGGTGTCCTGTGCTACCACCCGGTAGATGACCTCGACACGGGGCCCGGCATCGGCATCGGCATCGGTCACGCCGTGATCCTTGCACGCTGTGAGAGTGGCTGCCGCTCCCGGGCCAGGCACAGCGCACAATCGATCGGTGGGTGGATGGGCAGT